>NZ_VHIZ01000001.1 GCF_006494375.1 Pantoea anthophila
CCTGGCGGCTTTAGCGCGGTGGTCCCACCTGACCCCATGCCGAACTCAGAAGTGAAACGCCGTAGCGCCGATGGTAGTGTGGGGCCTCCCCATGCGAGAGTAGGGAACTGCCAGGCATCAAATTAGTTCCTTTTCCCCTGACAAGGAAAACAACAGGAACAAACAGCTTTCAGCCATCTGCTGACAGCTGTGAAAGAACCGGTGGAGCGGTAGTTCAGTTGGTTAGAATACCTGCCTGTCACGCAGGGGGTCGCGGGTTCGAGCCCCGTCCGTTCCGCCACTTAATTGGAAAGCCCTGACTTAACGGTCAGGGCTTTTTCCATTGCAGCAAATACTGCCCTGAAAGCCCTCCCTGAACGCAGGCATCCTCACCGGACCTGGGCGCATATCAGATGCGCCACGGTTGTTCAGCACTCCACTCGCTGAGGAAGTCAATAAAGGCGCGCACACGCTGGCTGACGCCAGTATCACTGTAATAAACCGCATTGAACGGCATCTCGACCGGCAGGCGCTGGTCTGCCAGCACTTCAACCAGCGTTCCCTCGGCAATTTCACGATCGATCATATATTCCGACAGACAGGCGATACCATTACCCGTGAGACAGAGCTGTTTAATCGTCTCTCCGCTGTTAGAGGATAAAGCCCAGTCGATATCATAGAGCTCACCGCTGTCACGGGCGACGGGCCAGCGATTAAGCCGGGGCGAGTCCTCAAAGCCCAGGCAGTGATGACGATCAAGCTCAGCCACGGTGTGCGGCACGCCATGCTCCCGAAGATAGGCGGGCGACGCAACCAGTTTACGAAAGCTGTTAAACAGCAGACGGGCGCGCAGGGTAGAGTCAGTCAGATTACCGGCGCGGATAGCGATATCCACTTTTCGCTCGATGAGATTGATAAAACTTTCCGAGGAGATTAACGAAAGCCTCACCCCTGGATAGCGGGCACGGAAAGGCTTTATCATCGGCATCAGCAAATGCAGAATTACCGGCGTCGCGGCATCAACGCGCAAAAGGCCTTTTGGCTCCTGCAGGCTCTCAATCAGGTCGCTCTCCGCCGTCGTCATCTCCTGCAAAAAGCGCTGAACATGACGAAAATAACGCTCTCCCTCCTGCGTCAGTGCCAGCTGCCGGGTGGTGCGGGTGAGCAGGGCAATCCCCAGCTTGTTCTCCAGCTTTTTAATCGTTCTGCTGACGGCTGAGTTCGCCATCTGCAGCTGTTCAGCAGCGCGACTGAAACTTCCGCTTTCTACTACGCTGACAAACACTTTCAGTTCGTCAGAAGATGCCTTCATTTAACCTCCCTGCACGGACGTGGCGATGGCGCGACGCGGTGGCCAATAGTGCTGTGGTTCCAGTATAGAAGTCTGGTCAGCAATGACCGCACGAATCATGCCTCCCCGCGTTTTGTTCAACGTCTGCAAAGGCGCTGTTTTATTCTGGAAAAGGGTGCTGAATTCTGACATTGACCTGCATCCATTGAAACCCCGGTCTAAAATCCCTATAACAGACAGGTGTTATCTGTTTTTGAATCATCAGCCAGGCGGGAAAGTGCGCAAAAAAACTTATGCAATGCGATATGTGGCGGGACAACCTGTGGAACAGATCTTTCCACCGGGTGCGATGCTCCATCTCGGTCAGGCACTGCCACCCGGCGCTCCCTTGCCCGCGCATCCGAATCTTAAGGTTCTGGTGTGGAACATCTTCAAGCAGCAGCGTGCAGACTGGATGTCGGTGCTGGAGGGGTTTGGTAAGGACGCGCACCTGGTTTTACTTCAGGAGGCGCAGACAACGCCGGAGCTGGTACGGTTTGCGACGAGTAATTATCTGGCTGCCGATCAGGTTCCCGCCTTTGTGCTGCCTCAGCACCCCTCTGGCGTGATGACGCTCGCTTCTGCCCATCCGGTCTACTGTTGCCCGCTGCGTGAGCGTGAGCCGCTGCTGAGGCTGGCTAAATCGGCGCTGGTCACGGCCTATCCTCTGCCCACCGGTGAAATGCTGATGGTCGTGAATATCCACGCCGTTAACTTCAGCCTGGGCGTCGACGTCTACAGCAAACAGCTGGGCCCGATAGGGGAGCAGATTATGCATCATCGCGGTCCTGTGATCATGGCCGGGGACTTTAATGCCTGGAGCCGTCAGCGCATTAACGCGCTCTACCGCTTTGCCCAGCGCATGAAGCTGGAAGAGGTGATGTTCACTGCCGACCACCGCCGTAAAGCGTTTGGTCGCCCGCTGGATTTTGTCTTTTATCGCGATCTCAGGGTGAGTGAGGCCTCAGTGCTGGTGACGCGGGCTTCCGACCATAATCCTCTACTGGTGGAGTTCAGTTCAGGACGGGAGTCCGAAGCAGACAGAAAAGAGTAAAGCGAGGGTACAGCGCAGAGGGCTGCGGATGAATAAAAGAAAAAGGCTGACAATTGTCAGCCTTTTCAACGTATCAGGTATCAGGTGTCGCGTTATTATTCACAAACAGCGTTAAATTATCGCCGGGTTGAATATCTTTCGCGCTGTCCAGCACACTGTTCCAGCGCATCACGTCTTTGATATTGACGCCGTGATGCCGTGCAATACTGTCAAGAGAATCACCCTTACGAACACGATAGGTGATGCTGTTGCCGTTATCAGCCAGTCGGGTGCCATTCGAACCGATAGTCAGCGTCTGACCCGGTCGGATATCGGCACCGCGCAGATTATTATCCTGCTTCAGTGTGGAGACGCTAACGCCAAGCTTCGCGGCGATACCCGAGAGCGTATCACCCCGTCGCACCTTGTACCCGCCGCTCGCGCTCGCTTTCGCAAGCTGAGTTGGCTGTACGGCTGCGATGTCACCGGACGCCAGTGAGTTACGCAGTCTGGCGACGTTCGACTTCGGCACCATAATATAGTGCGGGCCGTTTGGCGCGGTTGCACCGCCTTTGTAGCCGGTATTGAAGCTCTTCAGTTTCGTGAGCGACATACCTGCCATTTCGGCAGCCTGCGTCAGCTGTATCTGCTGACCCACTTCCACCCGTGCCAGTGCACGACTTTCGTTGGGTGTCGGCAGTTTGATACCGTAACGCTTGTTATGTTTGAGCAGTTCACTCAGAGCTAACATTTTCGGCACATACACCGTGGTTTCGCGTGGCAGCGATAAGTGCCAGAAGTCAGTCGGCTTACCGCGCGCCTTATTCTGTTTTATCGCTTTGAGTACACGTCCTTCACCACTGTTGTAAGCGGCAATGGTTAATAACCAGTCACCGTCAAACATGGTGTTGAGACGCTGCATCATATCCAGCGCAACCCGTGTGGATGCGACAACATCCCGTCGCCCATCGTAATACTGGTTCTGTTTCAGTCCATAATTTCGACCCGTTGAGGCAACTATCTGCCAGATACCAGCGGCATTGGCGGATGAGGTTGCGCGAGGGTCAAAAGCGCTCTCCACTATGGGTAGCAGTACCAGTTCCATCGGCATTTTACGTTTCTGTATCTGCTCGACTATCCAGTACATGTACGGCTCTGCCCGTAATGTTACATCGTGGAGATAGCTCTTATTTTTTAAAAATTTACTTTTTTGTTCGCGGATTGCCGGGTTTTCCGGAATCCCCATCTTCAACTCGTCACTAATGAAACTCCAGAGATCTGCGTCTGCTGCGAGGCCAGTTCCATCTTCCTGCCATCGCGGCGACAAAAACTCGTCTCCGTACTTTCCATTTTCACCTTGACCAGCTGAAGACAGGCTCTGTGCATGCTGTTCGGGGATATTGGCATCGTTCCTCGACGCCTGACATCCTACCAGCAAGACTGAGGCGAGTAAGATCGCTTTAGCCTTCATGTGTGTGTCAATAGTTCGCTTAAAAGACGAGCAACTATACGTGACGACTTTTCACAACACAACCCGAAAAATCAAAAAGCGTCTTTCTTCTCGCGTAGAACGGCAAATGTGTGCCATACCGGTTCATCATTCACGTTAACGTTTAACGCCCTTTGCAAATCAATATCTTGCGTGCGGAGAAATAAATTTATTGACCGTTCGTGCCCCAGTTTTGTGGGCAGACTAATGCCATTTTCGGCGCGTAAGTCCTTAATTTTCTGATATTCGGCCATTATTTGCGGGTCATGGGGCAGAATAGCCGCAGCAAACTTCAGGTTAGATAAAGTATATTCATGCGCGCAGCAGACCAGCGTTTCCTCCGGAAGCTGATTAAGCTTTTGAAAGGATTCATACATCTGCTCTGCTGTGCCTTCGAAAAGACGTCCGCAGCCACCCGAAAAGAGTGTGTCGCCACAGAAAAGATAAGGTGAGCTGTAATATGAGATATGTCCTAAAGTGTGACCAGGGGTATGAATCACCTCGAACGTCAGGCCGAGCACCGTCAACTGATCGCCCTCGCTGACCACCGTTCTGGCTCCTTTGGCGACCGTTTCCTGCGGGCCGTAAACTTCGAGCGCCGGGAAATGCTCACACAGTGTTTTCACCCCACCCGTATGGTCGTTGTGGTGGTGAGTTAACAGAATCGCTACCGGCTGCCAGCCGTTAGAGGCCATTTTTTCTAATACCGGCTGAGCTTCACCGGGATCGACAATCAGACACTGACCTTCATCATTATTCAGCGTCCAGATGTAGTTGTCCTGCAACGCAGGAATACTGGTAAGATTCATCATCACCTCTAGCAGGTCGTAGGAATAAGGAAGAGCGTAAAGCATGAAGCCCGCGAAAACACGCCAGATTCTGAACGCTCCGCTATCGTGGCGCGATATGCCGTGGGGAGACTATTTCCGCGACGCGCTGACCCAGCAGCTTCAGCCTTACCTCGGAAAGCTTTATGGCTTTCATATGCTTAAGCTTGGCAACCTCAGCGCAGAAATCAACACCGAACACTGTGCTATTTCACATCAGGTCAATGTTGGCAGCGAGGGCGAGCTGTTACAGGTGCTGGCTGACCCCCTGCAGCTTCCCTTTGAGTCGAAGTCGATTGATGCCTGTCTGCTGGCGCATACGCTGGCCTGGAGCCAGGACCCGCATCGGGTGTTGCGGGAAGTGGACAGGGTACTCATTGACGACGGCTGGATGATCATCAGCGGTTTCAATCCCTTCAGCCTGCTCGGGGTCACGAAAATGATTCCGGGGTTAGGCCGTAAGGCGCCCTGGAGCGGACGGATGTTCAGCCAGATGCGTCTGCTCGACTGGCTGAGCCTGCTGAACTATGAGGTGGTTTACCGCACCCGGTTTCAGGTGGTGCCGTGGCATCGGCAGGGGGGAAAACTGATCAGCGCCCACTTACCGGCGCTGGGGTGCCTGAATATTGTCGTGGCACGTAAACGCACCTTCCCGCTGCTGCCGACATGGGCGAAGAAGAGCATGAGTCCCAGCCAGATCCGCCAGACCGTCAATGCTACCCGCCAGTTCCGGCAGGCAGACGATCAGGACTCGCTCTTGTAACCGATATCTTCAAAGGCGGGATTTTCCGCCGCGCTGCGGGCCAGCACGTCGCAGCGCTCATTCTCCGGATGTCCCGCGTGGCCTTTGACCCACTCCCACTGAATCTTGTGGGTGCTGAGGGCCTGGTCGAGACGCTGCCAGAGGTCGACATTCTTCACCGGTTTTTTATCCGCGGTTTTCCAGCCGCGTTTTTTCCAGTTGTGGATCCAGCTGGTAATTCCCTGACGCACATACTGGCTGTCGGTACTGAGCACCACATCGCAGGGCTGCGTCAGCGCTTCAAGCGAAATAATGGCCGCCATCAGTTCCATCCGGTTATTGGTGGTGAGGCGATAGCCCGCGCTGAAGGTTTTCTCATGCTGGCCATAACGTAAAATCGCCCCGTAACCGCCGGGACCGGGATTTCCAAGACAGGATCCATCGGTGAATATTTCTACCTGTTTGCGCATCTCTGGTAGACTTCCTCTCAAAAACGTCAAGTCTGACATAAAACGGGTCTTATGAGCACTGCAAATAACCGCCAGATCGTACTCGATACTGAAACCACCGGCATGAACATGATCGGGGTCCATTATGAGGGGCACCGCATCATTGAGATTGGTGCGGTCGAGGTGATTAACCGTCGCCTGACCGGCAACAATTTCCATATGTACCTGAAGCCCGATCGGCTGGTCGATCCGGAAGCCTTCGGCGTTCACGGGATTGCAGATGAGTTCCTTGCCGACAAACCGATGTTCAGCGAGATTGCGGATGAGTTTCTCGACTATATCCGCGGCGCCGAGCTGGTGATCCATAACGCGCCGTTCGATATCGGCTTTATGGATTACGAGTTCTCAAAGCTGAATCGCGGCATTGAGAAAACCGAAACCTTCTGCAAAGTGACCGACAGCCTGGCGCTGGCGCGGCGCATGTTTCCCGGCAAGCGTAACAGCCTGGATGCGCTCTGCTCGCGCTATGAGATAGACAACAGCAAGCGAACGCTGCACGGCGCACTGCTCGATGCCGAGATCCTGGCGGACGTGTTCCTGACCATGACCGGCGGGCAGACCTCACTGTCGTTTTTATCCGAAAGTGAAAGCGCCCGTCAGGCGCAGGGCGAGAGCATTCAGCGCATCGTACGTCCCGCCTCGGCACTGCGCGTGGTGACGGCCAGCGACGAGGAGATCGTTGCCCATGAGTCACGTCTGGATCTGGTCATGAAAAAGGGCGGCAGCTGCCTGTGGCGCGGCTGAATGACGGAAATTTGTGGATAAAATCAACGGCGAGCTGAAAAAAACGGCAAACGATCGCGCCGTCAGGAAAAAGCGTTGACGCCGCAACGGCCTGCCATTACTATGCGCCTCGTTCTCGACGGGGAACAAAGCGCGGAGCGGTAGTTCAGTTGGTTAGAATACCTGCCTGTCACGCAGGGGGTCGCGGGTTCGAGCCCCGTCCGTTCCGCCAATTATCTTTCTTGGGGTGTATTTATACATCTTAGGATGAATAAAAACCATATCGCTATCAAGGCGATATGGTTTTTTTTTGTCTGAAATTGTCCCTCTGTATACCGGAGTATCCGGTGCAAAATGGCCCACGAAATGGCCTACGCGACCAGAGAGATAATTTCGTGGGCCATTTTTGAGTTTATGGCTGAAAAATGGTGGTTGAACAGGGTATTACGTCATTCCCGTCGCTCAATACTGACGACAACTGAAGGAATGAGCCATGACCATTACCCGCCGACTGCTTTCCGCCACCGCAGTGCAACAATCAAAAACTGCTGATAAAGATTATGGCCTGCCGGATGGTCACGGACTGACGCTTTCAGTCCGGGCTTCCGGGAAAAAATCTGGCGTTTCCGTTATTAGCGTCCAAATTCCACTGCCCGAACCAATATCACGCTCGGCTATTATCCGGCCATGTCACTGGCGGCTGCCCATACTCTTCATGATGAATATCTCGGCCTGCTGGCTCAGGGGATCGACCCGAAAAAACTGGCACTGGAAGAGGCAAAGCGGGAACAGAAGGCTACAGACAGTCTGTTTATCAACGTGGCGACAAAATGGTTTGCCATCAAAAAGACCAGTGGTATTTCCGAAGTCCATGCCGGTGATATCTGGCGCTCACTGGAGAAGAACGTTTTTCCGGTGAATGGACAAATGCCGGTTGCAGCACTGAAAGCACAAACCCTGATTGCCGCCCTTGAGCCGGTACGCGCGCGCGGTGCGCTGGAAACGAAACCCTGCGCCGTCTGACGCAGCGTATCAATGAAGTGATGGTGTTTGCTGTCAATACGGATTTACTGGATCCGAACCCGGCTTCAACAATTGGTAAAGTATTTGAGAAACCGAAAAAACAGCATATGGCCACCATTCGCCCGGAACGTTTGCCAGAGTTGATGCAATGCTTTGAAAATACCAACCTCACGCTGATGACCCGATTATTGATGAAATGGCAGCTTCTGACGCTGGTACGCCCTGGTAAAGCCGCAGGGGGCAATTTGGTGTGAAATCAATCTGGATAATAAGCTCTGGGTTATTCCGGCTGCGCGGATGAAAAAACGTCGTGAACATCAAGTACCTCTCTATCCGCAGGCTGTTGCCGTGCTCGAACAGCTCAAGCCATTGAGTGGTCACTCTCCTTTTGTGTTTCCGGACAGAGTAAAACGGGGCCAGTCAATGAACAGCGAGACAGTAAACAAAGCACTGCGGCGTATAGGATGAATGTCAATTGATTTGAAATTTATTCTACCCTAAACTAATTTCATTTTATGAAATAGAGAATATTAATAGCCCTGTAATATTGAATATAATTTGGAATAAGTGACTAACTTTGTTTATTTCTATGATGGCTGGTGAGAATATTTATAATATTGAAAGTGAACAATTTTTTTAAATGAGGTTTATTAGGCAAAATATCTTCATGTT
>NZ_VHIZ01000021.1 GCF_006494375.1 Pantoea anthophila
TTTTCATCCATAATGCAGTGACTCTCATTACCATTTCGGTTAAAAAGTGCAATGCCTATTTTTGGGCATCATAATCAGGTGCAATACCATACTTTGTTTCAACCAGCCTGTCTTTTTTAACCCAGCCATCAACCTGATTCCCGTCATCAGAAACATACATTACACTGTAATATTCTCCATATTCAACATAAGCATATAACTCATTACCAGGAACAACAAAAACGTCTTTTTCTATACATTTTTCATTGGGAGCAGAATAAAAGTGCAACCTGCCTTTTCCGCCGACCTTATAGACATTATCGGTATTGTCAAAACGAACACCTCTATTGTTAGCTTCGTTGCTCAAAATGTGGCAGAACTCATTGGCAAATAGTGCCGGAGGACATAAAAAGGCAATCAACAATAGAAATTTAAACATATCCCCCCTGACATGCCTGATAAAACATCCATATCAAAATAATAAAATATAATTTTATCCTGTATGAAATGTCATGCATTGTTACTTTCAGTCATTTGAATTGAGCGTCATCATAATATGGCTGAATTTTTACTATCCAGCTGAAAAGAGATATGTCTTTCATCCGCATCATAATTTAACCAGTGCTGATTATCACTGTCAACGACCGTACCCTGACCACATTTACTGACCAACACATTCTGACTATGATCGGGTCCAGCCTTGCTGAAAAATGATGGATAAAAATCACGAATAGTGGTGCAGAAGTCAGCAACCACTACGCGATAATACGTTTATTTGGGGTTACTCTCCCACTTCCCGTCTTCAGATAATACAATCTTATTATTAACAACAACAGTAAGATTACTAATCACATTGTTGATAATATAGACCGCGTCATGATTTCGGAATTTATAACTCAGTACAGGACAGGTTGCTTGACCACAATCACTTTTCGTGGCTTTCCCTTTTAATCTGACAATTGCCCCATCTGATTTCCTGACTCCCTCGTAACTAACATCATTACACTCCGTACCCTCAGCACAGAGCGACATTATTTTAATTCTGAACTTTGCGGTCTCGAAAAACTTCTCACTACTATTTTGAAGTTCTTTTTGGACTTTATCGGGAATAATTAACTGTTCTTTACCAAAACGTTTTGCCCAGTTCGCAATGTCTTCCTGCATTTTGCTATTTGTACGATCATTGCTCACATAATGTGTTTTATTATCTTCAGGCAGAATCCATGCAGCATAGACTTTACCGTCAGGCTGTATCACAAAAGCCGATGCCTGAACCAGATAAAGATCTTTTAACCAGCCCTCGACGAATATCCCACCATTCATTGTTTTATGGGGTTCGCCAAAAACATCAAAATTCTGGCTAAAATCACTGTAATCATCACCCAAAACAGTTTTTAAACTGGAAATAACTTTCTGATCGTTGAAGATAGTTGAAACACTACTGAGGCTATTATATTGAGCATAAGACGCCCGGGTATCCGATGCTGTAGCAATACCTGATGAGCCACATGTAAAAAAACCTAAAAAAAGCAATCTAATAAATAAATTCATTTATTTACCTGAAATAATCTTAAAATTCGGTAACCTCCTGGTCATAGCGTCTGGTGGAGCCATCTGAGTAATATCTCCACCAGTAATATGAGCCCATTTTTCACCGTTCTACTTCGGCGGGAAAAGGTTTTCTACGGCCTGGCTGATGTTCTGTTTATGACCTGAACCCGGGGCGCTTGTGCCCGGTTTAGCGCCATCTGTGTTCAGATTCAGTTTGCCGCCGGATGTGGTGATATGCCCGTCGCCCTGCACGAAAATATTGAATCCCTTGCCGACGATATTTATCTGGCCATTCGCGTTAAGTTCGATAGCGCTCTCTCCGCATTCCAGGCGAAGTTGAGTGCCCGATCCCACTACATAGGTATCGACTACCGCATCGAGTTTGCCCTTACCGGTCAGCTGCTCTTCGCCACCTTTTACACCGTGGACACGGTTGGTTTCGACACGGTAAAGCTCATTGCCACCTGCGTAATGGCTGTGATTATTAGCGACTGAATGGCTGGCGTCATTTTTAACATGGGTATCCATGTTCTTCTGCGCCTGGATCCAGAGGTGCTCCTCACCCGCCTTGTCCTCAAACCTCAGCGCGTTCGCGGTGTCCGCCGTGCCGTCCTTTGACCGGCTCAGAAAACCCATCTGCGTCGCCGCCGCCGGCAGCGCCCACGGCGGCATGCTCGCCTCGTTGTACACCCGACCAATGATCAGCGGACGGTCCGGGTCGCCGTTGATGAAGTCCACCACCACCTCGTCGTTCACGCGCGGGATCTGCACCCCGCCGAAGCCCTGGCCCGCCCACGCGCTCGACACGCGCACCCAGCAGGAGCTGGTGTCGTCACCCTTCGCCAGACGGTCCCAGTGAAACTTCACCTTCACCCGCCCGTAGCGGTCCGTCCAGATGGACTCCCCCTTCGGCCCCACCACCTTCGCCGTCTGCGGGCCGTGCGTCTTCGGCCACGGCGTCTCCGGCGGCG
>NZ_VHIZ01000022.1 GCF_006494375.1 Pantoea anthophila
GCTGCCGTGATTGCCATGATCATCATGATAACCTCACTCTTATTCAGTATAGCAGTTAAGTTAATGATAACACCTTTCATGACATGCAAAGGCGACCTGAAATGAACGTGAACAGTCCAGAAAAGACCAGTGTAGTCATGAGAGTTTCGGTAGCTTTTTTTCTCATTGCTAATTTTATATGGCTTGGGCTGCCCGTGGGCATGGCGGTAATATGGTCGATGGTTGACCCTGCACATCCCTGGAGTTTCCCTGACATATTTCCGGACAGCCTCTCTTTCACAAGATGGGTAAATATGTGGCAGACGACATCGCTTCCTGACGCTATGTTCAACAGTTATTCGATAGCGTTAACAGTAGCTCCCCTGAGTCTGTTACTGGCTCTTCCTACTGCTTATGCTTTCGGACGCATACCTTTCAGAGGAAAAGGGATAGCTGAAATCCTGACGCTGATCCCGCTCGTTATGCCGGGTATGTTGATCGGCATATTTTTCAGCGCCATGATCTTTCAGCTCAATATCGAAAATCCTTTTATCAGCATCGTTACGGGACATACTGTCCTCGCACTGCCTTATGCAATAAGAATACTTTCCGCCGGTTTCCGGGCTGTACCGCAGGAGATGATTGACGCCAGCCGCGATCTGGGTTCGGACAGGTGGGCAACATTCAGGAATGCTTATCTGCCTTTTCTGAAGAGTGCCATTCTTGCTACTCTGATACTGTGTTTCGTCAGGAGTCTTGAGGAATTTTCCGTTTCATATGTACTGGGTTCACCGGATTTTATTACCATTCCGACAATACTTTATTCTTTCCTTGGATACACGTTTGTAAGACCAGACGCAGCAGTTGTATCAATGATACTCATCATTCCTAACATCTTCCTTATGATCATCATTGAAAGAGCGCTGAAGGATAATTATGCGGCTGAGGCAACTGGCAAATATTAATATGAAGAGGTTAATATGAAACGCTTTTTAACTTTAACTACCGTTATAACGGTTACTTGTCTCTATTTTTCCGCGGCAAAGGGAGCGCAGCTTTCAGAAATGACGTGGAGCGAGGTTGTCTCCCAGGCAAAAAACGAAGGGACAGTTAACTTTAATGTCTGGTATCTCAAGCCACAATGGCGAAATTTTGTAAAAGAATTTGAACATGAGTACGGTATTAAAGTAATCATTCCTGAATCGACCATAGACGGGAATCTGAATAAAATTCTTGCTGAAAAAAATAAAGAAACCGGGAAGCTTGATGTAGTAGGCTTTACGATGAGCCAGATGCCACTTGTCCTTAACTCTCATACCGTTTCGCCAGTAGCATGGCTTCCTGAATACCAGAATGGCTATAGTCAAGTCAATGGTACCGACTTCCTGGGATATGGCCTTGCATTCTGGGGAAGCCAGACCGGGTTTGCGTATGACCCGCTGCAAATGCAGGACAAAAAACTGCCTCAGACTCTGGAGGAGCTTCAGGGCTTCATCGACAACAATCTAAATTTATTTGGATACAATGATCCGCAAAATGGCGGGGCGGGTGAAGCTTTTATACAGAGAGTACTGACACTCCACGGACAGGGAGAGCATAAGTTAGCTGATAAAGCAGACCCGGCCGTTCTCCAGCAGTGGGATAAAGGATGGGAATGGTTTATTAAAAATAAAAGTAAAATCACGCTCACAAAATCGCAGGCAGACAGTCTTACCCGTATCAATGATGGCGAGCTTATTCTGGCACCTGCGTGGGAAGATCACCTGCTGACTCTTAAAAAAACAGGTGCAGTGACATCACGCATAAAATTTTATGTACCCGGGTTTGATATGCCTGCCGGTGCCAACGCTGTAGTAATAGCTAAAAATTCAGCACACCCCGCTGCATCTGCTCTGTTTGTCAACTGGCTGATCAGTGAAAAAACGCAAAGCGAACTCCATAACGTTTTTGGCTCAATTCCTGTCAATAAACATCTGAATAAGGAATTCGATGAGAAATTTCAGAAGGTAAGCTTTTATAACGCCCCATACAGCGTTGAGCTCAAAAAAGAATTTTCAAGGCGGGTATTGCTGAGACGATAAAATTTACCGTTAAACATTTTCCGCAGAATAAATGATTTTTATCAGGTTACACATCCTGTCTCTCATCAATAAGGTGCTATATCAGCTCTGGTATATGCACCTTTTGTCCTGTTCACGATGCGCGCGACTCACGCTCGCTTTCTGTGACCGCATTAAAAGTTATATGTGGCACACAGGTCAGGTGCCAGTAAGAGGTAATTCCCAGGGGAAATTTCGTGTATTAAGTTAAAAATCATTAACTGCGCATTATCTGGACTGACAAGATGGATTCTGCTTTTCGCTCATAGCAGCCATTCCAATCCAAACTAATCGTGTAGATTTTCCATTCCACATAAATGCCGATATGAGCAGCCGGGTTATGACAACGCTGGAGCAGATGGCTCCCAGCGTGGAAGTCTATTCGATAGACGAAGCGTTCCTGGATCTGACCGGTGTGCGCAACTGCATGGTTCTGGAAAACTTCGGACGGGAAGTGCGTGAGACGATCAAACGTAACACGCATCTGACCGTGGGCGTGGGCATCGCACAGACCAAAACGCTGGCTAAGCTTGCAAACCACGCCGCCAAGAAGTGGAAGCAGACTGGTGGCGTCGTCGATCTGTCGAATGTTGACCGGCAGCGAAAGCTGATGGCACTGGTGCCGGTTGAAGAAGTGTGGGGAGTAGGCAGGCGTATAAGTAAAAAACTCAATGCCATGGGCATCACCACAGCCAGAGACCTCGCCGAACAGAGCACCTGGATCATCCGCAAACACTTCAATGTTGTACTCGAGCGTACCGTCAGGGAGCTGCGCGGCGAACCCTGTCTGGCGCTCGAAGAATTTGCACCTGTCAAACAGCAGATTGTCTGCTCGCGCTCGTTCGGCTCACGCATCACTGAGTATATGGATATGCGGCAGGCAGTGTGCGCATTCGCCGAGCGTGCTGCTGAAAAGCTGAGACAGGAGAGGCAGTACTGCAGGCAGATAGCGGTTTTTGTCCGGACCAGTCCGCATGCCGTCGGTGAGGAATTTTACGGTAATCAGGCAATCGGCAAACTGCTTACCCCTTCAAACGACACCCGCGATATCATCCGCGTCGCTATGGATGCGCTCGACCGCATATGGGTGGACGGGCACCGGTACATGAAAGCAGGCGTGATGCTGGGCGATTTTTACAGCCAAGGCGTGGCCCAGCTCAGCCTGTTTGACGAATATCAGCCGCAGGCAAACAGCGAGGCCCTGATGCGGGTCGTCGATGGACTTAATCAGAGTGGTAAGGCCAGTCTGTTTTTTGCAGGGCAGGGGATTCAGAAATCCTGGTCTATGAAGCGGGATATGCTGTCGCCTGCCTACACAACGCGGGTATCGGACCTGCCCCGGGCAAGATAAGACTCCAGTCAGGCTGTAGCAGTACTCCACCCGGATGGATACTCTCCAGCATCTGTCCTTGTCAGTAGCTGTTGTAAGCGAAACGGAAATATCTGTACAAAGCCAGGTTTTCTGTATAATTTTCGCAAAAAAGGTTATTTTCGAATCATACAGTGGGGTCAGTCATGCAACTGAATCTTAGCACCACAGGTTCCAACAGCGATATCGCTGACTATTTCAGCCGTGCAAATCTGCTCCCGCTGCAGGAAACGCTTGGTTCAGTTGTTGCTGAGATCCTCAGTTCAGGTCAGACACTGAATCGCAAAGCTATCTGCTTAAGGCTGATTGTACGTCTTGATAAGGCTTCATCTGATGCAGAAGAACAGCAGTTGCATGCGCTGATTGAGCTTTTGTTCAGCAAATGAGTGTGATTTCACTGCCATCTTTTCGGTGTCGTGAGACAGGAGACCAGCCGCAGTCATGACAGAACAGGATATGCAATTGCTGCGTGATGTGCTCATCGGGGAAGCGACTCTCGCCATACTTAATGACAACACACGTGTCTCATGGCCGGGCATACTGAACAAGCTGAACAGTTTTCTTAAAACAGAAAGTGATATACACAGGATTGATGCCCTGAAACTGGCTATCAATGATGTCAGCGACGAAATCAAAAGGCGCGATGCACTACAGAGAAGTGCTATGGGAGAATTCACCATGAACTCAACCGACAGTTACGATGACCTGACCTGGCATTGATCGTCATTTCATATCCCTTTTTGCTGATGACAGTACAGTGCCCTGCGTGAGGTGTCTGCAGAGATATCCCGACAGGGGGCATTTTCTCTCTGATGACTTGAAGGGAGATGTGTATTGACCTTCTCAGTCCTTGTGCGCAGCGCAGCGGTATGGAAATGCTAATGGGCCTCAAGGACGCAACGGGATCATCCTGATCGGCTTCTGGCGGTCGCCAGACTTCATTTCATCTGCTGTTCAACGAATTTAAGACAATTGGAGCAGGCTATAGTGTCAATAGTGCTATCACGCAGTCACTGAATTGCACGCGTAATGGTGTCAGCTGTTTCAGTATTGTTCGGCGTCGGCACCCTCGGTCATGCCTGCCATCTCATCTGAAGTAATATGCGCTTTCTTTTTCAATTTGTATCAGGATGGTTTTAGAGATACCCCGTAGCATCATGTAATACTCCCTTTCTGTGAGTGGGAAAAAAGCACTCCTCTCATTATCTTCCCTATTTTTTCATGACTGAAAGGTGATTTTCACGGTGTCAATTTAACCGATATGTGAGTATCTGAATGAAAGTATAAATCCTCCTTCTAATATTCAGGCTCGTCAGAATTCATTTTGGGTAGGAATGGGTGCTAACAGGAGTCTGAAAGTTTTTCCTAATACTAATCCTGGTTCAATGTTAATTCATTTTATTCAGCAGGTTACGTTTAATGCGTCAGGCTGAGAATCTCCAGTGCCAAACGATTGCATTGAATGTGCAGCGGGATGTGAGTAGTAATAATATGCGTTTTGAGGAGGGTGAGATTAGTTTTTTTGGCCTTAAATGCCAGAGACGGATAACAGGATATGAATAGTAAAGAACGCTGTGTTGTGGTCATCGGTGACAACAATATTTTGCATTACGGTTTATTCAGCCTCATAGACAGTGCATGCAGTAAAAAAAACCTGACAGTTTTATCGTGCAGGGACAGCCGGAAATTCAGTATTCATTCAGCAGCCAGATATCAGGGGCGTTATCATCTCGCCGTTATGTGCCTGGGATACGATGACTTTTTTCCCTGCTGGTTCAGCTTGTTTCTGACACTGGTGCGAAAAACCAACGGTAATGTTCTGGTCTTCACTGACAATCAGGACCTGCTGGATAGCCGGAAAAGGAGTCTTCTGAACCGCGTCTGTGATATGGAGTTTGTTCTGGATGTATCCATGCCCGTTTCATACATCGCGTTTGTGCTCAGACGCTATCTGGAGAGAAAGCGTTCTGAAAGAGAAAACTGCAGAATAACCCTGCGCGAGCATGCCGTTATTGATGGATTTCTGAACGGAATGGATGTCCGGCATCACTCTTCATTGCTGGGGATCCAAATCCGGACGGTCTATCAGCACCGGAAAAACTGTGCCAATAAGCTGGGCGTCAGGAATCTTAAAGATTTACTCAGGCTCTAACAGCAGGGGAAGTCGCGTGCCTGTCATCAATATTCATAAAATCGACTGGTTTCGGATCCTCACCGACCTGAGCCGTTCCGGTTACTCTCTGCAGGACATCGCAGACGAACTGGATGTGGTGGCTTCCACACTTATCGGGTGGAAGAAAGGGGCCAGCCCCCGTCACCATTCTGGTGAAGCGCTCATTGAATTGTGGTGCCGGGTGACGGAGAAGGGCAGACACCAGCTGCCCAGGGAAAAATTTGTTCAGAAATTCATTTTTCATTCGCGAGAACGCGTCTGCAGGCATTCAGAAAAATGAATCTGAACCGACTCATAGTGCCGGTGGCATTCTTACCGGCACAGAGTCACTATGATGAAACTTGAAAGTGTTGTTAAGTACCATTCACCGCGCTCCGTTTCGCCTTTCACCCGCCAGTCCTCCCGTTCACCTGATGATATGACCGGCAGCGATGTGATGGCTGCACTGGGTATGACACAAAAGCGAGCCCCTCTCGGTTACTCCGCCTTCTTCGGTAAAATGCACCTGAGTCGTTACGACAGAGATCGTGCCATACGGTTGCTCACCATGACCGGTATGAAGGCATCAGCCCGGTATCCGGCCCTTGCAAAACTGCCGGAAGAAGAGCGTATGGCCATCATCACGACCATCGCGGGCTATGCCTTTCTTGATTATGCGCGCAGCCCGGATACTGAATCGCCATGTCATGCCTGTCACGGCACAGGCCTGTGCAACGGAAAGTGCTGCAGCAAATGCAGCGGGAAGGGTGTCGTGCGAGCAGCCTGCAAGGACTGTAAAGGGCGAGGGGAAGCGCTTAACCGTGTGATGACACGCTTTCAGGGCGTGCCGGTTTATCAGCCCTGTAAGCGGTGTTCCGGGCGCGGCTTTGAACGTATCCCTTCCGCTGTTGTGTTCAGGGCGGTGTGTCAGGTCACGCAGGCTGTTACGCTGGATACGTGGAACAAGAGCGTGAAGCAGCTGCTGGAGTTTCTGGTCGCCGAGCTGCACCGGGAAGAGGCCTGGGCGGAAAAGCAGCTGACACATATCACTAAGTAGCAAGCGATAATTAAATCTACGATGTTATCGCTCGCTATTTACTTTTCCATTTTTTGTGTTAGATTGACTCCAACGATGGGTAAATGACCCTCAAGAAATTCCTGTTCAGCCCTGGCATGTTGTCAGGGCTTTTTTATGGCCGGATGCCGTCAGTGTATCCTGCTCATCCACCGGCTCCGGCTCTCTTTCTTCCTTTCTGCGCGGCAACTCCTGATGAGCAAACTCACAACCGGCATCGCATACGGCGTATCCGCAGGCGAAGTTGTCCATGGCGTCCTGACCTTTTTCAGCCCGGAAGAGTGGAGTGCGGTGGGCGTTCTGGCCGGCATAAGCCTCGCGACTATCACCTGCATCATCAACGGGTATTACCGGCGCAAGGCAACACTGGCAGAAATCAGGGCACTGCGCTGCACCTGCCAGGACAAGGCGAATTAATTCATGGCCATCTCCGTCGTGCTGCGTAACAGACTTCTGGCTGCAGCTGGTGGAGGGGCGCTGACTCTGGCAATGATACTGCTGGACGGTCCGGATGGTCTGGAAGGGCGTCGTTATGTTCCATATCGGGATGTCGCCGGTGTGCTCACCGTCTGCGATGGTCACACCGGCCCCGATATTGTCAGAAATAAAACCTACACCGCCAGGGAATGTGATGCTCTTCTGCGCGAAGACCTGAAACCCGTTCAGGCAGCTGTTGACAGTCTGGTCACTGTCCCCCTCAGCGATTACCAGCGCGCTGCACTCTACAGCTTTAGCTTTAACACCGGTACTGACGCTTTTTCCCGATCTTCCCTTCTGAAAAAGCTCAACGCAGGCGACAATACGGGTGCGTGCAGTGAAATGCGCCGCTGGGTCTTTGCGGGCGGCAGAAAGTGGAGAGGGCTGATGAAACGCCGCGAAACTGAACGTGCACTTTGCATGGCGAAGAGCAGCGATGACATTTAGCAGGATTAAGTGGGGTGCTGTGACCATCACGGCTCTGCTTATTCTTGTCATGGCGCTGAGCGTCACCCTGAAACTTCAGTCCTTATCGAAAGCCGTGCTCATTCAGCAGAACAGGCAGCTTGCGCAGGAAAAAACTTCAGCTGAGATGATTGCGAATAACGTCCTCAGGGCAACAGTACTCTTCAGCGACATTGCACAGGCAACCCACAATGCGAATCACGTCAGTAATGCAGAGAGCGAGCGCAGAGTGGTGGTTATTCGCAAGCTGGTCAAGGGTAACAGCTGTGCTACTGAACCTGTGCCTCATCCTGCTGCTGACCAGTTGCGTGCGCACCGGGACAAAGTACGTACCGGTGCCGCCAGTGCCCATCCCGGTGAGTCTGCTGGCTGACTGCGCTGTGCCTTTGATTCCTGACCCGTTGACCTGGGGAGACAGCCTGGAGCTGAATGAGCGCCTGCTTAACGCTCTGGAGCAGTGCAACCACGACAAAGCCGGCATCCGGCAAATCGAACGGGAACGGCAGAAATGAATATGCTGGGCTGAGGACCTGCTTATCCCTCCTGAAGAAGAGAATTCTGAAATGTCAGAATCAATGAATGACGAAGTCGTTGAACAGTCCGAATTCTCTGCCGTAGCAGCTCAGGCCCCATCAGCTGAAGTCAAAGTGGGCGTTCATGATTTTGAAGCTGCGCTGGCGTTTGTTGAAAGTGGCGTTGCTCTGCTGGGCGAAGCCGCAAAGGACGATGTGAAAGCACTGGCGATTATGTATCGCTGAGTAATGCAGTGCACACGTCGTGCAAGGCAACGTGAGCATTCCAAGGAGCATCAGGTATGATTCTCATATAAATAGCTCAGGATGAGGATCATATGAAAAAGGTAGTCAAAACTTTAGTCATCGCCATTACAGTTCTGGCAGTGCTGGCTTTTGCTGTAATGATTCTGTTGATAGTATCGATCAGACCTTCAAAAGTTGATGCTGCCCAGGCTGAAGCCTGCAGACATTATGATTATCAGACCATCATGACTAAGGTTATTCGGGCTAAGACCGGAGATCAGGCTGAATGGAAAAGTTTCTCTGACGTTCAGGACGCCGCTCAAAATAATGGGATTCTGATCGACTATGGACAGATGACATTCGGGAACGATATCTGGTTAGTGCCTTTTACTAAGCGTAACGGCCAGTCAGCTAACGGGGAATACTTTGGCATGCTTGATTGCACGACAGATAGTGTTGAGTTCAGCAAAAAGTGATTTTCTATGAGTAGCAAGTAAGCACTATCAGTTGCATTTTTTATTTCGCCTGATTGCAGCGGCGACAGCTTATGAAAAATTGACCACCGGTCATACTTGCGCCGCTCAACAGCATCATTTCACACTCAGAGAGCGAATTACAGTCGCAGAAAAGTAAAGATTCGTGCTGCAGTAGCACATCAGTAAGCAGTATCTGAGATTATTGCGCATATTTAAGTTCCAGCTTAACTCGCAGTAATGCATTATCTTCTGTAAATGTTTCTTGCCTGAGTGAATCATGGAAATTGAGATTGGAAGTTTTACCCGAGTTAATGGAGAGTCTGTCTATGCTGAGGTGACGATTTACACCGACCCTGACTCGGGTGGTGAAAACGTGTCTTTGTACCTGAAGTTGCCTTATGAGGTGGAAACCACTTTAGCTGAGTTAGAAAAGCTGGCTAAAACTGAAGCAATCAAAAAGATGCGATCTGCAGCAGATTGGTTAGCCGAAAAAGCTTACTAACCGCAGCTGCTTCATCACAGGGCGCATTTGCGAGTGCGCCCGATGATAACTCTTGAAGAATTGATTTCGAAACATTAAGATTATTCTTCTTTTCAATCAGGAAGATTGCCAAATGTTTGGATTCGACAAATTAATAACCCCACGAATCATTAGCGCCCTTTACATTATCACTGTTGCTCTGCTTGCTGTTGCTGCTGTTTTGACCTTCTTTACAAGAGGATTCAATGCTGCCGGTTTACTGCTACTGATAATGGCTCTTTTCGCAAGGATATTTTTTGAATGCATTATGGTTTCATTTAAAAACAATGAATACCTGCGTCGCATAGCTGAATCTCTCGAAAAACAGTCACATTGATTAAGCCGCCTCCGGGCGGTTTTTTATTCAGTTGAGTTTAAGGATAGATACTTAGTGCCCCTGATATTTCAAATATAGTATGTATTGTTATCAGCATTATCTAGCGGACACAAAAAAAGCCCTTATTGCCCACTCGAAAACGGCTCTATAGATAGTCTCGTGATAAACCGAATCCATATTTCGTAAGAAACTGACCATTGATGCGATAGTACTGTCAGCCTCGAATAGGCTAACTTCAGCAGGTCTATCATCGTCTTCATCATTATATTCTATCAAAATCATGGATTTACTTTTGACAGTGACATCTGACAGGGTTAGGTCACAAGTCCCAGGAAGGCTGCACCAAATTCTAAAGTCGCCCATTATTTCAATATTAGTTGGGTAAAAATAAAACGACTCATCCTTGTTTAGATACTCTTCCAGATCTGAATACTTACTCACATCACCTCCATTGAGCACATAAAGTTATGGCACTCACTGACAAACAAGAAATGTTCTGTCGAGAGTACCTCGTCGATTTGAACGCAACGCAGGCTGCTATTCGAGCTGGGTATAGTCCAAAAACTGCGAATGAACAGGGTGCCCGTCTATTAGCAAATGTTAGCGTCCAGATAAGAATCGCTGAACTAAAAGCCAGACGCAATGATCGGGTTGATGTTGATGCTGATTATGTTCTGAAGCGATTGTTTGAGATAGACCAGATGGACGTGATCGACATCATGACAGATGACATGCGCATCAAACCTGTATCGCAATGGCCTTCATCATGGCGTCGGTATCTGAGCGGATTCGATCTGGCTGAGATGTTTGAAGGTCGCGGTGAAGAGCGCGAGATGGTCGGCATCCTGAAAAAGATTAAGTGGCCGGACAAAGTCAGAAATCTGGAATTGCTCGGTAAACACATTTCCGTGCAGGCATTCCGCGAACAGGCTGCGACATCACTGACAGGCAAAGACGGCGGCCCGCTCGAGGTTGCACTGCTTACACGCGAGGAATACCGGCAGGCGCGCCGGGAAATGCTGGAGGATGACGACTGCTGACTTTAAGACCGCTGCTCGCCGTATAGAGTGTGAAGAAGACGGGATGTACTTTGCCCGCTATTTCTTTAAGCAGCGCACTGGCAGCAGAATGATTGTCGCGCCTCATCATCAGGTGATTCAGCGGACGCTGGACCGGGTGATTGATGGCGACATCCGGCGACTCATCATCAATGTGCCTCCGGGCTACACTAAAACGGAACTGGCCACCATCAACATGATGGGCCGCGGGCTGGCGCTGAACCGCCGTGCACGCTTCATGCACCTGTCGTATTCCCACAACCTGGCATTACTGAACTCGTCAACCACGCGCAGCATCGTGAAGTCTGCTGCCTTTCAGGCCATGTGGCCGATGGCGCTGCGCGATGATGCCGACAGTAAAGCCATGTGGTGGACCGAACACGGCGGCGGGGTGTATGCCTCGTCCGCTGCGGGGCAGGTTACCGGCTTTCGTGCCGGACACATGGAGCCGGGGTGGCAGGGCAGTCTGATCATTGACGACCCGGTCAAACCTGACGACGCCTACAGCGAAACCATACGCGTCGGGGTCAACACCCGCTTCAACGAAACCATTCGTTCCCGTCTGGCTATTGAGACCACGCCCATCGTAGTCATCATGCAGCGCATTCACTACCACGATCTCAGCGGATACCTGCTGCGTGGTGGCAGCGGCGAACAGTGGCACCACCTGAACCTGCCGGTGCTGATTGATAACAGCGAACCGTATTCGCTGGTGTACCCGGAAAACACGCACGCGATCCCCATCGATCATGGTCTGCCTGACGGCTGGCTCTGGCCTTACAAGCACAACGAATCGCATCGCGTCTCGCTGTTTTCACACCGGCGTACCGCGGAAGCGCAGTACATGCAGCGGCCCCGCCGGTTTAATGCTGATGGCGCACTCTGGACCGAAGCGATGGTGTCCTGTGCGCGTGCGCTGGATATCACCCTGCAGCCGTCGCGGACGGTCGTTGCCATCGACCCGCAGGCGACGAACAGCGAAGAGAGTGACGAAACCGGTATTGTCGTGGCGAGCAGTTACGGGCGCGGCAATGACCGGCTGTTCTCTGCAGATGCCGATTACTCCGGGAAGTACTCGCCCAACGGCTGGGCGAAGCGCGCCATCAGAGCGTATGAGGAGCACCACGCTGAAGCCATCGTCATTGAAACCAACCAGGGCGGTGATATGGCCGAAGATACCCTGCGCAATGCGGGCTTTCGCGGGCGCATCGTCCGCGTCCATGCCAGCAGGGGCAAATTTGCCCGGGCAGAGCCCATCTCCGCGCTTTACGAGCAGGGGCGGGTGGCGCACCGCGGCAACCTCTACCAGCTCGAAAACCAGCTGCTGGAATATGTGCCCGCTGCCGCGAAGAAATCACCTGACCGGCTGGATGCGCTGGTCTGGGCCATAACCGAACTGTTCCAGCCGAAAGGCACGACAGTGCGTCCCTTTACAGCATAACTGAACTTCATCATGAGCAACGACGTCCGGAAGCGATCGCCCAAAATCGAGTCGATGGCCGGATGCTGGCCCATGATCAGCACGCTGCTGGGCGGCACGGCCGCCATGCGTGCTGCGGGCAAAACGTATCTGCCTAAATGGCCCAGTGAAGAAGAGGCGTTTTATCAGAACCGGCTTTCGGTGGCGACGCTGTTCCCGGCGTTCTCCCGCACGGTGGAGGTACTCAGTGGTAAACCCTTTTCCCGACCGGTGACATGGAATGAAGAAGCTGTGCCTGCACGCATACGTGAGATGTTCGGGGACGTGGACCTGCAGGGCACCAATCTGCACTCCTTTCTGGCTGACACCTTTGAAGAGGCGATGGCCTATGGCCTCTGCGGCATCCTTGTCGAACATCCACCTGCGGATAAACAGCGCTCTCTGGCTGAAGAGCGCCAGCGCGGGCTACGGCCTTATTTCGTCAGGGTGAATGCCACCAGCCTGCTGGACTACGACTCAGAACGGGTCAACGGGCAGGAGACATTCACCATGCTCCGGTTTGTTGAGGTGGTGAGTGAACGTGACCCGGAAAATGAATTTATTGTCAGAGACATTGAGCAGGTCAGGGTACTGACTCCCGGCCGCTGGCGGGTTTACCGCGAAAAGCCTGATGCCATAACCGGTGTACTGTCATGGCAGCTGCATGACGAAGGCACCACCAGCCTGAAGAAAATCACTTTCGTCCCGGTCTACGGCGACAAACGCGGCTTTATGAACGGCCGGCCGCCGCTGGCTGAACTGGCCTGGCTCAACGTCGAACACTGGCAGTCCCGCAGTGATCAGCAGACCATCCTGCATGTCGCCCGCGTACCGGTGCTGTTCGGCAAAAAGCTCGGTGATGGTCCCATTTCAGTGGGTGCGGCATCGGCAATCATGTCGGACGAAGATGAGGCGGACCTGCGCTATGTCGAGCACAGCGGGAAAGCTATCGAAGCTGGTCGCACAGACATCCTCGACCTTGAGGAAAAGATGCGCCAGGTGGGGGCAGAACTGCTGGTGGTAAAACCCGGACACCGCACCGTGGTGCAGACGCTGACCGACAACGAGGCGAGCACCAGCGCCCTGCAGCGCATGGTCTGCGACCTCACCGATGCAGCGCGGCTTGCTCTGCGGTACCTGGCAGAGTGGACGGGTGAGCCCGAAGGCGGACACGTCACCATCTTCAGCGATTTTGGTGCCACTACCCTGGCTGAAGCGTCAACTGACTTCCTGGTGGACATGTATAAAACGCGGGCGCTTTCAGACGAGACGCTGTTCAATGAGATACAGCGCCGAGGCCTCATCAACAGCGAACTTCGCTGGTCGGAAGAGCAGGCGCGGATACGCGCCATGCCGCCTCTATTGCCAGTTAAGCCGGTCACCACACCGCCAGTTTAGTTCTATCCGGGCCCGTGCAGATGCAGGGGCCTTTATTATTGCCGGCCGCTGCGGATGCAGCGCGGCGCCACGGGCCGGATGGCTCATAACCGGTTGGATGACCCTGATGAAACTGAAACTCGATGAGAACGGCCAGGTGGTCGTAAACGATGGCAAGCCTGTCTATGTACAGGATGACGGAAAAGAGCTGGTGTTTGATGCTCCCGGCACCCTGCAGACCATCACGCGTCTCAACGGTGAGGCAAAATCACACCGTGAGCGCGCGGAGAGTGCGGAAACGCTGCTGAAGACTTTTGAAGGAATCGATGATCCGGCTGCTGCGCTGGCAGCACTGGAGACCATGAAGAACCTGGAAGACAAGACGCTGGTTGATGCCGGTGAAGTCGAAAAGGTCCGCACTGAAGCTGTCCGCGCACTGGAAGAGAAGTATGCGCCCATCGTGAAAGAACGCGACGACCTGAGCCAGAAGCTCACGGCGGAGAAAATTGGCGGCAGTTTTGCCCGTTCAAACTTCATCGCCGAGAAGATGAGTATTCCGGCTGACCTGGTGGAAGCCCGTTTCGGCAGCAACTTTCAGGTCGTCGGTGACGCCGTCACGGCGTTTGATCGCGACGGAAACAAAATCTTCAGTGCGGTCAGACCCGGTGAAGCAGCGGGGTTTGATGAAGCGCTGAGCATTCTCGTTGAGCACTATCCGTATAAAGACCAGATCCTCAAAGGCACCGGCGCATCAGGCGGCGGCTCCTCCGGCGGAAATGGCAACAGCAGCTCAAACACACTTACCCGTGCACAGTTCGAATCCCTCAGCCCTCAGGAGCAGAGCGAACGCGCCTGTGCGGGTGTACAGATTAACGATTAACAGGATAACCCTGCATGTCTAATACCCTGACTCAACTCATTCCTGACCTGTATCAGTCGCTGGACATTGTGTCCCGTGAACTCTGCGGGTTCATTCCCTCCATCACCCTGGACGCCACGGCGGAACGTGCGGCCCTGAACCAGCCTGTCCGCATTCCCGTGACGCCTGCCGCTAAGGCTGAGGATGTGAAGCCCGGTCAGCTGCCTCCGGACGACGGTGACCAGGATATTGGCAATGTACCCATGACCATTACCAAATCGCGTATGGTGCCGTTCCGCTGGGAAGGCGAACAGCAGAAGGGGATTAAATCCGGCCCGGGTTATCATGGTATCCGCCGTGACCAGGTTACGCAGGCGATGCGCACGCTGGTCAATGAAATTGAATCTGACCTGGGGCAGCTGTTTCGTCGCGCATCTCGTGCAGCCGGTGAAGCAGGCAAAACGCCGTTTAAGGATACGCTTACTGATACTGCGCAGGTGCGTAAAATCCTCACTGACAATGGCGCACCATTGAGCGATCTGCAGTGCGTTATCGACACCACAGCCGGTGCCGCACTGCGCACTATGGCGCAGCTGACTAAAGCCAATGAGGCAGGCACCACGGCATTACGTGCGCAGGGCACGCTGCTCGAACTGCATGGCTTTACCCTGCGTGAGTCGGCAGGTGTGGCATCGCTGAATGGCCCGGCTGGGACTGCGTATAAACTCGGCGGAGATGAAAAAATTGCTGTCGGGTCACATTATATCCCGGTCGCGATTCCAGCAGGACAGATTTCCCCCGGTGATGTGATCATCGCAGGCAGCCAGAAATACATCATTGCCCGTGTGGATGCGGACAAAGGTGTCCACATTTTTGCTCCGGGCCTGCGCGAAGACATTCTGAAAGGTGCTGAGCTTAAAGTCGTCGGTAAATTTACCGCCAACTTCGCCTTCAGCCGCTCTGCCATCATCCTGGCCACACGCGCCCCGGCGCTGCCGGAAGAAGGCGACATGGCGGATGACCGCATGATGATCACCGATCCGCGCACCAACATGTCGTTCGAAGTCTCAATGTACAAACAGTACCGCCGCGTTCGCTACGAAATCGCCGCGGCCTGGGGCTGTCAGAACATCAAACCTCAGCATACTGCCCTGCTCCTGGGTTAGTCCTGCTTAGCCATTTCAGCCAAAACCCTTTCAGATGAGGTCATACATGCTGACTCCCCAGCAGCAGGTAGATGCACGTCGCTATATGGGCTATCCCATGACCGGCGACACGTCTCCTGACGATCGCAGTGATGCGGCTTACGCACAGGCCACCTCAGGCCGGTTCCAGACGCTGGCTCACCGGCTGACGTCGCTGCGGGCTGAGGAGGAAGCCATTGTGGCGAACTATCTGACGACACTGGCCAGTCTGGAATGGGGGATTACCCATGCTGCAGACAACCTTGATACGGATAAAGCGGCTGTCTGGCAGCGCAACCGGTCAGAAGTGTCAGACCGAACGCGACTCTATAATCAGTGGCGTCGCCAGCTCTGCGGACTCCTTGGTATCCCGCCGGGTCCGTCGCTGAGCAATGGCACCACACCTGTGACCCGGTGCTGACATGGACGCACAGCAGCTGGCGGCGAAGGTGAACCAGGGTAACGGGAAGGCCGCGAAACGCCTGGGCAGTACTGCCCGTCATTACCGGGCAGTATCACCGTTCAGTCCGCTGGATGCCCAGCCGCTGCGGGAGCTGTCGGCCTCATTTGCCACTGATTACCACTATGCGCGGGCAGTCCGGTTTGGGCAGGCTACCCGTATTGGTATTTTTGATGCGGAAGGGTTTGAGACCGGCGATATGCTGGTGTCCGGTGAGGGGACATTTTACGTTGCAGCTATGCCACTGTTACAGCCCATACTGTGTGTCAGGACTGACCGGCTCGTCAGCATCCGGCGGACGGCTCCGGAAGGTTCCGAGGCCGGGCTTCAGGAATACAGTGGCACCAAAGCTGTGAATGAAAAGATTATTATTTCAGGCTGGCCCGCCAGTATTCTGCTCAGCCGTGGCGGAGAGCACAGCCCACTTAAGTTGCCGGGTGAGGCGCGCAGTGCCTGGCACAATATTCTCATGCCTGCATTCAGAGGTCTGTCTCTTCATGCCGGGGATTTTGTGACGGATGAAGCCGGGCAGCGTTATGTCGTCAGCGGCACGGAACTCACAGACATGGGCTGGCGTCTGACGGCGCTTCAGGTGACGGTGTAACATGGCAAGTACCGATGATGTTGCCCGTTATCTTGCCCGTCGTGTTGCAGACGTAGTTTATCCGGGCGGCAGCCAGTTACCGGGCATCGTAAATAACTCCGTGAAAATTTATCCGGGCTGGCCGGTGCCGGGCACACTGCAGCAGGATATTGAGAAGGGAGGCGTGCATGTCTCCGTCTGGCCGCTGCCATCAGAGCGTAAAATCAGCACGGCGCTGGGCAGGCCTTACCTCACTCTGGCGAAGGGAAAACCCACGCTGCAGTTTACAGTGAACGGCACCACGATAGGCGTCGCCGGTGTGGCGTCCGCACTGACTAACGTGCAGATAGTTCTTAACGGGAAAACGTACACCTTCCACTTCCGGGCAGGCACTAAAGCGGAAAAGGCGCTTTATGTTCTCTCTGTCAGACTGCCCGGGTCATTCACTATAGGCAGCAGCCTCTGCATCATGCTGGTGACACAACTCAGCCTCTCTGTTACGACTGCCGGAACGGCTGTCAGGGAACTGCGCAGGCAGATAAAGGATTTCCAGATCACTATCTGGGCACCTGCGCCCGGGCTCAGAGACCGCATCGGCAGTGCCATTGATGCGGCACTCTCTGAACAGTGCCATATCGACCTTGACGACGGCGCCCCCGCGCAGCTCCTTTATACGCGTCAGTTTGATTCGGACAGGTCAGAGAACTGGCATGTCTACCGGCGTGACCTGATCTTCAGCGTGAATTTCGCCACCACCCAGACCATCAGCGCACCTGAAGTGACCGAGATTGCAGTCACCCTGAACGGGCACCCGGTCACGCAGTAAACCTGCTTTTTCATCATACGCTTAAGTTTACGGAGTCTCTCTCATGCCGATTTATTCAACCGGCGACCTCAACACGTCTGCACTCACGGCACCGGACCTTTACGTTCAGGTTGTTCCGCCCCGGGCCCGTTATATTAACGGTGTGCCCACCGACGGGCTGGGGCTGGTGGGTGTTGCCAGCTGGGGGCCGGTAAACAGCGCTTTTCGTATCACGTCAGATAACGATATGGCATTTTTTCTTGGCACCCCCAGAGTCCGTCAGTATGACCTTGCCACGGCGGCGGCGATTTCGCTGCAACTCGGTGCCGCAAACCTGAACTGTGTTCGCGTGACAAACGGTCAGGACAAGGCTGCCAGTGGGCAGCTCTGTGAAAATGCCAGCAAATCAGGTCTGCGGCTGACCGCACTCTACAGCGGCACGCGCGGTAATCATATCAGCGCAGGCATCAGCCCGGGCACCGCCGTGAATACACGCAAGCTCACGGTCAGTCTGCCGGGTGTGAGTGCGGAAGTTTTCGATAATCTGAAGGGTGAAGGGGATGTACTCTGGAAAGCGATGGCGGAGGCGGTGAATCACGGCCAGATGAATATCCGCGGTCCCAGCCAGCTGGTGCGCGCGAACGTTGCCGAAACTGAAGCGCCAGCACAGGTTGCGGTGAAAGAGGTCACCCTCAGCGGCGGCACCGACGGCGAAACCGGCATCACGGATACCACGCTCCTGGGCAAGGATGGCACTGATGCTCCCCGGAAAGGCATGTATGCCCTGCGTGGCACAAATTCGCAGGTCATCAATCTTACCGATGTGACTGATAAAACCTGCTGGCCTGCCATGGCGGCGTTTGCGCGCTCCGAGGGTGCCTATGCCATTGCCCAGGGCCCGGCCTCCGCCGGATGCAGGGCGGTGTCCGAAGCACTCAACAGCTCTGGGGTGGACGACTGGCATTTCAAGCTGATTGTGGGTGACTGGCCCTACTGGAAGGATACGGCAAACGGCATAAACCGAATGATTGCGCCCGCCACGTTTGAAGCGGCCAATATTGCCTCCCGGTCACCACATATCTCCACACTTAACAAACGCATCCCCGGCATCATCGCCACCGAGCGGCAGCTGGCAGGGCGTCCTTACTCCGTACCGGAAATCGGGGCGATCAACTCAGCCCGCCTTGATGTCATCACCAGTCCCTGTCCGGGCGGCAGTTACTTCGGCATGCGCTCCGGGCGTAATACCTCATCGAATCCGACCCAGAACGATGACACCTATACCCGCATGACCAACTTCCTGTCGATGACCATTGCGGCAAGTTTCGGCAGCGTAGTAGGTGACAACCAGACCACGGACCTGTGCCGTGAAACCAGAAGCACGCTGGAGTCTTTCCTGTCGAATCTGGAGACGCTGAAGATGATTGGCGATCCGAATGGCGGACCGGCCTTTGCTGTACGCCTCGATTCGGCGAATAACCCGGATGCACGCGTGGCGCTGGGCTATATGACAGCGGATGTGCAGGTGAAATATCTCAATGTGGTGCGCTACTTCCTGGTGAACCTCGAAGGGGGAGGCAGCGTGTCCATTTCCGTCTCAGACAGCTTGTCGCGCTGAACACTGACTGACTCATTACTCCGGAGATAAACCATGCCAACCCTTGGCTATACCGTCGGGCGTGATATCGCTGTCGATATCAACACGCCGACGGGAAAACTGCGTATTCCCAAAATCATAAGCTTTGACTCAAAGCCACAGGTTTCCACCCATAAAATCACACCGCTCAATGGCATTACTGACGAACTGCAGATCCCCGTCGGCTGGAATGGCACCATCGCCGCTGAACGCATGGATGCCACGCTTGATGACTTCTGGGCCAGGTGGGAAGACAACTACTACAACGGCATCGATCAGCCCCGCGGCACCATCACCGAAACCATCACTGAGGCAAACGGCACCATCAGCGTGTACCGCTACGAAGGCGTGTCGTTTCATCTTACCGATGCCGGTAACAAGCAGGGCGAGAAGACAGTGAATCAGACCCTGTCATGGACGGCGAACCGCCGTAAAAAAGTGAACTGAGGAATAAACAATGGTGCAGGTCAGAGTGCATGAGACCCCGCCCGCCGTGGCAGAGTCTGCGGTCAAATCCGACCAGGTCCGGGATGCCAGCGGGCGCGTGATCTCCCTGCGTGAGCTGGACCCGGTGCAGGAATCCCGCCTGACGGTTGCGGTTGGCCCGGAAATGGCTATCAACGTGATGTACATGAACATGTATGCCTTTCCGGCGGCGGCGGTGGCTGATATCGACGGCGAGGAATACCCGATACCACAGAACCCGAAGCAGATTGAAAGCATGCTCGCTATCCTGGGCAAAAGCGGGTTGAAAGCGGTCAGTGCCAGCCTGCGCGCCAGGGCGAAAGACGAGGACGATGAGGCCACGGCGACCGCCGCAAAAAACTAGCGCAGAACCCCGGTTTTATAAACCAGTGCTGGCTGATGAAAGCCGGGGTTCCGTTCAGCATTATTTTTCCGGGCCTGACAGCACTTATGCCCCATGAGCGCATCGCGATGGGTGTGGTCATCGGCGAGCTTGAAGGTGGCACCTATAACTGGAACACGCGCAGGTGGGAGGAGGGTAAGTAATGGATCTTGAGCAATTTGCGCGCGAGATGTCATCTGCGTCAGCCAGTATAGCCACCGGGCTGGAGGTTAGCTTCCGCGTCATCGTGAAAGAGATTGAGGAGACGGCAAAGGAAGAAATCGGTGTGTACCAGCCCGCTTACGGGCCTTTTGATGCCTGGGCACCGCTGGCTGAATCTACCAAAGCCGATCGCGTTCGCCGGGGTTACAGCGAAGACGAGCCGCTTTTGCGCTCAGGCGAACTCAGAGACTCAATTGAGAGTGAGGTGGTAGGCCTGGCGGCCGTTGTAGGTACTAAAAGTCTGATTGGTTTGTGGCAGGAGGTTGGAACTGACTGTATACCCCCGAGGCCGTTCATTGGACCGTCATACATGCGGAAAATTGATCCATTAATGGAGTCGATTGGGCGTGCGATTTCGCGAAGCTTCAAGGCGCATTGACGCAAAGTGTAAAGAGCTGGTGGGTAATAAGTGTAGATACAACTCTATGTCAAACATTATCAATAGAAGTAGGTTTCATCGCAGAGGGATATGTGAATTGAGTAAAGTCTGGTGCTGGAAAATGCATGCAGGGTGACAACTACAACCATTGCACATCAAAATAGAGCTG
>NZ_VHIZ01000023.1 GCF_006494375.1 Pantoea anthophila
ACGTAGCTTTAAGACCACATTCAATTGCATAAAATAATAGTAGCCTGTGAGGGTTTGTTCTTTATTCCGATTTTGAGACATCTAGAGAACTACGCCAGGCCCTGACTAACTCTCTGTTTGTGAAGGGAATCTTAGCCACTTAACTTTCCTCTATGCTCATACATAAACTAAGCGAAAATGTGATTTAAAAGTACCAGTTCTACGTTGGCAGCTTTTCCAAAAAAACTCATAATTGTGCTTCAAGCGCTTCAAATATTAAGCTCTAAACCTCAAAGGATCTATTATAATTTCGAGTATTCGTATGGTGTAATTGAACCGTTGCGACAAGCATCAAGATAATCAGCCCACCACTGCACCATCAAACGCCTCTCATCCAAATGCTCAGAAGTATGTATGTAAGCCGCACGCACATTGTTACGCTCTGTGTGGCTCAATTGTCGTTCAATCGCATCATAGCTCCATAACCCTGACTCACCTAATGCACCTCGTGCCATCGTCCTGAAACCATGCCCACAAACTTCCGTTTTTGTGTCATAGCCCATTACCCGCAGCGCCTTGTTTACCGTGTTTTCACTCATCGGCTTACGTGGATCGTGATCGCCCACGAAAATCAGCTCTCGGTTCCCATTCATGCTTTTGATCTTTTCCAAGATAGCGAGAGCTTGTCGCGACAAAGGAACAAGATGTGGAGTCCGCATCTTTGAACCACGCTGAGAATGCTTAACACTGTCCAACGGTTCACGCTCACCGGGGATCGTCCACATGGCCGTTTCAAAATCTACTTCTGACCAACGGGCAAATCGCAGCTCGCTGGAGCGGATAAAGACTAACAAGGTAAGTTCGACAGCAAGTCGAGTTAACGGTCTGCCAGAGTAGTGATCAATGCGGTGAAGTAATTCGGGAATACGTTCAAGATCCAGAGCCGCACGGTGCTTTCTTTTCGCCATAGCAACCGCACCGGCAATCTCTTGAGCGGGGTTGTAGTCGATTAACCCACTCTGCACAGCAAAGCGCATAATCGCGGTAGTACGCTGCTGCAAACGAGCAGCGATTTCGAGACGCCCGGACGACTCCACCGCTTTGATAGGGACAAGCAGATCCCGTGTCTTCAGGTCAGCAATGTTCCGCTTACCGATGGCAGCAAAGAGATTATCTTCGAGACTTTTCAAGACACGAGCACTATGTGCTGAAGACCATTTTTGATTACTGGCGTGCCATTCTCTGGCAACCAGTTCAAACGTTATTGCCTCTTGCTCCTGCTCTACCTTAACGGCTTTCTTGTTCTCACTGGGATCGACGCTGTTTGCTAACAGCTTACGGGCTTCATCCCGGCGTGCCCTGGCATCCGCCAGCGAAACTTCAGGATATTTTCCCAATGCCAGCATTTTCTCTTTGCCGCCGAAGCGATAACGAAGCCGCCAGTATTTGGAGCCGTTAGGGTGAACCAGCAACACCATGCCTTCACCGTCAGTAAGCTTATAGGCTTTTGCTTCAGGCTTGGCCGAACGAACCTTCACATCACTCAGAGCCATGATGAGTATCCTTTCAAGGGTTCTGTGTGGGTACAAACATTATCGAACCGGGATATACCCGCAGTTGTACCCGCATCAGTAATTTGATGTAGATTGAATCAGGTTGACTTAGGTTGAGTGAAAAAGCGAGGAAAGCCTTGCGGATACTGTATTTCAGGCACAAAAAAAGACGTCCGTTGACGTCTATTGATGTTCCGATGGTGCCGAAGGCCGGACTCGAACCGGCACGTATTTCTACGGTTGATTTTGAATCAACTGCGTCTCCTAACTCATTGATTTTGATCAATTCGTTAGAATGCGCCTACGGCTAACCATACCAATTTCGCCATGAAATTGCCCCGACAAAATAACTGGGGTTTTCATGATTTACAAGAGAGATCGTTACCTGATTCTTGATCCTTGTGGTGTGTACATGGTTCGCATTGCGCTACCTGCTTACATGCGAGGGTATTTCAGCGGCAAAAAGAACTTCATCAAGTCCACTGGCACACGAGACATCAGGCAAGCAAGGCTGATCCGTGATGCTATCGCCGTAGAGTTTTCCAGATTAAGGGAACAGCTAAAACCACAACCCAGCGGCACTAAGATGGAACGAATCATCAATGAACTACGCCAGATAGGAAACATAGCCAAAGAAAACCCAATCCCATTGGGCGAAGCTGTTCTTACCTGCCCTTCACTTCTCAAACTTTTGGATCTGTACCTTGTGCAATTCAGCGAGAAACGAAAGCTAACTACCCTTTCTAAAACAAACAAAGCCGTAGAGGTGTTGCTTGCTCATCTCAAGAAAAAAGATGTTCAGCTAAAGGATGTGAACAGAACAACCGTAACAGGCTGGCTTGATAAGCTGAAAAAGGAAAAGGCACCTCAGACAATACAAAACTACATCAGCTCCCTTGCTCAGATTTGGGATCTGGCTAAGAACCGGTATCACGATGCACCACAAGATAACCCGTGGCGCGGTCATGCACTGGAAGCTAAAAGTAGCAAGGTTAGCTACGAAGTGTTTGCAGAGGGTGAGTTAACGAAGGTCTACAACCTGCTTGATGATGAAATGAAAGCGGTAACGCTGATAGGTATGTATAGCGGGATGCGCCTAAACGAGATCTGTTCACTGAAAACAGGCAACATCAAGACGGTTGAGGGCGTGTTGTGCTTTGAGGTGCTGGAAGGTAAGACAAGATCAGCAGCAAGGATCATTCCTGTTCACAGCAAGTTAACTGCACTGGTTGCTACGCTCATTCAGCGCCCCTATGACGGCTTCTTGTTTTACCATGCATCAATCACAGACCGTGCAGACGGCAAGCGATCCACATGGCACACACAAAGATTTACAAGGGCTAAGCGTAAGGCTTTGGGCGAAGCTGGCACAGAAAGAAAAGTTTTTCACTCGCTACGCCATTCCTACGCTCAGCAACTGGACAAGAACAAAGTTCCTGAGGATAGGATCGCTCTATTGATGGGGCATGAGCGCGGTAATACTGAAAGCTTTAAAACGTACTCTAAACACTCCGCTTCACCTGTTGAGCTATCAAGTTACATAGAGATAATTTCTTATCCTGAATTAAAGTAATAAAAAGGCGGCTTCTGCCGCCATCTGTTAATTTACTTGTACCACTGTTC
>NZ_VHIZ01000024.1 GCF_006494375.1 Pantoea anthophila
AGTCACCGAGATCCTCGTGAAAGTGGGCGACAAAGTTGACGCTGAGCAGTCACTGATCGTGGTGGAAGGCGATAAAGCGTCAATGGAAGTGCCTGCGCCATTCGCGGGTACCGTCAAAGAGCTGAAAGTGGCGACCGGCGACAAAGTCAGCACCGGATCACTGATCATGGTGTTTGAAGTCGAAGGTGCCGCACCGGCCCCGGCGGCAGCGAAGCAGGAAGCCGCACCGGCCCCGGCTGCGAAACCAGAAGCTAAATCTGCGGCGCCTGCTCCGGCAGCCAAAGCGGACAGCAAAGGTGAGTTTGCCGAGAACGATGCGTACGTTCACGCTACCCCGGTGATCCGTCGCCTGGCGCGTGAGTTCGGTGTGAACCTGGCGAAAGTCAAAGGCACCGGCCGTAAAGGTCGCATTCTGAAAGAAGACGTGCAGACTTACGTGAAAGAGGCGGTGAAACGCGCTGAAGCGGCACCGGCTGCGGCAAGCGGTGGCGGCCTGCCAGGCATGCTGCCATGGCCGAAAGTGGACTTCAGCAAGTTTGGCGAAGTCGAAGAAGTCGAACTGGGTCGTATCCAGAAAATTTCGGGTGCGAACCTGAGCCGTAACTGGGTGATGATCCCGCACGTTACGCATTTCGACAAAACCGATATCACCGATCTGGAAGCGTTCCGTAAGCAGCAGAATGCCGAAGCAGAGAAGCGTAAGCTCGATGTGAAGTACACCCCGGTGGTGTTCATCATGAAAGCTGTCGCTGCCGCGCTTGAGCAGATGCCACGCTTCAACAGCTCGCTTTCCGAAGATGCGCAGAAGCTGACGCTGAAGAAATACATCAACATCGGTGTGGCGGTCGATACGCCAAATGGCCTGGTGGTTCCGGTCTTCAAAGACGTGAACAAAAAGGGCATTACCGAGCTGTCGCGTGAGCTGATGGCGGTGTCGAAGAAAGCGCGTGACGGTAAGCTGACCGCGGGCGATATGCAGGGCGGATGCTTCACCATCTCCAGCCTGGGCGGCCTGGGAACCACGCACTTCGCGCCGATTGTTAACGCGCCGGAAGTGGCTATCCTGGGTGTCTCTAAATCGGCGATGGAGCCGGTGTGGAACGGTAAAGAGTTTGCGCCGCGTCTGATGATGCCAATCTCTCTCTCCTTCGACCACCGCGTGATCGACGGAGCTGATGGTGCAAGATTCATCACCATTATTGGCAATATGCTCTCAGACATACGTCGTTTAGTTATGTAAATGTGAAGAAGGCCGGCGGATGCCGGCCTTCCTTTAACGTTTCGTCGCGTCACGGTTGGCAGTTTGTTAACAATTCTGTAAACTCTTGCGGTGAAAGTCCCGGTGGAACAAGGGCATTATAAGAACGTCTGACCCGCCGGATATCAAATAAGAGGTCATGATGAGTACAGAGATTAAAACCCAGGTCGTGGTACTTGGGGCAGGTCCTGCAGGTTACTCTGCAGCCTTCCGTTGTGCGGATTTAGGTCTGGAAACCGTACTGGTAGAGCGTTACAGCACCCTTGGCGGTGTGTGTCTGAACGTCGGTTGTATCCCCTCTAAAGCGCTGCTGCACGTTGCCAAAGTGATCGAAGAGGCGAAAGCCCTTGAAGAGCACGGCATTGTGTTTGGTCAGCCCTCTACTGATATCAACAAGATTCGCAGCTGGAAAGAGAAGGTGATTAACCAGCTGACTGGCGGCCTGTCAGGAATGGCAAAAGGTCGTAAAGTCAAAGTGGTTAATGGCCTCGGCAAATTCACCGGTGCTAACACCCTGGTGGTGGAAGGTGAAGGCGGCACGACCACCATCAACTTCGATAATGCCATCATCGCTGCGGGTTCACGCCCAATCGAACTGCCTTTCATTCCTCATGACGATCCCCGCGTCTGGGATTCAACCGATGCGCTGGAACTGAAAGAAGTGCCGAAGCGTCTGCTGGTTATGGGCGGCGGTATCATCGGTCTGGAAATGGCGACGGTGTATCATGCGCTGGGTTCAGAGATCGATGTGGTTGAGATGTTTGACCAGGTTATCCCGGCTGCGGATAAAGATGTCGTCAAAGTCTTTACCAAGAAAATCAGCAAGAAATTCAACCTGATGCTGGAAACCAAAGTGACCGCCGTTGAAGCAAAAGACGATGGCATTTACGTTTCAATGGAAGGCAAAAAGGCACCGGGTGAAGCGCAGCGTTATGACGCCGTGCTGGTGGCTATCGGTCGTGTGCCGAACGGTAAAGGTCTGGATGCCGGTAAAGCGGGCGTGGAAGTGGACGATCGCGGCTTTATCCGTGTCGACAAGCAGATGCGTACCAACGTGCCACACATCTATGCTATCGGCGACATCGTCGGTCAGCCGATGCTGGCGCACAAAGGCGTGCACGAAGGCCACGTTGCGGCGGAAGTGATCTCCGGTCTGAAGCACTACTTCGACCCGAAAGTGATCCCATCCATTGCCTATACTGAGCCAGAAGTTGCCTGGGTCGGTCTGACCGAGAAAGAAGCGAAAGAGAAGGGCATCAGCTACGAGACCTCCACCTTCCCGTGGGCTGCCTCTGGCCGTGCTATCGCTTCAGATTGTGCAGACGGTATGACCAAACTGATTTTCGACAAAGAGACGCACCGTGTCATCGGTGGCGCGATTGTCGGCACTAACGGCGGCGAGTTGTTAGGCGAAATCGGTCTGGCGATTGAGATGGGTTGTGATGCGGAAGATATCGCGCTGACCATCCATGCTCACCCGACCCTGCATGAGTCAGTCGGTCTGGCAGCAGAAATCTTCGAAGGCAGCATCACCGATCTGCCTAACGCGAAAGCGAAGAAGAAGTAAGTTTCCGCTGCTGACGAAAAAGCCTCCAATATGGAGGCTTTTTTTTGGTCTGGATTATGCGAAGACCAAAGCGATGTCACCACAGACTAACGGCATCTGCGATGCGCTTCCACATGACGATATTGCAGGAAGGTGGCGTTCCGCAAAAGCGGTATGGTGAACCCGACACATTACAATCTGATCTTGATGACTGGCTGGCTCACTTAATAATCAGCGAACTCATCAGGGGAAAATGTGCCCTGTCCGGACGCTTATGGAAATATTACCTGATGGAAAAAGCCTCTGGGCTGAGAAGAATTCAATCCAAATGTACTCTGATAAATACCTGTATAAATAACGGGTAACTTTCAGATGAAGTCTGAGCTGATAAAACTGAGTATGGCCCCATGAGAGGCTTACTGATTTGGCCGTTCAGGTAAGACCTTACCTATCAGATAGACAACTCCGATAGACAGACCAATCGCCATCAGCCGCTCATGCCAGGTTTCATAGTGAAAGAACCAGTAGCAGCACAGAAGTAGCAGTAACCCGCCTATGATCGCACCTGACACCTCTATAAGGCTATACATGATGCGTTTACCTAAGCTCAGCTTGGTAGACTCATTATCTCGCATTAGCGTTTACCTCCTTCTCTACCATTTCAATGATCCGTTCAAAAGCCGGTTGCCCTTGCGTTCGCTTCACATAGAGAGCTTCTAAGAACGGGTTCAGAGCTGGCTCAGGTAGGAAGTAGAGTAAATCATAGTTCCTCACGCGTAATGCGTTATAGACTTCAGGATTGCTCTTTTGCAGCTTTTCAGAGGTATAGATACATCTCTCTGTCATGCCACCAATAAGCAGGGCATTACCAATCAGACCACCTCTGACCGCAACAAGGAACGAGCTACGCTGCGCAATGGTAGTTGCTAACCTTCCTGCTATTAATGAGTTCGTAAGCGTCCGGCCAGCAACTGAAGCCATCGTTTTGCTATAGATAGCGTTCTGCCTGACTTCAGGCACATTCTTGTTGAAGATATTGAGCACAGTCTCAATAGTCTTCATGAAGTTGCGATTTTCCAGAATGCCATGCCGGATAGACCAAAGATTGCCGTTTTGGGCCAGCAATCTGATCGTATGAGAACGCTGGTGTTCCACGCTTTAAAGGGGTAAACCGCAGCTTCATCTTTGGAATGCGTTTTTTGCATGTTCCCCGCGTCAACGGAAACAAACTCAGCCTCCTTAGCGCTCAGCGACGCGCTTCTCCTGCGCGACCCGCTCCACAAACATCTGCGCCAGGGCCGCAATGGCGCTGTTGCCGGGCAGCCTCTCTTCATTGATATACATCACCAGCGAACTGCTGCGTCGGCGGCCCTGCAACAGCGGCAGAGGGCGCAGTTCACCGCTCTTTAGCAGCCCGGCGATATTCTGTTCCGGTAACCAGCCATAGCCCAGCTGATGCTGGACTGCTTCAATCGCGGCGGAGAGCGTCGTGAAGGACCAGTTCTCCGCCTGATCGCCACTGACTTCGGATTGGTGCTGTTGCTGCCGATCCAGGATGGTGATGCAGGGCCAGCGAGCCAGCGTGGCGGCACTCAGTGGGGCGGGTTCACTGTGCAGCGGATGATCACGATGGGCAACGGCCACGAAATCGACGCTCATCAGGCTTTCGCCGGCAACAGGGGCATCGCCATATTGCGCGACAAGCCAGAGGTCGGCCTGCTGCTCAGCCAGCCTTTCCGGCGTTTCGCTGCGAACAATTTCGCTGAACCAGATGCGGACATGGGGGTAGCGCTGCTGAAAGGTCTGCAGCACATCAAACAGCAGAGGTTTAGGCAGTGTCGCGTCCACCATCAGATCGATGCGCGAACGTTCACCCCGCTGCAGCGCATGCGCCTTAGCTTCAAGCGCGCTGAATCCCTCCAGCAATGGACGAACCTGAGCCAGTAGCTGATGTCCCTCGGCAGTGAGGACGGCGCGACGCCCCTCCTGCTGCAGCAGTGTCAGACCCAGCCGCTGCTGAAGCAGGCTAAGCTGATAGCTCAGTGAAGACTGGCTGCGATGATGCTTTTCTGCAGCCAGCGCAAAGCTTCCTTCATTCACCACCGCGTCGAGCAGCGCCCACTGTTCCAGTGTCGTCTTATACATGGCAAATCATCGAAAAATTGGATTATTCAGTGCTAAAAATAGCGTTATTCATCTCATCTGTAACGCGTAATAATCTCCTCAAGGCAAATAAATGAGGAATTGACCATGAGCACTTTTGATAAACATGATCTGTCAGGCATCGTTGGCAAACACCTGGTTTACACCTACGACAACGGCTGGAATTACGAGCTCTACATCAAAAATGCCAGCACGATCGACTATCGCATCCACAGCGGCATGGTGGGTAATCGCTGGGTTAAAAATCAGCATGTCTATGTCGTCCGTCTGGCGCAGGATGTCTATAAAGTTTCCTGGACTGAACCTACCGGCACCGATGTCAGCCTGGCCGTGAACCTGGCGGATAAAATCTTCCACGGCACCATCTTCTTCCCGCGCTGGGTAATGAACAATCCGGAAAAAACCGTCTGTTTCCAGAATGACCATCTGGAAGAGATGGCCGCCTTCCGCGAAGCGGGTCCGGCTTACCCAACCGAAGTCATTGACGAGTTCGCGACGCTGACCGTGATCCGCGATGTGGGCGAAAATAACGAAAGCGTGATCGACTGTCCGCCCGATCAGCTGCCCGCTGACTTCCCGGAAAATCTGAAAAACTGATAGCAGGCAGAAGAGGTCTTCAGGGCCTCTTCTGCGCCACTGTGTCTGGCCAATGGCATCGGTGACCAGTCCTGCAAACCGCACCTTTCTATTCCTGCCCGTTATCGATTCCGCCCTGATACTTCTCTTAAACCGCGATAAACCAGACATTTTTCGGGGCTAATTTCCGCGGCATGCGGTACGCTCGGGACCGTCCGTTTACGCACAGTCAGCCCGCGCAGACGGCGAACCGGACGGGCAGAATGGGCGTAGTCGATTATGTTGTATTTTTGTAAACAGATTAACAAACGGACGAAATCCTGCTATTCTGCCCTCCGCGAAACCGGGCACCTCAACCTGGACAAGAAAAGGGAAGGTTGTTCTCCATAAGTGAGCAAGGTGGTCGGAAAGCCCTACATAATGAGAGCGAGGATAACGTCGTGCTAGAAGAATACCGTAAGCACGTTGCCGAGCGTGCTGCCCAGGGAATTGTTCCTAAGCCTTTAGAGGCTTCCCAGATGGCCGCGCTGGTTGAACTGCTGAAAAATCCACCTGCGGGTGAAGAAGAATTTCTGACCGATTTACTGGTCAACCGAGTCCCACCTGGCGTCGATGAAGCGGCGTATGTCAAAGCCGGTTTCCTGGCGGCTGTTGCCAAAGGCGAAGCAACCTCTCCTCTGATCTCTCCTGAAAAAGCGGTCGAACTGCTCGGTACCATGCAGGGCGGTTATAACATTCATCCGTTGATCGAGGCGCTGGACGACAGCCGACTGGCCCCCATCGCGGCCAAAGCCCTTTCACACACCCTGCTGATGTTCGACAACTTCTATGATGTCGAAGAGAAAGCCAAAGCGGGCAATGAATACGCGAAGCAGGTCATGCAATCCTGGGCCGATGCGGAATGGTATCTGTCACGTCCTGAGCTGGCCGAAAAGATCACGGTCACGGTATTCAAGGTAACGGGCGAAACCAACACCGACGACCTCTCTCCGGCCCCGGATGCCTGGTCACGTCCTGACATCCCGCTGCACGCTCTGGCGATGCTGAAAAATGCCCGCGAAGGCATTGAGCCGGATGAGCCGGGCAATATCGGCCCGATCAAACAGATCGAAGCGCTGCAGGCCAAAGGCTATCCGCTGGCGTATGTCGGTGATGTTGTCGGAACCGGCTCATCCCGTAAATCCGCCACCAACTCGGTGCTGTGGTTTATGGGCGACGACATCCCGAACGTGCCAAACAAAAAAGGCGGCGGCGTGGTGCTGGGCAGCAAAATTGCGCCTATCTTCTTCAACACCATGGAAGATGCGGGCGCACTGCCTATCGAAGTGGACGTCAACGACCTGAACATGGGCGATGTGATCGACATCTACCCCTACAAAGGTGAAGTGCGTAACCACGAAACTAACGACCTGCTGGCCAGCTTCGAACTGAAAACTGAAGTGCTGATTGATGAAGTGCGCGCCGGTGGCCGTATTCCGCTGATCATCGGCCGTGGCCTGACCACCAAAGCGCGCGAGTCGCTGGGTCTGCCGCACAGCACCGTATTCCGTCAGGCGAAAGATGTTGCGGAGAGCACCCGTGGCTTCTCACTGGCGCAGAAAATGGTCGGCCGCGCCTGTGGCGTGACCGGTGTGCGTCCGGGCGCGTATTGCGAACCGAAGATGACCTCCGTGGGCTCACAGGATACCACCGGTCCGATGACCCGTGACGAGCTGAAAGATCTGGCTTGCCTGGGCTTCTCGACCGATCTGGTGATGCAGTCCTTCTGCCACACCGCCGCCTATCCTAAGCCGGTCGATGTGAACACGCACCACACGCTGCCAGACTTTATCATGAACCGTGGCGGTGTCTCACTGCGTCCGGGTGACGGCATTATCCACAGCTGGCTGAACCGTATGCTGCTGCCGGATACCGTAGGAACCGGCGGTGATTCCCATACCCGCTTCCCTATCGGCATCTCTTTCCCGGCCGGTTCGGGCCTGGTGGCGTTTGCCGCGGCAACGGGCGTCATGCCGCTCGACATGCCGGAATCGGTCCTGGTGCGCTTCAAAGGCAAGATGGAACCCGGTATTACCCTGCGCGATCTGGTTCACGCCATTCCACTTTATGCCATCAAACAGGGCCTGCTGACCGTTGAGAAGAAAGGTAAGAAAAACATCTTCTCTGGCCGCATCCTGGAGATTGAAGGTCTGCCGGATCTGAAAGTTGAGCAGGCGTTTGAACTGTCCGATGCATCAGCAGAGCGTTCTGCGGCGGGCTGTACCATCAAGCTGGATAAAGCGCCAATCATCGAATATCTCAACTCCAACATCGTGCTGCTGAAGTGGATGATCGCAGAAGGTTACGGCGATCGTCGTACGCTGGAGCGTCGCGTGGAGAGCATGGAGAAATGGCTGGCCGATCCTCAGCTGCTGGAAGCCGATGCGGATGCGGAATACGCCGCCGTGATCGAGATCGATCTGGCTGATATCAAAGAGCCGATCCTCTGTGCCCCTAACGATCCAGACGATGCCCGTCTGCTCTCGGACGTTCAGGGCGAGAAGATCGACGAAGTGTTTATCGGCTCGTGCATGACCAACATCGGTCACTTCCGTGCTGCCGGTAAGCTGCTGGACAGCCACAAAGGTCAGCTGCCAACCCGTCTGTGGGTGGCGCCGCCAACCAAGATGGATGCCGCACAGCTGACTGAAGAGGGCTACTACAGCGTCTTCGGTAAAAGCGGTGCGCGTATCGAGATCCCGGGCTGTTCACTCTGCATGGGTAACCAGGCGCGTGTGGCAGACGGTTCGACAGTGGTTTCCACCTCGACCCGTAACTTCCCGAACCGTCTCGGTACCGGCGCTAACGTCTATCTGGCGTCTGCCGAGCTGGCTGCCGTTGCATCACTGCTGGGCCGGCTGCCCACGCCTGATGAGTATCAGCAATTTATGGCGCAGGTCGATAAAACGGCCAGCGACACCTATCGCTATCTCAACTTCGACCAGCTGGCGCAGTACACCGACAAAGCGGAAGGCGTGATTTTCCAGACCGCGGTCTGATCTTTCACCTTGTAAGCATGCATAAGGGGCGATGATTCGCCCCTTTTTTTCGTCTTCGCGCCGGACACCGGCACGATCAAAAGCTGGATTTCGCCTGACAGCCTGTAATAATGCGCGACGTGTCACATTATGCTGCAAAGCCAGCCGTGACACTCATTGAGTGACGCGACGACGTTGAGAGGAACGGGCGATGGAATATGAATTTTTACGCGATGTGACCGGACAGATTAAGGTCCGCATGTCGATGGATCATGAAGCGGTCGGCCACTGGTTCAACGAAGAGGTGAAAAACGATCCGGGTCTGCTGGATGAAGTCGAAGCCGCTATCGAAGACGTCAAGGGCAGTGTGCGACAGTGGCAGCGCATCGGCAGCGAATACACCATCCTGGTGGATGAGGAGGAGGTGATGATTCGCGCTAACCTGCTGGCGCTGGAAGATGACGGCATGGAGGAGGGGATGAACTACTACGACGAAGAGAGCCTCTCATTCTGCGGCATTGAAGATTTTCTGCTGGTCATCGCCGCGTATCGCCAGTTTGTTAACCAGTATGGCAATCCCGTCCGGCGCTAAATGCCGGACAGGTGGCGCTTCACGTCTGGCCGGGATGTGAAACCGCCCGGCGTCAGGGGCAGGTTAGCTCAGCGAGGCGCCACCGCAGATCACCAGTTGCTGCCCGGTGATTGCCGCTGCTGAGGGAGAGAGCAGGAACGCCACCAGATCGGCCACTTCCTGCGGCTGAATATAGCGGCCTATCGGCGGCAGGCGCGGCGGTGAACTGGCGCGGCCTGGCTGGTGCAGCATCGGTGTTTCGGTCGCACCGGGGGCCACGATATTGGCGGTAATGCCACGCGGAGCCAGTTCTGCCGCCCAGCTGCGCACCATGCCGATCATCGCTGATTTGGTCGCCACGTACTGACTGCGGCCTGCGGCACCGCCTGACGTACGGCTGCCCAGCAGTAATATTCTCCCGCCTGCCGCCATCCGCGGCGCAAAATGGTTCGCCAGCTGTTCCGCAGCGGCCACGTGCAGCTGCCACAGACGGGCGCTGGCCGCCAAATCCAGTTCCCCCAGCGGCGCGGCCTGCATCATACCCGCGGCATGGATCACCGCCTGCGGCACAGGCAGTTGTTCCAGCAGCACCTGCAGGGCAGCGCTGTCACTGATATCGATCTGATGACTCTGCCAGCCCGGTTCTGTGCGGCTGACCGCCGAGCGGCTCAGGCCGATCACCTGCCAGCCGTCACTCAGTAAGCGGTCACAAATCGCCTGACCGATGCCGGAGCTGGCACCGGTCACCAGCGCCATCCGTTCATTCACGCGTCACCTCCCTGCACCCATGACTCCTCAATCCGCACATATTTGATCGCCTGACGATACCAGGTATAGGCGATATGCAGTTCGCCATGCAGACCCTCTTTGATGCTGGGATAGGAGAACTCACGGTTTAACTTCTGCTGTGAGTTATTGGTCATACAGTAGCCATCGCCTTCGTCCAGATTGCGCTGCAGCGGCCAGCTTTTGCCGCCATCGGTTGAGATCGCCAGTGTCATGGGCGCACGGGGCGCACCCCAGAAGGCAGTGCGGCCGCTGTGTACCACCGGTCCGGCGGCCACCGCCACCTCACCGTCCTCTTCATCATCTTCAATTTCGTCATAGAGCGACAGGCGACGTTCGCTGGCACCTTCAGCGCTCATGGCGTTAAACACCAGCGCCAGATGACCGTTGCGCAGCGTCGTGACCTGAATAGAGGAGTTGTTATTTGGCAGCGACAGCGCTTCGGGTGCACTCCAGCTCTCCCCCTGATCAAACGAGCGGCTCTGGTAGATGTGATCGGCCCAGCGACTGCGGTAGAGCGCCAGCAGCGAGCCATCCTCCAGCAGGGTGACGTTCATATGGACGCAGCCGGTGCTGTCAGGCACGCTGACATCGCGCCAGCTCCGGCCTTTATCCTCCGAGATCTTCACGGCGCTGACATCATAGTTACCCACCCATTTTTCACCGGGCGGCGTCAGGCAGTAAAAGACCGGCAGCAGCCAGTTGCCATTCGGCAGCACCACGATCGGCTGACGAATAAAGGTGCCAGGCTTATCCAGCAGGGTGTCGATCGCGCCCCAGCTCCGACCCAGATCGTGAGACTGACGATAGCGCACGATGGCGGTGTCCTGATTACCGGACTTCTGCGCCGTCCAGAGCAGCCACAGGACCTGATCGGGATCGAGGAACAGCACCGGATTCTGCTCGGACCGCGTCGGATCCTCAGAGAGCTTCTGCGCCTCACTCCAGCGATCGCTGCCTTTCTGCAGCCGTGAACACCAGACTGAGATATCGGCGATCCCCTCCTGGGTGCCGCCAAACCAGACGCAGAGCAGATCGCCATCCGGCAGCGGCAGCAGGTTAGCCGCATGGTTTTGCGGGCAGGAGGAGGGCAGCATCGCAACCTGCTGCGCGCTATCCTGCGGATGCGGCGCAAGCTGGCCGGTGCGTTCGGCGGTGACGGTTTCCTGAGTCATATTAGGCTCCACTCTTTTGTGCATTGCGTTGCGGTTGAGGCTGAGACTGGCGTGACGGGATGCAGCGGTCAATCACCATAATGATCGCCGGCGTGGCCAGCGCCACATACATATTATCGATGCCAAACGGATTCCCCATCAGGAACCAGACGGAGGTGACCAGACAGGAACCAATCAGACCGGCGTTGGCGCCGCGTGTGCTTTTAAACCACGGCAGATAGAACGCCATGATCGCCACGACGGTGATCGACAGGCGAATCGCGCGGGTAAAGAAGGAGAGCTTCAGCACTTCCGGGAAGAACAGCACAAACAGCAGCGGAAAGAAGCCGATGGCAATCGAGAACCAGCGCGTCACTTTGAACTCGCGCTCTGGCGTAGGGTGACGGTAAGGGACATAAAAATCTTTCACCACCAGCGAGGCGATCGCCAGCGCCACGGTGCCGACGCTGACGAAAATCGATGCCACCAGCGAGGTCGTCACGATGCCCGCCAGCCAGGGGGACATATCCTGCAAAAACACCGGCAGGGCATAGAGGCTCTTGATGTCGGGATGAGCAAACTTCGCCGCCACGCCGATCAGTGCCATCGCCAGGCCGATAGGCAGGCAGAAGAAGAAGGCGACCCACGTGGCACGCTTAGCGGATTTGACATCTTTGGTCGAGGAGATCGCCTGGATCACAAACTGGGTGCAGAAGATCGAGCCCACGGTTCCGATCAGCCAGGCCACAATGGTACTGGCCCCGACGTGACCATCCCACGTCCAGTAGAAGGCGGGCATTTTCTCGATCATCGGGGCCACGCCGCCGGTCATCTTCAGCGCCACGTAGAGGATAATCAGGATCCCGATGTACTTAATGGCGCTGTGCAGCAGCGTCACCCAGGCCACCCCTTTCATGCCGCCAAACGCGAAGTAGAAGGTACTCACCACCGCGGTAATAAAGGCCGCCTGGGTCAGGTCGATCTTCAGCACGGTAGAGATCGCCGCCGCGCCGCTGATGTAGTTGCCGACGTTCACCAGCAGCAGCGCATAGATCATGATCAGCGAAATGATGTTTTTGGTCGAACTGCCATATTTTTCGGCGATCGCCCCGGAGATGGTGATCTTACCGGTGTTGTAGATGCGCTTCACCAGGATCAGACCAAACAGCGGGAAGCCAATCGCCGCGCCGATCACTGACCAGGAAGCGGCGAAGCCATTTTCAAAGGCGGCCTGCGCAGTGCCGATCGTGGATTTTGCCCCGATATATTCCGACATCAGCATGATGCCGACGATAAAGGCGGGCATGGCGCGGGAGCCTTCCATAAAGTCACCGCTGCTTTTACTGCGCAGCCGCCAGGTCAGCCAGGTGGTGAACAGGATATAGGCGACCACCATGCCTACGATCAGTAAGGTGCTCTCAGTTGAAAATGCGTTCATCATAACCTCGATTGTGCTGGCAGATGGCGACCATCAGGTTCGTTCTCATCTGACCGGTAGGAGACAAAGGCGATGGCGTTTATTGCAGGTAGTGGGTGACGATCTGACGGATCTGCTGCTGCTCTTCGGCGCTGAACTGCACCGCATAGCGGCTTTCACCCACCTCGAAGCCCAGCAGGCTGACCGCTTTTTTCACGGCGGCCGGTGAGAAACCGATGCTGTAGAGCGCCGTGCGCAGACCGGTGACGTTCTCCTGAGCCTGCTGCGAACCGGCAATATCGCCGGCAGCGAAGCGCGCCCAGATAGCGTTAATCGCCTCCGGGGCCACGTTGGCCAGTCCGGAAATGGCGGCGGAGCAGCCCTCAACAAACCCCTGATGGATCAGCGAGTCGGGGCCATTCAGCACATCAAAACCGTCACAGTCGGCGGTGGCCTGCAGGAAGCCGCGCAGGCTGTCATAACTGCCCGCCGAATCTTTGATGCCGATGATGTTGGGATGGGCGGCCAGCGTGCGCACCGTCTCCGGCTGCAGGGTATTGCCGGTGCGCGCCGGGATGTTGTAGAGGAACAGCGGCACCGTCAGCGCGTCAGCCACGCGCCGGTAGTGATCGATCAGCTCCTGCTGTTTCAGCGGCACAAACCAGGGGGTGATCGCGGAGACGGCATCCACGCCCAGGCGGGCGATCTGTGTGCCGAGCCGGATCGTTTCACGCGTCGAGATTTCGCCGATATGCGCCACCACCGCCGCGCGGCCGCTGACTTCATCCACGCAGGTGGCGGTGACGGCGAGCTTTTCCTGCTCGTTCAGCACAAAGAATTCGCCGTTGGTGCCGCCGCAGAAGATGCCGTTACCGGCCCGGAGCTGTCGTCTGACCTGCTCACGCTGTCTCACCGGATCAAAAGCGCCGTCACGATCGAAGGTGGTGACGATGGCGGTCAGTACGCCGCATATTTTCTTATTCATGACAATCCTCATTACGCCTGGCAGGAAGGAAACAGGGTCAGATAGACCGCGCGCACATCGTCAGCGGTGACCGCCATCGGGACATTTTTCATCAGGCGCTGCACGTCGAGCGCGGCTTCCACCAGATAGGGCAGGTGATCCGGGCCGATGCCCAGCGCTTCCAGACTGGCAGGCAGCTGCAGACGCGCCACCAGTGCGGTGAAGTAGTCGACCAGCGCATGGGATTTCGCTTCATCACTTAATCGGCGGTCAGCGTCGGGCAGCAGGTCATAGGCCTGAGCGAATTTACTCACCGCCGCCGGACGGACAAAGCGCATGCAGGGGGCCAGCAGAATGGCATTCGCCACGCCGTGCGGCAGATGATATTTGCCGCCGAGCGGGTAGGAGAGAGCGTGCACCAGATGCGTGCCGGCATGGGCAATCGACGCGCCGCCATAATAAGAGGCCCACAACATCTCCAGTCGTGCCTGCAGATTCTCCGGCTCCCGCAGGGTGGTTTCGAGATTGGCGAACAGCTTCTTCATCCCGATCCGCGCATAGTTATCGCTGACCGGATTGGCGATGCAGGCGGTAAAGCACTCGATCAGGTGGCAGAGGGCATCAATACCGGTTGAGGAGGCGATGTGTGCGGGCATGCTGGTGGTGAGTTCCGGCACCAGCGCGACGACATCGGGCAGCATGATCGGGGAAATAATGCCGACTTTGGTCTCCTTCTCCGGGATCGCCAGAATCGCATTGGGCGTGGCTTCTGAGCCGGTACCCGCGGTGGTCGGAATCAGCATGGAGCGGGTGCGGTGCTGCGGTTTCTCCCCCGCCAGCAGGGCTTCCAGCGACGGGGCCGCATCCACGCACAGCACCGACAGCAGCTTTGCCACATCCAGCACGCTGCCACCGCCGATACCGATCACCATGTCAGCCCTGCTCGACGTGAGTGCGGCAAGAAGGGCGGCCACATCATGCTGGCTCGGCTCGGGGGGAACACTGTTCACCACGCTGATGTGGGGGATCTGCTCCCGGAGTTGCCCCAGCAGCGCCTGCACAGCCGGAATCGCTTCAATGTTCCGGTCAGTTACCACTACCGTGGATGAAACCCCCTCCAGCAGATAGCGCATGTCGTTTAACGCCTGATAGCCGCTGATCACCGTGCTGTTAATGTTCATTTCATACCCTTATATCGATCGCGTCTGAGCAGATGATTAACTTTGCTCATTTCAATGCGAGGTCAGTCACTCTGTATGGCTCATTTTATAGGGCATATCGATTTCGATTAATTTGAAGTTGCTCACATATAATCAATTATGATTGAATATAATCAATGGCAGCGGCAATCGCCTGACAGGAGTGAAGATGGGCTCATCATTATGGAAAACGCCGGTACTGGTCATCGCCGATGACTTTACCGGTGCCAACGATGCGGGAAGCGGACTGGCGCAGGCCGGCGCAGGCGTTCAGGTGCTGTTCGACACCCGGGGCGCGTTGCCAGAGACGGCAGATGTGCTGGTCGTCAGCACGGAGAGTCGGGCGATCAGCGCCACCCAGGCGGCAGAGCGCGTCACGCAGGCGGTGCGCCACTTCGCGGCGCAGTTTCAGCACGGCTGGCTGTTCAAAAAGATCGACTCCACGCTGCGCGGCAATATCGGCGCTGAAACGGTGGCGGCACTGAAGGCCAGTGCGAAAACGCTGGCGCTGGTTGCACCGGCGGTGCCACGACTGGGCCGCACCACGTGCGGAGGTCACGTCCGGGTCCATCAGCGTCTGCTCACGGACACCGAATTTGCCAGCGATCCGAAAACCCCGATCGCCAGCGCCAGCGTTCTCGAACAGATGCAGATCGCCGGCAGTGTGATCGATCTTGCCACGCTGCGCAGCGACCGGCTTGATGCGGTGCTGGCGGCGGCGCACGGCATCGTCGTCGTGGATGCCGAAACCGGGGCGGACCTGGCGCGACTGATCGCCGCGGCTGCGCGGCTGCGCGAGACGCCGCTGCTGGTCGGTGCCGCCGGATTAAGCGATGCGCTGGGCGCCGCGCTCCGGGTGCGAACGCCCCGGCCGGTGCTGGCGGTGGTGGGATCGATGAGCGAGAGCGGGCAGCAGCAGGTTGCCACGCTGCTCAGCCGGCGTGACGCAGCAAGAGTGGATATCGATATCCGGCAGCTGTTCCGGCAGCCCGCCTGGCCCGATCGGGATCGCTGGATCGACGAGGCGGCTGCGGCACTGCGGGCCGGTCGCCATACGGTGATCACCACCTGCCAGCACGAGGCGCAGCGGCACGAGATTGCGCAGCTCTGTCAGCACTTCAGCATGACGCGCCAGCAGCTGGGGGAGGCGATCTGTCAGTTTCTCGGCGAGATCACCTACCGGCTCTGCCTGAGTGCGCAGCCGCATGCGCTCTATCTGTCGGGAGGGGATGTGGCGATGGCCGTCGCCCGGGCACTGGGTGCCAGCGGCTTTACCATTCAGGGTCTGGTGGCGGGCTGTGTGCCGCACGGGGTTCTGCTTAACAGTGAATTTACTCTGCCGGTGATGACCAAAGCGGGTGGCTTTGGTGATGAAAACACCCTGGTAGCAGCCATTGATTTTATTGAGGAGAAGTCGAGTGAGTAAAATTATTGCGATCACCATGGGCGACCCGGCGGGCATCAGTCCGGAAATCATCATTAAATCGCTCTCTGAAGGTGAGCTGAATGGCATTCCTGCCGTGGTGATTGGCTGCGCCAGTACGCTGCGCCGCATTCTGGCGATGAACATTACGCCCCAGGCGGAGCTACGGGTCCTTGACCGGGTGCAGGATGCACGCTTTGCTCCTGGCATCATCAACGTGATTGACGAACCGCTGGCTGACCCCGACGCGCTGAAACCCGGCGTGGTGCAGAAAGAGGCGGGCGATCTGGCGTGGCGCTGTGTGAAACGTGCTACGGCGCTGGCGCTAGCGGGCGACGTGCAGGCGATTGCCACCGCGCCGCTGAACAAAGAGGCGATGCATGCGGCCGGCCATCTCTACCCGGGGCACACAGAGCTGCTGGCCCACCTCACTGACACCCGGGATTACGCCATGGTGCTCTACACCGATAAGCTGAAGGTGATTCACGTCACCACTCACATTGCGCTGCGTAAGTTCCTCGACACGCTGAACCAGCCGCGCATTAAAACGGTCATTGGTATGGCGGACACTTTCCTGCGGCGCGTCGGTTATCAGGCTCCGCGCATCGCCGTGGCGGGCGTCAATCCCCATGCCGGAGAGAACGGGCTGTTTGGCGATGAGGAGATCACCACCGTTGCACCTGCCATTCAGGCGATGAAAGCGCAGGGGATTGATGTCGCCGGGCCGTGCCCGCCGGACACGGTGTTCCTGCAATGCCAGGAGGGGCACTATGACATGGTGGTCGCGATGTACCACGATCAGGGGCATATCCCGCTGAAGCTGCTGGGCTTCTATGACGGCGTCAACATTACCGCCGGCCTGCCGTTTATCCGCACCTCTGCGGACCACGGCACCGCCTTTGATATCGCCTGGACAGGTAAAGCGAAGTCTGAGAGCATGGCGATCTCTATCAAACTCGCGATGCAGCTCGCATAGGGAAATATGAAGGGACAGAGCCGTCTTGACCAGATTATGGATTATCTGAAAAGCCATAATCTGGTGACTGTTGAGCAACTGGTCAGTGCGATCTCCGCCTCACCCGCCACGATTCGCCGTGATTTGATCAAGCTGGATAAAGAGGGCGTGATCAGCCGCAGTCACGGTGGTGTCACCCTGAATCGGTTTATTCCCGCCCAGCCGACCACCCTGGAGAAGATGCAGCGTCACCTGGCGGAGAAGCAGGCCATTGCGGAGTGCGCCGCCAGCTTTGTCCGGGCAGGCGATGCCATCGTGCTGGATGCCGGCACCACCATGCTGGAACTGGCGCGTCAGCTGACGCATCTGCCGCTGCGGGTGATCACGGCCGATCTGCACATTGCGCTGTTTCTGTCGGAATTTAAGCAGATTGAGGTGACGATTATCGGCGGGCGGATTGATGACTCCAGTCAGTCCTGCGTGGGGGAACATGGACGCCGGTTGCTGCGCAGCATCAATCCCGATATCGCTTTCGTCAGCTGTAACTCCTGGAGCCTGGAGCGCGGCATCACCACGCCGACCGAGGAGAAAGCGGGGCTGAAACATGACCTGCTGGCCAATGCGGCTCGCCGGGTTCTGCTGGCGGACAGCAGCAAATATGGTTCCTGGTCGCTGTTCTGCGCGGCACCGCTGGATGAGCTGACCGATGTGGTGACGGACAGCGGTTTAGAGGACGCGGTCTGCCGCACGCTGCGCGAGCGCGGCATTGCGCTCGCGCTGACGACCTGAGAGACAGCACGCGCAGGTTACCGCCGGTAACGCTGCGCGCCTGAGGGTTACAGCGTCTTCAGACCAACAGAAGGGATGTTTCTGCCGTAGTAGATCTCACGCATCTCTTTCCACAGCAGGTCGGTGATGCGTTTGTGCTCCTGCGGGCTGAGATCTTCCGGACGGGTGTTAAACAGGTAGTGCTTCAGCTCAAACTCTTTCAGCAACATCTTGGTGTGGAAGATGTTTTCCTGATAGACGTTCACATCCACCATGTCATACATCGCCTTCATATCCTCAGACATGAAGTTCTGAACCGAATTAATCTCGTGGTCGATAAAGTGCTTCATCCCTTTCACGTCACGGGTAAAGCCGCGCACCCGGTAATCGACGGTGACGATGTCTGACTCCAGCTGGTGGATCAGGTAGTTCAGCGCTTTCAGCGGTGAGATCACGCCACAGGTTGAGACTTCAATATCCGCGCGGAACGTGCAGAGTCCGCCTTCAGGGTGGCTCTCCGGGTAGGTGTGCACGCAGATATGGCTCTTATCCAGATGGGCCACCACCGAGTTGGGCAGGGGACCCGGATGTTCTGAGTTATCGATATCTTTCGGATCGATCGGCTCTTCGCTGACCAGAATCGTGACGCTGGCTCCCTGCGGCTCATAATCCTGACGCGCGATGTTCAGCACGTTGGCACCGATGATGGAGCAGGTCTCGGTCAGGATCTCCGTCAGGCGATTCGCGTTATATTGTTCATCGATATAGGCGATGTACCCATCGCGTTCAGCTTCAGTATTCGCATAGCAGATATCGTAAATACAAAAACTCAGGCTTTTCGTCAGGTTGTTGAAGCCATGTAGTTTTAGCTTTTGCAATTTCATTCACCCCCTTAGAAATGTGCTGTCAGCACGCGGCAGACAGCGCATTCAACAGATATTGTGGCAGGGCAAAGCTGCCGGTATGGATGGCTGGCGTGTAGTAACGGCAGGCCAGGCCAGCGGCCTCGAAACGCGCCTGTAGCGTGGCGGTATCCAGGTGGCGCAGCGCCGGATTGTCGCTCGCCCAGGCAAACGTCATGATGCCGCCGTAGTAGGTCGGGATCGCGGCCTGATAGAAGCTGACATCCGCAAAGTAGTGACCCAGCTTGCGATGGCTGTTCACCGCCTCATCCTGCTGCAGGAAGCAGACGCCATTCTGTGCCACAAAGATGCCATTTTCATTAAGGGCCGCTTTGCAGCCGGCATAAAATTCAGAGGTGAACAGACTCTCACCCGGACCAATCGGATCGGTACAGTCGGAGATGATCACATCGAATTTTTCCTGCGTCTGATTGACGAAGTTTACCCCGTCATCGATCACCAGCGTAAAGCGCGGATCGTCGTAGGCGCCTGCGCTGTGGTTAGGCAGGTACTGGCGGCAAAAGGTCACGACGCCCGCATCAATCTCCACCATGGTAATCTTTTCGATCTGGGAATGACGCGACACTTCACGCAGCATCGCACCGTCACCACCGCCAATGATCAGCACGCTCTTCGCGGCGCCGTGCGCCAGCAGGGGAACGTGAGTCATCATTTCATGATAGATAAATTCGTCACGCTCGGTCGTCTGAACCACACCGTCCAGCGCCATGACGCGACCCATCGCGGCATTTTCGAAAATGATTAAATCCTGATGCGCAGTTTTTTCACGGTACAGCTCTTTGTCTACCGTAAAATACTGGCCAAAACCGGCATGAAGGGTTTCATGCCACGTTTCATTGTGGGCCATGGTGCTCTCCTCTGATGTCGCCATGAAGATGGGCGGCACATCATAGCTAACACTGACCGTGGTTGCACGGTCAAATGTCCGGCAGCAGAGGGCGGGGGCGTTACCTGACGTAAGCCAGCAGGCTCAGTGAATCGCGGGCCAGAGACTTGCACTTTTTGTCGTTGGTGATGGCGATGCCGCTGAGGTCGCGATAGCTCTCTTCGCCCAGCGCTTTCATGTTGTAGTTGCTGTAGTTGCTTAAATCCCAGCGGTTCTGCTGAGCAAAAAAGACCAGCGCTTTGCGAATCTGCGCGTCCGGAAGATCCTGATAGCCACAATCATTTTTCAGATAGACGAAAACCGCCGTGAGATCCGCCAGATCTTCCGCTTCGGATTCACTCAGGGCAAAACTGGTGGAGGAGAAGCCAAGGAGTCCCGTCAGCAGCAGGATCTTGATGCTTTGCTTCATAGTCGTTCTCTTCAATGGATATTGTTAATGACGTTAGCACAGTTGCTCTCAGGTTTTCGATTAATTTGCCGTGGTGAGCCGCTGCGCCGCCTTTTTTCGTCAGATTATCACGGGTAGCGCTTGACCTTCCCATAAGGTCAGGGTTTAGGCTGTGCGCTCTGATGCCACAAGGATGCTCACCATGCAACGTCGCCACTTCCTGAAACTCACCGCCGCACTGAGTGCAGCCGGAGCGTTACCGCTCTGGAGCCGTTCGCTGATGGCGGCACCCCGTGCGCTGCTGCCGATTCCCTCTCTGCTGGAACCCGACGCCAGAGGCACATACAGCCTTACCGCCATGCAGGGGAGCACGCAGTGGAACGGCAAAGCGGTGCCGACCTGGGGCTACAACGGCAGCCTGCTGGGGCCGGTACTGCGGCTGCAGCGCGGCCAGCCGGTGACGGTGAACATTCATAACCGGCTCAGCGAAGCGACCACGCTGCACTGGCACGGGCTGGAAATCCCTGGCGCGGTGGATGGCGGACCGCAGGCGGCGATAGCCCCCGGCGGCTCGCGTCAGGTCTCCTTCACGCCCGATCAGCCCGCCGCAACCTGCTGGTATCACCCCCATCTGCACGGCAAAACCGGGCATCAGGTGGCGCAGGGGCTTGCGGGCCTGATCCTGCTGGAAGATAAAGAGAGCGGCACACTGCGGCTGCCTGTGCAGTGGGGCGTGGATGATGTGCCGCTGATTTTTCAGGATAAGCAGCTGACTCAGGATGGCCGCCATATCGACTATCAGCTCGACGTGATGCGCGCGGCGGTAGGCTGGTTTGGTGACATGATGCTGACTAACGGGGCGCACTATCCGCAGCATGCGGTGCCGCGCGGCTGGCTGCGTCTGCGCCTGCTCAACGGCTGTAATGCCCGGTCGCTGCACGTTGCCGCCAGTGATAAACGTCCTCTCTATGTGATCGCCAGCGACGGCGGTCTGCTGGCGGAGCCGGTCAGCGTCGAGGCGCTGCCGATCCTGCCGGGCGAGCGCTTTGAGGTGATGATCGACACCTCCGACGGCAAAGCTTTTGATCTGGTGACGCTGCCCACCGATCAGATGGGGATGACGCTGCCGCCATTCGATCAGCCGCTGCCGCTGGTGCAGATCCTGCCGCTGCGGGTGATGGCCAGCGCCACGCTGCCGGATCGGCTGGCGACGCTGCCCGCTCTGCCCGCGACAGAGGGGCTGCACACCCGCTGGCTGCAGCTGATGATGGACCCGCAGCTGGACCAGCAGGGGATGCAGGCGCTGATGCAGCGCTATGGCGAGAAAGCGATGGGGAAAGGCGGGCATCACGCGATGCCGCAGAGGCAGGGAAAAGCCGGGGAGACGGGCGACCATCCGGCGATGGAGCAGGCGCACGGCTCATCCGCCGCGCCGATGGACCACAGCATGCACGGTATGGCGGGTATGGCGCTGCCAGCGGGTTATGATTTCCGAAACGGCAATAAAATCAACGGTCAGGCGTTTGATATGACGAAACCGTCGTTTGCGGCGAAGCTGGGCGACTATGAGAAGTGGACGATCTCCGGCGAAGGCGATGCGATGCTGCATCCGTTTCATATTCACGGCACCCAGTTCCGCATTCTCTCCGAGAATGGCAAACCGCCGGCACCCCATCGGCAGGGCTGGAAAGATATGGTCAATGTCGACGGCTGGCGCAGTGAAGTGCTGGTGCGCTTCAACTATGTCGCCGCCGCCGAACACGCTTATATGGCCCACTGTCATCTGCTGGAACATGAAGATACCGGCATGATGCTGGGCTTTACCGTGAGCTGATTACGCCTGCTCCAGCGCCAGCTTCACATCTTCAATCAGGTCGCCCGCGTTCTCAATGCCAATCGACAGCCGCACCGTGGCGTCAGTGATACCGATTCGCTGACGCACCGCCTGCGGCACGCCGGAGTGGGTGGTGCTGCCCGGATGGCTGGCCAGCGACTCGGTGCCGCCCAGGCTCACCGCCTGCTTGAACAGCGACAGCGCGTTGAGGAAACGGAACGCCGCAGGCTGGCCGCCGACGATATCGAACGAGAAGGTCGAACCGGCGCCGCTGCACTGCTCGCGATACGTTTTGCCCTCGGCGCTCTCCGCGTCGAGATAGGGCAGCCAGTGCAGCTTCGCCACTTTCGGGTGATCGCGCAGAAACGCCGCCACGGCTTCCGCATTCTGCCAGGCCTTTTCCATGCGCAGCGACAGCGTTTCCAGCGATCGGCTGAGCATCCAGCTTGAGTGCGGGTCCAGCTGGGTGCCGATGGCGCTGCGCAGGGCGCGCACTTTTGCCATCAGTGCTTTGCTGCCCATCGCCGCCCCCGCAATCAGGTCCGAATGTCCCCCCACATATTTAGTCAGCGAGTAGAGCGAGAGATCCGCGCCCAGGGTCAGCGGCTGCTGGAACAGCGGGCCGAGCAGCGTGTTGTCACAGGCGATAATGGGTCGGGAGCCCTGCTGCTGGTCAATCTCATCAGCGATACGCGCCATCAGACGAATGTTGACCAGGCTGTTGGTGGGATTCGCCGGGGTTTCAATCAGGATGATCGCCACGCGGCCCTGCGCCATCGCCTGCTGTGCCGCCTCACGTACTCTGGCCTCATCATTGCCGTCGCTGAAGCCGACCGCGCCAATCTCCAGATTGTGCAGCGTCTTGCTGAGCAGAGTTTCGGTGCCGCCATACAGCGGCTGGGAGTGCAGGATCACCTCGCCGGGACGGGCAAAGGTCAGCAGTGTGGTGGCGATGGCAGCCATGCCGGAGGAGAAGAGTGAGCAGCTCTCCGCCTGCTCATAGACGGCCAGCCGATCCTCCACGATTTCGCTGTTAGGGTGGTTAAAGCGGGAGTAGACCAGCCCGCCCGATTTGCCCTCTGGCGGCTCGCGCCGGCCGGAGACGTAATCGAAGAAATCGCGTCCCTCTTCGGCGCTGTCGAAGACAAAGGTGGAGGTCAGAAAGACCGGCGGCTTCACCGCGCCTTCTGACAGGCGGGGATCGTAGCCATAGTTCAGCATCTGCGTTTCAGGGTGCAGCGGCCTGTCGCCGATATGCGTTTTCTTGCTTGAAGGTGAAGTCATTGTGATCTCCGGCCTGCGGCGCGAGTAGGGTAACGATATGTTGGATAAAGGCTACCATGCAGCGAATCATGCTGGTAAATGCCGTAATGTTCTAAGGTAATGCGCATTTGAGCCAGCCGCAGACGACCGTGAACAATTTTCGCGACGTAATCGTTTGCCTGCGCTGCGGCGCAGCCGACGCGGCGGCGTCTGTGATAGACTTCGGGGCTTTTCTGACGTAACCGGGCTGAACGCAATGAAACACACTGTTGAAGTGATGATCCCTGAACAGGCAATCGCCACGCGCATCGCTGAACTGGGCAAAGAGATTACCGATCACTACCGCGACAGCGGCAGCGATATGGTACTGGTGGGGCTGCTGCGCGGCTCATTCATGTTCATGGCTGACCTATGTCGCGCCATTGAGGTGCCGCATGAAGTCGATTTTATGACCGCCTCCAGCTACGGCAGCGGCATGTCCAGCTCACGTGATGTGAAAATCCTGAAAGATCTGGACGAGGACATTCGCGGCAAGGATGTGCTGATCGTCGAAGATATCATTGACTCCGGCAACACCCTGAGCAAAGTGCGGGAGATCCTGCAGCTGCGTCAGCCAAAATCCCTGGCGATCTGCACCCTGCTGGATAAGCCTGAACGCCGCGAAGTCGAGGTTAACGTTGAGTATGTCGGCTTCGCCATTCCCGATGAATTTGTGGTGGGCTTTGGTATCGACTACGCCCAGCACTATCGCCATCTGCCTTACATCGGCAAAGTGGTGCCGCTGGAATCCTGACAGCGCATAACCGCACATTCTTCCAAGGCCTGCACCCTCCGACTGGTGTAGGCTATGTCGCGTTTTGCGCCGCGATCGGTTCAGGCTTCGGCCTTCATCTGCAGACTGGCGATGCCGTTGCGGTAGCGCTGTTCCAGGATCTCCCGGCTGTCTGCCGTGACATCAAGGTTACGCAGGCAGCCGTCCTGAATGCCGTAAACCCAGCCGTGCAGTGAGACTTTCTGCCCGCGTTTCCAGGCAGATTGCACTACGGTCGAGTGTCCCAGGTTATAGACCTGTTCAATCACGTTGATTTCACACAGTTTGTCCAGGCGCTTATCCGGCGGGAGTTCCCCCAGCAACACGCTATGCTTGTACCAGAGGTCGCGGATGTGCAGCAGCCAGTTGTCGATCAACCCCAGCTCCGGGTTATCCATCGCGGCCTGCACGCCGCCGCAGCCGTAGTGGCCGCACACGATGACGTGTTCAACTTCCAGCACTTCAATAGCGTACTGCACCACGGACAGACAGTTCAGATCGGTGTGGATCACCAGATTGGCGACGTTGCGGTGAACAAAGAGTTCGCCCGGTTCCAGTCCGGTCAGGCGTTCGGCAGGAACACGACTGTCTGAGCAGCCGATCCACAGGAAGCGCGGTTTTTGTGCCTGGGCGAGCCGCTCAAAAAAGCCGGGATCTTCTTCAATCAGTAATTTTGACCATTCGCGGTTGTTACTGATCAGGGTGTTAATGTCTGTCATGGCGTTGAGCGACCGGTTACTGCGCAAGGTGCGCGCGCGTACTATATGCCAGGGCTGACTAAATTTAAACGGCATTACGATGCCACCAAAACAGGGTATGGATGCAGAATGACATATGCACTGGAACTTTCTCAGCTGACCAAGACCTATCCCGGCGGCGTACAGGCGCTGAAGGGCATCGATCTTAACGTTGAAGCGGGTGACTTTTATGCGCTGCTGGGGCCAAACGGTGCCGGTAAATCCACCACCATCGGGATTATCAGTTCGCTGGTCAATAAGTCCGGCGGCAGCGTGCGGGTGTTTGGCTACGACCTGCAAAAAGATGTGGTGAATGCCAAGCGCCAGCTCGGCCTGGTGCCACAGGAGTTTAACTTTAACCCGTTTGAGACGGTGATGCAGATCGTCGTTAACCAGGCGGGTTACTACGGCGTCGGACGGCGTGAGGCCAATCAGCGGGCGGAGAAGTACCTGAAACAGCTCGATCTTTGGGGAAAACGCAGTGAACGGGCGCGCATGCTCTCCGGCGGGATGAAACGCCGTCTGATGATCGCCCGCGCGCTGATGCATGAGCCCAAACTGCTGATTCTGGATGAGCCGACGGCGGGGGTCGATATCGAACTGCGGCGCTCAATGTGGGGGTTCCTGAAAGATCTCAATGCCAAAGGCACCACCATCATTCTCACCACCCACTATCTGGAAGAGGCGGAGATGTTGTGCCGCAACATCGGCATCATCCAGAGCGGTGAGCTGGTGGAAAACACCTCGATGAAAGGGCTGCTGTCCAAGCTGAAATCAGAAACCTTTATCCTCGATCTGGCGCCGCGCAGTCCGTTGCCCGCGCTGGAAGGATTCCAGTATCGCCTGACGGATACCTCCACGCTGGAGGTGGAAGTGCTGCGTGAGCAGGGGCTGAACAGCGTCTTCAGCCAGCTGAGTGCGCAGGGGGTGCAGGTACTGAGTATGCGAAATAAAGCGAACCGTCTGGAAGAGCTGTTCGTTGGCCTGACGACGCAGGGAAAAACAGGAGCAAAAGCATGACACATTTGTACTGGGTGGCGCTGAAAAGTATCTGGGCCAAAGAGATTAACCGTTTTGCCCGCATCTGGATCCAGACGCTGGTGCCGCCGGTAATCACCATGACGCTCTATTTCATCATCTTCGGTAACCTGATCGGGTCACGCATTGGTGAGATGCACGGCTTCAGCTATATGCAGTTTATCGTGCCGGGATTGATCATGATGGCGGTCATTACCAACGCCTATGCTAACGTAGCATCCTCATTCTTCAGTGCCAAATTCCAGCGCAACATTGAAGAGCTGCTGGTCGCGCCGGTGCCGACCCACATCATTATTGCGGGGTATGTTGGCGGCGGCGTGGCGCGTGGCGTCTGCGTCGGGGTTCTGGTCACGGCCATTTCGCTCTTCTTCGTGCCGTTTCACGTTCACTCCTGGACGATGGTGGCGGTGACGCTGCTGCTGACCGCGATTCTGTTTTCACTGGCCGGTCTGCTGAACGCCGTGTTTGCCCGGACCTTTGACGATATCAGCCTGATCCCGACCTTTGTGCTGACGCCGCTGACCTATCTGGGTGGCGTGTTCTATTCGCTGAGTCTGCTGCCGCCATTCTGGCAGGCCGTTTCGAAGCTGAACCCCATCGTCTATATGATCAGCGGGTTCCGCTATGGCTTCCTGGGCATTAATGACGTGCCGCTGGCCTTTACGCTTTCGGTATTGATCGCGTTTATTCTGGTCTTTTACGGGCTGGTCTATGCGCTGATTCAGCGCGGACGCGGATTACGCACCTGACGAAAGCTTTACCGAAGCCACGCAGCGAAACGCGCGTGGCTTTTTTATTATCGGATAAAAAATCGCCGCCTTTTCCGGTTGTCACTGGCCTTAAAAAACGATCCTTTCTTCTGTTCCGTCTCTCTTTTTTCACGCGATTGCGGGAAATAGCCGCCTTTTTCGCCCTCCTGATAAAAAATAACCCTAAGCATTATCTGATATTAAAGTGGAACCGGTTTCTATCTTAATGATTCTCCACTGTTAAATTTTTTTTAAGATTAGCCTTAAGCCCCGACTGTTGTTTATTTCAGCGCGAGTGATCAGAATACCGCCGAATAAGGTTATTCCTCTGCTCAGGGACGAAAGGGCGGGAATGGAGTGTCTGTAATAAGAAGAATGGTCGCACATTCAGGGCCAGTTTTTAATCAAAGGCAGGAAAAGATGAATCGTATAACGTGGATCGACAATCTGCGGGGATTGAGTATTCTCGCAATCATTTTTTTGCACAGTACTATCGCTGTTCATAACAATGCCGGTCATTTTACCGCCTTCAGCAGCCTGCTAAATGAGATGCTGGCACCGGTAAGGCTGGGGCTGATGTTTTTTGTGTCGGGCTTATTTGTCGATGCCGGATTAAGAAAAGGCCTGGGTCCTTTTTTTAATAACAAGGTGCGCAGTATTCTCTATCCGTTCGTGGTCTGGGTGGCGGTTTATGGCGGGCTGAAAATTCTGTTCAGCTCAATGGCCAATACGCCGCAATCGCCGATGAATATTATTCTCTCTCACCTGACCGGTGGCGGCGATATGACCTGGTTCCTGCATTCGCTGTTTATCTTCTTTATTGTGATTATCTTTGCCCGCCATCTGCCGTTCCTGCTCGTGTTCGGCATCTGTATGGCGCTGAGCTGGGCATTGCCAGCCATTGACCCGGACGGCGTGTTTGCCAGTTTCGATAACAGCCACATTAATAAATCCCTTTATCTGTTTGTTTTCTTCTATCTGGGCGATTACGTGGTGAGAAAGCAGGTGGATATCGCGGAGAAAGTGCAGCACGGTCCGACCCTGCTCATTTCGGTGGCCAGTTTTGCGCTGCTCTCCTGCCTGAATATTTTTGTGCTGGATCGTCATTCGCAGGCATTACTCTCACCGCTGGCACTGCTGTCGGTTCCGTTCTTTGTCTGGATTGCGCTGAAGCTGAAGTCTGAACTGGTTTATTATATCGGCGTCAATTCTATCGTCTTCTACCTGTCGCATTATCTGGCGATTCAGTTCTTCAGCAAGATTGTGAAATTTGAAAGCCCGTCCGCCTGGGTTAACGATCTGAAGTTTATTTCGGCTTTCCTGGTGGCGCTGGCGTTACCCTGGACGCTCTGCCTGATGAGAAAGCGTGGCTGGTTTAATTTCCTCTTTACGATGAAAAAATCGTCGAAGCCGCTGGCGGCCAAACCGGTTTAACGGAAATAATCGCAAAGAAAAAGGGCCGGCCGTATCACGGGCGGCCCTTTTTTATCAGGCGATCTGTACCGGCAGCGCTTTTGCCAGACGCTTCATCTGGTTGTCACCCTCAAAATAGGCGACCTTTGGCTGCCACTGACGCGCTTCCGCATCTTCAACCTGCACATAGGAGCAGATAATTAAAATATCGCCCTGGCAGGCGCAGCGGGCGGCCGCACCATTTACCGAAATGATTTTTGAGCCACGCTCAGCCGCGATAGCATAGGTGGAAAAACGCTGACCGTTGGTGACGTTATAAATATCGATCGCTTCATATTGCAGAATGCCGGAAGCATCCAGGAAATCCTGATCGATTGCGCAGGAACCTTCGTAATTGAGGTCCGCCTGCGTCACTTTCACGCGGTGTAATTTGCCTTGCAGAACAGTGCGAATCATAGCCAGAAACCTTGTCAGAGAAATAAAGTAATCTGTAGCGGGTGTGCTTACAGCGTCAGGTCAACGGTTTGGTTGTCAATCAGGCGGGCATTGCCCAGCCAGGCGGCCATCAGTACGACAGCGCGCTGACTGTCCACCGTCAGCGGCTGCAGCGTTTCCGCATCGCAGATCGCCAGGCCATCAGGACGCAATCCCTGCGCGACCAGCGCCTCACTGGCCGCCTCGATAATCTCTTCAACATGGCGCTCGCCGTTTTCCAGCCGCGTCGCCATCTGACGCATCACCTGGCTCAGCACCGGGGCCAGCTGACGCTCATCGGCCGTCAGGTAGCCGTTGCGCGAACTCAGCGCCAGACCATCCGCAGCCCGTACGGTAGGCACGCCGACAATTTCAATGTCGAAGCCCATATCGGCCACCATCTTACGAATGATAGCCAGCTGCTGAAAATCCTTTTCACCGAAACAGGCAATGTCGGGCTGCACCAGATTAAAGAGTTTGCTGACGATGGTGGCCACGCCGCGAAAATGGCCCGGACGGGTCGCGCCCTCCAGCAGAGAGGAGAGCACCGGCACCTCAACAAAGGTCTGATTCTGCGCGCCCTGCGGATAGACTTCAGCCGGTGAGGGGGCAAAGACGACATCCACCTGATGGCGGTTCAGCTTTTCGCAATCCTCCTGCAGCGTGCGCGGATAGCGAGCCAGGTCGTCTGCCCGGTCAAACTGCATCGGATTCACGAAGATCGACACAATCACGATGTCGCCGCGCGCCCGCGCCTCATCCACCAGCGTCAGATGCCCTTCATGCAGGTTGCCCATGGTCGGCACCAGCGCAATACGTTTACCCTGCTGACGCCAGCGACGGACTTCCTGGCGCAGCATCAGCAGCGTTTCAATGATCAACACGGTGATTCTCCCGAATTACTGGAAACTGTGCTCGGCCGCCGGGTAGGTACCGGCTTCAACTTCAGCGATATAGTGGCGAATCGCCGCGCGAACATCGCCGCTCTCCGCCAGGAAATTTTTGGCAAATTTAGGGATGTGGCCGCCGGTCACGCCCAGGGCGTCATGCATCACCAGAATCTGTCCATCGGTGACGTTACCGGCACCAATGCCGATCACCGGAATAGTGAGGGCGGCGGTGATCCGCTGGGCCAGCGAGACCGGCACGCACTCCAGCACCATCAGCTGTGCGCCCGCGGCTTCCAGCGCCAGCGCGTCGGCCAGCAGCTGCTCGGCTCCCGCTTCATCACGCCCCTGGACTTTATAACCGCCAAAGATATTGACCGACTGCGGCGTCAGCCCCAGGTGACCACACACCGGCACCGCCCGCTCGGTCAGCATCCGGACGGTTTCAGCCAGCCAGCTGCCGCCTTCCAGTTTGACCATGTTGGCTCCGGCGCGCATCAGCTGCGCAGCGTTGTCAAAGGTCTGTGCCGGCGTGGCATAGCTCATGAAGGGCAGGTCAGCGAGCAGCAGCGCCTGCGGCGCGCCACGGCGCACGGCGGCGGTGTGATAGGCGATGTCGCTGACCGTCACCGGCAGCGTTGAGTCATGCCCCTGAATCGTCATACCTAACGAATCGCCAACCAGCAGCACCTGAATGCCTTCATCGGCAAACAGGCGGGCAAAACTGAAATCGTAGGCGGTCAGCGTCGCGAATTTTTTACCGCTGGCTTTCGCCTGACGCAGATGTGAAATCGTGGTGGGTTTCATGGCGCTCTCAACTCAGGAATTCTGATGGGCGCAGTTTACTGGATAGCGTCAGAGAGCGGAATCAGAGAGTTGTGTTTGTCTGCTCAGCGCGGCCACAGGGTGATGCTGCTACTGTCGAGCGTGGCCAGAATCGTGCTGAGCGCACGGCCATCCGGCAGGCGAACATCCGGCGCAATCGCCAGCAGCGGCACCAGCATAAACGCCCGATTCAGCAGGTCATAGTGCGGCACCGTCAGGCGTTCATTGTTGATCACCGCCTCGCCAAACAGCATCAGATCGATATCCAGCGTGCGCGGTCCCCAGCGCTCCGCCTTACGCACCCGGCCATGCTCCTGCTCAATCCGCTGGGTGTGGTCCAGCAGCGCTTCTGCGCTGAGATCGGTCTCCAGCGCCACGGCGGCATTCAGGAAGTCGGGCTGATCAGGCGGGCCATAGGGTGGCGTGCGGTAGAAGGGCGAGGTGGCAATGCGCTGCGTCTGCGGCAACGCATCCAGGGCGCGAAGCGCTGCATCAACCTGATGCAGCGGATCGGCCAGGTTACTGCCTAATGCCAGGTAAACCCGGGTCATGAGGCGTTCTGGTTGTCACGACGCGGCGCGGAAGAACGGCGGCGCGGACGACGCGATTTATGGCGCGGCACCGGATCGTCGCCGAGGTTGTTCAGCATGTTTTTCTGCTGCGGCGGCGCGGCGACCTGGAATTCGCCCCACCACTGGCTCAGACGCAGCAGTTCCGGGTTATTTTCTACTTCCGCCCGCAGCGCCAGCAGATCGTAAGCGGCGCGGAATTTCGGATGCTCCATCAGTTTCCAGGCGCGTTTACCGTGACGGCGCGACATGCGTAGCTGCAGCAGCCAGATATCGCGGATCAGCGAGGTGATGCGCTTCGGAATCGCCAGCGCACGGCAGGCTTCATCCAGCGTATCATTCATCGCCATCGCAAAGGCTTCAAAGTAGGTCAGGCCACTTTCCTGCGCAATGCGCTCTGCCGCTTCCAGCTGCGGATACCAGAACATCGCGGCAAACAGAAACGCCGGATTCACGCGCATATCATTCTGAATGCGGTTATCAGTGTTTTTCAGCACCTGCGCCAGCATGCGCTCCATGTGGCTGTCGCTGTTTTCCGTGAAGTTGCGCGCCAGCGTCGGGAACAGCGGCTGGAACAGCTGATATTCACAGAGCTTCAGATAGGTGCTGTAGCCGTAGCCCGCCTGAAGCAGCTTCAGCGACTCTTCAAACAGGCGAGCCGGTGGAATATCACGCAGCAGCGAGGCCAGACGCGGGATCGGCTCTGCCGTTTCCGGCGCAATGCGCATATTAAGCTTCGCAGCAAAGCGCGCCACGCGCAGCATACGGACCGGGTCTTCGCGGTAACGGGTTTCCGGATCGCCAATCAGGCGGATGATGCCCTGTTCCAGATCGCTGATGCCGCCCACGTAGTCACGCACGGTGAAATCCGCCACGCTGTAGTAGAGGCTGTTGATGGTGAGATCGCGGCGCTGAGCATCATCTTCAATCGAACCGAAAATGTTGTCGCGCAGCAGCATGCCGCTCTGGGCGCGCTGCGAACTGTTGCGATCCTCAGCCATCTCTTCCGCCTGATGATGTCCACGGAAGGTGGCAACTTCGATCACTTCCGGGCCAAACATCACGTGTGCCAGACGGAAACGGCGACCGACCAGACGGCAGTTGCGGAACAGCTTGCGCATCTGCTCAGGTGTGGCGTTGGTCGTCACGTCGAAATCTTTCGGTTTTTGCCCCAGTAGCAAATCGCGCACGCCACCGCCTACCAGATAGGCTTCATAACCGGCTTTATTGAGGCGATAGAGCACTTTGAGGGCATTTTCGCTGATGTCTTTACGTGAGATGGTATGGCTTTCACGAGGGATGATGGTCATAAGACGCTCTGGTTCAACCTCTGCTGGGGCTTCCTCTTCATCACGCTTCAGGACTTTCCGGCAAAAATTAGCTACTCGGGTAAAAATGGGACACCTCGACAGTGGCATAAAAAGGGTGTAGGTAAAATCAGCGGCTAATCATAGCCTGTTGAGAACCGTTTGAGAATGCTGTTGTCTATGCATCCGGTTTCAGGGCGTTCTCCTGCGGCATCAAAGCGATATTCCACTGCGACACCGCATCAGACAGCAGTTTGTCCTGCGTTAAGTCCTGCCAGCCGGGTGAAACAGGCTGTCCGAGAAAGCGCAACGCCGCCACTAACAGCGGCCGGGCGTCGCCATCCGGCAGCGACGGCGCATGATTCTGCTTCGACAGCTTATTACCGTCGTGATTAAGCGCCAGCGGCAGGTGCAGCCAGGCGGGCACCGCCCAGCCGAACTGCTGATAAAGCGCAATCTGCCGCACGGTCGGCTCAATGAGATCGGCGCCGCGCACCACTTCAGTAATCCCCTGAAAGTGATCGTCAACCACCACCGCCAGGTTATAGGCAAACAGCCCGTCGCGCCGGTGAATAATAAAATCTTCCTCTGCCAGCCCCCTGTCCGCCTCAACGTGACCGCGCAGCCGATCCTCAAAGGCAAAAACCGGGGCATGCTGACGTAAACGCAGCGCAGCATTCTCCGGCCCGCGATGCCGATCGCGGCAGTAGCCATCATAGAAACCGCCAATCTCCTGAATGCGGCGCCGCGGGCAGGTGCAGAAATAGCTCTGACGATGCTGCTGCAGCCAGGCCAGCGCCTCCCGGTAGGCTTCATGACGCTGCGACTGCCACAGCACCTCACCATCCCACTCCAGTCCATAGTGCGCCAGCTGATGCAGGATACGATCTGCAGCCCCCGGCACTTCGCGTGGCGGGTCGATATCTTCAATCCGCACCCGCCAGAGCCCGTTCTGCGCACGCGCGCTCAGGTAACTGCCCAGCGCAGCAATCAGCGAGCCGAAATGGAGTTCACCAGAAGGAGAGGGGGCGAAGCGACCGATACAGGAGGATGACATAGGTTTCAGAAGTGACCACGCAGCGGACAGGACAACAGGTGTACCGCTGCGTGGCAACAGGCTGGACGCGGCATCAGCCGGCCATTTGTTTCTCACGAATTTCTGCTAAGGTCTTACAGTCGATGCAGAGATCGGCGGTAGGACGCGCTTCGAGACGGCGGATACCGATCTCTACGCCACAGGAATCGCAATAGCCGAAGTCGTCATCTTCCACTTTCTTCAGCGTCTTCTCGATCTTTTTAATCAGTTTACGTTCGCGATCGCGGTTACGCAGCTCCAGGCTGAACTCCTCTTCCTGCGCGGCACGGTCTACCGGGTCCGGGAAGTTAGCAGCTTCATCCTGCATGTGCGATACGGTACGATCGACTTCGTCCCGCAATTGATTACGCCAGGCTTCCAGAATCTTGCGAAAATGGGTCAGCTGCGCGTCGTTCATATACTCTTCGCCCGGTTTCACCTGGTAAGGTTCGACGCCGGCGATAGCGAGAATACTCAGGGACGATGTTTTACGGTTTTGACCTTCTTGCATGTTGCTTCTCCTGGATAACACGCACTATACCCTTCGACTTGCATCTCGCAGGGGCGTTGCTGCCAGCCTGCATTTGACATCTGCGGGGTACATCGATCCCCCATTGGGGAAAAAAACAGGCCGCTATAAATAACAGAAGCAGTCAGGGTTGGCAATTCTTCGTGAACACACCTTGACAAGCCTGTGAGGAACAGCGTAGTTGGTCCCCGATTCTGAGCATTCTTACCACATAAAATTGCAAAAGATATTACAAGGTTACGTTAACCGGCGTTTTAAGAACTATTCCCGCCGCGGATAAGTCTGCCTGATACGCGAAAACCTCTACACCCTCTCGCTGCGCCTGAGCCAGTTGTTCTGCATACGCCGCATCAATGTGGCGTGCCGGGGAAACGTCCTCAATCCCCGAGTGCAGAACGGCAAACAACAAAACGGCCCGATGACCCTCTGCCGCAACCGTCGCCAGTTCGCGCAGGTGTTTCTGTCCTCGAATCGTCACCGCATCCGGAAAATAACCTTTACCTTCATGTAAAAGGGTTACGGATTTCACCTCAATATAGCAGTTGCGTCGGCCCTCTGCTCTGAGCAGGAAATCAATTCTGCTTTTTTCACTGCCATATCTGACTTCCGCCTGACGCTGGGCATAACCGGTCAGTTCCGCTATCCGGTTCTGGTCCAGCGCTTCGGCTACCAGTTGATTCGCGCGCAGCGTATTGACGCAGATCCACTCTCCCGCCTGCGTCTCGGTCAGCTCCCAGCTGTGCGGGTATTTCCGCGTCAGGCTGCCGGAGGTGGAGTACCAGACCTGATCGCCTGGGGTGGCGCAGCCGGTCATGGCGCCGGTGTTGGCGCAGTGAATCGTCAGCTGCTCGCCCTCGGGCGTCACGACATCGGCCAGGAAGCGCTTGTAGCGGGCGATCAGGCGGGCGGGTTTAAGAGGAGGAGAGAAGTGCATGGGGATCCTGAGAGCGTAACGGCCAGCTGGCCAGGGTGCGATAACGGGTACGGCCCCGGCTGTACTCCGAGGCAAACAGCGAAAACGCCGGGACATGAAAACGCCAGTGAAAGCCGCGCGGCGGCAGCGCCACGGGCTGTGTCGCCTGGCGTAACAGCGTGATGTGCGGATGAAACGGCTGCGGGCTCTGGTGGCAGCCGTGCCGGGCGGCCTGGGCCCGCAGCAGGCTGGCGAGCTGTAACAGACCGCGTGGGGCGCGCTGGCAGCCGAGCCAGACCACGCCGGGGCGGGGCCAGTGTCCGGCATCATCCAGCTCGAGATCGAAGCCGGGCTGATCAATACGCGATGCCAGCGTCTGCAGGCGCTGGGAGGTCTCCGGCGCGACCTCGCCGAGAAACGCCAGCGTCAGGTGCAGACTGGCGGCGGCCACCGGCTGGCCCGCCTCCGCAGGGAAGGTGTCGGCCCGCCAGCGCACCAGCTGTTGCTGCATCGCGTCAGGCAGGCTGATGGCAAAAAATAAGCGTTGTGTCGCCATGGCGCTCTCCGGCAAATATCACGGATGGATGCTACAATGCGCGCCATCTTAGCACAGGCAGAAGCGGAGTTTGCTGTGAGCGATTTACCGGTCAGCGCGGTGCTGCCTGACATTCTGGCGGCGCTGAGCCACGCCCCTCAAATCCTGCTGGCCGCACCGACGGGGGCGGGCAAATCGACCTGGCTGCCGCTGCAGCTATTACAGCAGGCGGCGCTGCCGGGGCGAATCATTATGCTGGAACCACGGCGGCTGGCGGCGCGCAACGTAGCGCAACGGCTGGCGGAGCAGCTCGGCGAGCAGCCGGGGGCGACGGTAGGATTCAGGATGCGCGGCGAAAGCTGCGTCGGACCAGAGACGCGACTGGAAGTGGTGACCGAAGGCATGCTGACGCGCATGCTTCAGCACGACCCGATGCTGGAGGGCGTGTCGCTGGTGATCCTGGATGAGTTTCACGAGCGCAGCCTGCAGGCCGATCTGGCGCTGGCGCTGCTGCTTGATGTGCAGCAGGGGCTGCGCGACGACCTCAGAATCCTGCTGATGTCCGCCACGCTGGACAATGCCCGGCTGGCGGCGCTGCTGCCCGACGCCCCGCTGATCGTCTCAGAAGGACGCAGCTTTCCGGTGGAGCGGCGCTATGCGTCGCTGAACCAGACGGTGCGTTTCGAAGAGGCGGTAGCGCGTGAAGTTGCCCAGCTGCTGCGGGAGGAGAGCGGTTCGCTGCTGCTGTTTCTGCCGGGCGTGGCGGAGATCGAACGGGTGAAGCGTGAACTGGAAGCGCGCATCAGCGACGACGTGGATCTGACGCCGCTCTACGGGGCGCTGCCGCTGGCGGCACAGCGCCGGGCAATCCAGCCCGCCGCGGCCGGACGCCGCAAAGTGGTGCTCGCCACCAATATTGCCGAAACCAGTCTGACCATTGAGGGGATCCGGCTGGTGGTCGACAGCGCACTGGAACGCAGCGCCCTGTTCGATGCCCGCAGTGGCGTGACGCGTCTGCAGACCCAGCGCATCAGCCAGGCGTCGATGATCCAGCGTGCAGGCCGCGCCGGGCGTCTGATGCCGGGGATCTGCCTGCATTTACTGCCGCAGGAGCAGGCCGCCCGCGCGGCCGCGCAGAGCGAGCCGGAGATCATGAACAGCGATCTCTCCTCGCTGTGGCTGGATCTGCTGCAGTGGGGCTGCACCCAGCCGCAACAGCTGCAGTGGCTGGATCAGCCACCGGCGAAAAACCTGGCGGCGGCCCGGCAGCAGTTAACCCGTCTGGGGGCACTGGATGACCATGGCCTGCTGAATACCCTGGGGCGGCGCATGGCACAGCTGGGCAGCGATCCGCGCCTGGCGGCGATGCTTTGTGCGGCGGGCGACGAGGTGGATGCGGTCGCCAGCGCCGCACTGCTGGTGGCGATTCTGGAAGAGCCACCCCGCAGCGGCAGCGCCGATCTGCGCGATGCGCTGCACCGGCCTCAGGCTCAGTGGCAGCGACGGGCGCAGCAGTGGCAGCAGCGACTGAAGGTGCGAGGCGGACGGGTCGATGAGGATCGTTTCGCCGGCTTGCTGGCGGTGGGGTTTGGCGATCGGCTGGCGCGGCGACGCGACCAGAGCGGCCGCTATCAGCTCGCCAACGGGCTGGGGGCCAGGCTGGATGAGCAGGATGGCCTGACGCGTCATGAATGGCTGATCGCGCCTGCCCTGTTACAGAGCAGCGCCGCGCCGGATGCCCGGATGCTGCTGGCTCTGCCGGTCGACATTGAGGCGCTGTGCCAGCAGCGGCCCGCCCTGGTTGAGCGCCGCACCGAGGTTGAGTGGGATGAAGAGAAGGGCACGCTGCGCGCCCTGAAGCGTGAGCAGATTGGCGCACTGATACTCCGGACGCAGCCGATGGCAAAGCCGGAACCGGCGGTACTGCACGCGGCGATGCTGCGCTGGATTGCGGACAAGGGGCTGTCCGTGCTCGGCTGGACGCCAGAGGCAGAGCAGCTGCGGGTGCGTATCCAGTGTGCGGCGCAGTGGCTGCCGGAAGAGGGCTGGCCTGTCGTCGATGATGCGGCACTGCTTGAGCGTCTGCCGGTGTGGCTGCCGCCGCAGATGACCACGGTGCGCGATCTCCGCAGCCTGCAGGCGGTAAACCTGACCTCCGCGCTCTTACATTTACTCACATGGTCACAACGTCAGCGGCTGGATAGTGCGCTGCCAACTCATTACACTGTGCCGACCGGAAGCCGGCTGCCGATTCGCTACGATGCGGAGAAGCCGCCCGCGCTGGCGGTACGGATTCAGGAGATGTTTGGTGAAGCGCAGAACCCCACCGTAGCGGAAGGCCGCATTCCGCTGGTGCTGGAGCTGTTATCACCCGCCCAGCGGCCGTTGCAGATCACCCGCGATCTGGCGGCGTTCTGGCGCGGTGCCTGGCCGGAGGTCAGGAAAGAGATGAAGGGACGTTATCCGAAACACCTCTGGCCCGACGATCCGGCTACCGCCTTGCCAACAAGGCGAACCAAAAAAATGTCCCCGCAGGGTTGAGTCCACTGGATCGAATTCAGAGGGTTCTGCCATGCGTTATGCGAGAAAGCAGTTAGAGTAGCGGCGCTGCCGTAAGCACTGCCTGGAGAAGAAAAGTAATGTCTGGGAACGATCGCGAACCAATAGGGCGCAAAGGTAAAGCGTTGCCGCCGCGCAGCAGTGCGGGGCGGGGACGACGCAGGGATATCGATCAGGATATCGACCAGGACGATTTTAATGATGACGAGGAGGAAGCGCCGGTGCCACGTAAAGGTAAAGGTGGAAAACCGCCGCGCGGCAAACGCCGTTGGCTGGGATGGATAATTAAACTGTTCCTGGTGTTTGTGGTGGTTATGGCCGCGTGGGGCATCTACCTCGACTCGGAAATTCGCAGCCGTATCGACGGTAAAGTGTGGCAACTGCCCGCCACCGTCTATGGCCGCATGGTCAGCCTGGAACCGGGCATGGCCTACAACAAAAGTGAAATGGTCGCCCTGTTGGAAGGCACCCAGTATCGCGAAGTGTCGCGCATTACCCGTCCCGGCGAGTTTTCGGTGAAGGGCAACACGATCGAGCTGCTGCGTCGTCCGTTTGATTTCCCCGACAGTAAAGAGGGGCAGATCCATGCACGCATGAGCTTCAGCAAGGATGAGCTGAGCGAGATTAAAAACCTCGAAACCGGTCGCGATTTTGGCTTCTTCCGCCTCGATCCCCGGCTGATTACCATGCTGCAGTCGCCAAATGGCGAACAGCGACTCTTCGTGCCCCGCGCCGGATTCCCGGATCTGCTGGTCGATACGCTGATTGCCACCGAAGATCGCCATTTCTATGAGCATGACGGCATCAGCCCTTACTCGATTGGCCGTGCCTTCCTGGCGAACATCACCGCCGGCAAAGCGGTGCAGGGCGGCAGTACGCTGACGCAGCAGCTGGTGAAGAACCTGTTCCTCACCAATGAGCGTTCGCTGTGGCGAAAAGCGCGTGAAGCCTATATGGCGGTGATCATGGATGCGCGCTACAGCAAAGATCGCATCCTGGAGCTCTACCTGAACGAAGTCTATCTCGGCCAGGCGGGCAGCGATCAGATCCGCGGTTTCCCGCTGGCGAGCCTCTACTACTTTGGCCGTCCGGTCGATGAGCTGAGTCTGGATCAGCAGGCGATGCTGGTCGGCATGGTAAAAGGTGCCTCGCTCTACAACCCCTGGCGCAACCCGAAACTGGCGCTGGAGCGACGCAACCTGGTGCTGCGCCTGCTGCAGCAGCAGAAGGTGATCGATCAGGAGCTGTATGACATGCTGTCGGCGCGTCCGCTGGGCGTGCAGCCGAAAGGGGGCGTGATCACGCCACAGCCTGCCTTTATGCAGATGGTGCGTAACGAACTGCAGGCGAAACTGGGCGATAAGATCAAAGATCTCTCCGGGGTGAAAATCTTCACCACGCTGGACCCGGTGTCGCAGGATGCGGCGGAAAAAGCGGTGGTTGACGGGATTCCGACGCTGAAAAAACAGCGCGGCCTGAAGGATCTGGAAACGGCGATGGTGGTGGTTGACCGTTTCAGTGGCGAAGTGCGCGCCATGGTCGGCGGTGCCGATCCGCAGTACGCCGGTTACAACCGTGCGCTGCAGGCGCGCCGTTCGATTGGCTCACTGGCGAAGCCGGCGACCTATCTGACCGCGCTGAGCCAGCCTAACAGCTACCGTCTCAACAGCTGGATCGCCGATGAGCCGATTGCGCTGAAGCAGCCCAACGGCAGCCTCTGGAAACCGATGAACGACGATCGTCGCTTCAGCGGCAAAGTGATGCTGGTGGATGCGCTCACCAACTCCATGAACGTGCCGACGGTGAACCTCGGTATGACGCTGGGGCTGGATGCGGTGGTGGACACCTGGACTAAGCTGGGCGTGGCGAAGGATCAGCTCAATCCGGTGCCTGCCATGCTGCTGGGTGCACTGAACCTGACGCCGGTTGAAGTGGCGCAGGCGTTCCAGTCGATTGCCAGCGGCGGTAACCGCGCTGAGCTGTCGGCGGTGCGGTCGGTGATCGCCGAAGATGGCAGCGTGCTCTATCAGAGCTATCCGCAGGCGCAGCGCGTGGAACCGGCTCAGGCCGCCTATCTGACGCTCTATACCCTGCAGCAGGTCGCCGATCACGGCACCGCCCGTGCGCTGGGCGCGCGTTTCCCGAATGCGCATCTGGCCGGGAAAACCGGGACCACCAACGATCTGATCGACAGCTGGTTTGCCGGTATTGATGGCAAAGAAGTGGCAATCACCTGGGTGGGACGCGACAACAACCAGCCGACCAAACTCTACGGTGCCAGCGGTGCGATGCAGATCTACCGTCGCTACCTCGATAATCAGGCGCCGATGCCGCTGCAGCTGACGCCGCCGGAAGATGTCTCGCTGATGAACATCGACTCTGCCGGTAACTTTGTCTGCGGCACGGGCAGCAGCACCTGGCGCGCGCTGCCGGTCTGGGCGCTGGATCCGAATGCGCTGTGTCAGCAACAGCAGCAACAGGTTCAGCAGCAGCAACAGCTGTTCGATCAGCAGCAGCAACAGCAGCAACAGCAGCAGCCGACCCAGCAACCGCAGGAGCAGAAAGAGAGCGACGGCGTAGCAGGGTGGATAAAAGATATGTTTGGCAAATAAATCGGCCAGATGGGTTAAAAAGGGCGCTTCGGCGCCCTTTTTTTGTGGTCTTTTATTACTCTTCAATCGCCCCGCAAACGGCGTCAACGCTGGGATTTGTTCTTGCAGTGCCCGCTGCAGTTCGCATATTATCTAATCCGTTATAATAATCATTATCGTTTCGATTCGCTCGCCTGGGCCTATTTTAAGAGACACTTTTATGAATGCGCGAACGCGTTTTGCCGACAACACCAAAAAAACATTTTCCCGACCGCTTCTGGGCGTCATGATTTCACTCAGCCTGAGCACCTCGCTGTATGCCGCGCAGACGGAGACGATGGTCGTCTCGGCAGAAGGCGGAAGTGGGGTCGAAGCCGAAAGCCCCTGGGGCCCGGCGCCGACGATCGCCGCGAAGCGCAGCGCTACCGGCACCAAAACCGATACCCCAATCGAAAAAAATCCGCAGTCCGTCTCCGTGGTGACCCGCGAAGAGATGGAGATGCGCAACGTAACCAGCGTCAAAGGAGCGTTTAACTACACGCCTGGCGTGCTGACCGGCAACCGGGGCAGCTCAGACGTGATTGATGCGTTGTCGATCCGCGGCTTCAGCGAAACCAATACCAACCAGTATCTGGATGGCCTGAAACTGCAGGGGGATAACTACTCGGAGTTTGCCCTCGACCCTTACTTTCTGGAGCGTGCCGAGCTGCTGCGCGGTCCGGTGTCGGTGCTCTACGGCAAAAGTAACCCTGGCGGCGTGGTCGCGCTGGTGAGTAAGCGTCCGACGCAGGAGACCCTGCGTGAAGTCCAGTTCCAGATGGGTAACGACAATCTCTTCTCAACCGGCTTTGATTTTGGCGGCGCGCTGGATGATGACGGTGTATACAGCTATCGACTGACCGGGCAGGCGCGCAGTCAGGATGCGCAGCAGGCGATGAACAAAGAGAAGCGCTACACCATCGCGCCCGCATTCAGCTGGCGTCCCGATGAGCGGACCCGCGTTGACCTGCTGACCTATTTCCAGAACGAGCCGGAAACCGGCTATTACGGCTGGCTGCCGCGGCAGGGCACGATCGTGCCGATCACCCGCGCGGATGGCCGTGAATATAAGCTGCCGACCAACTTCGATGAAGGCGAGCAGAGCAACAAGATCTCCCGCACCACCAAAATGGTGGGCTACAGCGCCGAGCACAGCGTCGACGACACCTGGACGCTGCGTCAGAACCTGCGCTACGCCGATCTGCGCACCGACTACCGCAGTATTTATGGCAATGGTTTCAACGCCGCGACGCAGGAGATCACCCGTGGGTCAGCAGCCTCCAGCGAGAAGCTGAATCAGTTTGCCGTGGATACGCAGGCGCAGGCGAAATTTGCCACCGGCCTGGTGGATCATACGCTGCTGCTGGGTGTGGATTTCCAGCGTACCCGCAACGATATCGACGCCCAGTTTGGCTCTGCCTCCAGCCTGAACGCCGTTAATCCGCAGTATGGCGATGACAGCGTGACGCCATTTGCCGATCCTTATCAGCACCTTAACAAGCAGCGCCAGACAGGTCTCTATGCTCAGGATCAGATGGAGTGGAACCGCTGGGTGCTGACGCTGGGTGGCCGCTACGACTACGCCATGAATTCGGTATATAACCGGGTCACCGACACTGTTGATCGCCAGAACGACCAGGCCTTCACCTGGCGGGGTGGTCTGAACTATGTCTTTGATAACGGTATCGCGCCTTACTTCAGCTACAGCGAAGCCTTTATTCCGAATGCGGGTGCCACTTATGATGGCGAAGCCTTTGATCCGTCACGCGCTAAGCAGTATGAAGCGGGCGTGAAGTATGTGCCGAAAGATCGTCCGGTAGTGCTCACCGCTGCGCTGTATCAGCTGACCAAAACCAAAAACCTGACTGCCGATCCGGATACGCAGAATCATCCATTTGCCAGCGTGCAGAGCGGTGAGATCCGTTCGCGCGGTGTTGAGCTGGAAGCCAAAGCGGCGCTGAATGCCAACGTCAACCTGACCGCCTCTTATACCTACACCGATGCGGAATATACCGAAGACACCCTGCTGAAAGGCAAAACGCCGGTGCAGGTGCCGAAGCATATGGCCTCACTCTGGAGCGACTACACCTTCCACGAAACCGCGCTGTCAGGTGTGACGCTCGGCGCTGGGGTACGGTATGTGGGCGAAAGTCAGGGGCTTTACAGCACTGGCTCTGAGCAGAACCAGAACTTTAAGGTTGCCGGTTACACCACGGTGGATGCGGCGCTGAAATATGATCTGGGCCGTTTCGGCTTGCCAGGCTCGTCGGTGGGCGTTAACGTCAACAACCTGTTCAACCGCGAGTATGTCGCCAGTTGCTACCGTGAATACGCCTGCTACTGGGGTGCAGAGCGCCAGATTGTCGGTACCGCCACCTTCAGATTCTGATTTAACCGGGCGCTGCGGCGCCCGTTCACAGGGATTATCATGCCGTATCCGCACGCAGAAGAGGCCACCTTTACGCTGGATAACGCCAGCTTTGAGGTCCCGGGCCGAACCCTCCTCCAGCCACTTTCACTGACTTTTCCACCAGGCAAAATGACTGCGCTGATTGGTCACAACGGTTCAGGTAAGTCGACGCTGTTGAAAATGCTGGGTCGTCATCATGGTGCCAGCCACGGCGAGGTTCGTCTGAATCAGCAGCCGGTCGGGCGCTGGAACAGTAAAGCCTTTGCCCGTCAGGTCGCCTATCTGCCGCAGCAGTTACCGGCAGCCGAAGGCATGACGGTTCGTGAGCTGGTGGCGATTGGCCGCTATCCCTGGCACGGCGCGCTGGGCCGCTTTGGTCAGGAAGATCGCGACCGGGTGGAGGATGCGATTACGCAGGTGGGGCTTAAACCCTTTGCCGGTCGGCTGGTGGACAGCCTGTCGGGCGGTGAACGCCAGCGCGCCTGGCTGGCCATGATGGTGGCGCAGAACAGCCGCTGCCTGCTGCTCGATGAACCCACCTCGGCGCTGGATATTGCTCATCAGGTTGAGGTGCTGGCGCTGATCAAAAATCTCAGTCAGCAGCGCGGCTTAACCGTGATTGCGGTGCTGCATGATATCAATATGGCAGCACGCTATTGCGATCATCTGGTGGCGCTGCGTCAGGGAACGATGATTGCCGAAGGTGACGCAGAGGCCATTATGCAGGCTGAGGTGCTGGGTGCGATTTATGGCATCCCGATGGGGATTTTACCGCACCCGCAGGGTGGCGCACCGGTCAGTTTTGTCTGTTAAGGAAAGGATGATGCCCGATCTTTCTCGCCGCCGCCTGATGCTGGCACTGGCGGCCTCGCCACTCTTTTGTGCGCTTCCCCTGCGTGCCGCGACGCCGAACCCTGGCCGGATTATCGCGCTGGAGTGGTTACCCACCGAATTGCTGATGGCGCTGGGTATCACACCTTACGGCGTGGCCGATCTGCATAACTACAACATCTGGGTCGGGGAGCCGCCGCTGCCGGCGGGCGTGACGGATGTCGGTCTGCGCACGGAACCCAATCTTGAGCTGATGGTACAGATGCAGCCGTCGCTGATCCTCTGCTCCAACGGCTACGGCCCCTCGAAAGAAAAACTGATGCGCATCGCGCCGATCATGGGCTTTGACCTGCAAAGCGGCGACGGCAAACCCCTGACCGCCGCCCGGGCATCGCTGCGCCAGCTGGCTGCACGGCTTGGAGTCAGCGAGCGGGCGGAGCAGCATCTGCGCGAGGTCGACGCTCAGCTGGCGGCAGCGCGTCAGCGTCTGGCACCCTATGCCGGACGCACCCTCCTGCTGATGTCGCTGCTCGACAGCCGTCATGCCATCACCTTCGGCAAAAACAGTCTGTTTCTGGAAGTGATGACGCTGCTGGGCCTGAAAAATGGCTGGCAGGGCGAAACCAACTTCTGGGGCAGCGCGGTGGTTGGCATCGAACAGCTGGCGCAGGCCGGGGATGTGCAGGCAATCTGCTTCGATCATGACAACGATGCCGATATGGCACAGCTGATGCGCAGTCCGCTGTGGCAGTCGCTGCCGTTTGTGCGCGCCGGACGTTTTCAGCGCGTTCCGGCGGTCTGGTATTACGGTGCGACGCTCTCCGCGCTGCACTTTGTTCGCGTGCTGGAACGCGCGCTGGAGACGCAATGATGCGCCATGCCCTGTTTCCTCTCCTGCTGCTTAGCCTGCTGTTTCTGCTGGCGCTCAGCCTGACGCTGGTCAATCTGCAACAGGTCCTGCCGCCCGCCGACTGGGCGCAGGCGCTCTGGTCCCCGGCTGTCGATAACCTGTCGCAGATGGTGTTTCACTACAGCCTGCTGCCGCGCACCGTACTGGCGCTGCTGGTCGGTGCCGGACTGGGGCTGGCCGGTCTGCTGTTTCAGCAGATCCTGCGCAATCCGCTGGCGGAGCCGACCACGCTGGGCGTCTCGTCCGGGGCGCAGCTTGGGATCACCGTAGCGACGCTCTGGCATCTGCCCGGCGGCGCGCTGACCCAGCAGTTTGCCGCGCTCAGCGGCGCGGTGCTGGTGGGGGCGCTGGTGCTGGGTGTGGCCTGGGGCAAGCGTCTGTCGCCGGTCACGCTGATTCTGGCCGGCCTGGTGCTGAGTCTCTACAGCGGCTCGGTCAATCAAATCTTCGCTATCTTCAATCACGATCAGCTGCAGAATATGTTTCTGTGGAGCACCGGCGCACTGAATCAGATGAGCTGGGACAATGTGCAGCAACTCTGGCCGCGCCTGCTGCTGGCCTTTGTGCTGGCCCTGGCGCTGCTGCGTCCGCTGACGCTGATGGGGCTGGATGATAGTGTGGCGAAGAATCTGGGCCTCGCGCTCTCTGTGGCGCGCATTGGCGGCCTTGCGCTGGCCATCCTGCTCAGTGCCCAGCTGGTGAATGTGGCCGGGGTCATCGGTTTTATCGGGCTGTTCGCTCCTCTGCTGGCGAAGCTGCTGGGGGGAAGACGGCTAATCACCCGGATGATCCTGGCTCCCCTGACGGGCGCGCTGCTGCTCTGGCTGGCGGACAGCGGCGTGCTATGGCTTAGCACGCACTGGCGTGATATTCCGACCGGCACTGCCACCGCGCTGCTGGGCGTGCCCATCCTGCTGTGGCTGCTGCCGCGTCTGCGAACCGGCTCCGTGCCGCCCGCCCTGAATCAGGGTGACAACGTGCCCGCCGAGCGGCAGAACCTGCTGCGCTGGGCGCTGATCGGCATCGCCGTGCTGGCCCTGCTGGCCTGGGTCGGCCTGGCCGGGGGACGGGATGCGCAGGGCTGGAGCTGGTCAGCGGGGGAGATGCTGCATTCACTGCTGCCGTGGCGTGCGCCGCGGGTGCTGGCTGCGCTGGTGACCGGCCTGATGCTGGGCGTGGCAGGCAGCCTGATCCAGCGGTTGACCGGCAATCCGATGGCCAGCCCGGAAGTGCTGGGCATCAGTTCCGGTGCCGCCTGTGGTGTGGTCGTCATGATGTTTCTCGTGCCGGGGGATGCACTGGCGTGGCTGCTGCCTGCCGGTGCGCTGGGGGCGGCGCTGACGCTGCTGGTGATTATGCTGGTCGCCAGCCGGGGGGGATTCTCGCCGGAGCGGATGCTGCTGGCAGGTATGGCGCTGAACAGCGCCTTTGTCACGCTGCTGATGCTGCTGCTGGCCAGTGGCGATCCGCGCATGGGCGACCTGCTGAGCTGGATCTCCGGCTCGACCTATAACATCAGCGGCCATCAGGCGATGCAGAGCGCGCTCTGCGCGCTGGTGCTGGTCGCGCTGGCACCCCTCGCCAGTCGCTGGCTGACCCTGCTGCCGCTGGGCAGTGTCACCGCGCGCTCGGCCGGCATCGCATTAACACCGGTGCGGCTGAGTCTGCTGCTGCTGGCGGCCGCGCTGACCGCCAGCGCGACGCTGACTATCGGTCCGCTGAGCTTTGTCGGGCTGATGGCTCCGCATATGGCGCGGATGCTGGGCTTCCGGCGGGCTCTGCCGCAGATGGTGCTGTCAGGATTGCTGGGAGCGGGGTTAATGGTGCTGGCGGACTGGTGCGGGCGGATGCTGGCCTTTCCGGATCAGATCCCAGCCGGGCTGATGGCGACGTTTTTAGGCGCGCCTTACTTTATCTGGCTGTTGCGGCGTTCAGTTTAATAAGACCGGCGCCGCCGCCGGTCTGAGAGTATTGACAAAATCTGGTCCGACTCGCTGTCAGACCGAGCCTGCGCAGGGAACACAGTCAGATCGGAAAGACGCAAAAGCCGTCATCCCTGACACGCTCGGCCCGCGCCATCCCTGGCGCGGGACGCTTTCCTCCTCTGCCTGTGTTCCCTGCACATTGAGTTTCGTGTTGCTGTGAGATCCTGGATCGGATTCTACTGCCGATCTGCATCTCTACTGCCGCCTGTTACAGCTTCGCGAAACAACGACGCGCGGCATCGATGGTGTGCTGAATATCCACTTCGCTGTGTGCCAGCGACATAAAGCCCGCTTCATAAGCCGATGGAGCAAAGTAAACGCCTTCCTCCAGCATCAGGTGGAAGAAGGTTTTAAAGCGCTCCACATCGCAACGGGTCACGTCCGCGTAACAGGTCACGCTGTCAGCGTCGGTGAAGAAAAAGCCGAACATGCCGCCAACGTGGTTCACCACCAGCGGGATATTCTGCTCTTTCGCCGCGTCACGCAGACCTTCAGCCAGCTGACGGGTCAGCGCATCCAGTTTCTCATGGGTGCCCGGCTGTGCAAGCTGAGTCAGACAGGCGTAGCCCGCCGCCATCGCGATCGGGTTACCGGAGAGCGTACCCGCCTGATAAACCGGACCGGTCGGGGCCAGCGCCGCCATCACTTCGCGACGGCCACCGAATGCGCCTACCGGCATGCCGCCACCGATGATTTTACCCAGGCAGGTAAGATCGGGACGGACATTGTAGTGAGCCTGCGCGCCGCCCAGCGCAACGCGGAAACCGGTCATCACCTCGTCAATAATCAGCAGCGCACCAAACTCGTCGCACAGGGCGCGCAGGCCCGGCAGAAACTCAGGCTGTGGCGGAATGCAGTTCATGTTGCCCGCGACCGGCTCAACGATAATGGCGGCAATCGCCTCAGGGTATTGCTCAAACGCGCTGCGCACCGAGTCGAGGTCGTTAAAGGTGCAGGTCAGGGTATGTTTGGCGAAATCGGCCGGGACACCCGGTGAGTTTGGCTGACCGAGGGTCAGGGCACCGGAACCCGCTTTCACCAGCAGATGATCGGCGTGGCCGTGATAGCAGCCTTCAAACTTGATGATTTTGTCGCGGCCGGTAAAGCCACGCGCCAGACGGATAGCGCTCATGGTCGCTTCGGTGCCGGAGTTCACCATCCGCACCATCTCCATGCTCGGCACCAGATCGCACACCAGCTGCGCCATGGTCACTTCCATGCCGGTCGGTGCGCCAAAGCTCAGGCCACGCCCGGCCGCTTCAATCACCGCATCGCGGATCGCCGCGTTGTTGTGACCCAGTACCATCGGGCCCCATGAGCCGACATAATCGATATAGGCTTTGCCATCGGCGTCATAGAGACAGGCTCCGTCAGCGTGATCGATAAACAGCGGAACGCCGCCCACACCGGTAAATGCGCGTACTGGCGAGTTGACGCCACCCGGGATCAGGCGTTGTGCCTCGGCAAACAGTTGTTCGGACTTACTCATTTTCGGCTCCAGCGGTTCAGAAAAATAGGGTGCCATTCTACGGAAGAGGGGCAGCCGGTGAAAGGTGGTTTCACCCGCAGCGCCCCTTACAGAGGGGAAAGCGGCACAGAGTGCGAAGGGCAGAGCTTGATTGCGCTGAGGTGCTGACTGATAATAGCGTAATTAAGGTCGTTTTCTGACCTGGACGTTTAGCGGAGTAAAACATGAGTGATGAAGTAGTAGCACTGCCGTTGCAGTTTACCGACGCCGCAGCCAACAAGGTCAAGAACCTCATTGCCGATGAAGAGAACCCGGCGCTGAAACTGCGTGTCTATATCACCGGTGGCGGTTGCAGTGGTTTCCAGTATGGCTTCACCTTTGATGACCAGCTGAACGATGGCGACATGACGATTGAAAAGCAGGGCGTCTCGCTGGTGGTTGACCCGATGAGCCTGCAATATCTGGTGGGTGGATCGGTGGATTACACCGAAGGGCTGGAAGGTTCGCGCTTCATCGTGACCAACCCGAATGCGAAAACCACCTGTGGCTGTGGCTCCTCTTTCAGTATCTGATGATGCAGGCCGTCAATCTGACGGCCTCGTTTACCACTCTACCGTTACCAGACGGATTCCCTGCTTCTGACTTCCCTCTGTCCGGCTCTGGCTCTCTGTAATGCGCGGCTGCGCACTGGCCTGTCTGCCACAGTCAACCTGCGGTGCGGGCTGACCACGTGCCGTGTTAATTTCACAGCGTGAATAGATGACAAGCCTGGCGCCTATAGAGCCAGTGATCGATCCCGCACAGGCAGATCCGGCGATCGTCAGCCCTATGGCCAGCAGCAGTGCTCTGGTCATATGAAGTTCCTGGTGTTTAAAAGGCGCCGGGGCGCTAAAAGGAGGGCGAGCATACGTGGCTCGCCCGTCTCTGTTATTGATTAACGGCAAAAAGTGCGGCGGCTTTAATCAATTCGCTGATTTATCGATCGGGATGCAGGGCCGCACAGAGTTGCTGCGCCGCCAGCAGCAGTCGCGGGCCAGGGCGGCTAAGCCAGTCCTCGTTGATGGCGATCACCGGCACCCTGAGCTGCGGCTGCCAGAATGTCCGGATATTCTCCGCCTGCTGCGCATCGCCGCCCGTCACTATCGCCTGAGGATGGCGCATCAGAACCTGCTCGCGGCTCACCTGCGGCCAGCTGACGCGGCTGTCAGCAAAGATATTCCTGCCCCCGCAGAGGGTAACCATCTCATTCTGCATCGTCTCTCTGGCGGCGGTGAACAGCGGTTGCTGGCCAAACTGCAAAAAAAGCGGAACCGCAGCCAGGTGAGTATAGCGCTGGCGCAGCGCCGTTGCCTGCTGATGTAACTGCCGGGCCGCGCGGGCCGCCTGCTCCGGCCTGGGGCTCCAGTTACCCAGATCGGCCAGCGCCGCGATCATCTCATCCAGCGTCCGCGGATCGATCCACTTAACCGGTACACCGAGCTGCTGTAACTGGGCGATCTGCCGCTGCGGATTGCCGCCCCGCCAGGCCAGAACCAGATCGGGTTTAAGCTGCAGGATCCGTTCTGTTCTGATGCCCTGCCAGTCGGCAACCTGTTCAATCTGTTTTGCCTGTGGCGGAAAGTCGGACCAGGCGCTGACCGCAATCGGGGTGATCCCGGCGGCAAAGGCGAGCTCGGTGAGATGGGGAGCAAGGGTAATAACGCGGGGTGGGGAAGCCAGCAGGCTGCCGCTCAACAGCAGCAGCCAGCAGAAGAGCAGGGTTTTAGCCACGCGCCAGATGCGCCAGCAGGTTCTCCACCATCAGTGAAGATTGCTTTGCTGCCACGCTGAGGAACTCATCAAAACTGAGGTGCGACGCTTTGTCGGCCACGTCAGAGATGGCCCGCACCACCACAAATGGCACCTGGAACTGATGGCAGACGTGACCGATGGCGGTCGCTTCCATCTCAACCGCAATCGCCTGCGGGAACTGACTGCGAATGCGCGCCAGCGGTTCGGCGCCGTTGATAAAGGCATCTCCGCTGACCACCAGGCCGCGCACGGCATTCAGATCAAGCTGTTTAATGAAGGCTTCCGCTGCGGCGATGAGGGTGCTGTCTGCCACGAACGCGGCCGGACAACCCGCCATCTGACCCGGCTCGTAGCCAAAGGCCGTGACGTCCGCATCGTGATAACGCACTTCTTCAGAGACCACGATATCGCCCACGCTGAGCGACGGCGCTAATCCACCCGCAGAGCCGGTGTTGATCACGACGTCAGGCTTGCAGAGTTGCAGCAGCAGCGTGGTACCCAGCGCGGCAGAGGTTTTACCAATGCCCGATTTCAGCAGTGCCACCTCAACGCCCTGCAGGGTGCCGGTATAAATTTCACAACCCGCCAGCGACAGCGTTTGACGGTTTTCAATTTTGTCGCGCAGCAGTGTGACTTCCTGCTCCATCGCGCCAATAATGCCTGCTTTCATAGTGAGTCCCGCTAATGTAAAAAATGAAAAATTAGGGCATAGTTTAGCATGGCATTCAGGGGATTAATTCACGAAAAAATAAGGGGTAATCCATGTCGGCGATCAATTTCAGGAAGAAGATCAGCTTCTCGCGCCCTTATACCAGTCGAAAAGATCCGGAAGGCGAATATTACATTACCCGCCATTTTGAGAGCGACCGCGGGCGGATTATCAACTCCGCCGCTATCCGTCGCCTGCAGCAGAAAACACAGGTGTTCCCGCTGGAGCGCAACGCCGCCGTCCGCTCCCGCTTAACGCACTCGCTGGAGGTCCAGCAGACCGGCCGCTACATCACCAAAGAGATCCTGCAGACGCTGAAGATGCAGGGCGGGCTGGCGCAGTATGGTCTGGATGAGTTAGAGGGGGCGTTTGAAAGTCTGATAGAGATGGCGTGTCTGCTGCACGACGTCGGCAATCCGCCGTTTGGCCACTTTGGCGAGGCGGCGATCAACGACTGGTTTGAAGAAAATCTGCCTGCCGAACTGGTCGATCCGCTGGTGGCCGGTGTGGAAGGGGAGGCGCAGCGTCAGGCTTTTGATCAGCTCAACGCCACCATCCGCCAGGATCTCTGCCATTTTGAAGGCAACGCCCAGGCCATTCGCATGGTGCATACGCTGCTGCAACTCAATCTCAGCTATTCTCAGGTTGCCTGCATCCTGAAATATACGGCCCCCGCCTGGTGGCAGGGTGAAAAACCCGCCGAATTTAGCGTCCTGATGAAGAAACCGGGTTTTTATCTCTCTGAACAGGATTATATTACCGAGCTGCGTGCTGCCACCAATATGAAAGAGCACCACCGCTTTCCGCTCACCTATATAATGGAAGCCGCGGATGATATCTCCTATTGTATTGCCGATTTGGACGACGCTGTAGAAAAAGATATCTTCAATGTTGAGAGTTTGTATGAATTTCTCAATAAAGCCTGGGGGCCGGTTAAAAATAATGACGCTTTCAGCCGGACGATTGGCGAAGCCTGGCGTGAAGCCTGTAATAAAAAACGCCGCAGCCGCAGCGATCAATTTTTTATGTCATTACGCGTAAATGTTCAGAGTGTATTGGTCAGCTATGCGGTCAAGCGTTTTGTTGATAATCTGCCGGCCATATTTGACGGCAGTTTCAACCATGCGCTGCTGGAAGATGAGGGTGAAGAGGGGCGTTTGCTGCAGCTGTTTAAGACCGTCGCCCGTCAGCAGGTCTTTAACCATTCTGAAGTGGAACAGCTGGAACTGCAGGGTTATCGGGTCATCAGGGGCCTGCTGGAGATCTATCAGCCGCTGATGCGCCTCAATTACGAAGCCTTTACCACGCTGATAAATGAAGATTTCCTGCGTAAGCATCCCATCGAAACCCGGCTTTTCCATAAGCTCTCCGGTAAACACCGCAAAGCGTATTTACATAAGATGCGTAACCTGGTGGTGGAGCATAAATATCAGCGGCTGTTGTGGGAGCGTTATTATCGCTTCCGCCTTATTCAGGATTATATCAGCGGCATGACCGATCTCTATGCCTGGGATGAGTACCGGCGGCTGATGGCCGTAGAATAAGCCGCCAATTGTAAAGAGCGCGAATAAATTTTTACTTTTGCCTGAAACTTTTTAAGGAACTTCGCGCTAAAACATTTATCTCACCTTTCGACCACAGCAATGGTCTGAACAGTAATCTTACAGAGAAACGAAAAATGAAAAAAAAGACCTTAGTATTAAGTGCGCTGGCGTTAAGCCTGAGCATGGCGCTCGCCCCTGTTACTGTTTCTGCTGCGCAAACGGCCTCTTCAGATAGCCAGCAACTGCCAAGTCTGGCTCCAATGCTGGAGAAGGTCATGCCGTCTGTGGTCAGTATCAGCGTCGAGGGCACCACCACGGTTAAAACTCCCCGCATGCCACAACAGTTTCAGCAATTCTTTGGCGACAATTCGCCTTTCTGCCAGGACGGCTCTCCGTTCCAGGGCTCACCAATGTGCCAGGACGGTGGAGCAGGCGGTAACGGCGGAGCGCCAGGCCCGGATACCCAGCAGGAGAAATTCCGCGCGCTGGGATCGGGCGTCATCATTAACGCCGAAAAAGGCTATGTGGTCACCAACAACCACGTGGTGAACAACGCCACCAAAATTCAGGTGCAGCTGAGCGATGGCCGTCGCTATGACGCCAAAGTCATTGGCAAAGATCCGAGCTCCGATATTGCGCTGGTGCAGTTGCAGGACGCCAAAAACCTGACCGCGGTGAAAATCGCCGACTCTGACAGCCTGCGTGTGGGTGACTACACCGTGGCGATCGGTAACCCTTACGGACTGGGTGAAACCGTGACGTCAGGTATCGTCTCTGCGCTGGGACGCAGCGGCCTGAACGTGGAAAATTATGAGAACTTTATTCAGACCGATGCGGCGATTAACCGGGGTAACTCCGGCGGCGCGCTGGTTAACCTCAACGGTGAGCTGATCGGAATTAACACCGCGATTCTGGCACCGGATGGCGGCAACATTGGTATCGGCTTTGCTATCCCCAGCAACATGGTGAAAAACCTGACGGCGCAGATGGTGGAGTTTGGTCAGGTGAAACGGGGTGAGCTGGGCGTGCAGGGAACAGAGCTGAACTCCGAGCTGGCTAAAGCGATGAAGGTGGACGCACAGCGCGGTGCCTTTGTCAGCCAGGTGCTGCCGGACTCAGCTGCCGCCAAAGCGGGGATCAAAGCCGGTGACGTGATCGTCTCCATGAACGGCAAACCGCTCAGCAGCTTTGCCTCGCTGCGTGCGGAAGTGGGCTCACTGCCGGTGGGCACTACGCTGAAGCTGGGACTGCTGCGTGACGGCAAGCCGCTCGATGTCTCTGTCCAGCTGCAGCAGAGCAGCCAGGCGAAAGTTCAGTCTGCGACCATCTACACCGGCATTGAAGGCGCCGATCTCAGCAACATCGAAGCGGGTGCCAAAGGTGTGCGGGTGGATAACGTCAAACCGGGCAGTGCCGCGGCGCGTATCGGCCTGAAGAAGGGCGACGTGATTCAGGGCGTTAACCAGCAGGTGGTGACCAACCTGGGCGAGCTGCGTAAAGTCCTCGACACCAAACCATCGGTTCTGGCGCTGAACGTGAAGCGTGGCGACAATACGCTCTATCTGCTGATGCAGTAAGCGACGCGTAAAAACCTTTCAGGCGGATTGCGGTCCGCCTTTTTTATGCCCGCTCTCCGCCGTGGCAGAGTGTGATAGTGACCGCAAATCCGGGAAATCAGCGCCTGCCTCTGTGCAATTGCACAATGCTCCGCGTGCGACGCCTGCGTATTCTGTTGCTCCCCTATTTTTTCAGGAGTAATGGATGGCTGCCTATCACCTTGATGCCCGGCTGGCGCAGGATATCGTGGCGCGCACCATGAGAATTATCGACAGCAATGTCAACGTGATGGACGCGCGGGGCCGCATCATTGGCAGCGGCGACCCTGAACGCGTTGGAGAGTTGCACGAAGGCGCACTGCTGGTGCTCTCTCAGGGACGCGTGGTGGACATTGATGACGCCGTGGCTAAACATCTGCACGGCGTGCGGCCAGGCATCAACCTGCCGCTGCGCCTGGATGGCGATATTGCGGGTGTGATTGGCCTGACCGGCGAACCGCTGTCGCTGCGTCATTATGGCGAGCTGGTCTGTATGGCGGCAGAGATGATGCTGGAGCAGGCGCGGCTGCTGCACATGCTGGCCCAAGATAGCCGTCTGCGTGAAGAGCTGGTGCTGAATCTGATCCGCAGTGACACGCTGTCGCCGCAGCTGACCGAGTGGGCGCAGCGGCTCGGCATCGACCTCAATCAGCCTCGCGTTGCCGCTGTCATCGAGGTGGACAGCGGCCAGCTCGGCGTGGACAGCGCCATGTCAGAGTTGCAGAAGCTGCAGACACTGCTGACCACGCCGGAGCGCGATAATCTGATCGCCATTGTTTCGCTGACCGAAATGGTGGTGCTGAAACCCGCCCTGAATGCGCATGGACGCCACGATCAGGAGGATCATCGCCGCCGCATCGAGCAGTTGCTGCAGCGGATGAAAGAGAGCGGGCATCTGCGGATGCGTATTGCACTCGGCAATGTTTTTACCGGTCCCGGCAGCATTGCGCGCTCCTATCGCACCGCCCGCACCACCATGATGGTCGGCAAGCAGCGGATGCCGGAATTACGCAGCTACTTCTATCAGGATCTGGTGCTGCCGGTGCTGCTCGACAGCCTGCGAGGCGGCTGGCAGGCGAATGAGCTGGCGCGGCCACTGGCAAAGCTTAAAAGCATGGATAACAACGGCCTGCTGCGTCGTACGCTGATGGCCTGGTTCACCCACAACGTACAGCCGGGCGCCACTGCGCGCGCGCTGTTTATCCATCGCAATACGCTGGAGTACCGGCTGAACCGGATATCTGAACTGACCGGGCTTAATCTTGGGCAGTTTGATGACAGGCTGCTACTCTATGTGGCGCTGCAGCTGGATGAGCAGGGATAACACGCAAACAGCGGGCATAAAAAAGGCCAGCAGTACTGGCCTTTCCGATCGGGCAGGGAATTAACGACCGTTGCGGGTTAATTTTTCCAGGTCCGATTCAATCTCACTGATTTTGTGAGAAACCACGCTTTCCAGATGACGCAGGTCATCCAGAATTTTGCGTTTCAGATCCACTTCAACCTGGTCACGCTGGCAAATCTGGTCCAGTTCGTCGATGACATAACGCAGATTCGGGCTGATCTCCTGAACTTCTTTATAGCCCTGGGTCGCGTGATCGGCCACGACGGTTTTGCGCTGACGCGGATATTTGAATTTGACGCTTTTCGCGAAAAATTCACCTTTATCTTTGCGGAAGTAGATTTTCAGAATGTCGTTATTCGCTTCCTGACGCAGGCTGTAGCGATCGATGTCGTCCGGATTACTGATTCCTAAGCTTTTCAGATTGTCATACATGGCGTTGTTTCCATCAAAAGTGAGAAGCGCGCAGTCTTGTTCATGACGTCAGACAACTGTAGACATAAATCAGCGGGATGAACATTGCGCGACAGGATTTAACTGGCGCGGATTATGACCTGGATGAAATCTAAACGCACCCGTTCCTTCGCGGCGCGAATCAGGTTGATTTGGAATGGCTGTAAAGAAAAGATGACGGGCTGGTTTCCAGCCCGTCACTGACATCAGTCGATGGTGCGCAGCAGTTCGTTGATACCGGTTTTGCTCAGGGTTTTCGCGTCAACTTTCTTCACGATCACCGCACAGTAGAGGCTGTAGCTGCCATCTTTAGACGGCAGGTTACCGGAAACGACGACCGAACCGGCAGGAACGCGGCCGTAATGCACTTCGCCGGTTTCGCGGTCATAAATTTTGGTGCTCTGACCGATATAGACGCCCATTGAGATCACGGAGCCTTCTTCAACAATCACGCCTTCAACGATTTCAGAGCGTGCGCCAATGAAGCAGTTGTCTTCGATAATGGTCGGGTTTGCCTGCAGCGGTTCCAGCACGCCACCGATTCCCACGCCACCTGAGAGGTGAACGTTTTTGCCGATCTGCGCACAGGAGCCGACGGTCGCCCAGGTATCCACCATGGTGCCTTCATCGACGAAAGCGCCGATGTTGACATAAGAGGGCATCAGCACCGTGTTACGGGCAATGAACGCGCCCTGACGCACTGCCGCAGGCGGCACCACGCGGAAACCGGCGGCTTTAAAACGCGCCTCATCCCAGCCAGAAAACTTCATCGGCACTTTGTCGTAAAAACGGGTTTCTGCCCCTTCCATGACCTGATTGTCGTTGATGCGGAAAGAGAGCAGCACTGCTTTTTTCAGCCACTGATGCGTTACCCACTCGCCGTCGATCTTTTCAGAAACGCGCAGTTCGCCGCTGTCCAGCAGGGCGATCACCTGGTTGATGGCATCACGGGTTTCGCTGTCAACGCTGACGGGGGTAATGTCCGCGCGACGTTCAAAGGCGGATTCGATAACGCTTTGTAACTGTTGCATATTTTTTTCCTGATCGGTCATGTGCAATGCCGGGCACTTTCCCGGCACAAATAAAAATAGAGGATGATAAATCGTGTCTGGTCACACTTTATCGTTTGGATTAAGGGCCTCTGTCAACCGTTGTTGCAATGCTTTGCGCATTTCTTCGTCCAGCGCCTGCCGCTCACTGTTGGCCAGAATAAAGAGATCTTCGACCCGTTCGCCGATGGTGCTGATGCGCGCGCCATGCAGTGAAACCCCGAGATCGGCAAAGACTTCACCAACCCGGGCCAGCAGACCCGGCTGGTCCAGCGCCACCAGTTCCAGGTAGCTGCGCCGGTCGGTGTGGGTCGGCAGGAAGTTGACCTCGGTGTCCACACTAAAGTGCCGGAGTTTGGCTGACGGTCGGCGGGTGCGCGGCGGCACCCACTGCGACTGGGTTATCGCCTGCTCCAGCGCCTGAATGATCATCGGATGGCGATCCGGGGAGAGCGGACTGCCATCGGGTTCCAGCACAATAAAGGTATCCATGGCCATGCCGTCGCGGCTGGTGAAGATCTGAGCGTCATGGACGCTGAGATTGCGGCGGTCCAGTTCACCGGCGACAGCGGCAAACAGGTGGGGGCGATCGGGGCTCCAGATAAAAATCTCCGTTCCGCCGCGCGTGGCCTGCGGGCTGACCAGCACCAGCGGCTTCTTCAGGTCATGCACCAGCAGATGGCGGGCATGCCAGGCGATCTGATTTGGCGTATGGCGCAGGAAGTAGTCAGCGCGGCAGCGATTCCAGATCTGATGCAGGCGCTCCTCATCTATATTGTCCATCCGCAGCAGCGCCAGCGCCTGCAGACGATGATGGCGCACCCGCTCGCGCAGATCCGGACTGTTCTCCATGCCACGACGCAGCTGCTTCTCCGTGGCGAAAAAGAGTTCGCGCAGCAGGCTCTGCTTCCAGCTGTTCCAGAGGCTCTCGTTGGTGGCGCAGATATCGGCCACCGTCAGGCAGACCAGATAGCGCAGCCGGTTTTCGTTCTGCATCACCTCCGCGAACTGCTGGATGACCGTCGGGTCCTGAATATCGCGCCGCTGAGCCGTGACCGACATCAGCAGATGATGGCGCACCAGCCAGGCCACCAGCTGTGTTTCCCGCGAGTTGAGGCCGTGCATCTCCGCGAAGTCGAGCGCGTCCTGTGCGCCGAGAATCGAGTGGTCACCGCCGCGCCCCTTGGCGATGTCATGCAGCAGCGCGGCCATCAGCAGCAGCTCCTGCTGAGGCAGGCGCGGCCACAGCTCGACGCACAGCGGATGCTGCGGACGGGTAGACTCGCTGGCGAAGCTCTCCAGCTTCTGCAGGACGCGAATGGTGTGCTCATCCACGGTGTAGGCGTGGAACAGATCAAACTGCATCTGGCCGACAATATGGCCCCACAGCGGCGTATAGGCCCACAGCACGCTGTGGCGATGCATCGGCACCAGCGCCCGGCTGACCGCGCCAGGATGGCGCAGAATCGACATAAACGTGCGGCGCGCCTCCGGGATCTGACACAGCGGCTGTTTCAGATGGCGGCGGGCATGGCGCAGGTGACGCAGGGTGGTGGAGTAGATGCCTTTGATGTTCTCGTTGCGCACCATGACGTAGAACATGCGCAGGATCGCCTGCGGCTCACGGGTGAACAGCGTTTCATCACGCAGGTCGATCAGGTCGCCACGCAGCTGAAAGTCGTCATCGACAGGTCTGGGCTTCTCATTGGTGGAGAGCGCCAGAATCGCCTCATCAAACAGCTGTAACAGCATCTGGTTCAGTTCACCGATGCGTCGCGTACCCCGGTAGAAATCCTTCATCATCCGCTCGACCGGCTCGTTGCCTTCGCCCTGATAGTTCAGGCGCTGCGCCACGCTGAGCTGGCGATCAAACAGCAGGCGGTTATCGTAGCGGGGCAGGGAGAGGTGCAGCGCAAAGCGGATGCGCCAGAGAAACGCCTGGCATTCGTTGAGTTCGCTGCGCTCTGCCTCGGTGAGAAAGCCAAAGCCGACCATCTCATCCAGCGTAGTGGCACCGAAATGGCGTCGGGCGACCCATTGCAGCGTATGAATGTCACGCAGGCCGCCGGGGCTGCTTTTAATATCCGGCTCAAGGTTGTAGCTGGTGCCGTGATAACGTTTGTGGCGCTCCTGCTGCTCTTCGATTTTGGCGGCAAAAAAGCGGGATGAGGGCCAGAAGCCGTCGCTGAAGACGTTCTTCTGCAACTCCAGGAACAGCGCCACGTCGCCGGTCAGCATGCGTGACTCAATCAGATTGGTGGCGACGGTGAGGTCAGATAGCCCCTCCAGCAGACACTCCTCCAGCGTGCGCACGCTGTGGCCCACTTCCAGCCGCAGATCCCACATCAGGGTCAGCAGTTCGCTGGTGCGCTGCGCCGCCTGCTCATCCAGCGGCTGACGGCTGAGGATCAGCACATCGATGTCAGAGAGCGGGTGGAGTTCGGCCCGCCCATAGCCGCCCACGGCCACCAGCGCGATGGCGGGCATCGCATCGAAGCCAAAGAAGCGCCACAGGCGGCGCAGCAGCTGATCGATAAACAGCGTGCGGGCATCAATCAGCTGTTCCACGGCTTCACCGGCGTCGAATGCTGCAGCCAGATGCTGCTGGAAATGTTCCAGCCGCGGCTTCAGCAGCTCGCGCGTCAGCTGATCGTCACCCCATTCGGCCGGTGAATCGACCAGACCGTTTTTTACCTCTTCCGACAGGCTCACGCTCATGCTGCTCTTCTCTTTTTTAGCCAAAAAAAAGCCGGCACATGGCCGGCTTGATCTCTATCCGGGGAATTACCCCTCGGCGACGAGCACAGCAGGCAGCGTGTCGTCTTTGCGCAGGGTTAAAATCTCGCAGCCGTTTTCCGTCACCACAATAGTATGCTCATACTGCGCGGACAAGCTGCGATCTTTGGTTTTTACCGTCCAGCCATCTTTCATGGTGCGGATGCGGTAATCGCCGGCATTGACCATCGGTTCAACGGTAAAGGTCATGCCCGCCTGCAACACGACGCCGCTGTCATCCGCATCGTAATGCAGCACCTGCGGCTCTTCGTGGAACCCTTTACCGATGCCGTGACCGCAATATTCACGCACCACGGAGAAGTCATTCGCTTCTACATACTTCTGGATAGCCCGGCCCAGCTCGCGCAGACGGATGCCTGGCTTGATCAGACGCAGTGAAAGATAGAGGCTCTCCTGGGTCACGCGGCAGAGGCGCTCGCCCTGAATGGTCGGTTTGCCGACAATAAACATCTTCGAGGTATCGCCGTGGTACTCATCTTTGATCACGGTGACGTCAATGTTGACGATATCGCCATCCTTTAACGGACGATCGTCGCTCGGGATACCGTGGCACACCACTTCGTTCACCGAAATGCAGACCGACTTTGGAAAACCGTGATAGCCGAGACAGGCAGAGACAGCCTGCTGCTTTTGGGTAATATGATCATGGCAGATGCGGTCCAGTTCACCGGTGGTCACACCCGGTTTAACGTGCGGTTCGATCATCTCCAGCACTTCGGCGGCCAGGCGGCCCGCGACGCGCATTTTTTCGATTTCTTCAGCTGTTTTGATTGAAATTGGCATTAAATTAATCCGCATTTGTCGAAATTTTCGACAATAATAAGTTCTGTGCTGTCATGTTAGCAGCCAGAAAATGGGCTGCCAAATAGAGAACGCGCTGGCTTCCGTCAGCGATCATTTATTGGCGTCCCCCGGCGGTTTGTGGTATAAAGCGCGCCGACGATTCTCTGTATGGCCGTTTTGGTCAGCAGGAAACGCATAACTCTCATTATGTGTAATAAAACACACATGTATCGACACATACGCCGGGGTGCCTTGAAAGAGGTCGGTCGTATGGGATACATGGAGGCCCAACCCCAAATCAAATTTCAGAGGTAATCATGGCAACTGTTTCCATGCGCGACATGCTCCAGGCTGGTGTTCACTTCGGTCACCAGACCCGTTACTGGAACCCAAAAATGAAGCCATTCATTTTTGGTGCACGTAACAAGGTTCACATCATCAACCTGGAAAAAACCGTTCCTATGTTCAACGAAGCTCTGGCTGAACTGAACAAGATCGCTTCCCGTAAAGGTAAGATCCTGATCGTAGGTACCAAGCGCGCTGCTGCTGAAGCGGTAAAAGAGTCTGCACTGAGCTGCGACCAGTTCTTCGTAAACCACCGCTGGTTAGGTGGCATGCTGACTAACTGGAAAACCGTGCGTCAGTCAATCAAGCGTCTGAAAGATCTGGAGACTCAGTCTCAGGATGGTACTTTCGACAAACTGACCAAAAAAGAAGCGCTGATGCGTGCGCGTGAGCTGGCCAAGCTGGAAAACAGCCTGGGCGGTATCAAAGACATGGGCGGTCTGCCAGACGCGCTGTTTGTTGTTGATGCTGACCACGAACACATCGCAATCAAAGAAGCAAACAACCTGGGTATCCCGGTATTTGCTATCGTTGATACCAACTCTGATCCAGATGGCGTTGATTTCGTTATCCCAGGTAACGACGACGCAATCCGTGCTGTAAGCCTGTACCTGAATGCCGTTGCGACCACCGTTCGCGAAGGCCGTTCTCAGGATCTGGCTGAGCAAGCTGAAGAAGCGTCTTTAGAAAACGCTTAATAAGGTTTGCTCTGCATAAGAGCCCTTAGTATTCAGATGTGATCTGTAAGGGGCCTGTACTGGCCCCTTTATTTTATCTAAGTCTGTAACGCCCCCTGTCGGACGGCGGGACAGAGTAAATTTTCCGCAAATAAGTGTCTGCTGGTGCACATGTACTCAGGCACGAACCGAGGATTCTGGAATGGCTGACATTACCGCTGCATTGGTAAAAGAACTGCGCGAGCGTACTGGCGCTGGCATGATGGACTGCAAAAAAGCGCTGACCGAAGCGAACGGCGACATTGAGCTGGCGATTGAGAACATGCGTAAGTCTGGCGCAATCAAAGCAGCGAAAAAAGCAGGTAACGTTGCGGCTGATGGCGTGATCAAAACCAAGATCGTTGGCGACTACGGCGTGATTCTGGAAGTAAACTGCCAGACTGACTTCGTCGCAAAAGATGGCGGTTTCCAGGCATTCGCAGACAAAGTTCTGGACGCGGCTGCAGCCGATCGCGTAACCGATGTAGAAGTTCTGAAAGCGCAGTTCGAAGAAGAGCGCGTTGCACTGGTTGCTAAAATCGGTGAGAACATCAACATCCGTCGCGTCGCAATCCTGGAAGGTGCAGAGCTGGGCAGCTACCTGCACGGCGCACGTATCGGCGTACTGGTTTCAGCGAAAGGCGCTAACGAAGATCTGATCAAACAGATCGCTATGCACGTTGCGGCAAGCAAGCCTGAATTCGTTAAGCCAGAAGACGTTTCTGCTGACGTGGTTGAGAAAGAGTACCAGGTTCAGCTGGACATCGCGATGCAGTCTGGCAAGCCAAAAGAGATCGCAGAGAAGATGGTTGAAGGCCGCATGAAGAAATTCACCGGCGAAGTTTCTCTGACTGGTCAGGCTTTCGTTATCGACCCAAGCAAAACCGTTGGCCAGGCTCTGAAAGAGCAGGGCGCTGACGTCATCAACTTCATCCGCTTCGAAGTGGGCGAAGGCATCGAGAAAGTTGAGTCTGACTTCGCTGCAGAAGTTGCAGCCATGTCCAAGCAGTCTTAATGCTCTGAAAGAACCGCCAGATGGCGGTTCTTTTTTGTCTGTGAACCGCAACAGACACATTTTCAGTTTCATCCCAATAGCAATTTCATTGCGGTAAGCGGATGATCGATCACAATTTACTTCTCCTTTACACCCTATCTTCCAGGAAGAACTGACCATGGCGACCAACGCAAAACCTGTTTATCAACGTATCCTGCTTAAACTCAGCGGCGAAGCCCTGCAAGGCGCTGAAGGTTTTGGTATCGACGCGAGTGTGCTGGACCGTATGGCACAAGAGGTAAAAGAGCTGGTTGAGCTGGGCATCCAGGTTGGCGTTGTGATCGGCGGGGGTAACCTGTTCCGCGGAGCGGGCCTGGCGCAGGCCGGGATGAACCGCGTTGTGGGTGACCACATGGGTATGCTGGCTACCGTAATGAACGGCCTGGCGATGCGTGATGCGCTGCACCGCGCCTATGTGAATGCCCGCCTGATGTCAGCGATTCCACTGAATGGCGTCTGCGATAACTACAGCTGGGCAGAGGCGATCAGCCTGCTGCGTAACAACCGCGTGGTGATCTTCTCCGCCGGTACCGGCAATCCGTTCTTCACCACCGATTCTGCGGCCTGCCTGCGCGGTATTGAGATCGAAGCGGATGTGGTCCTGAAAGCGACCAAAGTGGATGGCGTCTATTCTGCCGATCCGGTAAAAAACCCGGATGCGACCCTGTATGAGCAACTGACCTATACTGAAGTGCTGGATCAGGAGCTGAAAGTGATGGATCTTGCGGCCTTTACCCTGGCGCGTGACCACAAACTGCCTATCCGTGTTTTCAACATGAATAAGCCAGGCGCGCTGCGTCGCGTAGTGATGGGTGAAAAAGAAGGCACCCTGATTACGCATTAATACCCGAGGCGAGATAAAATAAGGTATATTCTGTCAGCGCGATGATGACGCATCGCGCACCAGTCAGGATTATCGATGATTATCGATCCCGCTTCCGGCCAGGCCGGAACTGGCCAGGTCAAACCGAATCCAAGGGTTTCAACGTGATTAACGACATCAAAAAAGATGCTGACACGCGCATGGAAAAATGCGTTGAAGCATTCAAAAACACCATCAGCAAAGTGCGCACGGGTCGTGCTTCCCCTTCGCTGCTTGACGGCATCGTCGTCGAATATTACGGCACGCCGACGCCACTGCGTCAGCTGGCTTCCGTCACTGTGGAAGACTCACGCACGCTGAAAATCAACGTGTTTGATCGCACCCTGAGTGCGGCAGTTGAAAAAGCGATCATGAAGTCCGATCTCGGTCTGAACCCAAGTTCAGCCGGCAGCGACATCCGTGTTCCGCTGCCTGCGCTGACCGAAGAGCGTCGTAAAGATCTGATTAAAATCGTGCGCGGCGAAGCCGAGCAGGGCCGTGTGTCGGTACGTAACGTCCGTCGTGATGCCAACGATAAAATCAAAGCGCTGCTGAAAGATAAAGAGATCAGCGAAGACGACGAACGTCGTGCGCAGGATGAAATCCAGAAAATGACGGATGCTTACATCAAGAAAGTGGATGCTGCACTGTCAGAAAAAGAGACGGAGCTGATGGATTTCTAATCCCATCGCTGCCGGAAAAAACGCCGTACAGAGAGGTATTCGTATGAATGCGACATCTGGCGGCGTTTTACATTGTGCCACTGTGCACCCTGACTTCACACGGATAGCTTCATGAAGCGATTAACTCTGCTGGGATCAACCGGCTCAATCGGCACCAGCACGCTGGCGGTGGTTCGCGCCAATCCGGCGCTCTATCAGATTACAGCACTGGTGGCCGGTCATAACGTGGCGCTGATGGCCGAACAGTGTGCAGCCTTTACCCCGCGCTACGCCTGCATGGCAGACGAAGCCTCCGCTGCTGCGTTGCGTGAGCGACTGAGAGCAATCAGGGTCAATACTGAAGTGCTCTCCGGCGTTCAGGCAGCCTGTGAGCTGGCCGCGCTGGATGAAGTGGATCAGGTGATGGCGGCGATTGTTGGCGCCTCCGGCCTGCTGCCGACGCTGGCAGCCATCCGTGCCGGAAAAACCGTGCTGCTGGCGAACAAAGAGTCCCTTGTCACCTGCGGCCGTTTGTTTATGGAGGCCGTGCGTCATCATCACGCACAGTTACTACCGGTCGACAGCGAGCATAACGCCATTTTTCAGAGTTTACCGGCTACCATCCAGCATCAGTTAGGTTACGCTGACCTGCGGGATAATGGCATCGAGTCGATTATCCTTACGGGATCAGGTGGTCCTTTTCGTGACACAGATTTAGCCGATCTCAGCGCCATGTCGCCCGATCAGGCCTGTGCTCATCCGAACTGGTCGATGGGGAGAAAAATCTCTGTCGACTCGGCCACCATGATGAATAAAGGTCTTGAGTACATTGAAGCCCGTTGGTTGTTCAACGCCAGCGCAGCGCAGATGGAAGTGATACTCCACCCGCAGTCGGTGATTCACTCCATGGTGCGATACTGCGATGGCAGCGTGCTGGCTCAGTTAGGTTCACCGGATATGCGTACGCCCATTGCTCACAGCATGGCCTGGCCTTCGCGCATCAATGCAGGCGTGACGCCGCTGGATTTCACCCGCATGTCGGCGCTGACGTTTGCTGAACCTGACTTTAATCGCTACCCCTGTCTGAAGCTGGCCATTGATGCCTGCGAAGCAGGGCAGGCGGCCACCACCACGCTCAATGCAGCCAACGAGGTTGCCGTTGCGGCTTTCCTGAATCACCAGATCCGCTTTACCGACATCGCTGCGCTGAACAGTGCGGTGCTGGCGGCACAGGTGTGTGCGGAACCGGATTCGGTGGACGCTGTCCTTGAAATCGATCGCTCTGCGCGCGCGCGGGCAACAGAAATGTTGTCGCGCTTCACGTCGTGACGCCGATTGATATGAGGCCATTTGTTCGCTTCAGGTGAAAATGGTATAGTCGCTGGCTCGCGTTTCACGGTCTGTCACCGAATTCGGTGTGGCCCGACACTGAGAATCTGTCGGGATTTGAATCGGGCGCAATGTATTCAGAAACCACAGCATTTCTGATGAAAGGAATTGGTTAAGCGTTATGTCGTCTAACAATCACAACAACACTGATGACCAGCAGGGAAACGGTCCGCGCCACGTCGCTATTATCATGGATGGCAACGGTCGCTGGGCCAAAAATCAGGGAAAATTGCGCATTTCAGGCCACAAAGCGGGCGTCAAATCGGTACGTCGTGCCGTCAGCTTTGCTGTCAGCAACAATCTCGAAGCCCTGACGCTTTACGCCTTCAGCAGTGAAAACTGGAGCCGTCCGGCGCAGGAAGTCACCGCGTTAATGGAACTGTTTGTCTGGGCACTCGACAGTGAAGTGAAGAGCCTGCACAAACACAACGTCCGGTTACGCGTCATTGGCGATACCAGCCGATTCAGCCCGCGTATTCAGGAACGTATTCGCCGTTCTGAGACGCTGACTGCAAATAATAGTGGCCTGACGCTCAACATTGCTGCCAACTATGGCGGCCGTTGGGATATTATCGAAGGCGTGAAAAAACTGGCTGAACAGGTTCAGGAAGGCTTACTGCGTCCTGACCAGATTACCGAAGAGAGCCTGACGTCGCAGCTCTGTATGCAGGAGCTGGCGCCAGTGGATTTAGTGATAAGGACCGGGGGAGAGCATCGGATTAGCAACTTCCTGCTGTGGCAGATTGCCTATGCTGAATTCTATTTTACCGATGTGCTCTGGCCGGATTTCGATGAACACGTTTTTGAAGGTGCACTGAATGCATTCTCTCTGCGGGAGCGTCGTTTTGGCGGCGCTGCACCAGGCGGCGCCTGAGCAATCTGGGGGTAACCTTTGCTGAAGTCTCGTCTGATTACCGCGTTAATTTTAATTCCGCTGGTAATAGCTGCACTGTTCTGGTTACCACCTGTGGGTTTCGCAATTACCACCATCATTATCTGTATGCTGGCCGCCTGGGAATGGGGTCAGCTGGCAGGGATGGCATCCCGTCAGCAGCGCGTCTGGCTGGCGGTTCTTTGTGGTCTCTTACTGGCCCTGATGCAGTTTACCCTGCCTCCTTATCAGCATGATGTACATCTGCCGCAGGTGGCGACATCGCTCTGGGCGTCGCTGGTGTGGTGGGTCGTTGCGCTGCTGCTGGTTCTCTCCTATCCCGCTTCGGCCGCCTTCTGGCGCCATTCACGTCCGCTTCGCCTGCTGTTTGGTCTCTTAACCCTGGTGCCTTTTTTCTGGGGCATGATGGCGCTGCGCCAGTATCACTATGAAACCGATCACTTTGCCGGGGCCTGGTGGCTGCTGTTTGTCATGCTGCTGGTGTGGGGCGCGGATTCAGGGGCCTACATGTTTGGCAAGATGTTCGGCAAACACAAGCTGGCGCCAAAGGTCTCACCGGGTAAAACCTGGGAAGGTTTTCTGGGCGGTCTGGTCTCTTCCGCGCTGATTGCGCTGCTGTTCGCAACGCTGGCCCCTCTGACGGTGTCAGCTGGCACGCTGGTGGTCTGCGCGGTGATTGCGACCCTGGCGTCGGTGCTGGGTGATCTCACCGAAAGTATGTTCAAACGCGAAGCGGGCATCAAAGACAGCGGTAATCTGATCCCCGGTCACGGCGGGATTCTGGATCGCATTGATAGTCTGACTGCGGCAGTGCCGGTGTTTGCCTGTTTATTGCTGCTGGTGTTTCGCACCCTTTAAGGACAGGCAAAGATGTTGAGCATAATCTGGAGTTTTGTCGCCTTTATCGTTGCGCTGGGCGTGCTGATTACCGTCCATGAATTTGGCCATTTCTGGGTCGCCCGTCGCTGCGGCGTCAAAGTTGAACGCTTTTCCATCGGTTTCGGTAAATCACTCTGGCGGCGTCGTGACCGCCAGGGCACCGAGTTTGTCATCGCGCTGATTCCCCTTGGCGGCTACGTGAAAATGCTCGACGAGCGTGTCGAAAGCGTGCCCGCCGAACTGCGTCATCAGGCTTTCAACAACAAAGCCGTCTGGCAGCGCGCTTCCATCATTGCGGCGGGTCCTGTCGCTAACTTCCTCTTTGCCATCTTTGCCTACTGGGTTGTGTTTATTCATGGCGTGCCGGGTGTGCGCCCGGTAATCGGTGAAATTTTAAACGGATCGGTCGCGGCGGAAGCGCAAATTGCACCCGGTATGGAACTTAAGGCGGTTGACGGTATCGAAACGCCTGACTGGGATGCTGTGCGGATGGCGCTGGTGGGTAAAATCGGCGACAGCAGCACAACCCTGACGGTGGCACGATTTGGCGAGGACGCGACCCAGGAGAAACAGCTGGATTTGCGTAACTGGCAGTTTGAGCCAGACAAGCAGGATCCGGTTGTCGCGCTGGGCATCCGGCCACGTGGTCCGCAGATTGAGACCACGCTGGCAGAAGTGCAGGCGAACTCGCCAGCCAGTGAAGCCGGTTTGCAAGCTGGCGACAGGATCGTTAAAGTCGATGGTCAGCCATTATCGCAGTGGCAGACTTTTGTCACGCAGGTCCGGGATAATCCGGGCAAAAGCATGGCGCTTGAGGTGGATCGCGGCGGTGATGCAATTACGCTGACCATGACGCCAGAAGCCAGATCGGGCAGCAAAGGCGAAGGATTTGCGGGTGTTATCCCGCGCATTGTCCCGCTGCCGGAAGAGTACAGAACGGTAAGACAGTATGGCGCGTTTGCGGCTATCGGTGAGGCCAGTGTAAAAACCTGGCAGCTGATGAAGCTTACCGTTTCTATGCTGGGCAAGTTAATCACGGGTGATGTGAAGCTGAACAACCTGAGCGGGCCAATCTCGATTGCGCAGGGTGCAGGGTTGTCAGCAGAGTATGGGTTGATTTACTACCTGATGTTCCTGGCGCTGATCAGCGTCAACCTGGGCATCATCAACCTGTTCCCATTGCCGGTTTTAGATGGTGGGCATCTGCTCTTCCTGGCGATCGAAAAGATCAAAGGTGGACCGGTGTCCGAGCGAGTTCAGGACTTTAGTTATCGCATCGGTTCGATTTTGCTGGTGCTGTTAATGGGGCTTGCACTTTTCAATGATTTCTCCCGTTTGTAACCGCTGGAACGCGAACATTCAGGGGATGTGTTAGGAAAACGCATAATAACGATGGCGATGAAAAAGTTGCTCATAGCGTCGCTGCTGTTTAGCAGCGCCACCGTTTACGGTGCAGACGATTTCGTGGTGAAGGATATTCATTTCGAAGGGCTGCAGCGAGTCGCCGTCGGCGCGGCTCTGCTGAGCATGCCAGTTCGGGTTGGCGATACGGTGAATGACGATGATGTCAGAAACACCATTCGCTCACTGTTCGCGACTGGCAACTTTGAGGATGTTCAGGTCCTGCGAGACGGTACAACGCTGATTGTCCAGGTCAAAGAACGTCCTACCATTGCCAGCATTACCTTCACCGGTAACAAAGCGGTGAAAGAGGATCAGCTGAAACAGAATCTGGAAGCCTCCGGTGTGCGTGTCGGCGAAGCGCTTGACCGCACCACGCTCTCTTCTATCGAAAAGGGCCTGGAGGATTTCTACTACAGCGTCGGTAAATATACGGCCAACGTGAAAGCGGTGGTCACGCCACTGCCGCGTAACCGTGTCGATCTGAAGCTGGTCTTTACGGAGGGTGTCTCTGCCAAAATTCAGCAGATCAACATCGTCGGTAACAAGGCGTTCAGTTCTGATGAACTGATCTCCCGCTTCCAGCTGCGCGATGAAGTGCCATGGTGGAACGTGGTCGGCGACCGTAAATACCAGAAACAGAAACTGGCCGGTGACCTCGAAACCCTGCGCAGCTTCTATCTGGATCGCGGCTATGCCCGCTTTAATATCGATTCGACCCAGGTCAGCCTGACGCCGGATAAAAAAGGCATCTACATCACCGTCAACATCACTGAAGGCGATCAGTACAAAATCGCAGGCGTGATCGTGAATGGCAGCATGGCAGGCCACTCAGCAGAGATTGAACATCTGACCAAAATTCCGGCAGGCGAGCTCTATAACGGCGCCAAAGTCACGAAGATGGAAGATGACATCAAGAAACTGCTGGGCCGCTACGGCTACGCCTATCCGCGCGTCGTGACACAGCCTGAAATCAACGATGCTGATAAGACCGTCAAACTGCACATCAACGTGGATGCCGGTAACCGCTACTACGTGCGTCATGTTCGCTTTGAAGGTAACGACACCTCAAAAGATGCGGTGCTGCGTCGTGAAATGCGTCAGATGGAAGGGGCCTGGCTGGGCAGCGACCTGGTCGAGCAGGGCAAAGAGCGTCTGAACCGCACCGGTTACTTTGAAAACGTCGATGTGGATACCCAGCGCGTGCCGGGTTCACCGGATCAGGTGGATGTGGTCTACAAGGTTAAAGAGCGCAACACCGGGACCTTCAACTTCGGCGTCGGTTATGGCACCGAGAGTGGCGTAAGTTTCCAGGTCGGGGTCACGCAGGATAACTGGCTGGGCACCGGTAATACCGTCGGCATCAGCGGCACCAAAAATGACTATCAGACCTATGCCGAGTTCTCGCTGACTGACCCTTACTTCACCGTGGATGGGGTGAGTCTGGGTGGTCGTCTGTTCTATAACGACTTTAAAGCGGACAATGCCGACCTCTCTGACTATACCAACAAGAGCTATGGTCTGGATGGCACGCTGGGCTTCCCGGTTAACGAAAACAACACCCTGCGTGTCGGTCTGGGCTATGTCCACAACGACCTCTCCAACATGCAGCCGCAGGTGGCGATGTGGCGTTATCTGGATTCAGTCGGCAAGCCGCAGCAGCTGGACGATAAAGGCGAATTCTCTGCTGATGACTTCACCTTCAACTACGGCTGGACCTACAACACGCTGGACCGTGGCTTCTTCCCGACGGCGGGTAACCGCACCAACCTGAACGGTAAGGTGACGATTCCTGGCTCAGACAACAGCTTCTACAAGGCCACGCTGGACACCCAGCAGTATGTGCCGATTAACCAGGATCACACCTGGGTGCTGTTGGGTCGTGGCCGTGTGGGTTACGGCGATGGTCTCGGCGGCAAAGAGATGCCGTTCTATGAGAACTTCTACGCCGGTGGTTCCAGTACCGTTCGTGGCTTCCAGTCCAATACCATTGGTCCGAAGGCTGCCTACTACAATAACAACTCGTCGAATTGCCGCCTGGCCGATCCGGATGGCATCTGTAAGTCTGACGATGCGGTCGGCGGAAACGCCATGGCGATTGCCAGCCTGGAGCTGATCACGCCAACGCCGTTCCTGAGCGAGAAGTATGCCAACTCGGTACGTACCTCGGTGTTTGTCGATACCGGTACCGCATGGGATACCCACTGGGAAAACACGGCCGAAACTCGTGCGGCGGGCATTCCGGACTACAGCGATCCTAACAATATCCGCGTTTCAAGCGGTGTTGCGCTGCAGTGGATGTCACCGCTCGGCCCGCTGGTGTTCTCTTACGCCCAGCCGATAAAGAAAGTGGATGGAGACAAGTCAGAGCAGTTCCAGTTTAACATTGGTAAAACCTGGTAATGTTCTGAGCATGGATGCATAGCTGAAGTCTTGCTGCCGGACAGCGCAGGCTGTTCCGGGGCAAACACTGTGTCGCTGACACAAACGTTGATGGTAAGGAGTTTATAGTGAAAAAGTTGTTGTGTGCCGCAGGTCTGGGCCTTGCTTTAGCGGTTTCCGCTGGTGTTCAGGCTGCTGACAAAATTGCAGTGGTAAACGTGTCCAGCATTTTCCAACAGTTACCGCAACGTGCGACTGTTGCTAAACAGCTGGAAAATGAGTTCAAAGGCCGTGCAACTGAGCTGCAGAGCCAGGAACGCGATCTGCAAACTAAAATGCAGCGTTTACAGCGTGACGGCTCTACCATGAAGGCCAGCGAACGCAGCCGTATGGAAAAAGATGTCATGTCTCAGCGTGAAGCTTTCTCTTCAAAAGCCCAGGCCTTTGAGCAGGATAACCGCCGTCGTCAGATGGAAGAGCGTAACAAGCTGCTGAGCCGCATTCAGGACGCCGTGAAGAAAGTCGCTGACAGCGATGGTTACGATGTCGTGATCGACGCGAACGCGGTGGCTTATGCATCAAACGCAAAAGACATTACTGCTGACGTGCTGAAACAGGTTAAATAATTCATGGCATCTATTCGACTGGCTGATTTAGCCCAGCAGTTGGATGCAGAATTGCACGGAGATGGCGATATCGTCATCTCCGGCATTGCTTCTATGCAATCCGCCACAACTGGCCAAATCACATTTCTTGCAAACAGCCGTTACCGCGAGCAACTCGCCCTGATAAAGGCTTCAGCCGTGGTGCTGACGGAAGCGGATCTGGAGTGGTGCAATACGGCAGCGCTGGTGGTGAAAAATCCCTACCTGACCTATGCGCGTATGGCACAGATACTCGATACCACCCCCCAGCCCGCGCAGAATATCGCGCCCAGCGCGGTGATCGACCCTTCAGCCCGACTCGGCAACAACGTCGCGATTGGCGCTAACGCCGTCATCGAAGCGGATGTGGAGCTGGGCGACAACGTGGTGATCGGCGCAGGCTGCTTTGTGGGCAAAAAAACCCGCATCGGTCGCGGCACCCGTCTCTGGGCCAACGTCTCCATTTATCATGAGATTCAGATCGGCCAGGATTGTCTGATTCAGTCAGGCACCGTCATCGGTTCTGATGGCTTCGGCTATGCCAACGATCGCGGTAACTGGGTGAAAATCCCGCAGTTAGGCGCGGTAATTATCGGCGATCGGGTGGAAATTGGTGCCTGCACCACCATCGATCGCGGTGCGCTGGATAACACTCTGATAGGCAATGGTGTTATCATAGACAACCAGTGCCAGATCGCTCACAACGTAGTTATTGGCGACAATACTGCGGTTGCAGGCGGTGTGATCATGGCGGGTAGTTTGAAAATTGGACGTTACTGTATGATTGGCGGTGCCAGCGTCATTAACGGCCATATGGAAATCTGTGACAAAGTCACCGTGACCGGTATGGGCATGGTCATGCGTCCTATCACAGAGCCTGGCGTCTATTCCTCAGGCATTCCGCTGCAACCCAACAAAACCTGGCGCAAAACTGCAGCGCTGGTGATGAACATCGATGACATGAGCAAACGCTTAAAAGCCATCGAGCGCAAGGTCGGCAAAGACGACTGACCGCCATCCCAAAACTGACCGGCTTTCATAATAAAAATGTTAAGCAGGGAAGCCCGGCGCCACAGAACCTATTTGCGGCCTGCGGAAGATCATTTTGATCTGTGCAGGCCGTGTTATTGATGTCATCAGATTTTTAGGACAGGAAGAGTATTTTGACTACTGAAACTCATACTCTGAAAATTGAAGAGATTTTAGAGCTGCTGCCGCACCGCTATCCGTTTCTGCTGGTAGACCGCGTGCTGGAATTTGAAGAGCACAAATACCTGCGTGCAGTGAAGAACGTTTCTGTTAACGAACCGTTTTTCCAGGGGCATTTCCCTGGTAAACCGATTTTTCCTGGCGTTCTTATCCTGGAAGCGATGGCGCAGGCCACCGGTATTCTGGCGTTTAAAAGCGTAGGTAAACTGGAGCCAGGTGAACTCTATTATTTTGCCGGTATCGACAACGCCCGCTTCAAGCGCCCTGTGGTACCAGGCGACCAGATGATCATGGAAGTCACTTTCGAGAAAACCCGCCGTGGTCTGACCCGCTTCAAAGGCGTGGCGACTGTCGACGGTAAAATCGTTTGTGAAGCGACCATGATGTGTGCCCGCAGCCGGGAGGCATAATTCGTGATTGATCCAACCGCCACTATCCATCCCAGTTCTGTCATCGAAGAGGGCGCGGTTATCGGCGCCCGCGTTCACATTGGCCCGTTTTGCTTTATTGGCGCGAATGTGGAGATCGGTGAAGGAACGGTACTGAAGTCACACGTTGTGGTGAACGGCCACACGCGTATCGGTAAAGATAACCAGATCTATCAGTTCGCCTCTATCGGCGAAGTGAACCAGGATCTGAAATATGCCGGTGAGCCAACACGGGTTGAAATCGGCGATCGCAACCGCATCCGTGAAAGCGTGACGATTCATCGCGGCACCACTCAGGGTGGCCATGTCACCACGGTGGGCAGCGATAATCTGCTGATGGTCAACGTTCATATTGCGCACGACTGCGTCATCGGTAACCGCTGTATCTTCGCCAACAACGCGACCCTGGGTGGTCACGTCACGGTCGATGATTTCGCCATTATTGGCGGCATGACAGCAGTGCATCAGTGGTGCACTATTGGTGCGCACGTGATGGTGGGTGGCTGTTCCGGCGTGGCGCAGGATGTGCCGCCTTACGTTATTGCGCAGGGCAACCATGCCACGCCGTTCGGGATCAACATTGAAGGCCTCAAGCGCCGTGGGTTCAGCAAAGAGTCGTTGCACGCGATCCGCAACGCCTACAAGTTGCTCTATCGCAGCGGCAGAACGCTGGAGGAAGTGAAGCCGGAGATTGAAGCGCTTGCGCAGCAGCATAGCGAAGTGCAGCCTTTCTACGATTTCTTTGCCCGTTCAACCCGTGGATTAATTCGTTAATTCATGTCAGCGCGTCCTCTAACGATTGCCCTGGTCGCCGGAGAAACCTCCGGCGATATTCTTGGTGCAGGTCTGATTCGAGCCCTGAAAGCGCGCCATCCCGACGCGCGTTTTGTCGGCGTAGCCGGTCCGCTGATGCAGGCGGAAGGGTGTGAAGCCTGGTATGAGATGGAAGAGCTGGCGGTCATGGGTATTGTGGAGGTGCTGGGACGTCTGCGCCGTCTGCTGACGATCCGCCGCGATCTCACCCGGCGCTTTACCGAACTCCAGCCCGATGTGTTTGTCGGGATCGATGCGCCTGACTTCAATATTACGCTGGAAGGTAACCTGAAACGCGCCGGTATCCGTACCATTCACTACGTCAGTCCCTCTGTCTGGGCATGGCGTCAGAAGCGCGTCTTCAAGATTGGCCGTAACACCAATCTGGTGCTGGCCTTCCTGCCGTTTGAAAAAGCGTTCTACGATCGCTTCAATGTTCCCTGCCGTTTTATCGGTCACACCATGGCGGATGCGATGCCGCTGCACCCTGACAAACAGGCTGCGCGTCGTCACCTGGGGATTGCCGATGATGCGCTCTGTCTGGCCCTGCTGCCCGGCAGTCGTGGCGCAGAGGTTGACATGCTCAGCGCCGATTTTCTCAAAACGGCCCGGCTACTGCGCCGTCACTATCCGGCGCTGGAAATCGTCGTTCCGCTGGTAAACGCCCGCCGGCGCGAACAGTTTGAGAAGATAAAAGCTGAAACGGCTCCCGACCTTCCTGTTCATCTGCTGGATGGTCAGGGACGCGAGGCGATGATCGCGAGCGATGCCGCACTTCTGGCATCGGGCACTGCTGCACTGGAGTGCATGCTGGCAAAATGCCCGATGGTGGTGGGGTATCGTATGAAACCGGCGACCTTCTGGCTGGCAAAACGGCTGGTGAAGACCCCCTACGTTTCGCTGCCCAATCTGCTGGCAGGGCGGGAACTGGTGAAAGAGTTACTGCAGGATGAGTGTCAGCCTGAAGCCCTGGCCGCGGCGTTAGATCCGCTGCTGCATGCCGGGCCTGAGCGCGAAACCCTGCTGCAGACGTTCAATGAATTACATCAACAGATCCGCTGGAACGCCGATGAACAGGCGGCGGATGCGGTACTGGAGCTGGTGAATGCCTGATTTTATCTATCCTGCCGCCACGCTGATTGCCGGTGTGGACGAAGTCGGGCGCGGCCCGCTGGTTGGCGCGGTCGTTACGGCGGCGGTGATCCTCGATCCGGCCAACCCGATTACCGGGCTGGCGGACTCAAAGAAGCTGTCGGAAAAACGCCGTCTGGCCCTGTTTGACGAAATCAAAGAGAAGGCGCTGGCGTGGAGCCTGGGCCGGGCAGAACCGGAAGAGATTGACCAGCTGAATATCCTGCATGCGACTATGCTGGCGATGCAGCGTGCGGTTGCTGGCCTCTGCATTCAGCCTGACTATGTGCTGATCGACGGTAATCGCTGCCCGGCGCTGCCGATGCCGTCGCAGGCGGTAGTAAAAGGGGACAGTCTGGTCGCTGAGATCAGCGCCGCTTCTATCATTGCCAAGGTCTCCCGCGACCGTGAAATGGCTGAACTCGATCTGCTGTTCCCGCAATATGGCTTTGCACAGCACAAAGGCTATCCGACGGCGCTGCACATGGAAAAACTGACGCAATATGGCGCGACTCCGCACCACCGTCGCAGTTTTGCTCCTGTCCGCAACGCGCTGATCGATGCGGACGTACTGGCCGCCAGCCAGCCCCATACGCTTTAATAGCCTGACGCTGTTTTAACCGGAAACTGATATGGCTGAACCCCGTTTTATACATCTGCGCGTCCACAGTGACTATTCGATGGTTGATGGCCTGGCGAAAACCGGGCCGCTGATCAAAAAGGCGGCTGCGCTCGGCATGCCCGCGATTGCGATCACCGACTTCACTAACCTGTGTGGCCTGGTGAAATTCTACGGCGGGGCGCACGGCGCAGGGATAAAACCGGTTATTGGTGCCGATTTTAAGGTCGCCAGCGAGCTGATGGGGGATGAACTCACGCAGCTGACCGTGCTGGCGGCGAACAATACCGGCTATCAGAACCTGACGCTGCTGATCTCCCGCGCCTATCAGCGTGGCTATGGCGTGGACGGGCCGATTATCGATCGCGACTGGCTGATGGAATTGCAGGAAGGGTTAATCCTGCTGTCAGGCGGACGCCGCGGAGATGTCGGCCGCAGCCTGCTGCGCGGTAACAGCGCGCTGGTTTCACAGTGCCTCTCTTTTTATCAGCAGCATTTCCCTGACAGATACTATCTGGAACTGATTCGCACCGGCCGTCCGGATGAAGAGAGCTACCTGCACGCGGCGGTGGAGCTGGCGATTGCCGAAGGCATTCCGGTGGTCGCGACCAACGAAGTCTGCTTTATCAATGAAGAGGATTTCGACGCGCATGAAATCCGCGTGGCCATCCATGACGGCTATACGCTGGATGACCCCAAGCGTCCGCGCAACTACAGTCCTCAGCAATATATGCGCAGCGAAGCGGAGATGTGCGAGCTCTTCTCGGACATCCCGGAAGCGCTGGAAAACAGCGTAGAGATTGCTAAGCGTTGTAACGTCACGGTCCGGCTGGGCGAATACTTCCTGCCGCAGTTCCCGACCGGTGATATGACCACGGAAGATTATCTTGTCGCGAAATCCCGCGAGGGGCTGGAAGAGCGTCTGGTGTTCCTGTTCCCGGACGAAGCTGAGCGGCTGCAGAAACGCCCGGAATATGATGAGCGTCTGGAGGTTGAACTCAATGTGATCAACCAGATGGGCTTCCCGGGCTACTTCCTGATCGTGATGGAGTTCATCCAGTGGTCCAAGGATAATGGCGTGCCGGTCGGGCCGGGTCGTGGTTCCGGTGCCGGTTCGCTGGTGGCCTATGCGCTGAAAATTACCGATATCGATCCGCTGGAGTTTGACCTGCTGTTCGAACGTTTCCTGAACCCGGAACGTGTTTCAATGCCCGACTTTGACGTCGATTTCTGCATGGAGAAGCGTGACCAGGTGATTGAACACGTCGCGGACATGTACGGGCGCGAAGCGGTTTCACAGATCATCACTTTCGGCACCATGGCGGCGAAAGCAGTTATCCGCGACGTTGGCCGCGTGCTGGGTCATCCTTATGGTTTCGTGGATCGCATTTCCAAACTGATCCCGCCCGATCCCGGCATGACGCTGGAAAAAGCCTTTATTGCTGAACCGCAGCTGCCGGCCATGTATGAGGCGGATGAAGAGGTCAAAGCGCTGATCGATATGGCGCGTAAGCTGGAAGGGGTCACGCGTAACGCCGGTAAACATGCCGGTGGTGTGGTCATCGCGCCAACGAAGATCACCGATTTTGCGCCGCTCTACTGCGATGAGCACGGTCAGTTCCCGGTGACCCAGTTCGATAAAAATGATGTGGAATATGCCGGCCTGGTGAAGTTCGACTTCCTGGGGCTGAGAACGCTGACCATCATCGACTGGGCGCTGAAGATGATCAACCCGCGCCGGGAAAAGCAGGGGCTGGAGCCGATCGACATCGCCTCTATCCCGCTGGATGACAAGAAAAGCTTCGATATGCTGCAGCGCTCGGAAACCACCGCGGTATTCCAGCTTGAATCGCGCGGCATGAAGGATCTGATCAAACGTCTGAAGCCCGACTGCTTTGAAGATATGATCGCACTGGTGGCGCTGTTCCGTCCGGGGCCGCTTCAGTCCGGCATGGTGGATAACTTCATCGACCGTAAGCATGGTCGTGAAGCGATCTCCTATCCCGATATCCAGTGGCAGCACGAGAGTCTGAAACCGGTGCTGGAGCCGACATACGGCATCATTCTCTATCAGGAACAGGTGATGCAGATCGCCCAGGTTCTCTCCGGTTACACCCTGGGTGGCGCAGATATGCTGCGTCGCGCCATGGGGAAAAAGAAACCGGAAGAGATGGCCAAGCAGCGTTCCGTTTTCCGTGACGGTGCAGAAAGCATGGGCATCGACGGCGAACTGTCGATGAAAATCTTCGATCTGGTAGAAAAATTTGCAGGCTATGGCTTTAACAAGTCACACTCTGCGGCCTATGCACTGGTCTCTTACCAGACGCTGTGGCTGAAAGCACACTATCCGGCAGAGTTTATGGCCGCGGTAATGACCGCCGATATGGATAACACCGAGAAGGTGGTAGGCCTGGTCGATGAGTGCTGGCGGATGGGACTGAAGGTGCTGCCGCCCGATATCAACTCCGGCCTCTATCCCTTCCATGTGAATGACGCAGGTGAAATTGTTTACGGTATCGGTGCGATAAAAGGGGTCGGTGAAGGCCCGATCGAAGCGATCATTGACGCCCGAAACGAAGGCGGTTACTTCCGCGAGCTGTTTGATCTCTGCGCCCGAACCGACACCAAAAAGATCAACCGTCGGGTGATGGAAAAACTGATCATGTCCGGGGCCTTCGATCGCCTGGGGCCGCATCGCGCCGCGCTGATGAGTGCGCTCGGTGACGCGTTAAAAGCGGCCGATCAGCATGCGAAGGCGGAGGCGATTGGCCAGGCAGATATGTTCGGCGTGCTGGCGGAAGAGCCGGAGCAGGTGGAGAAATCGTACGCCAGCGTCACGCGATGGCCGGAGCAGGTGCAGCTGGATGGCGAACGGGAAACCCTGGGGCTCTACCTGACCGGGCACCCGATTAATCAGTATCTGAAAGAAATTGAGCGTTACGTTGGCGGGGTGCGTCTGAAAGATATGCATCCAACCGACCGGGGGAAAATTACCGTGGCGGCCGGTCTGGTGATCGCTGCACGGGTAATGGTCACCAAACGCGGCAACCGAATTGGTATCTGTACTCTGGACGATCGTTCTGGTCGTCTTGAGGTGATGTTATTTACCGATGCGTTAGATAAATACCAGCAGCTGCTGGAGAAAGACCGAATCCTGATCGTCAGTGGACAGGTCAGCTTTGATGACTTCAGTGGTGGCCTTAAAATGACCGCTCGTGAAGTTATGGACATCGACGAAGCTCGCGAAAAATACGCGCGCGGACTTGCTATCTCGCTGACGGACAGGCAAATTGATGACCAGCTATTAAACCGACTCCGTCAGTCCCTGGAACCTCATCGATCAGGGACGATTCCGGTGCATCTCTACTATCAGAGAGCCGACGCGCGAGCGAAGCTGCGCTTTGGGGCAGCGTGGCGAATTTCGCCCAGCGATCGTTTACTTAACGATCTGCGCTCGTTGATCGGATCGGAGCAGGTGGAACTGGAGTTTGACTAGAACAGGAACATTATGAGTCTTAATTACCTGGATTTTGAACAGCCAATTGCAGAACTCGAAGCGAAGATTGATTCGCTGACTTCAATTGGTCGTCAGGATGATAAACACGTTAATCTGGATGAAGAAGTTCAGCGCCTGCGCGAGAAGAGCGTTGAGCTGACCCGTAAAATCTTCGCCGATTTAGGCGCATGGCAGATCGCTCAACTGGCGCGCCATCCTTTGCGTCCTTATACCTTTGACTACGTCCGCAACGCGTTCGACGATTTCGATGAGCTGGCGGGCGACCGTGCTTATGCGGATGACAAAGCGATTGTTGGCGGTATTGCGCGTCTGGATGGACGTCCGGTGATGATTATCGGGCACCAGAAAGGCCGTGAGACCAAAGAGAAAATTCGCCGTAACTTCGGCATGCCAGCACCGGAAGGCTATCGCAAAGCGCTGCGCCTGATGGAGATGGCTGAGCGCTTCAAAATGCCTGTCATCACCTTCATCGACACCCCAGGTGCTTATCCGGGCGTGGGCGCGGAAGAGCGCGGGCAGTCTGAAGCGATTGCGCGTAACCTGCGTGAAATGTCTGGCCTGAAAGTACCGGTCATCTGTACGGTCATCGGTGAAGGCGGTTCAGGTGGTGCACTGGCCATCGGCGTGGGCGATAAAGTGAATATGCTGCAGTACAGCACCTATTCCGTTATCTCGCCGGAAGGCTGTGCCTCTATTCTGTGGAAAAGTGCAGATAAAGCGCCGCTGGCTGCGGAAGCGATGGGCATTACCGCTCACCGTCTGAAAGAGCTGAAGCTGATTGACTCCGTAATCCCGGAGCCGCTGGGTGGCGCGCATCGCCGTCCGGTCGACATGGCGCAGTCTCTGAAGCAGCAGCTGCTGGCCGATCTGGCCGAACTCGATGGGTTAAGCACTGAAGAGTTGCTGGACCGTCGTTATCAGCGCCTGATGAGCTACGGCTACGCCTGATAAGTGCACTTCCATAAAAGCGGACTCCGGTCCGCTTTTTTTATGTCTGTACTTTCCCTCCACACGCTCACTCGCCGCTTTCAGTTTCCTCCTGGCTCCGCCTCGCTACACCTTACGGGGGTTAACGGTTATGCTTGACCGGTTCCACCACAATCAGGGAGACAGGCATTGAATATTCTGGCGATCATGGGCGCGCACGGCGTGTTTTACAAAGATGAACCGTTACGCGAACTCGACGCGGCGTTAAATCTGCAGGGCTTCCAGCTGCTTTACCCGAAAAACAGTGACGATCTGCTGAAACTGATCGAACACAACCCGCGTATCAGCGGTGTTATCTTCGACTGGGATGCGCACAACAGTCCCGAACTGTGCGGAGAGATTAATCAGCTAAACGAATACCTGCCTCTGTATGCCTTTATCAATACCCACTCGCAGATGGATATCAGCATCAATGAGATGCGTATGCCGCTGCACTTTTTTGAGTATGCGCTGAATGCCGCCGAGGATATCGCGCTCCATATCCGGCAATACACGGATGACTATCTTGACCACATCACGCCGCCGCTAACCAAAGCGCTGTTCACCTATGTGAAAGAGGGCAAGTACACCTTTTGCACGCCGGGCCATATGGCGGGCACCGCGTTTCAGAAGAGCCCGGTCGGCTGTCTGTTCTACGATTTCTTCGGGGCTAACACCCTGAAATCAGACATCTCGATTTCGGTGACCGAGCTGGGTTCACTACTTGACCACACCGGGCCGCACCTGGAAGCGGAAGAGTATATTGCGCGCACCTTCGGCGCCGAGCAGAGTTACATGGTGACCAACGGCACCTCGACCTCGAATAAAATTGTCGGGATGTATGCCGCTCCGGCGGGCAGCACCGTGCTGATCGATCGCAACTGCCACAAATCGCTGACCCATCTGCTGATGATGAGCGATCTGATCCCGATCTGGCTGAAGCCGACCCGCAATGCGCTGGGAATCCTTGGCGGCATCCCGAAGCAGGAGTTCACCCGCGACGCGATAGCGCATAAAGTGGCATCGACTGACAGAGCCACCTGGCCGGTGCATGCGGTCATTACTAACTCCACCTATGACGGGCTGCTCTACAACACCCAGTACATCAAAGAGACGCTGGCTGTGCCGTCGATTCATTTCGACTCCGCCTGGGTGCCTTACACCAATTTCCACCCGATTTACGCGGGCAAAAGCGGCATGAGCGGAGACCGCATTCCGGGCAAGGTGGTATATGAAACGCAGTCGACCCATAAACTGCTGGCGGCGTTCTCTCAGGCATCCATGATCCACATTAAAGGCGACTACGACGAGCAGACGTTTAACGAAGCCTACATGATGCACACCACCACCTCACCTAACTACGCCATCGTCTCCTCTATTGAAACCGCCGCTGCCATGCTGCGCGGCAATCCGGGTAAGCGTTTGATCAATCGATCGGTCGAACGCGCGCTTCATTTCCGCCGTGAGATCCAGCGGCTGCGTGAAGAGTCTGACAGCTGGTTCTTTGACATCTGGCAGCCGGAACAGGTTGACGAAGCGCAGTGCTGGCCGATCCAGCCGGGCGACGAAGCGTGGCATGGATTTACGCAGGCCGATCGCGATCACATGTATCTCGATCCGATCAAGGTGACAATCCTGACGCCGGGCATGAGTGAGCTGGGGGAGATGGCGGAAGAGGGGATCCCGGCGGCGCTGGTGGCGAAGTTTCTGGATGAGCGCGGCATCGTGGTGGAGAAAACCGGCCCCTATAACCTGCTGTTCCTGTTCAGTATCGGCATCGATAAAACCAAGGCGATGAGCGTGCTGCGCGGGCTGACCGAATTTAAACGCGCCTACGATCTGAATCTGCGGGTGAAAAACATGCTGCCCGATCTCTACGCAGAGGATCCCGACTTCTATCGCAACATGCGCATTCAGACCCTGGCGCAGGGGATCCATCAGCTGATCCGCCATCACGATCTGCCGCGTCTGATGCTGCAGGCATTCGACGTGCTGCCTGAAATGAAGATGACACCGCATCAGGCGTTTCAGCAGCAGGTGAAGGGCAACATCGAAACGGTGGATATCAGTGAGCTGGTCGGGCGGGTTTCGGCCAACATGATTCTGCCCTATCCGCCGGGCGTTCCCCTGGTGATGCCGGGAGAGATGATCACTGAGAAGAGTCGTGCGGTGCTCGATTTCCTGCTAATGCTGTGCAGCATTGGCCGGCACTATCCGGGGTTTGAAACCGACATTCACGGTGCCAGCCTGACGGAAGAGGGCGAATACCGTGTGCGCGTGCTGAAAAACGACCCGGCATAAATTTTTAAATTTTATCAGCGGCGGGATGCCTGATTCAGGCAACCTGCCCGAATCAGGATATTCAACATGTTGCAGTTAAACGATATTCACCACATCGCCATCATCGCCTCTGACTATCCGCGCAGCAAAGCCTTCTATTGCGATGTGCTGGGTTTTCGACTGATGGGCGAAGTTTACCGCGAAGCGCGCGACTCCTGGAAAGGCGATCTCGCGTTAGGGGATCGCTATACCATTGAGCTTTTCTCGTTTCCCGAACCCCCTGCACGGGTCAGTCACCCCGAGGCGTGCGGTCTGCGCCATCTGGCCTTTACCGTGCCGGATGTGGCCGCAGCGGTGGCGACGCTGGCTGAAAAAGGTGTGATCTGCGAGCCGATTCGCATTGATGAACTCACCGGTAAAGCCTGTACTTTCTTTGCCGACCCGGATGGTTTGCCGCTGGAGCTCTATCAGGCGTAAACTAGCGCGCTCGGCGGGCGACATTTAGTGGCCCGATATTCTGGATTCTGCGATGTCTTTGCCCGCTTTTGACTCACTGCTGCAACCGGACGCTGCCCTGGTGGTCGCGTTCAGCGGCGGACTTGACTCCACCGTGCTGCTGCATCAGCTTCGTGACTGGCAGCAGCAGCATCCTCAGTCGCGTCTGCGGGCGCTGCATGTTCACCACGGACTCAGCCCGAATGCTGACCGCTGGGCGGCCCACTGCCAGGCGATATGCGAACAGTGGCAGCTGACGTGTGACGTGCTGCACGTCACCGTTGACGGCAGTGAAAAGGGCATTGAGGCGGCGGCACGCACCGCCCGTTATCAGGCGCTGGGCGCGGCGCTGCAGCCGGACGAGCAGCTACTGACGGCGCAGCATCTCGACGATCAGTGTGAAACCTTTATGCTGGCGCTGAAGCGCGGCAGCGGTCCGGCCGGGCTGGCGGCCATGCCCGTAGTGCGCAGGCTGGGTTCCCATCGGCTGTTACGTCCTCTGCTTAATCAGTCACGACAGTCGCTTGAAGCCTATGCTCATGCCCATCAGCTGGTGTGGATCGAAGACGAGAGTAATCAGGATCTGCGCTACGACCGTAACTTTCTGCGTCAGCGGCTGCTGCCTGAACTCTCTCAGCGCTGGCCCCACTTTGCCGAGGCGACCGCCCGAAGCGCAGCCCTGTGCAGTGAGCAGGAGCAGCTGCTGGATGAACTTCTCGCCGGAGAGCTGGCTGAGCGCGTCCAGCCGGATGGCAGTCTGCACTTTCCCCCGCTGATGACGATGAGTGAGCCGCGCGCTAACGCCTTACTGCGTCGCTGGATCGCCGGGCAGGGCGGAGCGATGCCCTCCCGCGACGCGCTGCAGCGCATCCGCAATGAGGTGATGGCGAGTCGTGAGGATGCGCAGCCTCGTCTGCGATTCGGTCAGGCGGAACTGCGGCGATACCGGCAGCAGCTCTACTGGCTGCCGGTGCGCAGTTCGCTGCGCGACACGGTGCTGATGTGGCCCGATCGCTGCCAGCCGCTGACGCTGCCGCAAAGCCTCGGCACGCTGCGTGCCAGCCAGGCGCAGAGCCTGTTGCGCCATCCGCAGCCCGATGAGCAGGTCAGCGTGCGATTTCACGCGCAGGGCCAGGTGCATCTGGTGGGGCGGGAAGGGGGACGGGAGATGAAGAAGCTCTGGCAGGCACTGCATATTCCTCCATGGCAGCGCGAGCGGCTGCCGCTAATTTTTTATAATCAGACGCTGGTCTGTGTTCCGGATCTCTTTATCACCCGGGAGGGTGCGTCATGCGATGAGCAGGGCTGGCAGATTGTCTGGGACAGGGCCGCCTGCACAGGAGCTGAACAATGAAAACGTGGCTGATCGGCGCCCTGATGGCCGCTGTATTACCGGCCTGGGCCGCTGGCGATGCGCAGCGTGGCGCAGAGAAAGCGGGCAGCTGTATGGCGTGTCACGGCGCGGAAGGCAAGGCGACCGTGCCGCTTTATCCCAGTCTGGCCGGGCAGCACGCCCCGTATCTTGAACATGCGCTGCAGGCTTATAAAAAGGGCGAGCGCAGTGGCGGTCAGGCTGAGGTCATGAAGGCGTTTGTTGCGGGATTAAGTGATGACGATATGGCGGATCTGGCGGCGTATTACAGTTCGCTGCAGCCCTGAGTGTGACAGGGGCGGGGATGTCCCGCCCGGAAGGAGTGAATTACTCTGCGCTGACAACCACCGTGCCCAGCTCGGGATGGGTAAAGCTGGCGATGTGGTCGAGACGTAACTCGCGATGTTCACCAGAGAGATCGATAGCCAGATATTCCACGTTCTTACGTGAAAAAATCTCTTTCGCCTTTGCCTTCAGCTGCTCGCCATCTTTCATGTCCAGTGACAGCATCCAGTTTTTCTGACAGGCGAGTTCCAGGTTATCGTAATCATCGCAATTGATGGGGTGGTACGCTTCATTAATCAACATAGTCGCTCACCAATAAGTTAGCAGCGGCGTAGGCCGCCTGTTCCCTGACAGAAGAGTTTAGCTCACTATTTGCGGCAATATCATCAAGTGCCTTCAATGCGCAGCCAATCGCATCCGGTATGTAACCTAAATCTCCGCTACCGATTTCGGCATATTTGCGGCGAACTAACTCACAATAATTTTGCACATGATCCTCCTCGGCAGAGCGTAGATACTCTGATTAACTGGCGACTATACCATAGCCATTTACAGGAAATCAGCCTGCGTAAAGCAGGAACAGCACGTAAAACACTGCTAAAGTGACAGATTCCGCTGGCTGCCGCGCAAAGCAGGATCGCACAAAAGGTTAAGTTGATGAACAGGTTATCAGAGGTAAAGGTCATGAAGCAGGGGAGAGGAGAGCGATGATTATGCTGTCCCGTTCGGTTGAGATCCCGGACAGTGAGATTGAGCTGACGGCGATACGCGCTCAGGGAGCGGGTGGGCAACATGTCAATAAAGCCAGCACGGCTATCCATCTGCGTTTTGACATTGCCGCCTCTTCACTGCCCGCCTTCTATAAAGAGCGGCTGCTTACCGCCAGCCATCATCTGATCACTGCTGAAGGCGTCGTGGTGATCAAGGCGCAGGAGTACCGCAGTCAGGAGATGAATCGCGAAGCCGCGCTGCAACGGCTGCTCAATCTGATCCGCGAACTGAGCACGGTCGAAAAAGTGCGTCGCGCTACGCGGCCGACCCGCGCGTCAAAAGAGCGACGACTGGAAGGAAAAGCGCGCCGCAGCAGTACCAAAGCGATGCGTGGCAGAGTGCAATAAAAAACGCCCCGCAGGCGGGGCGTTTGAGTGCTTATGGCTTCAGAGGCGAGCCGCGAAGAGATCCAGCCCGCGCTGAGAACTTACTTATTCAGCGCCTTCAGCAGGAAATCGACGATCTCATCCTGCTTAATCATCTGCTTCTCACCGGCACGACGTGATTTGTACTCAATCTCCTGATTATCGAGATTGCGATCGCCAATGACGATGGTGTGTGGCACACCGATCAGTTCCATATCAGCGAACATCACGCCCGGACGTTCTTTACGGTCATCCAGAATCACGTCGACGCCTTTCGCGCGCAGTGTGGCATACAGCTCTTCCGCCAGCTCTTTCACCCGGAAGGATTTCTGCATATTCATGGGCAGAATCGCGACCTCAAACGGAGCCAGTGCAGCCGGCCAGATGATGCCGCGCTCGTCATGGTTCTGCTCGATCGCCGCGGCGACAACACGGGTGATGCCGATGCCGTAGCAGCCCATGCTCATTATCTGGTTGCGGCCATCTTCGCCCTGAACAGAGGCTTTCAGCGCGTCCGAATATTTCGTGCCGAGCTGGAAAATGTGACCCACTTCGATGCCGCGCTTAATCTGCAGCGTGCCTTTGCCATCCGGGCTCAGATCGCCTTCAACCACGTTACGGATATCCGCAACGCTGGCCAGCGGCAGATCGCGCTCCCAGTTAATGCCGAAGTAGTGCTTACCATCGACGTTAGCACCGGCGCTGAAGTCACTCATCTTCGCGACGGTACGGTCTGCGATGATCGGCATCTGCAGGCCGACCGGCCCGATTGAACCCGGACCTGCACCCACTGCCGCGCGAATCTCTTCTTCAGTCGCGAAGACCAGCGGTGATGCCACGATAGCTGACTTTTCTGCTTTGATTTCGTTCAGCTGATGATCGCCACGAACCAGCAGGGCAACCAGCGCATGACCGCTCTCTTCCGCGCCTTTAACAATCAGCGTTTTCACGGTTTTCTCAACCGGCACATCAAATTGCTCAACCAGCTCCGCGATGGTTTTTGCGTCTGGCGTCTCAACCAGCTGCATCGCCTGCGACGGCGCAGCGCGTTCACCGGCCGGTGCGACGGCTTCGGCCAGCTCGATGTTGGCGGCGTAATCAGAATCGGTTGAGAAGATCACATCGTCTTCACCGCTCTGGGCCAGCACCTGGAACTCGTGTGATGCACTGCCACCAATAGAGCCGGTGTCGGCCTGTACGGCACGGAAATCCAGGCCCATACGGCTGAAGATCTGGCTGTAGGCGCGATACATCGCATCATAGGTTTCCTGCAGCGATTCCTGCGACACGTGGAAAGAGTAGGCATCTTTCATGGTGAATTCGCGCGAACGCATCACGCCAAAGCGCGGACGCACTTCGTCACGGAATTTGGTCTGGATCTGATAGAGGTTCAGTGGCAGCTGCTTATAAGAGCTCAGCTCATTACGGATCAGGTCGGTGACCACCTCTTCATGCGTCGGACCCAGCACAAACGGACGTTCGTGGCGGTCGGCAATACGTAACAGCTCCGGGCCATACTCCTCCCAGCGACCGCTCTCCTGCCACAGGTCGGCAGGCTGCACGACCGGCATTAAAATCTCAACCGCACCCGCGTTGTTCATCTCTTCGCGCACGATGTTTTCGACTTTTTTCAGCACGCGAACCCCGGTCGGCAACCAGGTGTACAAGCCAGAAGCCAGTTTGCGGATCATACCGGCGCGCAGCATCAGTTGGTGGCTGATCACTTCGGCGTCGGAAGGCGTCTCTTTCTGAGTAGAGAGCAGATATTGAGTAGTACGCATTGATTACGGTTCCAGTTGATCGGAAAGTCACAGACAGAAATTTGCTGGCGGCTAGTGTACCAGTGAGATCACTGGCTCAAAAGCGGGTTTTAACGCGGGTCGATAGCGATCACTTCTGTCCCGGCATCGTCAATGCGCCAGCGTACATTAAAATCCATCAGCCAGGCCGCATATTCCCGCTCCTCTGCCTGGCCCTGACGGTAAGCGGGACGGGGATCCTGCGCCAGCACGTCACGGATAAAACGCGCCAGATGGGGATAGCGGGCATGCTGTTGCAGCTGCGCCTGCGCCAGCACGGAAAAGCGCACCGGCATTGTGGCCGCCGGTGCTGCCTGGGCAAATCCCGCCCGGGCTTCGGGCAGCGCTTCGGCAAAAGGCAGATAGGGTTTGATATCCACGATGGGGGTGCCATCGACCAGATCCAGACTGCCAAGCTGCAGGATCACCTGCTGCTTCTCAAGCCTGATCTCTTTCAGCTCGACCAGCGACATGCCAATCGGGTTGGGACGAAACGTTGAACGGGTTGCAAAGACACCCATGCGCGCATTGCCGCCCAGTCGGGGAGGGCGAACCGTGGGACGCCAGCCGCCTGCCATCGTCTGATGAAAGACAAACAGCAGCCAGAGGTGACTGAACGCTTCCAGTCCGCGAACCGCTTCCGGCTGATTGTACGGGGGCAGCAGGTGCAGTTCTCCGCCGCCATCCTGCACCAGCCCTGGCTGACGCGGCACGGCAAACTTCTCTTTCCACGGCGAGCGGATGACCCCAATCTGCGCAAAGGTGAATTCACTCATTGATTGCTGACTTTCAATGCCGAGCCCTGACACACTGCCTGACGGTAGCACCCTGGCGTACCCGTCACAATTTCACACTTGTGCAGCAGCACCGCATTGGCTTTCATCTGTGACGCCCGGATCTGCAGACGTTTACGGGCCGTGGCGATGTTAGCGGGCGAGTTCTGATTGCTGATCTGGCAATCCTCAGCAGAGACTTCACCCAGATCGCGGAACGGTTTGCTGACCAGATCGGCGGCATCCGTGTAGAGCTTAACCGGTGCGGGGCGGGCAGCGGGTTTGCGGGTCGGTTCAGTGGAGTGCTGCGGCCTGGACGGTGCGCTGGTTATCGGGTGATACTCATGAACACACCCTGTCAGCATCAATGCTAACAAGCCGAGCGGTAAAAAACGCATGGCAACATCCTCAGGTTTCCAAAAGTGGCGTTATTGAAACAAGGACAGGAATAAATAACAAGTCGGGCAGGGCAGGCTGTAACAGAAAGGGCGGCATAGCGCCGCCCCTGGTGAGAATGTCGGCTGACTTACCAGCCTTTAACTGCACCGCCGTTAAAGACTTTGTTGGCGGCTTCGTTAACTTCGTCAGACTGGTAAGCCTGAACGAACTTCTTCACGTTTTCCGCATCTTTGTTATCTTCGCGCGCGACAATCAGGTTCACATAAGGTGAATCTTTATCTTCGACGAAAATCCCATCTTTAGTCGGGGTCAGGCCGATCTGGCTGGCATAGGTGGTATTGATGACCGCCAGGGCGATCTGCTGATCGTCCAGTGAGCGGGGCAGCTGTGGCGCTTCCAGCTCAACAATTTTCAGATGCTTTGGATTCTCAGTGATATCCAGCGAGGTTGGCAGCAGGCCTGTACCCTCTTTCAGTTTAATCAGGCCGGCTTTCTGCAGCAGCAGCAGCGAACGTCCCAGGTTAGTCGGATCGTTTGGAATCGCGATCTGAGCGCCATCCTGCAACTCATCCAGCGATTTGATCTTTTTCGAGTAGCCCGCAATCGGGTAAACGAAAGAGTTGCCGACGGAAACCAGTTTGTAGCCGCGATCTTTGATCTGCTGATCCAGATAAGGTTTGTGCTGGAAGGCGTTAACGTCGATATCGCCTTTGCTCAGTGCCTCATTCGGCAGAACGTAATCGTTGAAGGTAACCAGCTCAACGTCCAGACCATACTTCTCTTTCGCGACTTTCTGCGCGGCTTCAGCAACCTGCTGTTCAGCGCCGACAATCACGCCCACTTTGATGTGGTTCGCATCTTTCTCTTTTTGATCGCATCCTGCCAGCGCAATCGCGCCAATCAGTGCACCCACAGCGGCAATTTTTTTGAATTTGAAAGACATATCCTTTCCTTAATAATGTGATATTGCTGGCTTACTTATGGGACACAGCACGTACGATGCGGTCGCCACAGAACTGAATGAGATACACCAAAACCACTAACAACACCAATACCGTATTCATCACGGTGGCGTTATATCCGATATAACCATACTGATAACCGATCTGACCCAGACCACCGGCACCGACCGCGCCGCCCATGGCAGAGTAACCTACCAGGGTAATCAGGGTGATCGTCGCGGCGTTCACCAGACCCGGCATCGCTTCCGGCAGCAGCACCTTGCGAACGATCTGCATCGGCGTGGCACCCATGGCACGTGACGCTTCAATCAGGCCGGTAGGCAGTTCCAGCAGGGCATTTTCCACCATACGGGCGATAAAGGGGGCGGCGCCAACGGTCAGCGGGACGATTGCCGCCTGCAGTCCGATGGAGGTGCCGACAATCACGCGGGTAAAAGGAATCATCCAGACCAGTAAGATAATGAACGGAATGGAGCGGAAGATATTCACCAGCGCGGAGAGCACGCGATAGAGCCCCTGATTCTGCAGAATCTGTCCCGGACGGGTGACATAAAGCAGAACGCCGACTGGCAGACCCAGTACAAAACCAAAAAAGCCGGAGACAAAGGTCATCATCAGCGTTTCCCACACGCCCCGTCCCAGCAACCACATCATCGCTTCAGACATAACCCAGCACCTCTACTTTCACATGATTCTCCTGCAGCCAGGCTATCGCCTCGCGGGTATCGCTTTCAGTGCCGTGCATTTCGGCCAGCATAATGCCGAACTTCACGCCGCCGGCGTAATCCATCTGCGCACTGATAATGTTGTTATTCACGTTATAACGCCGTGCGGCTTCGGAAAGCAGCGGGGCGTCAACCGATTTACCGGTAAATTCCAGTCGCAGCAAGGGCACGCTGTTCTCAGCGGCAGTGGCTGACAGGCGCTGCTGATAATCATCCGGGATATCCAGATGCAGGGTAGACTGAATGAACTGCTGAGCCAGCGGTGTCTTAGGATGCGAGAAGACCTCACTGACGCTATCTTTCTCAATCAGCTCACCCTGACTGATGACAGCCACCTGGTCGCAGATGCGCTTCACCACATCCATTTCATGGGTGATGAGCAGAATCGTCAGGCCCAGCCGGCGGTTAATGTCCTTCAGCAGCTCCAGAATAGAACGGGTTGTCGCCGGGTCCAGAGCGCTGGTGGCCTCATCACACAGCAGCACTTTTGGATTGCTGGCCAGCGCACGGGCAATCGCAACGCGCTGCTTCTGTCCACCCGACAGGTTCGCAGGCCAGGCATCGTGCTTATCGGCTAATCCCACCAGTTCCAGCAGTTCAGTCACGCGAGCGTTAATCTGTTCACGCGAGAGATTTCCCAGCTCCAGCGGCAGGGAGACGTTACCCGCGACGGTCCGGGAGGTCATCAGGTTGAAGTGCTGGAAGATCATGCCAATCTGACGACGGGCCTGAGTCAGCTGACGCTCGCTGAGTGCGGTCAGGTCAGCACCGTCGACCAGCACACGGCCTGATGTCGGACGTTCCAGCAGGTTAACGCACCGAATCAGCGTACTTTTACCGGCACCGGAAGCACCGATAACGCCATAAATCTGTCCGGCAGGCACGTGCAGGCTGACGTCCTTCAACGCCGAAATGGTGCGCGTACCCTGCTGGAACACTTTGGTGATATTTTCGAGTTTAATCATTAGGTTATTTATTATCGTGTTGCGTTGTCCGTGGTGTGGGAAGCCTCGTTGCTTTTATTAAGGGTAAAAGCTGGATGGATGGTAAGGCATCCAGACGTCTGAATCAATGGAAGTGATTCAATCTGACATTCTCCCTTTCACAGCAATCATGCGATACTGATCGGCAATTTTTACAGCAGGAGTTTCTACGTGGCGAATAAAGTCCCCGCTATTTTTCTTGATCGTGATGGCACCCTTAATGTCGATAATGGCTATGTCCATGAGATCGATAACTTTCAGTTTATTGACGGCACCATTGAAGCGCTGCAGCAACTGAAGGCGATGGGGTATGCGCTGGTGGTCGTGACCAATCAGTCTGGCATCGCGCGCGGTATGTTTACTGAAGACACCTTTATGCAGCTCACCGAATGGATGGACTGGTCGCTGGCCGATCGCGACGTTGATCTGGACGGCATCTATTTCTGCCCGCACCATCCCGACGCCGCCGTTGCAGAGTATCGTCAGGCGTGCGACTGCCGTAAACCTCAGCCGGGTATGCTCGTGATGGCTCAGCAAGAGCTGAATATTGATATGGCGGCTTCTTATATGGTGGGTGACAAGCTGGAGGATATGCTGGCAGGGCAGGCTGCCGGTGTCGGTACCAAAGTCCTGGTGCGTAGCGGTAAACCGGTGACCGCGGAAGGGGAAGCCGCCGCTGACTGGGTCATCGATAGCCTGGCCGCACTGCCAGCGCGCATTAAACAGGCATAAAAGGGCGCTTTTGTGCAAATTTCAGACGAACGGAAAAAAAGTCTTAATTTGCACTTGCGCTATCTGAACCGCTCCCTATAATGCGCCTCCATCGACACGGCACACCGGCAACGGGAAACGGGTTGAAGGTTCAGGAGACTGAGCCGCCGGAGAAAAACTTCTGAAAAAGAGGTTGACTCTGAAGGAGGAAAGCGT
>NZ_VHIZ01000025.1 GCF_006494375.1 Pantoea anthophila
TACTGGTTTGTGCAGGCCGGTCACTACTCAATTAATGTCACCCTGACCAAAACCCGCCAGTTCGATTTTCTGCAGGACTTTCTGCATTTTACCGTGACGCTGGATGGCCTGATTGCAGATGAACATTTTCGCAGCCCGGACTTTGTACTGCCCCATTACGACGTGCCCTACGAATTCTGCCGCTGGCGCAACAAACGCGGCTACGACGCCTTAACCACCTATGTCAGTAAACAGGGCGTGAAATCCCACAAGGGGATCTTTACCGTCTCGGAAGGCCTCTCCCCGGAGGAGCAGGTGATGAAATGGGAAGGGGTGGTAAACGTCTACGACAAAACCTTTTTCAGCGTGACGAACTTCAACACCACGCAGGAATTTCTGATCAAAGATATCAGCCGATCGATTCAGGAAGGTCTGCTGAAACACCTGAGTTTTTACCGCGACCTGTTTCACTACATCTTCCCCACACCCGCTGAGGCGCGATTGCAGGCGCGGGATGACAGGCGCTATCTGGCTAAAAAATAGCGCTCTGGCGCACCCCGCGTTGTGCCGCAAAGTCAGCCGTTTCTCTGCGGGTTTACCACTTCATCTCGCCGGTGTTCACTTTCGCGCTGAGCTCCAGCGAACCCGGCTCGGCCAGTCCTGGCCAGGCGGCCGTCATGGCGTCAATCACCTCTGCTGAGGTTTTGTGCTGCGACAGCGCCTGCTCAAAGGACTTCAGGTAGTTGAGGGTAAAATCCACGGCCTGCGACCCGGCAGGGCGCGCACCCAGATAGTGACCCGGGATGACGTTCTGCGGATGCAGCGTCTGCATCTCTGTCAGGATATGACGCCACGCCGCACGGCTTTCAGGGGTCTGGGTGTCTGCTGTCCAGACATGAATGCCGGAAGAGAGGGCCGTCCCACCCAGAATGGTGCTGGCGGAGGGGATCCAGACGTAAGCGGCATACTGATCCGGATGACGCAGCTCCAGCACTTCACCGTCTACGCTAAACCGTGTCTCATGCGTCACCTCTGGCACGGTCAGCGCGTCAGGCGCGCCCTGTTTCATCTGCGGACCCCAGTACTTCAGCTTCGCCTCATGCGTCTCCTGAATATGTTTCACCACAGCGGGTGAGGCCACCACCTTCACATCCGGCCAGGCTTTAACAATCGGTTCAAGGCCAAAATAGAAGTCGGGATCGCCGGAGGTTATCACGATTTCTTTCAGTTTTTTGCCGCTCTGTTTAATCATCGCCACCAGCTTCTCACCATCCTGCGTGCTGAACTGCGCGTCAAACAGAATGGCTTCGGTGGGGCCGGAGACCAGCGTAGATGAAACGGCAAACAGGCCCTTTTCCTGCGGATTATAGGTTTCAAGTTTCAGGGTCGTGGCGCTGGCAGAGGCTGAAGCCAGCATCATAATTAAAGCGTGAGCGGCAATTTTCATGTTTATCCTCAGAGGGTAATCACCGCACAGGGCGGCGCAAATGATCATGTTTTGTGTCAGTGGCGCTATTTTACGCATTCTGACATCTGTTAGAATTCCCGAAATCAGACATGCTGAGTTTCATAATCCGAACAGGTAAAACAGATGGACAGAGTGACTGCGGCGGTCGTTTTTAACCGGATCTGTGAGCTGGGAAGCCTGAGTGCGGCATCACGCGCACTGGGGATCTCCCGTCCCATGGTGAGCCGTTATCTGGAAGAGATGGAGAGCTGGGCCGGAACGCGTCTGCTGCATCGCTCGTCACGTCGTCTGACGATCACTCCTGCAGGCGAGGCGATTCTGGAAAAGACCCGCCAGCTGGCACGCCTTTCGGAGGAGATCCGCCAGGAGACCCCGCAGGGAATACCCGCCGGGACATTGCGCATCGCCTGCGCGCACTTCACGGCTGTCCACCTTGTCGGTCCGGTGATCCCCGACTTTCTGGCGCGCTATCCGGCCCTGCGCATCGAGCTGGAGATCAATAATCAGCCTGTCAGCCTGATTGGTGAACGGATCGATCTCGCCATCCGCATTACTGATACGCCGGAGCCGGGCACTATCGCCCGCCGCCTGGGTGACTGCTGCTCTGTCCTCTGCGCCTCACCGGCCTATCTGCAGCAGCACGGGATGCCGCAAACGCCTGACGATCTGGCGCACCATAACTGCCTCTGTTACAGCCATTTCGCCGGACAGAGCTGGCACTTTACCTCCCCGCAGGGAGAGAAAATGGCGGTGGCGGTAAAAGGAAATTTCAGCGCCGGGATCTCCTCTCTGCTGTGCGATGCGGCCAGTGCAGATTGTGGAATTGCGATGGTGCCCGAGCAGGAGGCGCGTCACGCTCTGGAAAGCGGAAAACTGGTCACCTTACTGCCCGATTATGAGCCGGGACGCATTGGCATCTGGGGACTTTACCTGTCGCGGGAACATCAGCCTGCAGCACTGCGGCTGATACTCGATGAACTGCAGCGCAACCTTTTGAGTCCTGCCTGAGCCAGCCTCACAACCGATAACAGGGAAGAAGAAATGAGTGACAATCAACCCCTTTACTGGAATCGTATGGTGCCAGAACTCACCGTAACCGATTTTGCCGCCTCACTGCATTTTTACACGACGTTACTGGGATTCAGCGTGAGAATACAGCGGCAGCAGCCGGACTTCGCCTACCTGTGCTATGGTGAGGTGCAACTGATGATTGAGCAGTTTCATCCTCAGGGCTGGAACACGGCAGAGCTTCACAGGCCGCTGGGACGGGGCATCAATTTTCAGATTGAAGTGGATGATATCCAGGTCGTACTGGCTCGGGTGCAAAAGCAGGGTATTCCGCTCTATCGCCCGCTGCGGGATACGGTATATGACACCGGCGGGACAACCGCCTGTCAGCGCGAGTTTCTTCTGCAGGATCCGGATGGTTATCTGCTGCGGTTCAGCCAGTATCTGGAATGAGTTGAAAACATTTTGGGTGAATTCTGCCGGGCAGCGCGGATATCTCTCATTCCGGAACGCCTGAGTGATATTTATTTTGAACAGGCAGTCAGAATAAAAATCAGCATGCCCATTTCTGTCACTGCAGAAAGTGCCTCAGCTTATTTAAGCTCTCCTCCTGGACGTCTTTGCGTTTAAATCCTGTTCTTCTGTGTTGATGTTAATTATACCGTTAACGCAAAAAATTCTTTTTTTACTATCGATGTTAAAAAATCCAGGGCGATGAAAAGTCCAGCTGGCGAAGATTTACATTTAATTCTCTTTTCAGTGCTTAATCTTTTGCGATCTGCGCCGATAACTCCTGACACACATTCAGGAGGATGCAGGATGAAATCATTTTTACTCGCTGGCTTTACCACGCTCTTAATGACAATCGCCGGGGCAGCAAGTGCTGGTTCGGATTCAGGCACGATTACCTTTCGCGGCATGGTGACGAATGATTCATGTGATATGAACACCGGAAAGAATCAGGTCGTGTTCAGTTGTTATGATTCTGGCAGGGGAAAGACTACGCTGACGACGGCTGATCTCAGAAATCTCCACGCCCTTGACAGGTTACCTGCAGAAGTGAAAATGCACTGGTTAAACGCCGAAAAAACCAGAGGGATTCTGTCCCTCACTTATCTTTAATTTTTTCTGCCATTCTGACGAAAATTGATTGCGCCCGGGGCGAAACAGGAATAAAAGTAATGTTACCAAACCCACAGCGAAAAAGTGGGTATCAGAGAAAACCTTATATCGCCAGACCCTTTTTGTCAGCACCAGGGAACCAGATGCAAAAAAAAGCCCACCTTATAAAAGGTGGGCTTTTTCACTGTTAATGCGCTTCAGTTAATTATGACGGGTCAGAGGAGCGCTGCACAAAATAGCGCGTGCTTTTCTGTTCTGCCTTTTTACGGCGCAGCAGCAGGCTGGTCGCAATAATAACCAGCGTTAAACCGCCCGTCGCCACTAATTCTGTCTGGTGTTTAGGATCAAACAGCATGATCACCAGCACCGTGACGATAAACAGAATCGTGACCCAGGTCAGACCGGGAAACAGCCACATGCGGTAAGTCAGGATTTCACCCGCCTGCTCGCGTTTTTTGCGCAGCACCAGATGGGATGCGGCAATCACCAGGTAGACCAGCAGCGCAATGGCACCCGAGGTGGCGAGTAAAAATTCGAAGACCGCGCTGGGCGCCAGGTAGTTGGCGATCACCGCCAGAAACGCCGCCGCAGTCGAGAGCAGCACCGCAACCCAGGGTGTGCCGCTGCGATTGGTGCGTGAGGCCGCAGCGGGCGCGTCCTTGCGGCGTGACAGCGAGTAGAGCATGCGCGAGGAGGTGTAGAGCGCTGAATTCAGACAGCTGCACACCGCCATCAGCACCACCAGATCGACGATCAGCCGGGCATGAGGAATGCTCATCGCCTGCAGAGCGGTCTGCCAGGAACCCTGTTCAACCAGGCCTGGCGTATTCCACGGAACCAGCGCCACCACGAAGAAAATCGACAGCAGGTAGAACAGCGCGATACGCCAGATCACCGAGTTGGTGGCTTTCGTAATCTGCCGGCCGGGATTTTTCGACTCTGCGGCGGCGATAGTGACAATCTCGGTGCCCATAAAAGAGAACATCGTGGTCAGGATAGCCGCGACCACCGCGCCGAGGCCATTTGGCATGAAGCCGTTGGTGTCATAAAGATGCGACAGGCCGCTGGTGTGACTGTCAGGCAGCAGGCCAAACACGGCGGCACCTGCGACGGCCAGGAACAGGATGATCGCCACGACCTTGATCAGGGCAAACCAGAATTCAAACTCACCGTAGTTTTTCACGCTCAGCAGGTTGGTAATGGTCAGTAAGAGTGTGATGGCGAAGGTGAACTGCCAGATGGCCACATCGGGGAACCAGGCGTGCAGGATCGTGCCTGCCGCATTGGCTTCCAGCGGGATCACCAGCACCCAGAACCACCAGTAGAGCCAGCCGATGGTAAACCCGGCCCAGCGTCCCAGCGCTTTCTCCGCATAGGTGGAGAATGACCCGGAATCGGGTGAGGCCACCGCCATCTCCGCCAGCATCCGCATGATCAGCACGACCAGCAACCCGGCGGCCGCATAGGAGATCAGCACGGCGGGGCCCGCTTCAGAAATAGCATGGCCGGAGCCAACAAACAGCCCGGCGCCAATTACGCCGGCAATCGAGAGCATGCGCACGTGGCGCGGTTTCAGGTTCTGAGCCAGCGAATCTTCATTCGCACTCTGAGTCATCGTCATGTCAACGTCTCCGGGGGACGCCCGGCCATGCTGACCGGACGAACAGGAAAGGGGCTTGCGATTAACGAGCCAGTGAAATCATGCCGGGACGACAGGGTGTCCGGCAGGGGCAACACAGCGATCGATCACCGTGGAGAGAAGGGTCAGCGCCTGGCTGAACTGTGCATCCGGAATGGTAAGCGGGTAGAGGAAGCGGATAACGTTGCCTTTCGCGCCGCAGGTCAGCAGCAGCAGGCCCTGTTCCATCGCCATCTTCTGAACGGCCTGCGCGGTGCTGGCCTGATAGAACTCCATAGCCACCATCGAACCCAGCGCCCGCACTTCGGCGATATCAGGGTGTTTGCGCTGCTGCGCCTCCAGTTCAGCGACAAGCCGGCCACCGAGATCCACGGCGCGCTGACAGAGCTGCTCCTCCTCGATCACATCCAGCACCGCGTGAGCCGCCGCGATAGCTAACGGATTTCCGGCATAGGTACCGCCCAGGCCGCCAGGGGCAGGCGCGTCCATCACCTCAGCGCGACCGGCCACGGCGGAGAGGGGCATCCCGCCCGCCAGGCTTTTCGCCATGGTGATAATGTCGGCTTTCACCGGATAGTGTTCCATGGCAAACAGCCTGCCGGTGCGGGCAAATCCGCTCTGTACTTCATCCGCAATCAGCAGGATGCCGTGACGGTCAGCCAGTTCACGCAGCTGCACCATAAATTCTGCCGGTGCCGCATGGAATCCACCTTCACCCTGCACCGGTTCCAGTACGATTGCCGCAACATCATGGGGCGCAATGTCCTGTGTGAAAATCTCATCCAGGCTGGTCAGTGCCGCTTCAACGCTGATCCCCTGCACCGCGCTGGGGTAGCGGGCGTGGAAAACGGAAGGGGGCATCGGGCCGAAGTCGCGCTTGTAGGGGGCGACTTTGCCGGTCATGGCCATGGTCATAAAGGTGCGGCCATGAAACGCGTTGCCAAAGGTGATGATGCCGTGACGACGGGTATAGGCACGCGCCACTTTAACCGCGTTTTCTACCGCTTCGGCACCGGTGGTAAAAAAGGCGGTTTTCGCTGCACCGGCAACCGGCACCCGCTGATTGATGCGTTCAGCCAGTGCGATATAGCTTTCGTAAGGGGTGATCTGGAACGCCGTATGGGTAAACTTTGTTAACTGTTCGGCCACCGCCTGCTCGATGCGTGGATGGCGATGACCGGTGTTCAGCACGGCGATGCCGCCTGCGAAGTCGATCCAGCTGTTACCAGCCTGATCCCATAAGGTGGCGTTTTCTGCCCGGGCAACGTACCAGTCGCACAGCGTACCGATGCCCTTAGGCAGAGCCTGTGCTTTACGTTCCTGCATCAGGTTATTTTTTTCGCTCATTTGATCCACCTCATTGATATGCGTGTTTACAATTCCCGACAAACACGTTTATTTATGCCTGAGGCGTGGTGAGTTGCCAGAGCCAATTATCAGAGGAAGGATGGAGCCAATTGCGACTCTTGTACGCCGATCATCTATTAGCACGGTTACAGTTTATGAAAACCGGTTCCCTGCATCAGCGACTGCTCAACTGTATGCAGGCCGCGATCACGGAAGCGGTCTTTCCGCGCGGCAGTCGTTTGCCGCCCACCCGCGATCTGGCGCGTGAACTCGGCGTGTCGCGCAACACGGTGATGCATGTGTATGAAAGTCTGATGGCGCAGGGTTACGTGACCGCGCGCACCGGCAGCGGCACGTGGATTGCCGAGACGCTGCCGGAGAGTTCGCTGCAGAGTGATGCGATTGCCGACCTGGCCGCCGTGAAGGCGCAGCGACCGGCCACCCTGTCGAAGCGCGGTGCCACACTGCTGGGGCACGCCACCGCTTCCCCTTATCAGTGGGGAGCGTTTGTGCCTGGCGCGCCCGACGTGACCGAATTTCCTCATAAGCTGTTCAGTCAGATTCAGGCGCGCCTGAACCGGGAGCCTGACGTCCATCGGCTGGTTTACAGCAGCGGCGGCGGCTGCCCCGATCTGCGTCATGCGCTGGTCGATTATCTGCGGGTGGCGCGTTCCGTGCAGGCCGATGCGGATCAGATTCTGATCACCGAGGGCGTTCATCAGGCTGTCGATCTGGTCACGCGGATATTGTGCGACCCAGGCGATCGGGTCTGGATGGAAGAGCCGGGCTACTGGGGAACACGCAATCTGCTGCGGATGAATGGCCTGAAAATCCGGGCCATGCCAGTGGATGAGCAGGGCCTGGTGCCCGACAGCGGGCCGCCACCCAAAATGGTGTTTGTCACACCTTCCCATCAGTACCCGCTTGGGGTGCATCTGAGCCTGGCACGTCGTCAGGCGTTGCTCACACTGGCGCGCCGTCATCAGAGCTGGATTGTCGAAGATGACTACGACAGCGAATTTCGTTTCTCCGGACAGCCGCATCCCTCGCTGCAGGGGCTGGAAGCCGATGCGCCGGTGATTTACATGGGCACGTTCAGTAAAACGCTCTATCCCGCCCTGCGCATTGGCTATCTGGTGGTGCCAAAACCGCTGGCTCAGCCGATGCGCATCGCGGCAGCGGAACTCTATCGCGGCGGACATCTGCTGATTCAGCGGGCGCTGGCGGAGTTTATCCGGCTGGGTCATTACATGGAGCATATCCGGCGGATGCGGCTGCTTTATCGACAGCGGCGGCAGTTTCTCTGTCGGCTGATCGAGCGCTATCTGGGGCCTGCCTTCTTACCGGCTTTTAACCATGAAGCCGGTCTGCATCTGGTGATGCCGCTGCCGGCAGGCAGTGATGATGTCGCCATTGCCGCCGAGGCGCTGAAGCGCGGCGTCAAGGTGCGGCCACTATCGCAGTACTATATGCATCCTCAGGAGACGCGAGGTCTGCTGCTGGGGTATGCCTGCGTCAATGAACGGCAGTGTCAGGATGCTTTTGGCACCCTCAAAGCCTGTCTGGCGGCGGCCGGTATTGTGTTCAGTCCCCAGCGCTAACGCATTGACATTTAATCAGAGTCACCGAGAATACTCCTCTTTGCGTCCCGACCAGATAAAACTGGAGTTTATCATCGCACTGAATCTTATTCCTGCCGCAGCCAGCGTGGCGTTAAGGCGCGGGGCCGCACTGGCTGCGGCACTGTTGCTCGTCAGCTGCGCCTCTGAGCCGCCGCGGTCGCTGGTGACGCCTTTTCCACCGGTCACGAAACAGCCGTTACCGCCAGCCAGCCAGCCGGTGCAGCCTCAGGTCCGGCAACCGATGCGCGGCGTCTGGTTAGCTACTGTATCCCGTCTTGACTGGCCTCCCGTCGCATCGGTCAATGGTGCCAGCCCGGCAGAGCGCATCCGGATGCAGCAGCAGTCGCTTATCGACAAGCTGGATAAACTGAAAAGCCTGGGAATTAACACGGTCTTTTTCCAGGTGAAGCCCGATGCCACGGCGCTCTGGTCCTCTAAAATTCTGCCCTGGTCCGATATGCTGACCGGCAGAATCGGCGAAGATCCCGGTTACGATCCGCTGCAGTTTATGCTGGATGAGGCGCATAAACGCGGTATGAAAGTCCACGCGTGGTTCAACCCCTATCGGGTTTCGGTCAACATCAAACCCTCTACCGCCAGTGAGCTGAACCGCACGCTCTCTCTTCATCCGGCCAGCGTGTTTGTGCTGCACCGTGACTGGATTCGTACCGCGGGCGACCGCTACGTGCTCGATCCCGGCATCCCGGAGGCACGGGACTGGATCACCAGTATTGTGGCCGAGGTGGTGGCGCACTATCCGATCGACGGTGTGCAGTTCGATGACTATTTCTACGCGGAATCGGCAGGCTCCCTTCTCAACGACAGTCAGACCTTCAGCCGTTACGGGCAGGGCTTCACCAGCAAAGCGGACTGGCGGCGTCACAATACGCAACAGCTTATTGAGCAGGTCTCCCGTACCATTAAACAGCTGAAGCCGGAGGTGGAATTTGGTGTCAGCCCGGCGGGTGTCTGGCGCAACCTGTCGCACGATCCGGCGGGTTCAGATACCCGAGGCGCAGCGGCCTACGATGAAGCCTATGCGGATACCCGTCGCTGGGTTCAGCAGGGTCTGCTGGATTATATCGCGCCACAGCTCTACTGGCCGTTCTCCCGTCAGGCTGCCCGTTATGACGTGCTGGCAAAGTGGTGGGCAGAGGTGGTGAAGCCGACCAGAACCCGGCTTTACATCGGTCTGGCGCTCTACAAGGTGGGCGAGCCTTCGCGGATTGAGCCTGACTGGACGCTGCAGGGCGGAGTGCCGGAGCTGAGAAAGCAGCTCGACCTCAATGAGTCCTGGCCCCATATCGACGGCACCATTCTTTTCAGAGAGAACTATCTCAATCAGCCGCAGACTCAGCAGGCGGTGAGTTATCTGAAAAGTCGCTGGGGCGGCTGACATCGACACGGCCGCATAGTTATGGCTTTTGCGCGCAACGCATACCCGACGAAACGAATGTCGGTGAAGCTGGCGTGATGCATGCTCGCGGTTGCTGCTTTCTCCCTGCGACAGGTGTAACGGTAACGGACTCTCCATTTCGTTACACCTGTTCACAGGACGGCAGTAATGCAACAGCAGCAGGTAACCGGATTGGAAATACTCCGACGTGACAAAAATCCGGGGGTGACGTAACTGTGTTATCTATAAATTTCAGAAGTTGATTGGTGAAGTCAGTCAGGAGCACTTATGATCTCGCGTAGTTATTCCACTCATCACGATATACGATATTGCCATCCGTGTATTTCCATGTGATTGCCTCATAGCGTAATTCCAGCGTTTCGAGATGCGTACTGCTCACCCCGCCAGGGGCAAGGTAGGGTGCAACTGTCGTAAATTTGACATTTTGCAGAATGATATTGAAATATTCAGCTTCGATTCCGGATTCCAGAATGCGATACATTCGGATAGTGCCTTTCTTCATTGTCCGTCCTTCACAGACTGCTCTGTAGAGTAGCGGCGTTGTTTGATCAAATTCTTTGACTATCGTTACAGGGCTATGGACCCGCGTTCCCGTGAGCTTTCCCCAGCTGGGATCGACAGGTATGGTTACACCGTGAGAGAACGATTTTAATTCGATGGAGCCCAACCGCAGTGGCATCTGACAGCTGCCTGTGACGGGAGAACCGTTTTCATCTTCAAGCCATAAATGGGCGGGTGTAGACATAATTTTTTCAATTCCTTATGAGGTTAAAAAACTAATGGCACTTCACCACTTCACATAGCGACTAAATATATATATCACTATCAGGGCAAATATTGGCACAAACCAGAGTGGGGCTGAAGGAAATAGTATTATCTGGAATAAGGCATAGGCAATTATTATA
>NZ_VHIZ01000026.1 GCF_006494375.1 Pantoea anthophila
CCTTTGCTCAGCATTAAAAAAAATACATCCAATTATAAATAAGACGGAGAATAGAATTAAGTTGAAATATAACCTTTGTCGTGTATCGAGTTTTTTGTAAAAGTTAATCACTTTGCATAAAGCTCTTTTAACGCTGCTATCTTCGGACATAACTACTCCATGTCAATTTTATATCAATTAAAAATAGGCGCCATTTAAATAATTAGCGCCTATCTATATTAGTTGAATGAGCAGTTTCGACCTGAAGGTGCTCCGATGATGCGAGACATTTTTTCACAAACGATCACTACCTGCTTGCCTTTTTTTAAAGCTATTGCAGCAGATTTTTGCGAGTCCTTCATTTCAAGTCGTGCGGGCATAAATTCATTATCAGTCTTCAAGCTGATAATAATTGAATCTGTAAAATCTTTGTCGATAGACTGCACAATGCCAGTCATTGCAACAAGTTTACCTTTCAACTGTTCATCAACTGCGACTTCATTTTCTTCATAATCATTGAATAATTTACGAGCTGTCGTCTGATAAATAGGTTTTTGCGGAGGGCTAGTCTTAGCTGGAGGATTTTGTGACACCGATTGTGGTTGATTAGACTCAGTAGAACTTGATGTAGTGTTTCCATCTTCGTTCTTACCCGCGAAGTAACCAATTACCATCAACCCAACAAAAATGTAAAGTATCCACTTCAGTATCTTCTTCATTACTATATCCTTATATCTAAAAATTATTTTTAACGTTTGCACAACTACCCCAAGAGGAGTTACTTCATTAACATTGCATTCAAAGCTTGATGCCTTGCCAACAATGTTAATTTTATTTCCGGGAGCTCTATCGACATAGTAAACATCTAAACCACCGTCAATATCAACAACCTATCTTCCGTTACTAATATTTTCACATCCCAAATCCACAAGCCAAGATTTAGATATTGACTCGATGAATACTGGACCGATTATCTAACCCGAAATGAACGACTTATTGAAATGATAGAATACATTTTCTGTCAGTTTCCCAGCAGACAATTTTATTTTTAAAAACTTTTCTAATTTGAGAGTACTCAGAATTAATGTTTGAGTCACTACGCCTCGGTTCACGTTTTCCCGTAGCCAACCACTCTAAAGAAACGTCCGTGACAATCGCTCAAGTTACAGCCTGATCACCAGGAAATAATTTCGACGCATCCAAATACTAACCGTACCTGATGAAATTTCTCAAAGCTCGCAGAGTTGTTATTGAACGGTATAGCCATAAGCATCAAAAATCTGGCACAATACGGGCCAAGCGCCATTAGCTACAACCTCAAAATAGAGTATTGCTCTTATGGAGGTTTATATTAAATTACAAAGTTTGCATTTGCAAGTTTTCCAAATGCTAATCAACGCAAATCAGCACCAGTATCAATTGCACACTTTATGGTGGCATTACCCGGAACGCTGTCTTTTTGTGTCGAGCCACTTATATTATTTAATGGGATATCAAGAGCAACGGCCAAGTCTTTCTGAGTGTTGATGCCATAAGAATACATCAGCCTTTCGAGAATCTGAGCGCTACTCCCTTCTGTTCAATCATAAAAGAACACCCATAAGTAATGAACAATCATTTATCAAGTCGTATTCACGATCTAAGGCATACTCGCACCACATGAAACACCATAGAAAAAACAACCGCAAGGAGATACTTCGTTATGCATACTGAAAATGCAAACAGTCAGTACGCATTTAATTTAGTGCAATCTCAAGGTTTTATTGCCAATGTCGCAGCGATTTTGATGCCAGCCATCAGCGAAGCAGTAAACGACGCTATAAAGAAGGCTGTCACGCTGACCACATCTCCAACAATGCCCAAACAGGACTTCGCTGCAGCTAACGCATTTGCCTGTCAGTGCTTGAAAAATGGATTGCTAAAGGTGTAGTGCTCCTAGCCCCTATCCCCTCTTTCGCCTACATGCACTTCGCGCACGACCATCTTGAAGATGCGATTCGCTGCAATCCGCTGGCGTTAATGGCAAAAAAATGGCGACACAGAGTGCAGCTGAGTAGAAGAGAATAAAACAGGATGGCGTTTAACTTTTTGGTTTTAATCCAGGATATTGTTTTTAAATACCAGCCAAAAAAAGACCGAATACGATTCCTATATTCGGTCCAGGGAAATGGCTCTCGAGGAGCCGTGCGCTAAAAGTTGGCATTTATGAAGGCGATAACGCCTTGCAACTTAAGATTAGAACAGCGCGGAGGAATTGCCAGCTGAGGCACGGCACAGGGCCATAAACAGGATCAGTTTGTGATCGCAACGGCAAAAAACAGTCGGGCGCAGCGTGATGCTGCACCCGGCAGGCTTACTTACCGCACAGCGCCTGAGTGCGCTCAACAATCGGCTGCAGGCTCATCATCTGGCCCGGATGCGCTTTATCCTCGCTCTGGATCACGCTGATCGGCTGCGCTTTCACCTGATTGCTTTTAAACAGCGCATCCGCTTTGTCGTTCAGCGGGTATTGCATCAGCGTGCTCGGGTTGATGGCAAACATGGCACCGTCTTTCTCGCAGGTCAGCATCACCTCTTCACGATTAAACGGCCACTTATCTTTACCGATCTCAAAGCGGCTGACGGTAATGATTTGTGCCGCCAGCGCCTGGCCGCATACAGATAATAACAGGATTGCGGGGACCACTTTCTTCAGCAACATAACTGCCCTTTTCTCTCTTAAATCACATTCAGGCTGGCGACAGCGTGGCAAACACGCTGACCAGCCCAACCACGCCACACGCCAGCAGCAGTTCGAGCTGTGTCATGCGGATAAATTTTTGCTGGGTGCCGCTACCCGCGACGCGGAAACGCGGCACCAGCCAGTAACGGTTAATCAGCGCCACTCCCACCATCAGGGCCACCAGCAGCACTTTCCCCAGCAACAACAGACTATAGCGGGATGCGTGCCATGTCAGCGGCCAGCCCAGGATCATCAGGCTGTTCACCCCGCCGGTCAGCAGCGTTAACGCGACCGCCAGATGACCGTAGCGCGAAAAGCGCATCATGGTGCGGATCGCATCGGTGCGGCGATCGATCTGGCGCGCTTCACGCATCAGCAGCAGAAGCGGAACAAGTCCCCCCACCCAGAACGCTGCCGCAATCAGGTGCAGCGCATGGTTGATCTGATGCAGCAGGCCAGGCCAGCCTTCCCGCATCGCGGCATGCCCCGTCAGGGCCATACCGGCCAGTTGCAGCACGCCTGCCAGCAGTAAGGCCTGCTGGCGCAGTTGCGCGGTCAGTAACAACGCCGACACGGCGAGCACGCTGAACACGATTTCCCACTGCCACACCGCACCGAAATGGGTGCCCAGCACCGCCAGCCAGATGTCAGGCTGAAGCAGATTGGCGCTGTCGCCACTCATCAGCACATTCTGGCAGGCCAGCATCGCCAGCGCGCTGAGCAGGGCCAGCCACGCACTTCCGTTTACCAGCGGATTAAGTCGCCGCGCCAGTTGTGGACGATAACGTTCTGGTGCCAGCAGCGCGCTGTAGCAGGCGCTGGCGGTCAGCAGCATCACGGCAGCAAAATGGAGCGCACGCAGCGCTGGCCAGAGGGTTATCACGACGCTTACTTCACGCTGAAGCGGTAGCTTCCTGCGGTTTTGTGTCCATCCACCGACAGGACTTGCCAGTTAACCTGATAGCGCCCCGCTTTCAGTGGCTGAGGCAGGCTGACAATCAGCCGATCTTTGTGGCCGGACGCTACGCGCGCCTTCTCCGTCGCAACAGGCTTCTGATGATCGTCAAGCAGCGTAACGCCGCTGAACGCGGGTTCAATCTCTTCAGTGAAAGTCAGCGTCAGCGCATCGGTAGCGGTTGTTACTTCTGCTTTGGCCGCCGGCGTGGAGGCGCGAAGATGGGCATGCGCAGCTGCCAGCGAGCTGAATGCCATCGCACCGGCTGCCACCAGCGTAATAACCATGCGGGAAATGTGTTTTTTCTGCATCAGATCATCCTTTTAGCCGCCGCCAGGGCGATAAACGAGGCAAAAGGATACGCTGCTGCATTTGCACTGTCGAGGCCAGCAATGCGATCCTTAATCCTTGATTCAGACCGGCGAAAACATTACTTTTGCCCCCTGTCATCAGGAGAATATTATGAGCCATAACCTTGCCCTGCTGTCCCAGGACGAGAAAGATAAGTTAAACGTCGATTTAGCGGCTGCGGGCGTGGCGTTTAAAGAGCGCTATAACATGCCGGTGGTTGCTGAGATGGTGGCGCAGGAGCAGCCCGAAGCGCTGCGTGACTGGTTTCGTCAGCGTCTGATGCATTACCGTCAGGCGTCACTGAGCCTGTCACGCCTTCCTTACGAACCGAAGATGAAGCAATGATGTTTCGTGTCATAGATACCGAAACCTGCGGCCTGCAGGGTGGCGTGGTGGAAGTGGCCTCCGTCGATGTGGTCGATGGCCAGATTGTGAATCCGATGAGCGATCTCATCCTGCCTGATCGTCCCATCAGCCGTCAGGCGATGGCCGTGCACCGCATCACCGAAGCGATGGTGGCCGGAAAACCGACCATCGAAGAGGCGATTCCGCGCTACTACGGCAGTGCCTTCTATGTGGCACATAACGCCAGCTTTGACCGCCGGATGCTGCCGGAGATGTTTGGCGAATGGATCTGCACCATGCAGCTGGCGCGTCAGCTCTGGCCGGGCATCAAATATGGCAACCAGGCCCTGCGTCATTCCCTGAAGCTGGATGTTACCCCTCCAGCCGATCTGCATGCGCACCGCGCGCTCTATGACTGCTATGTGACGGCGGCCCTGCTGATCCGCATTATGGAGACTTCGGGCTGGAACGCCTCCGAGATGATTGTGCGCTCACAACCGGCGGCCCAGCGCGACGACATTCTGCCATTCGGCAAATACCGTGGTCAGGCGATTGCGGTGGTGGCGCGCAAGGATCCGGGCTATCTGAAGTGGATGCTGGATAACGTCAGCGATCTGCGCCCGCCACTGCGGCAGGCGCTGCGTAAATACCTGACCGAGCCTCAGTAATCCTCTGCCGGGGGCAGGGTGCCCTGCGCCAGCCCCAGCAGGAAGGCATACTCCATCGCGATCCCTTCATAGGCTTTAAAGCGCCCCGATTTGCCGCCATGTCCGGCATCCATATCGGTGCAGAGCAGCAGCAGATTATTATCGGTTTTCATCGACCTCAGTTTCGCTACCCATTTGGCCGGTTCCCAGTACTGAACCTGCGAATCGTGCAGGCCGGTGGTGACCAGCAGATGCGGATAGGCTTTTGCCTCAATGTTGTCATAGGGGCTGTACTGGCGGATGTAGCGGTAGTACTCCGGATCGCCGGGATTGCCCCACTCATCATATTCGCCGGTCGTCAGCGGGATCGACTCATCGAGCATGGTGGTGACAACATCCACAAAAGGAACCTGCGCCACAACGCCATGGAAGCGCTGCGGTGCCATGTTGATCACCCCGCCCATCAGTAAGCCCCCTGCGCTGCCGCCCATGGCGTAGAGACGTTCCGGATGCCCTATCCCGCGCGCCACCAGCGCATTGGTCACGTCGATGAAATCCGTGAAGCTGTTCATTTTGTTCAGCAGGCGACCGCCGTCATACCACTGCTGCCCCAGCTCCCCGCCGCCGCGCACCTGAATCAGGGCAAACACAAAGCCGCGATCCAGCAGGCTCAGACGGCTGACGCTGAAATCGGCATCCATGCTGCTGCCATAGGCGCCGTAGCCATAGACCAGCATAGGATTCTGGCCGGGCTGGTAGTGTCTGCGATGATAGACCAGCGACACCGGCACTTCGGTGCCATCGCTGACTTTTATCCAGTGGTGCTCGCTTTTGTAATCGTCGGCGTTGAACCCTTTGACCGCGCTCTGCTTCAGGATGCGGCGCTCACCCGTGTCCATATCCAGCTCAAACAGCGTGGTCGGTGTGGTCATTGAGGAGTAGCCGTAGCGCAGTTTGCTGGTGCGCGGCGTCGGATTGTAAGCCAGCCAGGTGACGTAAGTGGGATCGTCAAAGGCGATGCCACTGGTTTCGCCGCTGGCCCAGTTAATCTGGCGCAGGCTGGTCAGGCCGCGCTGCCGCTCTTCAACCACCAGCCAGTCGCGGAACAGCTGGAAATCTTCCATCACCACGTTTTCACGCGCCGGGATGAGAGTCTCCCAGCGGGATTCATCCAGATAACGGCTGCGATAGAGCCCGAAGTTTTCGCCTTCCCGGTTAGACCGGATAAAGAACTGATGCTCGTAGTGATCGATGCTGTATTCATGATCGCGGCGGCGCGGCAGAAACACATGCGGCTGCGCATCGGGGAAATCAGCATCGATCAGCTGAATCTCGCTGGTGTTGGTGCTGTAGAGCGCAATCATGATGAACTGCTTTGAGGTGGTCTTGTGGACGCTCAGATGATAGGTGTCATCCTGCTCTTCATAAACCAGCTGATCATCAGACTGCGGCGATCCCAGCTCGTGTCGCCAGACCTGATAAGAGAGCAGCGTCTGCGGGTGTTTCCGCACGTAGTAGAGCGTGCGGGAGTCGTTACCCCAGGCGAAGCTGGAGGAGGCGTTGCTCAGCACTTCAGGATACCAGCTGCCGCTCTCAAGGTTGCGGAAGCGGATGCCATACTGGCGGCGCGAGAGAAAGTCCTCGGCCAGCGCCATCACGCGGTTGTCGGGGCTGATATGCAGCGCGCCCATGGTGTAAAAGTCGCTGTGTGACGCGCGCTGGTTGGCATCCAGCAGCAGGGTCCACTCCGCCGACTCCTCGCTCGCCGCAGGCTGCCGGTAATAGGCCGGATACTCATTGCCGCTCTGATAGCGACTCTGATAGCGGTAGCCGTTTTTGACATAGGGCACTGAGTGATCTTCCGGTGGCAGCCGGTCGATGATCTCTTTTAATACCCGGTCCTGCAGCGGCTGCTGCGACGACATGACTTTTTTGCCGTAATTATTTTCGGCACGCAGGTAATCAAGCACTTCACTGTTTTCGCGCTTATCGTCGCGCAGCCAGTAATAGTTGTCGACGCGCGTCTCGCCATGCAGCGTCATTTCATGAGGAATTTTTTTTGCAATGGGAGCTTTCATCCATCCGTCTCCGTGAACGTCATGATCTGTAAGCGTAACACTTAAGTGGCGGGAAGCCAGGGGACAGCGAGGAAGCGGCGGCAGGCGGGGCCTCTTCTGAGGCCCGCCAGGAGAAGTTAACTGGCCGGAAGACGGGCTTTTTCGGCCTGGATATCCTGCTGAATGCCGTCGCGGACATCCTGAGGGATTTTCAGCGCGTCACCCAGCGCAGAGAGGTAGCTGCGTTCCATGAAATGATCGACGTCAATGGCGGCGCAGCTGAGGAAATAGAGCTCCAGCGCCTCTTCCTCGTTCTTCACGTCAGCGGCCAGCCACTGCGGATCCAGCGGGCGATTCATCGCTTTCTGGATCAGCTTTTCCGCATCCTGACCGTAGCCGGACTGATGAATATTCTGCTCAATAGCGGCACGCTCCTGATCGTCGATGTGTCCGTCGCTTTTGGCGGCAAACACCAGCGCCGTGACCAGACGCTCAGCGCGCAGATCGACCGGTGTCTGCGACACGCCGAAGTCCGGTTCATTCTGATGCGCGTCGCTGATCCGCTGTTTGTATTTGTTCCACAGTACCGCACCCGCCGCCGCCCCGCCGCCGATAATCAGCGCCTGGCCGCCATATTTCGTCAGCAGTTTGCGGGAAGACTTACTGCTGATCAGCATTGCGGCCAGCCCCCCCAGCGCGCCTGGTGCCAGCATATCGCTCAGGCCTCCGCCCGATTTACCGTCACCGCCCTTCTTCGCCAGTACCGACTGAATCTGTTGCAACCAGTTGTTCATCATCCGCTCCTGTTCACGATGTCAGCCTGCTATCCTGGCGAAAGGGTTGTCAGGAAACGTCAGAGCGGGAAAAGTAAGGCAAATGGCGGCGTTGTATGGACGAAGGGTGAGAACGCAAACGTTTTCGTTTATACTTGCGCGCCAATTTTGACTGCTTAGGTGAATGTATGACAACTCTCGGAACGGCGCTGCGTCCGGCGGCAACACGTGTGATGCTTTTGGGTTCGGGTGAACTGGGTAAAGAGGTGGCGCTGGAGTGTCAGCGTCTGGGTGTGGAAGTGATTGCGGTCGATCGCTACCCGGATGCCCCGGCCATGCACGTGGCGCATCGCAGCCATGTGATCAACATGCTGGATGGTGCGGCCCTGGCTGCGTTAATCGCGCAGGAGAAACCTGACTTTGTGGTGCCGGAAATTGAGGCTATCGCCACGGATACCCTGGTTGAGCTGGAGCAGCAGGGCCAGCGCGTGGTCCCTACAGCCCGTGCCGCACGGCTGACCATGAACCGTGAAGGGATTCGTCGCCTCGCTGCGGAAGAGTTATCCCTGCCGACCTCACGCTATCGCTTTGCCGACAGCAAAGCGCGCTTTGACGAAGCCGCCGCAGAGATTGGCTTTCCGTGCATCGTAAAACCGGTCATGAGCTCCTCCGGCAAAGGCCAGAGCTTTATCCGTGACGCCAGCCAGCTCGACAGCGCCTGGGACTATGCGCAGCAGGGTGGCCGCGCCGGAGCCGGTCGCGTCATCGTAGAGGGCGTGGTTAACTTCGACTTTGAAATCACCCTGCTCACCATCAGTGCCGTTGACGGCATCCATTTCTGTGCGCCGATTGGTCATCGTCAGGAAGATGGCGACTACCGCGAATCCTGGCAGCCGCAGCAGATGAGTGATGTGGCGCTGCAGCGGGCACAGGAGGTTGCCGCGCAGGTGGTCAAGGCGCTGGGTGGCTATGGTCTGTTCGGCGTCGAGCTGTTTGTCTGTGGCGATGAGGTGGTGTTCAGTGAAGTGTCACCGCGTCCCCATGATACCGGCATGGTCACGCTGATTTCGCAGGATCTGTCAGAGTTTGCGCTGCACGTGCGGGCGTTCCTGGGTCTGCCGGTTGGCGCAATTCGTCAGTATGGTCCGTCCGCCTCGGCCGTTATCCTGCCGCAACTGACCAGCCAGAATGTGCAGTTCGTCAACGTCGAAGCGGCGCTGGGTGCCGGTCTGCAATTGCGCCTGTTCGGTAAGCCGGAGATCAGCGGTCAGCGTCGTTTAGGCGTGGCGCTGGCGAGCGGTGAGACGACGGATGAGGCAATTTCGCGTGCCGTTGCCAGCGCAGCAGCGGTGACGGTTCAGGGGTAACAGCGTGCGGTGAGCAGACGCTCACCGCTTCAGCTTACTTCGCGCCTTCAACGGCTTCACGCGCCAGGCGGGTGATGCGATCCCAGTCGCCCGCTTCCAGTGCATCATTCGGCACCAGCCAGGAGCCGCCGATGCAGAGCACGCTTTTCAGCGCCAGATAGTCACGGTAGTTTGCCGGAGAGATCCCGCCAGTCGGGCAGAAACGGACCTGCGGGAAAGGCCCGCCAATGGCCTGCAGCGCTTTGACACCGCCATTCGCCTCGGCCGGGAAAAACTTAAATTCGCGCAGACCGTAGTCCATTCCGGTCATGAGTTCAGAGACGGTGCTGATACCCGGAATCAGGGGAACCGGCCCTTCCACCGCGGCCTTCAGCAGTGATTCCGTAATCCCCGGACTGATAACAAACTGCGCACCGGCATCGGTCACCTGCTGAAGCTGCTGCGGATTGATGACGGTTCCCGCCCCCACAATCGCCTCCGGCACCTCTTTGATCATCGCACGCAACGCCTCCATCGCGACGGGCGTGCGCAGCGTCACTTCCAGCACCCGGACACCGCCCGCCACCAGCGCTTTTGCCATCGGCACGGCATGTTCCAGCTTATTCACGACGATGACCGGCACCACAGGTCCGGTGGTCAGAATCTGTTCAGCACTCATCTTCCAGTTTTTCATCAGTTCCCCTTGATTAATAACACCGGGATAGCAGCCCGGTCACGGAGCCTCGGCTCCTGCCCTGTAATGATGACACTACCATACATGATCGGCTTCCGGAGCGTCCATTACCCTGCTCTCATTTTGAAACGGCAGTTCAGTTTTATCTGCCTGCGCCAGTCGGATGACGGGCAAAAAAAAAGCCCGCGTTGCGGGCTTCTTCATGACGACGATTATTCGAACTCGTTCCAGGAACGGCCATCGCGGGTAATCATCGCGACGGAGGCCACCGGACCCCAGGTGCCAGCCTGATACGGTTTAGACGAGTCACCATCCGCAGCCCAGGCGTTGATGATGGAGTCGACATAGGTCCATGCCGCTTCAACTTCATCGCGACGCACAAACAGCGCCTGAATCCCGCGCATGCTCTCCAGCAGCAGACGCTCATAAGCATCGGCCAGGTGCGACTGGTTAAACGTCTCAGAGTAGCTCAGATCCAGCTTGGTGGTCTGCAGCTTATGCTTGTGGTCGAGACCTGGCACTTTGTTCAGGATTTCGATATCCACCCCTTCGTCCGGCTGCAGACGAATGGTCAGCTTGTTCTGCGGCAGCTCTGAGTAAGAGTCTTTAAAGAGGTTCATCTCAGGGTTTTTGAAATAGACCACGACTTCAGAACATTTGGTTGGCAGACGCTTACCGGTACGCAGGTAGAACGGAACACCCGCCCAGCGCCAGTTGTCGATATCGACGCGAATCGCCACGAAAGTCTCGGTCGCGCTCGATTTGTTGGCACCCTCTTCCTCCAGATAGCCGGGGACTTTTTTACCCTGTACAAAGCCGGAGGTGTACTGACCGCGCACGGTTTTCTCACGCACGTTGGTCTGGTCGATGCGGCGCAGCGAGCGCAGCACTTTAACTTTCTCATCGCGGATGCTGTCTGCGCTGAGATCGGACGGCGGCGACATGGCGATCATGGTCAGGATCTGCAACAGATGGTTCTGGATCATGTCACGCATCTGGCCCGCTTTGTCGAAGTAACCCCAGCGACCTTCGATACCCACCTCTTCGGCCACGGTGATCTGCACGTGGTCAATGGTACGATTGTCCCAGTTGTTCACGAAGATGGAGTTCGCGAAGCGCAGCGCCAGCAGGTTAAGCACCGTCTCTTTGCCCAGATAGTGGTCAATACGGAACACCTGGCTCTCATCGAAGTATTCGCCAACGCTGTCGTTGATCTCCTGTGAGGTTTCCAGTGAAGTGCCAAGCGGCTTCTCCATCACAACACGCGCCGGTTTGGCGTTCAGTTTCGCCGTGCCCAGTCCCTGACAGATGGCACCGAAGGTGCTCGGCGGCATGGCGAAATAGTTGATGGTGGTGCGGTTTTTCTGATCGAGCATCTTGCCCAGTTTAGGGAAGTGCGTGGTGTCGTTGACATCGAGGTTGCAGAAGTCGAGACGGTTGCTGAGTTTATCCCACAGCGCTTCGTCAACTTTCTCCTTCATGAAGGTTTCCAGCGCTTCACGTACCACTTTGGTGTATTCCGCTTTGTCCCACTCAGCACGTCCGACACCAATAATGCGGGTTTCCTCATGGATCTGACCCGCTTTCTCTAACTGGTACAGTGAAGGCAACAGTTTACGGCGTGCAAGATCGCCTTTGGCACCGAAAATCACCAGATCGCATGCCTGGGCTGTTTGTGTTACCGCCATTTTCCTCTCCTCGTTGCAGGATAGTCCGGTGGTGATGCATCCTCTGCCACCGGGTCCAGGTTATTATTTTCTTTCCGCACAATGTACTTTTTTCCCTGCGCCAGGTAAACCAACTCGCCGGGCTAACCGCATTAACTCTGTACCGGATAAGCAAAACCGGTGTGATGACGCGTGCGGATTGTCGGTTTTTTCTGTATCCGGGGGTGTCAGTGAAATTTGCCCGGGGTCAAAGTATCCCAAAAAAAACGCAAATCGGCTTGTCCGTCACTGCGCCCGCCCCCCGCTGACGCGATATAGTCTCTGTTAATCAGCTCTGACGACAGGGATTTCTGAAATTGCTAAAAATGATAATGGTCATCAGCTTATGAACATGCTGGAAAAAATTGAGGTGCAGCTCGCTTCGCTGAGTAAAGCGGAACAGAAAGTCGCCCGGCAGATTCTGGCGGCGCCGCAGGCGGCGATGCACGCCAGCATTGCCACTCTGGCACGCGAAGCCTGCGTCAGTGAGCCCACGGTCAACCGCTTCTGCCACCGTTTAGGCGCACGCGGTTTTCCCGACTTTAAACTGCAGCTGGCGCAAAGCCTGGTGCAGGGCAGCAACTGGGTGAGCCGGGGTGTGGAGGAGGATGACAGTGTGGAGAACTACAGCCACAAAATCTTTGACTCCGCGCTGGCAGGTCTGCAGCGGGTTCGGGATCAGCTGGAGAGTTCGCGGCTGCAGCAGGCGGTCACTCAGCTTGTGCAGGCCGATAAAGTCGCCTTTTTCGGTCTGGGCGCCTCCGCTGTGGTGGCCCATGACGCCTTTACCAAATTCCTGCGCTTTAATATTCCTGTCATCTGGTCTGACGATATTGTGATCCAGCGCATGAGTTGCATAAATAGTCGAGCCGGTGACGTTTTTGTTCTCATTTCACATACTGGGCGCACAAAAAATATGGTAGAACTGGCTCGCCTGGCCCGTGTAAACGGTTCCACCGTTATTGCCATCACCTCTCCCGATTCACCCCTTGCCGATGAAGCCGCCATCGCTTTAGTGCTTGATGTCCCGGAAGATACTGATGTCTATTTGCCGATGGTGTCGCGCCTGGCGCAGTTGACCGTGATCGATGTGTTAGCGACCGGCTTTACCCTTGAACGGGGTGCGCCGTTCCGCGAAAACCTGAAGCGCGTGAAAGAGGCGCTGAAAGCGTCGCGTTACGAAAAGCAGTCTCCAGGGAAAGAGGATGCACCGCAAAAAAATTAACATCACATTTACAATGTGAGTCGTATCACACGCTGTCGATCATATAGAATAGATAACCATGCTGTGTCCACTGATCCGGACACGCTTAAATGTTTACGGAGTCCCCGATGTCAAGACGTCTCAGAAGAACCAAAATCGTTACTACCCTCGGCCCGGCCACCGATCGCGACAACAATCTTGAAAAAATCATCGCGGCGGGCGCGAACGTTGTACGACTCAATTTCTCTCACGGCACGCCAGAAGATCACCAGCTTCGTGCAGATAAAGTGCGTGAGATTGCCGCTAAACTGGGCCGCCACGTTGCGATCCTTGGCGACCTCCAGGGGCCAAAAATCCGTGTTTCGACCTTTAAAGAAGGCAAAGTTTTCCTGAATATCGGCGACCGCTTCCTGCTGGATGCCACCCTGGGTAAAGGGGAAGGCGACAAAGAGCGGGTGGGCATCGACTATAAAGGCCTGCCGGAAGATGTGGTGCCAGGCGATATCCTGCTGCTGGATGATGGCCGCGTGCAGCTCAAAGTGCTGGAAGTTCAGGGCATGAAAGTCTTTACCGAAGTCACCGTGGGTGGCCCGCTGTCGAACAATAAAGGCATCAACAAGCTGGGCGGCGGCCTGTCGGCGGAAGCGCTGACTGAAAAAGATAAGGCGGACATTATTACCGCCGCCAGAATCAAGGTCGATTATCTGGCCGTCTCCTTCCCGCGCTGTGGCGAGGATATGAACCTGGCGCGTCGTCTGGCGCGTGAAGCCGGTTGTGATGCCCGTCTGGTCGCGAAAGTGGAGCGTGCTGAGGCGGTCGCCAGCCAGGAAGCGATGGATGACATCATTCTCGCCTCTGACGTGGTGATGGTGGCCCGTGGCGACCTGGGCGTCGAAATTGGCGACCCGGAACTGGTCGGCATTCAGAAGGCGTTGATTCGCCGCGCCCGCCAGCTTAACCGCACCATCATCACCGCGACACAGATGATGGAGTCGATGATCACCAATCCGATGCCGACCCGTGCCGAAGTCATGGACGTGGCGAACGCCGTACTGGATGGCACCGACGCCGTGATGCTCTCCGCGGAGACCGCCGCAGGCCAGTATCCGGCTGAAACCGTCTCGGCGATGGCGAAAGTCTGCCTGGGCGCGGAAAAGATCCCGAGCGTTAACGTCTCCAAACACCGTCTGGACGTGCAGTTCGATAACATCGAAGAAGCGATTGCGATGTCATCCATGTACGCCGCGAACCATCTGCAGGGCGTAACCGCGATCATCACCATGACCGAGTCGGGCCGTACGCCGTTGATGACCTCGCGCATCACCTCAGGCCTGCCGATTTTTGCCATGTCACGCCATGAGCGCACGCTGAACCTCACCGCGCTCTATCGCGGCGTCACCCCGGTCTACTTCGACAGCAACAACGACGGTGTGGCTGCGGCACACGATGCCGTCAATCTGCTGCGTGACAAAGGTTTCCTGGTATCCGGCGATCTGGTCATCGTGACGCAGGGTGATGTGATGGGTGCCACCGGCACGACCAATACCAGCCGCGTGCTGCGCGTGGATTAATTAAGCCCGGATTGACATTGTCAGTGTAGAATCAGTAACGCGACTGCCAGCCAGTCGCGTTTTCTTTTCTGACAAGGAGGCCAGATGGCCCGTTTTCACCCCATCAGCCAGCTGACCGGCCGGATTCTGCTTTTCCCTCTGGCATTAGTGCTGTTTGAGTTTGCCACCTATATTGCTCACGACATGATCCAGCCGGGCATGCTGATCGTCACCAGCGAATTTGCTGTCGGCCCGGAGTGGGTCTCCACCTCACTGACCGCCTACCTGATTGGCGGCGTGGTACTGCAATGGCTGCTTGGTCCGCTCTCTGATAAGTTTGGCCGCCGCCCGGTGATGCTCGCCGGCATCCTGTTTTTTGCCATCGCCTGTATCCTGACCAACTGGGTCAGCTCCATTGAGGAATTTGTCAGCCTGCGCTTTATTCAGGGCATCAGCCTCTGCTTTATTGGTGCAGTGGGTTATGCCGCGATTCAGGAAGCCTTTGATGAGGCGCTGGCGGTGCGCATGATGGCGCTGATGGCCAACGTGGCGCTGCTGGCTCCCCTGGCCGGCCCGCTGGCTGGTGCAGCCTGGCTGACCGTCGGCAGCTGGCGCAGCATGTTCTGGCTGTTTGCCGCCTGCAGCCTGGTGGCGTTCGCGGTGCTGTGGCGGGTCATGCCCGAAACTGCGGGCGACCGCAGTCACTCTATCGCCCTGCCCAGTCTGGCGCGCAACTATGGCCGGCTGATGAAGGATCGGCTGGTGATGTCCGGTTCTTTTGCCATCGGCATGGTCTTTATCCCGATCCTCACCTGGGTTGCCCTCTCGCCGGTGATCCTGATGCATGACGAAGGTCTGTCGCGGATGCAGTATGCCCTGCTGCAGCTTCCGGTCTTTATGGCGATGATCGCCGGTAACCTGACGTTGAGTAAGCTGGCGGGACGCGTGCCGATTGAGCAGCCGGTGAAGTTTGCTGCCTGGCCGATTCTGATCGGTCTGAGCCTGGCGCTGGTGGCGAGCCTGCTGAACAGCCATGGCTATCTGCTGATTACGGCCGGTCTCAGCCTCTACGCTTTTGGTGCAGGCATGGTGAACGCCGGGCTCTACCGCCTGACGCTGTACGCCAGCAATGAGGGTAAAGGCAGCGTGGCGGCGATGCTGGGGATGATCAGTATTCTGACGCTGGCGGTGGGGATTGAGCTGGCGAAGAGTGGCTACTTCAGCGGTGGCACACTCTGGTTCTGCCTGATCAACTTTATCAGTGGCGTACTGTGGTTTGGTCTGGTGATCCTGTTTATGCGCGAGCGAAAGCGTCGCAGCAAACTGGACGCGTTATAAAAAAAGGCCGCTTGCGCGGCCTTCAGACTATTTGCGTGGATAGAGCTCTTTGCGCGAGTAGGGTTCGATGTCACCCTCTTTGCGGGTCTTCAGCAGCTTGAGGATCCACGTGTACTGCTCAGGATGCGGGCGGACAAAAATTTCCACCTCTTCATTCATCCGGCGAGCCAGCTGATGATCATCCGCTTCAAGCAGATCATCCATCGGCGGACGCACATAGATTTCAAGAATATGCCGCTCACTGTTATAGACCGGGAACAGCGGCACCACGCGAGCGCGACACACTTTCATCAGTCGGCCGACTGCGGGCAGCGTTGCTTTGTAGGTCGCGAAGAAGTCAACAAACTCGCTGTGCTCGGCGCCATGGTCCTGATCGGGCAGATAGTAGCCCCAGTAGCCCTGGCGCACCGAACTGATAAACGGCTTAATGCCATCATTTCGGGCATGCATCCGGCCACCGAAACGACGACGCGCGGTGTTCCAGGCATAATCGAGCAGCGGATCGCTCTGATTATGGAACATCGCCGCCATCTTCTGCCCTTCTGACGCCAGCAGCATGGCCGGAATATCTACCGCCCAGCCGTGAGGCACCAGGAAAATCACATTCTCCTGCGCGGCTTTCATCTGGTCGATAATTTCACGACCATGCCATTCGACACGCTGACGAATGCGGGCCGGATCGCGCAGCACCAGCTCGGTCATCATCGTCATCGCCTGCGGTGCAGTCGCAAACATTTCGTCCACCAGCGTGGCGCGTTGCGCTTCGCTGAGTTCCGGCAGGCAGTAATAGAGGTTAATCAGCGCACGACGACGCGCACCCTTTGCCAGCTTACCGGCGAACCGGCCTAAGCGGCTTAACAGCGGATCGCGCACTTTTGGCGGTAAATAAGCCAGGCCGGCCAGTGCGCCAATCGCCAGCCAGCTGCCCCAGTATTTCGGTTTGAGAAAAGATCGTTCAAAAACGGGAATGAATTCAGTGTTATTTTTTTTACGGGTTTCCATGCACTCGCCTCAAGCAATGACCGGCTAATGATAGTGGCGGCAAACAAATTTGCAATCATCACGGTCCGGATAACAAAAAACCGACGGGGAAACCGTCGGTTTTTATGCAACCTGATGAAAATCGCTTACTTAAGGCCCAGCTGCGGCAGCCAGGATTTCACCTGTGCCAGGTACTCGCTGCGCTCTTTACCGGTCAGGCCTTCCATGCGCGGCAGTTTCGCCGTTAATGGATTGACCGCCTGATTATTGATCCAGATTTCAAAATGCAGGTGCGGCCCGGTTGAACGTCCGGTATTACCGGACAAGCCGATACGGTCACCGCGCTTCACTTTCTGACCCGGCTTCACCAGCACTTTCTTCATGTGCATATAGCGCGTCATATACTGACGGCCATGACGAATGGCAACATAGTTACCGGCGGCACCGCCATTTTTCGCCACGACGATCTCGCCATCTCCGACAGCCAGTACCGGCGTGCCGATCGGCAGTGCAAAGTCGACGCCCTTGTGCGGCGCAATACGCCCCGTCACAGGGTTCAGACGGCGCGGATTAAAGTTAGAGGAGACACGATACTGCTTAACCGTCGGGAAGCGCATAAAGCCGCGCGCCAGGCCGGAGCCGCTGCGATCGTAGAACTTGCCATCTTCGGCACGGAACGCGTAATAGTCTTTGCCCCCGCTGCGCAGGCGCACGCCCAGCAACTGGCTCTGTGCACTTTTACCGTCCAGCATTTCGCGCGACATGAGAACGCTGAACTGATCACCGGCACGCAGCTTGCGGAAGTCCATCTGCCACTGCATCGCTTTGATGACGGCGCTTGCTTCAGCGCCGCTCAGTCCGGCCCGCATGGCACTGGCAGCAAAACTGCCACGCACTTCGCCCTGCATGACACTGTTGCGCCATTCGCCCTTCTGCATCTCCGCTTCCATCTTAAAGCCACCCTTCGGGGTGCGCTCATAGGTGCGGGTTTCACGACGGGAGATTTCCCAGCTCAGGGTTTTCAGACCGCCATCATCATCCAGCGTCCAGCTCAGCTGCTGACCCACCTGCAGATTTCGCAGGTCGCGGTCGCTCACCACCAGCGCATTGATGTCAGCGATATCGATGCCATACTGATTCAGGGCGCTGCTCAGCGTATCGCCGGAAGAGACGGTGTAGTCATGCACGCCTGCCGTATCCGGCACGTCGGTGTCGACATCATCTGCAGGCAGCTCTTCGTCCGGTTCCGGTGTGCTCTGATCGATAGGCTCACTGGCTTCTGGCAGCAGCGTACGAAGTTCACTTTTGTCCAGCTCGATCGTTTTGACGATAGGCGTCACGTCATCGGTGGGATGGTAAACATAAGGCCGCCAGACAGCGACGGCCAGAGTGACTACAGTTAAAGAACCCAGCATTACGCGGTGGGGGCGCGGCAAATTATTAAATGCGAGGGCGACAGAGCGGGCTATCTGCTGCACTTTTACCTATTCCTCATGCTCCTTTCAGGCAGCTTTCATACTGGCCCGACAGCTGTGAGAGGAATTTCACATAGCTGTCTTTTGCCAGACTGATGTCTGTCCCCAGCGGGTCGAGCGTGCCTTTATGCACCTGCGTTCCGCGGGCAACAGCATCGATGACTGCTGGCCTGAATTGTGGCTCAGCAAAGACGCAGACCGCCTTTTGCTCAACCAACTGTGTTCGTATCTGGTGTAAACGCTGTGCGCCCGGCTGAATTTCAGGATTCACGGTAAAATGCCCGGCAGGCGAGAGACCGTAGTGCTTTTCAAAGTACGTGTAAGCGTCGTGAAAAACGAAATATCCTTTATTTCTGACCGGAGCAAGTTGTGCGCTAACGCGTTTGTCCGTGTCTGCCAACGCTACCTCAAACTGCTGGAGGTTGGCGTCAAGTTTGGCTTTATCTTGCGGCATAAGTTCCAATAATTTTCCATGGATTGCAACCGCGGTCTTGCGCGCAATCTCTGGCGACAACCACAGGTGCATATTAAACTCACCGTGATGATGGTGATGGGCGTCGGCATCCTGTTCTTCAGAATTTTCCGCTGCGTGTTCATCTTCATCTTCACCGCCGCTAATCAATAACGGTTTTACGCCGTCGATGTCGACCATAGCGAGATTTTTTTTGGCCGGAAGTTCAGATGCAGACTTTGCCATAAACGCTTCCATTTCAGGGCCAACCCAGACGACTAAGTCCGCGTTTTTTAAGCGTTTTGCATCAGAGGGGCGCAGGGCATAATCGTGTTCAGAGGCACCATCTGGCAGCAGGACATCAACCGGGGTAACACCATCGGCAATGGCTGCGGCGATAAAACCGACCGGTTTTAATGAGGCGACGACGTTGGCCTCTGCAGGAAGGGTTAACGAAGCTGAAACAGCGAGGGCCGATAAGGCGAAAATTGCGCCTTTTTTATTATGTAACATATTGCGTCATTCCATCGTGACCATGAAGTGGAATGTGATATTATAACATTCGAAATTCTGTGCAACCTGTAAATACTATGACCTCACTTGTCACACTTGATAACGTTTCGATAAAATTTAACCAGCGCAACGTGTTATCGGGCGTCAGCCTGGCGTTGCAGCCTGGCCGTATTCTCACCCTGCTCGGGCCTAACGGCGCCGGTAAGTCTACGCTCGTCCGTGTGGTGCTGGGTTTGCTCGCCCCCACCAGCGGGACGGTTCAGCGCCATGCCGATCTGCGTATTGGCTATGTGCCACAGAAATTGCATATCGATCCGACGCTGCCGGTGACCGTCGAACGCTTTATGCGTCTGACCCGCGGCAGTAAACAGGCGGAGATCCTCCCCGCTCTGAAACGCGTGCAGGCGGGCCACTTACTCAACGCGCCGCTGCAAAAACTCTCGGGCGGCGAAACGCAGCGTGTGCTGCTGGCGCGCGCCCTGCTCAACCAGCCTCAGCTGCTGGTGCTGGACGAGCCGACGCAGGGGGTGGATGTCAACGGTCAGGTCGCCCTCTATGATCTGATCAATCAGCTGCGCGTTGAACTGAACTGCGGCGTGATGATGGTCTCTCACGACCTTCACCTGGTAATGGCCAAAACCGATGAAGTGCTCTGCCTGAATCACCACATCTGTTGTTCCGGTACCCCCGAAGCGGTGTCACAGCATCCCGAATTTATCGCCATGTTTGGTCCGCGCGGTGCGCAGGAGCTGGCGATCTACCGTCACCATCATAATCACCGTCACGACCTTCAGGGACGTATCGTTTTACGCAAAGGACAGGGTTCATCATGATTGAGTTGTTATTACCGGGCTGGATAGGCGGCGTGATGTTAGCGCTGGCTGCCGGCCCGCTGGGTTCGTTTGTCGTCTGGCGCAAGATGTCCTACTTCGGTGACACTCTGGCACACGCCTCCCTGCTCGGCGTCGCGTTTGGCCTGCTGTTTAACGTTAATCCTTACTATGCGGTCATTCTGGTGACGGTCTGCCTGGCGCTGGGTCTGGTCTGGCTGGAACGGCGCCCCCATCTGGCAATCGACACGCTGCTGGGGATCATGGCGCACAGCGCGCTGTCGCTGGGTCTGGTGGTCGTCAGCCTGATGAAGAATGTGCGCGTCGATCTGATGGCCTATCTGTTCGGCGATCTGCTGGCGGTGACGCCAGACGATCTCTGGATGATGGGCGGTGGCGTGGTGGTTGTGCTGCTGGTGATGGCATGGCAGTGGCGATCGCTGCTGTCGATGACCATCAGCCCGGAGCTGGCGCAGGTGGATGGCGTCAATATTCAGCGCACCCGGCTGATCCTGATGCTGATCACCGCACTGACCATCGGTGTCGCGATGAAGTTCGTGGGGGCGCTGATTATCACGTCGCTGCTGATCATACCGGCGGCGACCGCCCGGCGTTTTGTTCGTTCGCCGGAAGGCATGGCAGCCGTCGCGGTGGTGATCGGGGGCATCGCTGTGACCGGCGGGCTGACCTTCTCCGCGTTCTATGATACGCCAGCCGGCCCTTCAGTGGTGCTGTGCGCCGCCATCCTGTTTATCTTCAGCATGGTGCGCAAGCCCGCCGTTTAATCTTCGCGCGTAATGCCGAAGTGACGATAAGCATGCTGCGTGGCGAGACGGCCACGCGGTGTGCGCTGAATGAAGCCCTGCTGAATCAGGAAGGGTTCAATCACATCTTCGATGGTTTCGCGCTCTTCACCGATGGCCGCCGCCAGGTTGTCCAGTCCGACCGGCCCACCCATAAACTTATCGATAATGGCCAGCAGCAGTTTGCGGTCCATATAGTCAAAACCTTCACTGTCCACATTGAGCATATCAAGCGCACTGCAGGAGACTTCACCGCTCATCTCACCGTTGGCCCGGACTTCGGCGAAGTCACGAACCCGGCGCAGCAGACGGTTGGCGATACGCGGCGTGCCGCGGGCGCGGCGGGCGATCTCTAACGCACCGTCGTCACTCAGCGCCAGACCGAGACAGGCGGCGCTGCGGCCCACGATATGCTGCAGATCCTTAACCTGATAGAACTCCAGCCGCTGAACAATGCCAAAGCGGTCGCGCAGTGGCGAGGTCAGTGAGCCGGCACGGGTGGTGGCACCAATCAGGGTAAACGGCGGCAGGTCGAGCTTAATCGAACGGGCTGCCGGGCCTTCACCAATCATGATATCCAGCTGATAATCTTCCATCGCCGGATAGAGCACCTCTTCCACGACCGGCGAGAGGCGGTGGATTTCATCAATGAACAGCACGTCGTGCGGCTCAAGGTTGGTCAGCATCGCCGCCAGATCCCCGGCTTTTTCCAGTACCGGGCCCGAGGTGGTGCGCAGGTTAACGCCCATCTCGTTAGCGACGATGTTCGCCAGGGTGGTTTTACCCAGCCCCGGCGGACCGAAGATTAACAGATGATCAAGTGCATCACCGCGCAGCTGCGCGGCCTTGATGAAAATCTCCATCTGCTCACGCACCTGTGGCTGTCCGACATACTCATTCAGCAGCTTTGGCCGGATGGCGCGATCGATAATCTCTTCTTCGTTAACGCTGGCAGCGGAGACCAGACGGTCGGCTTCTATCATCACTTACCTCAAATGGCGGCGCGTAGCGCTTCGCGGATCAGGGTTTCACAATCCGCATCCGGTCGACCGACTTTACTGATCATACGGCTCGCTTCCTGCGGTTTATAACCCAGTGATACCAGCGCTGCAACCGCTTCCGCTTCCGCATCGTTGGTTTCCGCTTCCGGCCCTGGTGTGGTGAGTGTAAAGGCTGAATCACCGCCAAACAGGTCGCCGTGCATCCCTTTAAAGCGGTCCTTCATCTCCACCACCAGACGCTCGGCGGTCTTTTTACCCACGCCGGGCAGTTTCACCAGCGACGCGATCTCCTCTTTTTCCACCGCGGTCACAAACTGCTGCGCCGACATGCCGGAGAGAATCGCCAGCGCCAGTTTCGGCCCGACGCCATTCACTTTGATCAGTTCGCGGAACAGCGTGCGCTCCTGCTTGCTGTTAAAACCAAACAGCAGCTGGGCATCTTCGCGCACCACAAAGTGGGTAAAAATCACCGCTTCGTGCTGAAGTTCAGGCAGCTCATAAAAACAGGTCATAGGCATGTAAATTTCATAGCCGACGCCGTGTGCCTCAAGCAGCACCAGTGGCGGCTGCTTTTCCAGAATGTTGCCCCGTAAACGACCTATCACCTGAATGCTTCCTTAACTTACGAATGTGGCGGATTTTATAACATAAAAAAGGCTGGATGAATATCCAGCCTGAGAGTGAGACGGTGCCGCGGCCCTTAACCGGATCGCAATCGTCCGCGCGTGAGTACCAGCTTGCTGTCACTCATCCGCGTCGCATTCTGTGCCACGTGACAGTGCGTAATCGCAATGGCCAGGGCATCAGCGGCATCCGCCTGCGGGTTTGCCGGTAACTTCAGCAGGGTCCGCACCATGTGCTGCACCTGGCTTTTTTCGGCGCTGCCGATCCCAACCACCGTCTGCTTAACCTGACGGGCGGCATATTCAAACACCGGCAGGTCGTGGTTGACCGCAGCAACAATCGCCGCACCGCGAGCCTGACCCAGCTTCAGCGCCGAGTCAGCATTCTTTGCCATAAACACCTGTTCAATGGCGAAGTAATCGGGTGCGAACTGGGTGATGATTTCGCAGACGCCCGCATAAATCAGCTTCAGGCGGGCGGGAAGCTCGGCGGTGTTGGTGCGGATACAGCCGCTGCCCAGGTAGGTGAGCTGGCGGCCAGTCTGACGAATAACCCCATAACCGGTGATGCGTGAGCCGGGATCGATACCCAGGATAATCGACATTACGCCTCTCCGGTTGAAGCGGTGATGGCCAACGCCATTACAGCGTTTCCGCCACCTCGTCGGAGATTTCACCGTTGTGATAAACCTCCTGCACATCGTCGCAGTCTTCCAGCATGTCGATCAGACGCAGCAGTTTCGGTGCGGTTTCCGCATCCATTTCCGCTTTGGTGGTCGGGATCATCGACACTTCTGCGGTATCCGCTTTCAGGCCGACGGCTTCCAGTGCATCACGCACGCTGCCCATCTCTTCCCATGCGGTGAAGACATCAATCGCGCCATCGTCGTAGCTGACCACATCTTCAGCACCCGCTTCCAGCGCCGCTTCCATGACCGCATCTTCATCCTGGCCTGGCGCATAGGAGATGACGCCTTTTTTGTTAAACAGGTAGGCCACGGAGCCGTCAGTTCCCAGGTTGCCGCCGGTTTTGGTGAAGGCGTGACGCACTTCGCCAACGGTACGGTTGCGGTTGTCACTGAGGCATTCAATCATAATGGCGGAGCCACCCGGACCGTAACCTTCATAGATGATGGTTTCCATGTTGGCGTTGTCATCGCCGCCCACACCGCGCGCGATGGCGCGATCCATGGTGTCACGCGTCATGTTGTTAGACAGTGCTTTATCCATCGCCGCACGCAGACGGGGGTTAGATCCCGGATCGCCGCCGCCCAGCTTGGCTGCCGTCACCAGTTCACGAATGATTTTGGTGAAGATTTTGCCGCGCTTCGCGTCCTGCGCCGCCTTACGGTGTTTGGTGTTAGCCCACTTACTGTGTCCTGCCATTTTCTCTTCTCTCCGATCTTTTACAGGGTGCGGGCGATCTGGCTGCGATCCTGTCCTCCGGCGTAGCTCAGACAGGTCGTAACCTGTCAGCCCGTGACGGGCGAGCCTGCGCGTCATCCTCGCGGTCAACCTGCCGCGGGTGCCCTCTTGCTGGCGGGGAACATTGTCGCGGCGGCGATGACGCCCGACTGTTTAATAGTGTGGTGTCGTTGTGTTAACACTCACCCGATTCAACTTATCATCTCTCCGTCGCCGGAATAGCGGGCGGCGACAGGTTTTCAGGCGAACTCTTCGATTGCCTGGCGGTTACTCCATGAACGGGTCAATGCTGCCGCCTCCGCCGCTGTCAGCCAGCGAAAGGCCAGATGCTCGGTCAGCCTCACATCGCGCTCCGCTGGCAGTTGCAGGCGAAACCAGTGCTCGTGATTATGGGTGACATCCGGTGCATAGCGATGGCGGAAATGGGGAAAGATTTCAAAGTCGATTTGACGCTGACAATCTTCCATCTCCAGACGCTCAGCCAGCACATCAATACCGACCTCTTCATTCACTTCGCGACAGGCGGTCGCCAGCGGAGACTCACCCGGCTCCAGGCTGCCGGTGACCGACTGCCAGAACGCGGGATCGTCACGCCGCTGCAGCATCAACACCCGGCCAGTATCACGCGCCGAAATCACTACCAGCACTGAAACCGGGTGTTTATAGCCCATTATTTATTCTCGAGCTTTTCTTTTTTAACCACCTGAATGCCCAGCTCCAGCAGGGAAGCCGGGTTCGCTTCGCTTGGCGCTTCGGTCATCATACAGGCGGCTGCCGTGGTTTTCGGGAAGGCGATTACGTCACGGATGTTGTCGGTGCCGGTCAGCAGCATGGTCAGACGGTCCAGACCAAATGCCAGGCCCGCATGCGGCGGCGTACCGAACTTCAGCGCGTCCAGCAGGAAGCCAAACTTCTCACGCTGCTCGTGCTCTTCAATACCCAGAATGCTGAACACCGTCTGCTGCATGTTGCCGTTGTGGATACGCACAGAACCGCCGCCCACTTCGTAACCGTTGATCACCATGTCGTAGGCGTTCGCCACGGCACGGGTCGGATCGGTCGCCAGCTCTTCGGCGCTCATCTCTTTTGGCGCCGTGAACGGATGGTGCATCGCGGCCAGACCGCCCTCCTCGTCCTCTTCGAACATCGGGAAGTCGATTACCCACAGCGGTGCCCAGGCGTTCTCGTCGGTGAGGTTCAGCTCGCGACCGACTTTCAGGCGCAGGGCACCCAGTGCGTCAGCCACTACTTTAGCGCGGTCAGCACCAAAGAAGATGATGTCGCCATCCTGCGCGCCGGTACGGCTCAGGATGCCCTCAACGATCTCCGCATTCAGGAATTTGGCAACCGGGCTCTGCACGCCCTCCAGTCCATCGGCACGGACATTGACCTTCATCCACGCCAGGCCTTTCGCGCCGTAAATCTCGACAAACTTGCCATACTCATCAATCTGCTTACGGCTCAGCTGTGCACCGGTCGGCACGCGCAGCGCGGCGACGCGGCCTTTTTCATCGTTGGCCGGGCCAGAGAAGACCTGGAATTCGACGTTTTTCAGCAGGTCGCCTACGTCCACCAGCTCCATCGGGTTACGGAGGTCTGGCTTGTCGGAGCCGTAGCGGTGCATCGCTTCCGCAAAGGTCATCTGCGGGAACTCACCGAGATCCACACCCTTGACGTCCAGCCACAGGTTGCGAATCAGACGCTCCATGGTTTCACGCACCTGTGGCGCGGTCATGAACGAGGTTTCAACATCGATCTGGGTAAATTCAGGCTGACGATCGGCACGTAAATCTTCATCGCGGAAGCATTTCACGATCTGATAGTAGCGGTCAAAACCGGACATCATCAGCAGCTGTTTGAACAGCTGCGGTGACTGCGGCAGCGCATAGAATTTACCTTTGTGAACCCGGCTTGGCACCAGATAGTCACGCGCACCTTCAGGTGTCGCTTTGGTCAGCATCGGGGTTTCAATATCCAGGAAGCCTTCGTCATCCATAAAACGACGCACAAAGCTGGTGATGCGGGCGCGGGTTTTCAGACGAGCCACCATCTCCGGGCGACGCAGATCCAGATAGCGATACTTCAGGCGCGCTTCTTCGCTGTTGGTCTGATTAGAGTCCAGCGGCAGGGGTTCAGAGCGGTTGATGATGGTCAGTTCCTGGGCGAACACTTCCACTTCACCGGTTGCCATGTCGCTGTTTTTGTTCTTCTCATCACGCGCACGCACGGTTCCGGTAATCTGGATGCAGAATTCGTTACGCAGTTCAGAAGCCAGCTTAAACGCGTCCTGACGATCGGGATCGAAGAACACCTGTACGATGCCTTCACGGTCGCGCATGTCGATAAAAATCAGACTGCCCAGATCGCGACGGCGGTTTACCCAGCCGCAAAGCGTGACTTGCTGACCCACATGAGACAGATTGAGCTGTCCGCAATATTCTGTACGCATAACACTATCCTTTTAACTTCGCCGCTGCAGCTGACAGCATCCGGCCGCGTTACCTGATGCGATGCTGTCGCAAAAATGGCGGCCATTATAATGGAAAAAGCCAGGCAGGATAAACATATCCGCGCCAAAGCACCGATTTCCTCTGTGCATTTGCCCCCCTGCCTGAGCCTGACAGATAATAGGGTATCTTAACCGGCCGCGAGGAGCGCGCGTGACACTGCGTATTGGCCTGCCCCAGTGGCAGCACTCACACTGGAAACGCTGGGGCATTGAAAGCCTGGCGGACTATGCCCGCTATTTCCATTGTGTGGAGGGAAACACCACGCTGTATGCGCTGCCGAATGCCGAAACGGTGATGCGCTGGCGCGACATGACGCATGAGGCATTTCGCTTCTGCTTTAAGTTTCCCAACACCATCAGCCATCAGGCGGCGCTGCAGCACAGCGACGATCTGCTGACCGATTTTCTGCGCCTGATGGAGCCGCTGGCCGATCGCATCGGTCAGTACTGGCTGCAGCTGCCGGCCAGCTTCTCCCCGCCGCAGCTCGATGACCTGTGGCGTTTTCTCGACAGCCTGCCACGCCGTTTTCACTACGGGGTGGAGGTGCGCCATCCTGCGTTCTTTGCCAAAGGCGAGGCGGAGCGGGCGCTGAACCGCGGCCTGCTGGCACGCGGCATCAATCGCGTGATGCTCGACAGCCGTCCGGTGCATGCTTCCACGTCACAGAGTCCGGCCGCGCTGGCCGCCCGCGCGCAGAAGCCGCGGGTGCCGCCCCACGCGCTGCGCACCGGTTCACAGCCAATGGTGCGCTTTATCGGCAGCGACAGCGTGGAAGAGAGCGTGCCGCTGTTTCAGATCTGGCGCAGCAAACTGGCCGAGTGGCAGCAGCAGGGTGACGCCATGCTGTTTCTGCACACGCCCGATATGGGCCAGGTTTTTCCACTGGTGCAGGCGCTGTGGCCGCAGCTGCAACAGATCGATCCGGCCATCGGTGACGGGCCAGACTGGCCGCAGCAGGCATCACTGTTTTAAACGCCATACGGGACAGCGTGCCGAACGCTGGATAGAATAGCCCCTCTTCTGAATGCGTACCGGAGTGACAATGATAAGCGCGTTATACGTGGTACTGGGTGCCTTACTGATCATGAAATTCACGCTGGACGTCGTGCGTTTCCGCCGTTTTTATCGCGTGGCGTATGGCGACGGCGGCTATCACGACCTGAAAATGGCGATTCGCATTCACGGTAACGCCATTGAAACCATTCCCCTGGCGCTGCTGCTGCTGGTCGTGATGGAGATGAACGGCGCCGATATCTGGATGGTGCACCTCACCGCACTGCTGTTTTTCATCGGCCGCTTTCTGCACGCCTGGGGATTACGCAACAGCGCAATGACCGGTCGCAAATATGGCATGATGCTGACGCTGTTTTCCCTCTGCGGCATGGTTATTTTTAACCTGATCTATCTACCCTGGGATCTGGTGCTGTCGCTCCATTAAGCGGGGCGGGGTTAAGGGGTGCAGCCTGCCCCACTTTCTGCCAGAATAGCGCCCTTTCCGTCGTCTCTTCGGATTTTCGATATGTCTGACCGCGATCAACTCTTCTCAGCGCCCATTGCAAAACTGGGCGACTGGACTTTTGACGAGCGCGTGGCTGAAGTCTTTCCTGACATGATTCAGCGCTCGGTGCCTGGCTACTCCAACATCATTTCGATGATTGGCATGCTGGCAGAACGTTTTGTTACCCCGCAGAGCCGGGTGTATGACCTGGGCTGCTCACTGGGCGCAGCCACCCTGTCGGTGCGCCGCAACATTCATGTGCCGGGTTGTGAGATCATCGCGGTGGATAACTCGCCCGCGATGGTGGAGCGCTGCCGTCGTCATCTGGATGCCTTCCGCGCCGATACGCCGGTGACGGTGCTGGAAGCGGATATCCGTGATATTGAGATTGAGAACGCCTCGCTGGTGGTGCTCAACTTCACGTTACAGTTTCTGGAGCCGCCTGCACGGCTGGCGCTGCTGACGAAAATCTGGCAGGGACTGAAACCGGGTGGCGCGCTGGTGCTGTCTGAGAAGTTCAGTTTTGAAGATGCGGAAGTCGGTGAGCTGTTATTTAACATGCATCACGACTTCAAGCGCGCCAACGGGTACAGTGAACTGGAAATCAGCCAGAAGCGCAGCATGCTGGAAAACGTGATGCTGACCGACAGCGTTGAAGCCCACAAAGCCCGCCTGAAGCAGGCCGGTTTCCCGCACGCCGAACTCTGGTTCCAGTGCTTTAATTTTGGTTCACTGGTGGCGTTGAAATGATCGACTTTGGCCGTTTTTATCAGCAAATTGCGGTAGGCCCGCTGGCGAAGTGGCTGGAAGTATTACCGGCTCAAATCAGCGAATGGCAGCGGGAAAACCTGCACGGTCACTTCCGCGACTGGTACAAGTCGCTGGAGTATCTGCCGCTGCTCGCGCCCCAGAAGCTGGACCTGCTGCACAGCGTCACCGCCGACCGTGATGACATCAGCGATCGCCATCGTCAGGGCATTGAAAAATTACTGCGTAACCTGATGCCGTGGCGCAAAGGGCCTTACTCCCTCTATGGCACGCACATCAACACCGAGTGGCGATCTGACTGGAAGTGGGAGCGCGTGTTGCCACACATCTCCCCCCTGGCGGGCCGCACCGTGCTGGATGTGGGCTGTGGCAGCGGCTATCACATGTGGCGCATGATTGGTGCCGGTGCGCATCTGGTGGTCGGCATCGATCCGATGCAGCTCTTCCTGGTGCAGTTTGAAGCCGTCCGCAAGCTGCTCAATGACGATCGCCGGGCGCACATGCTGCCGCTGGGGATCGAGCAGTTACCGGCACTGCAGGCGTTTGATACCGTCTTCTCTATGGGCGTGCTCTATCATCGTCGCTCCCCGCTGGATCACCTGTTACAGCTCAAAAACCAGCTGGTCAGCGGCGGCGAACTGGTGCTGGAAACGCTGGTGATTGAGGGCGATGTGAATCAGGTTCTGGTGCCCGGCGAGCGCTATGCCCAGATGCGCAACGTCTTCTTTATTCCGTCAGCCGAGGCCCTGAAGAGCTGGCTGGAAAAAAGCGGGTTTGTGGATGTGCGGATCGTTGATTTTGCCCGCACCACTACGGAAGAGCAGCGCCGGACCGACTGGATGACCAGCGAATCCCTGGCAGAGTTTCTCGACCCCGATGACGCCAGCAAAACGATTGAGGGCTACCCCGCTCCCCTGCGTGCCGTGCTGGTCGCCACTAAACCCTGACGTCTCAGCGGCGGGACAAGGCCAGTTTCGCCGCAAATCCAATAAACACGCAGCCGGTCAAACGATCCATCACCTTCAGCACCGCAGGTTTTTGCAGATGACCGGCGAAAAAGTGGCTGCCGCCAATCAGCACCGCATTCCAGACCAGCCCCAGCAGCATGTGAGCCAGCGCCATCAGGCTGCACCAGAGCGCCACTGACGCTCCGGCCGGAATGAACTGAGGCAGAAAGGTGACGTAAAAGACCCCCACTTTCGGATTCAGCAGGTTGCCCATCAATCCCCGACTGAAGCAGGCCAGATAGCCCTGCTGCCGAACCGCGGGCTGAGCTACAGCAGGCGACTGCTGGCGCGGGGTGACCAGCAACCTGACGCCGAGATAGCAGAGCCAGGCCGCGCCGAGCCATTTCAGCAGGTTATAGGCGATCTCAGACGCCATCAGCAGCGCCCCCAGCCCCAGCCCGACGGCGATCCCCCAGAGCAGACAACCCAGCGTCACACCCAGCGCTGTCGCCCAGGCGCGCTGCCAGCCCTGCGCGATGGCCGTTCGCAGCACCAGCGCGGTGTCAAACCCAGGCGTGATCGTCAGAATGGTTATCGCAAACAGAAATGAAAAGAGCGTGGCGCTCATGATAATTCTCCATTGTTTCTTCCGGTTAGGGGTGTTCAGGCAGCTTAACAGCCCTGACAGCGTAATGTGCGGGATCACCTGCCACCCCGGGCGGATTGTGCCAGGCTGGATCGGGTCGGGCTATTCATATTAAGGAGACGTGATTATGAGTAAATTTATTTTTTCATCACCCCGTAAATATGTGCAGGGCGCAGGTGTACTGGACGAGCTGGGAACGTTGCTGACTGAACTGGGCGATCAGGCTTTTCTGGTGGCGGATGAGGTTGTCTGGAAACTGATTGGTGAACGGACGCAACAGACGTTGCAGTCCGCGGGAGTGAAATTCAGCTGGCAGCAATTTAACGGCGAGGCCTCCAGCAATGAGATCACCCGTCTCAGTGCGCTGGCGAAGCGCCAGGGTTGTAACGTGATTGTCGGGCTGGGCGGCGGCAAAACGCTGGACACGGTTAAGGCAGTGGCGGACGAACTTCAGCAGCCGGTAGCCATCGTGCCGACCATTGCCTCTACCGATGCCCCCTGCAGCGCCCTGTCGGTCATCTACTCTGACAGTGGTGTCTTTGAGAGCTATCGCTTCTACAGCAAAAACCCTGATTTGGTGCTGGTGGATACGGCTGTCTGCGCCAGTGCGCCTGCGCGACTCTTTGCCTCTGGCATTGCCGATGGGCTGGCCACCTGGGTTGAAGCGCAGGCCGTGGCGCGTTCCCATGCGAAATCCATGGTCAACGGCGATCCGACCCTTGCCGGACTGGCGATTGCCCGTGCCTGCGAAGAAACACTGCTCAAGTGGGGTTACAGCGCCTATATCGCCGTGAGCGAAAAACGGGTCACGCCCGCCGTGGAAGCGGTGGTTGAGGCGAATACGCTGCTCTCAGGCCTGGGCTTTGAAAACGGCGGGCTGGCAGCCGCTCACGCCATTCACAATGGTTTTACCGCCATTGATGGTGACATTCATCATCTGACCCACGGCGAAAAAGTTGCCTATGGCACACTGACGCAGATGGTGCTGGAGCAGCGTCCGGACGAGGAAATTGCGCGCTACATCCGTTTCTATCGCTCTATCAACATGCCGACCACGCTCCGCGAGATGCATCTTGAAAATGAAAGCTGGGAGAATCTGGTGAAAGTGGGCGCTCTGGCCAACAGTGAGGGGGATACGCTGAAAAACCTGAATCCTCATCTGTCACCTGAAGATATTGCCAACGCCCTGCTGGCGCTGGATGCCTTTAGTCAGACAGTGAAATAAGCCGCCAACGGGCGATGATCCGATCGCCCGTTACTCCTCCGCCGCAGGCTGATCCCAGTACTCATATTTATAGGCAGAACTGAGGTGGCGTTCGATGGTGCCGCGCGTGAAGATTTCGGTCTCATGCAGGTAGCTCAGGGTGCAGTTACCGACCTCATCCCATGACTGGCACTCGTCCACCGAGCGGATCGTGCTTAGCGGCGTGCTGGCCGTGCCGTTCAGACGCACTTCACGCCATTGCGGATCGTAGGTGTAGTTGTCCGTGCTGCGGGCGGAAGTGGTGCGTGTCACCAGTCCCTTTGGATTCCAGTGATAGTGAAACTCGCCGTTGGTCGTCGGGTCGCTGCCGCGCGCCACGCTCTTCTCCAGGCGCAACTGGTGATCATAGCGATAGGTCGTGTCGGTAAAACCGCTTTTTCCCATGCTGATAAATTTATCAGAGGCGCTGGTGATATTGCCATGCTCCCCTTTTTGCCAGTTGATCGTCCCCTGTCGGTTGTCGACCACGACTTCTTTGCCCTCTTTCAGCACTTTCACCATCCAGGCATATTCCGCCACCCAGCCGCCCTGCACTCTGGCAATGTGCTGCTCCATACTGAGGATAACGTTGCGCTCATTTTTGTCATAGCTGACGTCAGCCACGGTCAGATCGCCGCAGGCGTCAAACTGGCCCAGCACCCGCTTTTGAGAATTCACATCCTTACCAAATTCCCCTGCAATCACCTGCTTTACCGCGCCTTTGGCATTGCCGCCGAGCAGAATCAGGTTATTGCTGTTGGTGATGGTTGTGCTCTGCGGACGGCATGCGCTGGCCGCCACGCTGTCACTGCACAGCGCAGTCAGCAACAGGATGAGAGCGGCACTCTGATTGCGATTCATAGGGTCAGTTCCGGGCAACGTTGCTGTAAGTGTAAACCCTGCCGTGAAAAACAGCGGCAACCGGTGACGAATTGAAGCTGCCGCCCGGAGTTATGCCTCAAGCGGTGCGGTGATGTAAGCGTAACGGATAGCGCGGCGGTTTGCGTGGCTCTCTGCGGTAAAAGTCCCGGATGGCAGTGAATAATTTATCTGAACGACGGCTGCGCATTGTGCGGGTGGTCTACCCGGCTGATCGGCTGTAAGGGATATGAAAACACGCTGATGCGGCGGCACGTATTTTCCTCGTCCGGATTCAGCAGGGAAAGCGAGGGAGCCATTCCGTATCAAGCTGGATAGCAAGTATTGGGCTGAAATCCGTCAGACAGTTATTTTCAGGCTGTCGCTAGAATGGCCTCTGGCAGGGCTCAACACTTTTGCGTTGCTTAATGGAATTATTTATATTTACTCCAGCTTTTTATCCATACCGGTACTGCCGTCTGTCTGTATTACTCATCATGTCGGGTTTATAACGAACGGAGAAAGGAATCATGGCGCGTAATATTGCCCCCGGATATTGTGTTGTGAATACTTCTGGTGCCGGGTGGTTGCCTGTGCTGCAGTGGGTTCGCTAGTCGGCGGGGCCGCTGCAAGTGCAGCAAACGATTATTTTATGGATATGTGGTTAAAATAATATGGAAAATAGGCTTTTTTATCTCGCTATGGGCTGTGCCCTTGTGCCTTTCTTTATTACCATTATACAGTTCGTGATCTTTTCCATTAACAAAGAGAAATATGAATCTTTGTTATCTTTTTACCATGATGCCAGGTTTGAATTACCACCCCTTTACAGGTTTTATGGGTCTATGGGTTTTTTGGGGTCGTTTGGCATGTCCTATTTCTTCTCAAGACTCAGAAAAGGAAAAAAGGTCATTTTTCAGCCCAGACAACACGTTGCTATTACCGAGCATCTGAAAGGCATGAACTACAACCTCACTGTATGGATTGATAATTACTATTACCTTTCACTTTCATCGCTGTTTTTGTATGCCGTTTTTTTAATAATTTCTTTAGTGAAAGCTATCATCACACAATTTTGAAACCCGCCTTTATCAGACGCAAAGAGAGCCAGAAATTCGTACGCGTAATACATAGTCCTGGCCTTACTTGTACAGACTATTCAGTCAGAGACAGGTAGTGCGTTTTAAAGAAACCTCAGGCTTTTACAAAACCTGAGCCGACGCTGATTTGATCCTGAACCTTAATTTCAGACAAAAAGAACCCCAGCAAGCATACTGGGGTTTGGTACTTGCAAACACCACGTCAATGATCGGCGTGCTGCGCGGCAAAATCTGTTGTAGCTCAGGCGACCCGGACGCTGCTCATCTGCATCACGCTTTTCATCGCCTCAACCACATCGCCGTCGACGCAGTAGCGGCTGAACTCGTCGGTTTCGGCTTCTGAACACATGGAAACACCCGCTTTGCGGTAGCGCATCGGCGAGGCCATCAGGCGACTGGCCGAGCTGTGAACTTCGCGAATGCCCATATCGAGAAACTTTTGCAGGTTGCTGAGACGTACCCCGGCACCCGCCATAATAGTAGGACCCGTGCTGGTCTCATTAAGTTCCCGGAGTAATGCAATTCCGTTTTCGGCGCTCTGCTGCTGCCCGGAGGTCAGAATCCGTGCCACCCCCAGATCGGTTAATGTTTCCAGGGCGCGCTTAGGGCTGTGACAGAGATCGAAGGCCCGATGAAAGGTGACGCTCAGGCCATCACACAGCGCCATAATCTGACGCATCTGCCCCTGATGGATGTGGGCATCTTCATCCAGCATACCAATCACCAGCCCCGGGAAACCGAGTTCACGGATCAGCGTCACGTCCGATTTCATCGCTTCAAATTCACGTGCGGTGTAACAAAAATCGCCACCGCGTGGCCGGACAATAGGATGAACCGGAATCGATACCGCCTGACGGGCCGCCTTCAGCATCCCCGCAGACGGGGTCAGACCGCCTTCGCGCGGGGCGGCACAGAGTTCAACCCGATCGGCACCCGCCTGTTGTGCGGTCACGGCGCAGTCCACGCCATAGCAGCAAATTTCCAGTGTGGTCATTCTCTTCTCCTTTACATGACTCTGGTTCAAGGCAGATTCATCAGTTAGTCTGGCTGCTGGAATGAGTTTACCGGGAAAGTTAACTATGGCATTCAATTTTGACCAACGGATAGACCGCCGTCACAGCGATAGTCTCAAATGGAACAAATATGCGGACCAGGACATTCTGCCGTTGTGGGTCGCGGATACCGATTTCCGATCGCCGGATTGCATCATCAACGCGATAAAAGCCCGTGCCGAACATGGGATTTTTGGTTACGGCGACACGCCCGTTGAGTTTATCGACAGCGCGATCGCCTGGCTTGCCTCACGCTATCAGTGGCACGTAAATCCGGAGTGGATTGTGGTACTGCCCGGCGTGGTGAGCGGGCTGAACCTGGCTGTCCGTGCCTTTACGGCCTCAGACGAACGCACGATAGCGCCGACCCCGATTTATCCCCCGTTTCGCGGGGCGTCAAAGCTGGCGGAGCGTGCTCAGCTGAATCTGCCGCTGACCCTGAGCGCGGGACGCTGGCTGCTGGATATGACGGCAGCTGAGGGTGAGATGACGGGCAGCGAGCGGCTGCTAATGCTCTGCAATCCGCAGAATCCGGGCGGCACCGTCTATCGCCGGGATGAACTGCTGGCGCAGCTCGCCTTTGCGCAGAAGCACGATTTGGTTGTTTGCTCTGACGAGATCCACAGCGATCTGCTGCTGGAGCCGGGTGTTCAGCACATCCCGTTTGCCAGCCTGAGCGAAGACGCCGCGCAGCGCAGCGTAACCCTGATGTCGCCGTCCAAAACCTTTAATATTGCCGGGCTTGGCGCATCCATCGCCATTATTCCGAACCCCGAACTGCGCGCGCGTTTTACGCGGTTGCGGCGCGGCATTGTGCCTGACGTTGATATTCTGGCGATTACGGCAGCGGCGGCGGCGTGGCGCGAGGGTGAATCCTGGCTGGAAGCGCAGAACCTCTACCTGCGCAGCAACCGCGACTGGCTGGTGTCGCAGGTCAATAAAATGACCGGTCTGTCACTCGCCGCGCCGGAAGCCACCTACCTGGCCTGGATCGACGCCAGTGAACTGGGCGTCGCCAGCCCGGCGCTCTACTTCGAAAAACACGGTCTGGGCTTAACCGCAGGCCGGGAATTTGGCAATGACCAGTTTGTCCGGCTCAATTTCGGCTGCACGCGCGCGCTGCTTGACGAGGCGGTCGCCCGCCTGAAACGCGCGGTCGCCGCCCGGATTTAGTTTTGCTCGCTGGCGACAATCTCTTCCAGTCGCCACGGATGAAACTTGATTGTCGTCTGTCCATCCGTCACCGCCAGCGTCGGATTGGGCAGGCGCTCATTCTCTCCCTTCGGCGCGCTGGTTTTAAACGAAATGCCCGGCTGCGTCAGTGCCGCGTCAGAGAGCAAGGCCATTGCGCGCATGCCCAGCGACTCAGGATCGCCGCGTAACACGACCTCAACGTGTTCCCAGCCTTCATGGCGATAGCGCTTTTCACCCGGCCACGGCAGTTCCACCACATCAATCTGACACCCTGCCACGATTAAGGGTTGATCGAGCTTAAACAGACAAATCGGTCGCCCGTTGATGACGGCGGAGGAAAATTCTGTGCCCAGCTGCTGCAGACCCTGCTGCCAGCGTGCCGCCGTGGTGTCCTGATGACAGCGCACCGCAATATGGTCGATTTCGTGATCGCAAAGAGACAAACCCAGGCGCTGCGCAAAGTTTTGCAACGATTCTTCAAAACGCTCTAAATCTGACTTTAAATCATCCAATTCTGCCGGAAAAGTATGCTTCACAACCCTTATTCCTCTCTCTTTATTTAACTTTTGTGACCAGTCTGCTTTATTGTGCGCCGGGAGTTAAGCGTAATAAATGATAAGATTCATCTTATTTGACCGGAAATTTAACGCAAAACCGCATAATAACATCTTTCATTTCGGATTTATCTCCTGTTTAGGACCATGAGTTCCTTGATGAAGTTATATTAAATATATGATTAAATTAGACTTCTTTATTACAATAAGATAACTCTCATTTCAACCTCAATCAATTGCAGCCCTCCCTGCCTTCCTATAAATTTGACCTAACACAACCAAAAGGAATGGCTCTATGTCTATGCTCATCGTTGTCGCTGTCCTGATCGCACTGATGGGATTTGCAATTTCCCGCCACTGGAAGGTGCGTGAAGATAAAAGCGTTAAGAACCCCCGCCGTCATCTGAGACGTCGTTAATGCCTCCGGGAAACATCTTCTCTGGCTCTGTTTCCCCGCTTCATCCAGCTACTGACGCCCACTGACATTTCACGTATACTTTCCCCCTCATTTTTTTCCGTTTTGTCTGCCTCATCCGTTTCTGCCCGTCCGTGACGCGATGCTGTCAGGCAAGATGATGACAGTCCGGCTTAGCAGGCTCGGGCGTTGTTCAGCTTATGAAGGTAACTCGGTGAATATTCAGGCACTTCTTTCCGCAAAAGTCAGTCAGGCAATGGTTTTAGCCGGCGCACCCGCCGATTGCGAACCGCAGGTTCGTCAGTCCGCCAGGGTCCAGTTTGGAGACTATCAGGCCAACGGTATTATGGCCGTGGCGAAAAAGCTGGGACAGGCTCCGCGACAATTAGCGGAAGCGGTGATCCAGCATCTCGACCTGACCGGCATCGCCAGCAAAGTCGAAATCGCCGGACCGGGCTTCATCAATATTTTCCTTGATCACGCCTGGCTGGCGAAGCATGCCCGTGAAGCCCTGAGTCTGCCGCGTCTGGGCGTGCAGCTGGCTGAGCCTCAGACGATCGTGGTCGACTACTCTGCGCCTAACGTCGCCAAAGAGATGCACGTGGGCCACGTCCGTTCCACCATCATTGGTGATGCCGCCGTTCGTACGCTGGAGTTTCTCGGCCATCGGGTGATCCGTGCGAACCACGTCGGCGACTGGGGCACTCAGTTCGGCATGCTGATCGCGTTCCTGGAAAAGCAGCAGAACGAGAATCACGCAGAGATGGCGCTGGCCGATCTCGAAGCCTTCTACCGTGAAGCCAAGCGCACCTATGACGAAGATCCTGAGTTTGCCGTGCGCGCACGCAGCTACGTGGTGAAATTACAGGGTGGCGATCCTTACTGCCGTGAGATGTGGAAGAAGCTGGTCGACATCACGATGAGTCAGAACCAGAAGATTTATGACCGCATGAACGTCACCCTGACCCGCGACGATGTGATGGGTGAGAGTCTTTACAACGATATGCTGCCTGGCATCGTGGCTGACCTGAAACAGAAAGGGTTAGCCGTCGAGAGTGAAGGCGCGACCGTGGTGTTCCTGGATGAGTTCCAGAACAAAGAAGGTGAGCCGATGGGCGTCATCATCCAGAAGAAGGATGGTGGCTACCTCTACACCACGACCGATATCGCCTGTGCGAAATATCGTTATGAGACCCTGAAAGCTGACCGTGTTCTTTACTACATTGACTCCCGTCAGCATCAGCACCTGGTGCAGGCCTGGACTATCGTGCGTAAAGCCGGTTATGTTCCGGAGTCGGTGCCGCTCGAACACCATGCCTTTGGCATGATGCTGGGCAAAGATGGCCGTCCGTTCAAAACCCGCAGCGGTGGCACCATCAAGCTTTCCGACCTTCTGGATGAAGCTTATCAGCGTGCTTACACGCTGGTGCGCGAGAAGAACCCGGAGATGAGCGAAGCGGAAGTCAAAACGCTGGCGGAAGTGGTCGGGATCAGCGCGGTGAAATATGCTGACCTTTCCAAGAGCCGCACCACCGACTACATCTTCGACTGGGACAACATGCTGGCCTTCGAGGGTAACACGGCGCCTTACATGCAGTATGCCTACACCCGCGTACTCTCGGTGTTCCGCAAGGCGGGTATTGATGCCGATTCGCTGGATGCAGAGATTGTCATCAGCGAAGAGCGCGAAGCCCAACTGGCGACCCGCCTGCTGCAGTTCGAAGAGATCATCACTCAGGTTGCCCGTGACGGCACTCCCCATGTGATGTGTGCCTATCTCTACGATCTGGCCGGTCTTTTCTCCGGCTTCTACGAGCACTGCCCGATCCTGACGGCAGAGTCAGAGTCAACCCGCCTGAGCCGGCTGCAGCTGGCTGCGCTGACTGCGAAGACGCTGAAGCAGGGTCTGGATACGCTGGGCATCGACACCGTCGAGCGCATGTAATCGTCGCGACGGAGAGGGCCTTCCCTCTCCGTCGCTGACCGCTCCTGCCCTATTCCCCCTTCTCTGAGTGGCAGAACGATCTCATGTCTGTAGCAGCGCATCTCATCAGCCGTCACCTCCCTGCGGTAAAGCAGTTGCAATGCTTTCTGGCGGTCGCGCATGAGCTCAACTTTCGCCGGGCCGCCGAACGCCTCAGAATGACGCAGCCTCCCCTGACCCGCCAGATTCAGAGTCTGGAAGATCTGCTGGGGCAGCCCCTCTTCAGCCGGACGCCCCATGAGGTGACGCTCACCGAAGCCGGGCAGGCCCTGGTTGCTAAAGCGGAAGCGATCCTCATCGCCCTCGAAGCCTTAACCCAGGATGCGGGCGCTGTTGCCTTGCGCCTGCGTATCGGCGTAACCCGAACGCTGAACTTTGAAGCTATCACGCCGCTTAACCAGCAGCTCGTGGCACTTCATGCCAGTGAAGAGATGGAGATGCCCAGCCTGACCTCCGCGCAGCTGATGCAGAACCTGGCCCGTAACACGCTCGATTTAATCCTCACCGGAGAAAAAGGCGCGGAGGCTGATGAGGCCGTCCATTACGCCTGGGTTTACCGCGAGCCGCTGCTGGTCGTCCTGCCCGCCTCTCATCCTGCCGCACGGGCGGAACAGGTTTCGCCTGAGGCCGTGGCTGACCTGCCCCTGTTCTGGTTCGCGCGCAGTGCTAATCCGCTGTTCTACGACAAATGTGAGCGCTACTTTGCTACGCTCAGCGTAGCGCTGAAACGGCAGCGGGAGCCGGAAGATTCACTGCTGATGCTGTCGCATATCGCCAGAGGCAAGGGTTTCGCCCTGATGCCCCGGTCAAAATGTACCTTCAATCAGGCCGGACTCTGCTACCGGCCGCTGAGCGAACGCGCGGCCCGGCACCTGGCAATTGATGTTTATGCCGCTATCCGTGCCGATGAAAAAAACGAGGCGGTTCTCGCAGCGCTGGAAAAATTATCCCCTCAAAAGTAAGCCATCCCTTAAAAACAGCCGCACTTCATCGGCGAAAATATATTTACGCTGCTCTCAAAAAGAAGCGTTAATTTCCCATTCCCGCCGTTTTCAGTTGTGCAATTAATAACCTCTCCCGCCACTTATCCGGTTAATTATTCACCTGCCTGATACCTTTCTGGTATTGCCAGAACAGCAATTCATGGCTGTCGGCATGAGTGAAACAATGGCGGCTCACTCACGAGGAGAGACAATGAAAACACGCACGTTATCTCAGGGGCTGGAGGTCAGCGCGATCGGTTATGGTGCAATGGGGCTGAGCGAATTTTATGGTCAGACCGACGACCGCCACTCACTGCAGCTGCTTAACCAGCTACGCGAAACCGGCATCACCTTTATCGACACCGCCGATCTTTATGGCCGCGGCCACAACGAGCAGTTGATCGGTCAGTTTCTTGCCGGGCTGAGCCAGGCTGACCGGCAGACGTTTACCGTCGCTACCAAATGTGGCATCGCCCGGCCAGCGGATGAGGCCTATGCCCGCACCATCAATAATGAGCCGGACTACATTATCCGCAGCTGCCACGCGTCGCTGAAACGGCTGGGCGTTGAGCGCATCGACCTGTTCTATCTGCATCGTATCAGTCCGGCGACACCGATTGAGGAGAGCATGGCGTGCCTCAGCAGTCTGGTGCAGCAGGGCAAGATTGCACAGATTGGATTGTGCGAAGCCTCCGCCGCCACGCTGAAGCGGGCGCATGCCGTGCATCCTCTGGCGGCATTACAGACGGAGTATTCACTCTGGACGCGGGACATTGAGGCGGCGATCCTGCCAATGGTGAAACAGCTCGGCATCGGACTGGTGCCCTACTCGCCGCTGGGCAGAGGTTTTCTTACCGGTAAATACCGTAACAACAGCGATTTTACTGAAGGCGACTTCCGCAAAAATAATGACCGCTTCCAGCAACAAAATCTCAACCACAATCTCAGCCTTGTTAACGCGATCGCGCCGCTGGCTGAGAAATATCACGCCACCAGCGGGCAGATTGCGCTGGCGTGGTTACTGGCTCAGTATGAAAAAGTGGTGCCGATCCCGGGCACGAAGCAGCTCGTCTGGCTTCATGAAAATGCCGGGGCCGCAGAGATTGAACTGGAAGAGGCCGATGTCCGGCTGCTGAATGGCCTGCATCAGCAGATCGAAGTCAAAGGTGGCCGCTACTCTGAAGAGGGAATGAAGGGGGTAAATGGCTGACCCTGATTAGCACTTGCGCACTGTGCAACGGTGCGCTAAGCTGATTTCAACATGATACAGGGAGGTCATGATGTGGCAACGTTAAGGAACATCGACAGTTTCAGGGATGAATGGCTCAGGGACTTTTTTTTATATGGGAAACATTCCGGAAAAATCCCGATGACACTCTCATCAGCCCTGGCCAGAAAGCTCGATATTATTAATGCCGCGGTAAATTATCAGGATCTGAGATCACCACCAGGCAATCGTTATGAGGAGCTGAACCCACCCCTGAAAGGATATGCAGCAATCAGAGTCAATGAGCAATACCGGCTGATTTTCAAATGGATCGACGGTAAGGCTGTTGATCTCTATCTGGACCCGCATAGCTACAAAAGACACAAATGATAATCACCAGACATCCTGATGTCGGACGCTGCCACCTTGCCGGCAGCATTATCAGACGCTGAAAGAGATGAAGAGAGCAACGATATGAATCAGGCGACCCGAAAACCGACTACTGTTGGCGACGTGTTACTTTACGAATACCTGGAGCCAGCTGGCCTGAAAATCCTTGATTTAGCAGAGATGCTGAAGGTACACCGTAACACCGTCAGCGCTCTGGTGAACAATAACAGGAAGCTGACACCGGATATGGCTTTCAGACTGGCTGCGGCCTTTGAGACCAGTGTGGAGTTCTGGCTTAACCTGCAGAACAGTGTTGATGTCTGGGAAGTGATGCACGATGCACGCGCTCAGGAGGAGATCAGTCGCGTAACCCCGCTGAAGACGTTTCTGGCGCAGAAAGAGAATCAGGTGGCGTGAAAGTGAAGAACGTCGCCCTGACGGCGCGTTTACAGGCAAATCTTTCAACGGACACCAGGGCCGCGCTGAGCGCGCCCTGATATCACATCTCCCGGATCTCAGGCTTCTTTCAGGCTCTCCGGTAACCGCCCTACTCGTAGTTGACCATCACTTCGCTGCTGACCACCCGCAAACCTGGCGGCAGCGCCCCGCTTCCGGCAAAACCAAACACCATATGCAGCGGTTCATCGGCACTCAGATGGGCCAGCCCGCGCGTCACCCCGCTGGCCCCCTCCAGCGTTGCGCAGCGCTCCACGCCGCAGAGCCGCACCTCCAGACCGGAAGGCGCCGGCCGGCTCAGCTCATAACGCCAGCTGATTACGCTGACCTCACCGCCCACACCGGTGGGGGGCGTCAGCGGCTGCGACCGCATCCAGCTGCCCCGGTTTGCCAGCGGTGGCCCGCTGGCACTGCCACTCCAGGCCCCGCCGGCCGCCTGTGCCATCAGCGGCAGCAGCAACAACAGAGCGATTGGCCAGCGCATTATTTGCCTCCGATAGTGGCGGTCATGCGGATCTGGCGGTTGTCGCTCAGCTCCAGATTTGAAATTACCACCAGCTGTGGCAGGTTGCGGCGCAGGAAACGCGCCAGCAGCGCACGCAGCGGATGATTGACCAGCAGCACCGGTGGTGCGCCCAGCATCTCCTGACGCTGCAACGCCGCCTGTGCCTGGCTTAACAGCCGATCGGCCAGCCCCGGCTCCAGCCCGCCGCCACCCTGCAGGGCCTGCAGCAACAGCCGCTCCAGCGTCGAGTCCAGCCCGATCACCTGCACCTCATCATTACCCGGGAACCACTGCTGGGTAATCGCACGGCCCAGCGCTACACGAACGACGCTGGTCAGCTCCTGCGGATCGCTCTGCACCGGCGCGTGCTCCGCCAGCGTTTCAATGATGGTACGCATATCGCGAATCGACACCCGCTCAACCAGCAGGTTCTGCAACACTTTATGCAGTGTCGTCAGCGTGATCACACCCGGCACCAGATCCTCGGTCAGCTTCGGCATCTCCTGCGTCACCCGATCCAGCAACTGCTGCGCTTCCTGACGACCAAACAGCTCGCTGGCGTACTGACCAATCAGGTGATTCAGGTGGGTCGCGACGACGGTACTGGCTTCCACTACGGTAAAGCCCTGAATCTGCGCCTGCTCTTTCAGCGCGCTGTCAATCCAGACCGCCGCCAGGCCAAAGGCGGGATCAACCGTGGCTTCACCCGGCAGCGAGCCAGCCGCCGTGCCTGGGTTGATCGCCATCCAGCGACCAGGGTACGCATCCCCGCTGCCAATCTCCACCCCTTTCATCAGAATGCGGTAGCGTGCAGGCGGCAGCTCCATATTGTCGCGAATGTGCACGACCGGCGGCAGGAAACCGACATCCTGAGCGACCTTCTTACGGATACTGCGGATACGCCCCAGCAGCTCGCCATTTTGCTGATGATCGACCATCGGAATCAGGCGGTAGCCCACTTCCATGCCCAGCGTGTCTTCCAGCTGCACATCGGTCCAGGAGGCTTCCGTGGTGGCAGGCGTGTCCGCCGCCGCTTTGTTACTGATGCTGCCTGCACTGTCCACTTTCTTCTTCGGCTGCATTTCGCGGCCGCGCAGCCACCAGGCGAGACCCAGTAAGGCCGCGGTAAACAGCAGGAAGACAAAGTTAGGCATGCCCGGCACCAGGCCCAGCAGACCGATTACCCCGGCGCTGAGCATCAGCACGCGCGGATCTTTGAACAGCTGGGTGACCATCTGCTCACCCACATCCTGATCGGTGGCGACGCGCGTCACGATAACACCGGCCGCGGTGGAGATAACCAGCGCCGGGATCTGAGCGACCAGACCATCACCGATGGTCAGCAGGGTATAGGTCTCTGCGGCATGACCCACATCCATACCGTGCTGCACCACGCCGACCAGCAGGCCGCCGATGACGTTAATCACCATGATCATGATGCCTGCGATGGCATCCCCGCGAACGAACTTACTGGCACCGTCCATCGAGCCATAAAAGTCCGCTTCCTGGGTCACTTCCGCACGGCGACGCTTGGCCTCATCTTCGCCAATCAGACCGGCGTTGAGGTCGGCATCGATTGCCATCTGCTTACCGGGCATCCCGTCCAGCACAAAGCGCGCGCCAACTTCCGCGATACGCCCGGCACCCTTGGTAATAACCATGAAGTTGATGATGACGAGGATGATAAACACCACAATACCGATGGCGAAGTTCCCGCCCACCAGGAAGTGGCCGAACGCTTCCACCACCTGCCCCGCCGCCGCGGCCCCCGTGTGTCCTTCCATCAGGATGATACGGGTCGACGCGACGTTGAGCGCCAGGCGCAGCAGCGTAGAGAAGAGCAGGATGGTCGGGAATGCCGCAAACTCCAGGGTCCGCTGGGTGAACATCGACACCAGCAGGATCATGATTGACAGCGCAATGTTAAAGGTAAACAGCAGATCGAGGATGAATGGCGGTAAAGGCAGCACCATCATCGACAGGATCATCAGGATCAGCACCGGACCTGCCAGCACCTGCCACTGCATCTCTTTAAAGTTGCCCGGTAAACGTAGTTTTGCGGCCAGGTTGTTAGCCATCGTTTTTGCTCTCTCCTGCAAAGTCCATCTCTGCCGGAACCGGCAGGTTTTTTGGTTTGGCTGGGATCAGGCCGCCTTCACGCTTCCAGCGGCGTGACTGCCAGACCCATGCCAGTACCTCTGCCACGGCAGCATAAAGCGCGCCGGGGATGTGCTGACCAATCTCAGTGTGTCGATACAAGGCACGCGCCAGCGGCGGTGCTTCCAGAACCGGGATACGGTGCTCCGCGCCCAGTTCACGAATTCTCAGGGCTATCTCGCCTGCGCCTTTGGCGACGACTTTTGGCGCACTCATCTTCTTCTCGTTGTACTGCAGCGCCACCGAGTAGTGCGTCGGGTTGGTGACGATCACGTCAGCTTTCGGCACATCCGCCATCATGCGGCGGCGCGCGGCGGCACGCATCTGCTGGCGGATACGCCCCTTAACGTGCGGGTCACCCTCCTGCTGCTTATGCTCGTCGCGGATCTCCTGCATCGACATCTTCAGCTTTTTGAAGTGGCTGTAGAGCTGCCAGAAGACGTCATACCCCACCATCGGCACCAGCCCCAGCATCACCAGCGAACAGCAGACGGCGATCATCTCCATGCCATGGATCAGCGCGTTAATCGGGGCTTCGCTGATCAGCCGCAGCATCTCCGGCCAGTGGCTCCAGATGTACCACCAGCCCACGGCACCGACGAGAATGGTTTTGAGCACGCCTTTAAACAGTTCGGTCCAGGCCTGAGCGGCAAACATCCGCTTGAAACCGGCCATCGGACTCAGTTTTTTCAGGTCGAACTTGATCGATTTGCCGCTGAACACGATACCGCCCAGCAGCATGGGGGCGGCAATCGCCACCAGCACCAGCCCGCCCATCAGGGGCAGCAGCGCCATCAGCGCCTGCGTGATCAGTCCGCCGATGTGGCTGACAATGATTTTGTCATCTCTGACCATGCCATGATCAAAGCGGAGGCCGGTGGCCACCATCGCGGCCAGCCGGTGCGCCATCATGTTGCCGCCTACCCACAGGATCATGATGCCGGCCAGCAGCATCAGTAATGACGTCAGTTCGCGCGAACGCGGAATCTGGCCCTCTTCACGCGCTTTCTCAAGTCGGTGGGCCGTGGGCGATTCTGTTTTGTCTTCGTCGCTTTCTTCAGCCACGACAAACCTCAGCTGGCAGGAATTCTGAGCATAGGATGCCAAATCTGGCTTAAGTCAAAGCGGAGATAAGATGGGGAAAAAGGGCGTTCTTTCGGGGATGAATCTGGCAATGGGGAACGGGGCCACCGGAGGGTGACCCTGTTTCAGGGGAGTACAGCGCTGTTGCCCGCCCGCAGGCGGACAACATCGGGTCAGAACCCTAAGCTGTCCAGCAGGTCATCAACCTGATCCTGGTTCGCCACCACGCCCGGTGCATCGGCGTGGATCTGCGGCCCGTTCAGCAGGCTGGTGCCCTCCTGGCGCTTCTCTGCGCTGACTTCCGGCATGTTCTCCAGCAGCACCATCAACAGCTGGCGCTCAATCTCCTGGATGACATCCATCATGCGCTTGATTACCTGACCGGTCAGATCCTGGAAATCCTGCGCCATCATGATGGCCAGCAGCTGTTTGTTGGTGAAGGAGGTATGCTCTGGCACAGCGTCGAGGAATGCGCGCGTATCCGTCACCAACTCCCGCGCATCACCCAGTTCAATCGGGTTCTCAAACCACTCATCCCAACGCCCTTTCAGCTGAGTTGCCCCGGCTTCCATTTTATCCTGATGTGGCTGAGCTGCTTCAACACAGTTCAGCGCACGGTCGGCGGCCTGCGCCGTCATCTGCACCACGTAATCCAGACGGTCGCGGGCATCAGGAATAGCTTCAGCGGCATCGGCGATGGCTTTATCCAGCCCCAGCTCGCGCAGGCTGTCGCGCAGCATGCGGGTCAGAGACCCGATGCGACTGATGATGTCGTGTGCCGAGGCATCCATAGTTGGTTTCGGAAGGTCGCTCATCACATCTCCTTACATGCCCAGTTTTTCAAAAATTTTACCCAGCTTCTCTTCCAGGGTAGCGGCGGTGAAAGGCTTCACCACATATCCGCTGGCGCCTGCCTGAGCAGCAGCAATAATGTTCTCTTTCTTCGCTTCTGCGGTCACCATCAACACCGGCAGCGTGCTCATCGCCGCGTCGGCACGAATGGTCTGCAGCAGCTGCAGGCCATCCATGTTTGGCATGTTCCAGTCAGAAATGACGAAGTCAAAACCGCCTGCTTTCAGTTTGCCAAGGGCATCCACACCATCTTCTGCTTCTTCTACGTTATTGAAGCCCAGCTCTTTCAGCAGGTTACGGACAATACGACGCATCGTATTGAAGTCGTCTACTACCAAAAAGCGCATGTTTTTATCAGCCATATCTACTCCTGAGTTGTCTCGCCCGGCAGGACGGGCCTGTTAAATACGCAATGCCTGTCCGGCGCTAATTTTCGCCAGCATGTGCTGGCTGATGTTGCTTAAATCCACGACTTCATTCACACCGCCTGTGGTAATTGCCTCACGCGGCATGCCAAATACCACACAGCTGGCCTCGCTCTGGGCGATGGTCCAGGCTCCCGCCCGGTTCATCTCCAGCATCCCGGCGGCGCCGTCGTTGCCCATACCGGTGAGGATCACCCCCACCGCATTTCGTCCGGCGTTGATCGCCACCGATTTGAACAGCACATCCACCGACGGTTTGTGCCGGTTAACCGGCGGGCCGTCATTGAGCTTCACAACATAGTTGGCACCGCTTCGGGCCAGCTCCATATGCATCGCGCCTGGCGCGATATAGGCGTGACCCGGCAGAATACGCTCGCCATCTTCCGCCTCTTTCACCGTGATCTGACACAGCTTGTTCAGACGCTCGGCAAAGGAGCGGGTAAAGCCTGGCGGCATGTGCTGGGTAATCAGCAATGCCGGGCTGGTCGCCGGTAACGGCTGCAGCACATGACGGATCGCCTCGGTGCCGCCGGTAGAGGAGCCAATCGCAATCAGTTTCTCACTACTCAGCAGCGGCCCTGCTTTCAGCGTCACCGGGGCCGGCATCGCGGCGCGGTTATGCAGACGGGCACGGGCCGCGGCGCGGATCTTGTCGCCAATCATCTGGCTGTAAGCCAGCATCCCTTCGCGGATGCCGAGCTGGGGCTTGGTGACGAAATCGACCGCCCCCAGTTCCAGCGCCCGCAGCGTAATCTCGGAGCCTTTTCCGGTCAGCGAGGAGACCATCACGACCGGCATCGGGCGTAACCGCATCAGTTTTTCCAGGAAATCGAGGCCATCCATGCGCGGCATTTCCACATCCAGCGTCAGCACCTGCGGATTGAACTGCTTAATCAAATCGCGGGCGACCAGCGGATCCGGCGCCGTAGCGACCATCTCCATATCCGGATGACTGTTGATGATTTCCGTCATCAGTTGCCGCATCAGCGCAGAGTCATCTACGCACATCACGGTGATTTTGCTCATCATCTTTCCTTCGTCAGTCCATAGACGGTTTGTCCGCGCAGCCAGAACTCTTTACTGATCTGACTGAAGTTCTCTGAGTGACCGGCGAACAGAATGCCGCCCGGCTTCAGCAGCGGGACAAACCGACGCAGAATCTTCTCCTGCGTCTCTTTATCGAAATAGATCATCACATTGCGACAGAAAATGGCGTCAAACGGCCCCGGCAGCGCCCACTCGTTAGCCAGCAGGTTAAGCTGGGCGAACGTGACCAGGCCACTGAGCTCAGGGCGCGCCCGCACCATGCCTGCATGCGGCCCGGTTCCGCGCAGGAAGAAGCGCTGCATCTGCGCCGGTGACAGCGTGCGTAACTCTTCCTGGCGATAGACGCCGGAGACCGCTTTTTCCAGTACCTGGGTGTCGATATCGCTGGCGTGAACCTGAAATTTGCCGGGTCCGGTCCCCAGCGTTTCGGCCAGCGTCATGGCGATCGAATAGGGTTCTTCGCCGGTTGACGCCGCGGTGCTCCAGACGCTGAAATTGCCCTGACGCTTACGTGCATGCTCCGCCAGAATCGGGAAGTGATGCGCTTCACGGAAGAACGCGGTCAGGTTGGTTGTCAGGGCGTTAATAAACGCCTGCCACTCGGCACTGTTCGGGTCGGACTCCAGCAGCGCCAGGTAGCGACCAAAATCGTCGATGTTCAGCGTGCGCAGACGACGAACCAGACGGTTGTAAACCATCTCACGCTTGTGATCGGCCAGTACGATACCGGCACGCTGATAGATCAGCTGGCTGATACGGCGAAAATGCGCATCGGAGAGCGGCAGGCGCTGCACCATCTGTGACAGCAGCGTTGTCGTCTCATTTTGATCTAATATCGTCGATTTTTTCATCTCTGCACCTGGCCCGAACTGAATACATTAACTCTGCTGCGATGTCCGGCCGCGAAACGGCGGCCGGACGACGGGCGATTAAAAGGTTTCCCAGTTGTCGTCACTGCGCGCAGCAGACTGACGGCCAACGGCTAACGGCGCATCAAGCTGTAGGGTTTTTGTCGCCGTTGTCTTGTTAACGGCCTGAGCGACAAATTCTTTACCAATATTGAACACTGAAACCGCCTGTTTTAAGTGACTTGCCTGATCTTCGAGCGCCGCAGCGGCTGCCGCTGACTCTTCGACCAGTGAGGCGTTCTGCTGGGTCACGCGATCCATCTCGGTGACCGCCAGGCCAACCTGGTCGATACCGCGGCTCTGCTCGTCTGACGCAGAGGCGATTTCACCCATGATGTCGGTCACGCGGGTTACCGCGCTGACGATGTTGCTCATGGTGTCACCGGCGCTTTCTACCAGCACCGAGCCGGTGTTCACGCGACTCACGGAATCTTCAATCAGGCCTTTGATCTCTCTTGCGGCCTGGGCGCTGCGCTGCGCCAGGCTGCGCACTTCACCGGCCACCACGGCAAAACCGCGCCCCTGTTCACCCGCACGGGCGGCTTCAACCGCCGCGTTCAGCGCCAGAATGTTGGTCTGGAAGGCGATACCGTCGATGACGCTGGTGATATCGGCAATTTTCTTCGAGCTGCCCGCAATCTCTTTCATGGTGGTGACCACGCCATCCACCACTTTGCCGCCCTGCTGCGCGGTTTCCGAGGCGGTCAGCGCCAGCTTGGACGCCTGACGGGCGTTTTCGGCGTTCTGCTTCACGGTGGCCGTCAGCTGCTCCATACTGGCCGCGGTCTGCTCCAGAGAGGCCGCCTGCTCTTCCGTACGCGAAGAGAGATCGTTGTTGCCGATAGCGATTTCGCTGGCACCGGTGTAGATGGCGTCAGAGCCATCACGCACGGTACGTACGGTACGTACCAGCTCCTGCTGCATGTGCTGCAGAGAGGTCAGTAACTCACCGATTTCGTTTCGCACGCTAATCTCTATCGGCTGAGTCAGATCGCCACGTGCAATGTGCTGGATATGTTCCATGCTCTGACGCAGCGGACGGATCAGCACCGAGCGCATCACATTCCAGACCAGGATAATCATCAGCAGCGTGACCGCCAGCGTGGCCACCACGATGGTGATAGAACGGGTATAGGCCTGCTGGTTAGCTTCGACACCCTGCTTCGCCAGGACCTGGTTGTACTCAAGCCAGGCGGTGTAATCTTTCTGGAACTTGTCCTGATAGCTCTGGGTGGGCTGATCGACAAAGCCTTTGAAGTTGCCGGTGGTGAAGAAGACCATCAGCTCCGCCAGCGCATCGTGATAGGCCTTGTAGTTCGCCTGCAGTGCCAGGACGTTTTCGGCCGTTTTGCCCTTCTCCGACAGGTTATCGTTGAAGATCTGATAGTTGATTTCCGCCTGTTTCAGCTCTTCACCCGCCAGTGCCACCAGCTCTTTCACGCTGGCACCCGATCCCGCCATCTGCGCATCCTGCAGAAAACGAATACCGGCGCGGTTGAGGGTGTTGCGCGCCTGAACAAGCGAAACCCATGAGGTGCCCATAGCCTGCTGCAGCGTATTCAGACGCTGGTTGTAGGCAAAGTTATCTTTATCTGAACTGACAGTTTTGAAGAACATTCCGCCGGAAAACAGCTGCAGCAGCGCAAACAGCGCCAGCACACACAGCAGGCCGGAAACAACGCGTACTCGACTAAACATAAACACCTCATTGGTTGCGATTCGTTTTGTTTATCGGCGCAACGTGAGGGAACTTTATGGATGGCGACGGCTTTACGCCGTCACCAGAGTCAAAGGAAGGAAAATCAGGCGCGGGAGATTTTGAAAACGGAGACCGCCTGCATCAGTACGCTGGCCTGCTGCTCCAGTGCGGCGGCCGCGGCGGCCGACTCCTCAACCAGCGAGGCGTTCTGCTGCGTGACGCGATCCATCTCCGTCACCGCCTGTCCGACCTGCTCAATACCGCGGCTCTGCTCATCCGATGCTGAGGCGATTTCGCCCATGATGTCGGTGACGCGGGTGACCGCCCCGACGATCTCGCTCATGGTGCTGCCGGCGCTTTCCACCTGCAGTGAACCACTGTTGACGCGCGACACGGAATCTTCGATCAGGCCTTTAATCTCTTTGGCGGCCTGTGCGCTGCGCTGCGCCAGGCTGCGGACTTCACCGGCCACGACCGCAAAACCGCGACCCTGTTCACCGGCTCGCGCCGCTTCCACGGCGGCGTTCAGCGCCAGGATGTTCGTCTGGAAGGCGATGCCATCGATAACGCTGATGATGTCAGCAATTTTCTTCGAGCTGCCTGCGATCTCTTTCATGGTGCTGACGACACCATCGACCACTTTTCCGCCCTGCTGCGCGGTTTCCGAGGCGGTCAGCGCCAGCTGAGAGGCCTGGCGGGCGTTGTCCGCATTCTGCTTCACGGTGGCGGTCAGCTGTTCCATGCTGGCTGCGGTCTGCTCCAGCGAGGCGGCCTGCTCTTCGGTGCGGGCCGACAGATCGTTGTTACCGGCCGCGATTTCGCTGGCGCCGGTAAAGATGGCATCAGAGCCGTCGCGCACATTGCCGACCGTCATCACCAGTGACTGCTGCATCTCATGGATGCCTGCAGCCAGCTGGCTCATCTCGTTGCGGCCATCAACCACAATCGGCTGTGTCAGATCGCCAGACGCGATAGCACGGATCTGGGTCAGCAGCTGGTGCAGCGGCTGAATCAGCACCTGACGCAGGCCAAACCAGCAGGCGACGATCACGGCAATGACCGTAACGCCAATCGCGCCCAGCAGCCACATCATCTGGGTGAAGGCACGCTGGTTCTGCGCCATGCCCTGATCGGAAAGCTCAGTCTGACGTTCACGCCATGCGCTGTAACTCTCCTGCATGGCAACCTGCTTCTGCTCGATGTTCTGTTTGAACATCCCTTCCAGATCGCGGGCCTGCAGGCTCGCCACCATCCCCTTCAGCCCTTTTTCATATTGCGCATAATCCGCTTCGAGTCTGTCACGCAGCGCCACTTCCAGGCCCGGCGTGGCAGGCAGATCGTAGTAGACTTTGAAGTGACGATCGGCTTCCGCTAACTGACTGTTAGCGCGGTTCATCAGATCATCCAGCTGACCGCCGTTCATCTGCGCCGCCATGCTGGTCTGCAACCGCAGCATGGCACGGTTGAGCGTGGTGCGGCTGTTGTTCAGAGAGATATAGGCATCCGTCATCGAGGTGACGTTGCGGTTAGAGACCTGCGACAGTGCAAAAGCCGCTTTGTCATTATTCAGAGCGGACCAGAAAAGGCTGCCAGACATTAACTGGAGCGCGCCAAAGATAACCAGTACGGCGATTAAACTGGTCACCACTTTTATTTTTTTTAACATCTCGTTCCCCTGCAGGTTGATTAAGGTGCAGCGGCTATATCGGCGTGATTACGGGATTAATTAACGCTTTTCGGCACCTGAAGACCGAAAATGGCTTTTGTAATTATTTTTATCAGCGCGGGGCTATCAGTTTGACTTTAGTCAGAAAAATCATGGAGGGCGCTGCGCAGCCCGCAGGATGCGCAGCGTTAAATCGCACGGATCGCCAGTGCGTTTCACTGGCGTGTGGCGTTCTGTCAGCGGTCAGAAGGTTTCCCAGTGGGTGTCACTGACCGGTGCCGTCAGGGCTTTGCGTGAGACCGGCAGCGCGGTCACGGGGGCGGCGATCGGCACATGCTTCGTCAGGGTCTGTGGGGCAGCGTCGCGTCTGATTTTAAACAGCGATACGGACTGGCTTAACCGGCTGGCCTGATCTTCCAGCGAGGCCGCCGCGGCCGCAGACTCCTCTACCAGCGAGGCGTTCTGCTGGGTGACACGATCCATTTCGGTGACCGCCTCCCCCACCTGATCAATTCCCCGACTCTGCTCATCAGAGGCCGAGGCGATTTCGCCCATGATGTCGGTGACGCGGGTCACCGCGCTGACGATATCGTTCATGGTTTCACCGGCGGTGCCGACCAGCTGTGAGCCAATGCTGACCCGGTTGACCGAGTCGTCGATCAGCCCTTTGATCTCTTTGGCCGCCTGGGCGCTGCGCTGCGCCAGGTTGCGCACTTCCCCTGCCACCACCGCAAATCCGCGTCCCTGTTCACCGGCGCGGGCCGCTTCCACGGCGGCGTTCAGCGCCAGAATGTTGGTCTGGAAAGCGATGCCATCAATCACGCTGGTGATGTCGGCAATCTTCTTCGAGCTGCCGGCGATTTCACTCATGGTTTTCACCACGCCATCCACCACGCTGCCGCCTTTTTCTGCGGTTTGCGACGCACTGAGCGCCAGCTGTGACGCCTGACGGGCGTTTTCGGCGTTCTGTTTCACGGTGGCAGTCAGCTGCTCCATGCTGGCTGCGGTCTGCTCCAGTGAGGCGGCCTGCTGTTCCGTCCGGGCGGAGAGATCATTATTCCCGGCGGAGATCTCACTGGCACCGGTGAAAATCGCATCTGAGCCATCGCGCACCTGGCTGACGGTACGCACCAGCGACTGCTGCATCTCATGCAGACTGGCGGCAAGCTGCGTCATCTCGTTGCGCCCTTCCACGACGATGGTATGGGTTAAATCACCCCCGGCGATATGCCGGATGTGATCGATGCTCTCGTTCAGCGGCGTCAGAACGATTTTACGCAGTCCGGACCAGCAGAGCAGAATCACCGCCAGCACGGCGACCAGAATCGTGCCCAGGATCCACATCATCCGGCTGTAGGCCGCGCTGTTCGCCTCTGCGCCCAGCGAAGCCAGGCGATTCTGATCGGCACGCCACTCACGATAGAGGGTTAAAAAGGCACTCTGACTGGGGGCGACCGGAATTTTACCGGCGGCGGTGAGATCGCCCGCCTGCAGCGCCGTCTGCATGGCACCCAGCGCCCCGGCATAATCCGCGTAGCGCTGGTCGAGCTGGCTGTTAAGTTGCTGATTCTGTCCCGGAGTGTCCGGTGTCTCTTTGAACAGCCGGTAAAAGCCCTCTGCCGACTGCTGGAATCCTTTGCTCTCTTCAAACAGCCCCGCGACGTCGGCAGTTTTGCCCTCCAGTTTGCTGGTGGCGAAACGTAACTGAACACGCGTCAGCAGGACCCGGCTCTGATTCAGGCTGAGATAGGCGTCGTTCAGTGCCTCAGTATTTTTGGCCGCCAGCTGGGAGACCGCGAAACTCTGCTTGTCGTGGCTCAGCGCGGAGTAAAAAACAGAACCGGAGATGGCCTGTAAAAGCCCAAACACCAGCAACACCAGCAACAGACTGGTGACAACACGGATTTTCGTTAACATGATTAACCCTGAAAAAAGTAAGTGATTTGAGGTGACGTCTGAAGTATCGGCAGGAGGAGGCAAAAAATCAGAGGGGGAGACGTGTTTATTATCTGAACAGAAAGGGATAATTACCGGTGAGAATGATCACGGGCCGGTTAAGACCGGCCCGTGATAAACACCTTACGCGCGCAGGTTATCGACCAGCGCCATCTCGTCGCTGCTCAGCAGCTTCTCGATGTCGACCAGAATCAGCATACGCTCGCCGAGCGCACCCAGACCGGTCAGGTATTCGGTAGACATGGTGACCGCGAACTCCGGGGAAGGACGGATCTGATCCTGGGTCAGCGACAGCACATCAGAGACGCCGTCAACCACAATGCCGACCACGCGGTTTTCCAGATTCAGCACGATGACCACGGTGTTGTCATTGTACTCCACATCGGGCTGTGCAAACTTCACGCGCAGATCGATGATCGGCACGATAACGCCGCGCAGGTTGGTTACACCACGGATAAAGTCAGGGGTGTTTGCGATACGGGTAACCTGATCGTAACCGCGGATCTCCTGCACTTTAAGGATATCGATGCCGTACTCTTCGTCGCCCAGCGTGAAAACCAGGAACTCCTGACCTACGGTTTCGCCAGCAATTTTTGTCACGGTTGCCATTCCATTCATGTTATTTACCTTTTCGTTTTCAATCAGGCGGCAGCGCCGGCCACACGTTTTTCACGGTTCAGAGATTGCAGGGCGGAGACATCGACAATCAGCGCGACGCTACCGTCACCCAGAATGGTCGCGGCAGAGATGCCCGGCACCTTGCGATAGTTGCTCTCCAGGTTCTTCACCACCACCTGATGCTGACCAATCAGCTGATCGACCAGCAGCGCATAGCGTTTGCCCGCGCTCTGCAGGATCACGACGATGCCCTGCGTAGCTTCCGTTTTCGCGCCCTGCACATCAAAGACGTTCCACAGTTCAACCAGCGGCAGATATTCACCACGCACTTCCAGCACGCACTCGCCACCCGCCAGCGGCTTCAGCTCTTCGGCGCGCGGTTGCAGCGACTCCATCACCGCATTCAGCGGCAGAATGAAGACTTCGTCGGCCACACGAACGGACATGCCGTCGAGGATGGCCAGCGTCAGAGGCAGCAGGATGCGAATGGTGGTGCCTTTGCCCTGCTTCGAGGCGATTTCGACGTGACCGCCCATCTCCTGAATGTTTCGTTTCACCACGTCCATACCGACGCCGCGTCCGGAAACATCTGTCACCTGCTCTGCGGTGGAGAAGCCTGGCGCGAAGATCAGCATGCCGACCTCTTCATCGCTCATGTTCTCGCTGACCGGCAGGCCGGATGAGAGCGCTTTAGCCAGAATACGTTCACGGTTAAGGCCGGCACCATCGTCGGAGACTTCGATACAGATGTTGCCGCCCTGGTGTTCCGCGGAGAGCGTCAGGTTACCGGTCGCAACCTTGCCAGCCGCCACGCGTTTCTCAGGCGTTTCGATACCGTGGTCCAGGCTGTTACGCACCAGGTGCGTTAACGGGTCGATGATGCGCTCAATCAGGCTCTTATCGAGTTCGGTCGAGCTGCCCAGCAGGGTCAGTTCAACCTCTTTGCCGAGCTTGCTGGCCAGGTCACGCACCAGACGCGGGAAGCGGCTAAAGACATATTCCATTGGCATCATACGAATCGACATCACCGATTCCTGCAGATCGCGGGCATTACGCTCCAGCTGACCCATGCTGTTCAGCAGGTCGCCATGCGCGACCGGGTCCAGCTCGCCGGAACGCTGCGCCAGCATGGACTGGGTGATCACCAGCTCGCCCACCAGGTTGATCAGCTGATCAACCTTCTCTACCGCCACGCGGATACTGGTGGATTCGCTTGATTTGGCCGGGGCCGCGGCGCGCTTGCTTTCACGCTTCGCCGGTGCAACCGGCAGTTCGGTGACGCTGGCCGTGTGGACTTCTTCCACCACGGGCGCGGCAACCGCCGCCACCGGTGCGGCAACGGCGTCGTCCGCCTCCGGGAAGCGGATCTGTGCTTCGTCGATGACGAAGCAGAGCACCGCCACGATGTCATCTTTGCCCACGCCATCGATGCAGACATCCAGCGTGGTGCTGCCTTTCTGCACATTGGTCAGGGTGCCGAGATTGCCCATCTCTTCCAGCATCAGATCGACTTCTTTCTCTTTGAGGTCGATCAGCTGAACACGCAGGCCACTGCTGCTGGTGCTGACAGGTTCTTCACTGACAGGCACCACGCTGACCGGCAGTTCTGCCGGCAGACCTTTAGCCTCCAGCGCCAGCTGGCGCAGTGCTTCACAGATATATTTGAAGCTTTCCGCGTTCGGCTCCTGCGCGGTTTTATATGCATCGAGCTGTTCCTGCATAATATCTTTGGTTTCCAAAAACAGGTTGATGATGTCGGTGCTGAGCTGCATCTCGCCGCGACGAGCACCATCCAGAATGTTTTCCAGGATGTGAGTCGTTTCCTGTAATACCGTAAAACCAAAGGTTCCGGCCCCACCCTTAATGGAGTGAGCGGCACGGAAGATGGCGTTGAGCTGTTCAGAATCTGGCTCCTGCGGGTCAAGGCCCAGCAGGTGTTGTTCCATATCCGCTAATAGCTCATCGGCTTCATCAAAAAACGTCTGGTAAAAATCGCTGATGTCCATACTCACGGGAATCACCTCGGCTGTGAGGGGGCTGCTGTATTCACCGCGCTGCCCTGGGGTGCTGGCGGTGCGGTAATTTTTTCAATGGCCGCCGGATCGCTGATCTGGACGGCATCACTTTCTGCGTTCTCTTTTTCTATTGCCGCTTCGGTGTCATGGTTCAACACCAGCAGGCTGATGCGGCGGTTCACTGCATCATTCCCGCCGCGATTTTTCAGGCGCATGGTGTCGGCCATACCCAACACCCGCAAAACTTTGCCGCTGTCCAGGCCACCCATCACCAGTTCACGGCGGGAGGCGTTAGCGCGGTCGGTCGAGAGTTCCCAGTTGCTGTAGCCTTTGTCGCCGCCGGCATACTGGAAGTCATCGGTATGTCCGGCCAGGCTGATGCGGTTCGGGATGTCATTGAGGATCGGCGCTATCGCACGCAGAATGTCGCGCATATAAGGCTCCACCTCGGCACTGCCGGTCTTAAACATCGGGCGATTCTGGCTGTCGATAATCTGAATACGCAGCCCCTCTTCCACCATGTTAATAATCAGATGCGGACGCAGCGTTTTCAGACGCGGATCGGCCTCAATCATCTGATCGAGCTTCTCCCGCAGCCGGTTGAGACGGATCTCATCCAGCTGACGTTTCTGCGCATCCATATCGACCTTTTTGTTCACTTCACCGATCTTTTTCGTCGGATCATCCCCGCCGCCGGGGATCGGGCTTTCGCTGTCGCTGCTGCGCTGCCCGCCGGTGATCGCCACCTTCAGTGGCGTTTTAAAGTAGTCTGCTATCTGCACCAGCTGCTGCGGGTTTGCGATCGACAGCAGCCACATCACCATAAAAAAGGCCATCATCGCCGTCATAAAGTCGGCGTAGGCAATCTTCCACGAACCGTGGCTGCCTTCATGGCCTTTATGTTTGCGCTTTTTGATCAGCACAATTGGGCGATTGCCGTGTTTCATGAAGCCTCGTCCGAAGTCTGTTTAGCCGGGTTTTTCGCGTTACGCACATGCTCTTCCAGTTCGCTGAACGACGGGCGCTCGGCGGAATAGAGCGTCTTACGACCAAACTCCACCGCAATCTGCGGGGCATAACCGTTCAGGCTCGACAGCAGCGTCACCTTGATGCACTGCATCATCTTGGTGGTTTCCGCACACTTCTGACGCAGAACGGACGACAGCGGAGAGATAAATCCGTAGGCCAGCAAAATGCCCAGGAAGGTTCCCACCATCGCATGGGCCACCAGTGCACCCAGTTCCGCCGCCGGACGGTCGGCCGAAGCCAGTGCGTGCACCACGCCCATGACCGCTGCCACGATACCGAATGCCGGCAGTCCGTCACCCACCGCCGCTATACTCTGCGCTGGTACGTCACACTCATGTTCGTAAGTCTCAATCTCTTCATCCATTAACGCCTCAATTTCAAAGGCGTTCATGTTGCCGCTGACCATCAGACGCAGATAGTCAGTAATGAAATCGACTAACTGTTTATCGGCAAGAATGCGGGGATAATTAGCAAAAATTTCACTCTGGCTGGGATCTTCGATATCGCGTTCCAGCGATAACATCCCCTGCTGACGCGATTTGGCCATCAGACGATAAAGCAGCGCCATCAGATCCATGTAAACCGCTTTGTTGTACTTTGAGCCGCGAAATAACAGCGGCAGCGCTTTCATGGTCTTTTTAATCGACTTGCCGTTGTTGCCGACTAAAAAAGCACCGGCACCCGCGCCGCCGATCATTAATAATTCGGCTGGCTGATAAAGCGCGCCCAGATGGCCACCGACCAGTGCATATCCGCCCAACACGGAGCCTAAAACAACCAGGTAACCTATAATTATCAGCACAAAAAATCCTTACGTCCGTAACGTGTTGGTGGAAGTTAAGCCAGAGAGCCGCAGGCGTTATTCTCAAACCGGAAGCAAAAAAAAAGCAGCGGTATTAACCGCTGCTGGATGGCTTCCACAGTGCGAACAAACTTAAACGGCGTGTTTAACCTGTTCATCCAGCAGTTGTGGAAACATATCGGCAGATTCTGCAGAAAGTTTACGTCTTTTTACGGCACGTGATGGTGGCTGGCACAGGCTGCAGGTAAAGCTGCCAACCGGCTGATGTGCATGGTTAATAAAGCTGCCATTGCAGCATTTGCAGTCAGCCAGTTCCAGCATGCCACTTTCAACAAATCGGACCAGGGTCCAGGCGCGGGTCAGCGCCAACAGCGGGCCCTCGTCCGATTGCGGACACTGCTCAAGGTATAACCGGTAGGCTTTGATGACGGCATCGACGCCACTGCACAGGCCGGTTTTCAGCAAAAATTTCCAGGCGTTACAGAACATGGAAGCGTGGATGTTCTGCTCCCAGGTCATGAACCAGTCCGTGGAGAACGGCAGCATGCCTTTTGGCGGCGGGCTGCCACGCAGTTCTTTATAGAGCTTAATCAGACGACCCCGGCTCAGCTGGGTTTCGCTCTCTAACATCTGTAAGCGTGCACCTAACGAGATCAACTCCATTGCGAGCTGAATGTCACGCGCTTCCTGAACAATACTTTTCTCACTCATGACATTGCTCTCTTTTTAGCAGGCAGATCTTCTTTAGACGCATTACGCAGTAAACGGCTGGATAATAAAATGCCGGTATGAATCTGCTGTAAATCATCCACGCGGGATTCCTGCGTCAGGCGATTAATCGTGCTGCTGTCGGTAAAACGAAACTGGCAAACCAGCTGATTGGTTTCCGCCATTTTTACCATTTCAGGCAATGTTAATTCTGATAATGCATTCGCCATTTTTTCGTCAATGCCGAGGCGAAACATTGCAGAAGCTTTATCCTGGTTAATTAAACGCTGCGCAAGCAGTAAATAAGACAAGTTGAGATCGTAAATATGTTTCAGTACTTCAGAGGTGCCCATTATTTTCCATCCTGAGAGATGCGACGTAACTGTATCGCAGAATAAGATCTGCGGTTCGAGCTGCTGTTTGATAAATCAAAAGATGGCAAAAAAATTTCACATAAATTTGATGTCACTGTTTTTCGCCTTCTGTTTTTTGTGAGTTTCAGACCCACCGAAGGTCGAAAATCCATGCCATTTTATTTTCGAGTTCCGGACATCTTCCGTGACGCCTTCTTACTTTTTTTAGGACTATTCCGAAAACAACGCAAATCTATATCGTCTGATTTCGGGTTACAACGACAGCCAGGAGAAATTTTAGATAAAGTGTGACGCAGATCACACTTTTAAGGCAAATTTCTTCAGCAACCCTTTACCATTGCTTATCGAGTGGTCATTTTTTGATCAAAAAAGAGCGATTTTAAGTCCAATTTGTCCTGAGAAAGGTTTAATAGGGGGTAAAAGCAGCGTTATTCGACGGTTTGCGCAGTCCGGAATGAATAATGGGTGTTAATCGTTTTAACACCCTATTTAGAACCATTTAAAGATGAGTAATCAGCATTTTATGCTGAAATTCAGGCCGGGTATTTGCTGTGAAATTAGTTACTTAAGGGGAGCAACGCTGCGGGTATGTAAATAAATCGTCAGGGTATAACGGCTGTGAGAAGGCCTTCTGACAACCTGGCGTTAACAGTGACAAGGGGTCGCTAAGGAACCGGCACCTGATGTAACAAGGGTTTACATAAGAAAGCCGAATGAGTTGAGGGGTACGCATACGATGGCACTATGAGTATCGGCACGTCGGGCTAAAACTTGAGTTAAAAAGGTAAAGAAAGCGGATAAGCCCCACAGCGCGGGATTTCTGCGTGGGTTGCATTTATCGGGCCAGCCTCACGCCCTGATCGGCCTGCCAGACGCAATGCGCCGAAAACGGCGTATCAGACAAGTTGTGGTGCTTGCGGAAAGGTTTGAAAAGCGGTGGGACGAAAAACGGCGGCGATATCGCAGGGATATCGCCGCCGTTGTTAATGAGGTCAGGCGAGTTTCGGGAAGGTCGCGACCTTATTATCGGTGCCGTGGTCAGCGCTGCGCGGGGAAATGGCTTCCAGGTCTTTCAGGAAGTTTTCACGCCAGGCGGTGATATCGTTCTTACGCAATACCGCCATCATGTCGTTGTAGCGCGAGATCCTTTCCGTCCGCGGCATGGTAATCGCTTTATCCAGTGCCGCTGCCACTTCATCGCGGTCATAAGGGTTCACGATCAACGCTGAGGTCAGCTCGTTGGCGGCCCCGGCAAAGCGGGAGAGCACCAGAACGCCGGGATCGTCCGGGTCCTGAGCGGCGACATACTCTTTAGCGACCAGGTTCATCCCGTCACGCAGCGGCGTGACCAGGCCGACGTCAGTCAGGCGGAAGATTTTCATCAGCAGGCGACGGTCAAAATGCTGGTTAAGGTAGTAAAGCGGGGTCCAGCCCAGCGTACCGTACTTACCGTTGATACGCCCGGCTTCGGTCTCCAGCTGATGACGGATATCCTGATACGCCTGCACATCTCCGCGCGAAGTCGGGGCAATCTGCGAGTAGCGGATTTTGCCGCGATGCTGCGGGAAGTTCTCCAGCAGCGCTTCGTAAGCCAGAAAACGCTCCGGCAGACCTTTGGAATAGTCGAGACGCTCACAGGCGATAATGTTGCGCGCATCGCCCAGCTCTTTTTTCATCGCCGCCATCTTAGGCGGCAGAGGTCCTTCGGCCATCTCTTTAATACTGTCCGGCTCAATCCCGATAGGGTAAACCTCAGTCATAAAGGTATTGCCAAAGGCGCGGTGCTTTTTATCGCCCTTATTCTGCAACTGCGTTAGCTGGCTGACGCTGTCGAGGAAGGCCACGCGGTCAGATTCGGTCTGGAAGCCGAGCAGATCATACTCGCACAGCATTTCCAGCAGCTCTTTATGCGGCGGCAGGGCATTGAATATTTCCGGGGTCGGGAACGGAATATGCAGGAAGAAACCAATGCGGTTATTAATGCCTGCACGGCGCAGCGCGGCGGCAAACGGTAAAAAGTGATAATCGTGGATCCAGACAATATCATCAGGCTTAATCAGCGGTTTCAGACGCTGCGCAACCATATCGTTTACGTCACAATACCCTTCCCAGGCTTCACGCTGGAACTGCACCAAATCGAGACGATAATGGAAAGCGGGCCAGATGACGGTATTGGAGAACTGGCAATAGTAGAGATCATATTCGTTCTGGTTAAGCGGGAAGGAGGCATACTCAATGCCCTCATGTTCCTGAACGCTGACCTGCTCCTCTTCTTCACCAGAAAACTCGCTGATTTCACCGTTCCAGCCAAACCACAATCCACCCGTGCTTTTCAGGGCATCGAGGATGCCGACGGCCAAACCGCCTGCACTGGTTTTAGACCCATCTGGCATGGCGACACGGTTAGATACAACCACTAAACGACTCATAACCTAAACTCCTTACCGACGTTGTCTTGCTCTAATAGTAATAATGTTTTTTCCAGCCAGCCGTAAACCGCATCGACATCAGTAAGCCGATAATGGGCCTGGCTGGAACCTTCACCGACCTTAATCGAGATGCCCTGCTGCGCGTTAACCGCCACAAAGCCCTTCTCGTCGGTCAAATCGTCACCGATAAAAACGGGGGTACGTCCGGCAAACGGGGCCTGCTGCATAAGGTCGCTGATCGCAGCGCCCTTATCGATGCCTGCCGGTTTAATTTCAACGACACATTTCCCCGGCTGCAGAGCCAGTCCGGGAAAACGCTTCACGGACTGTTCGGCCAGTCGCATCACATCCTGCTCATGCTGCATCGCCTGGCGATAGTGGAGCGCAAAGGCCATGCCTTTTACCTCCAGCTGCGTACCAGGCCAGCCTGCCATGGCATCCTGCAGTTCCTGCCGGAGCGCCTGCTCGACCTCGGCGGGCAGGCTGATGCGATGCAGCTCACCCTGCGCATTGCGGCGCTCTGCACCATGGACGCCCGCAGCGGGTCCATGCCAGGGCGCGGCCAGCGCATCAAGCTGTGCAATGGGTCTGCCGGAAACCAGCGCGAGGGCACCCTGACACTGGTCAGAAAGCTGTTGCAGTTGTGCGATGACCTGCTGAGGAATGAATACCGCTTCGGGACGGGACTGTATCGCTGCCAGCGTGCCGTCGACATCAAAAAAGAAGGCGTACTGTACGCTGCGTAATGCCGGATACGTGGGATGTGTCTCTTCCACCTGGGTCACGTCACTTCTCCTGAAAATCAGATTTAATAAAACATTGAGTTGAAACAAGAATGTCCTGACGCAGTCAGGTCAGCAAGCGGGAAATTCTGATAAAGCGGTGATTGAGGGGCAAAGCTGGGTGAATAGATAGGTCACTCTCCTCAAACGTGCAAACGCGTTGCTGACAATACTGACTCACTGAGAACATCTTCAGATTAAGTGTAGTCATTAATAGGGGTAATGCCAGAAAGATGCACTTTTCATGCCAGCCGCTGCGGTTAAGTAAGCAGAAAAGTAGCCAAAACAGGAGGCGTGCTGTTTCCCCCGCTGCCCCGCAGGGCCAGTGCTGACCGGAGCTGCGGCCGTTTCGCTTCGGGGATCCGGCGGCCTGAAACGAAGCTTAAGCTTCTTAAGGTATTCCTAATATTGAAAGCGCACTCTCAGCACACTTTCCTTTCCTCGGGTGCCTGCACACATGGCGTTTACACTGAAGAGGCCGCTGATTAGCCGCCTGACTCTGCTCCTCCTGGCGGCGATCTATATCGCGGTTTTCCTTAATCTGGTCTATTACCGTCAGGTGCTGGCGGTGATGCCGCTGACGAGCCTGCATACCACGCTGGTGTTTTTATCCATGCCGCTGGTCGCCTTCAGCGTCATCAATATCGTGCTTACGCTGGCCTCATTTTTCTGGCTGGATCGCCTGCTGGCGGCGCTCTTTATTCTGCTCTCCGCGTCGGCGCAGTACTTTATCCATACCTACAACATCGTGATCGATCGCTCGATGATCACCAACATGATGGATACCACCGCTTCCGAGTCTTTTGCCCTGCTGACACCGCAGCTGCTCCTCACCCTGCTCACCTCAGGCGTGCTGATGGCGCTGATGATCTTCTGGCCGCGGATAAAACGGCAGCAGTGGCGCGGGGTGCTGGCACGCCTGCTCAGCATTGTGCTGTCAGCGGCGCTGATCGCGCTGATCGCCCTGCTCTTCTATAAGGATTACGCCTCGCTGTTCCGCAACAACCGCGAGCTGGTCAAAGCGCTGAGCCCCTCTAACAGCATCGCCGCCACGCTCTCCTGGTATAAGCATCATGAGTTGCAGAATGTGCCGCTGGTACGGATCGGTGAAGATGCCCATCTGAACGCCAGCCACAGCCGGGGCAAACCGAACCTGACGATTGTGGTGCTGGGTGAAACCTCACGCGCGCAGAATTTCTCGCTGGGCGGATATGACCGGCTGACCAATCCCCTGCTGGCGAAAGATGATGTGATTTACTTCCCGCATACCACCTCATGCGGTACGGCCACGGCGGTGTCCGTGCCCTGTATGTTTTCCAACATGCCGCGCGCCCACTATGATGATGTGCTGGCGGCCCATGAAGAGGGGGTGCTGGATGTCATTCAGCGCGCCGGGGTCAGCGTGTTGTGGAATGAGAATGACGGTGGCTGTAAGGGGGCCTGCGATCGCGTGCCGCATCAGGATATGACCAGCCTGAACCTGCCGGGCATGTGTATTGAGGGCGAATGTTATGATGACGTGCTGTTCCACGGCCTGGATGAGTACATCAGCCAGTTAAAGGGCAACGCGATTATCGTTCTGCACACCATAGGCAGTCATGGCCCGACCTACAGCCATCGCTACCCGCCACAGTTCCGTCAGTTTGAGCCGACCTGTGATACGAATCAGATTCAGGACTGTTCACAGCAGCAGTTGATCAACACCTATGACAATACGCTGCTCAATGTGGATCACATCGTGGATAAGGCGATTGGCGTGCTGCGTGCGCATCAGGATCGCTTTACCACCAGCCTGGTCTATCTCTCTGACCACGGCGAGTCGCTGGGAGAAAACGGGGCTTACCTGCATGGCCTGCCCTATGCGATAGCGCCCGATACGCAGAAGCATGTGCCGCTGCTGATCTGGCTCTCCCCGGATTATCAGCAGCGTTATGCGGTTAACCGCACCTGCCTGAATAAACTGGCGGCGACAGACGATTTCTCACAGGATAATCTGTTCTCAACGCTGCTGGGATTAACCGGCACCGCAACCCACGAATATGTGCCTGCGGATGATATTTTGACGTCGTGTCGGAGCCAACACGAATGAAGATACTGATAGTGGAAGATGACGCCCTGCTGCTGCAGGGTCTGATACTGGCGCTGGAAGGTGAAGGTTATGTCTGCGATGGCGTCACCAGCGTACGGGATGCGGAAGCGCATTATGCCAGCGGCCTCTACAGTCTGGTGGTGCTGGATCTCGGCCTGCCGGACGAGGATGGACTGCACTTCCTGATCCGTCTGCGGCGGCAGAAGAAGATGACCCCGGTCCTCATCCTCACCGCCCGCGACACCATCAGCGAACGCATTGCCGGACTGGACGCGGGTGCCGATGATTATCTGATCAAACCGTTCTCGCTGGATGAGCTGCTGGCGCGCATCCGTGCGCTGATCCGCCGCCACGTCAATCAGGGCGACAGTCAGGTCAGAGTGGGCGCGCTGGCGCTGGATATGACCCACCGTCAGATCACGCTCAGCGATGAGCTGCTGGATCTCACCCCCAAAGAGTTTGCGATCCTGTCACGGCTGATGCTGAAGGCCGGCAATCCGGTTCACCGCGAAATTCTCTACCAGGATATCTATAACTGGGAGACCGAGCCGTCGACCAATACGCTGGAAGTTCATATTCATAATCTGCGCGACAAAATCGGCAAAAGCGCCATCCGCACCGTACGCGGATTTGGTTATGCGCTGGTCACGCAGGAGACCCCGCGCGAGGCAACATGACAGGACGATTCGATCACCGCAGTATGCGCTTTCGCCTGATCCTGACTATCGGCCTGATCCTGCTGGTCTTTCAGGTGATCAGCGTGGTCTGGCTCTGGCATGAGAGTAAAGAGCAGATTCAGTTTCTGGTGGAAGCGCAGCTGCAGAAGCGCAACATGGACAGCCACGTCAAGCGCGAGGTCCATGAAGCGGTCGCCAGCCTGGCGGTGCCGAGCCTGGTGATGATTACGCTGACGCTGCTGCTCTGCTACCAGGCGGTGAAATGGATCACCCGGCCGCTCTATCAGCTACAGCGTGAGCTGGAAAGTCGGGGTGAAGATAATCTCCACCCCATCACCTGCCACAGTCAGGTTCATGAAATCGAGGCGGTCACCCTGGCGATCAATCAGTTGGTGGCGCGCCTTAACACCAGCCTGGAGCGTGAACGTCTGTTCACCGCCGATGTGGCGCATGAGCTGCGCACGCCGCTGGCCGGCTTACGGCTGCATCTGGAGTTAATCGAGCGCAACAGCGATGTGAAAGTGCAGCCGCTGGTGCAGCGACTGGATCAGATGACGCACAGCGTCTCGCAGCTTTTAAGTCTGGCGCGCGCCGGCCAGTCCTTTACCTCCGGCACCTACCAGAACGTGGGACTGATTGCAGATGTGATCCTGCCGATGGAGGCGGAGCTGAGTATCATGCTGGAGGCGCATCAGCAGACGCTGCTGCTCGATCTGCCGGAGGAGCAGTTTGTGCGCGGGGATGCGACGCTGCTGAAGATGCTGCTGCGCAACCTGGTCGAGAATGCCCATCGCTACAGCCCGGACAACAGTACGATCACCGTCCAGCTGCTCGCGTCTCCGCAACCGATGCTGGTGGTGGAAGATCAGGGGCCGGGCATTGATGAGAGTAAAAGTGGTGAGCTGAGTAAAGCGTTTATCCGCATGGACAGCCGCTACGGCGGCATCGGACTTGGGCTGAGCATTGTCAGCCGCATCGTCCAGTTACACCGGTTTCAGTTTTTTCTGGAGAACCGCCGGGACAGAAGCGGTTGCCGGGCCGTGGTCAGATGTTAGGCGCTGAACCAGGCACTGAGGAACAGAATAAGGGTCGCTGCGGTAATCAGCAGGGCAGCATATTCACTCAGCGGACGCGGAGCCGCAACGGGCAGGGAAGCAGACACAGTTTTCATAGTAACCTCCTCAACAGGAGCCGCCAGTATCGCGACTGCAGATTAAGGAAACATTAAGATCGCGGCGCGGGCGAAAAAATATCCGCGCTGCCCGCCCTCGCCCCTCTGCCTTACCCCCTGCTGCATGCGCTGCGTGCTCTACACTTAATGGCGACATTCCGTTAAAGGAGTTAAGCCATGAGCCAACGCATGCACAAATATGCCTTTCCGGTCAGTAAAGCCCGTAAATATCTCGAACCGGGTCCGGTGCTGCTGCTCAGTTCGCAGTACAACAATGAGCAGGACATCATGACGCTCGGCTGGCATACGGTGCTGGAGTTCTCGCCCTCTCTGGTGGGCTGCATGATTGCCGGTATGAATCACAGCCACGCCCTGATTCGCAACAGTGGCCAGTGCGTCCTCAATATCCCGGCCGCTTCACTGATTGATGAGGTGGTGGCGGTCGGCAACAGCCACGGCGACCAGCTGGATAAGTTCGCCGCGTTCGGCCTGACGCCGGAGCCGGGTCAGGTGGTCAGCGCCCCCATGATTGCCGAATGTTTTGCCAGCTTTGAGTGCCAGCTCTATGACGACTCGATGGTGGCTAACTACAACCTGTTTATTTTTGAGATCGTTAAGGCACATGTGGCCGAACAGCCCGAATACCCGGCGACCCTGCACTACACCGGCGAAGGCCGCTTCAGCGTGATGAGCGATAAAATGCTGGATAAGAGCGGAGATTTTAAACCGGAGATGCTGATCTAGTTGAAAGCTCTCCGCTGCGCCCCCATTCACCTCTTTCGACCTGACAGGAGTAAAATATTATGGCAATCGAATACGCAGTTATCGCGGGTGGCTGTTTCTGGTGTACCGAAGCGGTCTTTAAGGATGTGATCGGCGTAGAGTCGGTTGAAAGTGGTTATACCGGCGGCGCTCGCCCAAATCCTACCTATGAGCAGGTCTGCAGCGGCGCGACCGGCCACGCGGAAGCGATCCGCATTGGGTTTGACCCGGAGCAGGTGAGTTTTGGCGACCTGCTGGATATCAGCTTCGTGACGCACGATCCGACCCAGCTTAACCGCCAGGGTAACGATATCGGCACTCAGTATCGCTCTGCCATTTTCCCGGCCAATGCTGAGCAGGAAGCGGAAGCGCGTGCCGCCATTGAACGAGCTCAGGCCGACCATGATGTGCCGGTGGTGACGACCATCGAGCCGCTGAAGGAGTGGTATCCTGCCGAAGCCTATCATCAGGATTACTGGGAAGGCGCGGGCCAGCGCAACGGCTACTGCATGGCGGTCATCCCGCCGAAGCTGCAGAAGCTGCGCAAAAGCTTCGCTAACCGTGTGAAGAGCTGATTTCAGCTATCCGCGGGACGGCATCCGGTTTGAGACGTTGCTCAGGATGTCGTCCTGCCCGCTGCCCTGCTCTGTCCCACTGCGCGGACAGGACGGGAAATCAGGCGGAGAAATGGCCAGTTTCAGGCCGGAATAAATCAATTCGTTCAGAGCTTAAGCGAATAGATCAAAAGAAAAAAATAGTGCTTGACCGTTTTCAGCCGACTCCCTATAGTACCGCCCCGTTGACCCAGCGCGGTCAGCGAAACAAATGTGGTGAGGTGTCCGAGTGGCTGAAGGAGCACGCCTGGAAAGTGTGTATACGGCAACGTATCGGGGGTTCGAATCCCCCTCTCACCGCCACATTCTGAAGAAGAGCCTGAACGAAAGTTCAGGCTTTTTTTTGCATATTGCACGGAGAGGGGGTGAGAAGCCCCGCCGGGGTTCGACAGCGGGCGCAGCCCGATGGACAGCGGAGCCTGCGACGCTGCCCGCAGGGTGAGCGCAGCGAATCAATCCCCCTCTCACCGCCACATTCTGAAGAAGAGCCTGAACGAAAGTTCAGGCTTTTTTTTTGCATATTGCACGGAGAGGGGGTGAGAAGCCCCGCCGGGGTGCGACAGCGGGCGCAGCCCGATGGACAGCGGAGCCTGCGACGCTGCCCGCAGGGTGAGCGAAGCGAATCAATCCCCCTCTCACCGCCACATTCCGAAGAAGAGCCTGAACGAAAGTTCAGGCTTTTTTTTGCATATTGCATGGAGAGGGGGTGAGAAGCCCCGCCGGGGTGCGACAGCGGGCGCAGCCCGATGGACAGCGGAGCCTGCCCTCCACAATAAGAAAACCCGGCCGGAGCCGGGTTTGGGCGCTACACTTCTACTCAATCGAACACTAGCTGTACGCGTGCAGGGTGCGCTGACACAGCGCTGAACGCACACAATCCTCTTTGCCAAAGCGCACAATGCCAACCATCTCGTCCTCTTCAAACCGCGCCAGCGCGTCTGCGAGACCAGAAGGCACCCCAGCGGGCAAGTCGCACTGGGTAATATCGCCGTTAACAATGACCGTGACGTTTTCGCCCAGTCGGGTCAGGAACATTTTCATCTGCGCGGCGGTCACGTTCTGCGCCTCGTCCAGAATCACCACAGCATTTTCAAAAGTGCGGCCTCGCATATAGGCGAAAGGCGCAATCTCAACTTTGGCAATTTCCGGACGCAGACAATATTGCATAAAGGATGCGCCAAGACGTTTAACCAGAATGTCATAAACCGGACGGAAATAAGGGGCGAATTTCTCAGAAATATCGCCGGGCAGGAAGCCCAAATCCTCATCTGCCTGCAGTACCGGGCGCGTAACGATAATCCTGTCGATATCCTTATGAATCAGGGCCTCAGCCGCTTTCGCGGCGCTGATCCAGGTTTTACCGCATCCGGCTTCACCGGTTGCGAAGATCAGCTGCTTCGTCTCTATGGCATTAAGATAGTGCGCCTGAGCCTCATTCCGGGCTTCAATCGGCAGCCGGTCGCGCGCATCGCGTGCCATGCCAATCGAATCCAGTCCGCCCATATGCACCAGCGAAGTGACCGACTCTTCTTCGCGCTGACGATGACTCCGTGAGTCATTGCGAAGCACTCTTCTCGCTTCACGACGCGCTTTGATCACTGCTTTCTGTCTTCCCATAGTGGCACCTTTCAGTTGGTTTCATTTCCCGTGTCAGGCCGGTGGCCCGTTACGATTACGTGAACGCTTTAGAGGTTTCAGTTGGCTTCCTTTTAAGCCATGACAGGACAGGATAGTGGGTATGCAGCAGCGCAGAAGCGTGGCTGAACACCGGATAAAAAAGGAAACGGTAAGACAAAAGAGTTGGTTGAAGGAAGGAAGAAATAACGAGGCAGAATGGCCCTCGCGGTCAGGCGCAATCTATTTACTGACAATGACTTTCCATAAAAGACTCGACCCATGCGCGAACTCCAGTGTGATACATCGACACGTCCGATTACGCCTGTTTAATAAAGTGCATCATTTTGCTGAACCTTTGCAACAGTAATTTTAACTGCTGGCAAAGGAATTGCTATTCGCGGGTAAGCCTTTATTTTACCACTGCGTGTAAAAATCAGCTATTTCAGTCAGTTAGATTATTTTAATTCGGCGAAGCCCCGGCTGATTCTCAGTTAAAACTCAGTCAGTCAGGTTACGGGAAAGAAAAGTCGGACGGCCAGAAAGCGGGCCGCCCGCAGTGGTTAAAATTTAATCAGGCTTCCAGCAGGGATTGCGCTAAATAATGGCTGGCGTCCGGGACACCCGGCAACGCAAAGAAATAACCGCCGCCAAAGGGCCGGATATATTCTTCCAGCGCCTCGCCGTTCAGTCGCCCCTGCACCGTCAGAAATCCGCGCTCCAGATCGTGCTGATAGCAGACAAAGAGCAGGCCCATCTCCAGCTGCCCTGACGCCGAGATCCCGGCGGAGTAACTGTAGCCGCGGCGCAGCATCAGACTGCTGGCCGTCTCTGGCGTGCGGGGGTTAGCAAGGCGAATATGCGCATCCAGCGCAATCACCTGCCCGTCCGGATCGCGGGCATAGTCAGGAACATCATGCTCATGCTGCATCCCCAGCGGAGCTCCACTCAGCTTATCGCGACCAAAGATGGTCTGCTGCTCGCCCAGCGGGGTGCGATCCCACATCTCCACGTGAAAGCGAATCAGCCGCACCGCCTGATAGCTGCCATGACGCGCCCAGACCGGTTCATCCTGATCCGCCGTCACCCACAGCAGCTGATTCATCAGGGCAGCGTCGTGCGTATCCGGATTCGCGGTGCCATCCTTAAAGCCCAGCAGGTTAATCGGCGTCTCCTGCCCCTGACTGCGTGCCGCGTGGTCAGAGATAAAGCCTTCCCGTCGCCAGCGAACCCCAAGCAGGTCGGGGGTGTGCTTGATGATATCGCGCAGGGCATGGATCACCGTATCCTGGGTGTTGGCGCAGATCTGCAGCAGCAGATCGCCATGACACTGAGCAGCATCCAGCGAATCGTTAGGGAAGCGCGTCATCGGCTGCAGTTTTTTCGGCTTATGCGGGGCCAGACCAAAACGCTCATCGAACAGGCTGCTGCCGACCGACACGGTGATGGTGAGATTATCCGGCGCGATCGTCGGGCCGAGAATGCCCGAATCCATTGGCGGCAGCTGCGGGTTGGTGACGACCGGTGCCGGCCCGCCCGCGGTAAGAAAGGCGATGCGCTGGGTCAGCAGCCGGAAGAGCCGCTCCAGATCGGCTTTATCACTGCTGAGCAGGTCAAACGCCACCAGCATCATCGATGCCTGTTGTGGCGTGATAATGCCCGCCTGATGCTGACCATAAAACGGCTGCTTTTGCTGCCGCGCCTGAGGCGTCACTGTACCCGGTGAAAACGTGTCGGCGGCGGCGGCATGAAACGGGCAACCGCCGGAGAAGGCAGCGGCGCCCCCCAGCAGGCCCAGCCCTTTTAATAAACGACGACGCGCAGGCTGCTGCGCGTCCTCTGGCTTACGACTCATGATTAATCCAGACCCAGCGTGCCACGAAGTAAGGAAAGATCTTCCGCCAGGGCGGTGACCGGCCCTTTCAGCGCATTGCGGTCAGCCGTACTCAGTTTCTCATACGATTCGAAACCGGTTTTCGTGCGGTATTTGCTCAGGATCGCATCCACTTTTTTGAAGTTGGCATCGACCTTCGCCAGCAGCTGCGGATTGGCTTTGCTGACCAGCGGGCGCAGCAGCTCAACGATTTTCTGAGCTCCATCAATATTCGCCTGGAAGTCCCACAGGTCGGTACGGCTGTAGCGATCTTCTTCGCCGGAGATCTTGCTGGAGGCAACCTCTTCAATCAGACCGGCCGCGCCGCCCACCACTTTGGCCGGCGGGAAGGCCAGTTCACTGATGCGCACCTGCAAATCTTTCACATCTTTGTTGAGCTGGTCGGCATAGCCCGTCATCCCTTTAGTGCTGTTCTCCGCAAACAGCGCTTTCTCCAGACGGTGGAAACCGGTGAACTTAGGATCCTCCGCTTTCTTTTCATAGTCATCTTCACGGGCATCAATGCTGCCATCGAGATCGGAGAAGAGTTCAGCAATCGGCTCAATGCGCTCGTAATACTGGCGGGTCGGGGCAAACAGCGCTTTGGCTTTCTCGACATCCCCGGCTTTGACCGCATCGGTGAAGGCCTGCGTCTGGCTCACCAGCTGATTCACCTGCTCCGTCACCCAGGCTTTATATTGCGTGATCGGGCCTTCCAGCTGCATCCGCGCGGAGGTTGCGCCGGGCGTCGCGCTCTCCCCCGCCTGCACAATCAGTTTGCCCTTTGGATTGCTCAGCAGACCGCAGGTCATCTCATATTCCCCGGCCTCCAGATTAGCGGTCAGCTTCTGGCTGAAGCCCGGCGCAATGTTTTCACGCTCTTCCACCACCAGCACACCTTTCAGGATCTCCCACTCCAGCGCTTTCTGGCTGTTATTTTTAATCAGAAACTGAGTTTTACCGGCCTTCACCGTTAAGCTCATCGGCTCACACTGCCTGTCGTTGACGCTTACGGTAACCTGAGGAACGGCTGCCGCCGCAGAAGCAGAAATCGCCAGCAGAGGAAACAGCAGTGCCTTGCGGCGGAAACGCATTGTCATCTCTTTTTCCCTATCACGTTGCGGGCGTAAGATGCGCCCGTTAAAGGTCGTATTACACAGTGGCCGACGCAGCAGGACGCGCAGGCATAAAAAACAGAATCAGGGCCGGGATCAGGTAGACGAAGTAAAGGGTCACTTCACTGACGCTGGGGGCCTCCTGATAACCCAGCACGCCTTCCAGCAGGGTGCCAAACAGCGAATGGGTCGATAAGGTATTGCTGAGATCGAAGGCCACATCCTGATAGTGATTCCACAGACCCGCCTCGTGGAAGGCGCGAATCGCCCCTGCGGCCAGACCGGCCGCCACAAACAGAATAAAGACGCTGGTCCAGCGGAAGAAGTGCGCCATGTTCAGGCGGATACCGCCCCAGTAGAGCAGCATGCCCAGCACCACCGCCGTCGCCAGCCCCAGCACCGCGCCAATCGGCGGCGCATAACCGACATCCTGCGTAAAAGCGGCCAGCAGGAAGAAGACCGACTCCAGACCTTCCCGTGCCACGGCAAGAAAGACCATCAGCACCAGCGCCAGACCGCCCCGGCCCGAACGCTGCAGCGCCTGGTCGACCGCCTGCTCCAGCTCAATTTTGATATTGCGCGCCACCCTGCGCATCCAGAACACCATGGAGGTGAGGATGACGACGGCGATCAGCGCCACGATGCCTTCGAACAGCTCCTGCTCTTTTTGCGGGAACTCGCCGGTGGTGGCATTGATAAACAGACCCAGCCCCAGGCAGAGTGCCGCGGCGACAAAGACGCCTGCCCACATGGCCGGAAACCACTGGGTGCGCTGGGTGCGTTTGAGGTAGCTGGCGATCAGGCTGACAATCAGCGCGGCTTCAAGTCCTTCGCGCAGCATGATGAGAAAGGGAACGAACATTGCCAGCCTCTTGAATGTTAAGCAGCGTCAATTAACGGTAAATTCAGGTAAAGTGTAAACGATACCGATTATCATTATCGCTGCGAAAAAAACAAGTTGCCGATGGAGATAATTGCATTTTTGAGGCTTTTATCTTTGTAACAAAAAGGCCCGTCCCCTGCGGGACGGGCCTTCACTCCTGACGCTCTGCTTATTTGGTCTGGAACTCCGCCTCAGCGGCGGCAAAACGCTGCTGCGCTTCAGCTGAAGGTTCACGTCCCATCAGGCTGAAGAGCACAATCGCGATGCTGGCGAAGATGAAGCCCGGGATGATTTCATACAGACCCAGCCAGCCATACTGTTTCCACACCAGCACGGTCAGCGCACCGACAATCATACCGGCCAGCGCGCCGTTGCGGTTCATGCGCTTCCAGCAGACGCCGAACAGCACGACCGGTCCAAAGGCCGCCCCGAAGCCTGCCCAGGCGTAGCTGACAAGACCCAGTACGCGGTTTTCCGGGTTAGACGCCAGTGCAATCGCGATCAGCGCCACCAGCAGCACCATCAGACGCCCTACCCACACCAGCTCCTGCTGACTGGCGTTTTTACGCAGGAAGCCTTTGTAGAGATCTTCAGTCAGGGCGCTGGAGCAGACCAGCAGCTGACAGCTCAGGGTTGACATCACCGCCGCCAGAATCGCTGACAGCAGAATACCGGCAATCCATGGGTTAAACAGGATGCGTGCCAGTTCGATAAAGACGCGCTCTGCGTTGTCGTTGACGCCGGTCGCCAGCGTCGGGTTGTTCTGGAAGTAGGCGATACCAAAGAAGCCAACAGCGACCGCCCCCGCCAGACAGAACACCATCCACGCCATGCCGATGCGACGTGCGGTGCGGATTGAGCGATGCGAATCCGCCGCCATAAAGCGCGCCAGAATATGCGGCTGGCCGAAGTAGCCCAGGCCCCAGCCGAGCAGCGAGATCACCGCAACGAAGTTCAGCCCTTTCAGCATGTCGAGATTTTCCAGGCTTTTCGCCTCAATCACCGCCAGCGAATCAGACCAGCCGCCCACCGCGATAATCACAAACACCGGCGTCAGGATCAGGGCGAAAATCATCAGGCTGGCCTGGACGGTATCCGTCCAGCTCACCGCCAGAAATCCCCCCACCAGCGTATAAAGGATGGTGGCTGCCGCCCCCGCCCACAGTGCGGTCTCATAGCTCATGCCAAAGGTGCTTTCAAACAGACGCGCACCGGCAACCACGCCAGAGGCGCAGTAGATGGTGAAGAATACCAGGATCACAATGGCCGAAATCACGCGCAGAATTTTGCTGTGATCTTCAAAGCGGCTGGTAAAGAAGTCTGGCAGCGTCAGCGCATTGTTGTGGTGTTCGGTCTGAACACGCAGGCGGCCGGCGACGATTTTCCAGTTCAGCCAGGCACCGATGGTCAGACCGATCGCAATCCAGCTCTCAGAGATCCCTGAGATGAAGATCGCCCCCGGCAATCCCATCAGCAGCCAGCCACTCATATCTGAGGCACCCGCAGAGAGTGCGGTGACCACACTACCCAGACTGCGGCCACCCAGGATGTAGTCATCAAAGTTTTTGGTCGAACGGTAGGCCACAAAACCGATTAACACCATCCCAAGTATATAAACCACAAAGGTCACCAGCATTGGTGTACTTACACTCATCTGTCTCTCCACTTATTTTTTGATATCCCAGAGAAATCGCCAGCTACCCGCCTGCCGGAACGGGGCAGGACGGGCCGATTGTTTTCGTCAGGGCGTCAGTCATTTCCCAGCGGCGCGGTATCCTGCCGGAAAGGCGTGGCGCGCACAATGGATTTAACACAGGCGTTACAGTGATTTCACTAACCGGTTGTGAAAAAGTCTCCAGAGGTTGCACTCGCTCACAGTTATCCGGTTGCACCACCGTGTAACCTGCCGGAAACCCGCATTTTATCGGGTCTGCCAACCTGGCGAGGATCTTGCAGCAATATCCGTGCCGAATTGTCAGATTTAACAATTGGCGATGTCACAGGGGTGTTAACTGGCTCACATTTAACACGGTTGCACAAAGTTGCAACTTAAGTGATAGTGCAGCCCACGCCGTATCGAACCACTATTAAGGAGCCTGGAAGTCATGGGTACAACCACCATGGGTGTAAAACTGGATGACGCGACACGTGAGCGCATCAAACTGGCTGCGCAGCGCATCGACCGCACGCCACACTGGCTGATCAAACAGGCGATTTTTAACTACCTGGGCCAGCTGGAAACCGGGGATGCCGTGCCTGAGATCCCTCTCACTGCACAGGCCGCCGCCGAGTCTGACGACATCCAGCCAGAGGAGCTGCATCAGCCGTTCCTTGACTTCGCAGAGCAGATTTTACCGCAGTCCGTGACCCGTTCCGCCGTGACCGCCGCCTGGCGTCGTCCGGAGACGGATGCGGTGCCGATGCTGCTGGAGCAGGCACGCCTGCCGGCGCCGCTGGCAGAGAAAACCCATCAGCTCGCTTATCAGCTTGCCGACAAGCTGCGGCACCAAAAAGGTGCAACCGGACGCGCCGGTATGGTGCAAAGCCTGCTGCAGGAGTTCTCATTATCGTCTCACGAAGGCGTGGCGCTGATGTGCCTTGCCGAAGCACTGCTGCGTATTCCCGACAAGCCAACCCGCGATGCGCTGATCCGCGACAAAATCAGTAACGGGAACTGGCAGTCACACCTGGGACGCAGCCCGTCCCTGTTTGTCAACGCGGCGACCTGGGGTCTGCTGTTTACCGGCCGCCTGGTCTCAACCCACAATGAAGCGAACCTGTCACGCTCTCTGAACCGCATTATCGGCAAGAGTGGCGAGCCGCTGATCCGCAAAGGTGTGGATATGGCGATGCGACTGATGGGCGAGCAGTTCGTGACCGGTGAAACCATCGCCGAAGCCCTGGCGAACGCCCGCAAGCTGGAAGAGAAAGGCTTCCGCTACTCCTATGACATGCTGGGCGAAGCGGCACTGACCGCAGGCGATGCCAAAGCCTACCTGCTCTCCTATCAGCAGGCGATCCATGCGATTGGTAAAGCCTCCAATGGCCGGGGCATCTATGAAGGCCCGGGCATCTCCATCAAACTGTCAGCCCTTCATCCCCGTTACAGCCGCGCGCAGTATGAGCGGGTGATGGAAGAGCTCTATCCGCTGCTGAAATCGCTGACGCTGCTGGCGCGCTCCTATGACATCGGCATCAACATCGACGCCGAAGAAGCTGACCGGCTGGAACTGTCGCTGGATATGCTGGAGAAACTCTGTTTCGAGCCGGAGCTGGAAGGCTGGAACGGAATCGGCTTCGTCATCCAGGCGTATATGAAACGCTGCCCGTTTGTCATCGATGAGCTGATCGACCTGGCTCAGCGCAGTCGCCGCCGCCTGATGATCCGTCTGGTGAAAGGCGCTTACTGGGATAGCGAAATCAAACGCGCGCAGATGGAAGGTCTGGAAGGCTATCCGGTTTACACCCGCAAGGTCTACACCGATATCTCCTATCTGGCCTGCGCTCGTAAACTGCTCTCCGTGCCGAACCTGATCTATCCGCAGTTCGCCACGCACAATGCCCATACCCTGGCCGCCATCTATCAGCTGGCGGGCAACAACTACTATCCGGGACAGTATGAGTTCCAGTGTCTGCACGGCATGGGTGAACCCCTCTATGAGCAGGTGGTCGGCAAAGTGGCGGACGGGAAGCTGAATCGCCCCTGCCGCATCTATGCGCCGGTGGGGACGCATGAAACCCTGCTGGCTTATCTGGTGCGTCGTCTGCTGGAGAACGGAGCCAACACCTCCTTTGTTAACCGCATCGCGGATACCTCGCTGCCGATTGACGAGCTGGTTGCCGATCCGGTGCTCGCCGTTGAGAAACTCGGGGCCAGCGAAGGCGCGATCGGCCTGCCGCATCCGAAGATCCCGCTGCCGCGTGACCTCTATGGCGATAACCGCGTCAACTCTGCGGGTCTGGATATGGCCAACGAACACCGCCTCGCCTCACTCTCCAGCGCCCTGCTGAGCAGCGCCGCCCACCCTTACCTGGCCGAACCGATGATCGATGGCGAAGCGGGCACCGGTGAGCTGCACGACGTGCTGAACCCGGCCGTGCCTGGCGATCGCGTGGGTCAGGTGCGTGAAGCGACAGAGCAGGAAGTGTCTGTGGCGCTGGATGCCGCCGTGAACAGCGGGCCAATCTGGTTTGCCACCCCGCCGCAGGAGCGTGCCGCGATTCTGGAGCGCGCGGCGCAGATCATGGAAGGCCAGATGCAGAAGCTGATGGGCATTCTGGTGCGTGAAGCGGGCAAGACCTACAACAACGCCATCGCGGAAGTGCGCGAAGCGGTCGATTTCCTCTATTACTACGCCGGCATGGTGCGCGACGATTTCGACAATGAAACCCATCGCCCGCTGGGCCCGGTGGTCTGCATCAGTCCGTGGAACTTCCCGCTGGCGATCTTCACCGGTCAGATTGCGGCGGCACTGGCAGCAGGCAACAGCGTGCTGGCCAAACCTGCCGAGCAGACGCCGCTGATTGCCGCGCAGGCGGTGCAGATCCTGCTGGATGCGGGCGTACCACCAGGCGTGCTGCAGCTGCTGCCAGGCCAGGGTGAAACCGTTGGCGCACAGCTGACCGGCGACAACCGGGTGCGCGGTGTGATGTTTACCGGCTCCACTGCCGTGGCAACCCTGCTGCAGCGTAATCTCGCTGGTCGTCTTGACCAGCACGGCCGCCCTGTGCCGCTGGTCGCGGAAACTGGCGGGATGAATGCGATGATCGTTGACTCCTCCGCGCTGACCGAGCAGGTGGTGGTTGATATCGTTGCCTCGGCGTTCGACAGCGCCGGACAGCGCTGCTCCGCCCTGCGTCTGCTCTGTATCCAGGAGGATGTCGCCGACCATACGCTGAAGATGCTGCGCGGTGCGATGGCAGAGTGCCGCATGGGTAACCCGGAGCGCTTCTCCACCGATATCGGCCCGGTCATTGACGCCGAAGCCAAAGCCAATATCGACCGCCATATTCAGGCGATGCGTAACAAGGGCTTCACGGTCTATCAGGCGGTGCAGGATAATCCGCAGGACAGCAAAGAGTGGAACAGCGGCACCTTTGTCAAACCCACGCTGATTGAGCTGGATCAGGTCAGCGACCTGGATAAAGAGATTTTCGGACCGGTGCTGCACGTGGTGCGCTTCACCCGCAACACGCTGCCGCAGCTGGTTGAGCAGATTAACGCTTCCGGTTACGGCCTGACGCTGGGTGTCCATACCCGTATCGATGAGACCATTGCGCAGGTCACGGCGAGCGCCCGGGTCGGTAACCTCTACGTTAACCGCAACATGGTGGGCGCCGTTGTTGGCGTGCAGCCGTTTGGGGGTGAAGGCTTATCCGGTACCGGTCCGAAAGCGGGCGGTCCGCTCTATCTCTACCGCCTGCTGGCACATCGTCCGGATGGCGCGCTGCGTCTGACCTTCGATCGTCAGGATGCGGAGCGCCCGGCTGACAGCACGCTGCGTCACGCTCTGCTGGCTCCGCATCAGGCACTCAGCAGCTGGGCCAAAGATAAACCGGCGCTGGCTGAACTCTGTGATCGCTATGACCAGCTGGCTCAGGCCGGTGTGGTGCGGCTGCTGCCCGGCCCGACGGGTGAGCGCAATACCTTCTCGCTGTTGCCACGCGATCAGGTGCTCTGCCTGGCTGACAACGAGCAGGATGCGTTGATTCAGCTGGCGGCCGTGACCAGCGTCGGCAGTAAGGCGCTGTGGCAGGATGATGAGCTGCATCGCACCCTGCGTGCCTCGCTGCCGGACGCGGTGAAAGCGCGCATTACGCTGGCGCGAGACCCGCTGACGGCGGAGTTTGATGCGGTAATCTATCACGGCGATGCCGATCAGCTGCGCGCCCTGTGCGAACAGATTGCCGCGCGTGACGGCGCGATTGTGTCGGTGCAGGGCTTCGCCCGCGGCGAGACGAATCTGCTGCTGGAGCGTCTGTTGATAGAGCGCTCACTGAGTGTGAATACCGCGGCCGCAGGTGGTAACGCCAGCCTGATGACTATCGGGTAAGGGGGCGGGTTGCCTGAGGCTGGTGGGGTTTGCTGCGCGAGCGGAGTCTGAGAAGATTTCGTTCGGCTGGTGGCTGGGCTGCTGGGATTTGCTGCGCGGGCGGAGTCTGAGAGGGTTTCGTTCGCCGGGTGAATCCGGCAGTTTCAGCTTCGCCTCTGCAGGCGACCGACAAGGGGGCGCCAGTCGCCGCGCCCCCTTGACCCCGCGCTCCGGCCTGCCTCACCGCCGCTTCGCGGTCCCTTCGCTTCTTCAGGATTTCTCACGGACCGGCAGGACGCGCCATCCCTGGCGCGACCCTGCCTCTTCGCGACATCCCTGTCGCTCGTCCTGAAATCCCTCATCCGCTCAGCGGCTCAGACGGCCTCCCTCCCCGCTGTTATCTCTTCTTCTACTGTTAAGAACTTTACTGCGGTGAGTTTCAAAGAATGTCTTTGGCTTCGGTGCAAACAGACAACGTTCCATTCAGGAGAAACGAAGATATCAAAGCCGGGGGGGTGGGAGAGGCATCCGGCGCGCTGAGGAGCAACCGGAGGCCAGGATGAGCCGACAGGACGTCGGCGAGAGGACGGCACGAGCCAGGGATGGCGAGTCCGGACGGTCCGTCGGCCGCAGGGCGTG
>NZ_VHIZ01000004.1 GCF_006494375.1 Pantoea anthophila
CCCGCTTCCGGCACACACTGAGCTGATTGCCGGTACCAGCTGCACCATCTCTATCCAGCCATGAATATGCAGTGGCTGGCCTGGGATCAGCTGCCCTGGATTAAGGCGACGGGCGGACAGTGGCAGCTGAAATCTTACTGCTTTGGGATGCATTTAGCTTTGCGCGTGAAAAGTGGCGAGAAAAAGCGGATTCAATAGTACATCTTGATGAAAGAAATGCTTTTCTCGAAAAGGTAGATAGCTTATTTGTTACGCTTCCCTATATGCGAGGACATCGGCCTGAAGCTGGAAAACAATCATTAGCTCATTCTCTTCACACCTTCGTTAAATCCATTGGATATCGTGCTACAAAGGATGATGTTCAAGAGTTCGACTTATTAAATCCCTCAAGAAAAGGTAAGCTTAAAATTGGACAAATGTTGAAGGTTCATCCCCATGCATTTCGTCGGACTTTTGCTGTTTATCTGGTGCGTAATAAGTTGGCCTCTCTGCTAGATATTAAGTATCAGTTTAAGCATATGAATATAGCCATGACGTCTTGGTATGCTAATCAGGCCAATATCGCTTCTTATGTTGATATGATGATTGATCAAGATCTCCAGGATGAAATTGCGGGTGAAAACCAGAACTATATGACAGATGTTTTTTATTATATTTATAACGATGCTGAAACATTAGCAGGCCATGAAGGGAAAAGAATTAAAAATTTGCGGGCTGAGGGCGATACTCGTATCTATTTAAATCGAGAAGAGATCCGTAAGCAAGTTCAGGACGGCCGGCTTTCAATAGTTGAGCATCCAGGGGGGTACTGTACTAATCCTGATTGTGACCGAATTTGTGATATGACGACTTGCCAGTATAAAATCGTCACTAAAGACAAGGCAAAAACACTCGTTAATATCAGAGAAAAATTAATTATAAAATATAATGATATTGAATCTCTTGGGCTGGATATGCCGAATGTTACCTCGAAATTATTTTACGAAATCAGGGCAATTGAACAGGTTTTATCAGAGCATCATCTTGAGTATGTTGCTTTTAATAAAAAGGATACCTATTGATGATTGATGAAGAGACGCTCTCTGACCGAGGTAAACAGACCATAATCAGGCTTGAACGGGCACTTGAACGTTTGTTGAACGGCGTCCCGGAGCGGACTCCCCACGATGGGCGAGTAAGTCTGAGCCGTATCAATCAGGAAGCGGGTCTGAGTTCGGGGGGTATCTACTATTACAATGAGTTTGTCCAGAAAGCTAAAAGAGCTATTCACGAAAGAAAGCTCGATAACGCAGTGTCTACTATCGAGTCTGGTAAAGCCTCGGTGGATAGAATGCGCGTACAAAGGGATAAGGAACGCGAGTTAAAAGAGCGTTATAAGGCGCAAAGAGACGATATCAAAGAATTCTGCGATAAGATTATTGCCCAAAATGCCCAGTTAGAATTCTCTTTGTTCGAAGCATTAGATAAGATCGATGCCTTGGAAAGGGAAGTATCAGCACTCAAGACTGTTGATATCAGTAGCAGGAGAAGTCAGTGATTTTGTACATAGCTGAAAAACCGAGCGTGGGTAGGGCAGTCGCTGATGTTCTGCCTAAACCGCATCAAAAGGGTGACGGGTTTATTAGAACCGCCAACGGTGATGTGGTTACTTGGTGTATTGGCCATTTACTCGAACAGGCTGAGCCTGATGCCTATAACCCTGAATTCAAAAAATGGCGTAGGGAACACCTGCCTATTGTGCCAGTGGAGTGGAAACACTCGGTAAAGCCCGCTACGCAGAAGCAATTTAACGTTATAAAAAAATTAATTAGCGAAGCCGATGTTTTGGTCAATATGGGCGACCCCGATAGGGTCGGTCAAATCTTAGTTGATGAGATTATCAACTATTGTGGTGTCTCAAAAGAGAAACGTGAAGCAGCCAAACGCTGTTTAATCAACGACATGAACGCCGATGCTATCCAACGTGCGTTAAATGACCTGCGTAGAAATATCGACTTTATCCCGCTGGCTACCTCAGCATTAGCTCGTGCACGTGCTGACTGGCTCTATGGTATCAATATGACTCGTTTATGTACCTTACGGGGACAGTCATCGGGTTATAACGGAGTGCTTTCTGTAGGACGGGTACAGACTCCGGTATTAGGTTTAGTTGTTAATCGTGATTTAGAAATCGAGAATTTTGTCTCCAAACCCTTCTATGAAGTGTTTATCGATCTTAAAACCGATAACGACCAAATTTATACGGCAAAATGGAAGCCGAGTGCCGCCTGTGAGCCCTATATGGATGAAGAGGGGCGACTGGTCCTTAAAAAGTTGGCTGAAACCGTGTTGAAGAAGGTGACAGGCCAGCCAGGAACTGTGGTTGCGGTAACGGAAGAACGGGCTAAGCAAGCCCCACCATTACCCTATAACCTGTCCGCATTGCAAATCGATGCTTCCAGACGTTTTAATCTCAATGCCCAGAAGACGCTGGATGTTTGTCAGCAGCTTTATGAGAAGCATAAGCTGATTACCTATCCTCGTTCGGATTGTCGTTATCTACCTTCTGGACATTTTGGTGACACTCAGAGGGTCACTCAAGCGATCGCTAAAACAATCCCTGGACTGGCAGCAGCAGTCGATATCGCTGATCTCTCCGTTAAATCCAAGGCATGGAATGATGATAAGGTAAGTGCGCACCATGCCATTGTCCCGACAAGCCGGGGGGTTGATACTAATCGTCTGTCACTGGATGAGCAGAACATCTATGAACTGGTCGCGAGACAGTATCTAATGCAGTTCTATCCACCTTTTCAATATCAAGAAAAGCAGATTGATACCGAAGTCGGTGGCGGATTGTTTATCAGCAGGCAAAAAGAAGTGGTGGATAAAGGCTGGAAAGCATTATTACCCGAGCGGAAATCATCTTCCGAAGATCCAGAGTTCTCAGCTGTAAGATTGCCAGATGTTATCAAAGGGGAGGGGGTACTCTGTGTTGATGGCAAGCTCGATGAAAAACAGACCTCACCGCCACGCCACTTTACCGATGCTTCTTTGCTATCAGCTATGACGGGCATTGCCAGATACGTGACTGACAGAGCGATTAAAAAGGTACTTAGAGAAACCGATGGATTGGGAACAGAAGCGACCAGAGCAGGCATCATTGAGTTGTTGTTTAAGCGCGACTATCTGATCAAAAATGGCAAAGAAATTCATGCTACGGATATTGGCCGACGATTGATCCTATCCCTGCCGGAAGCCATGACCAAGCCAGATATGACTGCACATTGGGAGTCTCAGCTAGAAGCGATTTCTGAGAAAAAAATCAAGTATGGTCAGTTTATGCAACCAATGGTTGATGGTTTGCACGAGTTTATTCATCAGGTTGACAATATCCGTTTTGATGGGCTTAGAGGATTAGGTAAGGCCTCCTATAAAAAAACCTCAGTAAAAAAGTCAGTAAAAAGGCGGAGTGAAGACTGATCGCAAGTAATGCTAAGGTTGATATTACTTCGTGTAGTAAAAAATATGCTTGCCGCATAGCAAGACCTTGGACAAAGAAGGATGTCCTCTGTTTGGCATCCTTCTTTGTTTACAGAGATAACAGCTGGTTAACTGCTCGTAGCTTGCCATTTAGCTGATTTAATTTTTCAGCGGTATCTTGTTGTAATCTCATTATTTTAAGCTTCTGTTTTGGTATTTTTGCCAGAAACTCTTGATAGGCCTCCAGCTCGTAGCGGAGCTGCGCCAATTCTTTTTGTAATTTTTTCTTTTCAGAAGAGAGCAAAAGCGTTGCATCATTAACGACATGAAGTGGTGGATGGTTTATCACACCCAAGGAAAACTGGTAACTAATATTTTTTACCTTCCCATTTGCCTTTACAAGGCCTTGATGCCTTAGCTGATAAATACCACGGTCAATCAGCCCTGCAGCCTGTTTCTCAGTGAGTTGAAATTCAGTAATTGCTATATTAATCAATTGACTGCGCAGTATTTTATGATTTCTGAGCTGGTTCAAAATATGACGAAATTTTTTACTGCTGCTGAATAAAATCCCTTGGTTCATATCGGTAAAAACTCACAGGCCAAAAACTTAGGATTGCTAAGTATACAGGAGTGAGAGAAACTTAGACAATCTAAGCATCCGAGACGCCAGATGATGAAAAGACTTTGCAGAACAACCCCCTCCCAGAACGACTCAGGCAGGCCAGAAAAAAAGCCGGTTTGTCCCAAAAGGACTTGGGGATCAGAGCCGGTATGGATGAAGGCTCGGCTAGCGGACGTATGAATCATTACGAAAAGGGGCGGCATATTCCAGATATAGATATGCTAAAGAAGCTGGCTAGTGAGCTTGGTGTCCCGCTGAGTTACTTTTTTTGTGAAGATGAGCTAAGTGCAGAACTCGTTTGCCTGTTTAATAATCTGGATGAACAGTCAAAATTGAGTCTGATTAGTAAATTGCGTAAAAACCTATGATTTTTTAGGAGAATCAACCATGAACTATCATGCTGAGGATCGCTTCTAGGTAATTCAACTACCTAGGAAGTGAGATGAAAAAACTTAAATCGCAGTATAAAAAAGTAATTATCCATACTTATGGACTAAAAACTTGGTGTTGGTATCCGAATCTTCGTAGCCATTACCATAAATATTTTAGTACATATCAAGAAAAAAGTTTCTATGCTCTTCATTGTATTGAGTACCGTAATTATCCACTGAAGTTAAGGGCA
>NZ_VHIZ01000027.1 GCF_006494375.1 Pantoea anthophila
CTGTCTGCTGTTCGTCCTGGCTGTCATCGCTGCCAGAATCGGCTGAAGTATGAATATCATCAGAAGAAGGTAAAGCGGGGTTTGTTTCTGGCTGCTGTGGTTCTTGCGGGGAAGTTTCTGTAACAGCTTCTGTCTCTTGAACTTCTACTTTCGGCGCTTCCTGTGGGCGCTTGCTGCCGAATACCGGATATTCTAAACAGTTTACCCAACCTAATTTTTTATCTTTGCGTTCAAGCAAGAAATCATCAGGGTTAATGTTGTAGACTACATAACTGTTAGAACGTTTATCTTTTGCAAGGGTGATTGATTCTATTTCAATCAAACCGGCACTTGCTAATACTGGTAGGATTCTTTCGATTGTACTTAAACCTAATGAGCATCCTGCCGCTATATCGTCCTGGTTATCAAAGTAACCTTGATGCTCTGTACTGAAATAGCTATACCTGTAACGCATTACCTTATAAGCTGCTTTTACATTGGGAGTTAGCTTTACAGTTGCGCCAGTTTTCTTATTAGTTATGCGGGTTGCTTCTGATAGGGCTATTTCTTCACTACGGTAGAAATAAACATCGCCGTCTATTACTTTTTCAACTTCACTGTCTGTTGCTTCGGTCGGTTCCATTCGGGATTTGTGCATTTTGATCTCCATTTGCAGAGTTCGTTAATTTGAAATGTTCATCTAAGATTTTTGCAGCCAGACGAACGGCGGAAATTCCTTGTTTGTTAGCTTCTTCAACAAGGGCATTACGTAATTCTGATTTCAGTTTGATGTGTAAACCATTTTCATAAGCCATTATTAGATCTCCTATTAGGTAGTAATAGATTGTTGTTTTCTCAGTTCAACAAGCTTTTCAGCAGCCATAACTAATGCGTGTATAGCAAGTGCTTCACGGATTTTCTTAGAAGTTGCTGATTCGGGATCGATTGATGCTTGAGACTGGAGATGTTGTCTTGTGTATTCGCCTGAAAGAAGAAGTGTAACGTAGTCAAGATCAGGTGAATGTATTCGGTTATATCGAGCCATGAGCCTCCTGTATTTAAAATTATTTAATCTCCCTATCTCTATAGTACATGAATACAGACTTGGAGTCAAGGTGTTTAGGAATTTATTTTATTAAGCTCGCTTAGACTACCAGGATCTAAGGTTGAATGCAAGCTAATTTACAAAAATAATGGTAAATCGAATTCTACCCACCTGTAACGCTCTATGCTGCGTTCTAAGGCTTCAGGTAAGCAAACGTATTACCTACCCTTAGAAAACGCCGGAGAATGGCTTATATTTGGCCTTGTTATCTGTAACTTACGCTTAACTGTAACTCTGGAGAATATCCGGCGCGGCCCCCTTCTAACCGATCAGCCAGGCGTTAGCGTGCTGGCTACAATGGACTTGCGTCCAGTGTCTGGCTGTAGCCAGTGGAGCACATCAAATCTCAGGTTGAGATGATGGAAGGTGTAACCGATCATCGAAAGCTGGAATAGCATTGTGCCAGGGTAGGACGTGCAATCGTCCGATGTAGCACAATTATCAATGCCCTGTGGGCGACAACGGAGCAGGAGCAAACGATCTATATTACTTCTAAGAACTGTTGTTCAAAGAAAGAACAATCTTATAATTATTATTAAAGATCTATTTAACTTATATTCTATTTAATAGATCTATTTAACTACTCCCTCAAACTGAGGGCTATTTCTTCAAGATACCCCTCAAACTGAGGGACGTTTATAATATTACCCCTCAAATTGAGGGCCATCTCTATGACTGGTGCATCTACTGTTAGAAGAATACCCCTCAAACTGAGGGCTATCCCCATCGGCAAATTTTACCTATGGTAAGCCTATAGTTTTACCGTTCAGCACATTTCATAGTGACAAGTTTTTGAGCTTGTCTTCTAATCGTACAATTTCTTGATCAATATTGGCAAACCCATTAGAAATAGATTCCCTTACTTCTCCATCAATGGCTTTAATGCCTTGAGCGTAATCGATCATTACTTCTTGCTTTGCAGCATACAATCGCTGGTAGTAATCGGCATTATTATTTTTGTCAGCCATCCCTAACAATATTTTCTCATGCTCAACAATTAGTTGATTATTACCCTTGAAGGACTGGATTAATGAGCGAGCATATGTATAGATGTTGATGATTGAATCTCTTGGCTCATCATTCAACTTGGCAATAAACTTTGCATTTTGCTCGTAGAACGTGAAGTTATCATCACCAATAGGAAATCCTAAAAGCAGCATATTACCAGGACGTATATTCTCGATGTGAACTTTCATACGCTTGTCATACAGGACAAGAAGAGTAGAAATCTCACCTTTGATTCCTTTTAATACCGACAACTGAAGTTCTAAAGAATCTCTTTCTGCTTCTTTTCTGGTAATTGTTGCTTCCCGATCTACTCCTTTCAATGTAAACCAGCCACCAATAACAGCACCAATTAACGCTGTGATAAATGAGGACAGCCATTCAGGAATACTGTGTAAAAAGCTACTTAATTCCGCTAAAAACCCCATAATATTATCCCTTAATTATCGTGGTTAAGATGGGTTCCAGAATGCCATATGTTAGTCCCAAAGTTAACTTTCATTTGTTGGCCTAACTTTGACAAAGCCAGACGCAGCAAGGCTTGCAGGGTGATCGGTAGATGATTGTCACAATTCAACAATTTCAAGTTTGTTTGGCAAGAGCTTTCCTCTGCTATGTTGGTGCTATCAAAACCTGAAATTTTTTCTGTTTTTTGAGAGAATCGAAATGCAGATGATTACAGATGATACAGTTTCATTGCGAAATCATTTTCCAGGTGGGCGGATCTGTCCCATAAGGGTTTGTAGTAATTTTAAGGTGAAAGCCTCAAAACTTAAAAAATGTTAGTTCGTGGCAGATTAGCCACAAAAATTCTGAACAAGAAAAGTTGTCCTTAACATCTCTTAAGTCTCTTTATTGTGTGATCAAATAGCCTTCCTACCCTCGCTGGGGCTTCAAGTTAGCGAAAAGCAATACCTGACTAAAATAGTCAAGTACTTATAACATCTATTATGTTAAAAAGGCTGTTTTTCGAGCACTTTTTTCAATGTAAATTAGCAATCTTGAGTGATTAGGGGATTTTATGGGCGAAATTTGGCTACGATATTTCGTACAAATTATGACCAATTATTTGGCGGGGGATCGACGGCGTTCAGCAAAGCAGCCTTTGAGATGGGATACTTTCTTCAATCAATTATAGAGTTGAGGTATGGCTTTTATGAAGTCGCCCACGACGGGGGGAATTTTGAAATGAATAAAACGATAACCATGATTTTACTGTGCCTGGCAGCGGCGAAGGCTTTAGCCTTACAAGTAACGTTAACTGATGTTGAGCGTGTGGAGAATGGGAGAACTGCCCTATGCATTTACAAAGGGCATAACATAACCCGTACTGTTGAGGTTCCAGCAAGCCAGGATTGCAAGGCGGCTATGTCTTTTGAGACTGATTCTTAGCATTATCTACTGCGTTAATGAGATTTCCAAAAGCATTAATAAGCAAGGGCGTTTCAGTAATTTCTATTTTCAAAACTTTCTGATGACTGCCCTTACCTAACTGAGATTTGAATCTTTTGGTTTTCATGTCGTAATAACTGTTGCCAGGTGAAAACACATACAAAATCAGGAAACCATCTGCGATAAAGTACCAAATTACCCCATTGATACTTTCTTCAGGCATTTGTCTAATGTTGCTAAGCACAGCCTTAATGGTTTCTTCTTTAAAAAAACCCGTTTTATCAACAATCCTAAACAAGCAAATTTTTATGAAATCATCTATTCGAACTCTGCTTAATTTATTGAATCTTGGGTTATTTTGATAGATACAGTACCGCAAAGCATCATCAAGTTTTTCCTCACCTTGCACAGTGTTGTAGTGCGCATGTTTAGCTACTGATGCTCGCCAAAGAATACTCAACAAATAAAGGTAGTATTTATCATAGTTAAATGAGCTAAAAACAATGTGGTCATGATTTTTAGTGACCTTGTTACGGTTCCTTAATACATCCATTCCATACTGCTCAAAAGTAGTGTTCAAGTACTGTTCGCATTCTCGGCATAGCATAGGTTCTTTGGGGTCAAGACTACCTTCAAGGCTGTGCTTGCCGTCACATACCATCACTAACTTTCCCTGTTGTTTCAATCTCTTGAAGTAGCTCTTTGGAATAATGTGCGATTCCTGTAACTTACTTTCCTTAAGACATAACTTGCAAATTTCAAGCATAGCTTAATGCCTTATACATTTCGGATTGTATAATTTTACAGCAATTTTTTTTCCAGGCAATAGTATGCCATAAGCGCCGTGATGGGGTATTAACCGATCAGCGCCGTAGGCGTCATCTGTGTTGTGCTTTCACTCATTCTCTTATCAGGTAGCCGTTGTAATCCGGTGGCTGAGACCGTGGCAGAGCCAGACACTTTCCCGATCTGGTTAGGATTCCCATCTATCGCCTGTTTATCCCCTGTGCTGTCTCACGACATGGCATTACGGAACACCGCGCTAAGTGTGGAACGAATGAAAATTTTGGGATGGTTTAGAGACGTGGGCTGCGTCATAGCTTTCAAGTTGAAAACTGTACGTGTTTGAAGCTTGGAACTACACGCCGCTATGAGATAGTATTCCCTGATCTGCCACTACTAACTACAGCGGCAATTTCTGGTGAGGATTTGGATCATTTCTACCATGCAAAGGAGTTCGATAATTTTTGCTAAAGCCAGTGATGACGGGCTTTGTAGATTGATCAAGGTACTGAATGCCGAAGGCCGGACTCGAACCGGCACACCTTTCGATGGTTGATTTTGAATCAACTGCGTCTACCGATTTCGCCACTTCGGCACTGAAGGGATGCGGAAAACGTTGGGGATTATACCGTTACCCCCTGTTTCCGCAACCCTTATCCGCAGGCTAAGGTACAACTGCTGAAAAAACCATCTTTTCAGATTTCATGATCATCAGTTGGCAGCCTTGCTGACGCTGATTATTCCCCTCGCCCGCTCTGCAGCGGTTCCTCCAGCCCTCATGGTCCCCCTGGCGTAACCAAAGCGCTAACCCGAAACAGGCTTCACATCCGTTACCAGCGTGGGCAGATCCCAGGTGCCGCCCGCATGGATATAGCGGCACATCCCGGTTCCGCCGTCATAGCTTTTGCGGAAAGCCTGACCATCCCAAACCCAGCTCTCCTGGTTCATGCAGTCGCCGATGCCCCGGCCTTTCTGCACGCTGGTGATCTCGCCCTTGTCGTAATCCGATCCGGACACGGTTACCAGCACCGGCTGGCCTTTTAGCTGATTATCGATCACCCAGTAGCCATAGCCTTCGTTGTAAGCGGCTCGCCAGCAGAGCGCCGAAAGCAAGGCATGTGTCTCATCCAGTGGCGTAAGGGTGAGTCCGTCGGTCTCCGGATCGCTGTTTTCGGCAGGTGAGTATAGGCTGTCGCACGTGTCATCGTCATTGCGATTGACGGTTGAAAGCAGTCGGGTTTTCAGCGCGTCGATTTCCGCATCGGTCAGCAGACGGGGTTCGCCGCTGACGGTTTTTGCTGTCTGGATAACCGGTGCGGGCACAGCCTTAGCCACGCTGCTCTCCGGCTTATTGCCCTTTCTGGTGAGCGCGCCTGGCGTGCCGATCCGGCCCTGTACGTCGTCCGCTTTCATCAGCACGGCATAGGCGCCTTCGCCGGAAAGCAGGAAAGGCTTTGTGCCGCCTTTAAATTCAACTTTACCGTTGCCTTTGACGGCGCTGATGACCTCAGAAGTCTGACTGGCCGACATGCGCCAGTTGTCGTCAGCCGCCACCAGATCGCCGGCTGATTTCCCGTCGATCCACAGCGTCAGCTTTTCCGCCGGTTCGCTGTCATCTTCGGTGTCGCCCAGCGTCACCTCTCCCACCGTCTCTGTTCCGGGTCCGGCGGCACGGGTGAGCAGGATAGAGCCGGACGGATCCTCTTCTTTGCCATAACCCGCAATGCGGCAGGTCAGCGTATTATCACAGGCGACTTCCCAGTCTTTGTGCTCAAAGGTGGTGCCGCTCTGGCTGGCCTGAGCCGACAGGGAGAGCATCGCCAGAACGAACAGCATCGGTTTACGGTTCACTTTATTCCCTCATGTTTTACGTCTGATATCAGCGTGGGTATCACTCTGTCACCGAGGGTACGTGGAAACCAGCAGCCATCGTTGATTTCCACAAGGCTTTGACGAAACGCCCTGCCATCCCAGACCCACTCTTCTTTAAACACGCAGCTGCCGGCACTGCTTGCCAGCGAAACATTGGTGATTACCCCCTTTTCCCAGGTCTGAGCGTCGGTGGTGACGGCCACCGGCTTCGCTTTGCGCTGCGGGTCGGTGACCCAGAAGCCGTATCCCTGGTTATAGGCTGCGCCCCAGCACTGGGTGGAGAGCAACGTGTGCGTTGCATCCAGTGGCGTGGCGGTAATATCGCCGCTGATAATATGATCGTTGACGTCCTTCTCTCCGACTGCGGTCAGATAATCACATTCCTGATCCTGGGTTAATGCGGCAAGCAGCTGCGGCCTGAGCGCTGCCGCCTCTTCTTTCGTCAGAACAGAGGGCTGAGAGTGACTGATCTGTGCCGCCTGGATAACCGGAACAGCCACGGCTTTTGCGACGCTTTTTTCGGGCCTGTCGCCTTTTTTCACCCAGGCACCCGGCGTGTTGATGCGGCCCTGCACGTCATCCACTTTCAGCAGGGCTGCATAGGCGCCATCACCGGAAAGCTGAAGGGTCTCATTATCCCCTCTGAACTCCACCGTGCCGCGGCCTTTGATAGCCTGAATCAGCGCCAGCGACTGCGCATCTGACAACCACCAGCGATGCGCTTTCTGCGTCGCATCACCCACACGCTGGCCGTTGATCCAGAGCGTGAGCGCTGTTACCGGCTTCTGATTTTCATCATCCTCCGACAGCATGATTTCGCCAGCGGTGGCGGTATCCGCGCCCGCTGCACGCGTCAGCAACACGCCGCCCAGATTCTCTTCTGTGGTTTGCCCGCCGACACGGCAGGTTAAGGTGTTATCGCAGGCGACTGACCACGCCTTGTGATTAAAAGATACGCCGCTTTCCTGGGCGATAACCGGGGTGGCAAGCGCTGCCACTAGCATTACCCGCTTCTGAATAACCGTCACGCTGCTTCCTGTTCCCTGAATATGAGGTGAGTGAAATGACAATCTGCCGCTAAGCAGAGGACCTCCCTGCGGATGGACCCGGCAACAGCGGCTATCATAATCTCTTTATGACCTTTTAACGCCTTTTTATCCCTGAAAGCGCGCCCTCCTCATCCCGCCCCTTACGGTTTACATTTACCTGTGTTTGTTATCTGATCCTGTTACGTGAATTTTCGAGCTGCCTCGCAAAACAGGAACCTGCATGCGCTTTTACCAGGCCGATCCCCGCCTTGAAAACTACTGGCGCGGCGTTATTCTCTTTGGCAAAAATGTCGCCTCCTATAAGTTTGCCCTGGCCCATGCGCTCTATGATCTGAAGCAGCCAGACAGCGATCTGATTACGCTGGAAGCGCTGGCCGTGCCCTTTACGCGTCATTTATGTGCTCACCTGCGCGATGCCCCAAAACAAATCACCAGCAAAAGTAGCGGGTTTCTGGAGGCGTGCAGACAATTCAATGCGGGCGACATCACCGAAGATCAGCTGATTGCCATTACCGTGAAGCGCGGCTTTGCGAATGTCATTGATGCCTTTCATAACGTGAATCACGCGGAGATCGACAAACGTTTCTTTCTGGATGAACGGCGCAGCCATAAAGGCATCCGGCTGACGGATAACTTTTATCAGCTGACAGAAAATGATCAGTTTGCCAGTCTGGTCGCGGAAACAGAGGCCAGATGGCGGCTGGTTGAAGAAGCCTGGGCGATGAACGTTTCACGTAACCTGATTGCGGTTGATTATGATGATAACGACAAGATGCTTTTCAGCCGTCAGAGTGGTCGCCGCGTCACCATTACCAGCTGTCGCAGCAGCCTGAACGGCTACCAGAAAGGCCGGTGCTTTTATTGCTTCCGGCCGATTGGCGTGACGGGCGGTGAGGAGAACCTGGCTGATGTCGATCACTTCCTGCCGCTGATGCTCAGCGAAGAAATTGGCAACCTCAACGGCGTCTGGAATCTGGTGCTGGCCTGCCAGACCTGCAATCGCGGTGCTCAGGGTAAGTTTGCACGTATTCCCTCAATCTCGCTGCTGCAGCGCCTGAACGATCGAAACGAATACTTTATTAACAGCCACCTGCCACTGCGGGAAACGTTAATCCGTCAGACCGGCGATACACCCCAACAGCGGCACAGCTTTCTGCAGACAAACTGGAACAGGGCAAAATTTGCCCTGCTGCATGAGTGGCAGCCAGCGGCACAGGGAGACAGCCTGTTTTGAGCAATGAAGAGTATTACCGGGAGCACGCTCAGCGTTTTTTTCGCGATACGGCAAACGTAGATATGTCGGCACTTTATCGGCCTTTTATCAGCGAATTGCCGCCCGGCGCACGCATTCTGGATGCAGGCTGCGGTTCAGGGCGTGACGTCAGAGCCTTTAATGATATGGGCTTTGTCGTCGAAGCCTTTGATGCTTCCGCCGAACTGGTTGCGCTGGCCCGTCAGTTTTCCGGGAACGCGGTGGCGCAGAAGCGTTTTCAGGAGGTTGATGCGGTTGAAACTTACGACGGGATCTGGTGCTGCGCCTCACTGCTGCATATCTCCGAAGCGGAACTGCCTGGCGTCATGACCAGACTGGCCATCGCACTGAAACCAAACGGCGTCTGGTATCTCTCGTTCAAATATGGTCGCGGCGAGCGGGAAAAGGACGGCCGCAGATTTACAGATATGGATGTGGCCGGGTTGCAGAAGCTGATTGATGGCGTTAATGCTCTCGGCGCTCAGACGCTGGCAGAAAATAAGCCGCTGAAGACAACAGAAGCGGGTGCCGGGGAGAACAGGTTCGCTCTTGAGACAGCACATCTCTGGCAGACCGGTGATTTACGTGCCGGCCGGGGCGATGAGATCTGGCTGAATGCGATTCTCAGGAAAACGTTAAGCTGACATCTCTGCCTCTCAGGCGAGGTTCCAATCCCACAAAAAAGCCAACCTTGCGGTTGGCTTCTTCGTGCATGCTCAGCATCGGGCATTGCCCTCAGCGCCTGTTGTCAGGGTTGGCGCCTCAGTGCGAATGGTCATAATCACGATGATGCAGCTTGTTTTCAACCTTATCCTTCACTTCGCTGGCTTTCTCGCTCACCTTCTCCGTCAGGCTCTCTTTGTGGTCGCGGTTCTGCACGCCGGGTGAGGCCGTGCCTGCGGTTGCTGGTTTGCCTCGTGCCGCTGAACCCGGCAGCTCGCTATCCAGACCGCCACGGGCATGGTCGATATCCACTTCCTGACGACGCACCGTGTCATTGATGGTCTCGGTGCGGTCACTGCCATCGGTTCGCACCACCACTTCTTCTTTCACATGAGCCGTTTTGTTGATCACTGGCTGCTCATGAGTCTCCGCCACTTCGACGGTTTTCTCGGACCAGTCCACCTCTCCGGCCAGCGCGGGTTCATTCACCGAGCGGCGGAAGATGTCAGCGTGCTGCTCATGCAGCGAAATCTCTTCAGAGACGGTATCGGTCACCGTATAGCGGCGTACACGGGTGGAGCCTTCGCTGACCAGACGTTTACCCACTTCAATCTGCTCTTCGGCCAGACGCAGAATATCGGCCTCGCTCTCATCACCGGTCAGCGAGGTGCGTCGCGGCTCAACCTGACGGTCGTTGGTCTCACCGGCAAACTGTTTACCGGCCGTCGGGTTTACGCCCGGCGTGGTCGTGCCGTTATCCAGGGTGCTCTGCATACGTGACGGGACATCCACCGAGTCATGTGAATGGAGAATCGTCATGGCACGAGCCAGCTTCTCCTCTTCGGTGCGCAGCGTCAGAACCACGCCGCCTTTATCCATCGCCCGGGTATAGACATCCGCCTGATCTTTATCGACGGTATGGCCAAACAGGCGCTGCCAGAGGCTCGGATGGCGGACTGACTGCCCTTCCTGCTCTAAACGCTCTCCACTGATAAGACTGATGTCCCGATCGGAAAAGCCTGCTTTCACGAGATTTCTTTTCGCGGCCTCTGCCTGATTTGCAGAATCGAACAGTGTTACGATTTTTTCCTGTGCCATGATAGGTTCCTCTCTGTTAGCGGGTTTGATCGTCATCTCTCTCAACGTTCACCTGCTGCTCACGTCGGGTCACCACTTCCTGAAAAGGAACGTGTTCCTGCACTTTTCGGATGTGGATTTCCTCTTTAAGCACCAGTTTTCTGACGATTTGGATTTCTTCTTCAACTACCGGGACAATCAGTACACCGTTTTCTTCCCTGATATCGGGCATCGTCTCTACGGGTTGTGCTTTTGCTACATGCTCAACCTCAACCTTATCCCGGTTAAGCAATGTACTGATGACCTCGTCATGCTCGGTTGTGGAACGGGTAACCCGGACATGTCCATCCACAATCTTTTGCTTCGTCAGGGCTATTTTCTCTTCAGCGAGTTTAAGCGCGACCTCTGCAGAGTTATTGTGTTCTGGCTGCCCAGCCATATTGATTCTCCCGTTAAGATTAAATATCTGCCACAACTGCCTGACACAGTGATTAAGCATGAACACTCTCGCTGATTTCGCAAGCCGGAATAATAAAATTTCCGGCGAATGAAATTTATATTCAGCCCCCTCGATTAACATCAAATCAAATAAAAACCCTGTTTTTACCGCTGCGCTAAAAATAGAAAAACCTGTAAAAACAGAAACCTGAAAAGAACTGGTTTCACTGGCAAACAGTTACCTTTCGGTATGTGGCGTCAGGATTTATGCCGATAAAAAGGCCACAAAAATTCGCGGCAACCAGGAATATTCCTGCCATAACGGGCGAGAATATTAAATAATGTTTCAGCGCCAGATCTTTATTTACACAGCCATCATGCTGCGCCGGGAAATAACCCAGGCCGCGCTTTACTCTATTATTCAGCGCCATGATTACAGAAGAGTCTTAAAGTCGAATTAAATAAAAAAGTTCAGGAACTTTCTGTGCCTTTGCCTCTCTTAGCAAAACTGAATACGCAGATACCGAGGTTGAGATGAAACAGGCACAACGCAGTGTGTGGGGATGGGGACTGGCCGCGCTTCTGGTCGCAGGCAGTGCATCAGCAGCAAGCTGGCAGGATCAGCTAAGCAGTGCAGCGTCGCAGCTCAGCCAGCAGAATAGCAGTAACACCACCAGCACCACGCAGCAGAATGGCGGGCTGTCGCTCTCCTCCATTACCAGCATGCTGGGCGGCGGCGACAAAGCGGTCAGCGCCAGTAGCATGACGAACGCGGCCGGCGTGATGCAGTACTGCGTCGAGCATAACGTGGTGAAAAACAATGTGCAGTCGGTGAAAGATCAGGTGCTGAGCAAGCTGGGCCTGACCACGCCCGCCGCGCAACAGCAGCAGACAGACTACACCCAGGGCCTGGCCGGCCTGCTGAACACCGGTAACGGTCAGCAGCTCAATCTGCAGAGCCTTAGCAACTCGCCAATGGGTGAGAAACTCAAAACCAAAGCCTGCGACGTGGTCCTGAAGCAGGGCAAAAACTTTATCTCCTGATCCCCTCTCTGCCTCCCTCTCCTCGCGGTTCAGCGGGGAGCGGGAAACTCCCCCGTGCTGTGATGCCTGACATTCCCTTAACCTGGGGTTGAGCGCTATAGTGTTGTTTTGGTTTCTACAGGACAGCACGCATGAAAGGCATCAACATCGCACTTTACTTCGACCCCGATCAGATCCAGGCCTGCGTCCACCAGCAGGACGGCAGCTATCTCAGCAAAAAATTCGAGTATGACGATGGCGTGATTGAAGAGATCTATCAGTGGCTGGATCAGTACGAACCCAACCGCACACATATCTGTCTGATAGAAAACGAAACCGCCGAACTGCTGGCCGATGAGCTGGTCGACAGCGGCTATCGCGTTCACCAGGTCACCATGCACCAGCTGCTGAGTTGGTTCGCAGCCGAACCCCCTGCTTCCCCTGATGGCACGCCGATGCGCGCCATGCTGCGCTTCCTGGAAGAGGAGCATCCGCGCGAATATGAATCCCGCACGCCGCAGACCGAAGCGCTGATGGAGATGTTCGATGAGCTGGACGCGCTGGAGATGGTCGATGACGGCGACGACGAAGACGCCCTGCCGGGCGATCTGCTGCGCGCCATGAAGAAGCATAAAATCACCGCCAGCGCCGCGGCCCAGCGACTGCTGCCGGAAGTCAACGAACGCATCCGCGAACACCTGATGCAGTATCCCGAACTGATGACGCCTGAAATCCTGCAGGACTTCTTCCCCGAGTTGCTGGAAGCGCTGGAGCGCCCGAAACATTAATCAGGGGGATCTGACATGCTGGAGCTGATCAAAGCGGTAAGCCTGGGTCTGGTCGTGCTGCTGCCGCTGGCGAATCCGCTCACCACCGTGGCGCTGTTTTTAGGGCTGGCGGGTGACATGAACTTCCAGGAGCGCAACCGTCAGGCGCGCCAGGCGTCTCTCTACGTGTTCGCCATCATGCTGGTGGCGTGGTACGCGGGCAATGCGGTGCTGAACACCTTTGGCATCTCGATTCCCGGCCTGCGTATCGCCGGTGGACTCATTGTCGCCTTTATCGGTTTCCGGATGCTCTTTCCGGCGAAGCCTGCCAGCCATTCGGTGGAAGCAAAGCAGAAACTGGATGAGCTGGACGAGGCCAAAGAGCCGGTGAACATCGCCTTTGTGCCGCTGGCGATGCCGAGCACGGCCGGGCCGGGAACCATTGCGATGATCATCTCTTCCGCCTCGACGGTGAAAAGCGGGGTCGATTTTCCCGCCTGGGTGCTGAGCGTCGCGCCGGTGCTGACCTTCCTGCTGGTGAGTGTGATTTTGTGGGTCTCGCTGCGCAGCTCCGGAGCGATCATGAAGCTGGTCGGCAAAAGCGGCATTGAGGCGATCTCGCGCCTGATGGGATTTTTACTGGTCTGCATGGGCGTGCAGTTTGTGATTAACGGCGTGCTGGAAGTGGCGCGCACCTTCCACTGATACGGGCGTTCCCCTCTCCAGACCGGCCGAGGGGAAGCCCTTCTTCGTTACTTCAGCGTTTTACGCACCTCAGCCACCTGATCTTTACTCACGGCTGGCGCGCTGTTGCTCCAGCCCTGACGAATAAAGGTCGCCAGCTGCGCCACTTCATCATCACTCAGCCGTCCGGCAAAGCCAGGCATCGCCAGTTTTGACGGGGCCTTAGCGACAGAGGGTTGCTGCGCGCCCGCCAGGATCGTATGGATCAGACCGGTGGGGTCGCTGGCGTTGACGATCGTCGCCTGATCCAGCTCCGGGAAGACGCCCGGTGCGCCTTTACCGGTCACGAAGTGACAGGCACCGCAGTTATCCAGATAGAGACGCTCACCTTCGCTGAGGTTTTTCGCCGCGGTAAGTTTTGCTTCCGTTGCCTGCTGCGCCTGCACGTTATAGGCCTGCAGGGGCGGATTGCCGCCCAGAAACTTCAGGTAAGCGGCGATGGCGTTGAGATCGGCATCGGTCATGTGCGAACTGCTGTGCTCAATCACAGAGGTCATCTCGCCGCCCACCGCCGCCTTATCGTTACGCCCGGTCTGCAGGTAATCCACGATCTCCTGCTGGCTCCAGTGCGGCAGGCCACGCAGCGACGGCACTGCCCAGTGGTTCAGGCTGCCACCTGCCAGGAATTGTTCGTCACCGCTGTCGAGGGCTTTTTCGTTCATGCCCAGGCCGCGCGGCGTATGGCAGCTGCCGCAGTGACCCAGGCTCTCCACGATATAGGCACCGCGGTTAACCTCGGCTGATGCGCCACCGATTGGCCGGAACGGCTTATCGGACGCGAACGCCCAGTTCCAGAAACGCATGCCCCAGCGCTGGCTGAACGGGAAGCTCAGATCCGTTTCCGGTGGCTGTTCTGCGCTCGGCTGCACGCCTTTCATAAAGTAGACGTAGAGCGCGTGGATATCGGCATCGCTGATTCTGGCGTAATCGGGATAAGGCATCGCCGGATAGAGACGGGAGCCGTCCGGCAGGATGCCTTTACGCACCGCGTCAGCAAACTGCTGCTCGCTGTAGTTACCGATGCCGTGTTGCTTATCGGGCGTGATATTGGTGGAGAAGATGGTGCCGATGTTCGAGGTAATCGCCAGTCCGCCCGCATAGTCAGGCTTGCCCGGCAGCGAGTGGCACGCCATGCAGTCACCGAGGCGGGAGAGGTATTCACCCTGCTTAATCAGTTGTGCTTCATCTTCGGCGTGAACCGGCAGCGCAGAGAGGCTGCCCAGCAGCAGCGCGCTGCTGGCGATAAAAGAGTTAAGTTTCAGCTTATTCATGCGCTTATGCCTGTACCAGTGGGCCGGGATTTTTCAGGTAGTGATCTTTAATCGCCTGTGCGGCCATCAGGGTAATCGCACCGATGGTGTCGGTCGGGTTCGCCTGGAAGTTCTGCGGGAAGGCGTTGCCGCCCGGCACAAAGACGTTATGCACATCCCAGCTCTGCAGGTATTTGTTCAGCGCCGAGGTTTTCGGGTTATCGCCCATCACCGCCCCGCCCACGTTGTGGGTCGAGACATATTTGGTGATATCGAAATCCGCGCCCATCGGCAGGAAGCTCATGCTCATGCTGTCGGGGTTCAGCTCTTTAGCGATATTGCCGACGATCCCTTTCAGATGCTGCTGCAGCCTCAGCTCATTCTCTTTCCAGTTGAAGGTCATACGCAGCAGCGGCAGCCCGCGGTGATCGTTGTAGTTCGGATCGAGATCCAGATAGATATCGCGGTAGGACTGACAGGTGGTGGTAATGCTGATCTTCATCGAATGACCGTACCACTCCTCCAGGCCCTCCTTGTAGCCCATGCCCCAGGAGGGCGTGCCTTTTGGCAGCGCGGTGCTGATGGGCGTGCCGGTCGCCTGTGAACTGTGGATCTTCGCGCCGCCCAGGAAGCCCAGCCCGGGGCCATCGAAGTTGCCTGGCGAGATATCGTTAAACATCTGCCCGGTCGCGCCTGCGGTGGCGTAGGGGTTAAAGTTTTTATCTTTGAAGAACAGGGTCGCGCCGCCGTTCGACAGGAAGGCGTAGTTACGGCCGACCACGCCCTCTTCGGTTATCGGGTTGTACGGCTTGCCGATGCCGGAGAGCAGCATCAGCCTTACGTTGTAGAGCTGGAAGCTGCTTAGCACTACGATTTTCGCCGGCTGGAAGCACTCATTGCCCTGCGCATCGATGTAGATCACCCCTTTGGCGGTTTTCTTATCATCGTTCAGCACCACCTTAATCACTTCCGCGTTCACTTCATAAGAGAAGTTCGGCATGCGCTTCAGCGCGTCCATCACCGCCGTCTGCGGCGACGCTTTGGAGTAGTTCAGGCAGGGATATTTACTGCAGTAGCCGCAGTAGTTGCAGGGGGCGATCTGGTTGCCGTAGGGGTTTTTCCACGCCCGCGACACACAGGCCGACGGGTTCGGGAACGGGTGGTAACCGAGTTTTTGCGCCGCCTCTTTGAACATCACATTGTTCAGCGTGTCTTCCAGCGCGGGCAGCGGATAAGGTTCAGAACGTGGCCCTTCAAACGGATCGCCGCCCGGCAGGATTTTGCCGCGCAGATTGCCGGTGTTGCCCGACTGGCCGCAGATCAGCTCGAATTTGTAGTAGTACGGCTCGATCTCTTCCCAGCTGAAGGGGAAGTCCATCACCCGCATATCTTCCTGCAGAATGCCGGGCTTGTACGCCTCGTCGACATAGGTTTTGAGTTTGATATCGGTCGGAGTGGGACGGATCAGTACCGCCGTCCAGTGCATGCCTGCGCCGCCGACGCCGGTGCCCGGCGCAAATGCACCCCATTTACGGGTAGGCAGTGCGGTCTGGCTGCTGTTGTAGCGCACGGTGACCGCCACTTCTGCCGGGGTGGCGAACACTTTGTTGCGCACCGCATAGGCATATTCATCTGCCGGTTTCGGATAGGCGAACTCGTCATAATCGCGATCGCCGCCGCGCTCCAGGGCGCGCACCTCCAGTCCTGCCAGCGCCAGCTCAATACTCATCAGTGAGCCTGCCCAGCCGAGGCCGCAGACCACGACGTCGACTTCTTTTTTAGTAACCTGTGCCATGATAATCCTGTTTACCTGATGTGGAAGCGCCTCAGGCGCGTTCACCTTTGATGCTGACCGGGCCGAGCGGATAAGGCACGTTGTGCTGTTTGACCCACTCGGTGAAGCTGGCACGCGCGCCGGGGAAGCCGATGGCGATCCAGGCTTTCATCCCTTTATTGCCGCCATACATCGGGTCGGCCAGATAGCCATGTTTGGTATCGGAAAGCAGCTGGCTGAAGAAATGTGACGGTCTGAGATCGGCTTCGCCCAGCGCGGCAAAGTCGATCTGGTTTTTATTCACCTGCGTCAGCACCGCATCCTTCTCCTCCAGCGTCAGCGCAGCAAACGCTTTCTGATGGGTGTCATGGCACCACTGATTGAGCAGCTTTATGCCGGTCTGGTAGATCTGCTGGGGACGGAACGGGATCTGATAGCCCAGCGTCGCGGGAGCCTGGGTATTGAAAGGCCCCTGCAGATAGATCTCACTGCCGAAGGCTTCGCTGTGCAGCTGCTGATCGATAAAGATCGGCACATTGGTTTCCAGCGCGCCCGGCGCTTTGCCTTTGCCGCCTGCCGGGATCAGACGATCGGTGGCCGCCAGGATGAACTGCCACTCGTCGGCACTGAAAAAGATCGGCCTGTAATCGGCTAACTCGGGGGCCGCCATCTCTGCCGCCTGTGCCGCCGTGATGCCCTTTAACACCAGCTCACTTAATGGCAGCGCCAGCAGTGAACCGAGCAAAAATTTACGCCTGGTGGTGGGTTTTTCTAAAAGCATATCCGCACGACTCTCATCTGCTGAATACCCCTCTTAATCGCTGATGACGCTGAAAGGCGATGCGCAGAGGGGTATTCCCCGCCGGTATTCACGCACACGGCACAGACGACGGCAGAACGGTTAAGGGCGGGTAGAATTATCTATCGGTGACAAAGAAAATATATCGGTTAAAGACCTGACAATCTTAGGGATATAAATGTGTCTGAATGTAAATTTAAAATTTACGCGCTGTCACAGCAGAAAAAGGTTATCAGACGGCACCCATTCAGCGGGCAGAAAAAAGCATAACCGGAAGGGGTAATTCCGGGAAAAAACGATAAAAATCGGTTAATTAGCCATTACCCGGCAGCTATGTGGCGGGATATTTTCCTACTGTCATTATCACGCTAATTGATCGATAAAAGAATTACGCTTCCCTGCTCGCTGTCTTTTCAGCACGCCACGCTTTAAACAGGCCGCTTTTTTCAGGTGGTCAGTTACAGATAACGGGCTTTTGCTTCGGTGAGCAGGAATAATATTTCCGGTTCGAAAAGAGTCTTAAAAAAATAATCACCATCCGCCATTATATTCTCCTTCCTGTCCGCCTGAATCTGACGCGACTATTTGTGCAAAGCTCAGAACAAACCGGCATTTTGAGATTATCGGACGCCCGCTAGAGTAGAGCCATTACCGACTCAGGATAACCCTCTCTATGCGAAAAACGCTTTTGTCCCTGTTAACGGCGCTGACTCTGGTTCATTCCGCACACGCCGCCACCCCCGCCGATACACTGGTGGTGGCCGTTCCGCTGGATGGCATCATCAGTTTTGACCCGGCGGAAAGTTTTGAAGCTATCAGTAACAGCAGCCTGCGTAATATTTACCAGCTTCTACTGGAGCCGGATCATCACAATCCGCAGCAGCTTTCGCCGCTGGCCGCGACCCGCTGGCAGGCGGGCAAAACGCCGCACAGTCTGGTGTTTGATCTTAATCCCCAGGCCCGCTTCGCCAGCGGTAATCCGCTGACCGCTCAGGATGTGGTGTTCTCCTTAACCCGCGCGGTGAAGCTGAATAAAGCACCCTCTTTTATTCTGGGCGAGTTTGGCTGGACGCCAGAAAATATCGACCAACAGTTCACGGTGATCAGCGACCACCAGCTTGAGCTGCGCTGGCCGGCGGAGATTGGCCGCGACCTGGCGCTGCGCCTGCTGACCGCGCCGGTCGCCTCGATTGTTGACAGCAGGCTGGTCCGGCAGCACGCCAGTAACAACGACTACGGCAACGGCTGGCTGAAGGTGCACTCGGCAGGCAGCGCCGCCTACGCCATCAGGCAGTTTGTGCCGCTGCAGGCGCTGGTTCTGGAGGCCAATCCTTACAGCACCCAAAAACCGCATCTGAAGCGCGTTCTGCTGAAAGGGGTGGCCGATCCGGGCAGCCGCCGGCTGCTGATCCAGCAGGGAGATGTGGATGTCGCCTATCAGCTCGGCCCGGACCAGATCGCCGCGCTGAAGAACACGGCGGGGGTGCGTGTCGAGGCCTTCCCGTCGAGCCTGGTTTACTACCTCGGCTTTAACACCCAAAGTCCGCAACAACCGGCGCTGGGCAATCCGGCGCTGTGGCAGGCAGCGCGCTGGCTGGTGGACTATGAGAGCCTGGCGAACCAGCTGCTGAAAGGTCAGTACCGTATTCACCAGAGCTTCCTGCCGGACGGGTTTGACGGCACCCTGAATACCACACCGTTCCACTACGATTTGAAAAAGGCACAGGAAATACTGCAGAAAGGCGGCATTAAACCGGGCACGCATATCGCGCTGACGGTGGTCAACCAGCCCCCTTACATCGATGTGGCGCAGGCGCTGCAGGCGAGCTTTGCCAAAGCCGAGGTGCAACTCGATCTTCAGCCGGTGGCGGAATCGGAGCTGTGGAGCAAAATGCGCAGTCGTGACTTCCAGGCGATCTTCTCCTACTGGGGCGCGGACTACATCGATCCCAACACCAACGCCAGCGCCTTTGCTTATAACGTGCCCGGCGGCGGCAAAACCCTGGCCTGGCGCGTCGGCTGGACCATCCCTGAACTCAGCGCGCAGACCCGCGCCGCCGCCGGAGAGAGTGACGCCGCAAAACGTCGCAGCCTTTACACGGCCCTGCAGACCCGCGTCCAGCAGGATTCGCCGTTTGTTCTGCTGCTGCAGGGCGCAACTCAGGTCGCCGTGCGCAGCAACCTGAAGAGCCTGCAGCAGGGTATCGGCGTCAGCCTGCTCAATTTTGAAGAGGTGCAGAAGTAGAAAACCCGGCAGGGGTGCAGCCTGCCTGAAATGACACCAGTAAAAGCGAGGCCGTTGCAGGACAGCGCAACGGCCCCGCTTTTGACGAATTGTTCTCCTCTTCCCTGCCCTTCGCTTGCTATCCTTCAGGCATAACCCGTTGCCCGAGAGAGGAAAATCATGACATCTCCGCTACTGATTGCCCGGACGCCTGACGTCGAACTCCATCTGTTACCGCAAATGGCGAACCGCCACGGCTTAATCACCGGCGCAACCGGCACCGGTAAAACCGTCACGCTGCAGAAGCTGGCCGAATCCTTCTCCGCCAGCGGCGTGCCGGTCTTTATGGCCGACGTGAAAGGCGATTTAACCGGCGTGGCGATGGCCGGTCAGTCCGGCGAAAAGCTTCAGGAGAGACTGGCGAAGATCGGCGTCACCGACTGGCAACCGCAGAGCAATCCGGTGGTGCTGTGGGATATCTTTGGTGAGAAAGGCCATCCGGTGCGGGCAACCGTCTCCGATCTCGGCCCGCTGCTGCTGGCGCGCCTGCTGAACCTTAATGAGGTGCAGAGCGGCGTTCTGCAGATTATCTTCCGCATCGCCGATGATCAGGGCCTGCTGCTGCTGGACTTCAAAGATCTGCGCGCCATGACCCAGTACATCGGTGACAACGCGAAGAGCTTCCAGACCCAGTATGGCAATATCAACAGCGCCTCGATCGGCGCGATTCAGCGCGGTCTGCTGACGCTGGAGCAACAGGGTGCAGAGCACTTCTTTGGCGAACCGATGCTGGATATCGCCGACTGGATGCGCGTCGACAGCAGCGGTAAAGGCGTCATTAACATCCTCTCTGCTGAAAAGCTCTACCAGATGCCGAAACTCTATGCCACCAGCCTGCTGTGGCTGCTGTCAGAGCTGTATGAGCGTCTGCCGGAAGCGGGCGATCTGGATAAGCCTAAGCTGGTCTTCTTCTTTGATGAGGCGCACCTGCTGTTTACCGACGCGCCGCCGGTGCTGCTGGAGAAGATCGAACAGGTGATGCGCCTGATCCGCTCCAAAGGGGTCGGCGTCTGGTTTGTGACCCAGAACCCGGCGGATATCCCGGATCGGGTGCTGGGCCAGCTTGGCAACCGCGTACAGCACGCCCTGCGCGCCTTCACCCCCAAAGATCAGAAGGCGGTGAAAACCGCCGCAGAGACGCTGCGCGCCAATCCGGCTTTTGACAGCGCAGAGGCCATTCAGGCACTCGGCACCGGCGAAGCACTCATCTCCTTCCTGGATGCCAAAGGCAGTCCGTCGGTCGTCGAGCGCGCCATGGTGATTGCGCCTGGTTCACGCATGGGGCCGGTGACAGGCGATGAGCGCAACGGTCTGATCAACCATTCGCCGCTGTATGGCAAATATGACACGGACATCCATCGGGAATCGGCTTATGAACGGCTGCAACAGGGCGTGCAGGCCGCCAGTGACAAGGCCAATGCGCCTGCAGCCAAAGGCAACGCGGTAGCGGTCGATGACGGGATTCTGGGGGGATTAAAAGAGATCCTGTTTGGCAGCACCGGTCCGCGCGGCGGCAAGCGGGATGGTGTGGTGCAGACCATGGCGAAGAGCGCCGGGCGTCAGATTACTCACCAGATCATTCGCGGCGTGCTGGGCAGCCTGTTTGGCGGTCGTCGCCGCTAAAGGTGGGTGGCAGCCGGGCTGCCACCTTAACGCTACTGATGTTTCCAGTGGGTGGAGACCGGGTTGGTGACACTGTTCTTTTCCTGCGTGTAGGTACCGTTCTGCTGGGCAATCGCTTCGCCGGTATTGACAATCGCGTTCTGGATAAACACGTTCTGCTTATCGCCGCGCACAAAGGTCAGCTGATGGAAGGCGGTCTTGTTACCCCAGTCGCTGGAGGGCAGCGAGATAAAGCGCACCGTGAAGGTCTCATCATCGAAACTGCCCTGCATCACGTAGACGCCGTAATGGTTTTCACCCTGCGAGATGATTTTATAGGTGCCGTTGTCGTAGTAATAAATTTCGGCATCGGGAAAGGGTTTTTTGTCGTACATTTTACGGTAATGCAGGACCTGCTTAATGGTGGGCTTGCCGAAGCTGACGGTCAGATTTTTTCCATCGGCAGAGGTGGTCAGCCCTTCTGCATGCGCGCCGATACCACTCATTAACATCAACAGACTGGCGGTTGCCGTTGCGATTGCTTTCACGTGAATTCTCCTGGTCTGGTTCCATGGATAGGGTGTGTCAACGTAAGGAGACTGCCTCCGGAATGTACACCGCCGTAACTGTTTATCAGAGTGGTAATTTTTAAGGTGATTAGTTTTTAGGAACAGTCTGGTCAGCGCCTCGCCCGCCCGGTTAAGACCGCATTAATCCGTGCCAGACTTAACTGCACTTTTCGACCGGGAGAGGAGAACGTTGACCTGTTAAGCAGGCAAACTGCTAAGATCAGGATATGGATAAACAACGCGAACTCAAACGGACCAAACGCCTGGCGCTCTCGCTGCTGCTGCTGGCCGCTCTCACCTTTATCGTCACACTGTTTCTGCCGCCCAGCTTTTACGTCAGCGGCATCAAAGCCATAGCGGAAGCCGCGATGGTCGGCGCACTGGCCGACTGGTTTGCGGTGGTGGCGCTGTTTCGCCGCGTGCCGGTGCCGTTTATTGCCCGTCATACGGCCATTATTCCGCGCAACAAAGATCGCATCGGTGAGAATCTGGGGCGCTTTGTGCAGGAGAAGTTTCTGGATACCGATTCGCTGCTGAATCTGATCCGCCGCTACGATCCCTCTACCCTGCTGGCGCAGTGGCTCAATGCGCCAGGTAACGCCGACCGCGTGGGCCGCCATCTGCTGCAGGTGATGCGCGGCTTCCTGGATCTGACCGATGACACCCGCATCCAGACCTTTATGCGTCGTGCGGTGCATCGCGCTATCGACAAAGTCGATCTCAGCCAGACCAGTGCCCTGGTGCTGGAGAGCCTGACAAAGAACAATCGTCACCAGGCGCTGCTGGACGCGGCAATCGATCAGCTGCTGAAGCTGCTGCACAAACCCACCACCCGGGAATTTATCGCTAACCAGCTGGTGCGCTGGCTGAAGCGCGAGCATCCCATCAAGGCGAAAATGCTGCCGACCGAGTGGCTGGGCGAGCACAGCGCAGAACTGGTGGCGAACGCGGTGGATTCCCTGCTGGATGATGTGGCGCTGGATCAAGGCCATGAGCTGCGGCTGGGCTTTAACCGGGCGGTTGAGAAGCTCATCGTGAAGCTGCAGAGCGACCCGGAAATGGCGGCCCGCGCCGACGAGATCAAAGGCTGGCTGAAAGAGGATGCCTCCTTTAACCGCTATATCGGCGAGCTCTGGAATGATATGCGCAGCTGGCTCAAGGCAGATTTCAGCAGCGAAGAGTCGCGCGTGCAGGCGAAAATAGGCGATGCGGCACGCTGGCTGGGCGAAACCCTGGCCGCCGACCCGGCGCTGCGCGACTCAATGAATCAGCACCTGGAGCAGGCCGCCCGCAGCGTCGCGCCGGAGTTTGCCCGCTTCCTGACGCGCCATATCAGCGACACGGTGAAAAGCTGGGATGCACGGGATATGTCGCAGCAGATAGAGCTGAACATCGGTAAGGATCTGCAGTTTATCCGCATCAACGGGACGCTGGTGGGCGGCACCATCGGGCTGATCCTCTACCTGCTGTCGCAGCTTCCCGCCGTGCTGCCGGTGGTGAAAGGCTGGCTGGGCTGACGTACCCAAAAAACCTCGCCTCCCTGCGGGATTTTTTGTTCTCTGCGTCAGGCAATAAAGGGCGGTTATGGCTGCTCCAGCGCAGGCTGCGCGACCGCCATAAACGCTTTTACCCTCTCCCGATCCACATCGTTCCACCAGACGCCATCGACTTTGAGCGCACTGGCCACGATCACGGCCTGCGTGCGCGCCAGAATCTGGCAGACGTTGGCGGGCGTCACGCCCGATCCCACCAGCAGCGGTAAGGTGGTGGCAGCGCGGATCTCGTCGATTTCCTCCAGCGTGGCGCTGTCGCCGGTGCGTTGTCCGGTGGCGATAACCGCATCCGCTTCGAAGAAGTCGACATCGCGGGTCAGTTCCCGAATAGAGCGATCGGCCACTATCGCGTGGCTGCCGTGTTTAACATGGCTGTCGGCGAATACCCGGATATGTTCGGCCCGCAGCTGGCTACGGTAGCGCAGCGCTTTCGCGGCAGCCCCTTCAATAAAGCCTTCGTTGGCGATATAAGCATTCGCCCACTGATTGACGCGGATAAAATCCGCCCCGCCCGCCAGCGCGGTGGCAAAGGCAGGCAGCGCGGCATTCGCCAGCACGTTAATGCCCAGCGGCACGCCGAAACGCTCCCGCACTTTTTCCGTAATCACCGCCATCAGCGCCGGCGTTTCCGGGCCAATATCCTCAGGTTTTGAAAATGGAATATCGCCATGATTTTCCACAATCAGGCCGTGAACCCCGCCAGCAATATAATTTTCCGCATCGCGTAATGCGCGATCAATTATCGCGCTGACAGGTTTGCCCCGATATTTTGGTGAGCCCGGGAAGGGGTCACAATGAATGACGCCAATAACCGCTTTAGGGCGTGAAAATATCGCTTGTATTGCATCAATTTTTTCTGCTGATATAGCAACCATCGCTTCTTTATCCTGTTCGGGAAAACACTATGCGTGTTTATGTGGCTGGAAATATTACTGTCGATGAAACCTGGTCTGTTACCGACATTCCGGCTAAGGGCGCCTCTGTTCACGGTTATCAGCGATCGCAGGATATCGGCGGAAAAGGCGCGAATCAGGCGATAGTGTTATCCCGTTGCGGCATTGAAACCTGTTTAATTGCCGCGACCGGTCACGACAGCAAAGGAAAATGGATCCGTCAGCAGCTCATGAACGAGCCCGTGACGTTACTGCCCACGCAGCCCATGACCGCGTTGAGCGACACCTCGCTTATTCTGCACAGCGCCGACGGCGATAACGCCATTATTACCAGTACATCGGCGGCAGATGCGCTGGATATCAATACGCTTAGCCACCATCTGGCCAGCGCGCGTCCCGGCGATCTGCTGGTGCAGCAGGGCAATTTCTCGCCCGAAAAAACCCATGCGCTGTTCAGCCTGGCCAAATCCTGCGGCCTGATAACCGTATTTAACCCCTCACCCGTGCACGCCGCTTTTGCCTCATGCTGGTCGCTGGTCGATATCGCCGTGGTCAATCAGCACGAAGCGCAGCAGCTGCAGCCCCGCGCAGTGAAAACGTTAGTGACCACACTGGGCAGTGCGGGCGCCTGGCTGACGCAGGGCGACCAGCGAACGTTTTGTCCGGCGCAACCCGTTAATGCCACAGATACCACCGGCGCAGGCGATACCTTTCTTGCCGTGATGCTGGCTTCCGCGATCCTGCGCGGGGGGGAAATCGATGCCTTAGCACTGACGCATGCCAGTCAGGCTGCGGCGCTCACTGTCAGCCGTCATGGGACACGTCAGGCCTTCCCCACCGCAGAGGAACTCGCCGCGCTGCTCCAGTCAGGCGGCGAGCCAGCGGTTATTTAAACATTGCGCGATAACTGTCCACGTTGGCTTTGGTCACCACCGTGGCCGGAACCAGAATGGTTTTCGACACGGTTTTGCCTGCGGTAATCGCGTTCAGGGCTTTTACCGCCTCTTCACCCATCTTTTTCGGGGCTTGTTGCAGGACAGCCGTGACATAACCGCCATCAATCCCGCTGATGGCTTTGGACGTCAGATCCCAGCCAAAGACTTTGATCTCTTTCTGGCGGCCCTGGTTTTCCACCGCCGCAATTGCGCCCAGCAGTGCCGGCTCGCCGGTCGCGTAGATAGCGGTTAAATCCGGGTTACCGGTGATCAGGTTTTCTGCCGCCGTCATCGCCGTATCCTGCACGTTCTGACCATCAACCACATCCGCGACGGTGATGCCCGGATTGCTTTTGATGGTTTCTTCAAACCCTTTCTGACGCTGGTTCTGTACGGCCGAATTCAGCGCACCCACAATGCCCAGTCGCGCTTTGCCGCCCATATTTTTCGCCACGTAGTCGACAAAATAGTGACCAATAATTTTGCCGCCTTCCAGGTTATCCACGCCCACCTGTGCCGCCTGTGGGCCCGCCGGTAATACCGCATCAATCGCAATAACCGGTATTCTGGCGGCGGCCGCTTCTTTAATGGCTGGCATAATGCCGTTGACGTCAATCGCGTCCACCATAATGCCCTTCACACCCTGCTGAATATAGGTTTCAATGGCGTCGTTTTGAGACACTGGATTATCGTTGGCGTTAAAGATCACTAAATTTTTACCGCTGGCTTTCGCTGCTTCCTGGGCGCCATTATTCATCTGATTAAAAAACAGGGCCTGCTGATTGATCTGAACCAGCGCATAAGTGGGCGCGGCTTTTGCCAGTGAAAATAATGAACCCGCAGACAGTAAGCCGGTTGCCAGCGCAACAGCACGCAGTTTTCTGGTGTTAAATGCCATCATCTTAAAATTCCTCGTCGGGAATGAGCGATAACCAGTCGATCTCCGCATTAAAATGCAGAGGGAATAGTGTTGGCGGGCAAATATCGTCTGAATGGCTGCTTCAGCCAGAACCTGAATAATCGACTTTCTGCACACCGTCCATTATGGTGCACGTGTGAAAGGAATTAATCGGGTTTGGGAGTGACTCCCGGGTCGTGCGGTAAACTGCCTTTAACATTCGCTTCTGGCTAAATTTTGTCAAGCGATTATTTTATCGTCAGCGGGCATGGAAAAACTGTCTCCGCTGCGCGCAACTGTGTTACTGATAGCCGATTCCGGGCAAGATGGCAGGTGATATGAGTAAAAAACGGGTGCTGTTATCGGATGTGGCAGCGCTGGCCGGGCTCTCTAAAGCGACCGTATCCCGCTATATGAATCAAAGCATTATGCTGCCGCAGGAGACGATTGATCGCATTGAAGCGGCGATTCGTCAGCTGGATTATCGCGGTAACAGCCTGGCGCGTCGCCTGAGTAAGGGCGGCAGCGAAACCCTGGGGCTGGTGCTGCCCGATATTACCAATCCCTTCTTTGCCGAACTGGCAGATGCCGCTGAAGAAGCCGCCTCTGCCCATGGCTACAGCCTGGTACTCTGTATTACCCGCAACCATCCGGACAAAGAGAGTCAGTTTATTCGCTGGCTGGATACCTGCCAGGTGGATGGCCTGCTGTTTACCACCAACCATCCTGATAACGGTCTGTTACGCAAAGAGATTAACCGCCACCAGCGCATCGTGCTGCTGGATGAGGACATCCCTGGCAGCGTCGTGCCTAAGGTGTTTGCCGACAACGTTCAGGGTGGACGGATGGCTACCGAAAATCTGATTGCTGCGGGTCATCGGGATATCGCCTTTGTCGGCGGCCCGGCGGAGCTGATGAGTGTACGCGAACGCTACCAGGGGTTCTGCACCGCAATGGAGCAGGCTGGCCTGCGTGTCCCGCCCGAATGGGTGATGTACGGCGAATACCAGCGTGAGTTCGGTAAACAGGCGCTGGAACAGCTGTTCAGCCGCGCAGAGCGCCCCACCGCCGTCTTTGCCGCCAGCGATTTTCTGGTACTGGGATTGATGGATGGCCTGCGCGCGCGTGGGCTCAGTGCGCCCGACGCGCTGTCACTGGTGGGCTTTGATGACGCCACCTATGCTGACTTCACCCAGCCGCGTATATCCACCATCCGCCAGCCCGCACGTGAACTGGGCCGCACGGCCGTAGAGATCATGTTGCGTATCCTGAATGATGACCTCCCCGTCCCCGCCGAAACCCGCCTGCAGGTTGAATGGGTGGCGCGCGACTCGATACGGATCCGTTAACCACGATCCAGAATGGCGCAAAAGCGCACAATAGTGGCGCAAAAAGTGAGCGCCTTAATTTTGCCGTTTTCTGTTCAGTAAACCGGTTTACCTGAAGTCAAACCGCAAATGTGCTGTATTACAGTGAGTTAGACCATAAGTGCCACGCCGGGTCACAGACTGGCACGGAAGCTGCACTGTCTCACCCGGCAAACAAATATCGTGTAGCGTGTTGTTCTGTGTGTTGTGACAAAGGGTTTATCCTGTAGGTAAACCGGTTTACAAGGGCGTAAACCGTGCCGGATAGCCCCTTTTTACATGCAGAGTAACGGTCCCGTTAGTGGTGATGGGAGTAATCATATGCAGCAGGCACACACTGCCCTGACACGGGTAGAGATGGTGAATATTACCAAGACCTATGGCGCAATCCGGTCTCTGCAGGGCGTCAACCTGCAACTGGCTCCGGGTGAAGTGCTGGGTCTGGTGGGCGACAACGGCGCGGGAAAATCCACGCTGACCAAGGTGCTGTCAGGTGCGGTCGTCCCGACCAGCGGCACGATTCGTATTGATGGTGAAGAGCAGCATTTCTCTAACCCGGCGGATTCGCGCCGCTGCCATATTGAGATGGTGTATCAGGACCTGTCGCTGTGCGACACCGTCGATGTGGCAGGCAACCTGTTTATGGGACGTGAACCGATGAAGTCCATTTTCGGCATCCCGTTTCTGGACGAAGAAAAAATGCACACTGACGCGCGGGAAATGCTGAAAGGCCTGGGAATTTCTATCCCGGATACCCGGCTGCTGGTGCGCAACTTATCCGGCGGGCAGCGCCAGGCGATTGCCATTGCACGCGCTGCCGCCTTCGATCCCAAGGTACTGATTATGGATGAACCCACCGCCGCGCTGGCCGTCGCCGAAGTGGAGGCGGTGCTGGAGCTGATCCGCCGGGTGTCGGCACGGGGCGTGAGCGTCATCCTGATCACCCATCGCTTACAGGATCTTTTCCTGGTGTGCGATCGCATCATGGTGATGTACGAGGGCACCAATGTGGCGGAGCGCCGCGTGGCCGAAACGGATCTGACCGAGATCGTCAATCTGATCGTGGGTGAGAAGTTTGTCGCCCGCTCGGCCGCTGCGCACTGAGCGAGGTAACAGGATGACTATTATGAATCTGAGCAGTTCCCGTATGACACAGCACTCGCTGCCGCGTCGTCTGCTGCACAACCACTCTGGCGTGGTGAGCATCGCGCTGTTTTTCGTGTTCTGCTGCGTGGTCTTTTCCCTGATCACCGGCAACTTCCTCAGCAGTGCTAACTGGCTGAATATCATTCGCCAGAGCGCGCCGCTGCTGATCGTCGCCACAGCGATGACGCTGGTGATCACCACGGGCGGGATCGATCTTTCCGTAGGATCGACGCTGGCGCTGGTCGGCGCCCTTTCCGCTATCGCGCTGAATAACTGGGGCCTGCCCTGGCCAGTGGTGTTGCTGGGCGGCTTGCTGCTGGGCGCGCTGGTGGGGGCCATTAACGGCTTCTTTATCGCTTACGAAGGCATTCCGGCCTTTATCGTCACGCTGGCGACGCTGGCGGTGGTGCGCGGCGTGGCGCTGCTGATTACCCAGGGCTACTCCATTCCCATCCCTGCCGACAGCCCGTTCGCTTTAATGGGCCGCGCCTGGGTACTGGGCGTGCCAATGCCCGCGCTGATAGGCATCGTGGCGCTGATCGTTGGCCATATCGCGCTGAATCATATGCGTTTTGGTCGCTATGTCACGGCGATTGGCGCGAATGCGGAAGGCGCGCGCCGGAGCGGCATTAACACTAAAGCCGTGACCATGAAGGTCTACATCCTCAGCGGTATGGCGGCGGCGCTGGCGGGCATGATCATCACCGCGCGTCTGGGCAGCGGCTCCTCTAACCAGGGCGAAGGTTTCGAGTTGCAGGTGATCGCGGCGGTGGTGCTGGGCAGTACCAGCCTGTTTGGCGGCTTCGGGACCGTTATCGGCACGCTGCTCGGCGCGCTGTCGATTGCCATCATCCAGAACGGCCTGATTCTGTCGCATATCTCCCCGTTTTACACGCAGATCGCCACCGGTACGATTATTCTGCTGGCCATCTGGCTCAACACCCGCATTCTCAACCCGACGCGATCGGCGGCGAAAGGATAGCTGATGAAACACTCTATTTTTCGTCATCCCGATCCGCTGCCGCTGGGCAGCAACAGCGGCTATGTGATGACCGTCCTTGGCCCGCTGCCGGTGAGTGAGATGGGCGTGACGCTGATGCATGAGCACATTCTGCTGGATGCCTCCGGCAAGTGGGTACCGCCCTGCTGCTGTGGCGAGCGTCACCTGGCGGAAATGCCGGTCAGCATCGAAAACCTGGGCGAGCTGTCGCTTAATCCGCTGATCAGCCGCGATAACTGTCAGCTGTTTGATGTGGATCTGGCGATTGAAGAGCTGATGAAGTTCCGGGCACTGGGCGGCGAGACGGTGGTGGATCCCACCAATATCGGCATTGGTCGTGACCCGAAAGCGCTGCAGCGCATCGCGCGCCTGACCGGGCTGAACATCATCATGAGCACCGGGCTGTATCTGGAGCCCTCACATCCCGACTGGGTCAAAACGATCAGCATCGACGCGCTCGCTGACAGGCTGATTTATGACCTGGGCGGCAGAGAGGAGAAACCCGAGGTGCTGGCTGGCCTGATCGGCGAAATCGGTGTGTCCAGCCGCTTTACCCCTGACGAGGAGAAATCCCTGCGGGCGGCGGGCCGCGCCAGTGCCGCGACACGCGTGCCGGTTGAGGTGCATCTGCCCGGCTGGGAGCGCTTAGGCCATCGGGTGCTGGATATCCTGGAAGAAGAAGGCGCTGACCTGCATCATGTGGTGCTGTGCCACATGAACCCCAGCTTTGCCGATAAGCGCTACCAGCGCGATCTGGCACAGCGCGGCGCCTTTCTGGAATATGACATGATCGGCATGAGCTATTACTACGCCGATGAGACCGCGCAGTCACCGTCCGATGAGGAGAATGCCCGCGCCATTCGCGAGCTGATCGATGACGGCTTTATCGAACAGATTTTGCTGTCGCAGGACGTATTCCTGAAAACCATGCTGACCCGCTACGGCGGTCACGGCTATGGCTACATCCTTAAACATTTTGTCCCGCGCCTGAAACGCCACGGCGTCAGCGGCGAACAACTTGAAACCTTACTGATTGCTAACCCACAGCGCGTTTTTGGTGGGTAAGGGAGAACCTGAATGCAGAAGAAAATTTTACTGGTCGGCGAGTCCTGGACCAGCACGTCTGTTCACGTCAAAGGCTTCGATCAGTTTGCCACCGCCACCTGGCATAATGGCGCGACCGACTTTATGGCGGCGCTGGCCGACAGCGATTATGCCATCACCTACATGCCCGCCCATGCTGCCGCCACCGACTTTCCTTTAACCCCGGACGGGCTTCAGCAGTGGGATGCGATCATTCTGTCCGACATCGGCGCCAATACGTTGCTGCTGCACCCGGATACCTGGCTGAAGAGCCAGCGCACGGCAAATCGCCTGACGCTGATCCACGACTATGTGGCGGCGGGCGGCGCGTTGATGATGATTGGCGGCTACTTCAGTTTTCAGGGTATCAATGGCGGCGCGCGCTATCGCAACACGGTGGTCGAGAAAGTCCTGCCGGTGCGCTGCCTGGCCTGGGATGACCGCATCGAAACGCCCGAAGGCGTTTATCCCTGCGTGACCGAATCTCACGCGCTGTTCGCCGGTATGCCAGACGACTGGCCATGGCTACTGGGCTATAACGAAGTGGAGATGCACCCGGAAGGTAAACTGCTGGCGACCATCGCCGGCACGTCACATCCGCTGCTGGCGGTGCGCGAGTATCAGCAGGGTCGCTCACTGGTCTGGACCAGCGATATGTCTGCGCACTGGCTGCCGCAGGAATTTGCTCAGTGGCCGGGTTACCGCCAGCTGTGGATCAACTGCCTGGACTGGTTAACGGTGCGCGGATGATGAGCCAGAGCCAGACGCTGGCGCAGCAGCTGTTGCGCTTTGACACCATTAATCCCCCGGGCAACGAAGCGGCCTGCATGCACTTTCTGGCAGAGTGGCTGGCGGAACGGGGCTTTGAGGTCACCCTGTCCCCCTTCGGTGAAAATCGCCTGAACCTGATTGCCCGTCTCCCTGGCCGTCAGCCCGGCCCGCAGCTGGCATTTACCGGCCATCTGGATACGGTCCCGCTCGGCAATGCTGACTGGCAGTTCGATCCGTTTGGTCAAATCGTGGGTGACCGGCTTTACGGACGCGGTTCGAGTGACATGAAGGCCGCTGTCGCGGCTTTTGCTGTGGCCTGCGTGACGCATCAGCAGGCGATTCAGCAGGGTTCCGGCGTCGTGCTGATGATCACCGGCGGGGAGGAGACGGGCTGTGACGGCGCGCGGGCGCTGATTGCTGCCGCTGACCTGCCCGATGTCGGCGCATTGATTGTCGGCGAGCCCACCGCCAACTATCCGGTTATCGGCCACAAAGGCGCACTCTGGCTACGCTGTGAAACGCGCGGGAAAACGGCCCATGGCGCGATGCCGGAACTGGGCATTAATGCCATTTATCTGGCGGCGGAGGCTCTGGGCAGGATCCAGCACTTCTCGCCTGGCGCGCCACATCCGCTGATGAAGCAGCCGACCGTTAACGTCGGACGCATTTCAGGCGGCCTGAACATTAACTCTGTGCCCGATCGCACCCAATTTGATGTGGATATCCGCAGCGCACCCAATCTGCAGCACGCCACCATTCGACAGCAACTGACAACCTTACTGGGAGAGAGCGTAACGGTGACGACGCTGGTGGATCTGCCGGCCGTGCTGAGCGAAGAGAATCAGGCCTGGATTCATTCCGTTTATCAGCATTGTCAGGCGTTACATGACGCTCCGCTGACGCCGCGCATTGTGCCCTATTTTACTGATGCGTCACTGTTGTTGCCCGCACTGGGTACGCCGCCCTGCATTATCCTTGGTCCCGGCGAGCCATCCATGGCACACCAGACCGATGAATATTGCCTGCTGAGCCGGTTAGCGGAAGCGGAGCTGTTGTATGGTGCGTTGATTAACGACTGGATGAAATCATAGAGGGGTGCCTCAGACGGCCGGGCGAATAAAGGGGCGCACGGCGCCCGCCATAAAAAAGGCCGCCCTGAGAGGCGGCCTTTTTTCATTCACGGTGCTTAGCGCCGCTTAATCAGCATAAACATACTGATCGCAAAGAACGCGAAGCTTGGCAGGATCGCCCCCAGCACCGGCGGCAGTCCGTAAACCAGACTCAGCGGGCCGAAAATCTGATCCAGCACGTAGAACAGGAAGCCGAAGCTGATACCGGTCACGACGCGTACCCCCATCGACACGCTGCGCAGCGGACCGAAAATAAACGACAGCGCCATCAGCATCATCACCGCCACCGACAGCGGCTGGAAAATCTTGCTCCACATATTCAGCCGGTAACGTCCTGACTCCTGGCCGCTCTGCTTCAGATACTTACTGTAGTTATACAGACCGCGAATCGATAACGCATCCGGGTCGAGCGCCACCACGCCCAGCTTGTCAGGCGTCAGATTGGTTTTCCACTCGCCGCTCAGACTCTGTGAGCCGGTAATCTGCTTCGGATCGGTCAGGTTCGACTCATCGACCTGCGACAGTATCCAGCGCTTTTTGTCTTTATCCCAGGTCGCCGTCGCCGCATAACGCACGCTCTGTAAACGGCGCTGATCGGTAAAGTTATAGATGCTGACGCCGTCAATCTCATTGTCGCCTTTAATGCGCTCAATAAAGATGAAGTTGTTGCCATCCTTCGCCCACAGACCATTCTGCGTCGACACCAGTGCGCCGCCGTAAAGCTGCTGCGCCCGGTAGTTACGCGCCATCTGCTCGCCTGACGGCGCCACAAATTCCCCGATCGCCATGGTCAGCAGCACCAGCGGAATCGCCGTTTTCATCACCGACAGCGCCACCTGCATGCGGGTAAAGCCCGCCGCCTGCATCACCACCAGCTCACTGCGCTGCGCCAGCGCGCCCAGTCCCAGCAGAGCACCCAGCAGGGCCGCCATCGGGAAGAAAATCTCAATATCTTTGGGCACGCTCAGCAGGGTGTAATAGCCGGCGCTCAGCGCGCTGTAGCTCCCCTGCCCGGTCTTACGCAGCTGATCGACGAACTTGATGATGCCGGAAAGCGACACCAGCATGAACAGCGTCAGCATTATCGTATTGAAAATCGTTTTACCGATATAACGGTCAAGAACGCGAAACATCAGACTGACCCTCCGCGTGTAAAGCGGGCGCGAACCCGACGCATCGGCACCGTATCCCACAGGTTAAGCACTATCGCCAGCAGCAGATAGCTGATATTCACCACCCACATCCACACACCCGGATCGAGGCGGCCTTTTGCTCCGCTCGACTTCAGCGAACTCTGCAGCAGGAAGAAGATCAGATAGAGCAGCATCGCGGGCAGCATCGACAGCACGCGTCCCTGACGGGGGTTCACCACGCTGAGCGGCACCACCATCAGCGCCATCACCAGCACCGCGAACACCAGCGTCAGACGCCAGTGCAGCTCAGCCTTAAACTCAGGCGTGTTGTTGCTGAACAGGCCGGTAAAGCTCGACTGCTCTGCATCATTCGGATCGAGCGTCGCCGCCTTATAGCCCACAATCGCCTGATAGTTGGTGAAGTCGGTAATGCGGAAGTCACGCAGCAGGGCCGTGCCCTCAAAGCGGGTGCCCTTATCCAGCGTCACCACCTGCGAACCATCTTTACGCTGCTCCATGTGGCCGCTGTCGGCCAGCACTACTGACGGACGCGCATTGCCTTTAGGCCGCAGCTGCGCCAGGAAAACGTTGCCAAACTGGTTGCCCTTTACATCCTCGACAAACAGCACGGCGCTGCCGTCGCTGGAGGTCTGGAACTGGCCAGCGGCCATCGCCGCGGCTCCCGGGTTCGCTTTGGCATTCTGCGTTACCTCATCCTGATAGCGGGATGACCAGGGGCCGAGCCAGATAACGTTTACCGCCGCCACCAGCGAGGTAAAGAGCATCAATACCATCGCCGCTTTAACCAGCACGGCCTTACTCAGGCCGCAGGCGTGCATCACGGTAATTTCACTTTCCGTGTAAAGCCGTCCCAGCGTCATCAGGATCGCCAGAAACAGACTTAAGGGCAGTATAAGTTGTGCCATTTCAGGCACGCCGAGTCCTAACAGTGTCAGAACCAGGTTTGTCGGCACTTCGCCATCCACCGCGGCTCCCAGGATCCTGACTAACTTCTGGCAAAAGAAGATGAGTAGCAGGATAAACAGGATAGCCAGCTGGCTTTTGAGCGTTTCCCGAACCAGATATCTAATGATGATCACGCTTAGTACGCCTGTGAAAACTTGTCTTTTTGCAGGAAAATCGCTAGTTTCAACGCTTATCAGCCATTTTTCTTCATCAATGGCCGTCGTCGTAGCTAAAATTGTATGAAAAACGCGTCCGGGTGGTGAAAAAACAACATCTTGTCACCCTGATTCATTATGACCTCCAGCGGCAGAATGTCATGCTGCGACAATGAATAAATGGGTCATGAGCGCGCTACATTCTAGCGGCAGCAGCGGCCGTTGTCTTTAAGATTCAGGAGAGTGCATGGAGTTCAGTGTAAAAAGCGGAAGCCCGGAAAAACAACGCAGTGCCTGCATTGTCGTTGGCGTTTTCGAACCGCGTCGTCTGTCACCGATTGCCGAACAGCTGGATAAAATCAGTGACGGTTACATCAGTGCCCTGCTGCGCCGCGGCGAGCTGGAAGGAAAAGTGGGCCAGACACTGCTGCTGCATCATGTGCCAAATATCCTGTCTGAGCGTATTCTGCTGATTGGCTGCGGGAAAGAGCGTGAACTGGACGAACGCCAGTACAAGCAGGTCATTCAGAAAACCATTAATACGCTGAACGACACCGGCTCCATGGAAGCGGTCTGCTTCCTGACCGAGCTGCATGTCAAAGGTCGCAATACCTACTGGAAAGTGCGTCAGGCGGTGGAAACCTCAAAAGAGGCGCTCTACAACTTTGATCAGCTGAAGAGCAACAAAGCCGAGCCACGTCGTCCGCTGCGCAAGCTGGTGTTCAACGTGCCGACCCGTCGCGAGCTGACCAGCGGCGAGCGGGCGATCCAGCACGGGCTGGCGGTTGCCGCCGGTATGAAAGCGGCCAAAGATCTCGGCAACATGCCGCCTAACATCTGTAACGCCGCCTATCTGGCGTCACAGGCGCGCCAGCTGGCCGATGCCTTCAGCAAAAATGTGACTACCCGCGTGATCGGCGAACAGCAGATGAAAGAGCTGGGCATGAACGCCTATCTCGCCGTCGGCGCCGGCTCGCAGAATGAGTCGCTGATGTCGGTCATTGAATACAAAGGCAATCCGGACGCCGACGCGCGCCCGATTGTGCTGGTGGGTAAAGGGCTGACCTTTGACTCCGGCGGCATCTCCATCAAGCCGTCCGACAGCATGGATGAGATGAAGTATGACATGTGCGGCGCCGCCGCGGTCTATGGCGTCATGCGTATGGTGGCCGAGCTGAACCTGCCGCTGAACGTGGTCGGCGTGCTGGCGGGCTGTGAAAACATGCCGGATGGCCGTTCGATGCGTCCGGGTGACGTGCTGACCACCATGTCAGGCCAGACGGTCGAAGTGCTGAACACCGACGCCGAAGGCCGTCTGGTACTCTGTGATGCGCTGACTTACGTCGAGCGTTTCGACCCGGAAGTGGTGATCGACGTCGCGACGCTGACCGGTGCCTGCGTGATTGCGCTGGGCCATCACATCAGCGGCCTGCTGTCGAACCACAATCCGCTGGCGCATGAGCTGATCAGCGCGTCCGAGCAGTCCGGCGATCGCGCCTGGCGTCTGCCGATGGCGGATGAGTTCCAGGAGCAGCTGGAGTCCAACTTTGCCGATATGGGCAACATTGGAGGCCGTCCGGGCGGCGCGATCACCGCCGCCTGCTTCCTGGCGCGTTTCGCCCGCAAATATAACTGGGCGCACCTGGATATCGCCGGAACCGCCTGGCGCTCCGGCAAGGCCAAAGGCGCCACCGGTCGTCCGGTGCCGATGCTGTCACAGTTTCTGTTGAATCGGGCAGGATTGAACGGCGACGATTAAGCGCCCTCTTTTCTGACAGCAAGGGCGGATCTGATTCCGCCCTTGATCTTCTGATGAGCAAACCGATGAAAAACGCAACCTTCTACGTGCTGGAAACCGATGCCACCCAGGATGGCCTGAGCGCTGTTGAAGCGCTGGTGTGCAATCTGGCGGAAACACGCTGGCGGGCCGGAAAGCGGGTGCTGATTGCCTGCGAAGATGAACAGCAAGCCATTCGTCTCGACGAAGCGCTGTGGCAACGACCGGCCAATGCCTTCGTGCCGCACAACCTGGCGGGTGAAGGCCCGCGCTACGGGGCGCCGGTTGAGCTGGCCTGGCCACAGCGTCGCGGCAGTTCACCGCGCGACCTGCTGATAAGCCTGCTGCCCCACTTCGCAGATTTTGCTACTGCTTTCCATGAAGTGATAGACTTCGTTCCTTACGAAGACGCTCTCAAACAACTCGCGCGCGATCGCTACAAAGCGTATCGCAGCGTGGGTTTCCAATTGAATACGGCAGCGCCACCACAGCCGCAAACGACATAGCAGAAATGGAAAAGACATATAACCCGCAAGATATCGAGCAGCCGCTTTACGAGCACTGGGAAAAGCAGGGCTACTTCAAACCGAATGGCGACACCAGCCAGGAAAGCTTTTGCATCATGATCCCGCCGCCGAACGTCACCGGTAGCTTGCACATGGGTCACGCCTTCCAGCAAACCATCATGGACACCATGATCCGTTACCAGCGCATGCAGGGCAAAAACACCCTGTGGCAGGCGGGCACGGACCACGCGGGCATCGCCACGCAGATGGTGGTTGAGCGCAAGATTGCGGCTGAAGAGGGCAAAACGCGCCAGGATTATGGCCGCGATGCGTTCATCGAAAAAATCTGGGAGTGGAAAGCGGAATCCGGCGGCACCATTACCCGCCAGATGCGTCGTCTCGGTAACTCCGTTGACTGGGAGCGCGAGCGCTTCACGATGGACGAAGGCCTCTCCAACGCTGTTAAAGAGGTGTTTGTTCGCCTCTACAAAGAGAACCTGATCTACCGTGGCAAACGCCTGGTGAACTGGGACCCGAAACTGCGCACCGCAATCTCCGATCTGGAAGTGGAAAACCGCGAGAGCAAAGGCTCGATGTGGCATATCCGCTATCCGCTGGCGGATGGCGCTAAAACCGCCGACGGCAAAGATTACCTGGTCGTCGCCACCACCCGTCCGGAAACCCTGCTGGGCGACACCGGCGTGGCCGTGAACCCGGAAGATCCGCGCTATAAAGATCTGATCGGCAAATTCGTAATGCTGCCGCTGGTTGGCCGCCTGATCCCGATCGTCGGCGACGAACACGCGGACATGGAAAAAGGCACCGGCTGCGTCAAAATCACCCCGGCTCATGACTTCAACGACTACGAAGTCGGCCGTCGTCATCGCTTACCGATGATCAACATCCTGACCTTTGACGGCGATATCCGCGACCGCGCTCAGGTGTATGACACCAACGGCGAAGCCAGCGATGTCTGCTCCGACGACATCCCGGCCGCCTTCCAGGGCATGGAACGCTTTGCCGCGCGTAAAGCGATTGTCGCCGCGGTGGATGAACTGGGCCTGCTGGATGAGATCAAACCCCACGACCTGACCGTTCCTTACGGTGACCGTGGCGGCGTGGTGATTGAACCGATGCTTACTGACCAGTGGTATGTGCGTACCGCCCCGCTGGCGAAAGTGGCGGTTGAAGCCGTTGAGAACGGTGATATCCAGTTCGTGCCGAAGCAGTATGAAAACATGTACTTCTCCTGGATGCGCGATATTCAGGACTGGTGTATCTCCCGTCAGCTGTGGTGGGGTCACCGCATTCCGGCGTGGTATGACAACGACGGCAATGTCTACGTCGGCCGCACTGAAGACGAAGTGCGCGCGGAAAACAACCTGGCCGCCGATGTGGCGCTGCGTCAGGATGATGACGTGCTGGACACCTGGTTCTCCTCAGGCCTGTGGACCTTCTCTACCCTGGGCTGGCCGGAGAACACCGAAGCGCTGCGCACCTTCCATCCGACCAGCGTGCTGGTCAGCGGCTTCGACATTATCTTCTTCTGGATTGCCCGCATGATCATGCTGACCATGCACTTCATCAAAGATGAAAATGGCAAACCGCAGGTGCCGTTTAAAACCGTCTACATGACCGGTCTGATCCGTGATGAAGAGGGTCAGAAGATGTCAAAATCCAAGGGCAACGTGATTGACCCGCTGGATATGGTTGATGGCATCTCGCTGGAAGCGCTGCTGGAAAAACGTACCGGCAACATGATGCAGCCGCAGCTGGCCGAGAAGATCCGCAAACGTACCGAGAAGCAGTTCCCGAACGGCATCGAGCCATCAGGCACCGATGCGCTGCGCTTTACGCTGGCGGCACTGGCCTCAACCGGTCGCGACATCAACTGGGACATGAAGCGCCTGGAAGGGTATCGCAACTTCTGTAACAAGCTGTGGAACGCCAGCCGCTTTGTGCTGATGAACACCGAAGAGCAGGATTGCGGACAGAATGGCGGCGAGATGACGCTGTCGCTGGCGGATCGCTGGATCCTGACCGAGTTCAATCACACGGTGAAAGCCTACCGTGAAGCGCTGGATACCTATCGCTTCGATATCGCGGCGAACATCCTGTATGACTTCACCTGGAACCAGTTCTGTGACTGGTATCTGGAGCTGACCAAGCCGGTCATGAACAGTGGCAGTGAAGCGGAGCTGCGTGGCACCCGTCACACGCTGGTTCACGTACTGGAAGCGCTGCTGCGCCTGGCGCACCCCATCATTCCGTTTATCACGGAAACCATCTGGCAGCGCGTGAAAGGCCTGAAAAACATCAGCGATGACACCATCATGCTGCAGCCGTTCCCGCAGTTTGATGCCGCGAAGGAAGATGCGGAAGCGAAAGCTGATATCGAGTGGATGAAGCAGGCGATCGTTGCCGTGCGTAATATCCGTGCGGAGATGAACATTGCGCCGAGCAAGCCGCTGGATGTGCTGCTGCGTGACTGTTCACCGGCTGCCCAGCGCCGCGTTGAAGAGAACCGTAACTTCCTGTCACGCCTGGCGCGTCTGGAAAGCCTGACCATTCTGCCGTCAGGCGAGAAAGGTCCGGTCTCGGTCACTAAAATTGTGGAAGGCGCAGAGCTGCTGATCCCGATGGCGGATCTGGTCGACAAAACCGCTGAGCTGGAGCGTCTGGCAAAAGAGCTGGTTAAGCTGGATGTGGAAATCGAGAAGATCGAGACCAAGCTGGCGAACGAAGGCTTTGTTTCACGCGCGCCGGAAGCCGTGGTGGCGAAAGAGCGCGAGCGCGTGGCAGACCTGCAACAATCAAAAGCAAAACTGATTGAACAGCAGGCGGTCATTGCGGCATTGTAAGCGTCTTAGCTGACAGCTTATTCATAAAGCCGGGCTTGCCCGGCTTTTTTATTGTTCTCGTACAAATCCGGAAGAGATGATGACGACCAGCGCCACTCCGCTTTTTGACCTCCAGGTGCGGCCGATTACTGCCGCCGATAATCCGCATATCGCTCATGTCATCCGCGTTGTTTCGGCGGAATTTGGGCTGACGGCTGACAAGGGCTATACCGTCTCCGATCCCCAGCTCGACCAGCTGTTTGAGCTCTACAGTGCCGATCAGAGCGCCTACTGGATTGTTGAGTATCAGGGCAAGGTGGTGGGCGGCGGAGGCGTGGCGCCTCTCGCCTGCAGTGCGCCAGACATCTGCGAACTGCAGAAAATGTACTTCCTGCCCGTGGTGCGCGGCCAGGGCCTGGCGCGCGAGCTGGCACTGCGGGCGATGGATCATGCACGCAGCCACGGCTTCCGTCGCTGCTACCTTGAAACCACCGCCAGCCTGACCCGCGCCATCAGACTCTATGAGTCGCTGGGCTTTGCACACATCGAAGGCGCAATGGGCTGCACCGGCCATGTGGATTGCGAAGTGCGCATGCTGAAGACCTTATAAACCGCGCTCCACGTAACGCATATCGTTGATGGACTCGATTTTGAACTGCCCGTTATCGGTGTAGCGCAGCAGCGTCACACTGGCATTCTTAAGCTGCTCGCGTAACGAAGTATTGCCCAGCGCCTGCAGTAGCGTGGTGATAGCCATACCGTGACTGACCACCAGCACATTGCCTCCGCCCTGCTGCTGCGCCTGCTTCGCGATAGCCGTAATACTCTCCACCATGCGCTTAGCTACCTGCTGATAGGTTTCGGCCTGGCCGGAGGATTTAACCCCTGGCAGCGATGGCGTGCCTGCGGCTTCCGCCTCATGAATCGCATCGATCATCCTGTCCATCTGAATTTTACCGGCGCTGAATGCCTCCAGCAGCGCCGTGTCGGAGGGATAACCCGCCTGAAGGGCGGCAGCGGTAATCAGATTTTTATCCAGATCGCCTTCATAAAGGCCAAATCCCACCTCGCGCAGCCCTTTCATCTCTTTCAGTACAGGCGGATTTTTCCAGTTCTTCATCACCAGCTGCGCGGTTTCCCTCGCCCGACCCGAATCGCTGGACCAGGCCGCGACGAAGGGCAACGGCTGTAAACCCCGTCCCAGTTGCTCTGCAACCGCGGCGCCGGAAGCGGTCAGCGGCGTATCGGCCCATCCCTGAGCGCGATGCACCGTGTTAAACATGGTCTTGCCATGCCGGGTCACATAGAGCATCACATCCGCGGCCCAGGCGGAGCCGGCAGTGCTGACGGAGATGAGGGCAATTAACATCAGGGTTTTCAGTTTCGTTTTCATTTTACTCTCCGGGTTAAAAAAGATTGAATTTATATTGAATGACCACTTCGGCGGATAAACTGCGGGAGCGCTGAACTTTTCCCTGACTATTCAGGCGCGGAGTCTCTTTACTGTTTTTATATGACCAGCCATAACCGGTCAGCGTAAATAGCGTCAGATGTTTAAAGGTGGGATGCTGATTACTGAACTGATTAATTAATGAAACCTCGCCGGTTCGCACAAGGTTATTACGATAATGGAACTGACCATAATTAAGCTGTATTCCGCTGCTGATCCCTTTTGCAATTTCATACTGACTCAGAGAGACCAGCGCCAGCTCTCTGTCGCGCATATAATCTTTGCCCGCGGAGGTCAGTGAAGTGAAACGTCCCCGGGTATTTTTAGTCAGGGGTCGGGCATAATATCCCACCGCCTGCTTTTTAGGGGCGGATGTCCAGCCAGCAGCCAGCCTCTGCGTCCAGGCGCCCTGCTTCCAGATGGCCTCCCCGACATAGTGCCATGCCTGGTGATCAAAGGTTCTTTTGCTGGCGGGCATACTTTTATACTTTTCCAGCGCCTGGCTGCCATAGATCTGCGAAGCCAGTGACCAGTGTGGCGAGAGGGAATAGCCTGCCTCAATGACATGACGGCGCTGATAGCGTTCGGCCTCGCCAAACGCATAGGCCAGCGCGTGACCGCTATCTTTGTAGCTCAGCGCCGCGGTGTAAATGGCGTCGATTTTTTGCCGGGCCTGGGTTTGCAGCGCCAGCGTTTTACCCGAGTCGTGCCGTATGGCTTTGTTAACCATGGCAAGATCCAGCCGGGCATTCTGCCACGTCACGGCACCGCTGTAGCCGGCATAGCTGTTGCGCGACAGGCGATCCGTGGTCGTCAGCACACCGATATTTTTCAGTTCCTGCCAGCCCGCCTTCCCCTCGAACCGCAGCGCGCGGTTGCCGAGCTTCAGCTTAAGATAGCGCTGACTGAACTTGCTGAAGCCGTGCGCATCCCGCTTTTCCATGTTCCCGCCGCTGTCATAGAGCAGACCACGCGTGGAGAAGTAGTCGCTGGCGCCCAGGCGTACGGCGCGGGTGTAGGTCGCATCAAACCCGAGCAGGTCCCACTGATAACCGGAACGAAAATCGAACGTCGCGGCCTGGCCCCAGGCGTTGTGAACCGCAGTGGGCTGTGCTTCGTTCTCCTTGAGATACTTCCAGTGGTTGCGCAGTCTGAGATCGAGCGCAGCGTCACGCCATAATCCGGAGGAGGTCTGAATGCCGGACGCATTAACATTTCCCCAGCAAAGGGTCAAAAATAGCGAAACAAATAACAGAGAATAACGTTTTCCTTTCATTATGAAGTCCTTCACCTGGCGATATTAAAAATCCGTCCCCCCATGACAATAAGGGTGACCTGGTGCCGTTAACCCATAAAAAAACCCGACCCACTGCCCTCTGTTAAAAAGGGCAGTGAGTCGGGTTTTGCTTAAAAAAAATAACAATCCCGCACTGACTCCGGGACTATATTTATTTAAGGGCGGAAAGTCAGCGTAAAAAAGCCGTTATGTGATAGGTGGCACAAAATATCTTTGTCTGCCAGCGTGATTTAAAATAAAGCGTTACACAGCGCGTTATTTAAAACAGCGCCACGCAGAAAATATAAACGCGATCACCCAACCAGAAAAAGAGACACCCCGATCAGGGTGCCCTCAGGGATTCACCAGGCGGGTACGCCGCTGTGAAAACGCAGCTCCGTGTCCGGCTCGCTAATCAGCTTCGCCTCGACCTGGCCAATTGCCTGCACCCGTGGCGCGATATCTTTTGCCGCGATCTGCGCGGCCAGCGTCAGGTAATCCTGATAGTGGCGCGCCTCGGAGCGGAGAAGCGACAGATAGAACTTCGCCAGCTCGTCATCCAGCCAGGGAGCCAGACTGGCAAAACGTTCGCAGGAGCGCGCCTCAATGTAAGCGCCGCAAATCAGCTTATCCACCAGCGTTTCCGGCTCATGGGTGATCACCTCACGCAGCAGAGATTTTGCATAGCGGCTGGAGGTGATCTTCTGATAGACCAGTCCGCGTGACTGCATAATCTCCCACACCTGATAGAAGTGATGCAGCTCCTCTTTAATCAGCAGCACCATCTTTTCCACCAGCTCATCGGCCCAGGGCAGCGCATTGCGCACGATGATGCGTTTGGTCAGATTTTTATGGGCATTGATAAAGTCGCTGTCGCCATCTTCGCGGAAGATGAAGTCTTCATAGGGTTTCAGCCAGGCGAGAATCGCCTCGCCGCTCGGCTTGTCGGCCACATACTTACGGATTAACCATACCGCGGTCTGCGCGGCTTTCAGTTCGCACACCAGATGGTCGGTCAGCAGCAGGGTCAGGTTTTCCGGCTTGCGCGCCTCATCAATCCAGGCTTGCGGCGTGCGGCAGTGCAGAAACTGACAGATCGGTTCGAGTAGCGGTGCGTAATTCATGATGTCAGAACAGAGCAGGAGAAGGTAAGAGGCGGAGAGGGCTCCGCCCGGGCGACTTAGTGGCGAACACCATCATCATCTTCATCGTCGATAGCGTCGTCATCTTCCTCTTCGGCATCGGGATCTTCGAAATAGGTGCCCCAGCCGTCATAATCGACGTTGTATTTACCGACCAGGTTAACCAGCTGCTCAACCTGCACATCGATCAGTTCCGCTTTCAGCGCCGATTCGCTGAGGATGTCAACGCACATGACGGTCGTGCCATCTTCCAGCTCCAGCTCTTCCGGCTCGGTCACTTCATAACCCAGCTTAAAGGCGTCAACGGCCGCTTTTTCCAGCGAATCAAAATTATTGCATGAGAGATGGTGCTCGATGGTATAGAGCGCATCGGGATCGCTGCCATCCTCCAGCAGTTCTTCGATAATCTGCCGCGTCTCTTCACGCTGCTCTTCCAGCAATGCTTCATATGCCATAACGATGTTCCTCTCTGAGTTCGGCAATAAACCGCTATTTTCCCACACTGCCTGTCGCGCCACTACACAAAACGACAAGTTTATTGGCACCCGCTCTTGAAAATGCATATTCATACGGTTAGATTGAATTTTAATTCACTTTAATGATTACCGGAGTGTTGTATGAGTCAGCTGTATCAGCGCCATTTCCTCAGGCTTCTGGATTTTACCCCCGCCGAAATGGATCACCTGCTTACCCTTTCCGCTGAATTAAAGCAGGCGAAAAAAAGCGCCAGCGAAGTGCAGTACCTGAAAGGCAAAAACATCGCGCTCATCTTCGAAAAAGACTCGACCCGTACCCGATGCTCTTTCGAAGTTGCCGCTTACGATCAGGGTGCTAACGTCACTTATCTCGGCCCGAGTGGCAGCCAGATCGGCCATAAAGAGTCGATGCGCGACACGGCGCGGGTGCTGGGCCGGATGTACGATGGCATCCAGTATCGCGGTTACGGTCAGGCGCTGGTTGAAACGCTGGCGGAACATGCCGGTGTGCCGGTCTGGAACGGCCTGACAGACGAATTTCACCCGACCCAGCTGCTGGCCGACCTGCTGACCATGCAGGAGCACCTGCCGGGCAAAAAACTCAGTGACATGACGCTGGTCTATGTCGGTGACGCACGCAACAACATGGGCAACACCATGCTGGAAGCGGCGGCGCTGACCGGACTGGATCTGCGCCTGGTGGCCCCGGAAAGCTGCTGGCCCGAGGCGCAACTGGTGGCAGAGTGCCGTGAGGTCGCCCGTCAGACCGGCGGAACCATCACCCTCACCGACAACATTGCTGACGGCGTCAAAGGCGCAGACTTCATCTACACCGATGTCTGGGTGTCGATGGGTGAAGCCAAAGAGGTCTGGGCAGAGCGTATCGCCCTGCTGCGTGACTATCAGGTTAACCGGGCGATGCTCGATCTGACCGGCAATCCGCAGGTGAAATTCCTGCACTGCCTGCCCGCTTTCCATGACGATCAGACCACGCTGGGTCAGCAGATGGCGGAGCAGTACGATCTGCCCAACGGCATGGAGGTGAGCAACGAGGTGTTTGAGTCGGCGCACAGCATTGTCTTCGACCAGGCCGAGAACCGGATGCACACCATCAAAGCGGTGATGGTGGCCACGCTGGGCCAGCGCTGATCGTCCGGCGGCAGGCGGGCTGACGCCACAGGTTGTCACCCGTTTGCCGCCCCGGCCCTCTCCGCAGCGCAAACGTTTTCCCTTGCTGCGCCACCGCGAACGGGTATAATGCGCCCCAATTTGCCGGAGGAAATATGCGACAGCACAGCGGACAATTTGACGCGCCATCACGCCTGACCGCAGGCGGTGCTGCTGTTTCTTTCGGTCATCGACCCGATCATAAAAAAGCCCCTTAAGCAGGGGCTTTTTTTTGTCCGCAATCCGGCCGCGCAGAGGAGAGAGTTATGGCTAACCCGCTATACCGCAAGCACATCATTTCAATTAACGACCTCAGTCGTGAAGAGCTGGAGCTGGCGCTGCACACCGCCGCTCAGCTGAAAGCCCATCCGCAGCCGGAACTGCTGAAGCACAAGGTGATTGCCAGCTGCTTCTTTGAGGCCTCGACCCGCACCCGCCTGTCGTTTGAAACCGCCATTCACCGTCTGGGGGCGTCAGCGGTGGGCTTTGCTGACGGCAGCAACACGTCACTGGGCAAAAAAGGCGAAACCCTGGCCGACACCATTTCCGTCATCGGCACCTATGTGGATGCGATTGTGATGCGTCATCCGCAGGAGGGCGCGGCGCGGCTGGCGACGGAGTTTTCCGGCGGCATCCCGATTCTCAACGCCGGTGACGGGGCCAACCAGCATCCGACCCAGACGCTGCTCGATCTCTTCACCATCCAGGAGACCCAGAGCCGCCTGAATAACCTGAACGTGGCGATGGTGGGGGATTTGAAATATGGCCGCACCGTGCACTCCCTGACCCAGGCGCTGGCGAAGTTTGATGGCAACCGCTTCTTCTTTATCGCGCCCGATGCGCTGGCGATGCCCGCCTATATCACCGACATGCTGGACGAGAAGAGTATTCCCTGGTCACGCCACGACAGCTTTGAAGAGGTCATGCCGCAGCTCGATATTCTTTACATGACGCGGGTGCAGAAAGAGCGGCTCGATCCGTCTGAATATGCCAACGTCAAAGCGCAGTTCATCCTCCGCGCCGCCGATCTCGCCACGGCGCGTGACAACATGAAAGTGCTGCACCCGCTGCCGCGCATCGACGAAATCACCACCGATGTCGACAGCACCCCTTACGCCTGGTATTTCCAGCAGGCGGGTAACGGCATCTATGCACGCCAGGCTCTGCTGGCACTGGTTTTAAACAGCGAACTCGCCCTGTAAGGAGATCTCATCATGACGCAGGACAACAAATTGCAGGTCGAAGCGATCAAACGCGGCACGGTCATCGACCACATTCCGGCACAGATCGGCTTTAAGCTGCTCTCTCTGTTCCGGCTGACCGAAACCGACCAGCGCATCACCATCGGCCTGAATCTGCCGTCAGGCGAGATGGGCCGCAAAGATCTGATCAAGATTGAAAACACCTTTCTCACCGACGATCAGATCAATCAGCTGGCGGTCTATGCGCCCGATGCCACGGTTAACCGCATCGACGACTATGAGGTGGTGGCCAAGATCGCCCCGACGCTGCCGGACCGCATCGAGCGGGTGCTGACCTGTCCCAACAGCAACTGCATCAGCCGCAGCGAGCCGGTCTTCTCCAGTTTTGCCGTGAAGCAGCGCGCCGACGATGTGCATCTCAAATGCAAATATTGCGAAAAAGAGTTCGCCCGCCACGTGGTGCTGGGTCACTGGTAATCGCCCTGCCCGACCTTATAATGGGCAACACCGGCGGCACCGCCGCCTGATGACATAATTAAAGGAGCCATGATGTCCCGTGAAATCAGTACTGAGAAAGCCCCTGCCGCGATCGGTCCCTATGTTCAGGGCGTCGATCTGGGCAGCATGATCATCACCTCAGGTCAGATCCCGGTCGATCCGGTCACCGGCCAGGTGGCGGATGACATTGCCGCACAGGCGCGTCAGTCGCTGGAGAATGTGAAGGCGATTGTGGAAGCGGCGGGCCTGAAGGTGGGCGATATCGTGAAGACCACGGTGTTCGTGAAGGACCTGAATGATTTTGCCACGGTCAACGCCACCTATGAGGCGTTTTTCACCGAGCATGACGCACACTTCCCGGCGCGTTCCTGTGTCGAAGTGGCGCGTCTGCCAAAGGATGTGAAGATTGAAATCGAAGCGATCGCGGTCCGTCGCTGATTCGTCCGTCCGCCTCTCTCCGCCGCGCAGGCCGGAGAGAGGCGGTGACGCGCTTAACGCTTAGCCGGTCGCCACAGCCACAGTACGGCTATCGCCAGCGCAAACAGTACGCCAAACCCGACGCCCGTTGCGACAGCAGGCGCACCCGCCTTTATCGCCAGCGTATAGAGCCCCAGCATCACCAGCATCGCGCTGTTCTCACCGAGATTCTGCACCGCAATCGCGTTGCCGGAACCCACGCTCTCTTTGCCCCGCGCCTGCAGCAGCGCGTTCAGCGGCACCACAAAGAAACCGCCCAGCGCGCCAATCAGCATCAGCAGGAGATAGGCGCTGACCAGCGAATGCTGCAGCGAGAAGACGACGACCATCACGCCAATCAGGACGCCCGCGGGCATGCAGCGGCGCACCGTCTCCAGCGTCACCAGCTTCGCCGCCGCCGCCGCTCCCAGCACAATCCCGATCGCCACCATCGCATTCAGGGTGGTGGGAGTGGTATTGTCGCTGATGCCCAGCGCCACCGGCACCCACAGCACCAGCAGGAAACGCAATGTCACGCCAGCGCCCCAGAAGAGGCTGGTGCCGAGCAGCGAGAAGCGCGTCTCTGCGTCGCGCCACAGCAGCCCAACGGCATCGAAAAAGCGGCGCACCATGACGCCCGGCCGCCAGCTCTGGCCTGGCCGCGCCGCCTGCAGTTTCGGGATAAAGAGGTTCGCGGCGACCGCAATGCCGTAGGTGAGCGCACAGATCCCCAGCGCCGCCAGCAGATGCCAGTCCGCCAGCATTCCGCCCGCCACCGAGCCGAGCAGAATGGCGGCGATGGTCGAGCCCTCCATCAGCCCGTTGGCTTTGACCAGCTTCTCGCCGTGGGTAATCTCACCCAGGATGCCATATTTGGCCGGAGAATAGGCGGCCGCCCCCGCGCCGACCAGGGTATAGCCGATGAACGGATTGAAGCCGAAGCAAATGGTCAGCGCCCCCAGCAGCTTCAGGCTGTTGGCGAGCATCATCACCCGCCCTTTTGCCATGCTGTCCGCCACCTGACCGACAAAAGGCGCCAGCAAAATGTAGGCCGCGACAAAGAGCATCTGCAGGATCGGCTGGCTCCAGTCGGGATAGAACTGGCTTTTCAGCAGCGCCAGCGTGGCAAACAGCAGCGCGTTATCGCCGAAGGCGGAAAAGAACTGGGCGACAATCACGGCGATCATGCCGCGTGACATCAGCGGTGCAGTGCGATCAGGGCTCATGTCTGCTCCTCTTCCGCCATCTTTTTCAGCGTCACATAGTCAGGTTTGCCGCTGCCGAGCTGCGGCAGCTGTTTCACCACCCGGATGTCGCGCGGCAGCGCCAGATCCGGCGCGCCCAGCTCGCGGGCCGCTTTCTGCAGCGTGTCGCGCGCCAGTTCAGCGTCGGTGGTGAAGAGCACCAGCGCTTCGCCGCGCTGCCCATCGGGACGCAGTGAGGCGGCGTGCTGTTTGTCCGGCGACGCCTTCAGGGCGATCTGCTCGACGATCTCCAGCGACACCATCTCACCGGCAATCTTGGCAAAGCGTTTGGCACGGCCCTGAATCTGGCAGAAACCGCCTTCATCGAAGCTGACGATATCGCCGGTGTCATACCAGCCCGCCTCCATATTGCCTTCACCATCGTCGGCGACCGGCGCTTCGAGTACGCCAGGGTTTTCGACCCGCAGATAGCCCTTCATCACGTTTGGCCCGCGCAGCTGCAGCCGTCCGCCGTTCTCGATGCCCGGCACCGACATCAGCCGTGAATCCATGCCCGGCAGAATCCGTCCGACGGTGTGCGCCTTCGTCGCCATCGGCACGTTGATGGCGACTACCGGCGCACACTCGGTGACGCCATAGCCTTCAAGGATGCGGATGCCGTACTTCTCCATATAGAGCTGGCGGGTGTTCTCCTGCAGCTTCTCGGCCCCCGCCACCACATAGCGCAGGCGGGCAAAATCGTACGGCGCGGCAAAGCGCGCATAGTTGCCCAGGAAGGTGGAGGTGCCAAACAGCACGGTGCAGTTGCGGTCATAGACCAGCTCCGGCACGATGCGATAGTGCAGCGGGCTGGGGTAGAGAAAGACCTGCGCGCCGGTCATCAGCGGCGTAAACAGGCCGACGGTCAGGCCAAAGGCATGAAACAGCGGCAGCGCCGACATAAAGCGATCGCGCGGCGTGAAGTCCGCCACGGTGCGGATCTGTTCGACGTTCGCCAGCAGGCTTTTATGCGAATGCACCACCCCTTTAGGATTGCCCTCCGAGCCGGAGGTAAACAGCACCATCGCGGCATCTTCCGGCTGCTGCGGCAGCTGGGCGCGGCGCGGCATCAGCAGGTGCGCGACGATCCAGAGTTTATCTTTCGCGGTCACCGTCTCTTTCAGATCTTCCAGATAGATCCACTGCACCTCACCGAGCCCCTGCGGCAGATGCCACAGGTTACCTTTCTCCAGGAACTGCCGTGAGGTGAAGACCGTTTTAATCTGCGCGGCGGTCAGCGCCGCCCGCATACCGTTCACGCCTGCGGTGTAGTTAAGCATCGCCGGAACGCGACCACGCAGTGAGGCACCGAAAATCGCTGCGGCCGTGACGGTGGTATTTGGCAGCAGCAGCCCGACCACTTCACGCGGCTGACTGTAGCGCTCCAGAATCCGGCCCACGCCCAGCGACTTTTTCAGCAGTCCGTTGTAGCTGTCAGGTTTGAAACTGACATCTTCGATGCAGCGCTTAAACGCGCCGTAGCGGGTCCGGGCGGAGAGCAGCGCCTCAAACAGGGTTTCACGCGGACGCACCGCCATGCGCGCTTCCATCATGATATGGTGCAGATGCTCCCCGGCCAGCATACGCCGGTCGCGCGCCCGTTTCGCCTCCGGCATCGGAATGCGGGTGGCGGGCAGCACAGAGAGGGTGATGCGCGGGAACAGGCGGCGTTTGAACACGCCCGCCAGGCGACCAAACGGCGTGAACTCTGCGCCTTCAATCCGCATCGGCACCACGTTCGCACCCGAGCGGGCCGCGACAAAGCCCGCCCCGCTGTAGATCTTCATCAGCGAGCCGGTGACGGTAATCCGCCCTTCCGGGAAGATCACCACCGGACGGCCACTGTCGATCAGCCGCACCAGCTGCTTCAGCGCCATCGGCCGGGTCGGGTCCAGCGGCACAAAGTCGATAAACGGTCTGACCAGGCGCATAAACCAGCTTTCGCCGATGGTCGAGTAGATGGCGAAGACCGGTCTGACCGGCAAAAATAGCGCCAGCAATATGCCGTCGAGAAACGACATATGGTTCGGCGTGATCAATACCTTCTGTTTATGCAGTTCGGCGACGTCGCCACGCAGTTCGACCCGCCATAACAGGCGGAAGATGAGGCGCAAGAGTGTGAAAACCATGCCGGCTCCTTAGCATCGGGGAAAAATAGGCCCTCACGATGCAGGATTTGAGGCAGTTCGACAACAGAATTATCGCCACACCGACACCGTATCAGGGTGCCTGCCAGCCGCCGCCAAGGGCGGCAATCAGCGCCACACTGCTGACCCACTGCGTGCTCTGCAGCGTCAGCAAACTCTGCTGGGCACTCAGGCTGCTGTTCTCTGTGGTCGCCACATCCAGGTAGTTAATCATGCCCGCCTCATACTGCAGACGCGTCACCCGCGCCGAGGTCTGCGCCGCGTCGGTGGCACGCTGCTGCGCGGCAACCTCGCCCTGTAGCGTGTTCAGCTCTACCAGCTTATCTTCCACCTCCTGCATCGCGGCCAGCACCGTCTGACGATAGGTCGCGACGCTGGCATCCCAGGCTGCCCGCGCCTGATCGACCCTGGCAGAGGTCGCGCCCGCGTCAAACAGCGTGCCGCTCAGCTCTGGCCCCAGTGACCAGACGCGGTTTGGCAGCGAGAACAGCGAATGCAGCACCGAAGCGCTGACGCCCCCGCTGGCGCTCAGGGTCAGGTCGGGATAGTAACCGGCCACCGCTACCCCCACGGCGGCATTGGCGGCGGCCATGTTGCGTTCGGCGTACGCGATGTCAGGACGGCGCTGTAACAGCTCGCCCGGCAGGGCTGCCGGAATCGCGGGCAGCGTAGCGGTCAGCGGCGCGGCGGTCAGCGTGAAGTCAGCGGGGGCTTTGCCGACCAGCAGCGCAATGGCGTGTTCCATCTGCGCGCGCTGCCACTGATAATCCTGCGCCGAGGCGCTGGCGCTCTCCAGTTGCAACTGCGCCTGAGCCAGAGTCGCACGCGATGCGGTGCCCGCCTGATACTGGCTGTTAATGACGTTCAGGTAGCGCTGATAGGCATCAACGCTCTGCTGATAGCACGCGATTTTCTGATCCATGATGCGCAGCTGGAAATAGTCCTGTGCCAGCTCAGACTGGGCGCTCAGAGTAATATTGGCCAGCTCTGCTGCGCTGGCCGAGGCGCTGGCGCGATCCTCCTCCAGCGTGCGCCGCAGTTTGCCCCACAGATCCAGCTCCCAGCTGGCACTCAGCGCCGCCTGATGGCTGCTGCTGGTGGTGCGAACGCTACTGCCAGTGGCATGGCTGCCGCTGCGCGTCACGCTGCCGTCATAGCCCAGCGAAGGAAACAGCGCTGCGCGAGACTCCGCCGCCAGCGCCTGCGCCTGCCGGTACTGCGCGGCATAAGTCGCCACGTTCTGATTCGATACGCTCACCTGGCTCAGCAGCCCGTCTAGCGTGGCGTCATGGTAGACCGACCACCATTTGCCTTTGCTTTGCGCATCCAGCGGCGTCGCCTGCTGCCAGCCCCGGGCCTCTTTATAGTGAACCGGCATCGCCACCGCCGGGCGCTGATAGTCGGGACCCACGCTACAGCCAGCCAGCAGCAGCACAATAAACGGGATAAAAGGTTTCATGGTCAGGTTTCCGCATGGCGCAGACGACGCCATTGACGTTGAGTGGCACGACCCAGACGATCGAGCCACAGATAAACAACCGGTGTGGTAAACAGCGTCAGCAGCTGGCTGAGCGCCAGTCCGCCCGCAATCGCGATCCCCAGTGGACTGCGCAGGTCGGCATCACCGCCGCTGCCCAGCGCCAGCGGCAACGCGCCGAAGAAGGCGGCCAGTGTCGTCATCATGATCGGACGGAAGCGCATCAGACACGCCTGAGTGATCGCCTGCTGCGGCGACATGCCCTGCTGCCGTTCCGCGTCGATAGCAAAATCGATCATCATGATGGCGTTCTTTTTCACAATGCCGATCAGCAGGATGATGCCAATCAGCGCGATCACCGTGAGCTGCGTGTTGGTCAGCAGCAGCAGTAACAGCGCGCCGACGCCCGCGGACGGCAGGGTTGAAAGAATGGTCAGCGGATGGATGTAGCTCTCGTAGAGCACGCCGAGCACGATATAGACCGCCGCCAGCGCTGCCAGAATCAGCCACGGCATGGTGGCGGTCAGCTGGGAAAAGGCAGCGGCGGTACCGGCAAAACCGGCGTGAATGGTTGACGGCAGGCCCAGCTTCGCCATCGCCTGTTTAATCAGCAACTGCGCCTGCTCCAGTGAGACGCCCTCATTGAGGTTGAATGCTAGGGTACTGGTGGCGGACTGGCCCTGATGCGCCACCGACAGCGGCGCATTGCCGCCGCTGAAGCGGGCAAAGGCGGAGAGCGGCACGCGGTCACCGCTGTCGTTAATCACATAGAGCTGCTGCAGCGTCTCCGGATTGGCGGTGTCGCTATCCTGCAGCGACATCACCACGTGATACTGATTCAGGGTGTGGTAGAGCGTGGCGATCTGTCGCTGACTGAACGCATTGTTCAGCAGCGTATCGAGCATTTTCACATTGACACCCAGCCGTGTGGCGCGGTCACGATCAATGGTCAGCTCCACCTCCTGACCGCCAGTCTGCGAGTCCGAGTCCACACTGTTGAGCTGGGGGATTGCCGCCAGCGCCGCCTGTACTTTCGGCGTCCAGACCCGCAGCAGATCAAGATCGTCCGCCTGCAGGCTGTACTGATAAGTCGCATTAGCGCTGCGTCCGCCAATGTGCAGATCCTGCGCCGCCATCAGGAACATCTGTGCCCCGGCGATGTGGCTGGTTTTGCGCGTCAGCCGGTTGGCCACTTCGCTGGCCGTGGCATCACGCTGGTCAAAGTCCTTTAGCCGCACAAAGAAGTTGGCGCTGTTTCGCGATCCAAACATCCCGCTGCCCATCGACGACATTACGCTCTCAACCGCCGGATCTTCCTGAATGATTTTGGTGAACATCAGCATTTTTGGCTTCATCGCCTGAAAGGAAATGTTCTGATCGGCACGCAGCGCGCCCATCAGCAGCCCGGTGTCCTGATTCGGGAAAAAGCCCTTCTGCACTACGGTGAACAGGAAAACATTGAGCAGCACGGTCAGCAGCAGGCTGAGCATGGTCAGTTTCTGATGGCGCATCACCCAGGCCAGCCCGCGTCCGTAGGCGGCCAGCAGGCGGTTCAGCTGGTTTTCAATAAACTGATAAAGCGGATGCGGCCGCTGGCTGACGGGCGGCTTCGGTTTCAGCAGGCGCGCGCAGAGCATCGGCGTCAGGCTGAGCGAGACAAACAGCGAGATCAGCAGCGACACCGTGAGTGTGACAGCAAATTCGCGGAACAGCCGCCCGACAATGCTGCCCATCAGCAGAATCGGGATAAACACCGCGATCAGCGATACGGTCATCGACAGCACGGTAAAACTCACCTCCTGCGCCCCGCGCAGCGCCGCCCGCAGCGGACTCAGCCCGCGTTCAATGTGACGGGTGATGTTCTCCAGCACCACAATCGCATCATCCACCACGAAGCCGGTGGCGATAATCAGCGCCATCAGCGACAGGTTATCCAGGCTGTATCCCAGCAGGTACATCACCGCACAGGTGCCGATCAGCGACACCGGCAGTGCCAGTGCCGGAATGATCACCGCCTGCAGATTGCGCAGGAAAATAAACACCACCGCGATGACCAGCAACACCGCGATCAGCAGCGTCTCTTCAGTGTCATACAGCGAGGCGCGCACGCCGGGCGAACGGTCAACCACCACCTTCAGCTGGCTGTCAGCGGGCAGGCTCTTTTCCAGCCGCGGCAGCTGCGCTTTTATTGCGTCGATGGTTTCCAGCATGTTAGCGCCCGCCTGACGTTTAATGCCGATCATCACCGCAGGCGTGGCATTAAGGAATCCCGCCTGATAGCGATCTTCCACCGAGTCATAGACCGTGGCGACGTCACGCAGCCGCACCGCTTTGCCCTGCTGCCAGGTGATGATCAGATCGCGGTAGCTGGCGGCCTTCTCCAGCTGGCCATTGCTGTCCACCAGCCACGACTGGTCACTGCCCTGTAAGATCCCTTTGGGCAGATTGGTGGTGCTGTCGGCGACGGCGGCGCGCACCGTCTCCAGCGAGATGCCGTAGTGGGTCAGCTTCAGCGGCTGCAGATCAATCCGCACCGCGGGTAAGGCGCTGCCCATCAGCGACACTTCGCCGACGCCCTGTACCTGCCCCATCGCCTGTTCGATTTTGCTCTCCGCCAGATCGTAAAGCTCGCCGGGCGTGCGGGTCGCAGAGGTCAGCGCCAGCATCACAATCGGCGCGTCTGAGGGGTTAGCTTTGCGATAAGTCGGCAGCGAGGCCATGGCGCTCGGCAGCAGGCTGCGCGCCGCGTTGATGGCCGCCTGCACGTCGCGCGCCGCGCCGTTGATATCGCGGTCCAGCTCAAACTGCAGGATGATGCTGCTGGAGCCCTGCGAGCTGCTGGAGGTCATCTCGCTGATACCGGCAATCTGCCCGAGTGAACGCTCCAGCGGGGTCGCGACGGTGGCCGCCATGGTCTCGGGGCTGGCCCCCGCCAGGCTGGCGCTGACCATGATGGTCGGGAAATCGACCTGCGGCAGCGGTGCCACCGGCAGCAGCCGGTAACCCAGCGCACCGAGCAGCAGGAGCGCCAGCGTCAGCAGCAGCGTCGCCACGGGACGAAAGATAAATAGCCGTGTCAGGTTCATTGCCCGCTCCGCGCCTGCTGCTGACGGCGTTTCACCCAGGCGTTGCCGCGCTGCGCCAGCCCGTCAAACCAGAGGTAGATGACCGGCGTGGAGAAAAGCGTCAGCACCTGACTGACAATCAGCCCGCCGACAATCACCAGCCCCAGCGGCTGTCGCAGCTCGGCACCCGAGCCGGAGGCGAGCATCAGCGGCAGCGCGCCGAGCAGCGCCGCCATCGTCGTCATCAGAATCGGACGGAAGCGCAGCAGGCAGGCCTGATGAATCGCCTCACGCGCGCTGAGGTGCTGCTGGTGTTCCGCCTCCAGCGCGAAATCGATCATCATAATGGCGTTCTTTTTCACGATGCCGATCAGCAGGATGACGCCAATCAGCACAATCAGGCTGAACTCCGTGCCCGCCAGCAACAGTGTCAGCAGCGCGCCCACCGCCGCCGACGGCAGCGTAGAGAGAATCGTGACCGGATGGATAAAGCTTTCGTAGAGGATGCCGAGCACCACATACATGGTGATCAGCGCCGCCAGAATCAGCCACAGCGTGTTGCCGGTGGCGCTCTGGAATGCCGACGTTTCGCCCTGGTAACGCAGCGTGGTGCTCTCCGGCAGCTGCAGCTGCTGCCGCACGTCGGCGATTGCCCGCTGGCCATCCTCCAGCGAGTAGCCTGGATTCAGGTTGAAGGAGATCATCACCGCCGGGAACTGATTCAGCCGCATGTGCATCAGTGATCCGGTTCGCTGATGAATTGTGGCGATAGCGGTGAGTTTTACCATGCCGCTGCCGGACGTGGTGCTCTCCGTGGCTGAGGATGAGGATGAGGATGTGGTGGTTGATGACGTCGTGCTGCTGGATGACGACGTGGAACTGCTGCTGGTGGACGGCTGCAGATAAACATCATCAAACGACGCCGGCCCTTGCTGGAAGGCCGGCGCCACTTCCAGCACTACCCGATACTGATTTGACTGGGTAAAAATGGTCGAAACCAGACGCTGACCAAAGGCGTTATAGAGCGCCGTGTCCACGTCCGATGCGGTAATGCCGAAGCGCGCCGCTTTGTCCCGGTTCAGCTCCACGTAAGAGACGCGCCCCTGATCCTGCAGGTTACTTACCACGCCATTAAACTCGGGCCGCTGCTGCAATGCCGCCACCAGTTTCGGCGAGGCGCTGACCAGATTTTCACTGTCAGCGTCGTCCAGGGTGAACTGATACTGACTCGGCGAGACCTGGTCGTTGACGGTGAGATCCTGCGCGGGCTGCAGATAGAGCCGGATACCCGGCACGCTGGCGGTCGCCTGGTTCAGCTGGCTGATCACCTCGCTGGCGCTGAAATCGCGGGAGCCAAATGGCTTAAGGTTGATCTGCAACCGGCCGCTGTTGAGGCTGGTGTTGGTACCGTCAATACCGATGGTCGATGAGACACTCTCTACCGCCGGATTTTTCAGGATCAGGGCTGAGAGCGCCTGCTGCCGCGCAGCCATCGCGTTAAATGAGACATCCTGTGAGGCGACGGTGACGCCCTGAATCAGCCCGGTATCCTGGGTCGGGAAGAAACCCTTCGGCACCATCAGATAGAGCAGCGCCGTCAGCCCGAAGGTCGCCAGCGCCACCAGCAGCGTCAGTTTCTGGTGATTGAGCACCACGGTCAGCAGCCGGTCATAGCCGCGCACCAGCCGGTCGAACAGCGCGCCGCCCTTGCGGGCAAAGGTAGACTGCTGCTCTGGCGGAATGTGGCGCAGCAGATACGCGCACAGCATCGGGGTCAGCGTCAGCGACACCCCCATTGACACCAGGATCGCCACCGCCAGCGTAATCGCAAACTCCCGAAACAGCCGCCCAACCACATCGCCCATAAACAGCAGCGGGATCAGCACCGCAATCAGTGAAAAGGTCAGCGAGATGATGGTGAAGCCAATCTGCTGTGAGCCTTTCAGCGCCGCCTCCATCGGCGACTCGCCCTGCTCCAGCCTGCGCGAAATGTTCTCCACCACCACGATGGCGTCATCAATGACAAAACCGGTAGCAATGGTCAGCGCCATCAGCGACAGATTATTCAGGCTGAAGCCCGCCAGATACATCACGCCAAAGGTGCCGACCAGCGACAGCGGCACCGCCACGCTGGGGATCAGCGTGGCGGCCACGTTGCGCAGGAACAGGAAGGTCACCATCACCACCAGCGCAATCGACAGCATCAGCTCAAACTGTACGTCGCTGATTGAGGCGCGAATGGTCTGGGTGCGGTCAGAGAGAATCGTCATCTTCACGCCGTCCGGCAGCGCGGCCTGCAGTGCGGGGAGCTGTGCCTTGATGTTGTCCACCACCTGAATCACGTTCGCACCCGGCTGGCGCTGCACGCTGATGACAATCGCAGGCTGGTTGTTAGCCCATGCGGACTGGAAGCTGTTCTCTGGCCCCTGTTCGATATGGGCGATATCTTTCAGGCGCAGCGCCGCACCGTTCTCATAAGTGAGGATCAGGTTGCCGTACTCTTCGGCGGTACGCAGCTGATCGTTAGCGTCGATGGTGACCGAATGATATTTGCCATCAAAGCCGCCTTTAGAGCCATTGACGTTGCTGTTGCCGATCAGCGTATTCACCGCCTCCAGTGTCAGATGATGCGCCGCCAGCGCCTGCGGATTCATCTGCACCCGAATGGCGGGCTGATGACCGCCCGCCAGCGTTACCATTCCGACGCCGGAAATCTGCGACAGTTTCAGCGCCACCCGGGTATTCACCAGGTCCTGCACCTCGGTCAGCGGCAGCGTGCCGGAGCTGGCTGCCAGCGTCACCACCGCGCTATCCGCCGGATTAACCTTTTTGTAGGTCGGCGGATTGGGCAGATCGTCGGGCAGCAGGTTATTTGCCGCGTTGATGGCCGCCTGTACCTCCTGCTCGGCGACATCCAGCGACAGATCCAGGCTGAACTTCAGGGTAATGATCGACGAGCCGCTGGCGCTGGTGGAGCTCATCTGGCTCAGACCCGCCATCTGCCCTAACTGGCGCTCCAGCGGTGAGGTGACCGATGACGCCATCACATCCGGGCTGGCACCCGGATAGAGCGTAGTGACCTGAATAGTCGGATAGTCGACCTGCGGCAGCGCCGAGGTCGACAGGAATTTATAGGCAAAGATGCCCGCAATCAGCACGCCGACCATCAGCAGAATGGTGGCGACCGGACGCAGAATAAACAGGCGAGACGGGTTCATTTTGACACAGCACCGGCAGCAGGCGTCTCATCGGCCAGCGTGACCTTGCTGCCGCTGGTCAGACGATCGATCCCTTCAGTCACCAGCCGATCCCCCGGCGAGACGCCGCTGAGGATCACCTGCTGGTCGTCGCCGAACGCGGGGCCGGTGGTGACCGCTTTGCGCGTGACGGTGTGATCCTGATTGATCACAAAGACAAAGCTGCCGTCGCTGCTCAACTGCAGCGCCTGCGCCGGGATCACCGTCGCGCCTTTGAGCATCCGGGTCTGCAGCCTGATATTTACAAACTGGTTAGCAAACAGCGCTTCATCCTGGTTGGCAAACACCGCTTTCAGCGCCACGGTGCCGGTAGCCGTGTCGATCTGGTTGCTGATGAACTTTACTTCGCCGCTGGCGAGCTGGTGCTGGTTGTCCTGATCGAACAGCGTGGCGGGCAGGCTCTGCCCCTGATGCAGCACGCTGACCAGCGCCGGGAGGTTGCTTTGTGGCACGCTGAAGGTGACGGCGGCGGGCTGCATCTGAGTGATGGTCACCAGACCGGTGCTGCTGGAGCTCTGCACCATGTTGCCGGGATCGACCTGACGCAGACCGACGCGCCCGCTAATCGGGGCGGTAATCCGGGCATATTCAATGCTCAGCCTGGCACTGGCGATCTGTGCCTGATCGGCGGCGACCGCGCCGCGATACTGTCCGACGGTGGCGATCTGACTGTCGAGATCCTGGCGCGCCAGCGCATTCTGTGCCGCCAGTTTGCGGTAGCGCGCGAGCGTCAGCTCGGCGCTTTTCAGCAGCGCCTGGTTTTCGCTGAGTTCACCCTGATACTGGTTAAGCGTTGCCTGAAAGCTGCGCGGGTCGATCTGGGCCAGCAGCTGTCCGGCGCTGACCTTCTGCCCTTCGGTAAAGAAAATCTGCTCAAGCTGGCCATCAACGCGGCTGGTGACCGTCACGCTGGCGCTGGGGATCACCGTGCCCAGCGCATCCAGCCACACGGGCACATCGGCCGTACTGGCAACCCCGCTGTGGATCAGGGTTGCACCTCCCCCCATCGTGCCGTGCGCACCCGGTTTATTCCCGGAACCCGATAAGAGCAGACGCCAGAGAATGCCAGCCACTATCGTGGCCACCAGCAACAAAAGCAGCCACTTAAGCCCGGAAGTACGCGCCGGGCGAGAAAAGTGAGTCATCGTTAAACTCTTCAGCTAAGCAAAAAAGAAATCCCGGAATGTGCGGAATGCGGCATGGAGAAACGGCAGTGAAGCGTGAACTGCCCGATTTCAGGGGAGCTATTATCCGTGAAAGGTGACGCGCCTTTCCATTGGCAAACTGTCAGGGTTTCGTTAAGAACGATGAGGATTAGCAGGCGTTTTTACGCTCTCCCTGGCCGCATGCAGGCAAAAAAAAACCCACGCTTCTGCGTGGGTTGGTGTAATAACAGGGTCTCACCGCCGAAGCGGTGTTGTTTTCACACCCATCAATACCTCTGGGATCGCTATCGTCGCACTGATTTACCCTGCGGTGACAGCGTGAAAACGCAACCGAATTCGGGGAAGTGCAACGAGGTGTGAAAATTAGCCACCCCGCGCTTACACTCTGATTTGTCTAGGATTTATCTGAAGAACCGGTGACCGGCTTGCTGTAGATCGCGTCCGGCGCGATGTTCATGTGCTTCAGCACCGGTCCCATGATATTGCCGAACACCGGTGCAGCCACCGAGCCACCGAAGTGATCGCCCGCCGTCGGATGGTTAATCATCACCACCAGCGCCACTTCAGGATGACTGGCGGGCGCGAGACCGGCGGTGTAGTTGACGTAGCCGCCATCATATTTGCCGCTGGTGCCCATCTTTTCCGCCGTACCGGTTTTGGTTGCCAGCCGGTAGCCCGGCACCGCCGCCTTCACCCCGGTGCCGCCCGGCAGCACGTCGCTTTCCAGCATATGGACCACCTCTTTGACCGTTTCCGGATTCGCGACCTGCTTGCCCAGAACCGGCGGCGTCACGCGAGTGATTGACAGCGGACGGTAGACGCCATAGGAGCCGAGCGTGGCATATTCACGGGCAATCTGCAGCGGCGTGACGCGCAGACCATACCCGAACGAGAAGGTGGCGCGTTCGATATCGGCCCAGCGGGCGCGATGCAGCGGGAAGTAACCCACGCTTTCGCCGGTCAGGCCTAGGCCGGTCGGTTTACCCAGTCCGAACGCATGGTAAGTGTTGACCAGCGCTTCGGCAGGCATCGCCAGCGCCATATGCGAGACGCCGATGTCACTCGACTTCTGCAGGATGCCGGTCATGGTCAGGCGCGGCCAGTGGCCGACGTCGCGGATCAGGTGCCCGTTAACCCGATAAGGCGTGGTGTCGATCACCGAGTCGGGCCGCACCAGATGGCGCTCAAGCGCCTCCATGACCACTAACGGCTTGACGGTCGACCCCGGTTCGTAGCTGTCGTTAATGGCCGAGTTACGCATCTGCGCCGGCGTGGCCCCTTCATAGTTGTTGGGGTTGAACGACGGATAGGAGGCCATCGCCAGAATCTCGCCGGTGTCGATCTTCACCAGCACGGCGGCGCCGGAATCCGCTTTGTTGAGCAGTACGCCGTCGCGCAGTTTGCTGTAGAGGGTGTACTGATCGTATTTGTCGATGCTGAGCTGCACCGTTGGCGGCTGCGTTGGCGGCTGATAGTTAATCATCGAGATAATGTTGCCCGCCGCATCCTGACGATAGACCTCTTTGCCCGGCTCGCCCTGCAGCACCTTATCAAAGCCTTTTTCCAGCCCGTTCAGACCGACGTTATCGGCCCCGACGATGCCGATCAGCGGCGCAGAGGCTTCGCTCATCGGATAGAAGCGGCTGTCATCATAGACTTCGCTGATCCCCTTCAGCTTCAGCTCTTTAATATCTTTGGCGATCCCCAGTTCGATTTTGCGCCCCAGGTAGAGAAAGCGGCGTTTCGGGTTGGCGGTGATCTGCGCGGCCAGCACGTCGGGACGGGTATTCAGCGCCGCGGCAAGATAGGCCCATTTGGCACTGGTAAAATCGGGGTTGCTCTCCAGCACGCGCTGCGGATCGGCGATCACATCGCGCGACGGCACGCTGAGCGCCAGGGCTTCGCCGTTACGATCCAGCAGGGTGCCGCGACTGGTAGGCAGCGTGACGGTTCGCAGCGATCGCTGATCCGCTTCGTGCTCCAGCATCGGCTGATTCAGGAACTGCAGGTCCGCGACGCGCGCCAGCAGCACCACCAGACAGGTCATCACACCCAGGCAGATCAGCCTGAATCGGAAAGGGTTAAAGGGGGCTTTTATCTGGTCTTTTCCCAGTAGTTTTTTAATCCGGGGCATGGCGTTCCGCTGCGCAAAATAAAGAAAAGGGGCTAAGCCAGCAGTTATAAAGAAAGCGCGGTCCGGATAACAGGAAAACTGTGTATCAGTTCGTTATCGGACACCGGTTGGCGGCAAAAAAAAAACCTGCGCATCTGCGCAGGTTGGTGTAATCAAGAAAATCTATTGATGTTCACCCATCAATACCTCTGGGACCCTGACTGTAGCAAGGGCGATTGATCGGCTGCCATCACTCAAACGCAACAGTTACCGGCAAAATGTAACCAGCCATGAGATCTTTACGCTATTCTGCAATCCTGATGTTTTTTGATTTCCACCAGGCAACTCATGGCATTTGGCCCCTGCGTCAGCGACGAGGTGCCGATGTCGAGCGTGAGGACGTTAGGGTTCCCTGCGCGATCGTAAGGCTGCCACGCCTGGCCAAAGCCAGGATCGAACCAGGCCCCGGTGGCGATGATCACCACGCCTGGCGTTACTCCGTCGGTGATCCGCACACCCGCCAGCATCACCCCGCGAGCGTTGCTGACCTCGATCTCATCGCCTTCTGCCAGCCCGCGTGCCGCCGCATCCTGCGGATGCATGTAAAGCGTTTCGTGGCCGGCGGTTTTATTGCCCTGCACCGTATCGGTGGCATCCAGCTGACTGTGCAGCCGGTCGGCAGGCTGAATGGAGATCATGTGCAGCGGATAGTCGCGGCTGACCGGCGATCCCAGCCACTCCTGCGGCTCACGCCACTCCGGATGCCCGGCGAAATCGTCCAGCTGATAATCCGCAATGGTCTGGCTGAACAGCTCGATTTTGCCGCTGGCCGTTTTAATCGGATTCGCCTGCGGATCGGCACGGAAATCCTCCATAAACTGATAAGGCTTGCCGCCTTCGGGAATTTCCACAAATCCGCGCTGCCAGAACTCATCAAATTCCGGAAAATCGATCCCTTTACGCTGATGTGCCGTGGCGCACTGCTGATAGAGATGCGCAATCCACTGCATCTCGTTGCGCCCTTCGGTGAAGGTGTCGCGGTAGCCCAGGCGCTCCGCCAGGTCAGCAAAGATATCGAAGTCGTTACGCGCCTGATGCTGCGGTTTAATCGCCTGATGCATTGCCAGCACAAAGCGGTCGCGTGACGAGCCGCCGATGTCGTTGCGCTCCAGCGTGGTGGTCGCGGGCAGGACGATATCCGCCATCCGGGCGGCAGGTGTCCAGACGATATCCTGCACCACCACCGTATCGGGTCGCTGCCAGCCCGCCACCAGCCGGTTCAGCTGCTGATGATGATGGAAAGGATTGCCGCCCGCCCAGTGCACCATGTGAATGTCGGGATAGTGCAGCGTCTCGCCCTGAAAACGGTAAGGCTGACCGGGATTGAGCAGCATATCGCTGATCCGGGCCACCGGAATCGACAGCCCGGCGGGGTTAGGACCGGTGCTCATCATCGGGGCAGGCCCCTCCTGACGCGGGTTACCGACGCTGTTCATTGAGCCGTGACCAAATGAGAAACCGGCCCCCGGCAGACCCGGCTGACCGAGCATCGACGACAGCGCAATCATCATCCAGTAAGGCTGTTCGCCGCGATGGGCGCGCTGAACCGAATAGGAGCAGGTCATAAAGCTGCGCTTGCCGATCAGCTGCTGCGCCAGCTGCACAATACGATCGGCCGGAATGCCGGTAATGCGGCTGGCCCAGCCGGCGGTTTTCGCCACGCCATCCGTTTCGCCAAGCAGATAGGCACGCAGCTGCGGCCAGCCGGTGCAGTGACTGGCGAGAAACGCCTCATCCACTGCGCCACGCTGGTTGATCTCATACCCCAGCGCCAGCATCAGTGCCACGTCGGTATTAGGGCGAATCGGAATCCACTCGGCGTTCACAAATTCCGGGCAGTCATCACGCATCGGACTGATGTTAATCACCGGCGTGCCTCTGGCCACCAGCTGCTGCAGCGCCGGTTTCAGGCTGTGCTGCCCCGCCCCGCCGGAGGCGACCTGAGCGTTTTTCAGCGCCAGTCCCCCGAACGCGACAAAAATCTCAGCATGTTCGACCACCTGCGGCCATTCGGTCACGCGGCCGGTCAGTGGCATGTAGGTGCCAATCACATAGGGCAGGAAGAATTGCGCGGCTCCCCAGCTGTAGTTGCCCTGCTGATCGACGCCGCCGCCGCCCTGAAAATAGAAGCGGCGCACCAGGGTGCGGGCATGGTTAACGCGACCGGCCGATGACCAGCCGTAGGAACCGTTGAAAATGCCTGAGGCACCGTAGCGCTCACGGACGCGGCGATTCTCTTCCGCCACCAGGTCCAGCGCGGTCTCCCAGTCAACGGCAACAAAGTCTTCACGGCCACGCAGCGTGCGGTCGCTGTTTTCGCGTGACTTCAGCCACGAGCGCCGCACCATCGGCTGACGGATGCGTTTGTCGGAATAGACCAGTTCTGGAATGGTGTGGATCATCGGTGACGGATCGGCATCGGCGAAGAAAGGTTCGCAGCCCGTCAGGCGATCGTTTTCAGTGACGGCGGTAAAGGCGCCCCAGTGCGCCAGGTGTGGCACTTTGGTTTTCATCGTTGTTTTTCACGGTAGCCAGGGGGGAGAGGGAGCATAACATGGGGCGGCCTCTCAGCAGAAGATGTGCCTGCGGGTCCGATTTTGCCCCTTTTTGCGACGACGCTGGCATTCTGTCGGGTTGATGTGTCTGCCCTTTTCCGTAACACTGATGCGATGTGTAAACGTTTTCCCCCCGGACAGGTCAACGCATGGCTACCATAAAGGATGTTGCGCGACTGGCTGGCGTTTCTGTCGCCACAGTCTCCCGTGTAATCAATAATTCTCCCAAAGCCAGCGACAGCTCCCGACAGGCCGTAGGCCAGGCGATGGAGCAGCTTCAGTATCACCCGAATGCCAACGCACGCGCGCTGGCGCAGCAATCGACCGAAACGCTGGGTCTGATTGTGGGCGACGTCTCCGACCCCTTTTTTGGCGCCATGGTGAAAGCCGTGGATGAGGTCGCAGGCGACACCGGGAACTTTCTGCTGATTGGTAACGGTTACCATAATGAGCAAAAAGAGCGGCAGGCAATTGAACAGCTGATGCGCCACCGCTGTGCGGCGCTGGTGGTTCACGCCAAGAAAATTCCCGATGCGGAGCTGGAAGTGCTGATGAAGCAGGTGCCCGGTATGGTGCTGCTGAACCGGCTGATAAAAGGTTTTGAAAAGCGCTGTATTGCGCTCGACGACCGCTACGGTGCCTGGCTGGCGACCCGCCATCTCATCCAGCTTGGCCACCAGAATATCGCTTTTATCTGTTCGACCCACACCATTTCTGATGCCGAAGATCGCCTGCAGGGCTACTACGATGCGCTGAAGGAGCATGGCCTGCCCTGCAGCGATCGGCTGGTCACCTGGGGCGAACCGGATGAGGTGGGCGGTGAGCAGGCGATGACGGAACTGTTAGGGCGCGGCAGGAACTTTACCGCCGTCGCCTGCTACAACGACTCCATGGCGGCAGGCGCGCTGGCGGTGCTGAGCGACAACGGCGTGCGCGTGCCGGAAGAGATGTCGCTGATTGGCTTCGATGATGTGCTGGTGTCGCGCTATGTGCGTCCCCGCCTCACTACCGTGCGCTATCCGATTGTCACCATGGCGCAGCAGGCGGCTCAGCTGGCGCTGGCACTGGCCAACGACCAGCCGCTGCCGGAAGTCACCCATATGTTCAGCCCGACGCTGGTGCGCCGCCATTCGGTAAGCGGCCCCGCCTGACGTCACGGCGGCGGGTCCGGCGCATCCGTGCTCCCCGCCGCTCCCCCGCGCCTGACGATAACCTGCCCTCTCTTTTTATACCCGCCAGCACGATCCACTATGTAGAGCCTTCTTTGTTTCAGGTCAAAACCGCGCGCATTAATTTCCGGAAGTCACTACATGTAGGAAATAGAATTCTCAGAACCCCAATATGTAGTTCATGGAGAGAAAAATGGCGACGGTGGTAATCAAACGTGATGGGTGCCGGACAGGCTTCGATGCGCAGCGTATTGAGCATGCGGTGTTGGCGGCGGCACGGGCCGCAAAGGTCGATGACAGCGCCTGGTGCGCGCAGGTCGCTGAGCGCGTCGCGGCGCAGCTGGCCAATCGTCCGGAAGTGGAGATCGGTGAGATTCAGTGCGCGGTCGAAGAGACGCTGATGGCGGGCCCCTGGCCGCAACTGGCTCGCGCCTATATTGAATACCGTCACGATCGCGATGTGGCCCGCGATCGGCAGAGCCAGTTGCATCACGCCATTCGCGGGCTGGTCGATCAGACCAACGCCGCGCTGCTGAATGAGAATGCCAACAAAGACAGCAAAGTGATCCCGACGCAGCGCGACCTGCTGGCCGGGATCGTGGCGAAGCACTATGCGCAGCAGCAGATCCTGCCGCGCGATGTGGTACTGGCGCACGAGCGCGGCGAGATCCACTACCACGATCTCGACTACTCCCCCTTCTTCCCGATGTTCAACTGCATGCTGATCGATCTCAAAGGCATGCTGACCAACGGTTTCAAAATGGGCAATGCCGAGATCGAGCCGCCCAAATCGATCGCCACCGCCACCGCCGTGACGGCCCAGATCATCGCGCAGGTCGCCAGCCACATTTACGGCGGCACCACCATCAATCGCATCGATGAGGTGCTGGCGCCGTTTGTTAAGCAGAGCTATGCCCGGCATCTGGCGATCGCGGAACAGTGGCAGATCCCGCAGGCAGAAGCGTATGCGCGCCAGCGCACCGACAAAGAGTGCTATGACGCCTTTCAGTCGCTGGAGTATGAGGTGAATACCCTGCACACCGCCAACGGACAGACCCCGTTTGTCACCTTTGGTTTTGGTCTGGGAACGGACTGGGCAGCCCGCCTGATCCAGCAGTCGATTCTGCGCAACCGCCTGGCCGGACTCGGTAAAAACCGTAAAACCGCCGTCTTTCCCAAACTGGTGTTCACCATTCGCGAAGGCGTTAACCGGCGTGCAGGCGACGTTAACTATGACATCAAACAGCTGGCGCTGGAGTGTGCCAGCAAGCGGATGTATCCCGACATCCTCAACTACGATCAGGTGGTGAAAGTCACCGGCTCGTTTAAAACCCCGATGGGCTGCCGCAGTTTTCTTGGCGTCTACGAAGAGAACGGCGAACAGATCCATGAGGGCCGCAACAATATCGGGGTGATCAGCCTCAATCTGCCGCGCATCGCGCTGGAAGCGGGCGGCGATGAAGCGCGCTTCTGGCAACTGCTGGATGCGCGTCTGCTGCTGGCGAAGCGGGCGCTGATGACGCGGGTGGCGCGGCTGGAGAAAACCAAAGCGCGCGTGGCCCCCATCCTCTACATGGAAGGGGCCTGCGGTGTCCGGCTCAACGCCGATGATGAGGTGGGGCCGATTTTCCGCAATGGCCGCGCCTCCCTGTCGCTGGGCTATATCGGCCTGCATGAAACCCTGAATGCCCTCAGCGGTGGCCAGAAGCACCCCTATGATGACGCGGCGCTGCGCGCCAAAGGGGTGGAGATCATCGCCTATCTGCGCGCTGCCACCGATCGCTGGAAAGCGGAGACCCATTACGGCTTCAGCCTCTACAGCACGCCGAGTGAGAATCTCTGTGACCGCTTCTGCCGTCTGGACGCGGCACAGTTTGGTCTGGTGGCAGGCGTGACCGACAAGGGCTACTACACCAACAGCTTCCATCTCGACGTTGAGAAGAAGGTGAATCCCTACGATAAAATCGACTTTGAAGCGCCCTATCCACCGCTGGCGAATGGCGGATTCATCTGTTACGGCGAATACCCGAACGTGCAGCACAACCTCAGGGCGCTGGAGGATGTCTGGGACTACAGCTACGACCGCGTGCCCTACTACGGCACCAACACCCCGATTGATGAGTGCTACGACTGCGGCTTCAACGGTGAGTTTACCTGTACCAGCCGCGGCTTTACCTGTCCGCAGTGCGGCAACCACGATCCGGCGCGCGTCTCCGTCACCCGGCGGGTCTGCGGTTATCTTGGCAGCCCGGATGCGCGGCCCTTTAACGCCGGAAAACAGCAGGAAGTGCAGCGCCGGGTGAAACATCTGGCAGAAGGACCGCTGGGATGATGCATATCCATCGCTACTACGATGTGGATATCGTGAATGGCCCCGGCACCCGCTGCACGCTGTTTGTCGCCGGTTGTGAACATCAGTGTCGCGGCTGCTACAACCAGAGTACCTGGCGAACCGACTCCGGCGTGCCTTTTACGCTGGCGATGGAGGAGCAGCTGCTGGCGGATTTGCAGGACACGCGCATTCCGCGTCAGGGATTGTCGCTGAGCGGCGGCGATCCGCTGCATCCGCACAACGTGCCGCACATTCGCCGTCTGGTGAAGCGGGTGCGCCAGAGCTGTCCCGATAAAGATATCTGGCTCTGGACCGGTTACCGGATGCAGGAGCTGAATGCCGCGCAGCGCGCCGTGCTGCTCTATCTCGACGTGCTGATTGATGGCCGTTTTGTCGAAGAGGAGAAGGATGCCTCGCTGCCCTGGCGCGGCAGCCGCAATCAGATCCTCTGGCAGTTACGCTGAGTGACGCGGGATGTCGCCCGACTCAATGATAGTGACGCTTTCGCCCGCCGGCGTGAACGCCTGCTGATGCAGACAGCGGGCCACGTCACGTGCGCTCACCGCCCGCCAGTGACCCGGCAGCAGAGAAAAGAGCGGCGCCATCAGGCGTTCCCCCGGACGCGTCTGCGCCCGATCGCCCAGCAGTAACGAAGGCCGTACCAGCGTCAGGTGCGGCCAGCCCTGATGGCGCAATGCGTTTTCCATTTCGCCTTTCACGCGACTGTACAGGAAAGGTGAGTGACGGCTGGCACCGTGGGCGCTCACCACCAGCATCTGTTTTGCCCCCAGCCGCAGTCCGCTCAATCCGCTGTCCACCACCAGGGTGTAATCGACGTGAATAAACGCCGCTTTGCTGCCCGCCTGCCGGCGCGTGGTGCCCAGACAGCAGAACACCGTATCCAGCGAAGACTCCAACGGCCCGAGCACATCGGTCAGGTCGGCCTCCACCGGGTTGACGACCTTACGCAGGACAGGCAGCGGACGACGGGTTGGCGCGATGATCTCATCGACGCGCGGATCCTCAATCAGTAAGCGCAGCAGATGCGACCCGACTAAGCCGGTGGCTCCGGTCAGTAATACGCGATTCATCTCAGATTCATCCTTATTTCACTGCTGACAGCTTAAAAGATAGCTGATCTTAACGGTCTGGCTTGCGTTCTCGCCCATAGCGACCAGACTTAAACCCTGATCCGGAAAGCGCGCCTCGCGCTCCACTGCTTTAAGGAGGAAACAAAATGAGCAAGAAAGTTGCGGTTTTGATTACCGATGAATTTGAAGACTCAGAATTTACGTCGCCTGCTGAGGTCTACAAACGCGCCGGGTTTGAGGTAGTGACCATTGAGAACCAGGCCGGAAATGTCGTAAAAGGCAAAAAAGGCGAAGCCGAAGTGACCATCGATCGCAGCATTGACGACGTCAGCCCGGCTGAGTTTGATGCGCTGCTGCTGCCAGGCGGTCACTCGCCGGATTCGCTGCGTGGCGATGACCGCTTTGTCGCGTTCACCAAAGAGTTCGTTGCCAGCGGCAAGCCTATCTTTGCTATCTGCCACGGCCCCCAGCTGCTGATCAGCGCCAACGGCGTGCGTGGTCGCAAGATGACCACCGTAAAAGCCGTTGCCATCGACCTGATCAACGCCGGTGCCGACTTCCATGATAAGGAAGTGGTGGTTGACGGCGATAAGCTGGTGACCAGCCGCACCCCGGCCGATTTACCCGCCTTCAATCGCGAATCTCTGCGTATCCTCGAAGCGCTGTAAATCCGTTGCGCCCTTTTCGCTGAAAAGGGCGTTTCAGCTTTCCCGCAGCCAGCTGATCTTCTTACCAAATCCCAGCGCATTGTCGGTCATCTTCACCTCATCAAGCTGAATCTCCCACAGCGGTGCTGAGACTTTGCGCGACACCGGAAACCGTTTCTGATAGGCGGCTCTGGCGACCTTCTCCGTTTCCTCCTCCAGCCGCACAATCCGGCCACGATACTGCACCCCTTTTATCAGCAGCACGCTTCTGGGCTGGCCATTGACGGTGCCCGCGACCTGCGGGTTCTTCAGCATCAATGCCCCGTGACGGGTGTCAGGCTCAGTCATAATCCAGAACACCATGCGCGCTTCATCGAAGACGTAGTAGCAGTTGGCGCACCAGAGTTGATCGTCGGCGGCAGAGCAGAGAGAAAGCACATGTTGCTTTCGGAGATAGCGAACCAGATGGGCGTGATCGGACAAGGTAAACTCCTGGCGATGCACCGGAGCGTGAAGCGCGCTACACTGCCCGGCACCTTTTTTTGGGAAATGATTGCGAATGAGTCAGCAGTGGCAACTCTACATCGTCCGTACGGCGAAAGGGAGCCTGTACACCGGCATCACCACGGATGTGATGCGCCGGTTTGATCAGCACCAGACCGGACGCGGCGCCCGCGCGTTGCGCGGCAAAGGTCCACTGGCGCTGGTGTTTCACTGTGATGCAGGTGACCGTGCCAGCGCCTCCAGACTGGAGTATCAGGTCAAGCAGCTGACCCGTCAGCAGAAACTCCAGTTAGTGGCGGGTCAGCCGGTCAGTCTGGAGAGCTGGCTGGGTATTACAGCAGGCGATTAAAGGGCTCGGCGAAGTCGATCTCTCCGTCTGCGCCCTCAAACGCCGTCTCTGCCAGGCGATAGACCTGGAACGTCGCCTCGCTGTCCGGCCAGCGGCTCTGCAGGCCGACGCGGGCCGCCGGTTCAAAGCCAAAGCGGCTGAAGAATGCCGGATCGCCCAGCACGACCACCGCGCTGTAACCGAACTCGTTGAGGGTATCCAGTCCTTCATAAATCAGTTTGCTGGCAATGCCCTGCCCGCGCAGCGTCTCATCCACCGCCAGCGGTGCCAGCGCCACCCAGCCACGATCTTCACCTTTAACGCTGACCGGACTGAATGCAGCATAACCCAGCACCTGTCCCTCATCATCAGTGGCGACCACGCCTAAGGTTAACAGGCCATCTTCGCGCAGCGACTGCGTCAGTTCCGCCTCGGCGGGCGACGTGAAACAGCGTCTGAGCAGCGTGTCGATGCCTGCGGCATCCACGCCAATTTCGCTACGGATCAGCATAGGGCACCTGCGCGTGCCTGTCCGGCCTTCGCGTCCTGTTTCATCCCGGCGTCGACAAAGGCCGCCATCTGCTGAATTGCCGTGCGTAACGCGGTGGGCATAGCCTCGGGTTCAATAGCATCCATTACGTTCTTCACCTCAAGTCCCAGTTCAGTGTCCCCTTCAATCACCAGACGGCGTTGAAAGAAGAGCATGTCGGGATCTGCTTTACGTGCTGCCACCAGCAACAAATCATTGGCATTGCCCCGAAACCAGACATCCGCTTCGGACTGTTGCAATACCACCAGCCGGCCGTCCTGCAGCGTGGTAATCCATTGCAGATTGAGATCGGCAATCCCGATACCCAGCAGGCGACCTTCCAGAAAGTCTAACTCACCTTCAGCTAAAGCATGACGAAATTGCCAGTTTAAGAGTTGTTGCAGAAGCCGCTTTTTGACCGGGAATGGGGTAAGCGCTGCGGGTAAGCCTAAGATTTCCGGAGCCTTTTTCACAAAATGGGCATGAATCCGCTTTAACACTTTTGTCCCTCCCTTCAGAAAATTTTACGTATATTGCCATATCCGTTTCGCCACACCTCATCCGGGATCAATAAAAATCGCGCTCCCGGCAGGAAAAAAAAGCCGCGCCGGTGGGGAGGAACGAAAAATTCACTGCCCCAAATCAATACGCCTCCCGGCGCAGATGCCTAGACTCGACGCCCATCTGCATGTTGAGAGGAACACCTATGGAACTGCTCTGCCCGGCAGGCAACCTGCCCGCAGTGCGCACCGCCGTCGAGAATGGCGCGGATGCGGTCTATGTGGGGCTGAAAGATGACACCAACGCCCGCCACTTCGCGGGCCTGAACTTCACCGACAAAAAGCTGGCCGAAGCGGCTCGCTATCTGCATCAGCATCGCCGCAAACTGCATGTGGCAATCAATACCTTCGCCCATCCTGACGGCATGGGACGCTGGCAGCGGGCCATTGATGTGGCGGCGCAGAACGGGGCCGACGCGCTGATCCTCGCCGATATCGCTACCCTGGAGTATGCGGCGACGCACTATCCCCAGGTGGAGCGCCATCTCTCCGTGCAGGCGTCAGCCACCAATCTGGAGGCGATTCGCTTTTATCATCGCCATTTTAACCTGCAGCGTGTGGTGCTGCCGCGGGTGCTCTCTCTGCATCAGGTAAAGCAGCTGGCGCGCAGCACGCCGGTGCCGCTGGAGGTGTTCGCGTTTGGCAGCCTGTGCATTATGGCGGAAGGCCGCTGCTACCTCTCCTCGTGGCTGACCGGTGAGTCGCCTAACAGCGCCGGTGCCTGTTCTCCGGCGAAATTTGTGCGCTGGCAGCAGACGCCGCAGGGCATGGAATCTCGCCTGAACGAAGTGCTGATCGATCGCTACGCGGCGGATGAAAGCGCGGGTTACCCGACCCTGTGCAAAGGACGGTATGAGGTCAGCGGCCAGCGTTATCACGTGCTGGAAGAGCCCACCAGCCTGAACACGCTGGAGCTGCTGCCGGAGCTGCTGCGGGCCGGGGTCGCCTCGGTCAAGATCGAGGGTCGCCAGCGCAGTCCCGCCTATGTTGCTGATGTCGCGCGCGTCTGGCGTCAGGCGATCGACCGCTGTCAGGCCCGGCCGGAACAGTTTGAGGTGGCGCCCCGGTGGATGCAGACGCTGGGCGATCTCTCTGAAGGCACGCAAACCACGCTGGGTGCTTATCACCGTGAATGGCAATAAGGAGTCATGATGCAATATGCCGTCGGGCCGGTGCTCTGGTACTGGCCAACCCCTACGCTGGAGGAGTTTTACCAGCAGGCTGCCCGCAGTAGCGCGGAGATTATTTACCTCGGCGAAGCGGTGTGCAGTAAACGCCGCGCGACGCCTTATGGCCGCTGGATGGAGATGGCCCGTGACGCCGCGGCCAGCGGCAAACAGGTGGTGCTGAGCACCCTGGCGCTGCTGCAGTCCCCCTCTGAACTGAAAGAGCTGCAGCGTTATGTCGAAAACGGCGAGTTCCTGATTGAAGCGAATGATATCGGCACGGTTAACATGGTCGCTGAGCGCCACCTGCCCTTTGTGGCAGGCCCGACGCTGAACGTCTACAACGCTGACACCCTGCAACTGCTGGTCAGGGAGGGGATGACGCGCTGGTGTATGCCGGTCGAGATGTCACGCGACTGGCTGCTGCAGCTGCTGGAACAGTGCGAAACGCGCGGTATCCGGCAGCAGTTTGAGGTGGAGGTGATGGGCTACGGTCATCTGCCGCTGGCGCTCTCGGCGCGCTGCTTTACCGCCCGCTCGGAAAACCGCGCGAAGGACGATTGCGAAACCTGCTGCATCAACTATCCGACAGGCCGCCGCGTCAGCTCGCAGGAGGGGCAGCCGGTGTTCGTGCTCAACGGCATTCAGACCATGAGCGGCTACTGTTACAACCTGGGGAACGATCTGGCGGGGATGCGGGAGTGGGTCGACTGCGTCCGGCTCTCTCCGCAGGACAGCACCACGCTGGCAGAGATAGATCGTTTCCGGGCCAACGAGAATGGTCAGGCTCCGTTAATGGTCGCGAAAGGCTGCGATTGCAATGGTTACTGGCGCAAACTGGCGGGTATGACGCTGGCATCCTGAGTAAAAGCACATACCGGCTATATTCCTGCTGAGGTTAGCAGTTTTAATATAAGGAATGATGCGTAATACTAAATGATGCAGACTTTAATGCCTGCGCCATACAACGGGAGTAGTCATGTCTGATAAAAAACCTCTTCGCCTGTCCGTGCTGGATCTCGCGCCGATCCCTCAGGGTGCGACCGCGCGGGATGCGTTCCACAATTCGCTGGCGCTGGCGCGTCAGGCTGAAAAACTGGGCTACCAACGCTACTGGCTGGCTGAACATCACAACATGACGGGGATTGCCAGTGCTGCGACGTCGGTGCTGATCGGCTATCTGGCGGCCAATACCGAGACGCTGCAGCTGGGATCGGGCGGCATCATGCTGCCTAACCATGCGCCGCTGGTGATTGCCGAGCAGTTTGGCACACTGGCTTCTCTCTATCCCGGCCGTATCGATCTCGGCCTGGGTCGTGCACCCGGCTCTGACCAGCGTACGATGATGGCGCTGCGTCGTCATCAGGCCAGCATGCACGCCGACACCTTTCCTGAAGATGTGGCTGAACTGATTAACTGGTTTGATGCGGAAGCGGATGCACAGCCGCCGGTGCAACCGGTGCCGGGCCTCGGCCTGAAGATCCCGGTCTGGCTGCTCGGCTCCAGCCTCTACAGTGCGCAACTGTCAGCCCGGATGGGTCTGCCGTTTGCCTTCGCCTCACATTTTGCGCCGGATCAGCTGTTCCAGGCGCTGCACGTCTACCGCGAAAACTTCCAGCCCTCGGCGCGACTCGACAAGCCGTATGCCATGGTCTGCATCAACGTGGTCGCCGCTGACAGCGAGCGTGAGGCACGCTTCCTGTTTACCTCGCAGCAGCAGCAGTTTATCAACCTGCGCCGCGGCAAACCGGGCCCGTTACCGGCACCGGTTGAGAACATGGATAACCTCTGGTCACCGTCAGAGCAGTATGGGGTTCAGCAGGCGCTCAGCATGTCGCTGGTCGGCGATGGGGATAAGGTGCGCCACGGGCTGGCGTCACTGATGCGTGAAACCCAGGCGGATGAGATCATGGTCAACGGCCAGATTTTTGACTCCGCGGCGCGCCTGCGCTCCTTCGCCATTGCGATGGAAGCGGCCAGCAGCCTGTAGTCAGTTCTGCGGTGGGGGCACAGTCTCTGCGCTCACCGCCAGCTGACGACTGTCCCTGGCCGGGGATTGCCCGTAAAGGCGGCGATACTCCCGGCTGAACTGTGACGCACTCTGATAACCTACCCGATAGCCTGCCGTCCCGGCATCCAGCTTTTCCACCATCATCAGCCGTCGCGCCTCATTCAGCCGCAGCTGTTTCTGATACTGCATCGGCGTCATTGCCGTGACCGCTTTGAAGTGATGATGCAGCGAAGAGATGCTCATGCCGACACTGCTGGCGAGCTGGTCAATCTTCAGCGGCTGATGAAAATTCTCCCGCAGCCAGCGGGCCGCCTGCGCCACCCGGTTACCCGGCCGCTCAGCCAGCGCCATATTCAGAATGCGCGATCCTTCCGGTCCGGTCAGCAGCCGGTAGAAAATCTCCTGCTCGATCAGCGGGGCGAGCGCCGGGATATCCTCAGGATGGTCAAGCAGCCGCACCAGCCGCGTTACCGCTTCCACCAGCCACGGCGACATCTTGTGCACGGTAATGCCGCGTTCGTTGCGGGCCGTAGCGGGTGACAGCGTCGGAGGAAACTGGTCGAGGTAGCGCATCAGCCGGGATTCATTGATGGCGATGCCAATCCCCAGGTTAGGTTTTTCCGGCGTGGCGACCGTGACGCAGGCGCGCACCGGCATGTCCAGCGTCACCAGCAGCAGATCGCCCGGGCCATAATGCAGCACCTCATCACCGATGTGCAGCGCCTTGCCGCCCTGTGCGACCAGCGCGAAACTGGCCCATTGGGCAAAGTGCGCGGGCTTTGTCGGTGCAGAGCTGCGCCCAAAGAACAGGTAGTCAATGGCACTCGCGTGCCGTCCATCCTCCGGCGCATGCCGCGCAATCAACCGGGCCAGCGCCTGCCACGTATCATTCTCTGTCACCGGGTCATCTCCCTTCATTATCTCAGCCGATATTACCTGAGCCGGTGCGCCATGCCTGTGTCGCAGCGACACTTTTGCAGGATCGGGCAAAAAGCTTGCAGGATTGCGCTACCCGGATGGGTCACCGGCGCGCATAGTCTGTCAACGCAATCATTACGGCGGAGATCAGGATAATGAAGGCACTACAGAATAAAATCGCGCTGGTAACGGGAGCATCAAAAGGCATTGGTGCTGCTATCGCCATCGCCTTTGCGACGGCGGGCGCACGGGTAATCGTCAATTATCAACAGGACGAGGTGGGTGCGGCTGACGTGGTCAGCGACATTCTTGCCCTGGGCAGTGACGCGGTGGCGGTGCAGGCGGATATCTCTGTGCAGCAGGACGTGGAACGGCTGTTTGCAACCACCGTCGCCTGTTTCGGCGCGCCAGATATTGTGGTGAATAACGCGGGCCGCTTTCATCACGGCGCTTTTGAGGCGCTGACCCAGGAGGAGATGCAGCAGCAGATCAACGTTAACCTGCTTGGCACGCTGCTAGTCTGTCAGCAGGCGATTCATCACTTTCCTGCCCACGGCGGCACCCTTATCAACCTCAGCGCCCTGAGCAGCCAGAACAGCACGCCGGGTTCCGTGCTCTGGGCGGCGACCAAGGGCGCGGTGGATACCCTGACACAGGGGCTGGCGCGCGAACTGGGTGCCAGAAACATTCGGGTTAACGCCCTGGCACCGGGAATGATTCTGACAGAGGGATTGCTGGCGGCGAAGAGGATGAGCCCGCAGCTTAAAGCGCAACTGCTGGCCGCCACGCCGCTGGGGCGCTTTGGTCTGCCGGAAGATGTGGCACAGGTGGCGCTGTTTCTGGCCTCGGAGGAGTCCGCCTGGGTCAGCGGCGAGCGCGTCATCATCAGCGGCGGAGCCTGATCGGCATAAAAAAAGGGAAGCCAGTGGCTTCCCTTTTTGTTACGACATGAAGTCGTTATGCGTCACGACGACGTGGTGCGGCTGCGCCATCTTCACGACGTGGACCACGGCCGCCTTCGCGGTTAAAGCTGCGACCGCCTTCACGACCACCGTCACGGCGCTCAGAAGAGAAACGACGACCACCTTCACGGTTGCCAGCGCCTGGGCCATTACGACGATCGCCAGCGGCCGGACGACGGTCACCACGACCTTCGTTTGGCTGAGCATCACCCAGTAACTGCATATTCATCGGCTTGTTCAGAATACGTGTACGGGTGAAGTGCTGCAGCACATCGCCTGGCATGCCTTTCGGCAGCTCGATAGTCGAGTGGTTACCGAACAGCTTGATGTTACCGATGTAACGGCTGCTGATGTCGCCTTCGTTAGCGATCGCGCCAACGATATGACGAACTTCAACACCATCATCGCGACCCACTTCGATGCGGTAGAGCTGCATCTCGCCAACGTCACGACGTTCGCGACGTGGACGGTCGCCATCGCGGCTGTCACGTGGACCACGCGCTTCGCGGCTGTCACGACGGCCATCACGATCGTCACGATCGCGGTATTCACGACGTGGCGGACGTGGCGCTTCCGGTGGCAGAATCAGAGGACGTTCGCCCTGTGCCATCTTCAGCAGTGCCGCGGCCAGCGTTTCCAGATCCAGTTCGTCTTCTGGCTGCATTTTAGTCAGCAGAGCACGGTACTGATCCAGATCGCTGCTTTCCAGCTGCTGCTGAACTTTCGCGGCAAACTTCGCCAGACGACGCTGACCCAGCAGCTCTGCGTTAGGCAGTTCAACTTCCGGAATAGTCAGCTTCATTGTACGTTCGATGTTGCGCAGCAGACGACGCTCGCGGTTCTCAACGAACAGCAGCGCGCGGCCAGCACGACCGGCACGACCGGTACGGCCGATACGGTGAACGTAAGATTCTGCATCCATCGGGATGTCGTAGTTAACAACCAGGCTGATGCGCTCAACGTCCAGGCCACGGGCCGCAACGTCAGTCGCAATCAGGATGTCGAGACGACCATCTTTCAGGCGCTCCAGCGTCTGCTCACGCAGTGCCTGGTTCATGTCACCGTTCAGCGCGGCGCTGTTGTAGCCACTGCGCTCCAGCGCTTCTGCAACTTCCAGGGTCGCGTTTTTGGTACGTACGAAGATAATCGCCGCATCAAAATCTTCCGCTTCCAGGAAGCGAACCAGTGCGTCAGTTTTACGACCGTAAGCGGTCCAGTAGCTCTGGCTGATGTCAGGACGCGTGGTCAGGCTTGACTGAATACGCACTTCCTGTGGATCTTTCATGAAGCGTTTCGTGATACGACGAATCGCTTCTGGCATGGTGGCAGAGAACAGAGCGGTCTGATGACCTTCCGGGATCTGCGCCATGATGGTTTCAACGTCTTCGATGAAGCCCATACGCAGCATTTCGTCCGCTTCGTCCAGCACCAGGCCGCGCAGGTTAGAAAGGTCTAACGTGCCGCGTTTCAGGTGGTCCAGCAGACGGCCAGGCGTACCCACAACAACCTGTGGTCCCTGACGCAGTGCACGCAGCTGCACGTCATAACGCTGGCCGCCGTACAGGGCAACCACGTTCAGGCCACGCATGTGTTTAGAGAATTCGGTGACAGCTTCAGCAACCTGAACCGCCAGTTCGCGGGTCGGTGCCAGCACCAGGATCTGAGGTGCTTTTACAGAAGGGTCAATGTTGTTTAACAGCGGCAGAGAGAACGCCGCAGTTTTACCACTCCCGGTCTGCGCCATACCTAACACGTCACGGCCCGCCAGCAGGTGAGGAATACACTCAGCCTGGATTGGGGAAGGCTTTACGTAGCCCATGCCATTCAGTGATTCAAGGATGTCGGCGTTCAGGCCAAGGTCAGCAAAAGTGGTTTGAATATCAGTCATGTAGTACACGTGCCTCTTAGATTGCGGCGGCCAGTCTACATAACTCGTCGTGAAAACTTTCAGTCATTTTCATCAAAAAGTGTGAACCGGCTCAAATTAGAAGTTTTGACGAACAGAAAAGCCCTCATCCCTGAAGATGATGACTTTACAGGTGTTACGGGCAAATTTAGTTCGTCAGCTATTGCTGGTCAGATTCTGATAAATCGTCTTGTGTCTGGCCGAGTTGCGCCAGTTCCAACAATGCGTATCGGTGTTCAACAAAGTTATTGACGTTGTTGGCCACCGCCAGTTTGAACAACGCTTTCGCGTCGTCCTTCTCCCCCAGACTTAGGTAGTACTTACCTAAATAGAAGTTGGTTTCACTGAGATGTTCAGCGAGCGAGGTGTTATCCGTTGCGTCCGCCTTGAGACTTTCCATCAACGTTTTCTCGTTGATATCTCCAAGGTAGAACTCGACAATATTCCATCCCCATTGGTCTCTGACCGCTTTGTCATGACGCTGTTGAAGCGCGACTTTTGCCTTGTCGGCATCCATCTCACGTTCAGCCAGATAGAGCCACAGACTGCGGAAAGGATCGTTAGGATCGTCTTGATAAAACGCCAGCAGATCATCTTGCGCTAACTTGTATCGACCGCCGTAATAGAGGGCGATACCACGGTTTAAATGCGCATAGTTGTAAGTTGGATCAAGCTCAAGTACAGAATCGAACGCTTCATAGGCGGCATCAAAGTTGCCCGCCTGCGTTAAATATATGCCTAAGTAGTTAAACACTTCGGGCATATCTGGTCTTATAGACAGCGCTTGCGAAAAATCGTTCCGCGCTAATGCCCGCAGACCTAAACTATCATACAACACTCCGCGCTCATATAACAGCTGTGCGCGTTCATCATCGGTGAGAGCGCGACTGGCAAGTATTTGTTCCATGCGCGCCAGTATCACTTCCTGCTGCAGTGTGGGCTGTAACGGCACTGCAAGAACTTCGTTCTTACGCCAATTGGAGTTGCTGCATCCTGCCAGCGTTAAAGCTGTCGCAACAAAACACCAGCGCAGAAAAGGCTTCATTTCCCACTCCCGAATACAAACATTGGGATAACCATCCTGTCATCCGCCTGCTGTGCACAAGGATTCCCGCCCTCGCGATGACACAAACGCCCCTCTCTGCCAGGCAAAGAGGGGCAAATCAGCAACGACTTATTCAGCGGCAGGTGTGGTCACCGCTGCAGCTTCTTCAGCCTGCGGCTTAGATTCTGTCGCTTCTTTGATGCTCAGACGTACGCGGCCCTGGCGATCGACTTCCATCACCTTAACCGGCACTTCCTGACCCATCTGCAGATAGTCAGTCACTTTCTCAACGCGCTTATCGGCGATTTGTGAAATGTGAACCAGACCTTCTTTACCACCGCCGATGGCGACGAAGGCACCGAAGTCAACGATACGGGTCACTTTACCACTGTAAATGCGGCCCACTTCGATCTCTGCGGTAATCTCTTCGATACGACGGATCGCTTCTTTCGCTTTCAGACCATCGGTCGCAGCGATTTTCACGGTGCCGTCATCTTCGATTTCGATCGTTGTGCCGGTTTCTTCGGTCAGTGCACGGATCACTGAGCCGCCTTTACCAATCACATCTTTGATCTTGTCAGAGCTGATCTTGATGGTGTAAATGCGCGGTGCGAATTCAGAAATCTCAGTACGTGGCGTGCTGATAGCCTGTTCCATAACGCCCAGGATGTGCAGACGCGCACCCTTAGCCTGGTTCAGCGCTTCCTGCATGATTTCACGCGTGATGCCTTCGATTTTGATGTCCATCTGCAGCGCGGTGATACCTTCACGGCTACCGGCTACTTTGAAGTCCATGTCGCCCAGGTGATCTTCGTCGCCCAGGATGTCAGACAGAACAACAAACTTCTCATCTTCTTTCACCAGACCCATTGCAATACCTGCAACAGCGGCTTTGATTGGCACACCCGCGTCCATCAGCGCCAGTGAGGCACCGCAGACAGAGGCCATTGAAGAGGAGCCGTTAGATTCGGTGATTTCAGACACCACACGCACGGTGTAAGGGAAATCTTCCGCCTTTGGCATAACCGCTAACACACCGCGTTTCGCCAGACGACCGTGACCAATTTCACGACGCTTCGGCGAACCGACCATGCCGGTTTCACCGACAGAGTACGGAGGGAAGTTGTAGTGGAACAGGAAGCTGTCAGTGCGCTCGCCCATCAGCTCATCCAGGTTCTGCGCATCGCGGGTGGTACCCAGCGTTGCTGTTACCAGCGCCTGCGTCTCACCACGGGTGAACAGGGATGAACCGTGAGTACGTGGCAGCACGCCAGTACGCACGTCCAGACCACGGATCATATCCTTTTCGCGGCCATCGATACGCGGCTCGCCGTTCAGGATACGGGTACGAACAACGTTCTTTTCCAGGCTATGGACGATGTCGCTGATTTCAGCGCTATCCAGCGTCTCATCTTCAGCCAGCAGCGCAGCAATGGTTTCGTCTTTGATGACGCCAACCTGCGTGTAACGCTCCTGCTTGTCGGTGATGCGGTAAGCATCGCTGATGCGCGCTTCTGCCAGTGCAGCAACGCGTGAAATCAGTGGGGTGTTGGCGGCTTCTGGCTGCCAGTCCCAGCGTGGTTTGCCCGCTTCAGCAACCAGCGCGTTGATGTTTTCAATAACCACCTGCTGCTGATCGTGGCCAAAGACCACGGCGCCCAGCATCTGCTCTTCTGACAGGATCTCAGCTTCAGATTCCACCATCAGAACGGCATTCTGCGTACCGGCAACCACCAGGTCCAGACGAGACTGTTTCAGCTCATCCGCTGTCGGGTTCAGAACGTATTGATCGTTGATGTAACCAACACGCGCAGAACCGATTGGGCCATTGAACGGCAGACCCGAGAGTGACAGCGCGGCAGAAGCACCGATCATAGCAACGATATCAGGATGAACCTGTGGGTTTACAGAAACCACGGTCGCAATGACCTGAACTTCGTTAACGAAACCTTCCGGGAACAGCGGACGAATCGGGCGGTCAATCAGACGCGCAATCAGCGTTTCGCCTTCGCTTGGGCGGCCTTCACGACGGAAGAAGCTGCCTGGGATACGACCAGCAGCGTAGGTACGCTCCTGATAGTTCACGGTCAGTGGGAAGAAGTCCTGACCGGGTTTAGTTTTTTTCTGGCCGACGACAGTGACGAACACCGCGGTATCGTCCATGCTCACCATAACAGCAGCAGTTGCCTGGCGCGCCATCATGCCGGTTTCCAGCGTGACGGTATGTTGACCATATTGGAATTTGCGTACGATCGGATTCAGCAAAATCAAAGTCCTTAACTTCGGGGCAAGGCTATCTGTAGCCCGCCATTGATTACCAATCTCCAGCTGCATCCTCGCGACTAATGACAACCCTCGACCGCCCCTGCGGTAAAGCCTCTCATTAGCCGCGCGAAATTCTGCAAACTAAAGATCACACTAAGCAACAATACATCAGTTTGGCCCGGATTGCTGCCGATTGCTCAAAAAAAGGGGCCATAAAGGCCCCCTTTTCATGAAACTCGCACAAATCTGATCGTCTGCTGCACGCCGCGTTAATCGCTGCATGACGCCCTGACGACCCGATTTTTCAGACTTAGCGACGCAGACCGAGGCTTTCGATCAGGCTGCTGTAGCGCGCAACGTCTTTACGCTTCAGGTAGTCCAGCAGCTTACGACGCTGAGATACCATGCGCAGCAGACCGCGACGGCTGTGGTGGTCTTTTTTGTGCTCAGAGAAGTGACCCTGCAGATGGGTGATCTGCGCGGTCAGCAGGGCAACCTGAACTTCAGTTGAACCGCTGTCGTTAGCACCACGGCCATATTTAGCAACGATCTCTGCTTTAGCTTCTACGCTTAGAGACATAATAAACTCCGGTATAAAATGAATGTATGGGTGCCGATCTCTAATTCAGCATCCCGCTTTTAAAGCCGCGCTATTCTACTCTGCGCCCGATAGCAACGCAAATGCCCCATCAGCGAAAAGTGAAGGCACGACTTAATCCTGATACTCCACGACTAAGCGACGGGGTGCCAGACGGCCATCGTCGGCAATTTCAGCCATCCCGATGAACTTACGCGCCTCACCTTCGGACACCCTGACCAGCCCCTGCGCGGGCGCCTGACTGGCCTGAACCGGCTGACCCTGGCGGAAAAATGCAGCCACGGCAGGCGGGATGTTCACTTCCGGGAAATCGGACGCAGGACTGTCCATTGGCAACAGCAGCGGATCGAGCTGCGTTTCCAGAGGAATGCCGGCTTCTGTCGCTTCCGCCAGCAGGCTGTTGAGCTGTTCCAGCGTCACCATCCTTTCATACGGATAACGGGCAACCTGAACGCGACGCAGCATGATGACATGCGCTCCGCATCCCAGCTTCTCACCGAGATCGTCAATGATGCTGCGGATATAGGTGCCTTTCGAGCAGTGAATTTCCAGCTCCAGCTCGTTATCCTGCCAGCGAATAAACTGCAGTTCGTAGACCGTGATTGGACGCGGTTCACGCGCAATCTCAATGCCCTGACGCGCATATTCATACAGGGGACGTCCCTGATGCTTCAGCGCCGAAAACATTGAGGGCACCTGCAGAGTCTCACCGCGGAAGCTCTCCAGCGCGCTGTCGAGGTCGGCCTGACTGAAGGTGACCGGACGTGTCTGAACGAGGTTGCCATCGGCATCTGACGTGTCGGTCCGCTCACCCAGCCGCGCAATCACGCGGTAGCGCTTGTCGGAATCCAGCAGATACTGTGAAAACTTGGTCGCTTCACCCAGGCAGATCGGCAGCATGCCGGTTGCCAGCGGGTCAAGCGCGCCGGTATGGCCTGCGCGGTTAGCGTTAAAGATACGCTTCACCTTCTGCAGGACATCGTTCGACGAGACGCCTTGCGGCTTATCCAGCAGCAACACGCCATGGACGTCGCGGCCGCGACGACGCGGACGACTCATTACGCCTCCTCGTCATCGCCGGTGGCGTCAGAGCCACGGCGCTCGGCATCGTTTTTCACGACGCTTGTGACGAGATTGGACATGCGCATCCCTTCAACCAGGGAGTTGTCGTAGAAGAACGTCAGCTCCGGCACGATACGCAGACGCATCGCTTTACCCAGCAGAATGCGGATGTAGCCTGACGCTTCTTTCAGCGCTTTCAGACCCTGTTTTACCGCGTCCTCATCCTGGTCATTCAGGAAAGTGACGAACACTTTTGCGTAGGCGAGATCGCGTGACACTTCAACGCCTGATACGGTGACCATCATGCCCAGACGCGGATCTTTGATCTCACGCTGCAGGATCATCGCAATCTCTTTTTGCAGCTCTTGTGATACGCGCTGCGGGCGACCAAATTCTTTCGCCATCATTATTTCTCCCAAATAATTCGGGAGGCCAGAGGCCTCCCAAATTGCAACACATCAGCAGTCGATTACTCGATGGTGCGTTTAATTTCGATGATTTCAAACACTTCGATCATATCGCCAACGCGAACGTCGTTGTAGTTCTTCACGCCGATACCGCACTCCATGCCGTTACGCACTTCGTTAACGTCATCTTTAAAGCGACGCAGGGATTCCAGCTCGCCTTCGTAAATCACCACGTTATCACGCAGGACACGGATTGGGTTGTGACGCTTGATGTTACCTTCCGTCACCATACAACCGGCAATCGCGCCAAACTTCGGTGATTTGAACACGTCGCGGACCGCAGCCAGACCGATGATCTGCTGTTTGTACTCTGGTGCCAGCATACCGCTCATCGCCGCTTTTACTTCGTCAATCAGGTTATAGATGACGGAGTAGTAGCGCAGATCCAGGCTTTCTGCGTCAATGACGCGACGCGCAGAGGCATCGGCACGCACGTTGAAGCCCAGGATGATGGCGTTAGAAGCAGCCGCCAGGGTCGCATCGGTCTCGGTGATCCCGCCCACGCCTGAACCGACAATCTTCACCTTCACTTCGTCGGTAGAGAGTTTCTGCAGGGAGTCGGAGATCGCTTCCACAGAACCCTGAACGTCCGCTTTCAGAACGATGTTCAGTTCAGACACTTCGCCTTCGGTCATGTTGGCAAACATGTTCTCAAGCTTAGATTTCTGCTGGCGAGCCAGTTTAACTTCGCGGAATTTGCCCTGACGATAGAGCGCCACTTCGCGTGCTTTCTTCTCGTCACGTACCACGGTCGCTTCATCACCCGCAGCCGGCACGCCGGAGAGGCCCAGAATCTCAACCGGGATAGACGGACCCGCTTCCATGACTTCGCGACCCAGTTCATCGCGCATTGCACGAACACGGCCATATTCGAAGCCACACAGGACGATGTCGCCTTTGTTCAGCGTACCTTCACGAACCAGCACGGTTGCAACCGGACCACGACCTTTGTCGAGGAACGATTCGATAACCACGCCGCTCGCCATACCGGCACGGATAGCCGTCAGCTCCAGGACTTCCGCCTGCAGCAGGATAGCGTTAAGCAGGTCATCAATGCCGGTACCCGCTTTCGCAGAGACATTAACGAACATGTTTTCGCCGCCCCACTCTTCCGGAATGATTCCGTACTGGGTCAGTTCGTTTTTAACGCGATCCGGATCCGCTTCTGGCTTATCGCACTTGTTCACCGCAACCACAACCGGCACTTTGGCCGCTTTGGCGTGCTGGATAGCTTCGATGGTCTGAGGCATCACGCCATCGTCTGCGGCAACGACCAGGATAACGATATCGGTCGCCTGCGCACCACGTGCACGCATCGCGGTAAACGCGGCGTGGCCCGGGGTGTCCAGGAAGGTGATCATACCGTTGTCGGTTTCAACGTGGTAAGCACCGATGTGCTGAGTAATGCCGCCCGCTTCGCCAGAGGCGATTTTGGTCGAGCGGATATAGTCCAGCAGTGAGGTTTTACCGTGGTCAACGTGACCCATGATGGTAACCACCGGCGCGCGAGCTTCCTGCGCGGCATCGGTGTCACGATCGTCCATTACCGCCTCTTCCAGCTCGTTTTCACGACGCAGGGTCACTTTGTGGCCCATCTCTTCTGCGACGAGCTGTGCGGTTTCCTGGTCGATGACCTGATTAATGGTCGCCATCGCGCCCATTTTCATCATCGCTTTAATGACCAGAGAACCTTTCACCGCCATTTTGTTCGCCAGTTCGGCTACGGTGATGGTTTCGCCAATCACAACATCGCGGTTCACGGCCTGAGCGGGTTTGTTGAAGCCCTGCTGCAGTGCGCTTGGTTTACGATGTTTGCCACCTTTACCGCCACGAACCTGTGCACGCGCTTCTTCGCGGTCAGTTTTCGCTTCGGAATGTTTGTTGCCTTTTTTCGCCGGACGCGTTGCTTTCGCCGTGGTACGCGCACGCGCACGGCCAGCTTCTACCTGACGGTCGTTTTCATCTTCCGCCTGACGGGCATGGGTTGAAGTGGTGACGTGATAGTCGCCTTTATCCTCTTCTTCCGGCTTTTCCCACTCGGCTGATTTCTCTTCAGCCAGACGGCGGGCTTCTTCGGCTACGAGGCGGGCCGCCTCTTCGAGCTTACGGCGAGCTTCTTCTTCAGCTTTACGCTTCAGTTCAGCTGCTTCAGCTTCGCGACGGGCTTTGTCAGACTGCGCAGCCCTGGTCACTTCGTCGGTAGGTTGATTTGTCACTTTGTCATTTTCCGCTGCTGCACGTTTGGCCTTCTCAGCGGCTTCGCGCCTGGCTTTATCTTCGGCTTCACGTTGCGCTTTCTGTTCAGCTTCGCGACGGGCTTTCTCTTCAGCCTCGCGTTGCGCCTGCTCTTCCGCTTCACGCTGCGCCTCGGCTTCAGCTTCTGCCTGAGCTTGCTCAGCCTCTGCATCACCCTTCACATAGGTACGCTTTTTGCGGACTTCAATTTGCACCGATTTACTTTTACCCCCGGTGCCTGGAATATTCAAGGTGCTGCGCGTTTTACGCTGCAGCGTCAGCTTAGCTGAACCGACCTGACCGTGTTCACGGTTCAGATGAGATAGTAAGGTTTCTTTCTCTTGCTGGGTCACGGCGTCATTTTCAGACTTAGGGATCCCCGCATCAGCAAATTGCTGTACCAGGCGATCGACCGGAGTCTGAATTTCTGCGGCCAGCGATTTTACGGTTACATCTGTCATGCTGTTCCTTCCTGTTATTACGCGTCATCGCCGAACCAGCAGATATTACGTGCGGCCATAATCAGCGCGCCGGCTTGTTCATCAGACAGGCCTTCAATATCCGTCAGATCGTCAACACCTTGCTCAGCGAGATCTTCCAGCGTGCAAACGCCTTTCGACGCCAGGCGGAACGCCAGCGCACGATCGAGACCTTCAAGGTTCAGCAGGTCCTCAGCAGGATCCTGATTACCAAGGCTCTCTTCTTTCGCCAGTGCCAGGGTGGTTAACGCATTTTTTGCTCGTTCACGCAGGGCTTCAATGGTCTCTTCGTCGAGGCCGTCGACTTCCAGCAGCTCGTTGATAGGCACATAGGCCAGCTCTTCCAGCGAGGAGAAGCCCTCTTCCACCAGTACGGTGGCGAACTCTTCGTCGATGTCGAGATGTTTCGTGAACATATCGATCGCTGCATGTGCTTCAGCCTGATGCTTAGCCTGCAGATCATCGACGGTCATCACGTTCAGCTCCCAGCCACTCAGCTGTGATGCCAGACGCACGTTTTGGCCGTTACGGCCGATCGCCTGAGCCAGATTGCCAGCTTCGACGGCGATATCCATGGTGTGGTTATCTTCATCAACCACGATTGACGCCACATCGGCCGGGGCCATGGCGTTGATAACAAACTGCGCCGGGTTATCGTCCCAGAGCACGATATCGATACGCTCGCCGCCCAGTTCGCTGGAAACAGCCTGAACACGCGCGCCGCGCATGCCCACACAGGCACCCACCGGATCGATACGTTTGTCGTTGGTTTTGACTGCAATTTTCGCACGCGAACCCGGATCGCGGGCAGCGGCTTTAATTTCAATCAGTTCTTCGCCAATTTCTGGCACCTCAATGCGGAACAGTTCGATCAGCATTTCCGGTTTGGAACGCGTTACGAACAGCTGCGCGCCACGCGCTTCCGGGCGAACGGAGTAGAGCACGCCACGGATACGGTCGCCTGGACGGAAGTTTTCACGCGGCAGCATGTCTTCGCGCAGAATGACCGCTTCAGCATTGTTGCCTAAGTCGAGGGAGATATTGTCGCGGTTAACTTTCTTCACCACGCCCGTGATAATTTCGCCTTCCTGCTCACGGAACTGATCAACCACCATGGCGCGCTCAGCTTCGCGCACTTTCTGCACGATGACCTGCTTAGCGGTCTGGGTGGTGATACGGTCAAAGGTGACCGATTCAATCTGATCTTCGACATAATCGCCCAGATTGAATGCTTCATCTTCGAAGCGGGCCGCATCCAGCGTGATCTCGCGCGTCGGCTGAGTCACCTCTTCTACGATTTCCCAGCGGCGGAAAGTATCGAAGTCGCCACTGCGGCGATCAATGCTGACGCGTACCTCAATTTCCTGCTCGTACTTTTTCTTGGTCGCAGTCGCCAGCGCGCTCTCCAGCGCTTCGAAGATTTTCTCACGCGGCAGGGCTTTTTCGTTAGAAACGGCTTCTACAACAGCTAAGATCTCTTTGTTCATCCTGGTTAGCCTCAATCCGGACTTTTAAAAGTGGGGGACCAGGTTCGCTTTCTGAATATTACTCAGCGCGAACACTACATCGTTACCCTCAACATGCACCGTGATCATCTCGCCATCAACTGACTTGATGATTCCCTGCCATTTACGGCGGTTCTGAACGGCCATACGCAGCACCAGAGTCACTTCCTCACCCATAAAGCGGGTGTAGTGTTCTGCGGTAAACAGAGGACGATCGAGTCCCGGTGAAGAGACTTCAAGGTTGTAAGGCACGGTAATGGGATCTTCTACATCCATTACGGCGCTTACCTGGTGGCTGACATCGGCGCAATCATCGACATTGATGCCATCTTCACTATCAATATAGATGCGCAGAATAGATGTGCGACTACGAACGAATTCAATACCAACCAGTTCGTAACCCAGCGCTTCTACCGGAGCCGATACCAACTCTGTCAATTTTTGCTCTAATGTGGACAAGCCCACCCCCAAGACATAAAAAAAGGGCCTATAGCCCAGTATTACGATTCGCTAATAACAAAAAACCCCGAATATTCGGGGCTTTTAGTCACTGGACCCTGTCTGCCGCAATGCGGCCCGGACTCCATCCAAAGAATTTTCTTTCAAAAATCAGCCGTGAATGCGTCCGTCGATGCACACAGTATATTTGAAAAATAACTCAAAGGGAAAGTGGTTGCGGGGGCCGGATTTGAACCGACGACCTTCGGGTTATGAGCCCGACGAGCTACCAGGCTGCTCCACCCCGCGTCCGAAAACGTGGCGAATATTACGCCAGACCTGCATAAAATGCAAGTGATACTACGATTTGGTACCGAGGACGGGACTTGAACCCGTAAGCCCAATCGGGCACTACCACCTCAAGGTAGCGTGTCTACCAATTCCACCACCACGGCACTACACTGACCACAACGATGCGTTGTGTTGACGACCTTACTTAGGAATATCGCTGCCCGGTGTAACCGGTTGAGCTGGCTTTTCAGTCTGTTGAGAAGACTGCGCCGGCGCAGAAAGATTTTCCCACTCGCTTCCTTTCGAGGCTTTATTGCTGTTCAGATTACCCAGAACCAGGCTGATGATGAAGAACAGAGCCGCTAAGATGCCAGTTGTGCGCGTCAGGAAGTTACCTGAACCCGAAGAACCAAACACCGTACCGGATGCGCCTGCACCGAATGAGGCTCCCATATCAGCGCCTTTGCCTTGCTGCAGCATGATCATGCCTACGAGGGCGATCGCTACAATAAGGAAAACAACTAAAAGAGCTTCGTACATATTCAACCTGTTCCTTGCACGATAATCGTACAGTTAAAGCTTCAGCCAGTATTGATGGGGAGTCTCGTCATCACCCATCAGAAGCGGGTGTGAATACTAACCAAAGGCGCATAGCTCTGCAAGTGCAATTTTCACCACCTAAACTGATTGCAGAAAAAAGCGCCATCCCGGTGATTTTACAGGCAGTTCAGCCTGCTGCGAACTGCCTGCAGGCGTTTTAAACCGCCTTGACCTGGTCGGCGATCAGATTAGCCAGCTCTGTTACCTTCGCCTCATCCTCGCCCTCAACCATCACCCGAATCAACGGCTCAGTGCCTGACTTACGCAGTAACACGCGTCCGCGCCCCGCCAGGGCTTTTTCCGCCTCTGCCGTTGCGGCTTTGACCGCCTCGCTTTGCAGCGGATCGTGCTCACCGGCAAAGCGGACGTTAACCAGCACCTGTGGCAGCATCTTCATGCCGCTGCAGAGGTCGTGCAGGCTCATGTGGTTACGCACCATCGCAGTAAGTACTTGCAAACTTGCAACGATACCGTCGCCGGTGGTGGTTTTATCCAGCAGGATAACGTGACCGGAGTTCTCCGCGCCGAGACGCCAGCCCTTCTCCTGCATCTTCTCCAGCACATAGCGGTCGCCCACTTTGGCGCGGGTAAACGGGATGCCGAGCTGCTTCAGTGCCAGCTCCAGGCCCATATTACTCATCAGGGTGCCGACCACGCCACCGCGCAACTGACCCTGACGCAGGGCTTCACGCGCGATGATATAGAGGATCTGATCACCGTCCACTTTGCCACCCAGATGGTCAATCATCATGATGCGATCGCCGTCGCCATCATAGGCCAGGCCGATATCCGCCTTCTCTGCCAGAACACGCTGCTGCAGCAGTTTGAGGTCGGTCGCCCCACACTCTTTGTTGATGTTCATGCCGTCCGGCTGAACACCGATGGCAATCACGGTCGCCCCCAGCTCACGCAGCACATTCGGCGCGATGTGGTAGGTGGCCCCGTTGGCACAGTCGACCACAATTTTCAGGCCATTCAGATTGAGTTCGCTGGGGAAAGTGCCCTTACAGAATTCGATGTAACGTCCCGCGGCATCGACGATGCGGCTGGCACGGCCTAACTGCGCAGACTCCACGCAGGTAATCGGCTTCTCCATCTCCAGCTCAATCGCTTCCTCGACATCATCCGGCAGCTTTGTCCCTTCGGAAGAGAAGAACTTAATGCCGTTGTCATCAAACGGGTTATGCGAGGCAGAGATCACAATGCCCGCCTCGGCGCGGAAGGTGCGGGTCAGGTAGGCAATGGCCGGGGTCGGCATCGGGCCGGTAAAGGCCGCCGTCAGGCCCGCCGCGGCGAGCCCCGCTTCCAGCGCTGATTCCAGCATGTAGCCTGAGATACGCGTATCTTTTCCGATGATGATCTTCTTTGAACCGTGGCGCGCCAGCACTTTCCCGGCGGCCCAGCCCAGCTTCAGGACGAAATCGGGGGTAATAGGGGCTTCACCGACTTTGCCGCGAATGCCATCTGTACCGAAATATTTGCGATTACTCATGTTTATCCTTTTGCTCTTCGGGTCGCTTCGACCACGCGCATTGCTTCAGCCGTCTCTTTCACATCATGCACGCGAATAATCTGCGCGCCCTGCATGGCTGCAATCACCGCGCAACTCAGGCTGCCGGTTAAACGCTGTGACGGGCCGACATTTAACAGCTGGCCAATCATTGATTTACGGGACATTCCCACCAGCAGCGGCAGGCCGAAGTGGTGAAAATCGCCCAGATGGGCCAGCAGTTCATAATTGTGGCTGAGATTCTTACCGAAACCGAAGCCCGGGTCGAGTATCAGCCGTTCTTTTTTGATACCCGCCGCTTCACAGCGCGCAATCTGCTGAGCGAAGTAAGTGTCCACTTCGCTTAAAATATTGTCGTAAGCGGGAGCCTGCTGCATGGTGCGGGGTTCGCCCTGCATATGCATCAGACAGACGGGCAGATCGGTCGCCGCGGCCGCCTCCAGCGCGCCGGGTTCAGAGAGCGAACGCACGTCATTAATGATGTGAGCACCCACTCGCGCGGCTTCGCGGATAACCTCTGCTTTAGAGGTGTCCACGGAAATCCAGACTTCGAACCGCTGGGCAATGGCATCGATGACGGGAATGACACGCTCCAGCTCCTCTTCCACACTCACCTCATCCGCGCCCGGACGGGTGGATTCTCCGCCAACATCAATGATGGTGGCTCCTGCATTGACCATCTCATTGGTATGGGTCAGTGCATCGACCAGCGCGTTATGTTTACCCCCGTCAGAAAAAGAGTCCGGCGTGACATTCAGAATGCCCATCACATGAGGAAAAGATAAATCGAGATGGGAATCACGGGCGAACAACTTCATGGCGGAAACTCCTTACGGGTCACTATCCGGATGTAAAAAACCCCGGACCAGCCGGGGTTTTGTCTGACGAGATAACGTCTTATTTATTGTACTGCTCTGACATGGTGTTGCCTGGGTTTGGCGTACGCGGTTCATCGACCGGACGCGGCGCCTTCGGCGTACCGTTGCTGTCTGAGTTGCTGCCGGGATCTTCCCAGCCCGCTGGCGGACGCACTTCACGGCGCGCCATCAGGTCGTCGATCTGCGGTGCGTCGATGGTTTCATACTTCATCAGCGCGTCTTTCATTGCGTGAAGGATGTCCATGTTCTCACCCAGGATGCGACGGGCACGCTGGTAGTTGCTGTCGATCAGGTGCTTCACTTCCTGGTCGATGATACGGGCCGTTTCATCAGACATGTGTTTTGCTTTGGCAACAGAACGGCCAAGGAACACTTCACCCTCTTCTTCTGCATAGAGCAGCGGACCCAGTTTGTCCGAGAAGCCCCACTGCGTGACCATGTTGCGTGCCAGGTTGGTCGCGACTTTAATGTCGTTCGACGCACCGGTAGAAACATGTTCTGCACCGTAGATGATCTCTTCTGCCAGACGACCGCCGTACAGGGTCGAGATCTGGCTTTCTAGTTTCTGACGGCTGGCGCTGATCGCGTCGCCCTCAGGCAGGAAGAAGGTCACACCCAGCGCACGGCCGCGTGGGATAATCGTCACTTTGTGCACCGGATCGTGCTCTGGCACCAGGCGACCGATGATCGCGTGGCCCGCTTCGTGATAAGCCGTCGACTCTTTCTGCGATTCGGTCATGACCATAGAGCGACGTTCCGCACCCATCATGATCTTGTCTTTGGCTTTTTCGAACTCAACCATCGACACCACACGCTTGTTGGAACGGGCTGCAAACAGTGCGGCTTCGTTGACCAGGTTGGCAAGGTCAGCACCGGAGAAGCCAGGCGTACCACGCGCAATGATGGCGGCATCGATGTCGGTTGCCAGCGGCACACGACGCATATGCACTTTCAGAATCTGCTCACGACCACGGACATCAGGCAGACCCACCACAACCTGGCGGTCAAAACGACCTGGACGCAGCAGCGCCGGGTCCAGTACGTCAGGACGGTTCGTCGCGGCGATAACGATGATACCTTCGTTACCTTCGAAACCATCCATCTCCACCAGCATCTGGTTCAGCGTCTGTTCACGTTCATCATGACCCCCGCCTAAACCGGCACCACGCTGACGACCGACGGCGTCGATCTCATCGATAAAGATGATGCAGGGCGCGGCTTTCTTGGCCTGTTCGAACATGTCGCGCACACGGGATGCACCGACACCGACAAACATTTCCACAAAGTCAGAACCGGAGATGGTAAAGAATGGCACCTTCGCTTCACCGGCAATCGCTTTTGCCAGCAGGGTTTTACCGGTTCCCGGTGGCCCCACCATCAGCACGCCTTTAGGAATTTTACCGCCCAGCTTCTGGAAACGGCTCGGCTCACGCAGGTACTCAACCAGCTCACCCACTTCTTCTTTCGCTTCGTCACAACCGGCTACGTCAGCAAAAGTGGTTTTAATCTGGTCTTCCGTCAGCATGCGGGCTTTGCTTTTGCCGAAGGACATCGCGCCCTTCCCGCCGCCGCCCTGCATCTGACGCATAAAGAAGATCCACACACCGATCAGCAGCAGCATCGGGAACCACGAAATGAAGATGGAAGCCAGCAGGCTCGGCTCTTCCGGCGGTTCGCCAACCACTTTGACGTTTTTGGTCAAGAGGTTATCGAGCAACTTAGGATCGTTGACAGGAATGTAGGTGGTGTATTTATTGCTGTCTTTTTTAATAACGTTAATTTCACGCCCGTTAATACGTGCCTCGCGGACCTGATCCTGGTTCACTTCCGACAGGAAGGTTGAATAATCAACCCGACGGCCATTCGACTCGCTGGGCCCAAAGCTCTGGAATACTGACATCAGCACGACCGCGATGACTAACCAGAGAATCAGGTTTTTCGCCATGTCACTCAAGGGATTAACCTCATATTACAACGGTGTTAACAGATAGCGTAGGGTACTATAGATCCTGCATACATGGAATCGCAGCTCAGCTGCGGACAACTCCAGCAATTTGGTTATAGTTTGCGCCCAGTCGCCACAATGTACACTTCACGTGAACGTGACCGTGAAGCGTCCGGCTTACGAATTTTCACTTTCGTAAACAGGGAGCGAATTTCCCGCAGGTATTCATCGAAGCCATCTCCCTGAAACACTTTCACTACAAAACTTCCGCCGGGTGCCAGGATATCCCGACACATCTCCAGCGCCAGCTCGACCAAATACATCGACCGGGGAATATCTACGGCAGGTGTACCACTCATATTCGGCGCCATATCGGACATGACAACCTGAACTTTCTCTTCACCAACGCGCTCAAGCAGCGCATTGATCACCGATTCTTCACGAAAATCGCCCTGAAGGAAATCGACACCGACTATCGGATCCATTGGCAGGATATCACAGGCAATGATGCGCCCTTTGTTCCCGATTTGCTGTACAACATACTGCGACCAGCCACCGGGTGCAGCACCCAGATCTACCACGGTCATACCGGGTTTGAAAAGCTTGTCACCCTGTTGTATTTCATCAAGTTTAAACCAGGCACGCGAACGCAACCCTTTTTTCTGCGCCTGAAGTACATATTTATCGCTAAAGTGTTCCTGAAGCCAGCGGCTCGAGCTGGCCGAACGCTTTTTACCCGTCATAATATTTCCAGTTAAATCGTCATCGTAGCGATAAACCTGCACGCAGTGGGTTGCGCCGATTTGGTGATATACCCGAGATGGCGGTAGAATGAACCGTTTTCAATCCCTGAGTAAGTAAAAAACTACGATGAATCTAAGTACCAAACAAAAACAGCACCTCAAGGGCCTCGCCCATCCGCTCAAGCCGGTCGTTATGCTGGGTGGCAATGGCCTGACTGAAGGCGTGCTGGCCGAAATCGAGCAGGCTCTGTCGCATCACGAACTGATCAAGGTGAAAATCGCCTCGGAAGATCGTGAAACGAAACAGCTGATCGTTGACGCTATCGTGCGTGAGACCGGTGCCAGCAACGTACAGGTGATCGGCAAAACGCTGGTGCTGTATCGCCCCTCTAAGGAGAGCAAAATTTCTCTGCCACGCTAAGTGGGCAAAGAAAGTGCCATGCTCCCACCTCAGATAAAAGGCCGCATTGCGGCCTTTTTCCTTTCTTTACATTGTGCTTTAACGCTTTTCAAAGCGTAGCAACACTTTAAAGGTATTCCACCTTCAGGATCTCATACTCAACGTCGCCGCCTGGGGTTTTAATGATGGCGACTTCATCCGCCTCTTTGCCCACCAGGCCACGCGCCATTGGCGAATTGACAGAAATCAGATTTTGCTTAAAGTCCGCCTCGTCATCGCCGACGATGCGATAAGTCGCCTCTTCGTCGGTTTCGATATTCAGCACGGTTACCGTTGCGCCAAAGATCACGCGTCCGGTTTTAGGCATCTGCGTTACGTCGATAACCTGCGCATTAGAGAGTTTGGCTTCAATCTCCTGAATGCGGCCTTCACAGAAACCCTGCTCTTCACGCGCAGCGTGATATTCCGCGTTCTCTTTTAAATCGCCATGTTCGCGTGCTTCAGCGATAGAGGCGATAATGCGCGGGCGCTTCACGGTTTTCAGCTCGTTCAGCTCTTCGCGCAATCTTTCAGCGCCTCTCAACGTCATCGGAATCTGATTCATTTAAGCTCCTCGCCATCTTTCCTGTTTAACGGTGTCATCCTGACTGGTGACTGCAGAAAAAAGCGTTCTGCGGCGCATTAGCCCGTTTTTTGCAAATAAAAGAATCCTGACCCGGAGATGCTTCCAGGCCAGAAAAGAGTTTTGCAATTTGATACGTATTTTACCCCAGAGTTCCCTGCGGGTCATCGTTTACTTTGCACCGCCCAGCGACGTAGTATTGACGCCCTCACCTGCCAGTTACCGCGAGATTATGCGATTTTCACGACTTGTTACCGGATTAAGCTGCGCATTTATGCTGCAGGCACACGCAGCGCCAGTTGATGAATACATGCAGTACCTGCCAGACGGCGCCAATCTGGCGCTGATGGTGCAGAAAGTGGGCGCATCAACCCCGATCATCGATTACCACGGCAAACAGATGGCCCTGCCCGCCAGTACCATGAAAGTGGTGACGGCGCTCGCGGCGTTGCTGGAACTGGGCGGCGATTACCGTTTTCAGACCACCTTTGAGACCCGTGGCTCTATCGTGGATGGCACGCTGAACGGCGATTTAGTCGCCCGTTTCGCCGGCGATCCCACCTTAAGCCGCCAGGATCTGCGCAATATGGTGGCGGCAATAAAGAAGCAGGGCATTAACCATATCAAAGGCAACCTGGTGATTGATACCTCCGTGTTTGCCAGTCACGACATGGCACCGGGCTGGCCGTGGAACGATATGACCCAGTGCTTCAGCGCCCCGCCAGGGGCCGCCATTGTGGATAAGAACTGCTTCTCGGTGTCGCTCTACAGCGCCAGTTCGCCGGGCGAAAACGCGTTTGTCCGCATCGCCTCCTACTATCCGGCACACATGTACAGTCAGGTTCGCACCCTGGGCCGCAACAGCGGCGAAGGACAATATTGCGAACTGGATGTGGTTCCGGGTGAACTGAACCGTTATACCCTGACCGGCTGTATGCGTCAGCGTGCAGAGCCGCTGCCGCTGGCCTTTGCCGTGCAGGATGGCGCGGCCTGGGCGGGCGAGATCCTCAAGGCGGAACTGCGCGCGTCAGAGATCGACTACAGTGGCCATCTGGTTCGTCAGACACAGGTCACCGAACCGGGCACCGTGCTCGCCTCCACCCAGTCTGCGCCGCTGCATACCCTGCTGCACACCATGCTGAAGAAGTCAGACAATATGATTGCTGATACGGTGTTCCGCACCATCGGCCACCACTACTTCAATGTGCCTGGCACGTTCCGCGCCGGTCAGGACGCCGTGCGCCGCATACTGAAAGCCAAAGCCAACATCGATATGGGCAACAGCATTCAGGTGGATGGTTCCGGTCTGTCACGCCATGACCTGATCTCGCCGCAGACCATGATGCAGGTTTTGCAATTCATTGCGAAGAATGACAATACGCTGGATTACATTTCGATGCTGCCGCTGGCGGGTTATGACGGCACGCTGCAGTATCGCGGCGGGCTGCATGAAGCGGGACTGGATGGCAAAGTCTCGGCGAAAACCGGTTCCCTGCAGGGGGTCTATAACCTGGCGGGCTTTATCACCACCTCCAGCGGTGCGCGGGTTGCCTTTGTCCAGTTCCTCTCCGGCTATGCGGTTCCGCCAGAGGATCAGCGTACCCGCCGTATTCCGCTGGTCCGTTTTGAGAGCCGGCTCTACCGCGATATCAATCAGAACAACTGATCCGCGCGTAACAAAAAACGCAGCGGGTCATCGACCTGCTGCGTTTTAATCATCTTCTCCGGACGGCGTTGCGACAGCCTCTCCCCCGTTCAGTCACGGCGGCCAGCCTTCTCCCGACCCGGTTATTACTGCATCAATCAGAAGCGGGTGTTCACACTCATGTACCAGGTGCGGCCCGACTCATTGAAGGTGTTGGCCCCTGCCCCGTAGAGGTAAGCGCCGGTTCGTGTATTACCCGTGGTCTGTGCATTGCCCTCACGGAAGTGACGCTTGTCGAACAGGTTATCGACGCCTGCGGTGACGCTGACAGAGGCGTTAATGTCATAGGTGCCACTCATGCCGACCACCGAATAGGGGCTGACCTGATCGGTTGCACTGCCGGTGACGGCGTTACCTTTATAGTCATACTTCTTCGGGACCTGCTTGCCATACCAGGTCAGGGTGGTCTGCAGGGAGAGATCCGCCATCGCCTGCCAGCTGAGCGTAGAGTTGAGCGTATATTCCGGAATCACTGACAGGCGGTCCCCGGTCTCTTTGTTCTTACTCTGCAGCATGTAAGTGAAGTTGTTGTTCCACGTCACGCTGTCGGAGAAGGGAACGTTGATCGTGCCTTCCACGCCTTCGACCAGGGCTTTCGGCACGTTTTCCCATTTGTAGATGTCCGTTTTGCCGTTAGAGGCGGTGCCGGTCGGCACCCTGCCCGCGTCGATCTTGTTGCGGTAGTCGTTACGGAACCAGGTCAGTCCGGCCTGATAGCCGTCACGCTTCCACTCCAGCCCAATCTCCTTGTTGATGCTGTTTTCTGCTTTCAGATCATCATTCCCCATCAGGTAGCAGGCTCCGGTACTGGCGGCGCAGCCCTGGCCGTTGCTGTAGAGCAGATAGTTGGGGTTGGTCTGATAGAGGCTCGGCGCTTTATAAGCACGGGCGATACCCATTTTCAGGGTCAGCTCATCGCCCAGCCCCTGAGACAGGTTGAGCGACGGACTCCAGTTATCGCCCACGATCGAGTGATGATCAAAACGCACTCCCGGCGTCAGCATGGTGCTGTCGGTCAGCTCAATGTTGTCTTCGGCAAACAGCGAGAAAATCTCCGCCTGAGAATAGGGAGAGCGGCCGGTGGTGGCGATCCCCGGAATGGAACCGTAGCTGGCAGCCTGCGTGGTTGACGACGGATCTTTCATCCGCTGCTGATTCCACTCGGTGCCAAAGGTCGCCGTCTGATTCACCAGCCACTCAAACGGCACGCTGATCTCACTGTGCAGCAGCAGATCATCCAGCTGGATGGTGTTGAAATGGCTGTCGGAGAAGATGCCCTCCGTCCCGCCCGCCAGCCCCTCGTTCAGCCGGGAGTTGCGGGTATTCTCATACTGCGCATACGTATTGGTACTGACGCCATTGTCCCAGGCACCGGTCCACCTGACAGAGACATTCTGCCGATAGAGCCGGTTAGTCTCATCGCCATATTTACTTTTCACCAGATCACTGGTGTTGGTGTTCTGCGTATCCCCGGCGTAGAGGTTGCCCTGACGGCTGAAACCGGCTCCCACTTCCAGCGCCTGCATCGGCGCAAAGGCCCAGCGCAGCAGACCATGAATGTCTTTGTTGACTGCGCCTTCCCGGCCCGCCGGATACGATCCGGCATAGCTTCCGGTACGGGCGGCGGCGTGCCCTTCATTGATGTCATACGCATCTGCCTGCGTTTTTGCCAGCCCGCCATAGAGGCGGAAGCTGACATCATCCCCCAGCGGCCCCTCAAGGCTGAAGTTAGTGCGTCGGGAGGCCCCCTCATCCTTATGCTCCGGCACGTTGTAGTAGGCGCTCCACGAGCCGTGCCACTGATGATCCATCTCTTTTCGGGTAATGATGTTCACCACGCCGCCCGCCACCCCGTTACCGTAACGGGCCGCTGCCGGGCCGCGGATCACCTCGATGTGATCGATGATCTCTGGCGGCACCCAGTTGCTGTCGCCGCGCGTGTCACGCTCGCCACGCCAGCCCAGCCGGACGGCATTACGGCTGGTCACCGGCAGACCATCAATCAGGATCAGGGTATTTTCCGGGCCCATGCCGCGGATATCGATCTGACGATTGTTGCCGCGCTGACCGCTGGTGGAGTTACCGGTCAGATTGACGCCCGGCATGGTACGGATGATTTCGGCGACATCGCGCGCCGGCGGGTGCTTTTTGATTTCGTCGGCGGTAATGGTCGAGACACCCGGCGCCTGCAGCGTCTGCTCGGCGGCGGTCACCATCATGGTGCTGTCGTTAAGGCTGTCTGACGCGGTGTTGTTAAGCGCCGGATCGCTGCTGCTGGCCGCCACGGCACCGGCAGAGATGAGAGAGGCGGTGAAACCCAGTTCAATCATAATGGCCAGTGAAAGCCGCGATAACTTTTTCATTTTTCTGTTCCTGGACGACCAGCAGGGATGCCACTGCCAGCGCGCCGGTAAAAAGGTAATGTCCCTGATCCCCTTCCTGCCCGGCTGATTTCAGCACCGCGAGACACCCCGCTGAAAGCCGGTGCGGCAGAGAAAATGCACACACGCCCTGACGAGCGGAAACACCCTATTGCAAATGCAAATAATTATCAATACTATTATTTATATCATTTATGGCACAGATTTCGTCTGTTCGAACGATGGCGCGTATGACCTGGTTAAACGAAGAAACCGGCAGTGAACGCTGGTGGCAACAGCAGCAGCAGCGGGGAATTCCGCTGATTGAACCGGATGACGCGGGCACCTGTCAGGTCACCTTTTTCTGGCGCGATCCGCAGGGCGACACACAGAGCTCGGATACCCGCCGCGTCTGGATCAATATTACCGGCGTGACCGATCATCATCATGCCGCCGCCCCTGTTTCACTCTCTCCGTTGGCCCACACCGATGTCTGGTGGTGGCAAACCACCCTGCCCGCTGACTGGCGTGGCAGCTACTTTCTGATCCCGGATGCGCAGGCTGAGCCGTTTACCGGCCAGAGCGATGCGCAGGCGTTACGGCAGTGGTGGAAGCAGAAATTTCCGCAGGCGCAAAACGACCCGCTCAATCCGCTGCGTGGCTGGGCGGGCGGACGCGGTATGTCACACTCGCCGCTGCACCTGCCTCATGCGCCTGACCAGCAGGTCTGGCGGGCGGTCGATGAAGGCCGCGCCGCCGCGATACCGCTGCAACACTTTCAGTGGCGCAGCAAACGGCTGGGAAACCAGCGTCAGATCTGGATCTGTGTGACCGGCGAGGCCGATGCTGGCGCGCGTCCGCTGGCACTGCTGCTGGATGGACAGTTCTGGGCGCACAGCATGCCGGTTGCCGGTCCGCTTCAGCAGCTCACCGCGGCAGGCGAACTGCCCCCGGCGGTCTATGTCATGATCGACATTATCGATCGTGAACACCGCACGCGCGAGCTGACCTGCAACCCTGACTTCTGGCTGGCCGTTCAGCATGAGCTGCTGCCACAGGTTGCGCACCAGACGCCCTGCCGTATTGACAGCGACCGCACGCTGGTGATCGGCCAGAGTTTTGGCGGCCTCGCTGCCGCTTACGCCACGCTGACCTGGCCCGACACCTTTGCCGGTGCCGTCAGCCTTTCCGGCTCTTTCTGGTGGCCCGGGCGCGACGATCCCAGCGGCTGGCTGCCGCAGCAGTTACAGCAGGGCCTGCTGCAGGCACCGCCACGGCGCTTTTATCTGGAAGCGGGTCGGCGCGAGCGGCTGATTCTGGCCGCAAATCAGCAGTTCCAGCGCGATCTGACCGATGCCGGACATCAGGTCAGCTATCACCCGGTGGAAGGCGGTCACGATGCACTCTGCTGGCGCGGCGGGCTGCTGACCGGCCTGAAAACCCTGTGGCCATCATCCTCATTGGCTTAACGTCCGCCGCCTGCCCGCCACTGCAGGGTGCCACGGGCAGAATCGGGGCGTCAGCGCGCTCCGCGATGGTGGTCAGGAGACTGATATGCAACAACCTCACCCTTTTGACGACCCGCAGCAGGCGTGTCTGGTACTGAAGAACGATCGGCAGCAATACAGCTTATGGCCCACCTTTTGTGCGATCCCGGCCGGGTGGCAGCCGGTATGGGGCCCCGCGCCACAGGCACACTGCCTGACGTGGCTGAATGAACACTGGCACGATATCCGCCCCGTCACCGCAGAAGCCAGCCGGAGCGATCATGTCTGAACTCTCCATGACACCACAGAAAACGCTGCCGCTGGTGGCTGCCCAGCCCGGTATCTGGATCGCTGACCAGCTCTCGCCCTATAGCAATGCCTACGCCGTGGCACATTTTGTGGAACTGCGGGGCGCACTGGACAGCGCGCTGCTCTCCCGCGCTATCGTGGCGGGCATGCAGGAGGCGGACACCCTGAACATGGCCTTTGGCGAGCGGGACGGCGAACCGCTGCAGTGGCCTGTCGCGCAGCATTTCCGCTTACCCGAGGTGATCGATCTGCGCGCCGCCGCCGATCCGCACGCCGCCGCGCGGGCGCGGATGCAGGAAGATTTGTCGGGCGATCTGCGGGTGCTGAGCGGTGCGCCACTCTGCCATCACAGCCTGCTGCGACTGGGTGAGGAGCAGTGGTACTGGTATCAGCGCTACCATCATCTGGTGGTGGATGGTTTCAGCTTTACCGCCCTGACCCGCCGTATCGCCGATCTCTACAGCGCCTGGCAGCGCGGCGACACGCCGCCGCCGACGCCGTTTGTGCCGTTCAGCGAGGTGGTTGAGGAGTATCAGCGCTATCAGCAATCGGCAGCCTGGCAGCGCGACCGCCAGTTCTGGCTGGAGAAAGGCGCAGCGTTACCTGCCCCCGCCTCCCTCTCCCCGCTGCCGCTGGCCGGTCAGCACGCCAGCACGGATCTGCGGCGTCACAGCATCACGGTGGATCGAAGCGCCTTTCAGAAGCTGCTTGAGCACACCGGGCAGCAGAACCTCAGCGCGGCAGATACGGCCGTGGCGCTGGTGGCGCTGTGGCTGGCGCGTCTGACCGGTCAGAACGATTTTGCCGCCGGTTTCATCTTTATGCGCCGCATCGGCTCGGCGGCGCTCTGCGCCACCGGTCCGGTGATCAACGTGCTGCCTCTGGCAGTGCATTACGATCCGGCCCAGCCGCTGGCAGCTCTGGCGGCCCGGCTGGCGGGTGAAGTCAGAAAAATGCGTCGTCATCAGCGCTATGACGCAGAGCAGGTGCAGCGCGATCTGGGTCGTCACGGCGACAGCGATCCGCTTTACGGGCCGGTGATTAACCTGAAGATGTTCGACTACCAGCTCGATTTCGCCGGTACAGCGGGCATCACCCATCAGCTGGCGTCCGGCCCGGTTCGCGATCTGGAGATGGCTATTTATCTGAACGATCAGGGCGATCTGACGCTGGCGCTGCTGGCAAACGTGCAGCGCTACAGTGACGCCCTGGTGCAGCAGCATGCCCGCCGTTTTGATCGGCTGCTCTCCCAGCTTGCCAGCCAGCCCGCGCGTGCCTGTGGCGAGCTGGATATGCTGATGCCGGACGAGCACCGGCAGCTGGCGGCGATCAATCAGACCGCCGTGACGCTTCCCCCGGCCACGCTGAGCAGCCTGCTGCTGCTGCAGGCTGAACGAACGCCGCAGGCACCGGCGCTGACCGATGCGTCGCATCAGCTCAGCTATCAGCAGATGCAGCAGCAGGTCGCCGCGCTGGGACAGCAGCTGATCGCCCGGGGTGTGGCGCGGGGAGATATTGTCGCCGTGGCGCTGCCGCGCTCCGTGTTTTTATCGCTGGCGCTGCAGGCGATCGTCAGCGTGGGGGCCACCTGGCTGCCACTCGACACCGGGTATCCCGACGACCGATTAAAGATGATGCTGGCAGACGCCACGCCAAAAGCGCTGATCACCCGCCGTGAACTGGCTGACCGGCTGGCGGCGCTCTCGCCGGTCACACCGCTGTTTTACGACACGCTGTTACCCCCCGCTGAGGCGATGCCGTCGCAGGCGCCCTCCCCGCAGGATGGCGCGTACCTCATCTACACCTCCGGCTCAACCGGGCGGCCAAAGGGCGTGCTGGTCAGTCACGCCGCGATCGTCAACCGCCTGTTATGGATGCAGGATCGCTATCCGCTGGGTCAGGAGGATGTGGTGTTACAGAAGACGCCGGACAGCTTTGATGTCTCCGTCTGGGAGTTCTTCTGGCCCCTGATCGCCGGTGCGCAGCTGGTGATGGCGCCGCCCGATGCGCACCGCGACCCGGAGGCGCTGAGGCAGCTGTTTGCCCGCTACCGCGTGACCACCACCCACTTTGTTCCATCGATGCTGGCCGCCTTTGTCGCTGCGCTGCAGGAGGAGGCGGCGGCAGCCTGCTGCGCCACCCTGCGTCGGGTCTTCTGCAGCGGTGAAGCACTGCCCGCCGCGCTGTCGCGTCAGTGGCAGACGCTGACCGGGGTGCCGCTGCATAACCTCTATGGCCCGACCGAAGCGGCGGTGGATGTCAGCTACTATCCGGCCTCCGGCGCAGAGCTGGCCGCCGTGCAAGGCGCCAGCGTACCGATTGGCTTCCCGGTCTGGAACACCGGCCTGCGGATCCTGGATGCCCGTCTGCAGCCGGTGCCGCCGGGCATTGCCGGCGATCTCTGGCTGACCGGCGTCCAGCTGGCGCACGGCTATCTGGATCGTCCCGACCTCACGGCCAGCCGCTTTGTGGCCGATCCCTGGGGTGACGGCACCCGGATGTACCGCACCGGCGACGTGGCACGCTGGCTGCCGGATGGCGCAGTGGAATATCTGGGCCGCAGTGACGATCAGCTTAAAATTCGCGGACAGCGCATTGAGCTGAATGAGATCGATCTGGCGATGGCCGCCCTGCCGGGCATCGAGCAGGCGGTGACGCACGCGGCCGTGCTGGGCGGCGGCGGCGATCAGCAGGGTGATGCCCGACAGCTGGTCGGTTATGTCGTTGCCGATGAGACGATTGACGCGGACGCCCTGCGCCAGCGGCTGGCCACCCGGCTGCCCGCGCACATGGTGCCGGTGGCGATTGTTCAGCTGGCGAGCCTGCCGCTCAGCAGCAACGGCAAGCTCGATCGTAAAGCCCTGCCGCTGCCACAGACTCAGGCCAGGATCGCCGGGCGCGCGCCCTGCCCCGGACTGGAAAGCACGCTGGCTCAGGCGTTTGCTTCGCTGCTGGAGCGTGAGTCAGTCAGCGCACAGGATGACTTTTTCTTGCTGGGAGGGCATTCGCTGCTGGCGATGCGTCTGGCGGCGCAGCTGCGCCGGACGCTGGATCAGCCGGTGTCGGTGGGGCAGATTATGGTGGCCTCCACGGTGGAACAGCTGGCGGCTCTGCTCAGCGGCCCCTCTGCCGGGGCGGCCCGCGCCGGGTTTGAGACGGTATTGCCGCTGCGGCGCAGCACGGGCCCGACGCTGTTCTGTTTCCATCCCGCCTCCGGTTTTGCCTGGCAGTTCAGCGCATTAACGCGTTATCTGGACCCGCGCTGGTCGCTGCTGGGCATTCAGTCACCCGACCTCACCAGCCCGCTCAGCCAGGCGCAGCATCTCGATGCGGTGTGTGATGCTCATCTGGCGACGGTGCGACAGCAGCAGCCTCAGGGGCCTTACTATTTCCTGGGCTACTCGCTGGGCGGCACGCTGGCACAGGGGATTGCCGCGCGGCTGGAAGCGGAAGGCGAAACCGTTGCCTTCCTCGGGCTGCTCGACACCTGGCCGCCGGAAACGCAAAACTGGGATGCACGGCGCGGCGAGAACGTGCTGGATCCGGCGGTGCTGGAGGAGGTTAACCGCGAGCGCGAGCAGTTTATCGCGACGCAGCGTCAGCAGGCGGGTGAAGGTATGGAGACGCTGTTCACCACCATTGAGAGCAATTACGCCCGTTCCGTGCGGCTGCTGGCCACGGCGCGCAGTGCCCGTTTCAGCGGACAGGCGACGCTGTTTCTGGCGCAACAGACGCAGCAGCCCGGTCAGGATGCACGTCGCGCCTGGGCACCTTACCTCGGCGGGCTGACGATCTGGCCGCTGGACTGTGCCCATGTAGAGATCGTCTCACCCCGCATGTTTGAACAGATAGGTCCCCGCCTGCAGCAGATACTGGCGTCGCTGAATCCGTAGCCGCCTTCTCCTGCGGAGAGGGTGCCGGTCAGCCTCTTCCGCACGGCACAATCATCGGGGTGCCGGCGACCGGATCGCGGATGATGACGCAGTGCAGGCCGTAGATCGCTTCAATCAGCGCTGGCGTCACAATCTCCGCCGGTTTCCCTTCAGCGATGATTTTTCCGTCACGCATCGCAATCAGGTGGCTGGCGTAACGGCACGCCTGATTAAGATCGTGCAGCACCACCACCAGCGTGCGGCCATGCTGCTGATTGAGATCCTGCATCAGCTCCAGCAGCTCAATCTGATGCGTAATATCCAGCCAGGTGGTGGGTTCATCGAGTAGCAGTAAGGGGGTTTCCTGCGCCAGCACCATCGCGATCCAGACCCGCTGCCGCTGACCGCCGGAGAGCGTATCTACCGGCTGGGCGGCCAGATCGGCCACCCCGGTGGCCTGCATCGCCTGCTGCACCGCCGCCTCATCTTCCTGTCGCCAGCGTCCGAACAGCGTCTGGTGCGGATAACGTCCGCGTGCCACCAGTTCACTGACGCTGATCCCCGCAGGCGCACTGGAACTTTGCGGCAGCAGCCCCAGCCGCCGCGCCACCTCTTTGGTGGCATACCGCGCGATCGTCTGACCATCCAGCAGCACCTCGCCCTGCAGCGGCGTCACCAGCCGGCTCAGGGTGCGCAGCAGCGTCGATTTTCCGCAGGCGTTAGGCCCGATGATGACGGTCAGTTCACCGTCGGGGATCGCGACCGAGAGATGCTCCGCCACGATCTTTTTGTCGTAACCCAGCGTCAGCGCCTTACCCTGCAAACGTGTTTTCTCTCTCACTGGCGTCGCGCCTCCCGTATCAGCAGAGCAATCAGATAGAGTCCGCCCAGGCTGACGGTAATGACACCGACCGGCAGCTGATAAGGCAGGAAAAGGTGCTGTGCGGCGTAGTCTGCGGCGATTAACAGCAGCGCACCGCACAGCGCAGCCAGCGGCAGTGCGCCTTTGACTCCCCCGCAAAGACGCCGTGCAATCTGCGGCGCCAGCAGCGCAATAAAAGAGAGAGGCCCGGCCAGCGCGGTTGAGGCCGCAGTCAGGATCACGCCTGTCAGCATCAGCATGACGCGGCTGCGTTCCACCGGAACCCCTAAGGCGCAGGCGGTGTCATCACCCATCTCCAGCAGACGCATGCGCCGGGCCAGCATTCCCGTCGCCAGCAGCGCCAGCAGCAGCACAACCGTCACGGGAAGCGTCTTCGCCCAGGTGATGCCGTTAAGTGAACCGGCGCTCCAGAGCCCGGCGCTCAGTGCCGCCTCCAGGGAGGCGCTGATAATCAGCCAGCTGTTGAGCGCCATCAGCAGCGCCCGCACGCTGATGCCCACGATAATCAGACGAAAGGTCTCCACGCCGTTGCGCCAGCTGAACAGCCAGACCACCGCCGCCGTAAGCAGCCCGCCCGCCAGTGCCGCCAGCGTCAGGCCCGCCATGTTTTGCTGAAACAGCACCAGCGCGACCAGCACGCCGCTGTATGCCCCGGTGTTGAAACCGAGAATATCGGGGCTGCCCAGCGGGTTACGCAGCAGTGACTGAAAAATCGCGCCACTGACGCCCAGCGCGGCCCCCAGCAGCAGCGCCATCATGACGCGCGGCAGCCGCCACTCCAGCACAATCAGCTGAACATTGCGCGCCGCCTCCCCGCTGAAGAGCGTCCACAACTGCTGCAGAGAGAGGGAGGGGGTGCCGTGTGTCAGCCCCATAAACGCCAGGATGCCGCAGGCCACCAGCAGTAAAAGCGCATTGATTATGATGCGTTTCATCACAGCCCTCTTCCCGGCCGGCGGCGAACCAGCACAATCAGCATCGGCGCACCGAGAATGGCGGTCACAATCGACACGCGCAGCTCGCCCGGCACCAGCAGCCGTCCCAGGATGTCGGCGGCCAGCAGCAGGCAGGGGGTCATCACAAGGGTTCCCGGCAGCAGCCAGCGATGGTCGTTGCCCAGCAGCCAGCGTGCCAGGTGTGGCGTCATTAAGCCAACAAAGGCGATGGGGCCGTCGGCGGCCGTCGCCGCGCCGCTCAGCAGCGCAATCGCCAGCAGGCCCGTCAGCTGCGTTCGCACCACGCGGGTGCCTAGTGCGGTCGCCATATCACCGCCCATGCTCAGGCTGTTCAGTGAACGTGCCAGCAACAGTGCCAGCACGCTGCCGACAGCGACGGCCGGCAAGGTGGCGCGCAGAATCGCGAAACTGCGGATATCCAGCGAGCCGCTATGCCAGAAACGCAGGTGATCGTAGATATCAGGGTTGAGCAGCGACAGCCCGGACGTTAATCCCTCCAGCACCGCACCCAGCGCTACCCCCGCCAGGGTCAGGCGCACCGGACTGACCCGACCGCCGCCCACGGCGCCGGTCAGCGCCACCAGCAGAGAGGCCAGCAGTGCACCGGCAAAGGCGAAGCCCAGCCAGTCAGCCGGGGAGTCTGCGCCGGTCAGGACGATCCCCAGTACGACCGCAAAACCCGCACCGGCGTTAACCCCCAGAATGCCGGGATCGGCCAGAGGATTTCGCGTCAGGCTCTGCATCAGCGCACCCGCCAGTCCCAGGCTGCATCCGGCCAGCACACCCGCCAGGGTGCGCGGCAGCCGGGCGTCACGCACGATGACACAATCGACGCGGGTGCAGTCGGTGAACAGGGCCTGAGTGACCTCATGGAGGGGAATGGGTTTGGCGCCCAGCATCAGACTGAGCGCGAAAAGTAGCAACAGCAGCATCCCTGAACCTGCTATTGCGCGACATTGACGCATAACGTTTAAGCCTTCATCAGAAGAGTCACAGAGAAACCCATGCGATTAAGCGACCGATAAGCCTCATCATTTCTGCAGGTTATCCCGTCTCTCAGACGCCACGACCGTTAACAAACAACGTCTCCAGCCGCGTCAGCAGATTGCTGGCGCTGTAGTAGTCGAGGCGGAAGCTATCCAGCCCCAGTGCATAGACCGCCCTGCTTTTTACTGCCGGGGTCTGCGCCAGGAAAGGGTTGCTCATCACCTGTGCAGTGGTGTTATCGTCGGCGGCAAACAGCAGGTAAGTCTGACCATTCAGGCCCGCCGCCAGATTTTCACCTGACAGCTGAAGAATATCTTTGCGCGTTCCCATACTGTGACCGGCGTGAAGGCTGGCGGGCGGCGTCGCCAGCGTGAAGCCCAGCTGCTGCAGTAACCGGGCCTGCGCTGACGCTGCCGTCCACAGGTTCACGGCCCGCCCGTCGCCGTTCCAGACCATCGCGGAAACCGGCTGCGGCGGCAGCGTCAGCTTCGCCTTCAGCGCCTTTTCGCGTGCCTCAAAAGCGTTTATCCGTGCGGCCGCTTCCGCCTCATGCCCCGTCGCCTTGCCCAGCAGCGTCACCAGTTGCTGCCAGCTTTTATCGTCATAATTGACCACCAGCACCGGCGCAATTGCCGCAAGCTGATCGACCAGTCTGATGGCTGAATCATTGCCGGTGGCGCTGACCACAATCAGATCCGGCGCTTCGGCAGCAATCGCTTCTGCCCGGGGTTCGCCAATGTAGAGACGCTTCACGCCGCGCTGTTTCGCCACCGCGCCCCACTGCCGGAAATAGCCCTGCTCATCCGCCAGGCGACTGCCAGGGGCGGTGGCCCCGCTGGCGACCACCGGCGCATTAATGGCCAGCAGCGACCCGGTCAGGGTCACGCTGGTTGAGACGATTCGGGTCGGTGCCTGCGTCAGGGTAAGATCGCCACTGGCCCCGGTAATGGTGCGCGGCCAGCCCGTCCCGGCCACCGCGCTGACACTGAGCAGGCTGCTCAGAAAAAACAGCACGATCGCTCTGCTAACCCTCTGTTTATTCATACGTTCTTTTCCACACTCGTTCAGATAAGGCCGGCGGCTGTTTATGCTGATCTGACCCGGAGCAGCAGCCGAAGCGCCGCATATGGATTGACAGATCCGGCCAATCCACGTAGCTTAACGCCTAATAATACAAATGATAATCATTATTAGTTATCTTATCATTTCCGGGTGAAAAGTATGGCCGAATCACGCGCATTTGAACATCCCCTGTTGCACGATTTTGCGGCACTCTGCCAGGGTTTCCTGTTTACCTCGCCCTGGCAAAGCCTCACCACACAGGGCTGCTTTACAACGCTGACCACGCCAGTCAGACAGGGTGAACAGCTGACAGGGGATTTTCAGCAGCAGCTTCAGCACCACTTTACCTCGGCCAGAAAGCAGGGCATTGCGCACCCCATCGTGGCAGGTGCCATCCCCTTTGACGTGGCGCAGCCCGCCGCGCTGTTTATCCCGGAGTCCTGGCAGCGCTTTAACCGTGACGATCTGATCGCCCGGGCCTCACTGGCAGACGCCGATCTGCCCATGATTCGTCGCCGTACGGCGTTGCCGGATCAGGCGCGCTTTACCGAGATGGTGGCGCAGGCAGTTGCCGCCACGCGCCGGGGCGACCTGGAGAAAGTGGTGCTGTCGCGGCTGATGGAGATCGTGGCTGAACAGCCGGTTGATACGGCTGCTCTGATGCAGCGCATCGTGGTGCAGAATCCCGGCAGCTATCACTTTCATCTGCCCCTGCCCGGCGGCGGCGCGCTGGTGGGAGCCAGCCCGGAACTACTGATTCGAAAACAGGGTCGCCTGTTCAGCTCCTGTCCCCTGGCCGGCTCGGCCGCACGCAGCCGCGATCCGCAACGCGATCGGGCCTCCGGCGACAGCCTGATGCAGTCGGCGAAGGATCGTCATGAACATCAGCTGGTGACAGATGCGATGCGCGCCACCCTGCAGCCGCGCAGCCGTTTGCTGTCGGTGCCTGAAACACCCTCTCTGCTGACCACGGCCACCCTCTGGCATCTCGCCACGCAGATCCGTGGCGAAGTGCTGGACGAGCGCGAAAATGCACTCTCCCTCGCCTGCCTGCTGCATCCGACGCCGGCGCTCAGCGGCTTTCCGCATCAGCGTGCCCAGGCCCTGATCCAGCGCCTTGAGCCGTTTGAGCGTCAGCTGTTTGGCGGCATCGTCGGCTGGTGTGACGATCATGGCAATGGTGAATGGGTCGTCACCATTCGCTGCGGCACGGTGAAGGGATCTCGGGTACGGCTGTTTGCCGGTGCGGGCATCGTGACGGACTCACAACCTGAAGCAGAGTGGCGTGAAACCGGCGTCAAACTCGACACCCTGCTTCGCGCTTTTGGATTGCAATAAAGGAACCTGCATGACGATCTCCTACAGCCGCTGGCCGGACGACCTGGCCGCCCGTTACCGTGAAAAAGGCTACTGGCTCGACCTGCCGATGACCGACATACTGGATCGCCACCGCGACAACGATAGCGTGGCGGTGATTGAGGACGACAGGCGGTTGACCTACCGCCAACTGGCGGCACTGAGTGACAACCTGGCGGCAGCGTTACAGCGGCGTGGCCTGAAACGGGGTGATACGGCGCTGGTGCAGCTGGGCAACGTGGCAGAATTTTACCTGACACTGTTTGCCCTGTTTAAACTCGGTGTTGCGCCGGTGAATGCCCTGTTCAGCCATCAGCGCACCGAACTGACCGCCTACGCCAGCCAGATTTCGCCCCGCCTGGTGATTGCCGACCGCACGCATCCGCTGTTTGCCGATGACGCTTTTATTGCGCAGCTCCGCCACGATCACCCTTCACTGCAGCAGGTGATCCTGCGCCATGCCTCACCGCCGGAACAGAGCCTTGAAGCGCTGCTGGCCGAACCGGCCGGTGCATTTATGGCCACGCCGACCGCAGGCGACGAGGTAGCCTTTTTCCAGCTCTCTGGCGGCAGTACCGGCACGCCAAAACTGATTCCGCGCACCCATAACGACTACTACTACAGCATCCGTGAAAGTGACGCGATCTGTGGCGTCACCGCCGACACCCGCTATCTCATCGCCCTGCCCGCCGCCCACAACTTCCCGCTGAGTTCGCCGGGCGCGCTGGGCGTCTTTTACGCGGGGGGACAGGTTATTTTAGCCGCCGATCCCAGTGCGACAGCCTGCTTTCCCCTGATTGAAAAACATCAGGTGACCGATACCGGCCTGGTTCCGCCTGCCGCCAGCCTCTGGCTGCTGGCACTTCAGGAATCGGACAGCAAGGCGGCACTGGCTTCTCTGCAGCGCATGCAGGTGGGGGGCGCTAAGCTGGGCGAAACGCTGGCTGCACGCATACAGCATGAGATCGGCTGCACCCTGCAGCAGGTCTTTGGCATGGCCGAAGGACTGGTGAACTACACCCGGCTGGATGATGATCCGCAGACCATCCTCACCACACAGGGACGCCCGATCTCCCCGGATGATGAGGTCTGGGTTGCCGACGAGCAGGGTCATCCTCTGCCCGTGGGGGCCACCGGTCGTCTGATGACGCGCGGCCCCTACACCTTTCGCGGCTACTACAACAGTCCGGAACACAACGCCGCCAGTTTCGACGAACGGGGCTTTTACTGTTCCGGTGACCTGGTTGAGATCACCCCTGACGGCAACCTTATCGTGCAGGGTCGGGAGAAAGATCAGATCAACCGGGGTGGCGAGAAGATCGCCGCGGAAGAGATCGAAAACCTGCTGCAGCAACACGCCGATGTGATCCACGCGGCACTGGTCTCCATGAGCGATCCGCTGCTGGGTGAAAAAAGCTGCGCGTTTATCGTCACCCGTCAGCCGGTAAAACCGGCGGCGCTGCGGCGCCACCTGCGTGAACTGGGTGTCGCAGAATTTAAGCTCCCTGACCGCATTACCTGCGTAGATGCCCTGCCACTGACCCCGGTCGGCAAGGTCGATAAAAAACGTCTGCGCCAGCATCTTGCCGATCAACACGCGTAAGCCCGATCTGTCCGGAGAATTTTTATGACTATTCCACAACTGACCTCCTATCCACTGCCCGCCGCCACCGAGTTGCCGAATAACCGGGTTAAATGGGCGCTGGAGCCGGGCCGGGCCGCCCTGCTCATCCACGATATGCAGCGCTATTTTCTCAGCTTCTGGGGAGAGAACAGCCCGCTGATTGAGCAGGTCGTCGGCAATATTGCCCGCCTGCGTCGCTACTGCAAAGCGCAGGGCATTCCGGTGTTTTACACCGCCCAGCCGACGGCGCAGAGCGATGCGGATCGCGCCCTGCTCAACGATATGTGGGGACCGGGCCTGAATAAACATCCCGACCAGCAGAGGATCGTGGCGGCGCTGGCCCCCGACGAGGACGACCAGGTGCTGACCAAGTGGCGCTACAGCGCCTTTCATCGTTCCCCGCTGGAGGCGATCCTGAAGGAGATGGGCCGCGATCAGCTGATTATAACGGGCGTCTATGCCCATATCGGCTGCCTGACCACCGCCACGGATGCCTTTATGCGTGATATTCAGCCGTTTATGGTGGCCGATGCGCTGGCTGATTTCAGCCGCGAGGAGCATATGATGGCGCTGACTTACACCGCCGGCCGCAGCGGAAAAGTGGTGATGACGGCTGATATGATGCCGGTCCCTCTCAGCAAAGCGGATCTGCGCGCGCTCGTCCTGCCGCTGCTGGAGGATGATGAGGTGCCGGAAGATGATGAAAACCTGATCGATTATGGTCTGGATTCGGTGCGCGTCATGGCGCTGGCGGCACGCTGGCGTCAGGTTCACCGGGATATCGACTTTGTTACGCTGGCGAAAAATCCGAGCATCGATGGCTGGTGGGCGCTGCTGTCGCGGGAGCTCACTCAATGAGCCACACCTTCGACTTCAGCGGTCGCGTTGTCTGGGTAACCGGAGCCGGTCAGGGCATTGGTTATCAGAGTGCGCTGGCCTTTCATCGGGCAGGCGCGCAGGTGGAAGCCTTTGACCTGCAGTTTGCGCGGCAGGATTATCCGTTTCGCTGTCATCGCCTGGATGTGGCCGATCCGGATCAGGTAGAAACGATCTGTCAGCGCGTGCTGGCAACGCAACCGCGCATTGATGTGCTGGTCAACGCGGCGGGCATTTTGCGCGTCGGCGCCACCGATACGCTCTCCTTCGCTGACTGGCAGGCGTGCCTGAACGTCAACGCGGGCGGCGCCTTTAACCTGTTTCAGCAGACGCTGCCGCGCTTTCGCCAGCAGCGCGCCGGGGCCATCGTCACCGTGGCGTCTAACGCGGCGCACGCGCCGCGAATCGGCATGTCGGCCTACGGCGCATCGAAAGCGGCACTGCGCAGCCTCTGTCTGACCGTGGGGCTGGAAATGGCCCCTTTTGGCGTTCGCTGTAATATCGTTTCACCCGGCTCCACCGACACCGCCATGCAGCGCAGCCTGTGGCAGACCCCCGGCGGCGAGCAGGAAATGATCGCCGGTTTTCCGGATCAGTTTAAGCTGGGGATCCCGCTGGGCAAGATCGCGCAGCCGCAGGAAATTGCGGCCACCGTGCTGTTTCTCGCATCAGACCTGGCCAGCCATGTGACCCTGCAGGATATCGTGGTCGACGGCGGCGCAACTCTGGGAGCCTGAAAATGTCTGCGATCTGGAAACGATCCTTCGATCTTCCCGCCCTGAATGCACTGGGCGAGCAGTCGCTGGTCGCCCATCTCGGGATCGTCTTTACCGTGATAGGCGAGGATTACCTGGAAGCGACGATGCCGGTGGATGCGCGCACGCACCAGCCATTTGGCCTGCTGCATGGCGGGGCTTCCGTGGTGCTGGCGGAGTCGATGGGCTCTATGGCCGGGTATATGGCGGTGGAAGAAGGCAGCAGCGTGGTGGGTGTCGAAGTCAATGCCAGCCATCTGCGTGCGGTGTCAGCCGGGACAGTGCGGGGGATCTGTCGCCCCCTGCATCTGGGCAGACGCAGTCAGAGCTGGCAGATCGAGATCCGTAACGGCCGGGATCAGTTGTGCTGCAGTGCGCGACTCAGCGTGGCAGTGATGAGCAGCTGAAAAAAAAAGCCCCCCTTTCGGTCGGAAAGAGGGGCTTTGCCGGTCAGCCTGTGGCCGCGTCGTGGTTAGCGCTGATAGATAATTTCGACGCCTTCGTCGTCTTCATCATCCCAGTCGTCATCCCACTCTTCATCTTCCACTTCTGTCGCATTTTCAAGGGTTTCTTTGTGGTAATCGTCCCACATGAACTCCACTTTCTCCGGCTGCTTCTCTTCGAGCTCGGCTTCTTTCGGGTTGGCGTTGATGAAGCTCATCACATCCCAGCAGAGTTCGTTGACGCCGGTACGGCTGGCGGCAGAGATCAGGTAATACTTATCTTCCCAGCCCAGCGCCTCAGCGACCGCTTTGGCACGTGCCTGCGCTTCTTCTTCACCAATCAGGTCCACTTTGTTGAAGACCAGCCAGCGCGGTTTGTTGAACAGCTTCTCGCTGTACTTTTCCAGTTCGCCAAGAATGATGCGGGCGTTTTCAACCGGATCGCTTTCATCGATCGGATCGATGTCGATCAGGTGCAGCAACACGCGGCAGCGCTCCAGGTGCTTCAGGAAGCGGATCCCGAGACCGGCACCCTCAGCGGCGCCTTCAATCAGGCCCGGAATATCGGCCACGACAAAGCTCTGCTCGCTGTCCATACGTACCACGCCCAGGCTTGGCACCAGGGTGGTAAACGGATAGTCCGCCACTTTTGGCTTGGCGGCCGACACGGCGCGAATAAAGGTGGATTTACCGGCATTCGGTAAGCCCAGCATGCCGACGTCCGCCAGCAGCATCAGCTCAAGCTGCAGGTCGCGCTTCTCACCCGGGGTTCCCATGGTTTTCTGGCGCGGGCTGCGGTTCACTGACGATTTAAAACGGGTGTTGCCCAGGCCATGCCAGCCGCCTTTACCGACCATCAGTTTCTGGCCGTGACGCGTCATGTCGCCTAAGGTCTCGCCGGTTCCCTGGTCGATAACCCGGGTGCCGACCGGAACTTTGATTTCGATATCTTTACCGCGTTTACCGGTACAGTCGCGGCTCTGGCCATTCTGCCCGCGTTCAGCGCGGAACGATTTCTCGAAACGATAATCGATAAGGGTATTGAGGTTTTCATCGGCGATCAGATAAACGTCGCCGCCGTCACCGCCATCACCCCCGTCAGGGCCGCCCTTCGGGATATATTTTTCGCGGCGGAAGCTGACGCATCCATTACCGCCATCACCCGCGACGACCAGAATTGTCGCTTCATCAACAAACTTCATTTTCAATCTCCGTCACACAATCGCCTGCAGCACTCTGCAGACGGGTCCGCCAGGGTCTTCTGCGCTGACCAGCGGCGGATAAATCAGGACTGGCTGTCGCCAGTGTGTACATAAAGTGTACAGCAAACTTCAGTGAGGCGTCGCTTTTACCGCGACAGAGCGCAGAATGTAAAAAGCCCCGCAGGAGCTGCGGGGCCTTTAATTCGTGCGTTCAGACGTTAAACGTCTGCGTCACGACAACCTTACTCAGCAACGATGCTGATGTATTTACGGTTGTTCGGACCTTTAACTTCGAATTTTACTTTGCCGTCTGCGGTAGCGAACAGGGTGTGGTCACGACCACAACCTACGTTGCTGCCTGCGTGGAATTTGGTGCCACGCTGACGAACGATGATGCTACCTGCCAGAACAGATTCACCACCAAAACGCTTAACACCCAGACGTTTTGCATTGGAGTCACGACCATTTCGAGTCGAACCACCAGCCTTTTTATGTGCCATTTGTCAGATCTCCTCTTACGCCGTGATACCAGTGATTTTCACATCAGTGAACCACTGGCGATGGCCAGCCTGCTTACGGTAGTGCTTACGACGACGAAACTTAACGATCTTAATTTTCTCGCCACGACCGTGAGCAACAACTTCTGCCTTGATCATACCGCCTGAAACCAGTGGCGCGCCGATTTTCACGTCTTCGCCATTAGCAATCATCAGAACCTGGTCAAACTCGATGGTTTCACCGGTTGCGATGTCCAGCTTTTCCAGGCGAACGGTCTGACCTTCGCTTACTCGGTGTTGTTTACCACCACTTTGGAAAACCGCGTACATATAAAACTCCGCTTCTGCGCTTGCCTTTTAGTTCATCAGGCGGCGCGCTAAATATTCACAATAGGGCGCGAATTCTACGCAAAACTCCAGAAGAAGACAAGAGCACTTTGCACACTCTTGCAGAAAAAAAACACAGGCTGAACGCAACCGTTTCTCAGGCTGAAAATTCAAGTACAATCAGTAACAGATTACCTGAACGCTGGCTGGGTAAAAGCACTTACCATGGCAGAGATAACGAGTCATAGCTGAAAAGACGAATGAACTTAGAACAGATCAACGAATTAACCGCACAGGATATGGCTGCCGTTAACCAGACCATCCTCGACCAGCTGAATTCAGATGTCTCGCTCATCAACCAGTTGGGCTACTACATCATCAGTGGTGGGGGTAAGCGTATCCGTCCCATGATCGCCGTGCTCTCCGCACGCGCCATGGGCTACAAGGGCGACCTGCACGTGACCAATGCGGCGCTGATCGAATTTATCCACACCGCCACGCTGCTGCATGACGATGTCGTGGATGAATCCGATATGCGTCGTGGCAAAGCGACCGCGAACGCGGCGTTTGGCAATGCGGCAAGCGTGCTGGTCGGGGATTTTATTTACACCCGCGCCTTCCAGATGATGACCAGCATGGGGTCGCTGCGTATCCTGGCGCTGATGTCAGAAGCGGTCAACGTGATAGCCGAGGGCGAAGTCCTGCAGCTGATGAACGTGAACGATCCTGACATCACCGAAGAGAGCTACATGCGCGTGATTTACAGCAAGACCGCGCGCCTGTTTGAAGCCGCGTCGCAGGCTTCTGCGATCCTGGCTGACGCCACGCCGGAAGAGGAGAAAGCGCTGCAGGATTATGGACGCTATCTGGGCACGGCTTTCCAGTTAATCGACGATTTGCTGGATTACAGTGCGGATGGAGAGACGCTGGGTAAAAACACCGGCGACGACCTGAGCGAAGGGAAACCGACGCTGCCGCTGCTGCATGCAATGCAGAACGGCTCACCTGAGCAGGCGAAGATGATCCGCGAAGCCATTGAGCAGGGTAATGGCCGCCATCTGCTGGAACCGGTACTGGAAGCGATGCACCAGTGCGGCTCGCTGGAGTGGACCCGCACCCGCGCCGAACAGGAAGCGGACAAGGCGATTGCCGCTCTGCGCATTCTGCCTGAATCACCCTGGCGCAGTGCGCTGGAGTCGCTGGCGCATATGTCAGTTCAGCGCGATTTCTGATTCCCTACGGAGCCTCCCTGGCTCCGTTTCTCCTCCCCGCTCTCACTTCTTTATGTTCGCTCATTGCTGTTGCATGCCTTTTGCGGGCTGTCACACAGACCCGACGCTGACGCCAAATATTACTGGAAATTAATGGAAACTATTTGCTATAAAAAACGCTTAATTTCCAGATAACAGTAAAAAGGTAAGCCAACGTCCCGGTGGACGACACAAAGACAAGGAGAACGGGTTATGCAAAAAAGGATGGAAGACTGGCACCCGGCTGACATTATCGCAGCCCTGCACAAACGCGGTACGACGCTGGCCGCACTGTCACGCTCGGCCGGCCTCAGCTCATCAACACTCGCGAATGCGCTGACGCGCCCGTGGCCAAAAGGCGAATGGCTGATCGCCGAGGCGATCGAGGTGCATCCCAGCGAGATCTGGCCCAGCCGCTACTACGATCCTGACACGCACCGCCTGCTGGATCGCAAAAAACGTATCCGGATCCCCGCCGATCTTTCCGGCACGCCCTGAGATCGACAGGCGAAAAAAAACCAGCCCCGCAAAGGGCTGGTTCTTTCAGCGCATACCTGAGATTACTCTTCGCTGACGCGCTCGATATTCGCACCCATCGCTTTCAGCTTATCTTCGATATGCTCATAGCCACGATCGATGTGATAAATGCGATCGACGAATGTCGTGCCTTCCGCGATACAGCCAGCCAGAACCAGGCTGGCAGAAGCACGCAAATCGGTCGCCATCACCTGCGCACCGGACAGGGTTTCCACCCCGTGACAGATCGCGGTGTTGCTCTCGATCTCCGCATGGCCGCCCATACGAATCAGTTCCGGGATGTGCATGAAACGGTTTTCGAAAATGGTTTCGGTAATCACGCCGGTGCCTTCCGCCACCATATTCAGCAGGGTGAACTGCGCCTGCATATCGGTCGGGAAACCCGGGTGTGGCGCGGTGCGCACATTGACCGCTTTAGGGCGTTTGCCGTGCATATCGAGACTGATCCAGTCTTCGCCGGTTTCGATATCGGCACCGGCATCACGCAGCTTAGAGAGAACCGCATCCATCGTATCGGGCTGAGCCTTGTGGCACATCACTTTGCCGCCTGAAATGGCGGCTGCCACCAGGAAGGTGCCGGCTTCGATGCGGTCCGGCAGAACGCGGTAAACACCGCCGCCCAGACGCTCGACGCCTTCGATGGTGATCTTGTCGGTGCCTGCGCCGCTGATGCGGGCACCCAGCGTGTTAAGGAAGTTGGCGGTATCGACAATTTCCGGCTCCCGCGCCGCATTCTCAATCACGGTGGTGCCGGTCGCCAGGGTTGCCGCACTCATGATAGTGACGGTTGCGCCGACGCTGATCTTGTCCATGACAATCAGCGCGCCCTTCAGGCGGCCGTTGACGGACGCCTTGACGTAGCCCTCTTCCAGCTTAATCTCGGCACCCAGCTGTTCCAGGCCGGTGATATGCAGGTCAACCGGACGCGCACCAATCGCGCAGCCGCCCGGCAGCGAAACCTGACCCTGACCAAAACGCGCCACCAGCGGGCCCAGCGCCCAGATGGAGGCGCGCATGGTTTTCACCAGATCGTAAGGCGCACAAAATACATCGACCGCGCTGGCATCGACATGCACAGAACCGTTGCGCTCCACCTTCGCACCCAGCTGGCTCAGCAGCTTCATGGTGGTATCAATGTCGCGCAGCTTTGGCACATTCTGGATCTCTACCGGCTCTTCAGCCAGCAGGGCAGCAAACAGAATAGGTAGCGCGGCGTTCTTCGCCCCGGAAATGGTTACTTCACCACTTAAGCGGGTGGGGCCTTGCACACGAAATTTGTCCATTAACACGGCTCTCAATTAACTAGCTAAAGATGGGACTCGCTTACCACGAGTGCACCACGCTGAGGGATCAGAAACCGTTGAGTTTACGGTCGCGCGCCCATTCAGCGGGAGTATAGGTTTTGATAGAGACAGCATGAATGCGGTTGTCCGCGATGTATTCCATCAGCGGCGCGTAGACAGCCTGCTGTTTTTTCACGCGGCTCAGCTCGCCAAACAGTTCGCCTACGGCGATCACCTGAAAATGGCTGCCATCGTTGCTCATCACATGCACTTCATCTAAAGGCAGCGCTGCCATCAGCACGGCCTGAATTTCACTGTTTTCCATTGTGCTTAACTTCACTTAATAATAATAAGGCTGACATAGTAGAGGAAAGCGGCTGACTCTTAAATACGCAAAAGCCCCTGTTGAAAACAGGGGCTTAGCATAACAAGCGGAAATCAGGCGCTTTTATCCGCAGAAACAATAATCTGTTGCAGATTGTAAAGCGTAATCAGCGACTGCAGTTTGTCGCTGATACCGGCAAAGCGCGGGGTGCTCCCCTGCGCCCGTGCGATTTCCCGCAGGTGCACCAGCAGAGCGAGGCCGGAAGAGTCAACCCGGTTCAGCGCCGCGACGTCGATCGTCTCGACGCCGCGAATCAGCGTTTCACGCTGCTGCCAGAGGCCCATCAGGGTGTCGCGATCCAGCTCGCCTTTCAGTAATAGCGTGCTGGCTTCGCGCTCCCAGCGTAACGATTCGTGCATTATTGTTGTTTATCCAGCGTGATTGGCTGTGACGCAGACGATTTGAGCTGCGCCGTCAGACCATCGATACCTTTGGTCCGTAACAGATCGCTCCACTCATTCTGTTTGGTGGTGATCATGCTGACGCCTTCGGCAATCATGTCATAAGCCTGCCAGTTGCCAGTCTGGCTGTTTTTACGCCACTGAAAGTCGAGGCGAACCGGCGGACGGCCATTAGGATCGATGATAGTGACGCGAATCGCCACAATTTTGGCGTCGCCCAGCGGCTGCTCAGGCTGGATCTGGTAGCTCTGGCCATTGTAGAGGGCCAGTGCCTGACCATAAGCCTGGGCCAGATAGTCGCCAAAAGCGCTGAAGTAAGCTTCGCGCTGGGCCGGTGTTGAGTCACGATAGTAGCGACCCAGCACTAATGCGCCCGCATATTTGATCTGCACGTAAGGCAGCAGTTCCTGACGCACAATCTGACGCAGGTAGTTGGGGTCCTGCTTGATTTTTGGCTGCTCATTTTTCAGACGGCTGAAGGTCTTTTGCGCCGCTTCGTTCATCAGCTTGTAGGGATTGCTCTGGTCGGCTGCCGTTGCCGTCAGCGGGACCGCAACCACCAGCATGGCAATCATCAGTAAACGTTTAAACATGGTATGCCCTCTTCTTTAAGGTTGAGCCGGTTCCGCAGGCGCGGCACTGCTGCCATCCTGCGCATCCTTGCCCTCATTTTTTTGTTTGTTGTCGCCGCTCTTGTAAAGGAACTGACCGATCAGATCTTCAAGCACCATCGCCGATTTGGTGTCGCGCAGCGTATCGCCATCTTTCAGCATCGCCGAACCAAGCTCAGGGTCGTCAAAGCCTAAGTTAAGCGCCAGGAACTGCTCACCCAGCAGACCCTGGGTGCGAATCGCCAGCGAACTGGTATCTGAAATTTTATTCGCGTACTGATCGCTGATCTCCATCGTGACGCGCGGCAGCAGGGTCTTCGGTTCAAGCTCGATATCCGTCACCCGGCCAATCACTACGCCGCCGATTTTGACCGGCGAACTGGCTTTGAGGCCGCCAATATTGTCAAAGGTCGCGTAGAGTTTCCACGTCGGCTCCGTGCCCATCGACTTCAGGTCGGCGACGCGCAGACAGAGAAACAGCGCGGCGATCAGCGCCATAATCATAAAAATGCCAACCCAGATTTCGCTTTTTTTGCTTTGCATTGCATCAATTCCCAAACATCAGTGCTGTCAGCACAAAATCCAACCCGAGTACCGCCAGAGAGGCGTGTACGACGGTACGCGTTGTCGCGCGACTGATCCCTTCGGAAGTGGGAATCGCGTCATAGCCATTAAAAAGAGCAATCCAGGTCACCGTCACGGCAAAGACGGCACTTTTGATCAGGCAGTTCACCACGTCGGTGCGGAAATCGACCGCGTTCTGCATCGCCGACCAGAAGAAGCCGGGATCGATCCCCTTCCAGCTCACACCCACCAGCGCACCGCCCGCGATCCCGACCGCCGTGAAGATGAGTGCCAGCAGCGGCATGCTGATAAAGCCTGCCCAGAAACGGGGCGACACCACCCGGCGTAACGGATCGACCGCCATCATCTCCATACTGGAGAGCTGCTCGGTGGCTTTCATCAGGCCGATTTCCGCTGTCAGCGCCGAGCCCGCCCGGCCGGCAAACAGCAGTGCGGTCACCACCGGTCCCAGCTCTCGCAGCAGCGACAGGGCCACCAGCATACCCAGACTGGTTTCGGCGCCATAGGTGGTCAGCACCAGATAGCCCTGCAGCCCGAGAACCATGCCAATGAAGAGGCCCGATACCACAATAATCAGGAGCGACAGCACGCCAACGCTGTAGAGCTGTTTGATCAGTAGCGGCGTGTGTCTGCGAAACGCCGGTTTTCCTACCAGCGCGTGAAACAGCATTAATCCTGCGCGTCCAAAACTGGCGCACGTTTCAATTCCCTGACGACCAAACGACGCCAGCGCCTTCAAGACCATCTGTTTAGTTACTCCGTGAGCCGGTTAAATCAGCGAGATAATCGCCGGCAGGAAAACGGAATGGAACCGGACCATCCGCATCGCCATCAATAAACTGGCGCACGCGCGGGTCGTTATTCTCTCGCAGTTCCGGCGCGGTGCCGTGTGCGATAATTTTTTGTCCGGCCACAATATAGGCATAGTCCGCAATGCTCAGTACTTCCGGTACGTCATGCGAGACCACGATGCAGGTCAGGCCCAGCGCATGGTTCAGTTCATCAATGAGTTTGACCAGCACGCCCATGGTAATCGGATCCTGACCCACGAAGGGCTCATCAAACATGATGAGTTCCGGCTCCAGCGCAATAGCGCGCGCCAGGGCCACACGTCGCGCCATGCCGCCTGAGAGCTCTGCAGGCTTCAGCTGGGCCGCGCCCCGCAGGCCCACCGCTTCCAGCTTCATCAGCACCGTGCTGTGCAGCAGCGGCTCAGGCAGTCGCGTATGTTCACGCAGCGGCCACGCAACGTTTTCATAAACCGTTAAGTCTGTAAACAGCGCACCCGACTGGAACAGCATGCTCATCTTTTTACGCGCTTCATACAGTCTGGCGCGCGATAATGACGGAATGTTTTCGCCACGGAAAAAAATCTCGCCGCGGGTCGGCTGAAGTTGCCCCCCAATCAAGCGTAGCAGAGTGGTTTTTCCGATCCCCGATGGCCCCATAATCGCGGTCACTTTGCCTTTCGGCACGGTCAGCGAGATGTCATCAAAGATGGTGCGATCTCCGCGCGAAAAACTCACGCCACGAACCTCAACCAGATTCGTTTGCTGCTGGGTCATTATTACCTCTTGTAAGGATCGGGCGTAAACATGGGGTACGATGGTAGCCTGTTCGGTCCTGATTCACGATAGCTTTACAGAAACTTACCGCTAAGATTTGGCGAAAATGGTCATTAAATTTACTTTTGCCCCTGAGGCGGTCAAAATCAGCGCCTGTCTCGCCAAACAGAATTTTAAACCGGCCGGGAACGCATTGCCGGCCTGAGTTTTTACGCAAGGATTTTTCATGTTCGTAGCTTCTGCACTGTTGATTATCGGTTTGCTTTTACTGGCTTATGGTGCCGATCGTCTGGTGTTTAGCGCCTCAATATTATGCCGCTCTCTGGGCATTCCGCCGCTGATTATCGGCATGACCGTGGTCAGCATCGGCACCTCGCTGCCGGAGATGATCCTCTCCTTTTCGGCAGCGCAGCATGGCCAGATGGATCTCGCTGTGGGCACCGCCCTCGGCTCGAATATTACGAACATTTTACTGATTCTGGGTGCCGCTGCGCTTATGCACCCGCTGAGTGTGCATTCTAATCTGATTCGCCGCGAACTGCCGCTGATGTTGCTGGTCACCCTGCTCAGCGGTTTTATGCTGTTTGACAATCAGCTTAGTCGACTGGATGGAATTGGCCTGATCGCGATTGCCGCAATTTATCTTCTGGTGGTGATTCGCATCGCGCGTAAGGCCGAACGGGACAATAACGACACCCTGACCCGCGAGCAGCTGGCCGAGCTGCCCCGTGAAGAGAGCGGCAACACGGTGGCCTTTCTCTGGCTCGCCGTTGCGCTGATCATCCTGCCGATGTCGACCCGTATGGTGATCGACAACGCCACGGCCTTTGCCGACTACTTTGGCGTCAGTGAGCTGGTGATGGGCCTGACGCTGATCGCCGTGGGCACCAGCCTGCCTGAGCTGGCAACGGTCATCGCCGGTGCACTGAAAGGCGAAGATGATATCGCGATCGGTAATCTGGTCGGCGCCAACATTTATAATATTGCCATCGTGCTTGGCCTGCCGGCGCTGATCCACCCCGGCAGCATTGACTATCACGCTTTCGCCCGTGACTACTGGGTGATGCTCGGCGTGAGTGCGCTCTTTGCCCTGCTCTGCCTGCTACGGCGTCGCCGTGTTGGCCGGACGGCAGGCCTGATTTTACTCTGTGGTTTCTTCGTCTGGGTGACGCTGCTGTGGATGCAGCCGGCGTTCATGGACGGCTAACAAGGACAGACTCACTATGTCACATCAGCAACCAACAGCATTCGACTTCCAGCAGGTGGGAAAAACCGTCCTGCGCATTGAGCGTGAAGGGCTGGAACAGCTCGATCAATATATCAATGAGGATTTTGCCCGGGCCTGCGCCCTGATCTATGCCTGCCAGGGTAAGGTGGTGGTGATGGGCATGGGGAAGTCAGGTCACGTCGGCAAGAAAATGGCGGCGACCTTTGCCAGCACCGGCACGCCTGCCTTTTTTGTGCATCCGGGCGAAGCCAGCCACGGCGATCTGGGCATGGTGAGCAAAAATGATGTCGTCATCGCCATCTCTAACAGCGGGGAGTCGAACGAGATTCTCGCCCTGATTCCGGTGTTGAAGCGCCAGCACATTACGCTGATCTGCATGACCGGACGGCCTGACAGCGCGATGGGACGGGCTGCCGACGTGCATCTCTGCGTCCACGTTCCTCAGGAAGCCTGCCCGCTGGGTCTGGCCCCGACCAGCAGTACCACCGCCACGCTGGTGATGGGTGATGCTCTGGCGGTTTCGCTGCTGGAAGCGCGGGGATTTACAGCGGAGGATTTCGCCCTCTCCCACCCCGGCGGTGCGCTGGGCCGGAAACTGCTGCTGCATGTGGCCGATATCATGCACAGTGGTGATGCGCTGCCGCATGTCACCCGTGACGCCTCACTGCGCGATGCGCTGCTGGAGATTACCCGCAAAAACCTCGGTCTGACGGTGATCGTTGACGACCTGATGAAAATCGAAGGGATTTTTACTGATGGTGACCTGCGCCGCATCTTTGATATGGGCATCGATTTTCAGCGTGCCACCATCGGGGAAGTGATGACGCCAGGGGGCATCCGCGTCCGGCCAAACATGCTGGCGGTGGATGCCCTGAACCTGATGCAGACCAAAAACATTACGTCGATTCTGGTGGCCGATGACGACCATCTGCTCGGTGTGGTACATATGCATGACATGCTGCGCGCTGGCGTAGTCTGAACAGGAAGAGAAAATGCAACAGGCAACTCCCCCGATTGACACCTGCTACGGCCCGGTCAGTGCTGAGGTTATGGCGCGCGCCAGTCGCATTCGTCTGCTGATCTGCGACGTGGACGGCGTGATGTCCGACGGGGTGATCTACATGGGAAATAACGGTGAAGAGCTTAAGGCGTTCAACGTGCGGGATGGCTATGGCGTGCGCTGCCTGCTGACCTCAGATGTGGAAGTGGCTATTATTACCGGCCGCAATGCCCGTCTGATGGAAGATCGCTGCAAAACGCTCGGCATCCGTCATCTTTATCAGGGACAATCGGATAAGCTTTTGGCCTATCGCGAACTTCTGGATAAACTGTCCCTTTCCGACGACCAGGTCGCCTATATCGGCGATGACCTGATCGACTGGCCGGTCATGGCGAAGGTGGGATTCAGCGTGGCGGTGGCGGATGCACATCCCATCCTGTTGCCGCGCGCAGACTATGTTACCCGTATCGCCGGTGGACGCGGTGCGGTTCGTGAAGTCTGCGATCTGATCTTAATGGCGCAGAACAAATTTGAGGATGCCAAAGGGCAATCAGTATGAGTAAAAGCAGGCGTTGGATAACGCTGATTCTGACCTTGATTGCACTGGTTTTGATCGGCTGGAATCTTACCAATAAGGATGACGATGGGATGCCCGTCGGGACAGACAGTCAGTCTCCGACCTATACCAGTGCGGATTCGCACACGGTGGTTTACAACCCGCAGGGCGCGCTGTCCTATAAACTGGTCTCAGACAAAGTGACCTATTTCTCGGATGACGAACTGAGCTGGTTCGAGCATCCGGTGATGACCACCTATGATGAGAACAAAATCCCGACCTGGACGTTACGCGCGGATAAGGCAAAGCTCACCAAAGATCGTATGCTTTATCTTTATGGCCATGTTGAGCTCAACACGCTGACGCAGGATTCTCAGCTGGAGCGGATCAAAACAGATAACGCGCAGATCAATCTGGTGACCCAGGACGTTACCTCGGATGACCAGGTGACATTGTATGGCCGCAGCTTTAACTCCACCGGCATGAAAATGCGCGGCAATTTACGGACAAAAAACGCCGAGTTAATCGAGAAGGTCAAAACCTCTTATGAAATTCAAAATGAACAAAAATAGCCTGAAGCTTTTACTGGCCAGCGTGCTGCTGGCGACCAGCGTTCCGGCGCTGGCCCTGACCGGTGACTCGGACAAACCCGTTAATATTGACTCGCAGAATCAGGCGCTGGATTTACAGGGCAATGTCGCGACCTTTACCGGCAACGTCATTGTGACGCAGGGCACCATTAAAATTACGGCAGATAAAGTCGTGGTCACCCGTCCGGGCGGCGACAGCAAGAAAACTATCGTCGACGCCTACGGTAATCCTGCCACCTTCTATCAGATGCAGGACAGCGGCAAACCGGTTCAGGGCCATGCCGCAAAACTGCATTACGAACTGGCCAACGATTTCGTTGAACTGACCGGCAATGCGTTTATTGAGCAGCAGGACAGCAACATCAAAGGCGATCGCATCACCTACCTGGTGAAAGAGCAGAAAATGCAGGCTTTCAGCCAGGGCCAGAACAAGCGCGTCACCACCGTACTGGTGCCGTCGCAACTTCAGGATAAAGCGTCGTCCAACAGCGAGAAGAAGAGTAACTGATAGCTATGGCCACATTAATCGCAGAAAACCTGGCGAAGGCCTACAAAGGCCGTCGCGTGGTAGAAGATGTCAGTCTGCAGGTGAAATCCGGCGAGATTGTCGGCCTGCTGGGCCCGAACGGTGCCGGTAAAACCACCACGTTCTACATGGTGGTCGGCATCGTGCCGCGTGACGCGGGCCGTATCGTGATTGACGATGAAGATATCAGCATCCTGCCGCTGCATGCGCGTGCGCGTCGGGGTATCGGCTATCTGCCGCAGGAGGCGTCCATTTTCCGTCGCCTCAGCGTTTACGATAACCTGATGGCGGTGCTGCAGATCCGTGACGATCTGACCGAAGAGCAACGCCAGGATCGCGCCCGCGAGCTGATGGAAGAGTTCCACATTGAGCACCTGCGCGACAGCATGGGCCAGGCCCTCTCCGGCGGCGAACGCCGCCGTGTTGAGATCGCGCGTGCGCTGGCCGCCAATCCGAAGTTCATTCTGCTGGATGAGCCTTTTGCCGGTGTTGACCCTATCTCCGTTATCGACATTAAGAAGATCATTGAGCATCTGCGTGACAGCGGCCTCGGCGTGCTGATTACCGACCATAACGTGCGTGAAACGTTAGCGGTTTGTGAGCGGGCTTATATCGTCAGCCAGGGCCACCTGATCGCGCACGGCACACCCAATGAAATTCTTGCGGATGAGCAGGTTAAGCGGGTTTATTTGGGTGAAGAGTTCAGACTCTGATAAGGTGTCGTTAAGACCGCTATTTACCTGGGAACTATCATCCTGTCTATGAAGCAAGGCTTACAACTCAGGTTCAGCCAACAGCTGGCAATGACTCCCCAACTGCAGCAGGCGATTCGTCTGCTGCAGCTCTCTACGCTTGAACTCCAGCAGGAGCTACAGCTGGCGCTGGAAAGTAATCCCCTGCTTGAGCAGACGGACCCGCACGACGAGATCGACTCCCGGGACGCTGCAGAAGCGGAGGCGCTGGATACCCGCGAAGCGCTTGAGCAAAAAGAGATGCCCGATGAACTGCCGCTGGATGCCACCTGGGATGAGATCTACACCGCTGGCACACCTTCCGGCACCGGAACGGACTATCAGGATGATGAGCTACCGGTTTACCAGGGTGAAACGACGCAGTCTCTGCAGGATTATCTGATGTGGCAGGTCGGCCTGACGCCGTTCAGTGATACCGATCGCGCGATTGCGACCTCTATCGTCGATGCTATCGATGACACCGGATATCTCACCGTTTCGCTTGAGGAGATCCTCGACAGTATCGGCAATGACGAGCTGGAGGTGGATGAAGTTGAAGCGGTGCTGAAACGCATCCAGCGCTTTGACCCGATTGGCGTGGGTGCGCGCGATCTGCGCGACTGCCTGCTGGTTCAGCTGTCACAATATGCACCCGACACGCCCATGCTGACCGAAGCACGTCTGATTGTCAGTGAGCATCTCGACCTGCTGGCCAACCACGACTTCCGTAGCCTGATGCGGGTAACGCGCCTCAAAGAAGAGGTGCTGAAAGAGGCGATGCTGCTGATTCAGTCGCTGGACCCGCGTCCCGGCCAGTCGATCAACACCGGCGAACCGGAATATGTGATTCCCGATGTGCTGGTGCGCAAGGTCGGCAGCCGCTGGACGGTTGAACTCAACGCCGACAGCCTGCCCCGCCTGAAGATCAATCAGCACTATGCGGCGATGGGCGGCACCACGCGTAACGACAGCGACACGCAGTTTATCCGCAGCAACCTGCAGGAAGCACGCTGGCTGATTAAGAGTCTGGAAAGCCGCAATGATACACTGCTGAAAGTGACGCGCTGTATCGTTGAGCAGCAGCAGGCGTTTTTCGAGCAGGGGGAAGAGTTTATGCGCCCGATGGTCCTGGCTGATATCGCTCAGGCTGTTGAGATGCACGAATCGACTATCTCCCGCGTGACCACGCAGAAGTATCTGCACAGTCCGCGCGGTATTTTTGAACTGAAGTACTTTTTCTCCAGCCACGTCAACACGGAAGGGGGCGGCGAAGCCTCCTCTACCGCGATTCGTGCGCTGGTGAAAAAATTAATTTCGGCGGAAAATCCAGCCAAACCCTTGAGCGACAGTAAACTGACCTCCATGTTGTCCGATCAGGGGATCATGGTGGCACGGCGTACCGTCGCAAAATATCGTGAGTCTTTATCCATCCCGCCATCGAACCAGCGTAAACAGCTGGTTTGACAGAAATGAGAAGGAAGACCTATGCAGCTGAACCTGACCGGGCAACACGTTGAAATTACGCCACCACTGCGTGAATTCGTCAGTGCTAAATTTGCCAAACTGGAACACTATTTTGAGCACATCAATCAGGTCTATATTGTCCTGAAAGTTGAGAAAGTCATGCAGGTGGCTGACGCAACACTCCACGTTAACGGTGGCGAGCTGCACGCCACGTCGGAAGCGGAAGATATGTACGCGGCGATTGACGGGCTGATCGACAAGCTCGCCCGTCAGCTGACTAAACATAAAGATAAACTGAAAAAACACTAACCTTCATGCTGGCTACGCGCGCCTGGCGCACTGAGCCGACAGGATGGGGCGGATAATCCGCCCCGTTTTGTCATCTGGCAGGCGTCATTTTCCGTCACGTCAGAAGACGCCGGCGGTGAATGGCCTGGTGAACCCGCAAGTGAAACGATAATGAACAACGATCTTACACTGGAATTGAGCACGGTGCTTTCGCCTGACTGCACACGCAGTGGCGTACACTGCCAGAGCAAAAAACGTGCGCTGGAAATCATCAGCGAACTGGCCGCTAAGCAGCTCAACCTGCCGCACCAGACGCTTTTCGAAGCGATCCTGACGCGTGAGCGTATGGGCAGTACCGGTATCGGCAACGGGATAGCGATCCCGCACGGCAAGCTGGAAGAGGATACGCTGCGCGCGGTCGGGGTCTTTATCAGCCTCGAACAGCCGATTGCGTTTGATGCCGTCGATAACCAGCCGGTCGATCTGCTGTTTGCCTTACTGGTTCCGGCTGACCAATGCAAAACACACCTGCACACCCTTTCACTGGTGGCAAAGCGTCTGGCCGATAAAACGGTCTGCCGCCGGCTGCGCGCTGCGCAGAGTGATGAAGAGCTTTATGCCATTATTACGGAAAACCAGACAGAGCTGTAACGCGTCTTTACCGGCCGGGTGCCGGTTTTAAAACGGGAGAGAAGGTCATGGTGCTGATGATCGTTAGCGGTCGTTCAGGCTCGGGGAAGTCAGTGGCACTCCGTGCGCTGGAGGATATGGGGTTCTACTGTGTTGATAACCTGCCGGTGGTGCTGCTGCCGGAGTTAGCGAACTCACTGGCAGAGCGGAATATTTCGGCGGCGGTCAGCATCGACGTGCGCAATATGCCTGAATCCCCCGAAATTTTTGAAACCGCACTGAATAATCTGCCCGACTCCTTTTCACCTCAGCTGCTGTTTCTCGACGCCGACCGCAACACGCTGATTCGCCGCTACAGCGATACGCGTCGTCTGCACCCCCTCTCCAGCAAAAATCTGTCGCTGGAGAGCGCCATTGATGAAGAGAGCGATCTGCTGGAGCCGCTGCGTTCGCGCGCCGATCTGATCATTGATACGTCAGAGATGTCGGTGCATGAGCTGGCCGAGATGCTGCGCACCCGCCTGCTGGGCAAGCGTGAACGTGAGCTGACCATGGTATTTGAATCCTTTGGTTTCAAACATGGCATCCCTATCGACGCGGACTACGTGTTTGACGTGCGCTTTCTGCCCAATCCCCACTGGGATCCGAAACTGCGCCCGATGACCGGCCTCGATCGTCCGGTCGCGGCCTTCCTCGACCGCCACACGGAAGTGCATAATTTTATCTACCAGACACGCAGCTATCTTGAACTCTGGTTGCCGATGCTGGAGACCAACAACCGTAGCTATCTTACCGTGGCGATTGGCTGTACCGGCGGTAAACACCGCTCAGTCTATATCGCCGAGCAGCTGGCGGACTATTTCCGCTCGCGCGGTAAGAATGTACAGTCACGCCATCGCACGCTGGAAAAGCGCAAATCATGACCGTCAGACAAACTGTAGAAATCAAAAATAAGCTGGGCATGCATGCCCGTCCGGCGATGAAGTTGTTTGAGCTGGTGCAGAGCTTCGATGCCGAAGTGTTACTGCGCAACGAGGCAGGCACTGAAGCCGAGGCCAGCAGCGTGATCGCCCTGCTGATGCTCGACTCGGCAAAAGGGGGACACATTGAGATTGAAGCCAGCGGGCCGGAAGAGGTCCCGGCGCTGGCTGCGGTCATTGAGTTGTTTGAAGCGGGCTTTGATGAAGAGTAAGGTCAGTTAAGCTGATTACGCTGTAAAAAGCCCTCTCCGCCCAGCTGACGCATCTGGCGCAGTATCCACTGCTGCCGCGACCTGACATAGCCTGAAGGCGCGGCGGCACGGTAACGAATCGGATTCGGCAGTACCGCCGCCAGCAAAGCAGCATCGGCCGCAGTGAGCCGGCTGGCAGGTTTGTGGAAATAGCGCTGTGACGCGGCCTCCACACCAAAGATGCCCGGCCCGAACTCCGCGATATTGAGATAGACGGTCAGAATACGCCGCTTCGTCCAGACCGTCTCAATCCCCACCGTCAGACCCGCTTCCAGCCCCTTACGGATCCAGCTGCGACCATCCCAGAGAAAGAGATTCTTCGCGGTCTGTTGTGACAGCGTGGACGCTCCGCGCATCCGGCTGTCGCTGTTATCCAGCACCGATTCAATCGCCGCCACATCAAAGCCCCAGTGCGTGGGAAACTTTTGATCCTCAGAAGCGATAACGGCCAGCCCCATCCACGGCGAGATCTCATCATGTCCGACCCAGTCTGAATGCGCCACATAACTGAAATCACCGCGCAACCACGCCCCCACCTGTCGCTCCACCATCACTGCGGAGAAGGGCACCGGTAAAAACGAAAAGAGTAAAATGCCGGCCAGCCACACGCCCAGCCAGACCAGCAGGAGACGGCCGGCAATCCGTCTGATACGCCGTCCGGCGCTTCCTTTATGCTTGTTCATGCAATCTTCCCATACCTGTTTCAGACGTTAATCAATTACTCATGTAATCACTGCCAGAAAAATCGCCTTTTTGCGATTTTCGGTGAAAATGAACGGTGCGTTTCCAGACTTCATGCACCTATTTTGCATCAACATGCGGCAACAGATCGAAATAGTTCAAGGACTTCCGAAAAAAGGAATCGGTTCCATTCATTGCCTCTGCTTAGCATCTTTCCAGATAAACACTTAATAATGGGTAATAAACGTCGCTTTAAATCATTCACCACCCTTAACTGTTATTTTTTTCTGTTATCGTAATGGTTCAACTCTTAACCAGAACTATTCTTATAACGTCTAAATAAACAGCAGAGGTCAGCGTAAATCCTGTCATAAATGACCCGGTTTTCGATCCCTGCCCCGCAAGCCGGCAGACGCAGAAAAGCGCAAAGTTTAAGATTCATTTCTGCCATTCCGAATCGTTTTGGATGATTCGGTTCATTTCAGGCTGCCGGCTTGCAATATCAGCGCGTTACGCGGACTGTCAGGGCAAATGAACCTGCCGGTTCGCTTTTACGCTGTACGGTCTTCGCGACATGGCGCAGCCGCGTTAAAAGTACGCGAAAAAGGGTAAATCTGATTAAAATAGCAGCAACATAACGCGGAAATTAATTCCTTGCTTGACTGTGTTGCCAAATTAATGTTTTCTGTGTTTAAACGCTGCTCAACATCACACATTTTAATGAATCTTGTCACATGAGAAGATGAATTTGCTAAGGTGATGACAGTGTTAACCAATACCCTGCGGCTGCATTAATTATTCAAATCATAGCGGCCGCAACATTTTCCCTGGTGTTGGCGCAGTATTCGCGCACCCCGGCCTCGGCTGGGGTCATTTTTTTCTGCCGTTTCACTTCTCCTGTCCGGCAACCCAGTCGCGCAGAACCTGCACATCGTGTCGCCACTCATGTTTCAGCTCTTCAATCCATTCAACCACGTTGTCCCACCACGCCGGCAGCTCCGGACTCTGGATCTGTTTCGCCAGCATCTGTAAACGCTGCAGCCCGACGGACCCGGCCGCGCCTTTGATTTTGTGCCCCTCTTCCGCAATTCCTTTCTGATCGCGCGCCATCAGATTCGATTCCAGCACCGCAAGATAGTCCGGCATCATCTTCTCAAACATCGTCAGGCTCTGCGTAATCAACCCCGGGCCCACCAGCTCGATATACTGTTCGAGCATGGCGACATCCAGCAGCATCCGGATTTTGTCATCGCTGACGGCGGGCGTTTCATCGTCCGTTTCTGCCTGATAGTCCCAGTATTTTTTGATCATTGCGGTCAGGGCAGGCACGGCCAGCGGTTTACTGAGCACATCATCCATCCCGGCGTCGAAATACTCTTTTTTATCTTTCAGCACGTTGGCCGTGAGCGCCACCAGCGGAGGCAGATGCGCGCCCTGATACTGCTGGCGAATCGCACGGGAGACATCCAGCCCGGTCATATCGGGCAGCTGAATATCCAGCAGCACCAGATCGAACTCCAGCGGGTCAAACATCGCCAGAGCCTCGCTGCCGGTCATGGCGACCTCCACGCTGCATCCCAGCTTCTCCAGAACGGAGCGCGCCACAATCACATTCAGTTCAATATCCTCAACCAGCAGCACATGCAGCGCAGGCAGAGGCAGGCTGTCGTCGACGCCTTCGTCAATCACTTCTTCTGCGATGCGTGGTGCTTTAATTTCGACGGTGAAGCATGAGCCCTGGCCGGGCGCACTCTGTACGCGGATATCTCCCCCCATCGCCTGGGCCAGTCGACGTGAAACCGCCAGCCCGATGCCGGTTCCGGTCGCCGGTTTCCCGCCATGCTGATCTTTAACCTGATAGTACATCGCAAAAATCTTGTCCTGCTCCTCCTGGCGGATACCCATGCCGGAGTCCTGCACCTCAAAGCGCAGTGTTTCATCCTGCTCATACGCGACGCGCACCACGATCTCGCCCTGCTGGGTGAACTTCACGGCGTTACCAATCAGGTTCCAGAGAATCTGACGCAGACGCGTTCCGTCGGTGGAGATCATGTGAGGCAGCGGCAGTTGCGGCGCGAGCACAAACTTCAGCCCTTTTGGCTGCGCCAGCAGGCCGGAGAGATTCTCTAAATCGGCGAGGAAACCGGTGAAGTCGAGCGGCTGATTATCCAGCTGAACTTTACGACGCTCGATTTTGTCCACCTCAATCACATCGTTGAAGATGTTGCCCAGCGTAATGGCCGAGACGTGGATGGTTTTCAGGTATTTCAGCTGTTCCTGGTTCAGATCGGTATCCAGCAGGATGCGGCTCAGGCCGACAATGCCATTAAGCGGCGTACGCAGCTCGTGGCTGATGGTGGAGATAAAGGTGGTCTTTTCCCGGCTGGCGTTCTCTAACGCGTCCTGATAGCGCTTACGCTCGGTGATATCGCGGCCAAAGCCCATCAGCCCGCTGCGTTTGCCGACACGATCGTAATAGGGCACCTTGCGGATCTCAAAACAGGCTTTGCGCCCGTCGGGATATTGCAGCCACTGCTCATAGGTCAGGGAGACGTTATGGCGGAACACTTTTTCGTCCGTTTCCAGCACCTTGGTCGCGGCTTCATCATCGTAGATATCGCGCGGCGTCAGGCCAATCAGCTGCTTTTCGCTTTTGCCGGTCAGCAGCTCCATGGCGCGATTGCAGCCGGAGAACTGCTTGTCGATATTGCGATAGAACACCAGGTCAGGTGACGCATCCAGGAAGGAGCGCAGGAAGGATGATTGCTGCTCCAGCTCAATCTGGGCCTGTTCGCGGCGGGTGACCTCTTCGCGCAGCTTGTCCATCACCTGTTCGCGCGCCAGCTCCGCTTTTTTACGATCGCTGATCTCCTGATTCAGCTGGGTGATGGTTTCCTTCATCTGCTGATTGAGTTCCAGGTCGCGGGTGCGCATCTCTTCCAGCTTATCCACCAGCCTTGCCAGCCGCTGCCGCGACTCCTCAAGCTGATCGACCACCACCGACAGAAAATAGACGGCCCAGGGCGTAATCAGCAGGCCAAAGAAGACCGAGCGCACCACATCGATACTCTCGACGTGCCCCCGCAATACCATCGTGACCGCCATCTGGACAATCATCGCCAGCACCACCAGCGCAGAGGCCAGCAGCAGCGAGAACCTGACCAGGCCAAGTTTGACCATTAAATCGACGTAGTACTGCGCCAGCAGACGAATCTGTTTCATAACGACTCCCTGGAAAAGAAACAGCCCCATGATAGCGCAGTTAGCCTGCGGACGTCGCAGCACGTCACGCGAAGATGAGGGATTGAATGCGCTTTTATGGTGCATCCGCCCTGCCGTTCGGCGACGTTTGGCACAAACCGGTTAAATCCCTTGACTGATTGTGCCAAATGAATAATCTGTAAGGCCGCCTGTGAATCACAGATTTCACCCGACGGCCTTTTTTCAATATCCTGGCAGCGTCCTGTTGCGCAGGCTCTCTCCTTTATATGAATACTCATTCAACTTTAATGCTGTTTTAAGCATTCTCTGCCTGATTAATTTTTCTTATAACCAACCGCTGTTTCATTCAAATAGGCCGACATAAGAAAAACAGATACATGCTATGTATCAGGGGTGCCGGACAGCATTTAATGCTGCCAGACACCCTGTCACCAGCATGGTGCAGAGATATGACGCCTGCACTACAGTGAGTCAGTTCACATTTATCGGCCGATCACCAGGTGGCAGAGTGAGACATTTTAAACCATAAAAATCAGTATTTTCATATATTTATACAAGAAAAGCGCCTGATAAGCCCGCCTGGCCGCCCTATTTGACCTGATTACGCTTTCCCGATAAGTTGGAAATCCGCTGAAAGCTTTCCTGACGGGCCATTGTCTCGGCATATCTATGCAACAAGAAGACTCCCGCGTGGTTTAAGTCATCTCCTTTACGAGACCGGAAATCGAAGAGCAGCTCAATAAAGGACGTTTTACGGATGTCTGGAGAGAAATGCTCAGGGCTATGACGCGCGCTCGACAGAGCATGGCGATGAAAATGAAGCTGCGCCTCAGTTGCGCCCAGACCCTGAAACAGTGCAGGTAATGTCAAAGCAGTTTAAGGAGACCCTCAATGTCCACTAAAAAACCTCAATCCTATGGCTTGTATGATCCGACAGCAGGCAGTGACAGCTGTGGTGTAGGTTTCATTACGCGTAAGGACGGCGAGCAGACCCATGAGATTCTGCAGATGGCGCACAGCGCCCTGTGCACAGTGCCGCACCGCGGCGGTATGTCAGCAGAAGGCGTCGGCGATGGCGCAGGCGTCAACGTTGACCTTTCACTGCATTTCTTCCGCAAGATTACCGGCCAGCCACTGGAAGCGGGTCGCTTTGGCGTCGGCAACTTCTTTGTGCCGAAAGATGCTGAGCTGCGCGCGAATGCCGAACGTCTGGTGGATGAGACCCTCAGCAGTTTCGGCCTGCCGGTGATCATGAAGCGCGACATGCCGCTCGACAGCAGCGTGACGCGTCCGGCTGCCATTCAGTTTCAGTTACCGATTCTGCAGTGGATCTTCACTGCGCCTCAGGACGTGGCTGATCAGAACGACTTCGAACAACGTATCTACCGCGCCCTGTTAACTATCGAAGCACGCGCCTTTACCGAAAGCGAATTTGGCGGGCTCTATCCGCTGTCGCTGTCGTCGCGCACGCAGGTATTTAAAGCGCGCCTGAACTCCAATGAAGTGATTCCTTACTTCAAAGATCTGACTGATCCCGATCATCAGGTGCGCGGGCTCTTTTTCCACACCCGTTTCTCGACCAACACCGATCCGCATACCACTATGGCGCAGCCGTTCCGCCTGATGGCGCACAACGGCGAGCTGAACACGGATCGTAAAAACCGCATCGCCGAATCGGCCCTGGCACTGGCGCGCGGCAAAAAGATCGTGCGGCCTAAAGGGCAGTCCGACAGCTCGCGGTTGGATCAGAGTATCCACAGCCGTCTGATGGAAGATAATCTCGATCTGATCACCGCCGTGGTTTCCATGATGCCGCCCGCCTGGGAAAACGACAGCTCGCTGTCAACCGAGGTGCGCGACATGCTGGAGTATTTCTCTCTGTATGAAGAGAAGAACGACGGCCCTGCCGCCTTAATCTTTGGCAATGGCGAAGTGATTGGTGCACGCCTTGACCGTCTGGGCCTGCGCCCGCTGCGCTCGGTCGAAACCGCAGACTATATCGGTGCGATGTCCGAAGCGGGCCAGATCGCCTTTCCTCCTGAAAGCGTCCTGCGTCGTGGCCGTATCGAAGCGGGCGGCATGCTCTACTTCGATCACCGTGAAAAACGCAGCTACACCACGCTGCAGGCGCTGGAAAAACTGGCCGCAGAGAAAGATTACTCCGCCCTGCTGCGTGAAGCGCGCGTCGGCCTGGACGATCTGCCGGAGATCCCGGCTGAGCAGCAGGGTTCACCGCTGCGCTATCGCGGCGATCTGAAAACCTATCAGCGCTTTGTCGCCTACTACTACAACCAGGAAAGCTTCAAGTTCATGATGGACCCGATGCTTAACACCGGCGCAGAGAAGATCTCCGCAATGGGTTACGGCAACGCCATCAACGGCTTATCCGATCACGAAGGCGGCATGGCGCACTACTTCTCTCAGCGCTTTGCTCAGGTTACCAACCCGCCGCTGGACTCTATCCGCGAAGTGGATGGCATGACGCTGCGTGTGGCGCTGGGGGCGAAACCGCACCTGGGCCGCAGCAAAGGCCGTCAGATTGTGGTGCCGACACCGATTCTCAGCCATCTCGATATGCTGCGTTTGCGTGAGCAGACCGTTGCCCCCTACGCCCGCTTCGAGATGCTCTATGAGCCGGTCATCGGCAAAGATCTGCTGAGCACGACCGCCAACGCGAACGCCCTGGAAAAAGCGATTGATGACCTGGCGCAGCAGGTGGTGGATTTTGCCCGGACGCAGGGCGGCATCGCCGTTCTGACCGACCGCCACATCTCCTCGAAGCACGCCGCGATCCCGATGCTGCTGGTGGTTTCCGCCATCAACCAGCGTCTGGTGCAGGAAGGTCTGCGCCTTGATGTGTCACTGGTGGTGGAAAGCGGTCAGAGCATCTCCTCACACCACATTGCCGCGACGCTGGGCTTCGGCGCATCAGCAATCTATCCGCTGGGCGTACAGATGCGCGCAGAGGAGAAATTTGGCGAGGGTGAAGAAGGCAATAAAGCCTTTAAGCGCTATGCCAAAGCTGCGGAAAAAGCCCTGATGAAAACCATGGGCAAAGTGGGCCTCTGTACCGTAGAAAGCTACAGCAGCGGCGAGTTTTTTGAGCCTAACTTCCTCAACACCGATGACCCGGTGCTGAAAAAGTACTTCCCGAATATCAAAACGCCGGTGGGTGGCGCAGGCTTCGCGGCTATCGCGCAGATGGCCGTTGACTGGCATCAGAGTGCCCTGAAGATTCAGGGTGAATCGGACGTACCGTTGCTGGGTCTGTTTAAAGAGCGCGCAGAGGGTGCCGGTCACTCCTACGGCACAATTGCCGTACGCACCTTTATCGATATGACCGAAGAGCCGATTCGCTTCGCTGATAAAGCGCGCGAAGAGGATAACTTTATCCGTCTGATGACGCTGGCAAAACTGGATAACGCTTTTGGCATCAAGCCAGAAACCTTTAAAGACAGCAGCTTCGAGCGTATTCCGGATGAGGTGATCAACAACTTCGCGATCACGGCCGACTATCGTCAGTTCTCCAGCCTGATGTATGAGGAGCGTAAGCGTCGCCCGGCTGCCCTGCGTGACATCCTGACATTCCCGGCCGATCTGACCCATATCGACAGCGAAGCGGAGTTCCGCCGCAAACTGGGACGCTACTCACTGACCAACAACGGCTTTGCCATTCGTGGTCTGGTGTGTGAAGCGGTGGATAGCAGCCTGAATCACTTTATGCTGCGTCTGACCGATGCGATCGAAGGCCTGAAGCCAGAGAACGAGCGCCTGCAGAATCTCTCTAACGCCCTGAAGTTCCGCTTCGGCGACGATATCGAGAGCAGCGAGGTGGTGACCGGCGGTCTGAAAATAACCGCTTACGGTAAAGCGGCAGACTACCTGTCACGTATTTTCACCACTCTGCCCTCCCTGCCACTGAGCGACGTGCAGCCAGCGTGCGAAATCACCCGCACCTTTGCCTCCGGCGCGATGAGTCACGGTGCGCTGGTCGCCCCCGCGCATGAAGCGGTGGCGCACGGCACCAACATGGTCGGCGGCATGAGTAACTGCGGTGAAGGCGGCGAGCACTACTCCCGTCACGGCACCATCCGTGCCTCACGCATCAAGCAGCTGGCGTCCGGCCGTTTTGGCGTCTGGGCCGCCTATCTGGCGGACCCGATGCTGGAAGAGCTGGAAATCAAGATAGGTCAGGGTGCGAAACCTGGCGAAGGCGGCCAGCTACCGGCGGCGAAAGTCACGGTTGAGATTGCGGCAGCGCGTGGCGGTACGCCAGGCGTCGAGCTGGTCTCGCCGCCGCCGCATCACGACACCTATTCCATCGAAGATCTGGCGCAGCTAATCCACGACTGTAAAGCCGCGCGGGTGCGCGTGATCGTCAAACTGGTCTCCTCAGAAGGGATCGGCACCATCGCGGTCGGCGTGGCCAAAGCGGGCGCAGACGTCATTAACGTGGCGGGTAACACCGGCGGTACCGGCGCTGCGTCGGTGACCAGCCTGAAATACACCGGACGCGTGGCGGAAATCGGCATCGCTGAAGTTCATCAGGCGCTCTGCGCCAACGGCCTGCGTGAGAAAGTGCAGCTGCGCTGCTCGGGCGCGCAGCAGACCGGCAGCGACGTGGTGAAATCCGCGCTGCTGGGCGGCGACAGCTTCGAATTCGGTACCACAGCGCTGATGATGCTGAAGTGCGTGATGGCGAAAAACTGTAACGTCAAATGCCCGGCAGGTCTGACGACCAACGCCGAAGCCTTTGATGGCGATCCTCGTCAGCTGGCGCAGTATTTCCTCAACGTCGCCCATGAAGTGCGTGAGATCCTGGCGCGTATGGGCCTGCGTTCCCTGCGTGAAGCGCGCGGCCGGGCTGACCTGCTGCACCTGATGGATCACCCACTGGAAGTGGGCAAGCTCGACTTACGCGCCATGCTCACCGTGGTGCCGGAGCTGAAGATCGAGAAGCCGGTCTATCTGGAGAAAGATTTTGAGCTGGATGATGGCTGGGTTGAGCAGCTGGAATCAGCGCTGGTCGATCAGGGCAATACCGACGTCGCACTGGGCAACGGCATCGTGCTGAACAACCGCAACAAAAGTGTGGGGGGCCAGCTGGCGATCGACATTGAACGCATGCTGAACCATCAGCTGAGTGCGGCGCAGCTGCAGGCGATGCCTGCGGTTCTGAGCGATGACCGCGGTCGCCATTATCTGGCCCCTGCGACCGTAAAAATTTCAACCACCGGTTCAGCCGGTCAGTCATTTGGCGCCTTCTGCAACGATGGCATGCAGCTGACCCACTACGGCACCTGTAACGACGGCGTCGGCAAGGGACAGTGTGGTGGTGAGCTGTTTATCATGTCGCCGGGCGGCGGCGCGCAGGATGGCGATGGTAACGTGCTGATCGGTAACTTTGCGCTGTTTGGCGCGACCGGTGGACGCCTGTTCGTGCAGGGCCAGGCCGGTGACCGCTTCGCGGTGCGTAACTCCGGTGCCACAGCCGTGGTCGAAGGCGTAGGAGATTTCTGCTGCGAATATATGACCAATGGTGCCATCCTCAACCTGGGCACCTTCGGTAAAGGCTTTGGTAACGGCATGAGCGGCGGCTTCGCCTATCAGTATGACCCGTATGGAACGCTCGCCAGCCATGCAGCCGGTGATTCAGTACGCTTCGGCTCGATTGCCGATCAGGATGAGATGGCGCAGGTGCATAAGCAGGCCGTGCTGACCATGCTGAACTGGCATCTGGAGGCTACAAACTCACCGCGTGCTGCCTGGCTGCTGGAGAACTGGGAAACGGAGTGTCACCACTTTGTCTATGTGATGCCGCGCTCGCTGCTGCTCTATCAGGATGGCGGAGAGATCCTGAAAGCCAGAAGCCGTAAAGATCTGCTCGAGGAGCTGTCGACCGCGCTGGCCGGCCATCAGGTTGCGAAGTTCAAAGCGGCCTGGCGTCAGGGCAAGACCATTGCTGACGGTGCGGTACCCGCCTACGGCGCGACCGATACGCTGGAGATGTTTGTTCTGCTTAACAACTACACCGTTCTGAGCTTTGCTCAGCAGCTGGCCCTGAGTAAATTACCGAAAGGGACAGCGGTTGAAGATCCGGCGGTAGAAAAAGCCGTACGCAATCTGCTGATGACGGAGGACTTTTCGCTGATCAGCAAACTGCAACGCCATGCCCGTTCCGCCATCGAAGCGTATAACGATGACGAACTGGCCAGTCTGATTGGTTCCAAACGCATGTCAGATTACAAAGCGGCGCTGACGCAGCGTAACATCCGCTCCATGGACAGCCTGGCCACCTATGGCTGGATCATGTATCAGGATGCCTGTAACCGGGAAGTGCTGGGCCATCTGCCTGATTTTGAAGAGCTGTTTGCACGTGCGGCCTTGCCTGAAATCGCCGCGGCGGTGGGCAAACTCTCCTGACAGTCATACTGTTCAGGCTGAACTGAATGTTATTCATTGATCATTGCCCGGAGTCGTCGTTGTACCGGACAGATGCAGAACCGCTCTCCCCAGCCGCACACCGCGGTGCGGGAAAGCGGAACCGCTTAAACCGGCCAGCGTTACTGATGACGGGGAAGAACGGGATTGAGTAAAAGTACCCATGAAAATTCCTTATATTCCAGAAGATGCACCTTTTAATGGCGATCAGAAATACTGGCTGGCTGGCTTTCTCGCGGGTCTTCACTCCCGTCTGCTGGTATTAGAAGACAAGCAGCAACCCGCTGCGGGCACAGGCGCAGCCGCGACCACGCAACTGCACATTCTCTATGGCTCACAGACCGGCAATGCCGAAGCGCTGGCGCAGACCGCCGCGAAATCGGCCCGTGCTAAAGGGCTGGTGCCGGTGGTTCAGGCGCTGGGCGATGTCGACCTCGACGTCTTTGCCACCATGCGCCATGTGCTGATCGTCACCTCAACCTACGGCGAAGGCGAGATGCCGGATAACGCGCAGCTCTTCTGGGATGCTATCTCTGCCAGTACCGCACCGCGCCTGGAGCAGATGCATTTTGCCGTGCTGGCAATCGGTGATACCGGCTATGACGGCTTCTGTCAGGCGGGCAAGTTCATCGATATGCGCCTTGAGCAGCTGGGAGCAAAACGCGTGGTGGATCGCATCGACTGCGATATCGACTATGAAGAGCCATCCAGCGAGTGGCTGAACAGCTCCATGCCTCAGTTTGCGGCCAGCGCAGGCAGCAGCGGCACCGTGCTGGAGAGCGCGCCTGAAGCACCGGTCATCCCGGGCAGCAACAAATCGAACCCTTACGCCGCGGCGCTGATCACCAACAAGCGCCTCTCTGGCGAGCAGTCTGCCAAAGATATCCGACATTTTGAGTTTGACCTGACCGACAGCGGCCTGAAGTATGAAGCGGGTGATGCGCTCGGCGTCATTCCGGTCAACGAGCCATCGCTGGTCAGCCTGCTGCTGACCCAGCTTAATGCCGACTACGAGACGCCGGTGCCCGGCTTCGACCGCAGCCTCGGCGACCTGCTGACCTACCAGTTTGAGATCTCTGAACCGTCGCGCAAGCTCATCGAATGGGTCGGGCAGAACACCACCAACCAGGAACTGCGTCATGTGTTACAGCACGACGACAAAGATGCGCTGGGTGTCTGGCTGTGGGGCAAAGATAGCCTTGACCTGCTGCAGCTTGACCTGACGCGCACGCTGGCGGTACCTGAGTTTGTTGCCCTGCTGCGTCCGCTGCAGCATCGTGCTTACTCAATTTCATCCAGTTCTAAAGCCCATCCAAATCAGGTGCACCTGACCGTTGCCTCGGTGCGTTATCACAGCGGCGGCCGTAATCGTGGTGGCGTCTGCTCAACCTACCTGGCTGAGCGCGTACGTCGTGGCGAAAAACCAGCCATCTTTATTTCGCCGAACAAAGCGTTCCGCGTCCCAGCCAATAACAGCGCTCCGCTGATCATGGTGGGACCTGGCACCGGCATCGCGCCCTTCCGGGCTTTCCTGCAGGAGCGCCAGGCAACCGGCGCGCAGGGCAAAAACTGGCTGTTCTTCGGCGATCAGCATCAGGAACATGACTTTATCTATCAGGATGAACTGCTCGCCTGGCGGGATAATGGCTTGCTGACGCGGCTTGACCTGGCGTTCTCCCGCGATCAGGAGAAGAAGATCTACGTGCAGAGCCGGATGCTTGAGCAGGGTGCAGAACTCTATGCCTGGCTGCAGGAAGGCGCTTACTTCTATGTCTGCGGTGATGCATCACGCATGGCGAAGGATGTGGATAATGCGCTGTATGAAGTGGTTCGCCAGTTCGGTGGCCTCTCCAGCGAGCGCGCAGCGGACTATGTTGACCAGCTGAAGAAAGAGAAGCGTTACCTGCGCGACGTCTATTGATAGCGAAGGTGTGATGAAAAATCCGGTTTGCGCAGGCAGCCGGATTTTTTTATGGCTGACAGGCAAAAAATACCCGCCGGAGAGGCGGGTATCTGTTTTAAGAATGCTGCGGTTATTTCACGACGCGCAGTGAAGGTCGTCCGCCCCGCGGCGGTGGATCGTCATCAGGCGGTGTCTCATCATCGCTGGCATCGTCGGGACGATCGCCATCAATCACGGACATCATGGTCTCTTCCTGACCTTCTGACGCCTCCTGAATATCCAGCTCGTAAGCCGGTTCCGGTTCAAACATCGTTCCGGCACCGTTTTCCCGGGCATAGATTGCCAGAATTGCCGCCATCGGCACGTTAACCTGACGAGGAACACCCCCAAAGCGGGCGTTAAACGACACCTGGTCATTCGCCAGATCGAGGTTACCAACAGCACGGGGCGCGATGTTCAGGACAATCTGACCATCACGCGCGTACTCCAGCGGGACCTGTACACCTGGCTGATTGATGTCGACCACCAGATGCGGCGTCAGCTGGTTGTCGAGCAACCAGTCATAGAAGGCGCGCAGCAGATAGGGACGACGTGCAGTAAGTTGCGACATTTCCATACGTTAAGCCCGTGCTTGCAGGCGCATTTCACGTTCAGCTTCAGTTAATGAAGCGAGGAAAGAGTCACGCTCAAATACGCGGTTCATGTAACCTTTCAGCTCTTTTGAACCAGAGCCGATCAAATCGATGCCCATTGAAGGCAGACGCCATAACAGCGGTGCCAGGTAGCAATCCACCAGGCTGAACTCTTCGCTCATGAAGTAAGGCGTGCGGCCAAACAGCGGCGCGATCGCCAGCAGCTCTTCACGCAGCTGTTTGCGTGCGGCTTCGGCTTCCTGACCACTGCTGTTCTCAACCTTCCTCATCAGGCTGTACCAGTCCTGCTCGATGCGGTGCATCATCAGGCGGCTGTCACCACGGGCAACCGGATAAACCGGCATCAGTGGCGGATGCGGGAAGCGCTCATCTAAATATTCCATGATGATGCGGGATTCATACAGCGTCAGCTCACGATCTACCAGTGTCGGTACCGTGCGATACGGATTGAGGTCAATCAGATCCTGCGGCAGGTTATCCATTTCGACCTGCTCGATCTCTACGCTGACACCCTTCTCCGCCAGAACGATACGTACCTGATGGCTGAAAATGTCAGTAGGACCAGAAAACAGCGTCATTACCGAACGTTTGTTGGCAGCGACAGCCATGAAAACCTCCAAGTTTGTTCACAAAAAGATACTGCGAATAGCCAACCACACGGCGACTCACTTGCTTGTCGAACTCGCACGCAACCTGGTCAGCTGCGCCGTAAAACTGACGCCCCGACAGCGGGAAGGCGCATAACGCACCGGCCTGCGGGCGCAAAGTGACACAGAGTTTACCAGATTTTAGGCTGCTTGTGGGCGTGGAATGAATCTTTGCAGGTAAATTGAGCGCGGGCTTACGGTTTTCACCGTTATCAGACGGGAAGGCAGAAAATAAAAAACCCGCCGAAGCGGGTTTTTTGAGCCAATTGCCGCAGCCGGAGCTGCAAACAATTAACGCTTGGAGAACTGAGGACGACGACGTGCTTTACGCAGGCCGACTTTCTTACGTTCAACCTGACGCGCGTCACGCGTTACGAAGCCAGCTTTACGCAGCTCGCCACGCAGTGATTCGTCGTATTCCATCAGAGCGCGGGTGATACCGTGACGGATCGCACCAGCCTGACCAGAAATACCGCCACCTTTAACAGTGACGTACAGATCGAATTTACCAACCAGATCCAGCAGTTCCAGCGGCTGACGAACGACCATGCGGGCAGTTTCGCGACCGAAGTACTGTTCCAGAGAACGTTGGTTAATTACGATGTTACCGCTACCCGGCTTAATGAATACGCGAGCGGTAGAGCTTTTGCGGCGACCAGTGCCGTAGTTTTGAGTTTCAGCCATTGCCTTTAATCCCGATTAAATGTCAAGAACTTGCGGTTGCTGTGCCGCATGGGTGTGCTCGTTGCCTGCGTAAACTTTCAGCTTACGGTACATAGCACGACCCAGCGGGCCCTTCGGCAGCATGCCTTTAACCGCGATCTCAATCACACGCTCAGGACGGCGAGCAATCATCTCTTCAAAGGTCGCCTGTTTGATACCACCGATGTGGCCGGTGTGGTGATAGTAGATCTTGTCAGTACGCTTGTTGCCGGTAACAGCAATTTTTTCTGCGTTCAGAACGATGATGTAATCACCCGTATCAACGTGCGGAGTGTATTCCGCTTTATGCTTACCACGCAGACGGCGCGCCAGTTCAGTCGCCAGGCGACCCAAAGTTTTGCCCGTTGCGTCAACTACAAACCAGTCACGTTGGACGGTTTCTGGTTTAGCTGTAAAAGTTTTCATCGAAAAGCTTACCCAAATTAAGTTACACGTTGGTGAAATCCCAAACGCTTAAGTAAACGAATGAGGCTCACACGACCATTTTGACCAGCAAGCCACCCCTTCGGATAGAGTTACTGGAACACAGAGGATTTGGGAAAAAAATCCTTTGCTGTAACGTGGGGTCGCAAGATTATAGAGAAGTCGATTGCAAAAATCGAACCCTATTTCGGTATTTATCCTGATTATTCTCACGGCAGATGCGGCAGGCGCAGATACTCTTCGCTCTGCATCTCCTGAAGCCGCGATAAACAGCGCTGGTATTCAAACTTCAGCCGCGTCCCCTGATAGATCTCGGTCAGCGAGGTTTCTGCGGCCACGACCAGCTTCACATGACGCTCATAAAATTCGTCAACCAGGGCCAGGAAACGGCGCGCCTGATCTTCGGTTTTATAGATCATTACCGGCACGTCATAGAGCAGCACGCTGTGAAAACGGCGGGAAAGCGCGATGTAGTCATGCTGGCTGCGCCCTTCCCCGCACAGCGTCGTGAAGTTGATGGCCAGCACGCCGTCGCTGACGCCCAGCGTCGGCATCTGGCGATGGTTGATTTCCAGCACCGGTGCGTCCTCCGGCTGGCTACCCGACAGCGCCTTAAACATGCGCGCCATCTCCGTGTGGGTGGCCTCGTTGAGCGGATAGTTCCACAGATGCGCCGAGGTCAGTGTCCGCAGCCGGTAGTCGATGCCGGCATCCACATTCATCACATCACAGTGCCGTTTTATCTGCTCAATAGCCGGCAGAAAACGCGCGCGCTGCAGGCCATTGCGGTAGAGGTCATCCGGCGGAATGTTCGAGGTTGCCACCAGGGCGATGCCGCGCTCAAACAGCGCTTCCATCAGCGTGCCCAACAACATCGCGTCGGTGATATCGGAGACAAAAAATTCATCGAAACAGAGGATGTCAGTTTCCGCTTTGAATTTGTCCGCGATAATCAGCAGCGGGTCGCTCTGCCCCTGCAGTTGCGTCAGTTCTTCATGCACCCGCAGCATGAAACGGTGGAAGTGCAGGCGCAGTTTGCGTTCGCCAGGAATAGACTGAAAAAAGAGATCCATGACCCAGGTTTTGCCGCGCCCGACGCCGCCCCACATGTAGAGTCCGCGAACAGGCTGGGGCGCCGCATTTTTCTCTTTACCGATCAATTTCGACAGGCGACCCAGCAGGCCGGATGAGGCGGGCGCGGCAGCCTGTTGCCGGGCAACCAGCGCCTGCTGCAGGGCGTCTAAACGGGTAATCGCTTCACGTTGTACGTCATCGGGCCTGAATTCGCCCTGCGACAGCGCCTGCTCATAACGTGCAAGCGGAGATGAGGTTTGCATTGTTGTTTCAAAGTCCCTGAATAGTGTCTGATTCATACCACGGTTGCTGAAAAAAAGGCCGTTCTACACTAAGCCATGCTGCTCCGGAGTTCCACATCCATAAGATTAACGGGTATAGTGACTATTATTGAAATGGTGCAACGCCCTACGGAACAATGGAAAAAACACGGGAGTCATTATGACCTGGGAATACGGGCTAATTGGTTTAGTGGTAGGTATTATTGTCGGCGCAGTCGCCATGCGTTTCGGCAACAAAAAGCTGCGTGAGCAGCGCAGCATGCAGTATGAACTGGAAAAATCGAAGGCCGAGCTGGCCGATTACCGCGAAGAGCTGACTAACCACTTCGCACAGAGCGCCGAGCTGCTGGACAACATGGCGCGTGACTATCGTCAGCTTTATCAGCACATGGCGAAAGGCTCTAACGATCTGCTGCCGAATCTGCCGGGTCAGCAGAATCCTTTTGCCTATCAGCTGACTGAAGCGGAAGCTGACAACGATCAGGTGCCGGTGCAGATGCCGCGCGACTACTCTGAAGGCGCATCTGGTTTACTGCGTGGCGAGCGCCCTGCCCGCGACTAATCTTTTTGGGGCGCAGCCTGTCTGCGCCCGCTGTTTTTGCGAACCCTGACCACAAACGACTGTCACACTCATTAAATCCTCCCACTTTGCAGCGAGAGCGTTGTAGCAATGAAAAAACAAGCACGCCTGTTTAGCGCATTAGCCTTGAGTATCGGGATGAGCCTTGCCGCCGCGCCAGACGCGATGGCAACGCTGCCAGCACAAATTGCGGGCCAGCCGCTGCCGAGCCTGGCACCGATGCTGGAAAAAGTGTTGCCTGCCGTGGTCAGCGTTCACGTGGAAGGCACCGACTCCGGCGAACAGGCTCAGGATATCCCTGAGCCTCTGAAACGTTTTTTCGGTCAGATGCCTGGCGGGAATAATCAGCCACAGCCGTTTGAAGGGCTGGGCTCGGGCGTGATCATTGATGCCGCGAAAGGCTACGTGCTGACCAACAATCATGTGGTGAACGGTGCCGACAAAATTAACGTGCAGCTTGGCGACGGCAGTGAGTATGAAGCCAAACTGATCGGTCATGATGAACAGACCGATATCGCCCTGATTCAGATCCAGGGCGCGAAAAACCTCACGCAGATTAAAGTGGCGGACTCCGACCAGCTGAAAGTGGGTGATTTTGCGGTCGCAATCGGGAACCCGTTTGGTCTGGGCCAGACGGCGACCTCCGGTATCATCTCTGCGCTGGGCCGCAGCGGCCTTAACCTGGAGGGGCTGGAAAACTTTATTCAGACCGATGCCGCGATTAACCGCGGTAACTCCGGCGGTGCGCTGGTCAACCTGAACGGCGAGCTGATTGGGATCAACACCGCCATTCTGGCCTCCAGCGGCGGCAATATCGGCATCGGCTTTGCTATCCCGAGCGATATGGCGATGAACCTCGCGCAGCAGCTGATTAAATTTGGCGAAGTGAAGCGCGGTCAGCTGGGTATTAAAGGCACCGAAATGACAGCCGACATGGCGAAGGCATTCAATGTCGACGTGCAGCGTGGCGCCTTCGTTTCGGAAGTGTTACCGCAGTCTGCCGCACAGAAGGCGGGCATCAAGTCTGGCGACATCATTACCTCTATCAACGACAAGCCGATTACCAGCTTCGCTGAGTTGCGGGTAAAAGTGGGCACGACCCCACCAGGCGAACAGGTTAAGCTTGGCCTGCTGCGCGAAGGCAAACCGGTGACGGTCACCGTTACGCTGGAGCAGAGTGCTCAGACCACCGCCAGCGCCCAGCTGATGTCTCCGGCCCTGCAGGGTGCCACCCTGAGTGATGGACAGACCAAAACCGGCGACAAAGGCGTGAAGGTCGACACCATCGAAAAAGGGACACCGGCTGAACAGGTTGGCCTGCAGAAAGATGATGTGATCATCGGCGTAAACCGCAACCGGGTTCAGACCCTGGCTGAGATGCGCAAGATACTGGAAGGCAAACCGCCGGTTCTGGCACTGAACGTGGTGCGCGGCGATGAAAGTATCTATCTGTTGTTGAGATAAACCTCGCATTATGGCGGACACAAGCGCGTGTGTGTCCGCCGCTCTCATGTTATTCTGCCCAGCGATCTCCCCTGGCGTGATTTAACACCATGTTTCTTAAACTTTTGCGTGCCGTAGTGCTGGGCCTGATTGTGGCGGGTATTCTACTCGCAGCACTGCCTGCACTGCGTATGGGCAGCGACGCCCTCTATAACCATGACGATATCAACGACGAAACGCCCTTCAGCTTCAATCAGGGCGTGCGCCGCGCCGTGCCTGCCGTTGTAAACGTTTATAACCGGAGCGCCCACGGCAACAACAACCGTGGCATTACCACCCTGGGCTCGGGGGTGATTATGAATGCCAAAGGCTACATCCTGACCAACAAGCACGTCATCAATAATGCCGATCAGATTATCGTGGCATTGCAGGATGGCCGCTTCTTTGAGGCCACGCTGGTCGGTTCCGACGGCATGACCGATCTGGCCGTGCTGAAGATCACCGCCTCCGGCCTGCCTGTCATCCCGATCAATCCCAATCGCCAGGCGCATATCGGTGATGTCGTGATGGCGATAGGCAACCCCTATAACCTGGGGCAGACGGTGACGCAGGGCATTATCAGCGCCACGGGCCGGGTTGGACTGAGTTCATCAGGCCGCCAGAACTTCCTGCAGACCGATGCGTCGATCAATCAGGGTAACTCCGGTGGCGCGCTGATTAACTCGCTTGGCGAGCTGATGGGCATCAACACCCTGACCTTTGATAAAAGTAACGATGGCGAAACGCCGGAAGGCATTGGTTTCGCCATCCCCACCGTTTTAGCCTCGAAGATCATGGATAAGCTGATTCGTGATGGTCGGGTGATCCGCGGCTATATCGGTATTACCGGTCGTGAGCTGCCGCCGCTGCATGGACAGGGCAGCAATCTGGATCGGGTTCAGGGCATTATCGTCAGCGTGGTGACGCCGGATGGACCGGCAGACAAGGCCGGGATTCAGGCCAACGATGTACTGCTCAGCGTAAACGGTAAGCCAGCCATCTCGGCGCAGGAGACCATGGATCAGGTGGCAGAGATTCGTCCCGGTTCCGTGATTGATGTGCAGGTGCTGCGCAACGATCAGAAACTGACGCTGCCGGTCACCATTCAGGAATTCCCTGATAACAGCAACTAATCAGCGGTCCTGTACCAACAGCAATGACATAGCCGGAGGGGCGGGGATGGCCCATCTGAAGAGCAAAGCGTCCGAGCCAGGATGGCGAGGCAGACCTACAGGGATGTAGGTTTCCTTTGCGATCAGATGGGCCATCCCTGCCCTTTTCGCCCGGGCTCTTAGCAGCGATCAACCGGAAAGGCGATCACCTCACTCAGTGACTCTGCTTTTAACGCCAGCATAATCAGCCGATCGATACCCAGCGCGACCCCGGAACAGGCGGGCATACCGTGCGCCAGCGCATCCAGCAGATAAGTGTCAATTGGATGGACCGGCAGACCGCGCGCCGCACGGCGACGGTTATCCTGCTCAAACCGCTGACGCTGCTCGCGGCTGTCGGTCAGCTCGCGGAAACCGTTCGCCAGCTCAATGCCTTTGTAATAGACCTCAAAACGTTCGGCTACGCGGTGATCTTCGGTGCTGATCTCCGCCAGTGCCGCCTGACTGGCCGGGAAATGATAAACGAAGCAGGGTTTGTCCTGGCCAATCTTCGGCTCCACGCCCAGCATAAACAGCAGCATCAGCAGCGTATCGCGATCCTCTTCTGCACGCGCCAGCTCGCCTTCGCCCAGCTTCTCTGCCGCTTCACGCAGCTGCGCTTTATCTGCCGACAGCGGATCCAGATCCAGGTGGCGGATAAAGGCCTGCTGATAGGAGAGCGACTCTGCGCTGTCACACTCCAGCACCTGCTGCAGCAGATCGTCCACCTCATTCATCAGGCGGTACATGTCGTAGTGCGGCCGGTACCACTCCAGCATGGTGAATTCCGGATTATGATGACGTCCCGCCTCTTCATTGCGGAAACTGCGCCCCATCTGATAGATCGGACCACTGCCCGCTGCCAGCAGGCGTTTCATATGATATTCCGGGCTGGTCATCAGCCAGAGATCGCGCCCCTGCGACGCACCAGGCCCGACAAAACGCGTCTGGAAAGGCACCAGATGGATATCGGTAATAGTGGCCTGGCTCATCGCCGGCGTATCCACTTCCAGTACGCCACGATCGGCAAAGAAACGACGCACTTCCGCTAAAATCGCGGCGCGTTTTAACAAATTGGCGATGGATGCGCTTGGTTGCCAGCTTGCCGTTTCGCTCATGGTGATGACTCCTGATACAAATAAGGGGTGGAAGTCTACCTGCAATGCCTGCGGCAAACAATCTCATGCCGGCGATGCCAAAAACAGCGCTTCGGCTTCTATACTTAAGCAGTTAAATCACAAAGGAATCCCGCTATGTCTCTATGGAAAACCCTTGTCGCCAGCCTCAGCGCTTTTCTCTCCGTTGCCTGTAGCACCACGCCACCCAAAAACGTCACGGTTGTTGAGAACTTTGACAGCCAGCGCTATCTCGGCCAGTGGTATGAGATTGCCCGCCTCAATCATCCGTTTGAACGCGGTCTGGAGCAAGTCACAGCTAACTACAGCCCGCGTGAAGATGGCGGCCTGAAAGTGATCAATCGTGGCTATAACGTGAAAAAACAGCGCTGGCAGGAGAGCGTCGGTAAGGCCTACTTCACCGGTGAACCTCAGCGCGCCGCCCTGAAAGTCTCGTTCTTTGGCCCCTTCTACGGCGGCTATAACGTTATCGCCCTGGATCCCGACTACCGCTATGCTCTGGTGTGTGGCCCGAACCGCCACTACCTGTGGATACTGTCGCGCACACCGCAGCTGGAGCCGGGCGTCAAAGAGAAGCTGGTTGATCAGGCGCGTCGGGATGGCTTCCCGGTTGATGAGTTAATCTGGGTGAAACAGAAATAGTGCAGAGGGAATAAGCCGGTACAAAACCGTTTTCGTACCGGCTGTAATAACAGGTTACTTCGTGCTGTTCTGAATCGCCTGGCCACCCGCTTCGACGTCTTCACCCACGCCACGCGTGGTGTTGCAAGCCGTCAGCAGTGAAGAGAGCACCAGTACAGAGAAGATCGCGGCAATACTTTTCTTTAACATGACAATGTCCTTTTTGATGGATGTAAAGTACAGCGCTTTAAGCATAGCCGGATTTCCGGCGGTTGCTGCCGCGGAACTTTAAAAAGGAGAAGCCGTTAAGGTCATTTTGCCGCACGCGAAATGGCACCACCTAAGTGGGAGACATCTTCGCCAAAACCGTGGAATGTGTTGCAGGCACTTAATGCAGAGGAGACCAGCAACGCGAATGCGATTAATTTTGCCAGCTTTTTCATTTTTTCTCTCAGACAAGAAAAAGGCGCATCCGGAGATGCGCCTGCGAATCTTACTTCACGCGTGACACGTATTCGCCAGAGCGGGTGTCAACTTTCACCACTTCGCCTTCCTGAACGAACAGTGGCACTTTTACAACCGCGCCGGTAGAGAGCTTGGCAGGTTTACCGCCGGTACCGGCAGTGTCACCTTTCAGGCCTGGATCGGTTTCCACGATTTCAGCTTCGATAAAGTTCGGTGGCTGAACGGCGATAGGACGACCGTTCCACAGCGTAACGATACATTCTGCGTTGTCCTGCAGCCATTTCGCTGCTTCGCCCACAGTCTTCTCTTCAACCGGGAACTGCTCAAAGCTTTCCTGGTGCATGAAGTGGTAGAACTCACCGTCGTTGTACAGGTAGCTCAGGTTGGTATCCATTACGTCTGCGCCTTCGGCGGAGTCGGTGGATTTAAAAGTTTTCTCAACGCGAGAACCCGTCAGCAGGCGACGCATTTTAACGCGTGCGAATGCCTGACCTTTACCCGGTTTAACGAACTCACTGGATTCGATGGCATACGGCTCGCCTTCGAACATGATTTTAAGACCGGGACGGAAATCGTTGCTAGAATAAGTCGCCATGAAGGCCCTCTACGAAAATTGATACTGGTACTAAGCCAAAAAAATGGCACACATTGTAACCCTAAAAATACCTTCCAGAGAAGATTGGTTGCAGCAACTTGCTGATGTTGTCACTGAACCTGATGAATTACTGCGTATTTTAGCCCTGGAACAGCATCCTGAGCTGGCCGCTGGCGCGGATGCGCGGCGGCTTTTCGCCCTGCGCGTTCCGCATGCCTTCATCAGCCGGATGAAAAAAGGCGATGCGCACGACCCGTTGCTGCTTCAGGTTCTGACGCAGCGTCAGGAATTCATCGATACGCCTGGTTATAGCACCGATCCGCTCGATGAACAAAGTAACGCGGTGCCCGGACTGCTGCATAAATACCGCAACCGGGCGTTATTGCTGGTCAAAGGCGGCTGTGCGGTCAACTGCCGCTACTGCTTCCGCCGTCACTTCCCCTATCAGGATAATCCCGGTAATAAGCGAAGCTGGCAGGCGGCGCTGGACTATATCGCCGATCATCCGGAACTGGATGAGATTATCTTCTCCGGCGGCGATCCATTAATGGCGAAAGATCATGAACTCGCGTGGCTGATTGCCGCGCTGGAAAAGATCCCGCACCTGAAGCGGTTGCGCATCCACAGTCGTTTACCGGTGGTGATTCCGGCACGCATTACCGATCAGCTCTGTGAGATGCTTCGCGCGACCCGGCTGCAGGTGGTGATGGTGACGCACATCAACCATGCGCAGGAGATTGATGATGCGCTGCGTGAGGCGATGAGCAGCCTGAAGCGGGCCGGTGTCACCCTGCTGAATCAGAGCGTGTTGCTGCGGGGCGTGAACGATAATGCGCAGACGCTGGCCACCCTGAGCAATGCCCTGTTTGATGCGGGCATTCTGCCCTACTATCTGCATGTGCTGGATAAGGTGCAGGGTGCCGCACATTTCTTTGTGTCTGACGATGAGGCGCGCCAGCTGGTGCGGGCATTACTGTCACAGGTTTCCGGCTATCTGGTGCCGAAACTGGCGCGGGAAATTGGCGGAGAGCCGAGTAAAACGCCGCTGGATTTACAGCTGCGACAGGAATAAAAACGGCCAGCACAAGGCTGGCCGCTGAGATTCGCTGTACTACCTATGCCACATTATGGGCACTTGTAGACCTGACCGGTCATTTTGCTGTCCAGAGGCGCGAACGCAGACAGCAGATTCTGCGTCGGGCTGGTGGCACCATAAATCACGTTGCCGCCCATCTCCGCGGCGCGATTGCGCAGGTCATTGGCTGCACCGCGCAGTGCGCTGGTTTCGCCGCCTGCACCGCTCAGCCAGTTGCTCTGTGAGCCGGTAAGGTTGCCCAGAAGCTGGCAGGAACTGGCAGGCTGCTGATCGGTAAACGTCACGCGCTCGCCTGCTGAAGAGAGTTGCGTAGAGCTGCTGCAGCCCGCCAGCAATAACACGCCAGCCGTCAGTCCGGGCAAGAGGTTAATCCGCATTGTAATCCCCATTTATTATCATCAGAGTCGGGTGGCAGCGTAGCAGAAAAAAAGCACTTTTTTCTGCACATTCATTGCCTTAATCCCGTTATATCCCCTCAATATTTCATGTTACGTCTCGGCGACTCTGCCTGCCTGAAGAATGAACTGAACATCAGTGAATTCAGCCGGACAACTGCAGACAGCGCGCAGACAACGGGAAATATCAGGAGGAAAGACGTACGATTGCGCCACTACTTATACTATTTTCCTGCCCAAAAGAAAAACCCCCGGCCGTTTCCGGTCGGGGGTTCTTTTGTGACTCAGGGAGTCAACGGCAATTACATCATGCCGCCCATACCGCCCATGCCACCCATACCGCCAGCGCCAGCGCCTAAATCAGGTGCGTCGCCTTTTGGCAGGTCAGTAACCATGCACTCGGTAGTGATCATCAGACCCGCAACAGAGGCCGCGTACTGCAGTGCAGAACGGGTCACTTTGGTTGGGTCCAGGATACCGAAGTCGATCATGTTGCCGTACTCTTCAGTCTGCGCGTTGTAACCGTAGTTACCGTCGCCCGCTTTCACGTTGTTCGCCACAACAGAAGGCTCTTCACCGGCGTTAGAGACGATCTGACGCAGTGGTGCTTCCATCGCGCGCAGCGCAACTTTGATACCGACGTTCTGGTCTTCGTTCTGACCACGCAGCTCTGACAGCTGTGCTGCAACGCGAACCAGCGCCACACCACCACCTGCAACCACGCCTTCTTCGACAGCAGCACGGGTTGCGTGCAGTGCATCTTCAACGCGCGCTTTCTTCTCTTTCATTTCAACTTCAGTGGCTGCGCCCACTTTCAGAACGGCTACACCGCCTGCCAGTTTCGCGACGCGCTCCTGCAGTTTTTCTTTGTCGTAGTCAGAGGTCGCTTCTTCGATCTGCTGACGAATCTGGGTCACACGGCCCTGAATGGTGGTCTCTTCACCCACACCATCGATGATGGTGGTGGTGTCTTTGTTGATCACAACACGTTTTGCCTGACCCAGATCTTCCAGCGCAGCTTTTTCCAGCTCCATACCGATCTCTTCAGAGATGACGGTACCGCCGGTCAGGATAGCGATATCCTGCAGCATGGCTTTACGACGGTCGCCGAAGCCTGGTGCTTTAACCGCAGCCACTTTCACGATGCCGCGCATGGTGTTGACCACCAGCGTTGCCAGAGCTTCGCCTTCAACATCTTCCGCGATGATCAGCAGAGGTTTACCGGCTTTCGCAACGGCTTCCAGCACGGGCAGCATTTCACGGATGTTAGAGATTTTCTTGTCAGCCAGCAGGATGAACGGCGATTCCAGTTCAACCGCACCGGTTTCTGGCTTGTTGATGAAGTACGGTGACAGGTAGCCGCGATCAAACTGCATACCTTCAACCACATCCAGCTCGTCCTGCAGGCCGGTGCCTTCTTCAACGGTGATCACGCCTTCTTTACCCACTTTCTCCATCGCCTGAGCAATCAGCTGGCCCACGGTTTCATCGGAGTTAGCAGAGATAGTACCTACCTGCGCAATCGCTTTAGAGTCTGAGCAAGGTACAGACAGCGCTTTCAGTTTCTCAACGGCAGACACAACGGCCTGGTCGATACCGCGCTTCAGGTCCATCGGGTTCATACCCGCGGCAACGGCTTTCAGACCTTCGGTGATGATAGCCTGCGCCAGTACGGTCGCGGTGGTGGTGCCGTCGCCTGCAGCGTCGTTCGCTTTAGAGGCCACTTCTTTCACCATCTGCGCGCCCATGTTTTCGAACTTGTCTTCCAGTTCGATTTCACGCGCAACGGACACGCCATCTTTAGTGATGGTCGGTGCACCAAAAGATTTATCCAGAACCACGTTACGGCCTTTCGGGCCCAGGGTAACTTTTACTGCATCTGCCAGTACGTTCACGCCACGCAGCATTTTTACGCGAGCGTCATTACCGAATTTTACGTCTTTAGCTGCCATTTCAATTGTCCCTTAAATTCGTTTCGTTCAGTGAGTTACGCGAAAAAATTACGCTTCGACAATCGCCAGAATGTCGCTTTCAGAGATGATCAGCACTTCTTCGTTGTCGATCTTTTCGGTTTTAGCGCCGTAACCTTCGTTGAAGATCACCACGTCGCCAACCTTCACGTCCAGCGGCTTAACGTCGCCACTCTCAAGGATGCGGCCATTGCCGACAGCCAGAACTTCACCACGGGTGGATTTACCGGCTGCAGAACCGGTCAGCACGATGCCGCCAGCTGATTTAGCTTCAACTTCTTTACGCTTGACGATGACGCGATCGTGCAATGGACGAATTTTCATGTGATAGCTCTCCTTTGAGAAGTCCAATCATTCAGTTTTGGGGTTGAACACCGGGCTGCATGGCTTCCGGCCTCGTGACCTGTGAGATAGGGCCATCCCCACCCGCTTTCAAGGGGGCGAACAACAAATTTTTTCTATGGAAGCCATAAGTGATGCTTTTTTAAACAGACGACGGCACAAATAAAAAACGCAACCCGGAGGTTGCGCTTTCAGTGGTGACAATGGCGGTTAACGATCCTTGTGATCGTCGTGATGCTCAAGGCGATCGCTGTTTTTACGCTCAAACTCGCCGTCCATCGTGTAGCCGCTGTCCGGTCCGGCTCCCGGCCCGCGCCAGACGCGCAGATGGGGCATCAGCTTCAGCGTGAGATGCTTCTGAACCGGGGGCAGCAGCAGCAGCAGGCCCAGCAGATCGGTAAAGAAGCCCGGCAGCAGCAGCAGGAAACCGGCGATGATCAGCGAGACGCTTTTGATCATCTCCGTGGCCGGGCTTTCGTTACGCGCCAGCTTCTCCTGCATCAGCATGAAGTTTTTCATGCCCTGATTTTTTACCAGCGAAACCCCGATGCAGGAGGTGAACACCACCAGCAGCATGGTCAGCAGCACGCCCATGACGTGCGCGACCTGGATGAACAGTGAAATCTCAATCCAGGCCAGAACAAAAAAGACTAATAACGGTATCCAGCGCACCGTACTCTCCTGTAAGTAGAGGCTGAACGGCAGCGTGCCGGTCAGCAGAAAGCGTTCATCCTGAGGAGGATAAGAAAAGAGATGGGCACCCGCGCCGCCCTTTTCAACCGATCCTGTCAAATTTATCCTGCGGGGTTAATTTTGTAACCAACTTCACATATCGTTAACCCGGCAGCAGCATTAGCGATCTGCATGCGTGCTTTTCCCGGGCATCAGAATATGATCGCACACGCCTCTATGAAGACGGATAATATGTCGGCACGGGCACACCACGACAAAATAAACACATCCTTTGTGATGGTTAGCGGCAACAACAAGAAGGTTATCATGGCGAACAACATTCGTATCGAAGAAGACCTGTTAGGTATGCGCGAAGTTCCGGCGGATGCCTATTATGGCGTTCATACTCTGCGTGCGATTGAAAATTTTTATATCAGCAACAGCAAAATCAGCGACATACCTGAATTTGTCCGCGGTATGGTGATGGTAAAAAAAGCAGCAGCGATGGCTAACAAAGAGCTGCAGACCATCCCGCGTAACATTGCCGATACCATCATTCAGGCCTGCGACGAAGTGCTGAACAAGGGCCGCTGTATGGATCAGTTCCCCGTGGATGTCTATCAGGGCGGCGCCGGGACCTCGGTCAACATGAACACCAATGAGGTGCTGGCAAACATCGGTCTTGAGCTGATGGGCCACCAGAAAGGGGAATACCAGTATCTCAACCCCAACGACCATGTAAACAAGTGCCAGTCGACCAACGACGCCTACCCGACCGGTTTCCGCATCGCGGTTTACAGTTCGCTGCTGAAACTGCTTGATGGCATCAGCCAGTTGTCTGAAGGCTTCCAGCGCAAAGCCGATGAATTCCAGACCATCCTGAAAATGGGCCGAACCCAGCTGCAGGATGCGGTGCCGATGACTCTGGGGCAGGAGTTTCACGCCTTCAGCGTGCTGCTGAACGAAGAGACCAAAAGCATTCTGCGTACCGCCGAACTGCTGCTGGAGGTTAACCTTGGCGCGACCGCCATCGGTACCCGTCTTAACACGCCGGATGGCTATCAGCATCTGGCCGTGCAGCGTCTGGCGGAAGTCAGCAACCTGCCGGTTATTCCGGCGGAAGATCTGATTGAAGCGACCTCCGACTGCGGCGCCTATGTGATGGTTCACTCGTCGCTGAAACGCCTGGCGGTAAAGCTCTCTAAAATCTGTAACGACCTGCGCCTGCTCTCCTCGGGTCCGCGCGCCGGCCTGAATGAAATCAACCTGCCTGAGCTGCAGGCGGGCTCCTCCATCATGCCGGCCAAAGTGAACCCGGTGGTACCGGAAGTGGTTAACCAGGTCTGCTTCAAGGTGATTGGCAACGACACCACCGTGACCATGGCTTCTGAAGCGGGTCAGCTGCAGCTTAACGTCATGGAGCCGGTGATCGGCCAGGCGCTGTTTGAGTCGATCAGCATCCTGACCAACGCCTGCTACAACCTGCTGGAGAAGTGCGTCAACGGCATCACCGCTAACCGCGCGGTGTGCGAAGCCTACGTCTTCAACTCAATTGGCATCGTGACCTACCTCAACCCCTACATCGGCCACCACAACGGCGACATCGTCGGCAAAATCTGTGCCGAAACCGGGAAAAGTGTGCGTGAGGTGGTGCTGGAGCGCGGCCTGCTGACGGAGAGTGAGCTGGACGATATCTTCTCGGTGCAGAACCTGATGTATCCGGTTTATAAAGCAAAACGCTACACCGATGAAAACGAGCAGTAGGGTTTAACCCACGTGGGTTAACCAAAGGCACACCGCGATCAACATGGTGTGCCTTTTTTTTTGGTACACAGCATTCCCGGAGTTCACCGGTTAACTTTGCAGGAGTGATTCATGTTTGTGGTTGAGCTGCTTGTCGTCCTGATGGCGATCTGGCTGGGCGCACGTCTTGGCGGCATTGGTATCGGATTCGCCGGCGGGATGGGGGTACTGATCCTGACGCTGGGCTTTGGCATGGCACCCGGCGCTATCCCGTTCGACGTGATAGAGATCATCATGGCGGTGATCGCCGCCATCGCGGCTATGCAGGTGGCGGGCGGCATGGACTATCTGGTGAGCCTGGCGGAACGCCTGCTGCGCCGACATCCGCGCCACGTCACGCTGCTGGCCCCGCTGGTAACCTACCTGATGACGCTGCTGGCAGGCACCGGCCACACCGCTTTCTCGACGCTGCCGGTGATCGCAGAAGTGGCCAAAGAGCAGGGCGTGCGCCCTTCCCGTCCGCTGTCGATTGCGGTGGTGGCGTCGCAGATCGCGATTACCGCCTCTCCCATCTCCGCCGCCGTGGTCTTTTTTGCCACGCTGCTGGAACCGCGCGGCGTCAGCTACATCACGCTGCTGGCGATTGCGATCCCCGCCACGATGGTGGGCCTCTTCCTGGCCGCGCTGGTCACTAACTTCCTCGGCAAAGAGCTTAAAGATGATGAGGTTTATCAGGCGCGTCTCGCCAAAGGGGAAGTTACCCTGCGGGGTGCCAGCGTCTACCAGCCGAAGCCGGGGGCGAAACGCTCGGTGCTGATTTTTCTGACGGGTATTATTGCCGTGGTGCTCTATGCCACCGCCACCAGCGCCAGCGTCGGGCTGATCGCCGATCCGCCGCTGCCACGTAACGAAGCGATTGTGGTGTTTATGCTGACCATCGCGACGCTGATCAGCCTGACCTGCAAACTCGACACCAGCGAAATCCTCAGCGCCAGCACCTTTAAGTCAGGCATGAGTGCCTGTATCTGTGTGATGGGTGTCGCCTGGCTGGGCGACACCTTTGTCAAAGCGCATCTGGCAGAGATTCAGACACTGGCGGGCGACACGCTGAAAACCTATCCGTGGATGCTGGCGCTGGTGCTCTTCTTTGCCTCCATGCTGCTCTACTCACAGGCGGCGACCACCAAGGCACTGATGCCGGCCGCCCTGCTGCTGGGCGTCACCCCGCTCACCGCGATTGCTTCCTTTGCGGCGGTATCGGCACTGTTTGTGCTGCCCACCTACCCCACACTGCTGGCCGCCGTTGAGATGGACGATACCGGCTCCACCCGGATTGGTAAGTTTGTATTCAACCACGCCTTTATCATTCCCGGCGTTATCGCTATCGCGCTGTCGGTGCTTTCCGGCTTCATCTTTGGCGGACTGCTCTTGTAGTGCCGCCATCGTGTTATGAAGGGAGCGTGCTATCATCGGCGCTCTTTTCATCACACAGGAGTCACAGGATGAATGCCGTCGTTATCCTCTGTACTGCCCCCGATCAGGCCACGGCGCAACAGCTTGCGACCCTGGCGCTGGAAGCCAGGCTGGCGGCCTGCGTTACCCTGCTGCCCGGCGCGACCTCCTGCTATCTCTGGCAGGGCCGGATTGAGCAGAGCAGTGAAGTGCAGATGCTGCTGAAGTGCGACAGCGATCACCAGCAGGCGCTGTGCGATCTGCTTAAAGCCGCGCACCCTTACGACGTGCCCGAACTGCTGGCACTGCCGGTTCAACATGGAGACAGTGAATACTTGTCATGGCTGCACGCATCTCTCGCTTAATAACGCTTCTGCTGACGCTGTTTGTCTGTCTGCAGGCGCACGCTTCCCTCTTTTCCAGTCCGGCGACCGGCCGCTTTGTGCCCGTCGACCAGGCCTTTACGTTTGATTTCGACCAGCAGGGCGCGCAGCTCAACCTGCACTGGAAAGTGAAGTCAGGCTATTACCTCTATCGCCAGCAGATTCACATCACGCCACAGAATGCGACCCTCGCGCCCCTGACGCTGCCTGCCGGAGAGCCGCATGAAGATGAATTTTTCGGCAAGAGTGAGATCTATCCGCAGGATCTGACGCTGCCGGTGACGCTGCAACAGGCAGGCCCCGGTGCCACGCTCAGCGTGACTTATCAGGGCTGTGCGGCTGCCGGCTTCTGCTACCCGCCGGAGACGCGATCCGTGCCACTGAATGCGGTAGCCGCAGACAGCCCGCCAGCGCCCGCCAGCCCTAAGCCTGAGGTTCAGCCCGCCTCCGCCAGCCCGCTGCCCTTTTCGCCACTGTGGGCGTTGCTGATCGGCATCGGCGTCGCCTTTACGCCCTGCGTGCTGCCGATGTACCCGCTGATCGCCGGCATTATCCTGGGCGGCCAGCGCCATTATTCGCTGGGACGCCTGTTTGCCCTGGCGATGGTCTACGTGCAGGGGATGGCGCTGACCTACACGCTGCTGGGCGTGGTGGTCGCCGCAGCCGGTCTGCGCTTCCAGGCCGCGTTGCAGCACCCGTGGGTGCTGTTCACGCTTTCCCTGCTGTTCATCGTGTTGGCACTGTCGATGTTCGGACTGTTTACGCTGCAGCTGCCCGCCAGCCTGCAAACCCGTCTGACCCTGTGGAGCAATCGCCAGCAGGGAGGATCGCTGCCCGGCGTCTTCCTGATGGGCGCGCTGGCAGGTTTGATCTGTTCGCCCTGCACCACGGCCCCGCTCAGTGCCATTCTGCTCTACATCGCGCAGAGCGGAAATCTATGGGCCGGTGCCGGAACGCTGTGGCTCTATGCGGTCGGCATGGGATTACCGCTGATCGCCGTGACCCTGTTTGGCAACCGGCTGCTGCCGAAGAGCGGCCCGTGGATGCAGACCGTCAAGGAGGGCTTCGGGTTTGTCATCCTGGCGCTGCCGGTGTTCCTGCTGGAGCGCATCGTGGGCGAGGCCTGGGGATGGCGGCTCTGGAGTCTGCTTGGCGTGGCGTTCTTTGGCTGGGCGTTCAGCCTCAGCCTGCGCGCCAGCAGCGGAAAGTGGCGCGTCGTGCAGATTGTCATGCTGGCCGCTGCGCTGATCAGTGCGCGGCCATTGCAGGACTGGGCCTTTGGCGATCCGGCCACGCAGCAGGCGGTCCCCCCCCTGCCGTTCCAGACCCTTCAGACGCCGCAGCAGCTCAATAGCGCGCTGCAGCAGGCCCGCGGTCGCATCACGATGGTCGATCTCTATGCTGACTGGTGCGTCGCCTGTAAAGAGTTTGAAAAATATACCTTCAGTGACCGCGCCGTGCGCGATAGCCTCCGTCAGGTGCAGTTAATGCAGGCCAACGTCACCGACAACAACGCCCGTGACAACGCGCTGTTACAGCATCTTCAGGTGCTGGGCTTACCCACAATTCTGTTCTTTGATGCGCAGGGCCGGGAAATCCCCGGTTCGCGTATCACCGGGTTTCTGGATGCCGCTGACTTCCGCGCGCATTTGCAGAAACTTACCCCGTAAACAACACTGGAGTCAGGTCTTTGCCCGGTAAAACAGCCGGGCCTGCATACCAGAGGAGAGTCACTTGCAGCGTGAACAGATACTCGAGCATGCATTGAATGTGCTTGAACAGAACGGCCTCGCCGCCACCCTCTCATTGGAAAACCTGGCGGGTTCCGGATTACCTTCAGAGCAGCTCCGGCTGTTCTGGCCCGACCGCGACGCCCTGCTCTACGATGCGCTGCGCTATCACGGGCAGCAGATTGAAACCTGGCGTCGCCAGATCCTGCTGGATGCGTCGCTGTCGGCAGATCAGAAACTGATGGCACGCTATGAAGTCCTGAGTGAACAGGTCAGTAAAGGGCGTTTTCCGGGCTGCCTGTTTATCGCCGCCTGCAGCTTCTACCCGCAGCCCGATCAGCCCATTCACCAGCTGGCCGAGCAGCAGAAACGCGGCTCCTGGCAGTTTACTCATGAGATTCTGGTGGAACAGGGTCTGGATAACCCCAGCATGGTCGCCGACCAGATGGAGCTGATTCTTGAGGGCTGCCTGAGCAAGCTGCTGGTGAAGCGCAACGTGCAGGATGTCGCCACCGCTCAGCGCCTGGCGGAAGATGTTTACAACATCGCGCTGTGCCGCAAAAACGGGGCGCTGGCCTGAGGTTTTACCCCTTTTGACTGAAAAGCAGGCAATCAGTCACGTTTTCCGGGGTTTTTTAGTGAAAGCCGTTGACGGCCTGCGGCCTTTACGGTTTAATGCGCCCCGTTGCCCGAATAGCTCAGTCGGTAGAGCAGGGGATTGAAAATCCCCGTGTCCCTGGTTCGATTCCGGGTTCGGGCACCATATTTAAAGAACCCGCCTCTGGCGGGTTTT
>NZ_VHIZ01000028.1 GCF_006494375.1 Pantoea anthophila
AGCTCAGCTGGGAGAGCGCCTGCCTTGCACGCAGGAGGTCAGCGGTTCGATCCCGCTTAGCTCCACCATACATGCTGTTTTTTCTGAAATACCTCAGAGCGTACCGGCGACGGTGTGCTGTGACATATTATGCTCTTTAACAATCCGGAACAAGCTGAAAATTGAAACGACATGACGCGTTCATTCTCCGTAATAAGAATGAAATGACGACATGTTCGAGTCTCTCAAATGCTTACAGTCTGCAGCGTGAAAACGCCTGTGGGTTGTGAGGTTAAGCGACTAAGCGTACACGGTGGATGCCCTGGCAGTCAGAGGCGATGAAGGACGTGCT
>NZ_VHIZ01000029.1 GCF_006494375.1 Pantoea anthophila
TTTGCTTTGATGATATGAAACCACCCGTAAATTGTATTGAAAAGGAGAGAGTATTTTCAATCAGTTATAGCAAGAACAGAGGTACCATATTTACAGGAAGCGATAGCGAATATCGTCTTACAGCAGATGGAAAAATATTAAAACTTGAAGACGAATAGACTCGTGCTCTCTGGTGTGGGGATAGTAATAAACGCACCTATCTTCCACGTCTGTATCAGCCATCCCTGAAACACTCAGGAGGCTTTCTCTCCAGGTAGAAAGTGGCAACATAAGAAATGGGAAGGTTACAGAAATGAACATGAAGCTGATTGACAACATATCGCTCTCTGTCGTAAAGGAAGCCCAAAAGCTCAGCGAAACCCAATGCGAAATATTTCTGGAAGATAAAAATACGGGCATTATTGTTTTCGGAAAAGAACTCGAAGCTGCTGTCAGAGTGTCCGATAAACGGTTTTTACTCTTTACCACTGACGGTATCCTTTACGAAGAAAGCCTTCATATATTTTATATCGATATTGAATCTGGAATTATTGAACGCCTTTCTCTCGGTGGTCATTATGTTACTGGCACCTTTGAGAATTTGAATGTGAATGAAAATTCTGTGAGCTTTCACTTTTTCGGAGATACGACATGGACTGTGCACGTGCTGCCAACTCCCTCCCTGAGATTACCCTTTTCCGATCCTCCCGGTGTAAGCCGTCCAATGGGATTAAGAAAATACATTGCTATCACCGCAACCCCTGCGCCAGCCAGGGCTGAGGGCGGCCGGTAACCAGTCCCTGAGCTACAACTCACCTACCCGCGCTCATCCCATTCCTGCGCACCAACTCAGCGCACTCATATTTTGCACTGCATCACACTTATCACTTTGCCCTTCCTTTTAACTCCTGATTTTGAAGAGTTTTTAGATTGGCACACTTCCTGCAAACTTCTCCAGTCACGTCGTTCCACAGGGATGATGATCTTAAAGATTTGGTATCAGCCGTTAACCGTCCGGATATCTGCGACGCCATAAGAGTGGCATATAGAACGGGCGGAATCTGGCTGCATTACAGAACGTACTTCCGGAGAGAGCCATGACCTCAATTAGCGAACCAGTGGTAATAGCGAAACACAGCAAGTGGGTACAGCTTCTGCTTGGCTTAATCTGCATGGCAGCCATATCCAGCCCGCAGTACGTCTGGACGCTGCTGACCAAACCGATGATGGCCAGACTCGGCGTCGGGCTGGCGGAACTGCAGGTAACGTTCTCAGTGCTGATTATTCTGCAGACCTTTTTCTCACCCTTCCAGGGTCGGCTGGTGGAGCGTTTTGGCCCGCGTCTGCTGATTTCGATAGGTACAGTGATGGCTGGCTTCAGTTGGGTCATTGCCGCCCGGGTCGATAGCCTGGCCGCACTTTATCTGGTTTATGGCTGCCTCGGCGGACTGGGCACGGGGATTGTTTATATTGGCGTCGTGGGGCTGGTGATGAAATGGTTTCCACAACAGCGCGGTTTTGCCGCCGGAACCGTGGCGGCGGGCTACGGCATGGGCGCGATTTTTACTACCTTCCCCATCTCCATCTCTCTCAACAGCTACGGTCTTGAACAGACAATGACGGTTTTTGGCCTGCTCTTCGCCGCGGTAGGTCTTCTCGCCAGTCAGAACTTAAGGCTGCCCGGCACCAGTATAATGACGCCGGGCAGCACACCATCCGCACCGGTGGTGAGCCAGCGCCAGTTTAAATCCGGGGAAATGCTGCGTCAGCCGCTGTTCTGGCTGATGTTTGTGATGATGACGATGATGTCGACCTCGGGTCTGATGGTGACGTCGCAGATGGCGATTTTTGCCGAAGATTTTGGCATCAGCAAGGCGGTCATTTTCGGTATGGCCGCGCTGCCTCTGGCGCTGACCATCGATCGTTTCACCAACGGTTTAACGCGACCGCTGTTTGGTTTTATCTCCGACCGCTATGGGCGTGAAAACACCATGTTTATCGCCTTCGCACTGGAGGGCGTGGCGATGACGCTGTGGCTGGCGTGCCGTGAAGATCCGTTGCTGTTCGTTCTGCTCTCAGGCGTCGTCTTCTTTGGCTGGGGTGAAATCTTCTCGCTTTTTCCCTCCACACTCACCGACACCTTCGGCAGTGAAAATGCCTCAGCCAACTATGGCTGGCTCTATATCTCTCAGGGTATAGGCTCGATCTTTGGCGGCCCGCTGGCGGCGCTAATGTATCAGCACACCCATAACTGGCACCTGGTCTTTGGCTGCGCGATTACCTTCGACTTTATCACGGCCGGGCTGGCGTTATGGGTTCTCAAGCCGTGGCGGGCACGGTTTATGCGCCGGTAAGTCTGGCGCTGGCGACGCAGAATATAAAGTGTACAGCCGGGACCCGAGGTCCCGGCCAGAAAAGCAGCACCATCCCTCACCATGCCCGGAATCGCCGTACGACTCTCACCCTCCGCCCGCTGTCAGATGGACCAGTTCCCTTCATGAAAACGTTAAAGCGTAAGCTTAAACGGTCAAACCCACATAAACGGTCACAAACAGTCATGCCTTTCCCGTAACAGCGGTATAGTCTGTTCAGCCGGTATTTTATTTTCACCGGCCCTCACCGCGAAAATATGTGAGGGGAATCACTTTTACCTGCAATTAATTGCATGGCTTTGCATGTTTTATTTCGACTTCATCACTTAATAAAGGGCGTCACTATTTGCCCGCGTGGACTCCTGCCCAGCCCACATTTTCCCATGTTCGCTTCCAGTAATTTATCTCCATCGGAGGAAAAGTATGTTGCCGATTGAAAGACAGCAAAGAATTATTAATGAGATTAATATTAATGGCCGGGTAATTGTCTCAGAACTGGTCACGCTGTGTCAGGTTTCACAGGAAACCATTCGCCGGGATTTAAGTCAGCTGGAAAAGCGCGGCTTATTACAGCGCAGCCACGGCGGCGCTGTGCTGATAAAAAAACAAAGCACCGGCTCGCCGGGAAATAACAGAATCGCTAAAGAGAACGAATTATCCTTCCGGCAGCGAATTAATGAGCACGCCGATGAAAAAATGATCATTGCCAAGCGTGCGCTCGACTTTATCAGCCCCGGCGACTGCATCCTGCTGGATAGCAGCACCACCTGCTGGTATCTGGCGCGGCAGCTGCCGGACATTGAGTTAACGGTATTAACCAATTCGCTGCGTATCGTGCAGACGCTGGCGGCGCGCGGCAGTATCCGCACGATCTGCCTGGGTGGGGAATATTCCGATCGCGATGAAGATTTTCACGGCGTGGTGGCCGAGCAGCCACTGCGTGAATTTCAGATTAATAAAATCTTTTTTTCCTGTAGCAGTCTGGGCAACGACGGATATTTACGCGAAGGCAATGAGAATAATGCGCACCTGAAACAACAGATGCTGCTGGCCGCAGAAAGAAAACATCTTTTAATGGATGGCAGTAAATTTCTGCGCCCCTCTTTTGCCCGAATCTGTCACTACCGTGATGTCGATTTTCTTATTACCGACCAGTTAAAAGATAAAGAGCTTGAACAGGAACTGGCATGGAATGGTGTCAACGTCATCGTCTGTTCTCAGCGTTATCAATCCATGCAGCTAATTAAAAATTAATCCGGAGTCTGTATGAAAAAACATCTTATCGCCTGCTCTCTGCTTGCCCTGTTTGCCGCCTCCGGTGCGCAGGCCGCAGATAAATTACGTATGGGTATTGTGGTCAAAATAGGCGGTATTCCCTGGTTCAATGCCATGGAGACGGGCATTAAAAGTGAAGCGGCTAAACGCGGTATCGATGCGTGGATGGTGGGGCCGACCGCCGCGGACCCGGCGCTTCAGGTGCGCGCCATTGAAGATTTGATTGCGCAGAAAGTCGATATCATCGGCGTGGTGCCCAACGACCCGAAAGTGCTGGAGCCGGTGCTGAAACGGGCTCGTGACGCCGGTATCGAAGTGATTACCCATGAGTCACCCGGCCAGCAGGGGGCCAACTGGGACTTCGAACTGGTCGATGCGACCACTCACGGCATCAACCATATGAAAGCGCTGGCGAACTGCATGCATGACGAAGGCAAATATGCCATGTACGTCGGCAGCCTAACGGTGCCTCTGCATCAGCAGTGGACCGACGCCGCGCTCACTTATCAGAAAGAGCACTATCCCAGAATGCAGCTGGTCACCGACAAGTTTGGTGTCGGCGAATCGCTGGATGACTCCATCCGTACCACCAATGAGCTGATGTCCAAGTATCCCGATCTGAAAGGGATCCTGGCGTTTGGTTCACAGGGGCCTATCGGCGCCGGGCGTGCGGTGATGAACCGTAAAAAAATCGACCAGGTCTGCGTCATTGGCTCTTTCAGTCCGGGCCAGGGTTCCTCGCTGGTGCAGCGTAACGCCATCAAAGGGGGCTACATCTGGAATCCGGAGACCGCGGGCGAAGTCTTTGTCCGCATCGCCGACATGATGCAGAAGAAGGAGCCGATCACCGATGGCATGACGATTGAGGGGCTGGGCAAAGTCAAAGTGGATGAAGCCACCCACACCATTCTGGGTAACAGCACCGAAAGTCTGGATAAAGCCAACCTGCCAAAACTGGTAAAAATGGGGCTCTGATATGCAAGAGGTCACTCCACAGACACTGATTGCGCTCGGGAATCTGTCGAAAACATTTGGTGGTAACCGCGCTCTCAGCGATATCTCCCTGACTCTGCGGGCAGGCGAAGTGCACTGCCTTGCGGGTACCAACGGCTGTGGCAAGAGCACTCTGATCAAAGTTATCTCCGGGGTGCACGCCCCGGACAGCGGCAGCCGCATCACGCTGGGCGACGGTCCGACGCTGCCGCGCCTCACTACCCGGCAGGCGCGCGACTTCGGTATCCAGGTGATTTATCAGGATCTCTCGCTGTTCCCCAACCTCAGCGTGGCAGAGAACATCGCCTTCGAGCATAACCTCAACGGTCTGCTGCGCTGGCACCACCGCGCACGTTTGCGGGAGAGCGCGCGCACTATCATTACCGAACTGAAGTTCGATCTCGATCTGGATGAGAAAGTCGCTGCGCTCTCTATCGCGCAGCGTCAGCAGGTGGCGATCTGCCGTGCGCTGGTCGCCGATGCGCGGCTGGTGATCATGGATGAGCCGACCGCCTCGCTGACCCGCACTGAGGTCAATCAGCTGCTGCGTACCGTGCGCTACCTGAAAGATAAGAACATCTGCGTGGTGTTTGTCAGCCACAGGCTGGATGAGGTGCTGGAGATCTCCGACCGCGTAACGGTGATCCGCGACGGACGCAAAATGGGCTGCTGGCCTGCGCGGGAGATGACGCCGCACCATCTGACAGAGCTGATGACCGGCCTGAAACTCGACTATCAGCTGAAAGCCCCGACGCGCAACAGCGATCGCGCTATTCTGGAGATCGAGTCGTTAACCCGCGCCGGTCAGTATCACGACGTCAATTTTAAACTCTATGAAGGTGAGGTGCTCGGACTGTGCGGGCTGCTCGGTTCCGGCCGTACCGAGCTGGCGCTGTCGCTGTTCGGCATGACCCGTCCCGACAGCGGCAAGATCTGGCTCGACAGCAAGCCGGTGCGCTTTCGCGGCCATGAAGATGCGATCAAAGCGGGCATCGGCTACGTCTCGGAAGATCGGCTGACGCTGGGCCTGGTGCAGCAGCAGTCGGTGGCGGACAACATGGTGCTGCCGATCCTCGACAAGCTGCAGAACCGCTTTCACCTGATCGATGAGTACCGCAAAAACAAGCTGATTCTGCAGTGGATACAGCAGCTTGGCGTGCGCGTCGCCGATCCGAATCTTGCCATCTCCACCCTTTCCGGCGGTAACCAGCAGAAAATTGTGCTGGCGAAATGGGTGCTGACCCAGCCGCGCATTCTGATCCTCGACTCCCCCACCGTCGGCGTCGATGTGGGTGCCAAGGCCAGCATCTATCAGCTGATCCATGAGCTGGCGAAAGAGGGTCTGTCGATCATCCTCATCTCCGATGAGGTGCCGGAGGTCTGGTACAACTGCGACCGGATCCTGCACTTCCGCGATGGCACGATCCATGCCGAATACCAACCCGATAGCGTCGAACAGCAGCAACTGGCGGAGGTGATCAATGCCTGACTTTTACCGTTTCCGTCCGCACTCCAGTCAGGGCTGGCTCGCCTGGGTGCTGCTGGCGTTCATTCTGTTTTTCTCGCTCTCCAGCGACCAGTTTCTCACCATGCAGAATCTGCTGGATCTGGCGGAGAGCTACGCCGTTACCGGCATCTTTGCGCTGGGCCTGTTTGTGGTGCTGGTCACCGGCGGGATCGATATCTCGTTTGCGGCCGTCGCCTCGGTGGTGCAGTACCTGCTGGCGTCGCTGTTTGTACAGTTCCAGTTCGACAATGCGCTGCTCAGCATTCTGCTGGCGGTGTTGTGCGGCACGCTGTTCGGGGTGCTCAATGCCCTGCTGATCACCACACTGCGGGTGGTCTCCATCATCATCACCATCAGCATGCAGTCGCTGCTGTTCGGGCTGCTGATGTGGGTGACCGGGGGCCGCAGCCTCTACTCGCTGCCGGAGTGGTGGATCACCCTGCGCAACGTGCTGCCGTTCAGCTGGCAGGGTGAGAGCTTCCAGATCGGTCTGCCGCTGGTCACCATGCTGCTGATCGCCGCTGTCACCGCGCTACTGCTGAACAAAACCAACCTTGGACGCCAGCTCTACGCCGTTGGCGGCGATGCGGAGTCAGCCCGCCGTATCGGTATCCGCGTCGGCCTGATTCACGTATTCGCTTACGGCTGGCTGGGGGCGATGGCGGCCATCGGCGGGCTGGTGCAGGTCTATCGCATGGGCGAGGTGGTGCCCAACGCGCTGGTTGGCGGCGAACTGGACGTGCTGGCCGCCACGGTGCTGGGCGGTGCCAGCCTGATGGGAGGCAAAGGGACGGTGAGCGGCACGCTGATGGGGGTCTTCCTGATCGCCATTCTCAAGAACGGCCTCAACCTGGTCGGCGTCTCGAACTACTTCATGAATATCGTGGTAGGCGGCGTCATCATGATTGCGATCGCCGTGACCCACTACAAAAAACGCAAAGAAACTGACGTCAGTTTCGTGTGACCGAGGGCACTGATGATGAAATCACTGACTGCATTGCGACCCGACGGGACCAACATCGGCCTGATGCTGCTGATTGCGCTGGCGCTGGCCACCTTTACGGTGATGCTGCCGGGGCGCTTCCTGACCGACTCCACCTTTATGAGTATGGCGTTTCAGCTGCCGGAACTCGGCTTACTGACGCTGGCGATGTTTATCGCCATCCTCAGCGGCGGCCTGAACCTCGCCATTATCGCGACCGCTAACCTCACGGCGCTGTTTATCGCCTGGACGCTGATGAGCGCCCTGCCCGCCGGTGCCGGGATGGCGCTGCAGCTGCTGTGGCTCTTTATCGCCATCCTTGGCGCCATGCTGATCGCGGCCGCGATCGGCGTAGTGACGGGGCTGATGGTGACGCGGATCGGCGCACATCCGATTCTGGTGACGCTGGCAACGATGATGACGCTGAACGGCATCGGGATCTGGCTGACCCACGGCGCGGCCGTCAGCGGCATGCCGCCGGTGGTGCAGGCGCTGGGTGCTGACACGCTGCTGGGCATGCCGCTGCCGCTTTGGGTGTTCCTGGTCGCCGCCGCGCTGCTGGCGCTGTTCCTCGGTAAAACCCGTGCCGGTAAATGCATCTATATGGGCGGCAGCAACATCAACGCCACCTGGTTCAGCGGGATCAACACCCATCGCATGGTGATGCTGGTCTATGTGATCTCCAGCCTGCTCTGCGTGCTGGCGGGGCTGATCATGATGGCGCGCTTTAACTCCGCCCGTATGGGCTACGGCGACGCCTATCTGCTGCTGACGGTGCTGGCCATTATTCTCGGCGGCACCGATCCCAACGGGGGCTTCGGCCGTGTGACCGGCGTGGTGCTGGCGCTGATTGCGCTGCAGGTGCTCTCCACCGGTTTCAATCTGATGAATATCAGCCAGCACGTCAGCCTGGCCATGTGGGGCGCGGTGCTGATTGTGGTTCTCGCTTTTAAACAATTCAAAACCCGATTCAACGAACACCGTGCCGTAAAGCTCAGCAGGCTGGCCGCGGTGCTTAATCCTCTGACTGAAAAGAAGGAAGTATGATGCGTACTCAAATCTCCCCGTCACTGATGTGTATGAACCTGATGGAGATCAAGCACCAGCTGCAGATTCTCGACTCGCGCGCTGACTTTCTTCATGTGGATATCATGGATGGTCACTACGTTAAGAACATCACGCTCTCTCCCTTCTTTATTGAGCAGATCCGTCCTTTTACCCGCGTGGCGATTGACGTGCATCTGATGGTGGAAGAGCCAACCGATTTTATCGAGGCGGTCGCCAGAGCGGGTGCTGACTATATCTGTCCGCACGCGGAGACCATCAATCGCGATGCGTTTCGCGTCATTAACCTCATCCGCAGCTTCGACAAAAAGGTGGGCGTGGTGCTGAATCCGGCGACGCCGGTGTCATACCTTCAGCACTATATCCATCTGCTTGATAAGATCACCGTGATGACGGTCGACCCCGGCTACGCCGGACAGCCCTTTATTCCGGAAATGGTGGAAAAGGTGCGTGAGCTGAAAGCACTGAAGGAGCAGCACGGCTTCCACTATCTGATCGAGATCGACGGCTCCTGCAACACCCGCACCTATCACCAGCTGATTGGCGCAGGTGCGGAAGTGCTGATTGTCGGCACCTCCGGCCTGTTTAATATCCATGACGATTTAGCCACCGCGTGGGAGATGATGCGCGACAGCATTGATGAGGCCCAGGGGCTGACGAAGGTGTCCGCATGAGATCACGCTGGCTCGGTATCGATATCGGCGGCACCGGTACCCGGCTGCAGCTGATGGAAGAGGGGGGCGTCTGGAGCAGCTTTCGCAAGGTGCCCACCACCAGCTGGGCGCAGCAGCCCGATGCGCTGCAGGCCCTGGCACAGCTCATTGATGAAACGCTGGAGCAGCAGCCGGTCAGCGGCATCATGCTGGGGCTGCCCGGCATCCTCAGCCGCGACAGGAAACAGGTGATCTCGCTGCCCTTTATTCAGGCGCTGGATCATCAGCCGGTGGCAGCGCGTCTGGCGGCGCAACTCGGCGTGCCGGTCGCGATGGACAAAGATGTGAACCATCTGATGCTGTGGGATCTGCTGCAGCTGGAGCAGCTGCCGGATAACGCCGTGGGCCTCTATCCCGGCACCGGGATGGGCAACAGCCTGTGGCTGAATGGCCACTTTTATCACGGCGAGCATGGTGGTGCAGGCGAACTGGGCCACGTGCCCGTCGCCGGAAACGACCTCCCCTGCCCGTGCGGCAATCGCGGCTGTGCGGAGACCCTGACCTCGGGTCACTGGCTGAGTCACTGGGCCGCTCTGAACGCCGCCGACACGCCAATCGCCGCGCTGTTTACCCGCCATGGGGAGCAGCCGGAACTTCAGGCGTTTGTGCGACGTCTGGCGCAGCTGATCGCCACCGAGATGAATATACTCGACCCGGAATATCTGATCCTTGGCGGCGGCGTGCTGGCGATGGCTGATTTTCCGCTGGCCCTGCTGCGCAGCCAGATCCAGCAGCATCTGCGGCCACCGGTCACACGCGAAAACCTGAAGATTGTTTTCAGCCACTCAACCGACTACACGGGCTGTCGCGGTGCCTGTCTCGCCGCCGAACGCCTGTTCAGGAGCGCAGGATGAAAGGAAAAGTGTGTGTGTTCGGCTCTTTTAATCTCGATGTGGTCGCCGTCATGCGCCGCTTTCCGCTACCGGGTGAGTCGCTGACGGCGCACCACAGCATGATGGGTGCGGGCGGAAAAGGGGCAAATCAGGCCACGGCGGCGCTGCGCGCAGGTGCGCGGGTGCACTACATCGGGAAAGTGGGTAACGACGATTTCGGCCTCTTTGCGCGTCGTCATCTGGAGAAAACCGGCTTTGACGCCATTACGCTCTTTACCTGTAAGGAGAAGCCCACCGGTAACGCCCTGATCTATGTTGCAGGCGATGATGCGGAAAATATGATTTCGGTTTATCCCGGCGCCAATACCACCGTGACGGCCGCAGAGGTTACACGCTGTCAGCCGACGGTAGCCGCCGCAGATATCCTGCTGGTGCAGCTCGAAAATAACCTCAGCGCCATCCAGCGCATGATCGATAACGCCCGAGCCAGCGGCACCTTTGTGATCCTCAATCCGGCCCCCTGGCAGAAAGTCAGCGATGCGCTGCTGGCAAAGGTCGATCTGCTGACGCCCAACAGCACCGAAGCGACCCAGCTCAGCGGCGTGACCGTCACCGATTTCGACAGCGCCCGCCGCGCCGCCGCGGTGCTGCATCGTAAAGGAGCGCGTCAGGTGATCATCACGCTGGGCATCGCCGGAGCGCTGCTTTCAACGCCTGCGGAGCAGCAGCGCATTCCGCTCTTCCCGGCGCAGCCGCGCGATACCACCGGCGCGGGAGATGCATTCAATGGCGCGCTCGCCGCCCGGCTCGCTTCGGGCGATGACCTGCCGCAGGCGGCGCGCTTTGCTGCGGCATTTGCCTCACTCTGTGTCGAGCGTGCTGGCGCGGCCGATTCCATGCCCTCCTATGCCGAGGCGCTGGCACGCCTGCAGGCGCACCCGGAGTGTCTTGTCGAGCCAATTGAGAGTATTACCGCCTGACGCAGACAGCCCGATTACGCGGCAGTGCCATCTGCCGCCTCTCCCCCTTTACAGCCCCCGTCCAGACACGAAATAATAGCGCCACACGCCAGGCCCCCTGGCAGCCTCTGAACCGACGTTAATCCAGCGGACCCCATTATGACCAACGAAATCCCTCTTAAGTATTACGATGTCGCCGATGAGTATGCGACCGAGTCCGCGAAGCCGGTGGACGAAGCGGAACGCACCCCGCTGGCGCACTACTTCCAGCTGCTGATCACCCGTTTAATGAATAACGAGGAGATCAGTGAAGCGTCGCAGCAGGAGATGGCGCGTGAAGCGGGCATCGACGAGCAGCGTATTGATGATATCGCTGAATTCCTGAACCGCTGGGGCAATGAGTAACGGCGATTGATCCTCAGGCGGGCCTGCGCTTTCCGGCAGCCCGTCTGGTGCGCCTGCCCGCTCACTGCGCTGCAGAGCACGGCGCCGGACAGCCTGATATCCCCGCCTTCCCCTTTTCCGCCCCGCTTTTTACCCCGCCGCCTGACGCGCCGCCGCCCCTGGCACGCCGGAAAATTATCGTCCAGACTGATATAGTCTGCGCAGGCATTGTGTTTTACACTGCGCGCTGTAAAAACTGAGCAGAGTAAGCAGGCAAGAAAAATGGCGATGAACGGAACAATCACAACCTGGTTTAAAGATAAAGGATTCGGCTTTATCAAAGATGAAAACGGTGATAACCGCTATTTTCATGTGATTAAGGTCGCCAATCCTGATCTGATTAAGAAAGATGCGGCGGTAACGTTTGAGCCAACCACCAACAACAAAGGCTTATCCGCCTATGCGGTGAAGGTAGCCCCGGAGAGTAAATATATCTTCATCGCGGGCGAGCGGCTGAAAATCACCTCGATCAAGTCTTACCTGGTCTACAGCGAAGAAGTGCCAGCGGATACCGGTATCGACAAAGAGAACGCGGTGCTCTCAGTAGGTCTGCTGCTGAATAACATCCGGCCTAAATCGGACGCGAAACCGGGTGAGATGCGCTCGCTGAAAAAGCTGGCGGTCACCACTTTCCAGGGCTCGACGCTGATCTTCTCCGAAGATGAGATCGACATTGAAAGCACGGTCAAAGTGCTTAAGTCCCTGAAGTAACCCCGCCGCAGGGCCGGATGCCTGTGCGCCGCCGCACCAGGATACCGGCCCGCTGCCCCTCTCTCCCTGAACCTGTCCCGTCGCTTCGCATCTGACGCCATGCTCCCTAGGTTTCTCTGTTGCGCCACGGGGCCGCGCGCATCCCCTTCTGCTTCAGCACGCCACCCTCTGACGGCCTGCGGAAAAAAACCGGTCAGAAACGCGGGTCAGGCAAGGATCATCCCCCTGAAGCGTTTTCCAGGGTAGAATTACAGACTTTGTTCACGCATGGCTCAGGTTTTCCATCAGCGCAAATTGATACGAAAAGCGGGTGAAATAAGGTATAAAGCCGCATGAAAATCCCAAACAGAATTCAGCCCCTGGTCGATGACGGCCTGATTGACGATGTGCTGCAGCGCCTGAAAAGCGGCAAGGAAGCAGACGTCTACACCGTGCTTTGCGGTGACAAAGTGCAGTGCGCCAAAGTCTATAAAGAAGCGACCCAGCGCAGCTTTAAGCAGGCGGTTCAGTATCAGGAAGGCCGGAAAACCCGTAACAGCCGTAACGCCCGCGCCATGCAGAAAGGCTCAAAGTTTGGCCGTAAGCAGCAGGAAGAGTCCTGGCAGACCGCCGAAGTCGACGCCCTGTTTCGCCTGGCTAACGCCGGTGTACGCGTGCCTCAGCCCTATCTCTGCATCGACGGGGTATTGCTGATGGAGCTGGTCACCGACGCCAATGGTTCGGTCGCGCCGCGCCTCAGCGACGTGACGCTCTCCGAAGAGGAGGCGATCACCGATTTTAACACCATGATCCGCAACATCGTTCGCATGCTCTGTGCCGGTATCGTTCATGGTGACCTGTCGGAGTTCAACGTCCTGCTGGATGATCAGGGACCGGTCATCATCGACCTGCCTCAGGCGGTGGATGCAGCGGCCAACAACCATGCGGAGTCGATGTTCGCGCGTGACGTGAATAACATCACCGCCTACTACGGGCAGTTCGCCCCGCAGCTGTTAAAGACGCGCTATGCCGGCGAGATCTGGCAGCTCTATGAAGAGGGTAAGTTAACCCCGGAAACGACGCTCACCGGCCAGTTTGTGGAAGAGGAGCGTGACGTGGATATGGATTCCCTGCTGGATGAGATCATCACCGCTGAAGATGAGTATTACGAGCGTCAGCGCGCCAGCCGGGAGCGCGACCAGGAATAGGTGCCCCGCCAGTAAAAACGGCAGCGAGTCACCTCGCTGCCGCACGCTCATTCTCCTGTCACCGCACCAGAACCGTCAGCGCAATCAGGGTGACGCCGATAATCATGACGCTGACAAAAACGCGATCCAGCCTGCTTTTTTTCATCTTCCCCTCCTCAGAACCACTGACCGAAACGACGGATGTAGAGACGTTTCATGCCCTGCGCCACCAGGCAGTAGCTGAACAGCGTCAGCACCAGCCAGGGGAAATATTGCCAGGGCAGCGGCACCAGTCCGACCATCGCGCCCAGCGGTGAGAACGGAATCAGGATGCCCAGCGCCATGATCGCCAGCGTCGTCAGCATCACCGGCAAGGTGGCGCGACTCTGGATAAACGGAATCTTCCGGGTGCGCAGCATATGCACCACCAGCGTCTGCGACAGCAGCCCCTCAATAAACCAGCCGGACTGGAACAGCGACTGCACGCCCGCATGGTTCGCGCTGAAGACAAACCACATCAGCGCAAAGGTGGTGATATCAAAAATCGACGAGGTTGGCCCCATCCACAGCATAAAGCGTTTGATATTGCCGGCATCCCATTTGCGCGGCTTGTTCAGGAACTCACGGTCAACCTTGTCCCACGGCAGCGCCAGCTGGGAGACGTCATACATCAGATTCTGAATCAGCAGATGAATCGACAGCATCGGCAGAAACGGAATAAAGGCACTGGCGACCAGCAGCGAGAAAACGTTGCCGAAGTTCGAGCTGGCGGTCATGTTGAGATACTTGATGATGTTGCCAAAGGTCTCACGTCCCTTTAATACCCCCTCGTTCAGCACCTGCAGGTCTTTCTCCAGCAGGATGATGTCTGACGAGGCTTTCGCCACATCCGCCGCGCTGTCTACGGAAATCCCGGTGTCGGCCGTCCGCAGCGCAGGCGCGTCGTTGATGCCATCGCCCAGAAATCCCACGGTATGGCCGTTCTGCTGCAGCAGGCGCACCAGACGTGATTTCTGCAGCGGCGTCAGCTTAGCAAACAGGGTGCAGCGTTCCGCCTCCTGCGCCAGCTGCGTGTCGTCCATCGCCTCAATCTGTTCGCCGGTCAGCATCGCCGGATCGGTCAGCCCGACATCGGCACAGACCCGCTGCGTCACCAGAGGGTTATCCCCGGTCAGCACTTTCACCGCCACGCCGCTGTCGCGCAGGGCTTTAATCGCCTTGCCGGCGCTGGCTTTCGGTGGATCGCGGAAGGTCAGCATTCCCTGGATAACCAGATCGCGCTCATCACTTTCGCTGAGCGGCGCGTGCAGCTCATCATCACGGGTCGCCACCAGCAGCACCCGATAGCCCTGCTGATGGTAGCGTTCGGTCTGCGCCAGCAGCGCCTCGCGCTGTGCCGCATCCAGTGCGACGACTTCATCGCCCTGCCGGACGGCGATGCTCACCGCCAGCATCTCTTCCACCGCCCCTTTGCAGATCAGCTGTGAGCGATGCTGCGCCAGATCTTCCACCAGCACCGAAACGCGACGGCGGGTAAAATCGAATGGCACCTCATCGATCAGCTGATACTGGCTGCGCCGGGTCTGTGAAATAACCTTGTCTCCGGCACAGAGCACGGCGCGATCCATCAGGTTTTTTGCGCCACTCTGGCTGCCGCTGTTGAGCCAGGCCAGCAGCAGCACCTCCGCATCCTCCGCGCCCCGGGTGTCCAGATGATGCGCCAGCAGGATGGTGTCCTGGGTCAGCGTGCCGGTTTTGTCGGTGCAGAGCACATCCATCGCCCCCAGGTTCTGAATGGCATTGAGCTTTTTAACGATCACTTTGCGGCGTGACATCGCAATAGCGCCTTTTGCCAGGTTGGCGCTGACAATCATCGGCAGCATTTCCGGGGTCAGCCCGACCGCCACCGCCAGCGCAAACAGCGTCGCATCCATCCAGTCGCCTTTGGTAAAGCCGTTGATCAGCAGCACCACCGGCACCATCACCAGCATAAAGCGGATCAGCAGTTTACTGACGCTGTTAACGCCGCGATCAAAAGCGGTCTGCGGACGGCTGCCGGTCAGCGAGGAGGCCAGTGAGCCAAACCAGGTGTCACCACCGGTCGCCACCACCACGGCACTGGCGGTGCCGCTGGCCACGCTGGTACCCATCAGGCAGATGTTGGCTGACGCCAGCAGCTCCTGATCGGTTCGGTCATGGGCGTCGATACCGGCATCCAGGCTCTGTTTCTCCACCGGCAGAGACTCTCCGGTCAGCACCGCTTCGCTGATGAACAGATTGCGTGAACTCAGCAGCCGGACATCCGCGGGCACCTGATCGCCGGTGCTGAGCAGAATAATATCGCCCGGCACCAGTTCGCTCATATCCACATCCTGACGCTGTGCGGTTTCACTGCCCGCCTCGCGCCGCAGCACGGTGACCTGGCTGCGCACCAGAGACTGCAGTGCCTGCGCCGCGCGGTTGGTGCGGAACTCCTGCCAGAAACGCAGCAGGCCACTCAGCGTCACCATCGTGCAGATGATGATCACCCCGGAGAGATCGGTCTCCTGACCGGCGCGCAGCGGCAGTATGTAGTCGGTAAACAGGCTGACCAGCGCCAGGACCAGCAGAACATAGATAAACGGGTTGTTAAACGCCATCAGCAGCTGCACCAGCGCCGGTGGCGCTTTCTCATGGGCCACTTCATTGCGGCCATAGGTGGCCAGGCGTTTCGCCGCTTCAGCCTGGGTCAGCCCCTGGCGATGCGTGCGCAGGTTCGCCAGCGTCATCTCAACGTGCTGCCCTGCCTGCCGGGTCACGGCAAATGTTTTTTTACTTTTTTTATCGTTGCGGTTGCCGGAGGCGAGGATGGCAGCCTGTTCCAGTTTCATGTCGCTCATTTCGACATCTCCCTGTTTTAAAGCAATGGTTGTCCTGCACGCAAAATAACGTGCATGGATAAAACCTGGCGTAGCCGGGTTATTTAATGAGGCGACCCTGAGAAATGAACACGCGTTTCTGACGGCGCAGAAAATAATGTCGCGCGCAGCGAAGCGTGACGCTGTTTAAACACAGCGTAATCCGGGTCTGATATCAGCGGTCGGGCGTAGCCTGAGCTACGCCAGACGAGGCGGAGGAAAAAGGGCTAAGATAAACAGCAGCATAACGCGCACTCCCACGGGCAACGGGAAATTATTAAGGAGCGCGATCGGGAATTAAAACGGGGGATCGCTGCTCGCCGGTTGGCAAGCAGCAGAGAAAATTCAGCTTGCCAGAATAATCGTTAATTCAGGGTGACTGTCCAACGGAATACTCCAGTAGTGAGATGCCGCTATTATAAGAAGAGCGGGATTGCGGTAAAGCCGTTTCGCGGGAAATAACCGCTTCGTTGAGGTTCTGTTTCTGCTCAGCCTGCCGCTTCGCTAACAACGCCGTTACGCTGTTATAACCACAACCCATCGCTTATAACTTTAAGGCATATGATTAGCCCATATTCGACTATTCTTCACATCGGCCCTTTCGTAAACTCGCGTAACTTTCTAAGGCAAGGAAATTTCATGAAAACTATAATTCCATCACTGCTGGCGCTGACGCTGGCTGCCTCCTTCACAGCCCAGGCCGCCACACCCAAAGATACGCTGGTCATCGCGCAGTCCACAGACGATGCAGACAGCTTTGACCCGGCAAAAGGCTTTGAACTGACCAGCGTTCAGGCCTTCACCAACATCTATCAGCGCCTGGTCCAGTCTGACCCGCAGAACCCGGTGGATCTGAAGCCGACGCTGGCGACCGCCTGGCAGCCTGGCAGCGATAACCGCAGTCTGACCTTTGAACTGCGCAAAGATGCGAAGTTCTCCACCGGCAACCCTGTGCGCCCGGAAGATGTGATCTTCTCGCTGGGCCGCGTGGTCAAACTGAACCTGGACCCCTCTTTCATTCTGACGCAGCTCGGCTGGACCAAAGATAACGTCGATGGCTTCCTGAAAAAGGTCGATGACAACCATGTGCAGATTAGCTGGACCGCCAACGTCAGCCCGACCTACGTTCTGAGCCTGCTCTCCGCCCCGGTCTCCTCGATCGTCGATGAGAAAACCGCGATGGCGAACCAGAAAAACGGCGACTTCGGTAACGCCTGGCTGGCCACCCACTCTGCGGGCAGCGGCCCGTATCAGATCCGTAAAGTGGTCATGCATCAGGTGGTGCTGCTGAGTGCCAACCCGACCTCACCGGCGGGCGCACCCAAAATGAAAAACATCCTGATCAAAAACGTGCCGGAACCGGCCGCGCGTCGTCTGCTGCTGGAACAGGGTGATGCGGATATCGCCCGTAACCTGGGGGCTGACCAGATCGCCGCGCTGAACGGCAAAGCGGGCGTGAAGACCGAAGCGATCCCGATGGCGTCGCTCTACTATATCCAGTTCAACATCGGCGCGAACGACACGCTGAAGAACCCGGCCTTCTGGGAAGCGGCGCGCTACCTGTGGGATTACAAAGGCATCGCCAATGAGCTGCTGAAAGGCCAGTTCGACGTGCATCAGTCCTTCCTGCCCAAAGGCTTCCTGGGCGCGATCAACGACACGCCTTACAGCTACGACCCGGAAAAAGCCAAAGCGATTCTGAAGAAAGCGGGCCTGACCAATGTGACCTTTAAGCTCTCCACCAGCAACCAGCCGCCTTATCTGGATATCGCGCAGGCGCTGCAGGGCAGCTTCGCCAAAGGCGGCGTGAAGGTCGAAGTGGTGCCGGGCCTGAGCTCCGAAGTCTCCACCAACGTGAAGGCGCATAAGTATGAAGCGACGCTGAACGCCTGGGGCTCCGACTATTTTGATCCCAACACCAATGCCGCCTCCTTTGCCTACAATCCGGAAGATGGCAGCAAAACCATTGCTTACCGTTCAGACTGGCACATTCCTGAGCTGAACAAGCAGGTGATTGCGGCGACCGCCGAAAGCGATCCGAAAAAACGGGTGGCACTGTATGAAGCGATGCAGCGTGAAGTGATGAAGAACTCACCTTACGTGATTGGGATGCAGGCGAAGAACCTGATCGCCCTGCGCGACAACCTGAAAGGCTATGTCCAGGGCATCAACCCTGACATGGTGTATTACTCGCAGGTCACCAAGTAATGGCTCAGTCTGTTCCTTCAGCCGGGTTCGCCCGGCTTTTTTGGCAGCGGGGCGGGCGTCTGCTCGGCAGCGTGCTGTCGCTGCTGGTGACGCTGCTCGGCCTGCTCGCCTTTACCTTTATGCTGTCGCATCTCTCACCGATCGATCCGGTACAGCAGATCGCGGGCGATCACGCCAGTGAAGCGACCTATGCGCAGGTGCGTCACGACCTCGGTCTTGACCAGCCGGTGCTGACACAGTTCTGGCGCTACATTGAACATCTGGCGCAGGGCGACCTCGGTGTCTCCCGCCTGACGAATCAGTCGGTGAGCAGCGACCTGATGTCCACCTTCCCGGCCACCATCGAACTGGCCACCTGTGCGATGATCTTTGCGGTTATCTTCGGCGTCACGCTGGCGCTGCTGGCGGCCTGGAAACCGGGCAGCTGGATCGATAACCTCGCCCGCTTTATCTCCCTGCTCGGCTACTCGGTGCCGGTGTTCTGGCTCGGCCTGCTGGGTCTGCTGCTCTTTTATGCGGTGCTGCACTGGTCTGCCGGACCGGGACGGCTGGATGACATCTGGGTCTATACCCTGGAGCCGAAAACCGGCTTTGTGCTGATCGACAGCTGGCTGTCGGGTGAACCGGAGATGTTCCGCAACGCGATTGCACACCTCTGGCTGCCGGTGGTGATTCTGGGCCTGCTGGCGATGGCGGGCATTACCCGTCTGCTGCGTGCCGCGCTGCTGGAAGAGAGCAGCAAAGAGTATGTGGTGCTGGCGCGAGCCAAAGGCGCGGGTCGGGTGCGCATCCTGCTGCGTCACATCTTCCCCAACGTGCTGGGGACGCTGGTGACGGTTATCGCTCTCTCCTACGCCACGCTGCTGGAAGGCTCGGTGCTGACCGAAACCGTCTTCGCCTGGCCGGGTGTGGGCCGCTATATGACCAACGCGCTCTTCTCCGGCGACGTGCCGGCGATTCTGGGCTCAACCCTGTTGATCGGCGGCTGCTTTATCCTGATTAACACCCTGGCGGATGTTTTAACCTGGTTAACCGATCCGAGAACCCGATGACGCAACAACTTTCTGAACTCGAAACGCTGCGACCACGCCGTCGCCGTCAACGCGTTACCTCGTTAACCGTTGGGCTGACGCTGGTGGCGATCCTGATCCTGATGGCGCTGTTAGCCCCGCTGATTGCGCCGTTCGATCCCAATCTGCAGACCATGTCGAGCCGCCTGCTGCCGCCTTCGGCGCATCACTGGTTCGGCACCGACGGCTTTGGCCGCGATCTGCTGTCGCGCGTGATTTATGGCGCGCGCCCTACCCTGCTGCTGGTGTCGCTGATTCTGGTGCTGACCATTCCGGCCGGGCTGCTGATCGGCATCACCGCCGGGTATGTGGGCGGCTGGACGGAGCGCGTGCTGATGCGCATTACCGATATCTTCCTGTCGCTGCCGAACCTGGTCATCGCGCTGGCGCTGGTGGCGATTCTCGGCCCCGGCCTGATGAACGGCGCGCTGGCGCTGGCGCTGACCAGCTGGCCGCCGTTTGCCCGCCAGGCGCGCGCGGAAACCCTGGCGCTGCGCCGCAGCGACTACCTGGCCGCCGCGCGGATGCAGGGCATTACCGGCTTTCGCCTGATGTTCGGTCACATTCTGCCGCTCTGCCTGCCGACCGCCGTGGTACGCGCCGCGCTGAGCCTGGGCGGAATTATTCTGGCCGCTGCAGGCCTCGGTTTCCTGGGCATGGGCGTTCAGCCGCCGACGGCAGAATGGGGGTCGATGGTGGCCGAAGGCAGTAAAGTGATCTTCGATCAGTGGTGGGTAGCTGCCGCACCGGGCGCGGCGATTCTGTTTGCCAGCCTGGCCTTTAACCTGACAGGCGATGGCCTGCGCGACCGACTGGATACCCGTCATGCAAAATAATCTGCTCTCTGCTGAGGGGCTGACCATTCGCAGCGATGATGCGCTGCTGGTCGACAACATCACCTTTTCCGTGGGCCGCGAACGCGTGGCGCTGGTCGGTGAGTCCGGTTCCGGTAAGTCCCTGACTGCCCGCAGCCTGATGGGCTTACTCTCTCCGGCGCTGCATCTGCAGGCCAGCCAGCTGCAGGTCGCGGGCGAAAATGCGCTGACGCTGAGTGAGCGCCACTGGAGCCAGCTGCGCGGTAACCGCGTGGCGATGGTGATGCAGGACCCGAAATATGCCCTGAACCCGACGCGCACCATCGGCTGGCAGGTGGAGGAGCCGCTGATCCTGCATCGCCGCCTGAGCCGTGCCGAGCGCAAAGAGAAGGTGTGTGAGATGCTGGATGCGGTCGGCCTGCCCGACCCGCGTCGCCTGATGCAGCACTATCCGCATCAGCTCTCTGGCGGTATGGGCCAGCGCGTGATGCTGGCCATCGCCCTGATCACCGATCCCGACTTCCTGATTGCCGATGAACCCACCTCCGCGCTGGATCATGCGATGCGCGATCAGGTGCTGGCGCTGATCCGCGGTCTGGTGGAGGCACGCAACATGGGTCTGCTGCTGATCAGCCACGACCTGCAGCAGGTGTCGGAACACTGCGAACGGGTGATGGTGATGTACAAGGGCCGGCTGCTCGACACGCTGCCTGCCGCTGACCTGCCCCGCGCGACCCACCCTTACACCCGCACGCTGTGGGCCTGCCGGCCGGGCAAGGCGACCCACGGCCAGGCGTTACCGGTGCTGGACCGCGCTGCACTGGAGGCAAATCATGATTGAGCTTGCGAATTTAAGCGTCGCCCATAAGCAGGGCTACGAGCTGCGCACCGTGGTGCATGAGGTTAACCTCACGGTCAGAGCGGGTGAGTGCTTTGGCCTGGTCGGCCCGTCCGGCTGCGGCAAGTCGTCGCTGCTGTGGGTGCTGGCGGGGCTGAACCCGCACTGGCAGGGTCAGATGCAGCTGGCCGGTCATCAGGTTCAGCCCGGCAAAGCCTTCACCGGCGCGCTGCGGCAGGAAGTGCAGATGGTGTTTCAGGACCCCTATGCCTCGCTGCATCCGCGTCATCGTCTGCGCCGCACGCTGGCGGAGCCGCTGAAGCTGCTGAAACGCGATAACATCAACGACCGTATCGATCAGGGTTTCCGTCACGTCGGGCTGGACCCGGCGCTGGCCGATCGCTATCCGCATCAGCTTTCGGGTGGTCAGCGTCAGCGCGTCGCCATCGTGCGCGCCCTGCTGCTGCAGCCGAAGATCCTGCTGCTGGATGAGCCGACGTCGGCGCTGGATATGTCCGTGCAGGCGGAGATCCTCAACCTGCTTAACGATCTGAAACGGCAGGATGGCCTGACCATGGTGCTGGTCAGCCACGATCCCGATGTGATCGATCACATGTGCGATCGCGCCGTGCGCATGGCGCAGGGTCGTATTATCGAAGAGATCACCGCCTGATCGCCGGCCGGACGGCACCGCTCCGCTGTCCGGCCCCTCCTGCTCCGCCTCTGCCCGCCTTATCGTCTCCCCGGCCATCACGGCTCGCGCTTCCCGCCTGCTCACGCACGGCCGTTGCGGTATACTCGCGACGACGTTTTTAACAAGGAGTCTGACGATGATGGTAAAACTGCGTCCGCTGGAGCGGGAAGATCTGCATTTTGTCCATCAGCTGGATAACAACGCCAGCGTGATGCGCTACTGGTTCGAGGAGCCCTATGAGGCGTTTGTGGAGCTGTCCGATCTCTACAACAAGCACATTCACGATCAGACCGAACGTCGCTTTGTGGTGGAGCATGACGGCCAGAAAGCGGGACTGGTGGAGCTGGTTGAGATTAACCATGTGCACCGCCGCGCCGAGTTTCAGATCATCATCGATCCGGCCCATCAGGGCAAAGGGCTGGCCACACAGGCGGCGAAACTGGCGATGGATTACGGCTTCTCGGTGCTGAATCTCTACAAGCTCTACCTGATTGTGGATCAGGAGAATGAAAAGGCGATTCACATCTACACCAAACTCGGCTTCGAAATCGAAGGCGTGCTGAAGCATGAGTTCTTTATCAACGGGGAGTACCGCAACACCATCCGCATGTGCATTTTCCAGCATCAGTATCTGGAACGCCACAAAACGCCAGGCGGAATGGTGAAGCCGACCGCGCAGTAATCAGCCGCGCGCGCCAACCGGGTTCATAAAGGGACGCGGATGTTCCGGCTTGAGGTCATACATGCCGCCGTAGAAGGGGTCGACCAGCAGCCAGCCGGGGAAACCGCCCAGCGGAATGTTGCCCAGCAGATACCAGAGGTTAGCGCGTGCTTCGATAGGCACCGTGACCGGCACGTAGCCCGGACTTTCCAGCATCAGCAGGTAGTGCTTTTTGCCGAAGTAGCGGCCGGTGGATTTGGCCAGTTCAACGGTCTGGGGCGTGAAACCCTGCGCCACCGCATAGCCGCGCTCATCCTGCACGGTAAAACGCGCGCCCTGCGGCAGAGAGTCAATGCGCACCAGTTGGGTTTCATTGCCGACAATGGTGGCGCAGCCGCTGAGCAGCAGCGCGGCGGCCAGAGCCAGAATTCGCTGTTTCATAGAGGGGGTCCACAGAGTGATCAGTGATCAGAGTGTAGTCCCCCCTCTCCGCCTCAATCGGGCTATCATCGCCCGATTCCGGCAGCTTATTGCGGTTGACAAGTGCGGGCGATGGCCGCGATGTCGCCCGGTGAGGTGCGGCAGCAGCCGCCAATCAGCCGGGCACCCGCCTGTTGCCACTCGGCCAGCTTGTCATGCAGGGTGCAGCCCGACGGCGCAGAATGCCAGGTTTTGCTGCCGGCATCATACTGCTCGCCGGAGTTGGGATAGACCACCAGCGGTTTGTCAGTCAGGGTCTGCAACTGCTGCAGGGCGGGCGTTACGCTCTCCAGCGCCACGCAGTTAACCCCCAGCGCCACCACCTGTGGCTGCTGATTCAGCCAGCTCACCACCTCTGCCAGCGGCGTGCCGTCGCTGATGTGTCCGGCGTCACGCAGCGTAAACGAGAACCAGGCGCGGGCGTCAGGGAACTCAGCCAGCAGTTTCACCAGCGCCTGCGCCTCGGCAAAGGAAGGCAGGGTTTCACAGGCCAGCAGATCGGCTCCTGCCGCCAGCAGCGCCTGCACGCGCGGGCGGTGGAACGCCATCATCTCCGCTTCCGGCAGCGCATAATCCCCGCGATACTCCGACCCGTCCGCCAGGAAAGCGCCATAAGGCCCCACCGAGCCTGCCACCAGCAGCGTTTTCGCATCGGGCCGCACCGCCTGATAGTCGTGACGGGCGCGCTGTGCCAGTTCAACACTCCGGGCGATGAGCGCCAGGGACTCATCCTCACTCAGGCCACGCGTGGCAAAGCCCTGCGGGGTCGCCTGGTAGCTGGCGGTGATGGCGCAGCGGGCACCCGCCACAAAGTAGTCGTAGTGCACCTGATAGATCAGCTCAGGATCCTCCATCAGCACTTTGGCTGACCACAAGGCATCGGCAAGCTGACAGCCGCGCGCTTCCAGCTCGGTGGCCAGCGCGCCATCCAGAATCAGCAGCGGTGACTCTGTTAAAGCCTGCGCGACAGGGTTATACGACATCATTGGCCTCCTCAGGCTTCGGGGATGATTTGTGGGTCAGATGGTACGCGGCGTAGCAGAACAGCACAAACGGGATGCCACACCACAGGGCGATGCGCTGTGTCGGATCAAACGCCAGGCCGACGCACGCCAGCAGGCAGAGCAGGAAGCCGAGAACAGGCGTCAGCGGATAGAGCGGCGCGCGGTAGGCGAGATCGGCCAGCGATTTGCCCTGCTGAAGGTGACGGCGACGGAACACAAAGTGCGAGGCGCAGATGCTGAGCCAGACCGCCACCACTGCAAAGCCGGAGATGGCCGACAGCGCCACAAATACCGTGTCAGGCGCGACCACGCTGGAGATCAGCGCCAGCAGGCCGCCGATCATGCTGACGGTCAGCGCCAGCAGCGGCACGCCGCGCCGGTTCACCTTCGCAAAGGCACGTGGCAGCGTGTTTTCATTAGCCAGCGACCAGAGCATACGTCCCGACGCATAGAGGCCGGAGTTGGCCGCTGACAGAATGGCCGTCAGGATCACGAAGTTGATGATATCCGCGGCCCAGGGCACACCGATCTTTTCAAACACCAGCACAAACGGGCTTTTCACAATACCGGCCTGATCCATCGGGATCAGCGCCGCCAGCACCAGCACCGTGCCGATGAAAAAGAGAATCAACCGGGCCACCGTGGTACGAATCGCCAGCGGCAGTACCTTCTGCGGCTGCTGGGTTTCACCGGCGGCAATCCCGATCAACTCGGTGCCGGAGAAGGCAAAGTTCACCGCCACCATGGTCATCAGGATAGGCAGCACGCCGTTGGGCAGCCAGCCGTGCGCCGTGAGGTTACTCAGACCGGGTGCAGGCGTGCCATCTTTCATCGGGATAAAGCCAAACATCGCCGCCGCGCCGAGCAGGATAAAGGCGATGATGGTGACCACCTTGATCAGCGAGAACCAGAACTCCCCTTCAGCGAAGAAGCGGGCAGAAACCACGTTCAGCAGATAGATGGCGCAGCAGAATACCAGGCACCAGACCCATACCGGCACCTGCGGGAACCAGTACTGCATACAGAAGCCCGCCGCCGTCAGGCTGGAGCCCAGCGCCACCGTCCAGGTCAGCCAGTAGAGCCAGGCCACGGTGTAGCCGGTCGCCGGACTGAGATAGCGCGCCGCATAGACGTGGAACGCGCCCGTTTCCGGCATCGCCACCGACAGTTCACCCAGACAGACCATTACCAGCCACACCACCAGCGCCCCAATCAGGTAGGCGAGCAGCGTGCCTGCGGCCCCGGTGGTGGAGATGATATAGCCGGTGTTGAAAAAGAGGCCGGTGCCGATGACACCGCCCAGCGATAACATCACCAGATGGCGGACTTTCATGGTGCGTTTAAATTGTTGCTGCGGGGAAGTTGGCTGTTCGCTCATCAATTTTATCCGTATGGACGTCTAAACATCTATAAGGGACAAATTTATACGCGTCACAGCCGGGAATTGCAACGGCAGGAGAACAGGGAGCGGGGTCATGCGCGTCAGTGCCCCGTCGCGGCGGGGCCTGATGCCTCAGCCGAAAACGCTCTGAATGTAGCGTTCCAGCGCCATGCGGGAACTGAATCCGTGCGGGATGCCGTAATGTTCCTGTGAATCACCCGCCAGGTAGAGAGGGAATTGGGTGTAGTGATCGCAGGTTTTCATTTCAGACGCCGGCTCAGCGAACGGCTGGCTCTTCTCTTTCAGGGTCGGATGAATCACTAATGCCATGCGCCCCATACGCGCTTCGCGATTCACATAGACGTAGTTCTCCCCCCGGCGATAGCCATAGGCCCGTGGGGTAATCTGATCCATTTCGAAACCCGCTTTTTCCAGTACGCGCGCTACCTCATCTGGTCGTAAATACATGCTCGATCCTCTCCTCTTTCAAAAGCTTCGCAACCTTACATCAGCATGACAGAGCGGGCATTCGGAATTTTCCCTAAAGCCCCCTCCCGCGTCTCGTTTATCTCAAGGTCGTCTACACTAGTATTACGTTTTTAAATCAAAGGGAGCCAAAAAATGTTTAATCGCACTGTAAAAAACGATGACATTGATATCAATCAGGACGTTAACGAACTGGCCGATTCACTGGAAGCGCTGTTGAAATCTTACGGCAGTGATGCCAAAGACGAAGTGGACTCTGCCCGCAGTCAGGCAGAAAAACTGCTGAAGCAGACCCGTTCTAAACTGAATGGTGGCAGCAACCGTGTGACCCAGGTTGCCCGTGATGCCGGTGCACAGGTTGATACCTATGTACATGATAAGCCGTGGCACGGTGTCGGTATCGGTGCCGCTTTCGGTATCGTGGTGGGTGTCCTGCTGGCCTCACGCCGCTAAGCGCGAAAAATCTTCTGAGCCCTGCCCCGTGCGGGGCTTTTTTTTGCCTGTCATCCGGCCCGTAAAATTTACAAAAGATTTTTTCCGCGTCGCAGGGCGCACGCCTGCTGGCTTTGGTCGTGTTGCGCAAATGCAAATCATAAAACCCTATATCTGGTGGGCTTGACCACCAAAACCCCTACATCTAGTATTTAACCCATCAGTCTGACACCCGATGTCCGCCAGAATGAAGCCCGTAAATCAGGCGGGTGGCGTTATTGCCGGGCACCCGAACCGCATACAGAGGGAAATACGAATCATGCGCATTATTATTTACACTAAAGATAACTGTGTCCAGTGCAATGCCACGAAGAGTGCGATGGACCGTCAGGGTCTGACCTATCAGCTCATCAATCTCGACAGCCAGCCCGAGGCGATCGACAACCTGAAATCCCTGGGTTATCGCCAGGTGCCGGTGGTGATGGCGGATAACGATCACTGGAGCGGCTTCCGCCCGGACAAAATCGCCTCGCTGCGCACCCTGTCCGCTGTCGGAGGATAAACGCATGTTCCCGCTGGTCTATTTTTCCAGCCAGTCGGAAAACACCCACCGGTTTGTGACGCGCCTTGGCCTGCCAGCCCGGCGCATCCCGCTTGATGCCCGTCAGACGCTGCATATCGACCAGCCCTATATTCTGGTCGTGCCCAGCTATGGCGGTGGCAGCAGTCGCGGTGCCGTACCCGGTCAGGTGATTCAGTTTCTTAATGATGAGGCCAACCGGCGGGAAATTCGTGGCGTTATTGCCGCCGGCAACCGGAACTTCGGCGCCGGTTACTGTCTGGCGGGCAGCATCATTGCAAAAAAATGTCAGGTTCCCCTGCTCTATCGTTTTGAGCTGATGGGAACCCCGGACGACATCGCGAACGTTAAAGCGGGAGTAACCCAATTTTGGCAACAACAGACACCCTCAACGGCGTGACGCTCGACTATCACGCGCTCAACGCCATGCTCAACCTCTATGACGCGGAGGGGCGCATCCAGTTCGACAAGGATCGCGAAGCGACCCGTCAGTTTCATCTGCAGCATGTGGAGCCGAACACGGTGAAGTTCGCCAGCCGCGCCGAGCGTTTACGCTATCTGGTGGCGGAGAGCTATTACGAAGCTGAGGTGCTGAACCAGTACGATTTCGACTTCCTGCTTGCGCTGCATGAGGTGGCGGAGACGTGGGGATTTGAGTTCAAAACTTTCCTGGGTGCCTGGAAGTACTACACCAGCTACACGCTGAAGACCTTCGACGGCAAACGCTATCTGGAAACCTTTGAACAGCGCGCCTGCATGGTGGCGCTGACGCTGGCTCAGGGCGATGAAACCCTGGCACGGGCGCTGCTGGAGGAGATCCTCAGCGGCCGCTTCCAGCCTGCCACCCCCACCTTTCTGAACTGCGGCAAGCAGCAGCGCGGCGAGCTGGTCTCCTGCTTCCTGCTGCGCATTGAAGACAACATGGAGTCCATCGGCCGTGCCGTGAACTCCGCGCTGCAGCTCTCAAAGCGCGGCGGCGGCGTTGCCTTTTTACTCTCCAACCTGCGTGAGTCCGGTGCGCCCATCAAGCGTATCGAAAACCAGTCGTCGGGCGTCATCCCGGTCATGAAGATGCTGGAGGATGCCTTCTCCTACGCCAATCAGCTGGGCGCACGTCAGGGCGCGGGCGCGGTATGGCTGAACGCACACCATCCCGATATTTTCCGCTTTCTCGACACCAAGCGCGAAAACGCCGATGAGAAGATCCGCATCAAGACCCTGTCGCTGGGCGTGGTGATCCCCGATGTCACCTTCCGGCTGGCGAAAGAGAACCAGCCGATGGCGCTGTTCTCGCCCTACGATGTTGAGCGCATTTACGGCCAGGCCTTTGGCGATATCAGCATCAGCGAGAAGTATGACGAGATGCTGGCCGACGATCGCATCCGCAAAACCTGGATTCAGCCGCGTGACTTCTTCCAGACGCTGGCTGAGATTCAGTTTGAGTCAGGCTACCCCTACATCATGTATGAGGACAGCGTGAACCGCAGCAATCCGATTGCCGGTCGTATCAATATGAGCAACCTCTGTTCAGAGATCCTGCAGGTGAACAGCGCCAGCGAGTACTTTGACGATCTCAGCTATCGCCGGGTCGGCAAAGATATCTCCTGCAATCTTGGCTCACTCAATATTGCCCACGCCATGGATTCCCGCGATCTGGCGCGCACCGTGGAGGTGGCGGTACGCGCCCTGACTTCGGTGTCGATGATGAGTGAGATCGCGTCGGTGCCGTCGGTCGCCGAAGGAAACCGGCGGTCGCACGCCATTGGCCTGGGTCAGATGAACCTGCACGGCTATCTGGCGCGGGAAGGCATCGTCTACGGTTCGCCGGAAGCGCTCGATTTCACCAACCTCTACTTTTACTGCATCACCTATTACGCGCTGCGCACCTCTAATCAGCTGGCACGGGAGCGTCAGCAGACCTTCGACGGTTTTGCTGATTCGCAGTACGCCAGCGGCGTCTATTTCGACAAATATCTGCAGCGCGAATGGCTGCCGCGCACCGAACGGGTGGCAAAACTGTTTACCGACGCCGGCGTGACGCTGCCGACCCGGGCGGACTGGCAGGCGCTGCGCGATGCGGTAATGCAGCACGGGCTGTTTAATCAGAACCTGCAGGCGATCCCACCGACCGGTTCGATCTCCTACATCAACCACGCCACCTCCAGTATCCATCCGATTGTTTCGCCGATCGAGATCCGCAAAGAGGGCAAAACCGGACGCGTTTACTATCCCGCGCCGTTCATGACCAATGAGAATCTGCATCTCTATCAGGATGCGTATCAGATTGGGCCGGAAGCGATTATTGATACCTATGCAGAAGCGACTCAGCACGTTGATCAGGGGCTGTCGCTGACGCTCTTTTTCCGCGACGACGTCACCACCCGTGACATCAACAAAGCACAGATTTACGCGTGGAAGAAAGGCATCAAAACGCTCTATTACATTCGACTGCGCCAGATGGCGCTTCAGGGCACGGAGGTTCAGGGCTGCGTCTCCTGCTCCCTGTGATAAACACTATGCAACTTAAACAGATTCAGGCCATTAACTGGAACCGTCTTCAGGATGAGAAAGATCTTGAGGTCTGGAACCGCCTCACCAGCAACTTCTGGCTGCCGGAGAAAGTGCCGCTCTCCAACGACCTGCCTGCCTGGCAGACGCTGGATAAACAGCAGCAGCAGCTGACCATCCGGGTTTTTACCGGTCTGACGCTGCTGGATACCATTCAGAACGTGATCGGTGCGCCGGGACTGATGGGCGATGCCATAACCCCGCATGAAGAGGCGGTGCTGTCGAATATCAGCTTTATGGAGGCGGTGCATGCCCGCTCCTACAGCTCCATCTTCTCAACCCTGTGCAACACGCAGGATGTGGATGCCGCCTATCAGTGGAGCGAAGAGAATGCGCCGCTGCAGAACAAGGCGCGCATCATTCTGGAACACTATCAGGCCGACGATCCGCTGAAGAAGAAAATCGCCAGCGTTTTCCTGGAGTCGTTTTTGTTCTATTCCGGCTTCTGGCTGCCGATGTACTGGTCGAGTCGCGGCAAGCTGACCAACACCGCGGATCTGATCCGCCTGATTATTCGTGATGAGGCGGTGCACGGTTATTACATTGGCTACAAGTTCCAGCAGGCGCTGGCGACGGTGGACGATCAGCGCCGCGAAGCGCTGCAGCAGTTCGCATACGATCTGTTGCTGGCATTGTATGAGAATGAAGTGGCTTATACCGAAGCGCTGTATGGTGAGGTCGGCTGGGTGGAGGAGGTGAAGACCTTTCTGCACTACAACGCCAATAAGGCCCTGATGAATCTCGGCTACGAGGCGCTGTTCCCGGCGGAGCTGACGGCGGTGAATCCGGCCATTCTGTCAGCGCTGTCACCCAACGCAGATGAAAACCACGACTTCTTCTCCGGTTCGGGCTCATCCTATGTGATGGGTAAGGCGGTTGAGACGGAAGATGAGGACTGGAACTTCTGATGGCGGGCAGGTGGTCGTGATCTGAAAGCGTTTCTTCATTCAGACGGCGCCAAAACTTAAAGCGATGGGAGCATACGCCTGTAGCAAAGCATAGCGGGCCAGGGATGGCCCGCGCTGAGCATGCCATGGATGGCATCTTTTGCGTCTTTGCGAAAGGCATATGCTTCCTGAGCCTATTCGCATAACGTCACCCGTAAATCCTCTACCGAGGTTTAAACCTCTTGTTATGACTGGTCTGGCCTGCTAATAAACATGCGTGTGAAATAGTTTTTTGAGTTATTATTAACCTCATATGATTATTAGCGAACGACACGGTTTATGCCTGCGCCCCGTCAGGGTCTGACGCCCGTTTCAGTGCTCCCGCAGTCGGTAGCCACCGGCCTCTGCGTGGGCAGCAACGACGACGTTCAGCCCCTGCTCATACGATTGCTCAGCACTCTTTCCTCTCTGTCAGCCTCGCCGGAGCACCCTGTCACGTCTCAGAGGGTGAAATCGGCCTGCCGGGTCGGGTGGGAGCCGGCGGATCGCATGCTGAACCCGAAAAATTCACTGAACTCTGTCCGGAAAGCGGATTGCATCTGGTCACAAATGGTTAGGTTTGTTATGGTTAGCAGCAAACCTATTCACTTCAGTTATTTTTCCTCGCGATATTATTAAATTTGCCCCCTTTTTGATAACGCTCTGGCACTGCGGCTGCCGCCGGGCGGACGGGTTTTTGACCCAGGGCCAGGGAATGGCCTGGAACACCTTTAATGGTGCAGCGTGCGTCGGTCAGCGATCACCTGCCGAAAAGTGACTACGCTTAGCCTGTCACCATAGTTATTATACAAGTTGCAATTAGTGAGGTTTTTTTTAATGGAAAGTTCGTTTACTCCCATTGAGCAGATGCTAAACATCCGTGCCAATCGCCATAAGGATTTTCCGTTACAGGAAATTATCCTGACGCGTCTCTGTATGCATATGCAGGGTAAACTGCTGGACAATCGTAATAAGATGTTGAAAGCACAGGGGATCAACGAAACCCTGTTTATGGCGCTGATCACGCTGGATGCTCAGGAAAATCACAGCATTCAGCCTTCGGAACTCAGCTCGGCCCTCGGCTCGTCACGCACCAATGCTACGCGCATTGCTGATGAGCTGGAAAAACGCGGCTGGATTGAGCGTCGCGAAAGCGATCACGACCGCCGCTGCCTGCACCTGCATCTGACCGACAAAGGCATGGAGTTCCTGCGTCAGCTGCTGCCCCCGCAGCATCAGAGCCTGCAATATCTCTGGTCTTCTCTGTCGGTTGATGAGAAGTCGCAGCTGGAAGGGATTACCCGCAAGCTGCTTAATCGCCTCGACAAAATGGATGAAGATCAGCTGATCGCCTCACTGTCCCGCTGATAGCAATAAGTGCGACACAATCACCTGTCGGAATCGTTATTTTAAGTTCCTTTTTTATCTGGCCAGCGCTCAGTCGCTGGCTTTTTCGACTCGGGCGCCGGCGGACAGGGATCCCTGCCCCTACCCGACTCAATGGAATACGTGGAGAAAGACATGAGTGCAACGGCAGAAGCACAGAGCCCGCAACCGTCAGTCAGCAACAAAAAGAAAAAGCGCAAAAGTGTGCTCATTGTGCTGGCGCTGATCTTTGTGCTAATTGGGATTGCCTGGGGTGTTTACTGGTTCCTGGTACTGCGCCATTTTCAGGAAACGGATGATGCCTACGTTGCCGGTAACCAGGTGCAGGTGATGGCCCAGGTCTCCGGCAGCGTCAATAAAGTCTGGTTTGAAGACACTGACTACGTCAAAAAAGGCGATGTGCTGGTTTCCCTGGATAAGACCGATGCCGAGCAGGCGTTTGAAAAAGCGCAGACGGCCCTCGCCACCAGCGTGCGTCAGACGCATCAGCTGATGATCAACGGTAAGCAGTATGAAGCCAGCATCACCCTGCAGCAGACCGCTCTGGCCCAGGCGCAGGCTGACCTGAAACGCCGGGAGCCTCTGGGTGCCGCTAATCTGATTGGCCGTGAAGAGCTGCAGCACGCCCGCGACGCCGTGGCGACCGCCAAAGCGCAGCTGGACGTCGCCGTTCAGCAATACAATGCCAATCAGGCGATGATCCTCAATACCACGCTGGAAAATCAGCCTGCGGTGCAGCAGAGCGCCGCTGAACTGCGTGACGCCTGGCTGGCCCTGCAGCGAACCGACATCCGCAGCCCGATGGACGGTTATGTCTCCCGCCGCAGCGTTCAGGTAGGTTCACAAATCTCCACCAGCACCCCGCTGCTGGCCGTTGTCCCGGCAACCAATCTGTGGGTCGACGCCAACTTTAAAGAGACACAGCTGGCTGGCGTGCGTATTGGTCAGCCCGCTACCGTGGTGGCGGATATCTATGGTGATGATGTGGTCTATCACGGCAAAGTTGCCGGTCTGGATATGGGCACCGGCAGCGCCTTCTCGCTGCTGCCCGCCCAGAATGCCACCGGTAACTGGATTAAGGTGGTTCAGCGCCTGCCGGTGCGAATCGAACTGAATCAGGACGATATCGCCAGACATCCGCTGCGTATTGGCCTCTCAACGCTGGTGAAGATCGATACCACCAGCAAAGAGGGCATTACGCTGGCGAACAGTGTCCGGCAGCAGGCCGCTTACAGCAGCAACGCCCTGGCGATTGACCTTGCGCCGGTCAATAAACTGATCACCGATATCGTCCGCGCCAACGCCGGATGATGGCGCGGAGGCTGTAATGGCACAAAAACCGCTTGAAGGGATGCCGCTGGTCCTGATGACCGTGGCGCTGTCGCTGGCCACGTTCATGCAGGTGCTGGACTCGACCATCGCCAACGTGGCTATCCCCACCATCGCCGGAAACCTGGGCGCGTCTAACTCGCAGGGAACCTGGGTGATCACCTCGTTTGGCGTAGCCAATGCGATTTCGATCCCCCTGACCGGCTGGCTGGCCAAACGCATCGGTGAAGTGAAGCTCTTTACCTGGGCGACCATTCTGTTTGCCGTCGCCTCCTGGGCGTGCGGCATGTCAGAGAGCCTCGAGATGCTGATCTTCTTCCGTATCCTGCAGGGGATCGTGGCGGGTCCGCTGATTCCGCTGTCGCAAAGTCTGTTGCTCAGTAACTATCCGCCCGCTAAACGCAGTATCGCGCTGTCGCTGTGGGCGATGACGGTGATCGTAGCGCCGATCTGCGGCCCGATTCTGGGCGGCTGGATCAGCGACAACTATCACTGGGGCTGGATCTTCTTCATCAACGTACCGATTGGTGCGGTGGTGGTGATGCTGACGCTGCAGACGCTGCGTGGCCGGGAAACCAAAACCGAAATCCGCCCCATCGATACGGTCGGTCTGGTGCTGCTGGTCGTCGGGATCGGCTGTCTGCAGGTGATGCTCGATCGCGGGAAAGAGCTCGACTGGTTCAGCTCGACGGAGATCATCGTGCTGGGGGTAGTGGCCGTGATTGCGCTCTCCGTGCTGCTGGTGTGGGAGCTGACGGACGATCATCCGATCATCGACCTGTCGCTGTTTAAGTCGCGCAATTTCACTATCGGCTGCCTGTCGATCAGTCTGGCTTACATGCTCTACTTTGGCTCGATTGTGCTGCTGCCGCAGCTGCTGCAGGAGGTCTACGGCTATACCGCGACCTGGGCCGGTCTGGCCTCTGCGCCGGTGGGGATCATCCCCGTGATCCTGTCGCCGATTATCGGTCGCTTCGCCCACAAGCTCGACATGCGACGGCTGGTCACCTTCAGTTTCATTATGTATGCGGTCTGCTTCTACTGGCGCGCCTGGACGTTTGAACCGGGTATGGACTTCGGCGCTTCCGCCTGGCCGCAGTTTATTCAGGGCTTTGCCGTGGCCTGCTTCTTTATGCCGCTGACCACCATCACGCTGTCGGGCCTCCCCCCGGAGCGTCTGGCGGCCGCTTCCAGTCTGTCAAACTTCCTGCGAACCTTTGCCGGGTCAGTGGGTACGTCGATTACCACCACCATGTGGACCAATCGCGAATCAATGCATCACAGCTATCTGACGGAGTCGATTACCCCGTACAACGTCAATTCGCAGCAGATGTACAGCCAGCTGGAGGGCATGGGGATGACGCAGCAACAGGCGTCGGCCTGGATCGCGCAGCAGATCACTAACCAGGGACTGATTATTTCAGCAAATGAAATTTTCTGGGCGTCGGCGGGGGTGTTTCTGATCCTGCTGGTGCTGATCTGGTTTGCCCGTCCGCCGTTTGGCGCGGGCGGCGGTGGCGGTGGCGCGCACTGATGAGACAAAGCAAAACGGGCCTTTCGGCCCGTTTTTTTATGCGTTCTGACGCCACCATTCGGCGAGCAGCACGCCGGTGGCAACCGAGACGTTAAGGCTCTCGACGTTGCCGGTGCCGCCAATCGACACGCTCATATCTCCCTGCTGAAACGCCGTGTCAGAGAGACCTTCGCGCTCCTGACCTAACACCAGCACCATTTTTTCCGGCAGCTCAGCCTGAGCCAGTGGCGTACCCTGATGGCTGGAGGTGGTGACGATGGTGTAACCCGCTTTGCGAAACGCTTCCAGACCTTCACTGAAGGTGGCACCGCTGATCGCCTGCACATGCTCGGCTCCGCCCTCTGCGGTACGCACCGCCGCACCGGACTCCAGCAGAGAGGCGTCGTTGACCAGCAGACCTTTCACGCCAAAGTGCGCGCAGCTGCGCATGATTGCGCCGAGGTTATGCGGGTTGCTGACATCTTCCAGTGCCAGTACACAATCTTTGGCATTCGCCTGACCCAGCCACTCAGAAACCGCCATACCCATGCGCTTTTTGATCAGGAAGCAGACGCCGCCATGATGCTCAGTGCCGGAGGCTTTGGTGATCTCTGCATCTTCAACCACATGATAGGCTTTGCGGTTGGCCGCCAGCCAGCGCAGGGTTTCGCGGAAACGCGGTGTCACTTCCTGCACAAACCATGCGCGGACAATCGCTTCCGGACGGCTCTGGAACAGGGCCTGACAGGCGTTCTCACCATAGACACGCGTCTCTTCGTTACGCTGACGGCGAATCTGCTCCGGATCGACGAAGCTCTTGCCGCTGATGCCGCCATGATCCGGCTTGTCGCTTTCTGACGCCGCGGTGCGATCGGCAGAAGGCGCGCGTGACACGGTCCGCCATGGAGAGTCGCTGCTGCCGTAGCTACGATCGTCGGAGCGCTCATTGCGACGGCCTGAACCCTCACCCGAGCGGCGTGGCGCACCCCGTCCGCCTTCGTCGCGGCGCGCTGAACCGCTGCGTCCGCTGTCGTCGCTGCGACGACCCGCAGAGCGGCCGCCTTCCTGGCTACGTTCTGTGCGGGAACCCGATGAACGACGATTATCATCCTGGCGGGCGGCAGCGTAACCACCTTTGCCTGTACGAGGATTAGATGTGCTCTTTTCATCCTCGCCACGCACGTACATCACCTTAACCTTACCGCTTTTGCCTTTAAATTCGTCGTTCATGTCTTCCTCCTGCATTGAGAGCGCGCAGATTACCTGATGTGCCGGCGCTTAGCTATCAACTATTGAACCTATAGAGCGATCCAGATTGAGGGTAAATCGCTCCCCTTTCATAATGGACAATAATTACCAGACTGACACTTTCCAACTTCAGAGGTTCCTATGAATACGGTATGCGCTTCCTGCCAGGCAACTAATCGCGTTCCCGAAGAGCGCCTTGCCGATGCGGCGAAATGCGGACGCTGTGGAAGCGAACTGTTCGACGGTGAAGTGGTCAACGCCACCGCCGCGACCTTCGACAAATATCTTCAGGACGACCTGCCCGTCGTGATTGATTTCTGGGCGCCGTGGTGCGGTCCGTGCGTCAACTTTGCGCCGGTCTTTAAAGATGTCGCCAGTGAGCGCAGCGGTAAAGTGCGCTTCATTAAAGTGAACACCGAAGCGGAACCGGCGCTGAGCGCCCGCTTCAACATTCGCAGTATCCCGACCATCATGCTGTTTAAAAACGGCGAGCGGGTCGACATGCTGAACGGTGCCATGCCCAAAGCGCCGTTTAACGAATGGCTGGATGAATCCCTTTAATCTTCCCAGGCCAGCCCGGCTGGCCTTTTCCTTTTCGCCTGCGCTTCGATTACACTGACGTTTTTCCTGCCCTGAATACTCATGTCTGATAATGCTGTTTTGCGCTTGCGCACCCAACGTCTCGCCCGCGCGACCCGTCCTTTCCTCGCGCGCGGAAACCGGGTCATTCGCTGCCAGGGCTGCCTGCTGCCCGAGGCCAGCTGTCTCTGCAGCCAGATCGTCCCGCAAGCCGCCCGCAGCCGCTTTTGTCTGGTGATGTTTGATACCGAGCCGATGAAGCCGAGCAACACCGGCCGTCTGATTGCCGATATTCTGCCCGACACCCAGGCCTTCGGCTGGTCACGCACCGAGCCCGATCCGCTGCTGCTGGCGGCTGTGCGCAACCCCGATTACCAGCCGCTGGTGGTCTTTCCGGCCAGCTATGCCGATCCGGGCCGGGAGGTGCTGACCTCGCCGCCCGCGCAGGGGAAACCGCCGCTGTTTATCATGCTGGATGGCACCTGGACCGAAGCGCGCAAAATGTTCCGCAAAAGCCCCTGGCTCGATGCCCTGCCGGTCATGTCGCTGAATGTCACTACCCCTTCGCGTTACACGCTGCGCGAAGCCCATGGCGCAGGTCAGCACTGTACCGCCGAAGTCGCCGCGGCACTGCTGGAGCAGGCGGGCGATCGGCTCGCGGCAGACGCGTTATCTCACCATTTTGATCGCTTTCGTGCCGCCTACCTGGCGGGCAAACCGCATCATGCCGGGCAGGATTAACCGGCCCCGCTTCTTACCGGTTGCCTGAGGCCTGCGCGGCCGGATGCTCAGGCTGCGATCTGCCCGAAAGCACGGCCCGCAAAAAGCGTTTACAATCACGCAAATCCCGAACTCTGGAGGACGCGATGAGTCAACGTGGGCTGGAAGCGCTGTTACGACCTAAATCCATTGCGGTTATTGGTGCCTCGGTGACGCCGGGGCGCGCCGGCTACTTTATGATGCGAAACCTGCTGGCGGGCGGATTCAGCGGACCGGTGCTGCCGGTGACGCCGAAATATAAGGCGGTCAGCGGTGTCCTGGCCTGGCCCACCATCGACAGCCTGCCTTTCGCGCCGGATCTGGCGGTCATCTGCACCCATTCAAAGCGTAACCTTGCGCTGCTGCAACAGCTCGGCGAAAAAGGCTGCAAGGCCTGCATCATCCTTTCGGCTCCCGCCAGCCAGTCTGCTGAACTTAAAGCGTGCGCCAGTCAGTGGCAGATACGCCTGCTGGGACCAAACAGTCTTGGCCTGCTGGCCCCCTGGCAGGGATTAAATGCCAGTTTCTCACCGGTGCCGATAGCCAAAGGCCGACTCGCCTTTATCTCCCAGTCCGCCGCCGTCTCGAATACCATTCTCGACTGGGCGCAGCAGCGTAACCTCGGATTCTCCTGGTTTATCGCGCTGGGTGACAGCCTGGACACCGATGTCGACGACCTGCTCGACTTCCTGGCGCGCGACGGTAAAACCAGCGCCATTCTGCTCTACCTTGAACACCTCAGTGACGCACGCCGTTTCGTTTCCGCCTCGCGCAGTGCCTCCCGCAACAAGCCGATTCTGGTGATCAAGAGCGGTCGCAGCCGTGAAGCGCAGGCGCTGCTCGGCACCCACAGCGGCCTGGATGCGGCCTGGGATGCCGCCATTCAGCGTGCCGGGTTGCTACGGGTGCAGGATACCCATGAGCTCTTCTCTGCGGTGGAATCGCTGAGTCATATGCGGCCGCTGCGGGGTGACCGGCTGATGATCGTCAGTAATGGTGCCGCCCCTGCTGCGCTGGCGCTGGATGAGCTCTATGCCCGCAACGGCAAACTGGCACAGCTCAGCGAACAGACCCGTCAACAGCTGGAGGCGCTGCTGCCCGCAGGCGCGGGCCGGGGCAATCCGCTCGACTTAAAGGATGATGCAACGCCCGCGCGCTATGCCGCCTGTGTGGAGATCCTGCTCGACAGTCATGACTTTGATGCGCTGATGATTATTCATGCGCCAAGCGCGGTTGCGCCCCCTACCGAAACGGCCAGCCACCTTATCGAAACCCTTGCCCGTCACCCGCGCGGTAAGCGGGTAACCCTGCTGACTAACTGGAGCGGAGAGTTCTCTTCGCAGGCGGCACGACGCGCCTTTACCCAGGCGGGAATCCCCACCTGGCGTACGCCGGAGGGCACCGTCACCGCGTTTATGCATCAGGTTGAATACCGGCGTAACCAGAAGCAGCTGCGCGAAACCCCTGCCCTCCCCGCGACGCTGACGCAGGATAGCGCGCATGTTCACCAGTTACTCTCCCAGGCCCTGGCGCGCGGGATCACGGCGCTGGATACGCACGAAGTGCAGCCGGTTCTTCAGGCATACGGGCTGACCACGCTGCCGACCTGGATTGCCAGCGACAGCGCGTCGGCCGTAACGATTGCCGACCAGATTGGCTATCCGGTCGCGCTCAAGCTGCGTTCACCCGATATCGCGCATAAGTCGGAGGTGCAGGGGGTGATGCTCTACCTGCGCAATGCCAGCGAAGTGGAGCGCGCCGCTGAAGCCATTTTCGATCGGGTCAGGCAGACGCTGCCGCAGGCGCGTATTGAAGGGCTACTGGTTCAGGGCATGGCAAGCCGTGCGGGCGCACAGGAGCTGCGGGTTGTGGTCGAACAGGATGCACTGTTTGGCCCGATCATCATGCTGGGCGAAGGCGGCGTCGAATGGCAGGCTGACAAACAGGCCGCCGTTGCGCTGCCGCCGCTCAACATGACGCTGGCGCGCTATCTGGTGATTCAGGCAATCAAGAGCGGAAAAATCCGCAGCCGCAGCGCCCTGAATCCGCTGGATATCGCCGGGTTAAGTCAGCTGCTGGTGCAGGTCTCAAACCTTGTGGTCGACTGCCCGGAAATCGATCGGCTCGATATCCATCCGCTGCTGGCGGCGGGTAGTGATTTTACCCTGCTGGACGTCACCCTGACGCTGGCCCCCTTCCACGGTGACAATGAAGCCCGGCTGGCTATCCGCCCTTATCCGCAGCATCTGGAAGAGCAGGTCGAATTAAAAGATGGGCAGTTCTGCCTGTTCCGTCCCATCCTGCCTGAAGATGAACCCCTGCTGCGCGACTTTATCAGTCAGGTCACGAAAGAGGATCTCTACTACCGCTACTTCAGCGAAATCAATGAGTTTACCCATGAAGACCTCGCCAACATGACGCAAATCGATTATGACCGTGAGATGGCGATTGTGGCCGTGCGTCAGCATCAGGGACACCCTGAGATCATCGGCGTCACACGCGCTATCTCAGATGCCGATAACATCGACGCCGAGTTCTCGGTGCTGGTGCGTTCTGACCTCAAAGGGCTGGGTATGGGGCGCCGTCTGCTGGAAAAGATGATCCGCTATACGCGCCATCACGGCTTGCAACAATTAAACGGTATCACCATGCCCCACAACCGCGGCATGATTACGCTGGCACGAAAACTTAACTTTCATGTTGATATTCAACTGGATGACGGTATTGTCAGCCTGAAATTGCCTTTACAGGAGGGGATCAACTAACCTTGTAGAGAAAGGTAAAAAAGGTTCGGGTCGACGGAGTTAATGTTATTATTTATGGTTATAACCCTGATTTGATGGCAAAAGGCCATGCAATGAACAGAGAAGAAGTGCACTGTGATGTTGTCTAAATTCAAACGTAATAAACACCAACAACACCTCGCACAGTTGCCGAAACTGTCACAATCCGTTGCGGATGTGTCGACACTTTACTCGCCTGCCGAATTTCGTGAGACGCTGCTGGAAAAAATTGCCGCAGCGCAGACCCGCATCTGTATCGTTGCGCTCTATCTGGAAAATGATGACGCCGGGCGCGCCATCATGGATGCGCTCTACCGTGCGAAGCAGGCGCGTCCGGAACTGGATATTTCAATCCTGGTTGACTGGCATCGTGCACAGCGTGGACGCATTGGTGCCGCGCGAGGCGTCACTAACGCTGACTGGTATTGCGAAATGGCGACCCGCCATGACGACATTGCGATTCCGGTGTATGGCATCCCGGTTAATACCCGCGAAGCGCTGGGTGTGCTCCATCTGAAAGGCTTCATTATTGATGACACGCTGATCTACAGCGGAGCCAGCATTAATGATGTCTATCTGCATCAGCATGATAAATATCGCTATGACCGCTACCAGATCATCCGCAATGCTCAGCTGACCGATACGATGTATGCCTGGATCGATCTCAATCTTAAGCCAGCCGAAGCGGTCAACCGGCTCGACGTGGCAGAACGCCCTTCCAGTCCTGAAATCAAAAATGAAACGCGTCAGTTTCGTCAGGATCTGCGTGGCTTTAACTATCAGTTCGACGGAAATGCGGGTAACGAAGAGCTGGCGGTCACCCCGCTGGTGGGACTGGGTAAGCATAGCCTGCTGAACAAAACGATTTTCCACCTGATGCCCTGTGCAGAGCAGAAACTCATTATCTGCACCCCCTACTTCAACCTGCCTGCGCTGCTGGTTCGCAATATCATTCATCTGCTGCGTCAGGGTAAGCAGGTTGAGATCATTGTGGGGGATAAAACCGCCAATGACTTCTACATCGCCCCCGATCAGCCCTTCAAGATCATTGGTGCGCTGCCTTATCTCTATGAGATTAACCTGCGTCGCTTCCTGAGCCGCCTGCAATACTACGTCAGCAACGAACAGCTGGTCGTACGGTTGTGGAAGGATGGCGAGAACAGCTATCACCTCAAAGGGATGTGGGTGGATGATGAGTGGCAGCTGATCACCGGTAATAATCTCAATCCGCGCGCATGGCGACTCGATCTGGAAAATGCGGTGCTGATCCACGATCCGCATCAGGAGTTAGCAGTCCAGCGTGAGAAGGAGCTGACGTTAATCCGGCAGCACACCACGGTCGTGAACCATTTCCGTGAACTCGAAAGTATTGCGGATTATCCAGCCAAGGTGCGGAAACTGATCCGCCGTCTGCGCCGGATCCGTATCGATCGCCTAATCAGCCGTATTCTTTAAAAGGTTGCTGCTCAGAGGCCGCACTGTGTGAATCCTGCGGCCCGGAGCAGGCAAAGAGGGATATGAGAGCCGATCGGATGGCTCAGGCTGGAGCTTCGCCCGGGATGCCGCCGGTACAGCCAGCGGCATTGCCCCGTGGAATCTGAGCCAGTAATCGCGTCAGAGCCTGATTCCCTTCCCGCGCTTATGCAGTAACAGCGACACCACAAAGGCCACCGCCCCCATCGCGGAGACATACCAAAAGAAGGTTGTCTCAATGCCCTGCTTCTTCATCAGTAAGGCCACATACTCGGCCGACCCACCGAAAATCGCATTGGCGACCGCATAGGAGAGTCCTACCCCCAGCGCACGCACCTGAGGCGGAAACATTTCGGCTTTAAGGATGCCGCTGATGGCGGTGTAGAAGCTGGTGATTAGCAGCGCCAGCATGATCAACACGAAAGCCACGCCGGGGCTCTGCACATTTTGCAGCAGCGTCAGGATCGGAACGGTACAGATGGCCGCGCCCGCGCCAAAAATCATCATTGAGGTACGACGGCCAATTTTATCTGACAGGGCACCAATAATGGGCTGAATCAGCATAAAGACCAGCAGTGCGCCGGTCATCAGGCCGCTGGCGGTCTTAGGATCCATTCCCGAGGTGTTAACCAGATACTTCTGCATATAGGTCGTGAACGTGTAGAAACTCAGAGAGCCGCCAGCGGTGAAACCCAGCACCATCAGGAAGGGACGGGTATGATTGCGCAGCAACCCGATTACGCTTCCTGCATCGCGATGTTCACGGCTGGTTTTATCTGAGGTCTCTTCCAGCGATCGGCGCAGCCAGAGCGCAACAACAGCGAGCAGCGCACCAAGGAAGAACGGAATACGCCAGCCCCAGCTCCGCAGTTCTGCATCGGTGAGCAGAAACTGCAACACCACGACGGTGAGCACTGCGGCTAACTGGCCTCCGATCAGCGTGACATACTGGAATGAGGCGTAAAAACCTTTGCGCCCTTCCAGCGCAACTTCGCTCATATAGGTCGCGCTGGTTCCATACTCACCCCCTACCGACAGCCCCTGAAACATACGCGCCAGCAGCAGAATGACCGGAGCCGCCACACCAATGGTGGCATAACCGGGTAAGCAGGCGATCACCAGTGAGCCAAAACACATCATACAGACTGAAACCAGCATCGAATTTTTTCGGCCATGTCTGTCGCCGATATAGCCGAACAGCCAGCCCCCTATCGGACGCATTAAGAAGCCGGCCGCAAATACGCCCGCTGTCTGGAGCAGCTGGGTCGTGGTATCGCCCTGCGGGAAGAAAATGTGGGCAAAATAGAGTGAGAAGAATGAATAGACATAAAAGTCGAACCACTCTACCAGGTTACCCGATGACGCACCGACGATGGCCCAGATACGCTTTTTTGTATCATCCGTCTGCATTTTATTTGTTGTGGGTGTCATGCCTTACCTCTGTTCCTTGCTGATCAACAGCGTTTAAAGTATGAGTAAAGCATTTAAGTCCACGGAAGGTAAAGGCGGCCTAATCTGAGATTATTATTGTGAGCCGCATCGCTAATTATCGAAAAATCAGCGGTTTGCTGGCGATAAAGTCAGGAAAAAGGGAGGGTCAGAAAGTGAAGGAATGCAGAGGATCAGCGCCGCATTTCAGTTTAAAACAGAAAAATTCAGACGTAAAAAAGCCCCGCACGTCAGTGCGGGGCTTCTTCACTTATATAATGCCTGGCAGTTCCCTACTCTCGCATGGGGAGGCCCCACACTACCATCGGCGCTACGGCGTTTCACTTCTGAG
>NZ_VHIZ01000030.1 GCF_006494375.1 Pantoea anthophila
GCTTCTTCACTTATATAATGCCTGGCAGTTCCCTACTCTCGCATGGGGAGGCCCCACACTACCATCGGCGCTACGGCGTTTCACTTCTGAGTTCGGCATGGGGTCAGGTGGGACCACCGCGCTACAGCCGCCAGGCAAATCTTGGTGCACGAAACGAAAAAATCTTCGCTTCTGCTAATTCTTTATCCGTCACAAACTGAAAATCATGTCTCTCAAAAAACGCCTCTGGCGTTGTAAGGTTAAGCCTCACGGGTCATTAGTACCGGTTAGCTCAACGCATCGCTGCGCTTACACACCCGGCCTATCAACGTCGTCGTCTTCAACGTCCCTTCAGGACCC
>NZ_VHIZ01000005.1 GCF_006494375.1 Pantoea anthophila
GAAGGGCGGGTAACGGTAAATGGCCGAATAGCAGCACTTCTCGAACTCGGTTCAGGCTTTAATATGGACTTTACGGGTAAAGAGAATGTTTACTTAAATGCCGCAGTATTGGGACTGTCTAAGAAAGAAATAGATCTTAAATATCAGGACATTGTTGATTTCGCTGATATTAAGGATTTTATGGATCAACCCGTCAAAACTTATTCAAGCGGTATGATTGCCAGACTGGCTTTTTCAGTGGCTGTCCAGGTGAACCCTGATATTCTAATCGTTGATGAAGCACTCAGCGTTGGCGATATGGCTTTTCAGGAAAAATCCTTCAGTAAAATGAAAGAAATTCGGGATATGGGAACTTCAATTCTGTTTGTTTCTCATTCCTTATCAGCAGTCAGGAATTTTTGCGATAAAGCTGTTTGGGTAGAGAAGGGGCAAATCAGAATGATTGGTGAGCGACTTGATGTTTGCGACGCCTATCAGCAGGAAACAGAAGGGAAAATTACACTGCCAAAATCAGCAGGATCAGCAACTAACTTACCACTTCAGCATGATGATGATAAAAAAATACAGTTGCACGAAGTGACGTGTAGTAAAAAGCTGTATGAGATGGGGGAGGATATTTTACTCTCATTCAGGCTATCTTTCAGTGATGATAATTTAAAATATGGCATCGGAATTATTATCTATGATATGAAAGGCAATGTCATATCAATACTAAATACCTTGCGAGACGAAGTTATAATGACGGGTAAACGAGATGAAATTAATCTCAAAATCCTTAATAATCATTTTGGTCCAGGTGAATATCATATCACCGCTTCAGTGTCTGATGAATTAGGAATGTTTCCATACGATAAACTGGAATATATCTCCAGTTTTAAAATAAAAATGGAACGTAATAGTTCAGGGCTGGCTAAAGTTGATGGTGTTCTCCGATGCGAGCATGAATGGGAAGGTGTATGAACTGGCAAATCGACGAGCATGAGACGCTATGGTTCAGGAAGGGTGATATAAATATTACTCGCAAGCACAATCTGATTGTCCTGATGCGTATACGTAATGAAGAATTGGTGCTTAAGGATACGCTTGATCATATTAGTGAATTTGCTGATTATATATGCGTATATGACGACTGTAGCGATGATAATACCCGAGAAATTTTGAAATCTCATCCCAGTGTATTCCTGATTGTGGAAAATAATCTTTGGAGAAAAGGCACTGACAATCGCTTGCTATCAGAAACACGCCATCGTGGCCTGTTGCTGGAGCTCGCAAATCGCTATCTTAGTTTCAAATGGTGCATGTGTTGCGATGCTGATGAGCGTTACATAGGAGACATCAAGTCATATGTAGAGCAGGATGTAGCTGAGAAACCTGAAGGTGTAAGAATACAGTTATTTGATGCTTACATGACCGCGGGCAACGATGAGCCTTTCAGGCAAGATTTAAAAATGATGGATTTTCGGAAGTATTTTGGCCCAGAATGCCGTAACATTTTAATGCTTTGGCAAAATAAATCACATATCGTGTATAAGGGACTTGATGCAAGGGAACCGTCTTGTGTTACTACTGAGATTGTGAAATTTTACTGCCAGCACTATGGTAAAAGCTTATCATATGAGCATTGGGAAGAAACTTGTAATTATTATGTGGAAAATTTCCCATGGGATCCTTATGGAAAAAAATGGAGTGCGCGGAAAGGTAAAGCACTTCACAGCCAGTCTGACTTCGGTCGACCTCTCTTACCTTGGGGTCAGGAGTTATTTGCTAATGCAACCACCGAATTTTGATTGATGAAAATACTAATTGCAACATCAAGATTTAAGGATCTTGCTGGCTCTGAGATTACTGTTTTCGAATATGCAGAAGAATTTATACGTCAGGGAAATGAAGTTTCAATTGCCAGTTTTGAAAAGACATCTCTGCTATCAACAGAATGTTATGCCGCAGGGATAACCGTTTCAACTTTCGATGATGAAAAATTAATTAAAACTGAGTGGGATCTGATATGGGTCTTACACCCGCCAGCTTATTACGCATTATTTACGCACTTTGATTATCAAACAAAAAAAACAATATTTTCATCGCTATCGCATTTTGAACCACTTGAGTCACCGCCCGTAGAAGTTTGTCAAATTAGTTTATTTACAACTAATTCAATTGAAAATGAGCGTTTTTTTTGTGATCAGTTTCCTGACTACTCTTCAAGAGTTACCGTTCTGCCAAACTCAATACCTGAGAGCTTTTGGAGAATCGAACCTGTTGAAATAAAGGAAAATAAACTCATCATTGTCTCTAATCATTTACCTGATGAAGTTTTAGAGCTTGCAGAACGCTTGCGTAATAATGAGTGGCAAGTAGATATTTTTGGCGTCGGTCATTTACATAAAAAAGTTTCAGCCGAAGACATGATAAACTACCGGGCGTGCATCTCAATCGGAAAAACTGTTCAATATTCGCTCGGTCTTAAAATTCCAGTTTTTTGTTATGATCGCTTTGGCGGTCCAGGATGGATTACACCAGAAAATGTTGAACGAGCAGCTGAATTTAATTTCTCAGGGCGCTGTACCAATGCAAAAGAAACAGCTGAAAATCTTGAGCGATATTTTATAGATGACAAAATACCGGATTCATCTACGCTTAATAAATTGTATGAGTATGCTCGCATCAAATTCTCACTTAGTAATAACATCAGCAATGTTTTTGCCTTACTTAATAATACAAATGACTCTGTAAATCTTAAAAGATTTACTTTGAAAAATATTCTGGCTAAGCACCTTGATATATTTTTACGCGATCAAAAGTTACAAAGTGAGTTTCAATTAGCCTGGAATACAGAAAGTCAGCGAAGATTCAGAACTGAAGAACAGCTGCTTGAAGTTCA
>NZ_VHIZ01000031.1 GCF_006494375.1 Pantoea anthophila
AAGGTCCCGCAGATCATTTGCAAGAGCGTTGACTTACCGGCACCATTATTGCCAATTATTCCTACAGTTTCACCTTTTTTAATATCAAAAGATATGTCTTTAACAGACCAAAACTCACGATAATAGTTATTAATATCTTTGCGGCCAATTAAACGTTTGATAGTAGGATAAATGAATTGTTTTAATCTCGCACGTGGCGTCTCATAGATATGGTAACACTTACTGAGGTGTTCAATTATAATTGCAGAATTTTCAGAGTACATCGGCAAAACCTTTACGTGTTTTCTGGAACCATACATAGCCAAGCCATGCTACAAACATCGCGCAAATTA
>NZ_VHIZ01000032.1 GCF_006494375.1 Pantoea anthophila
TTGGTAAAGCCTGTCACCAGAATAGTGAACGCCTGCCAGTCACTGATGCGTCGATCGCCCGCCAGTCCCCTGAAACGGTTGATCATCATCCGTGACTTCGGATGCTGATACGCTTTCAGCAGCGGATCGTTCATACCTTTCAGTAACATCAGGCTCACTCCATGATAGTTTGCGCTTATCCTGCCACGCTCTGATCAGAGTGAAAAGTGTCGCTGTTCTGAATGTGACCGCTTAATGGCCGTGGCGGATGGGGTCCGGCGGAACGACCGGGGAGGTTCAGGATCTTTCACCGCACAGAGCAGGCAGCTGAGAGGCGCGTCCTGATGACGCGCGATGTCCGGCTTATGAGATCACAACTGCGCGAGGGTTTTGAGTGTTTCACTCAACCGCGCCACCAGGGCGCGTACCCGGTGAGGAATAAAACGGGCATCAGGGAAAATGGCGTAGAGATAGCGGTCGGGAAGCCGCCAGTCCGGTAACAGCCGTACCAGCCTGCCGGATGCCAGCGCCTCCGCGCCAATCAGGGTCTGTAATCCGCCTATTCCCAGCCCGCCCTCCAGAGCCTGCCGCAGGGCATCGCTGTTGTTGGCGCGAAACACGCTCTTCACCGGAACAGACATCCTCTCTGTTGCCGAGAACAACTGCAGCGGGGCGTCCGGGGAAACGCCGCTGAAACGGACATGGGGATGATGCGCCAGCTCAGCCGGAGTCTGGAGAGTACCGTGACGGGCGATCCAGTCAGGGGACGCCACCAGCACGGTTTCAACGGTGGTCAGTACCCGGGCCGCCAGCGTGGCGGGTGGCGACTCACTCAGCCGAATTGCCAGGTCAACGCCCTCCGCAATCAGGTCTGACAGACGATCTTCCAGCGCAAGCGTTAACTGCAGGGCCGGATGCGCCTGCTGGAAGGCAATCAGAGACGGCATCAACCGCTGGCCGATGCCGCTCGGTAACTGGATGTGTACCCTCCCGCTCAGCGGTTGCGAGTCGGGCCGCAGTTGCTGCTCCAGCTCCTCCATCGCATTGAGCAGGTGTCTGACCTGCTGCAGATAACGCTGCCCCTGCTCCGTCAGCGCCATGCTGCGGGTGGTGCGGTGCAGCAGCACGACGCCCAGCGCCTCCTCAAGCGCTGCAATCTGCTGACTCACGGCCGATTGTTTCATGCCGTTCTGTCGTGCCGCCGCCGAGAAGGAGCCCGCTTCCGCCACCCGGATGAAGGTCTGAATGGCGTTAAGTTTGTTCTGCATTTAATGATTTTCCTGATAAGTGGTATCCGGTTGGTAGGATTTAATCAGAATCTTTGGCAGGTGAGAATGCTTTCCGTTACTCAACAAGAGAGTGGAGGTGAGCATGACGCAGAAAAACAGGGTGGCATTAGTGGCAGGCGCCAGCGGGATTGTCGGGCAGCAACTCTGCCAGGCGCTGGCTGACAATCACTGGCAGGTCAGGGCGCTGACCCACCGCGCTGCCGCTGCCGGGAGCGTGATTGAAACCTTCCGGGTCGATTTGCGGGATCCAGAGCAGAGTGCGCAGCAGCTCGCTTCGCTGACTGACGTCACGCATCTCTTCTACAGTGCCTGGCTCAGCGCCGCTGACTGGCAGGCGATGGTGGAGCCTAATCTGGCGATGCTGCAGAATCTGGTGCGGGTCATTGAGGCTATTGCGCCGCTTGAGCATGTCAGCCTGATGCAGGGATACAAAGTCTACGGCGCGCATCTGGGGCAGTTTAAAACCCCGGCGCGGGAGAGCGATCCCGGTGTGCCGGGTGCCGAATTTAACGCCGCACAGCTGGCCTGGCTGAGCGCACAGCAGCAGGGTAAAACCTGGCACTGGAGCGCCCTGCGGCCCGGCGTGGTAGGCAGCGACCGGCCGGGCAACAGCATGAATCTGGCCCTGAGTCTGGCGCTGTATGCTTCCCTCTGCCGGGCGGCGCGGCTGCCGTTACGCTTTCCCGGTTCGCTGGCAACCTGGCACAGCATGGTCGATTTTACCGACGCCTCACTGCTTGCCGATGCGACGCTCTGGGCCGCACGTACGCCTGCGGCGGCCAACCAGGCCTTTAATATCAACAATGGCGATCTCTGGCGCTGGAGTGAACTGTGGCCGGTCATCGCCGCCTGGTTTGAACTGGCGATCGCGCCACCGGTTGCCCTCTCCTTCCGGCAGCTTTTTCAGGATTACCGTGGGCTCTGGCGGAAGATTGCGCAAGAGAACGCCCTGGTGCAGCCCGACATTCTGGCCCTGAGTGATGGAACATTTGCGGATTTTGTCTTTGGCTGGGATTACGACATGTTTGGTGATGGCAGCAAGCTGCGGCGGGCGGGGTTTCACCACTATCGCGCGACGGATCAGATGTTTTGCGATCTGTTCAGTCGCTTCAGAGCGGCCCGCCTCATTCCGTGAAGCCCGGATCAGAGACGTGAGGCAGAGCGCGCAGGGGTGGCGCTCTGCGAGGGCAAGGCCTCAGCGCCCTTTCTTCTTGCGGCCCGGCTGGGTAAAGCGCTTGCGTGAGGCACCACCGGCATCCGCTTTTTCAGCCGGTTTCGCCGGGCCTTTCTGCGCTTTTTTTCCCGCCGCAGGTTTAGCAGGCGCTTTGGCTTTCTTAGCCGGTTTTTCTTCCGACGAAGAATTTTCCAGCAGTTTAAACAGCTCAATGAGTTCGTCGTCAGTCAGATCGCGCCACTCGCCCAGCGGTATGCCTTTGAGATTGACATTCATGATGCGGGTACGCTCAAGCTTCGTCACTTCATAGCCAAAGTGCTTACACATACGGCGGATCTGGCGATTCAGCCCCTGCACCAGCGTGATACGGAAGACAAACGGCGCTTCCTTTTTCACTTTGCACTTTTTAGTGACGGTGCCGAGCATGGGCACGCCCGCGCCCATACCGGCAATAAACTCATCGGTGATCGGTTTGTCGACGGTCACCACATACTCTTTCTCGTGGTTGTTACCGGCGCGCAGGATTTTATTTACCAGATCGCCGTGGTTGGTCAGGAAAATCAGGCCCTGAGAATCTTTGTCGAGACGGCCAATCGGGAAGACGCGCTTACTGTGATTAACGAAGTCGCTGATGTTATCGCGCTCGCCCTCTTCCATCGTGGTGATAATCCCCACCGGCTTGTTCAGCGCGATCAGCACCAGATCCTCTTCATCACGCGGCTCGATCAGCTGACCATTCACCTTCACCACATCGCCTGCAAATACCTGCGCGCCCACAGTGGCGCGTTTGCCGTTAATGAAAACGTTGCCCTGCTCGATGTATCGATCGGCGTCGCGGCGGGAGCAGATACCGCTCTCGCTGATGTATTTATTGAGACGAGTTGATGAGTCAGTCAGCATGGTTCCTCCAAAAAACGCGGACTATACCTTACCGGCGTGAGCTTGCGAAGTCTTTGCGCGGGAAACTTGTGGCGCGCCCCGCGCAGCAGAGCGTCAGAGCGTAATCGCCATCTCCACACAGCGTAACGCACAGCCCGCCAGCTTCGAAGGATAGAGGCTTTCGCCCAGAACCCGGAAGCCATGCTGCTGATAAAAGCCGGCGGCGTTGGGCGTCGAAGCCAGCGTCAGACGGTGATAGCCACGCTGTAGCGCCTCCGCTTTGATTCTGTCGATAATCCGGCCCGCCAGGCCCTGTCCGGTAAATTCAGGCAGCGTAAAAATCGCCTCCACGCTGGCCGCGCTGAGATCCAGTAACCCGGTCGCAACCGGCTCGCCGTCCGGGCCATCAATCACAAAAAAGGGGTTCTCGCGGATCATCGCCGTAAAGCTGGCGGGCATCCGGTCTGGCGTCCAGGCGGTCAGCATCTCTGGCGGGTAGACATGCTGGCAGCCGTGGCGGATCGCCCGATTTCTGATCTCCCATAAACGATGCGCCTCTTCAGGCGAGGCTTCTCTGACTATCATACTGCCCTCCTTTTGCTGAACACCCGGTTCGCTATCACACCACGTTGCGGCGCGCTCGGCTAGCGACTGAAGAGAGCTGTTGCATCGGCAAACCGGCTGTTTTCATCCTGCTGCATCTGCAACAGTACCGGCGGCGTCAATCCGGCTTAATTGTTGTTACAACAGCGGTTTACTGACTGGCATGGTTACTGCTTAGCCTTTTCTTTTATATCTGAAAGTTTGGATAAGTTTACGTTACCAGTGATTCAGCTATATCAGGAGAGCAACGATGTCAGAAACTCAACCCCTGCAGTTCGCCTACTGGGTGCCGAATGTCTCAGGCGGACTGGTGATCAGTCAGATAGAGCAGCGTACCCGCTGGGATGCCGGATACAACCGGAAACTGGCACAGATTGCCGAAGAGGCGGGCTTTGACTACGCGCTGACGCAGATCCGTTTTACCGCCGGTTATGGCGCGGACAATCAGCATGAGTCGGTCACCTTTTCTCAGGATCTGCTCAGCCAGACGTCACGATTAAAAGTGATTGCGGCTCTGCTGCCCGGCCCGTGGAATCCGGTGCTCGCGGCGAAGCAGATCGCCACCATCAGTCATCTCTATGGGCCGCGCATCGCCGTGAATATTGTCAGCGGCTGGTTCCGGGGCGAATTTAAGGCGATCGGCGAACCCTGGCTCGATCATGAAGAGCGTTACCTGCGCTCGGAAGAGTTTATCCGCTGCCTGCTCGGCATCTGGCGCGAAGAGAGCTTTACCTTTGCCGGGGATTTTTATCGCTTTCGCGACTACGCCATGAAACCGAAACCGCTGTCACCGCTGCCGGAAATTTTTCAGGGCGGTAGTTCACGGGCGGCGCGGGATATGGCCGCCCGGGTGTCAGACTGGTACTTCACCAACGGCAATACCCCGGAAGGGGTGCGTCAGCAGGTGGCCGACATCAGGGCGAAAGCCAGCGTCAACCAGCACAAGGTGCGGATCGGCCTGAACGGTTTTGTGATTGCCCGTGACAGTGAGCAGGAGGCGCAGGCGGTGCTGCAGGAGATCATCCGCAAAGCTAACCCGGATGCGGTCAAAGGCTTTCAGCATGAGGTCAGAAATGCGGGCAGCGCATCACCGGAGGGCGAGGGAAACTGGGCGAAATCGTCGTTTGAGGATCTGGTGCAGTATAACGATGGCTTTAAAACCAACCTGATCGGTACACCGCAGCAGATTGCCGAACGGATTATCGCGCTGAAGCGGGCCGGTGTGGATCTGCTGCTGCTGGCGTTTCTGCACTTTCATGAAGAAGTCGAATTCTTCGGACGTGAGGTCATACCCCGGGTGCGTGAGCTGGAGGCGCAGGAAGCGCTGGTCCGCGCATAGCTGCCGCTTTCTTTGCTGGCTGTGCTGCAGGTTATCTGCCGCTCCGCGCTGGCGGGGCGGCAGGTCCAGGACGTCAGCGCCATTGATCTGCCCGGTTAAAAACGGGCATTCACTCCCACGTTCCACGTCACCTGATGCGTCTCACTGTTACCCGCCACGGCCGAAACGCCCGCAAAGGCATTCACTGCGGCACCCAGCGGCACGCTGGCTCCCACGGCCATGTTGATCCAGTTGTCATCCCTGCCATCACTGCTGCGGGTAAAGGCGGTGCGGGTCGATTTCAGTCCGGCCGTTACCGCGGAATCACTGTCACCAAACTGATGGTTGTAACTGATCTGCGCCCAGGGATTGACCGGCAAATCTTTGCTGTCGATACGCCAGCCCAGGGAGCCGACCTGGGCGTGCAGCGTCTGGTCGCCAAAGCGCATAGAGGTGCTGCTGTTGCCCTCTTCCTGATAGCCGCCGACTCGCGTGTAGTCGAGCGCATAGCTCGCCACCGGTCCGGTCGTGACGTAACGGCCAACGGGAAGATCCCAGCCGGTCTGCACCCGCATCCCGAGCACTTTCCCGCCACTGTTACCCTGTTCGGTACGGGTCGCAGGCCCCAGTTTCACCTGGCGTTTAATATCGTCGAAATCCAGGTCGGCATAGTGGGCGTCCGCGTTTATCCAGCCGTGGTCGAGGTAGTTCAGCTGGCTCCAGATCGCCACCAGATTACCGCGCAGGCGGTAATCGAAGCGCGACGAGGGCTGCTGGCGCTGCGAGGTGGTGGAGAGCATCGCACCGGCCTGCCATGCATCGGTCAGCTGATAGCCCACCCCCACTGTGCCGGTGGCGCTGGTGGCATCCCCATCCAGCAGACTGTCGCCACGAAAATCCCGCTGCTGCCCGGCGTAACCGCCAAAAACGGTTAACGTGCCCGCCTCTGCGGGCTGCTGACGCTGCTGCTGCAGATGCCCATCCAGCGTATTCTGCGCATCGCCCACCAGCATTGAGGGGGCACGGCTCAGCGCCGCCACCTGCAGCGGTGCGTTCAGCACTGACTGAATGTAATCGGCGATCAGCGCATGGACTGCCGGGCTGGGATGCAGCCGGTCGGCAAACAGATACTGCTGCGAGGATGAAAATCCCGGCGTGGAAGTGGTGCAGTCCATTGACGACACGCCGGGCGGGCAGGCCATGCCGGCGGTGTTGGTGAGTCCATAGCGGACCGGATTATCGATCACCTCATTAAACAGGCCATTGATATCTACCCAGGCGATGTTGCCGCGGGCCGCCAGCAGCCCCTCCTCTTCGGCCTGATTGTAACGGTCGGTCAGCGCCGAGGCGGCCTCACTCAGCAACCGCCAGGCAGCAATCAGCTGCTGCGCGAGCGCCTCACGGATCGGCGGAATCGCAGAAAGCTGCCCCGCCGCCTCACCCAGGGCCGTTTCAATCGCCTGCTCGCGCGCGGCCCGGTCTGGCGTGGTGCGGGTGCTCAGCGACTGAAACAGCGCCGCTGTGGCCGGTTGCGCGGCGGGTCCGAGCGTCTGCAGAATCGCCTGCAACAACGCGGGGGTGGCCCCCACGTTGGGCACCGTCGGCACAATCACCGTTCCGGCACCGGCATCCAGCAACCGGCTAACCTGTGAGGCCGCCGCACCGGCGCTGTTATCGACCAGCTGCCGGGCAGTCAGGGGGGAGAGCGCCGCCGCGGCTAAGTCATTGCCGCCGATCCAGTGGATATAGAGGCCATCGGGATCGGCCCGCCCGCTGCGGGATGCCAGATAACTTTGCAGCTGATCCTGGGTATTAAACAGGGGATTGATCGCCGGTACCGCGACGGCGCCGCCCTCGGCATAGTTGTTTCCGCCCTGCGATGAAGGACGTAAGGTATCGCCCAGCGACTGCGCGACGATCTCGTCATAGAGCGGGTGGGTTGCGCCATCATAGGTAAAGCGCCCTACGTTACCCCCATCGCTCAGGCTGTCGCCAAAGACGGTGAGGTGGCTCCATGCCGCGGCGGGCAACGGTGACAGCAGACTCAGGATCGCACAGCAGAAAAGGGTTTGCGCGTGAAGGGGTTTCATCAGCAGCTCCGCACAGGGGTAAAGGAGGACGAACCGCACCCGATGGCACGGTTAGCTGTAAGCGTAGTCGTCCGGCGAAAGAGGCTGAGAAAAAGGCGAGATCTGGCTCGCAAAGCGGGAAAAATCTGGCGTGAAAGCGGTCTGCGGCCGCACCAGTTGCAGCGGTGTCAGCGCGGCTACTTTTTAGTGGCGGGTTTCAGGCCACGATAGAAATCCTGCAGACGTTTCATGGTTTTGACCGTGCGCTGCGGCATCGCAGAAGCCACCGACAGGATCAGCATCTCCAGACAGACCATGATGGTGCCATGCAGCGGAATGCGTCCTTTTTCACCGCCGCGAGGCACGTTGATCACCACATCGGCTTCGCGGCCAAAAAAGGAGTCGGTGGCGTTGGTCAGCAGGATAAGCGGAATGCCGAGCCGTTTTGCCTCACGCACGACCGTTGTCCCCTCCCGGTGCGCCGACTGCTGCGCCATCATCACCAGCACATCGCCCCGCTGCATCGCCAGCATCTGTTCAGCCAGCGCCACACCAGAACGGTTCAGTGAAAAGGCTGGCAGGCCGATGCGGTTAAGCAGCCGCACGCTATAGTCCGCCAGAATGCCCGATGCGTTGATGCCAAAAATCGCGACGGCGCGCGCTTCGCTCAGCAGCGTGACCGCATCCGCGACCGCCACGCGGTTCTGCGGCTGAGAGAGCACCTCACAGGCGTGGCGGTGGCCCGACAGCACAAAGTCGATGGCGCTGCTCACGTCGCTGGTCACCTCACTGACGGTCGTCACCATCTTATCTTCGGAGGTCAGCGCTGGCCCGAACCAGACTTTCAGTGTCTCTTTCAGGTCACGCAGGCCGCTAAAACCCAGTGCCTGAATCGCGCGGATGACGGTGGCATCTGAGGTCTGATTTGCCAGGGCGATCTCCATCGCCGTGCTCTCCAGCACCGTTTCGCGCTGTTGATCGAGGTAACGGGCTACGGCAAGCAGACGCGGCGAGAGCTGCTTTTCCCTGGCGCGCAGGCGCTCTGCCAGCACATCGGTTCTGTTCTTTACTGTCCGGATCGATTTCATGCTTCACCTGATTCAGTGGGAATTAACTTTTCGTCTCTCAATTACGCTCTCATTTTCACGACCCGATCGGCGAAAAAGATGTAGTGAAAGAGTCGGGGTGTCTGATTATTCACCTGATAACGCTGTGGATTAAGCGTCAACATTCAGTCTAAAAATAAATAATCTAATTATATTACAGAAAGATAAACAGAGTTTCACTTAGCCTTCCGCTGAAAATTTGCCTCAGGCGAAATGTAGTATTTTACGATTAAATTATATTTACTACTACACCGGCTGATGATTGAATGATTCTCAATTACAGATGAGAAGCATTGTCGTCGGGGCGGTGAGAGGTTCTTCCCCCCTTCCGGCTTAACGCTTCGCTGTTTAACACACTGCATGTTGCAGAAGACCTCCAGGGAAGCCCTGTGTGACCGACAGAAGGTCATGCCGGGCGATATTGACCTCAGCTTCAGAAACGAAAAGAAAAATGAAAAACAGTTCAGACTCCCGTTATCCGGCCCGGCACTCTGCTCTGGTCGTGGCGATCTGCGGCAGCATCCTGCTGCCGCAGGCTGAAGCAGCAACCGACAGCGCACCGGATATCACCGTCACCGCAGAGGCGAATCCGGAGGGAAATTACAGCGCCAGCCAGAGCAGCGTTGCCAGCAAAATGCCCACTGCCCGGCTTGATGAAGCGCAGTCGGTCAGCGTGGTGACACAGCAGCAGCTGGAGGATTATCAGGTCAGCTCGCTGGCAGAAGCGATGCGTTTCGTCAGCGGGGTGAGCGAAGCGAACACCCTGGCCGGCACCGAGGATGGCTTTGTGCGACGCGGCTTCGGCAGCAATGCCGACGGGTCGATCTACCGCGATGGGATCCGCAGCAGTCAGGGCCTTAACGTCGATGCCACCACGGAGCGGGTGGAAGTGCTGAAAGGCTCCTCCTCCCTGCTTTATGGCATTCAGAATCCGGGCGGCATCATCAATGTGGTCAGCAAAAAGCCGCAGTACAACTGGCACTCCAGCGTCAGCGGACGCTACGCCAGCGAAGGCGGCGGAGCAGGCACGCTGGACGTCACCGGGCCGCTGGGCAAGGGTTTCGCCTTCCGGCTGATTGCCGAAAAACAGAATCAGGATTACTGGCGCAACTTCGGCAGTGAGGAGCACACGCTGGTGGCCCCCTCACTGCAATGGTTTGGTGAGCAGGCCAGCTTTCTGATCAGCTATGCCGACTACCGTTATGATATCCCCTACGATCGCGGCACCGCCTTTATCAATGGCCGGCCGATTGATATCGGCTATAAAGATCGTCTGGATGACAAAGCCAATCACGCCTGGGGACATAACAAAACCCTGAACGCGCACTACGACTGGCAGTTTAACGACGAGTGGACAACCCGTCTGACCCTGGGCTGGAACCAGCGGCGCTATGACAACAATGAAGTGCGGGTGACGGCGGTGAATGCCAGCAGCGGCGTGGTCACACGCCGTGCCGATGCCAATCGTGGTTTTAACCATAAAACCAAATATGTCAGCTGGGATCTGCTGGGGAATCCAGAAATCTTCGGCATGTCGCACGCGCTGGTGGCGGGGACAGACTATGAGATGAACCAGACCTACCGCGCGCATCAGTATCAGGGCAGGGTCAACCGTCAGTTCAGCTACTTCAGTCCCGACTATGACATGCTCTCTCCGGTGACCGATGCCAGCACGGAAAACAGAACCGCGGCCAATAACCTGAACCGCATTCACAGCCGTTCACTCTACCTCAAGGACAGCATTTCGCTCTCATCCGACTGGATTGTGGTACTGGGCGGCCGTTATCAGCACTACGAACAGCGGGCCTCTCGCGGTGTGAATCCGCAGGTGGAAACCCTGAACGATGAGGGAAATAAATTTCTGCCGCAGGCAGGGGTGATCTACAAACTGACGCCCGACCTCTCGTTCTACACCAGCGTCAGCAAGTCGTTTACCCCTTCCACCGACGTGGATGACAATGGCAACGTCGGCAAGCCGGAACAGGGCACCAGCTGGGAGGTCGGCAGTAAATGGCAGCTGTCACCGACACTCCTGGCGACCGTGGCTCTCTATCGCATTGATGAAAAGGCGATGTCGCTGAACATCAATGGCAGCACGCGGGCGATTGATAAGGCGCGATCCACCGGCGCGGAGTTTGAGCTGAACGGCGAGATTTCTCCGGGCTGGGATCTCAGCGCCAGCTACAGCTATGACCAGGCGGAGATTGTCAGCGACCGGGTCAATCCAGACAACAACGGCAACCGGCTGCAGAATGCGCCGCGCCAGTCCGGTGCGCTCTATCTGAGTCATGAGATGCAGGTCAGCGGGTTGCCAGGCTCACTGCGACTCGGCGGCGGTGCCCGCTATGTCGGCACCCGTGCAGGCGATCCTGATAACAGCTTTACCCTGCCCGACTATGTGGTGGCAGATACCTTTGTGGCGTGGAACAATCGCCTGTTTGGTGAAAAAACCCAGCTGCGTCTGAATCTGAATAACCTGTTCAACCAGCACTACTACAGTTCAAGCGGCGGCAATCTGCGCGTCCGTGAAGGTGAAACCCGTAACCTGATGGTACAGGCCCGTGTGGAATTTTAAATCGCTGCGTGCCGGGCTGCTGCTCGGCCTGCTCTGCATCAGCGCCGGCGCAGGCGCGCGGACGCTGACCGACATCACCGGTCGCCAGGTGACAATTCCCGATCATCCGCAACACATCGTGCTGGGTGAAAGCCGGATGCTCTACAGCGTCGCGCTGCTGACCCCAGGCAATCCGCTGCAGCATATTGTGGGGTGGCCGCTCGACCTGAAAAAGTATGATCCTCAGACCTGGCAGGCTTTTGCCCGCCAGTTTCCGCAGATGCGCGAGATTACGCCACTGGGGCTGGATGGGGTCAATGACATGAACCCTGAACAGGTAATTGCACTCAGACCCGACGTGGTTGTCCTGCCGCAGCTGGCGCGTGACGGTGAAAACGGCGCCCTGCTGGAGAAGATGCTCAGCGCGGCGCATATCCCGGTGGTGAAGATCGACCTGCGGGTTGACCTGCTGAACAACACGGAACGCAGCATGACGCTGCTGGGGGACGTGCTGAATCAGCCTCAGCGGGCTGCTGAGTTTAATCATTTTTACCGCACCCATATGCAGCGCATTGAAACGCGGCTGGCTGATTATCATGGCCCCCGGCCCCGCGTGCTGTTGCAGCTGCATCTTGGCCGACGAAATGAATGCTGCGTGACCTCGGTAAAGGGTAATCTGGGCGACCTGCTGCGCTTTGCCGGCGGGGATAATATTGCCAGCCAGCAGGTCAACGGGGTGTTCGGGCGACTGAGCGAGGAGAGCGTCATCGCCGCCCGGCCCGACTTCTACTTTGCCACCGGCACCGGCAGCGCGGATGAAGCTGGGGCACTTCAACTCGGACCCGACGTCTCTGCCGCGCAGACCCGGCAGAGCCTGCTGGCACTGACCGGTCAGCAGCACGCCCTGAAGCAGCTGACCGCACTGCGGGACGGCCACACCGGGGCGATCTGGCACAACTTTTACCTCAGTCCGTGGCACGTGGTGGCAACCGAGTTCTTTGCCTCCACGCTCTATCCGCAGCTATTCAGCGATGTTGACCCGGAGCAGACGTTGCGTGAACTGTTCCAGCGATTTCTGCCGATCCCCTTCTCCGGCACTTACCTCTACCGGCTGGCACCGGACACGGCGCGGTCAGGCGGCTGACTGGCCGCCGTTTTTGATGCGGACAATATCGGCCATCACCGACAGCGCAATCTCTGCCGGGGTTTTGCTGCCGATAGGCAGACCGATGGGCGCATGGATGCGATCCAGTTCGGCACGATCCATACCGGCGATCTGTTGCAGACGCGCGCGCCGCTTCTCACTGTTTTTGGCTGAGCCCATGATGCCGATGTAGAAGGCAGGGGTGGCGATCGCCTCCATCATGGTCAAATCGTCGATGCGCGGATCGTGGGTCAGCGCCACAATCGCCACCGCCGCATGCGCCCCGTTGAGTTCCAGCCAGCGCGCCGGATGCTGTGACACCAGCGTCACGTTGTCTGCGCCGCCGAAATGGCTCTCCAGCTCCGTCAGCATCTCCGGACGGTGCTCACAGACCCGCACATGAAAACCCAGAATCTGGCCAAGCCGGATGCACTCATAGGCCACGCTGGAATAGCCCGCGACCAGCAGTTCCGGGATCGCCCCCACCGGCAGCACGATCTGCTGCTCGCTGGCATCCAGTGCGGGCAACACCCGACTGGCGGCGATCGCCTCCCACTGCGCCCGTTCACCGGGGCGTATCATTTTTACCAGCGGCTGCTGACCGCTCAGCGCCCGCTGCATCGCCGTCAGCAGGGCCAGCGTGGCCTCATCGGGCGGCAGAAACTCAATAACGATCTCCAGACTGCCGCCACAGGGCAGGCTGACATCAGGCCGCATCCCGCCTTCGCCATAACGCACCCGCTGACTGCTGTCGCGGTAAGCCCCGGTAGCCAGCTGCGCCAGAAAATCCTCTTCGATACAGCCGCCTGACAGCGAGCCGCAACTCTCTCCGGTCTCACTGACCGTCATGAGTGTTCCCGGTGCGCGCGGGGAGGAGCCGTAGGTGCGCAGCACCGTGCAGAGCCACACTGCCCGCCCCGCCTGAGAGTGGCGGAGGGCGGCATTAATGACGCGTTGATCCAGCGTTATCATGAAAATTCCTTTATTAACTGCAGATCGGCAGGAAAATCGATGTCACACAGACAGCCGCGATCGTGCAGCGGCAGGCGGACGGCAGACGCGTTCACCAGCGCCTGCGGCCCGCTATCGCCCTGCAGGCTGCTCAGGACCGGATAACAGTGACGCTGAAAGCCCACCGGATGCCCCGGCCTGCCCGTCACCCAGGGCCGGACGACAGGCGCATCTGCCAGCGCCGTGCTGACGGCGCGGTAACTCGCGGCTGACACAAACGGCATATCCCCCAGCGCAATCAGCCAGCCGTCATAGTCGCGCGTGGCGTTAACGCCTGCCGCGATCGACTCCCCCAGTCCGCCGCTGTCACACAATACCAGCGTCGCGGAGGTGCAGAGCGCCTGAAGCGCAGCGGCGTCGGGACGCGTCACCACGAACAGATCAAGTCCACTGGCCGCGGCCTGCTCCAGCGTATGTTGCAGCAGCGGTTTGCCATCAAGGCGGGCCAGTAACTTATGCTCGCCCGCCTGCTGACGAAAACGGCGGCTCAGTCCGGCAGCCAGCACAATTAACGCTATCTTCACTCTCTCTCCCTGCAGCGTAAAAACGGGCGCAGCCCTCAGCCTGCGCCCGCCTGACCTCTGTCCGGCCTGCCGGAGCAGGTCAGGAACCGTCTCAGATGATCTTGTCGAGCGTAATCGGCAGATCGCGCACGCGCTTGCCGGTCGCGTGGAACACGGCATTACTGATCGCCGCCGCCACGCCGACAATCCCCAGCTCACCGACGGCTTTCCCGCCCATCGTGGTCGCCTCAAAATCGGGCTCCCCCACGTTGATCGTGGTAATGCTCGGGATGTCGCCGTTGACCGGCACCAGGTAGTCCGCCAGGTTGTTATTGATCACCCGGCCATTGCGCGGATCGATAATGCCCTCTTCCATCAGCGCCTGACCGACCCCCATGATCATCCCGCCAATCCACTGGCTGCGTGCCAGTTTCGGATTGTAGAGACGGCCACTGTCGAGCGCGGCCACCATGCGTTTTACCCGGATGGTGCCGAAATCCTCATCAACCCGCACTTCCACAAACTGCGCGCTCCAGCTGTGCGCCGAAAACGCTTCGGGACGGCTCATGTCGTTCAGGTTGCGCACCATTTTGTCGCGCTCGCTTTGCGACATATCATCCGGGAAGGTGCCGCCAGTGACCGTGAGGCTCTCTGCCGGTGCCAGCGTCGCCAGCTGTGCCAGTGAAACCGCCAGCCCGCTGCGCAGAGTGTGCTGCACGGCGTCGCCTTTCAGCGTGAGCTGAGAGGCGGGGGTGCCATTGAGCGGTGACTGTGGCAGCTCGCTGGCCAGCTTCAGCAGCTGCGCGCGCATTCTTTTAGCGGTGTCGTTCACGGCGGCGGTGACGTTACCTGCCAGCTGCGAACCGCCCGCGACGCCGGCGCGCGGTAAGCGGGTGTCACCCAGCTCAACCTCAATGGTGGTGGAGTCGACGCCCAGAATGTCGGCGGCGGTCTGCGCCAGAATTGTGTAGGTGCCGGTACCGATATCTGCGCCTGCACACTGCACCACAAACCGGCCGTGCGGCGTCAGGATGATTTTCGCCTCCGCCGGCAGTTTGTTGACCGGATAGGTGCCGGAGGCCATGCCCCAGCCAATCAGTTCGCGTCCTTCCCGCATTGAGCGCGGCGTCATAATCCGCCTGTCCCAGCCAAACGCCTCTGCCCCTTTCTGATACGCCTCTTTCAGACGGCGCGAACTCCAGGGGAGATCCAGCTGGTAATCTTTATCGGCCCAGTTGCGCAGCCGCAGTTCCAGCGGGTCGATGTTCAGGGCATAGGCCATCTCATCCATGGCCACTTCCAGGCCAAAGGCGCTGGGATTTTCACCCGGCGCGCGCATCCAGCCAGGCGTGACGGTGTTGATCGGGCGCACCTGATGCTGAGCGGAGACGTTCTCCACCGCATACATGCGGGCGGTCACCTTGCTGCAGTTCTCGGCGAAGACGTCAATCAGTGACGTTTCACTGAAGCTGCGCTGGATAATCGCCTGAATTTTACCGTCACGCGAAGCGCCCAGCTCCAGCTGCTGCGAGGTAGCCGGACGACCGCCCAGGCCGGTAAAGGTCTGCGGGCGGGTCAGCGACACTTTGATCGGGCGCTTCAGCGCGCGTGACGCCACGCACGCCAGTGCAACGTGGGTGTAAGGCACCGGTTTTGAACCAAAGCCGCCGCCGACGTAAGGCGAGATAATCCGCACGGCTTCGGTGTCAATGCCCATCCACTCGCCGATCTCCACCTGCGCGCCCGCCACCCACTGACTGGGCTCCCAGACGGTGATCCTGCCCTCCTGCCAGTGTGCCACGCAGGCGTGCGGCTCCATCGGCATGTTGTATTCGCGCGGGGTGGTGTAACGCTCGCTCAGACGCACGTCGGCCTGCTGCATCGCCTGCTCTGCGTCACCCATATCGATATCCTGCTTCGACACCGGTTTCGGTTCCACGCCCTCATCGGTGGCGAAAATCAAGCCTCTGGAGGTTTCATACTCAATCTCAACCAGCGAGGCGGCCCAGGTAGCCTGTTCAAAGGTTTCTGCCACCACCAGCCCGATGTTCTGACCATTGTGGATGATCTTGTCGTCCTGAATCGGGGTATAGGTTGACTGCGCTGCGCCACCGTCTGCGATGGCGGTGGGCTTGTTAATCTTCAGCGGGTTCAGGTGGGTGTAGACCGCCAGCACGCCTGTGGCCTGCTGCGCTTTTTCCACGGACATCCGGCTGATACGACCGCTTGCGACGGTGGACTGGATGACCACACCATACAGCGGATTTTCCGGCTGATGCTCGACCGCGTAGCGCGCTTCACCGGTGACTTTCACTTTGCCGTCACCCCGGGAGCGTGCTGCGCCTAATCCCTGAACCGGACTGGCCGTTTCTGGCATAGCCGTGGCGCTGTCGCTGGCGCTGACACTCTGCATGTGCAGACCCAGACTGCCCGCCGCTGAGATCGCCGCCGTGGCCTTTAATAAATCCCGACGCACCTTGTCATTCACGTCACTCATGCGGTTTCTCCTGCTGCCATCAGCGCGCGGGCAATGACCCGTGGCGCCAGTTTTACTTTATAGGCGTTGTGAGCCAGCGCCTGCGTCTCCTGCGTGATCAGCTCTGCGGCCTGGAACACCGTCTCTTCATTGAACGGCTGTCCCTCCAGCGCCTGCTCAACCGACCTGACCCGCCAGGGTTTGGTCGCCACGCCACCCAGCGCAATATGCACCTGGCGCATGACCCCGTTCTCCAGCGTAAAGCCCGCGGCGGCACTGGCGGCGGCAAATTCGTAGGAGCTGCGATCCCGGACTTTCAGGTAGTGTGAGTGACGAAGGGACGTGGTCTGCGGCACTTCGATCGCCACAATGATCTCATCCTCGCGCAGGTCGTGCTCACGATCGGGCGAATCGCCGGGCAGCAGGAAGAAGTCATCAATCGCGATGCGGCGGGTCTCACCCTGCTGATTCTGCACCACCACAATGGCGTCAAACGCCACCAGCGCGACCGCCAGATCGCCCGGATAGACGGCAATACAGCTGTCGCTGGCACCCAGAATAGCGTGGTTGCTGTTGACGCCATCCCGTGCGGCACAGCCGGAGCCGGGGTTGCGCTTATTACAGGCAGAGAAGGTCGCCGGGTCGCGGTAGTAGGCGCAGCGGGTGCGCTGACGCAGATTGCCTCCCAGCGTCGCCATGTTGCGGATCTGCGGCGATGCGGCCTGCCAGAGGCTGCTGTAGATGGCTGGTGCCCTCTGCTGACACTCAGGATGATCGGCCAGCTGGCTCATGGTGACCAGCGCTCCCGCCGTGATGCGGTTTTCATCAAACTGCAGGGTTTTAAGTGTGGTCAGTCCGGTGATGCCAATTAGCTGCGGTGGCGTGAAAACCCCACACTTCATCAGATCGAGCTGCGTGGTGCCCCCCGCCAGCAACTGGCCGCCAGCCTGCTGTTTCAGTGCAGCGGCATCTTCAGGCGACTGCGCTACTTTCCAGCTGAATTCATTCATGCCGACTCCTTCGCCATTTCGGCGGCGGCCTGTTTAATCGCATCCACGATGTGGGGATAGGCGCCGCAGCGGCAGAGGTTGCCGCTCATATATTCACGGATCTCATCCTCTGACCCGGCATGGCCCTCTTTGATACAGGCGACGGCAGACATAATCTGGCCCGGCGTGCAGTAGCCACACTGAAAGGCATCATTTTCCATAAAGCAGCGCTGCACCGGGTGCAGTTCACCTTCGGCGGAGGCCAGCCCTTCGATGCTGGTCACCTGCGCGTTGTTTGCCTGAACTGCCAGGGTCAGACAACTCAGCACCCTTTCACCATTTATCAGCACCGTGCAGGCTCCGCACTGTCCCTGGTCGCACCCTTTTTTCGTGCCGGTCAGATTAAGATGCTCGCGCAGTGCGTCGAGCAGCGTTACCCGCGGGTCGACCTGCATCTGTTGCGGCTGGCCATTGACCTGCATTGTTAGCGATATTTTTTCCGACATTGTCTGCTTCCCATTGTTGGCGGGCTGAAAGATATAGTTTTTATTGGCTTACTGCTGACGGGATCTGAATCGGGGAATAGCGTGATAACCCTAATCTTTACGCGCGTATCTCTGACTTAAGGTTTAGCAGCTTTTTCGCAATCTGGCGGAAGGATTGGGGAAAGTCAGCGTTATCCGAAGCGCTGAGCGGCCGAAACGGGCATGGCCGCATGGCTTACAATCTGCTAATACATTGATTTTTAGTTTTTTTATCAGGACGTCTTTTGAATACAACCCCAACGGCGGCCTGTGTGACTTTTTCGATAAGATTTTCCGGTAACATCTATCCCGGGGCGATTTTCAGGTTTAGTGGCAGGTTGCAAAGCGACGTTGCACTCCACCTGGACAATCTGCCTGTGTGGGGTTGGCTTTGGGTTCAGGCAGATGGGATGACAGAAAAATATTTTAAATTTCTTTCATCCGTTTTCCCTGCTCATTCGTATTAACAGACAGGGGCACTCTGGCCCTGTCTGCAAACTCAATGAGGGAAGTGAAAATGAAAGCATTCCTGCCAACTCTGATTTTTTCAGCTTTAGTTTTCAGCAGTGCCACTTACGCGGCGAGCATGAGCAGCGACACGGTGATGGTCGGCGGTGCCGCCATGTACCCGTCGAAAAATATCGTACAGAATGCCGTTAACTCAAAGGACCACACCACGCTGGTGGCCGCCGTTAAAGCCGCCGGGCTGGTTCCGACGCTCGAAGGCAAAGGCCCATTCACTGTTTTTGCACCCACCAATGAGGCGTTTGAAAAACTGCCGCAGGGCACGATCGACTCTCTGCTGAAACCTGATAACAAACAGAAGCTCACCAGCATCCTGACCTACCATGTGGTCTCAGGAAAACTGGATATGCAAGCACTGGAGAAGAAGATCAAAGCGGGTGGCGGCAAGGCCGAGCTGAAAACGGTGAATGGTGGGTCGCTGTGGGTGATGGCAAATGGCCCGCATAACATCCAGCTCAAAGATGCGCAGGGCAATATTGCCAGCATTACAACGTATGATGTTAACCAGAGTAACGGCGTTATCGATGTGATCGACACCGTGCTGATGCCATAACGCATTACCTATACTGTGTGTGGCCACCAGCACGGTGGCCACACCTTTCACAGGGAAGCCGATGACAAAAAATGTGCCCCCGATTCAGGCCGACTTAATGAACCGGATAGCCTGCGGCGACAAAGCGGCACTCGCGCAGCTTTACCGCGTCCTCTCGCCCCGACTTTACGGCATTATTCTGCGGATGGTCAGACGGCGGGACTGGGCAGAAGAGATCCTGCACGATACCTTTATTCAAATCTGGCAGTCAGCAACCTATTACGATGAGCGGCGCAGTGAACCGCACATCTGGCTGAGCCACATTGCCCGTAATCGGGCGATCGATTTCCTGCGTAAACATGAGAACCGGTGCTGCTCCATGGAAGAGATCGGCGAAGCGGAAGCGGGTTTTCAGACATCTCTTCCCGCCGATGAGAGTCATGCAGAGGCGCGGCGGCTTCAGCACTGTATGGCACACTTACCTGCTGAAGAGCGACAAAGCCTCTCGCTCGCCTACTACCGTGGCCTGTCCCAGAGTGAGATAGCCCTCTCCATGAGGCAGCCTGAAGGAACGGTAAAAAGCTGGATCCGGCGCGCATTAACTCACCTTCGGGAGTGCATAGGCCTATGAATGGTCCCGAACACGACGATCTGATGGCGGCAGAATATGTCCTGGGACTCAGCGACCCGGAAACCCGTCTCAGGCTGGATAAACGCCTGACTGAAGATGACGCCTTTGCCGCGGAGGTGCTGCACTGGCAGAAAGCGTTCAGCGGTATCGATCTGATCACCCCGGAGGCCACGCCTCGCGCGGCTGTCTGGCGGCAGATTGAGCGGGATATTAACCGGCACGCTGCCAACACAAAACTGCCGCTCCGCCATCCCGGCTTCTGGCTGGGCTGGGGCCTTGCCGCGGCACTCTCGGGTCTGCTCCTTTTTACTTACCTGGACAAGCCGGAGATCTCCGAGGCGCAGCAGCCGATTGCGGTTCTCAGTGGCACGCAGCCCGATGCACAATTTGTGGTGACGCTGGACAGGGCCGCTTCGCACCTTCAGCTTTCTGCGCTTAACATTACGCTGCCGCAAAACAAGAACCTGCAGCTGTGGCTGATCAGAGGCAGTGCCCCGCCGCGATCGCTGGGCCTCATTACGCACCCTGACCATAACGTTTTCCCGCTTCCTCCTGGTACGTTAGATCATCAGACGGTCCTGGCGATAAGCCTGGAACCGGTTGGGGGATCAACGTTAAGCGGACCGTCCGGGCCGGTCATTTTCCAGGGCAAGGTCACGCGGCGTTCATCGCCGGGCGCATGAGGTGATAAGGCCAGGATCAGAGGTCGCTGCTGCACGCCCGATTTTCGATTCCTTAAAAGTCTGGTGACTGATTTGCAGCGTTTTTACACTTCATCCATTTCTTTTTACGCCTTTTTTACGGGCTGAACGTTTTAATTAGCGACTCCGGGCGCCTCTGCGCCCATGTTCAGGGAAGTCGTGGATGAAATGTTTTACTAAGCCCTATTCCATCGCGGGAGGCAGCGATGCTGCCGTGGCTGAGCTTGCTGAACAACAGCGCCTGCGTCTTATCTCACCCCGCAAATGGTTCAGAGATGCCATTGAGGTCAATACGGATCCGACGCTGCTGAACACGCGCCTGATTGCGCAGTGGCTGGGCGCAACCCTCCCGGATGCCCGCTCACTGACGCTGGCGCTGAACAGCAGCCTCTGTTTTGGTCTTTACCGCAATGGCCGGCAAATCGGTTTTGCCCGGGTCGTGACCGACATGGTGGAAACCTGGGTGATCAGGAATCTCTTCATTTCGCCCGAGTATCGTTTCGTCGGGCTCGGCTCATGGCTGCTGCACTGTTGCCTGTCGCATCCCGGCGCCAGAGGCTGCCGTAATATCATCGCCATGGGCGAGCCCGTTCCGGACTTTTTCGAACGCAACGGATTTATGGCTTTTCCATCATTACCCGGCGTCTACGTGACGACGCTGCATGACGGGAATCACACCCCGGTTTGCACAAACAGCGCCAGCAGGCATTAAGCCGTCGGGGCGCACACGCATGAGCGGTTTTCTTCAGTTTATTCTCCGACCTCCGATTAACAGCGACAGGCTGCGCGGCGCTTTTGCCTGCCTGCAGCCGGCCCTTAAGGAATACATCATGTCAGGCCTGATCCTTGTTTCTCATAATCAGTGTCAACGTTCGACGCTTACAGCTATCTATGACGGCATTCTTTCCCGACAGGGTGGACTCTGGATTAGCTGGGATGGCAAAAGCAGCGTCATCCCTGACGATGCACCAAGACCCTGCGCCGTGCAGCAGACAGGCCAGTATGAAACCGTTACCTTCCCGATGACGCAGGGCGAGCTGAATGAGGGGTATCGCCATTATATTCACAAAGGGCTCTGGCCCGTTTTTCATCAGCGCCCCGACATGGCCCGGTTTTCCGCCAGCGGCTTCCAGGCGTATAAAAGCCTTAATAAAGCCTTTGCGCGCGCGATTTGTGAAAACATCACGCCCGATGATGTTATCTGGATTCAGGATTATCACCTGCTTGGCTGTGCCGCTTTTCTCCGTGAAGAGGGGCTGACCCAGCCCGTGGGTTTTTTCCTGCATCAGCCTTTCCCCGCGGGCAGAATATTTGAAACCATTCCTGAATGGCGCTGGCTGACGGAGTCGCTGTTGTGTTGCGATCTGATTGGCTTTCAGACCGTGCAGGATATGAATAACTTTATCGTCTGGCTGGAGGGGGAATTCCGGACTGAACGCCTGGAGTCGCACTGTTTTCGTGTTCACGGTCGGATTATCAGGGTAGGCGTATTTCCGGTGGGGATTGACCTGGATGATGTCCAGGCTCTGCGCGAGAGCAACAGCTGTGCCTTTATGGAGATGCAGTGCCGCGACAGCCTGCCGGAAAACAGGGTGCTCAGCGGCGGCCATCTTGATGAGAGTTCAGGCCTGCCTTACCGAATCAGCACTCTTGAAGTGTTGCTGCGCAGACATGACTGCTATCAGAAAAACATTACGCTGCTGCAACTGGCCTCACCGGCAGCCGGACACGAACATGATGCCTCCGCAGTGGGCCAGGCACTGGAGGCGCGCTGCGGAGAGTTTAACGGGGTACATGGCGCCATGAACTGGTATCCGGTGAACTATCTGACGCAGGCTTACAGCCGCGAGGAACAGGCCGGGATCTATCGTGCCTCACGCGTGGCGCTGGTGACGCCATTAATGGCGGGCATGAGCCTGATGGCCAAAATGTATGTCGCTCTGCAGGACCCGAATAATCCCGGCGTGCTGATCCTCTCCCAGTTTGCCGGTGCAGCGGAGCAGCTGGAGGGTGCCATCACCGTTAACCCTTACGATCCTGACGGCATGGCCAGTGCGGTACATACTGCATTGCAGATGCCGTTACGCGAACGGCGAAATCTGCATGCCCGTCTGATGAACATCCTGCATATACACAACAGCCATGCCTGGGCTGGGTCCTTTCTGCGCATGCTGATTAACGTGCCGGATGAACCGGCGTCATTGCCGCCACCAACGGTTTTTCCACGCCTGAGCAGCAGCCGGGCGAGGTACTGAATCAGCGCTATCTCCGCGTCCGGGATGATACGCCTGTATGCATCAACGCCTGTCGCCGGAATAGAAGCAGAGCAGGCTTTTAACCGCTTTTATGGGCAACGTTTTCCAGCTCTTCGCGGGTTGGCCCCTGGAACCAGATGGAACTTATGTGACAGCTTCGCGGTTGAGTCAGCACAAAGTGAATTGTCTCCCACACAGAGCGTCCATTCATCAGGCGCTCTCCCATTCTGGAGACGTCGTCGACAAACGGCTCAAGCCCCGTCAGTTCAAAATCCGGCGGATAAAGACCCGTAACACGAATGTTTTCTTCGGAAAGCTGCTGGGACAGTTTAGTGGTGAAACCGCTCAGACTCTGTTTACTGGCAAAAAAAGCAGGATGCGCAATGGAGTTCGTAAAACCCGGCATGCCGCAGGCAGTTTGTATGCTCTCCTCCCGCCAGGCGCTAAACTGACTTCGGCCTCCTCTCGCGCCAGCCACACGCAAAGTACCTGACCAAATCCCCTGCCACGGCCTATGATGACCACTCTTTTTCCTCTAAGCGTGTCGTCCAATTCCATCACCGCATAGACCGGCGGCACCGCGTCGGGATTCGCAGGCGTAATGGTCAGCCGCTTCACGTTGTTACGGGCGGCCAGCTGGTCCAGATCGCTGCCGATGGCATAGGCCAACATTGCCGCCTGCGCCGCCTCGTTAATACGCTGGCGCAGCAGGACTTCCCGGTAGGTGCTCTCCTGCAGGTTTTTCACAATCGGTTCAGATTCCAGCGCCAGCACGAGGCGCATGTCGGCCTGTTCATCCGCTGGATAAACGCAATCAGCGCCTCTTTGCGCTCAGCCAGCAGCGTTTCAAAGTTCGGCACCTCAATAACCTGCGGCGAGGACAGCTGAGAAAGGTCAATTACCGCCACTGTTCACCCCCGTTGGTACAGACATAGCAACCGGCGAGCCGTCAGCACGCTGGTCGGTAAGATCAACCTGCATAGAGCCGTCCACATTGAGCGTGATGTTTACCGAGGCCAGCCGGATGCGTGGCTCCCAGCGGCTCAGTGCGGTATAGGTGGCGGCCATTACCTGCAGTTCTGCGGCCATTCAATCATCGCGGACAGCAACGAACCGTAATCACGCCGGGCAATGCGGCTACCTTCCAGGATGCTCAGGATGTCGCGCATGCTCTGCCGTATGTGGTCAATGTCGGTAATGGCTTCGCCAGTGTCGCGGTTCATGCCTGGGTACATCATTGCAGGCCTCCTTACATATCAGTGCCGGTTTTCATTTGGGCGTGTACGTGCTTATCAGCGATAACGCCGTTAAAACTCATAGAGCCGCCGCCGTGGGTCACATCGTCGTTCATTGTGGTGTCACTGTTAATCCGTGTCTGGCTGGCTTCTATCCCCAGCGCGTAGGTGATCAGCTGAATGCCGTCCTACGCCTCAATGGGCACGCTTTCAATATTCCTTATCAGCAGCTGGCCGTTTTGCGGCTCGTACTGAAACCAGCCGCCGTCCTTAAACACGGTAGTGGTGCCGTCTTCCGAGTAGTCAGGCGGCGGGAAGGCTTCGGAATAGATGGCAGGTAGCGCAAAGGCAGTTTCGAGGTTGCCGCCCAGGCTCAGCAGCACGACCTGCTCCCCCACGGTGGGCTTCCACCATGTGCGTGTATTACCGGCACGCAGGGTGAGCCAGTTGATCCAGTTGGTTTCGAGGTCGCCCGTTTTCACCCGGCACAGCCAGTTCACCGGGTCCACTTCGGACACAATGCCGGTGCGGATCAGGTTGGTGATAAGGCGCATAATTTCAATGAGTTTTGTATTCATACATCAATCC
>NZ_VHIZ01000033.1 GCF_006494375.1 Pantoea anthophila
CGAAGATTCAGAACTGAAGAACAGCTGCTTGAAGTTCATAAGGCCTGGCAGCTTGAAATAAATCGGAATCATGACGATCGAGAGTTAATATATCTCAAAGAAGAAAATGCTAGTCTAAAAGAACAACTTATACAGCAGGATAATATTATTAAGAGTTATGCTTTAAAAATTGAAAGATATATAAAATTCATTCAGTTCGCAAAGAAAACTCGTTCCGGCAAGAAAGCATACCGCACGTTAAAAATCTTAAAAAGATTTAAAGCACTAATTCATAAGGTTAAAAAATGAATGTTCAGCCTTTGCCATTGGTTTCCGTTTGTATTCTGACTAAAAATCCGGGCGCTATTTTCAGGTCGGTATTGCCAGCGGTTTTAAATCAAAAAACCGATTTTAGTTATGAAGTGATAGTTGTAGATTCTGGTTCTACGGATGGAACACTGGAGTTTATTAATGATTTGAAATCAAACAAAATAAAATTGCTTTCAATCAAACCTGCTGATTTTGGCCATGGTAAGACCCGCAACTATGCTGTCTCTGAGTCTTCTGGAGAGTTTGTTGCTATGATCACTCATGATGCCCTTCCTAAAAACGATTGCTGGTTACAAAGTATGATAGCTCCTTTCTTTGGGGATGAAGCTATTGCGGGTGTTTTCGGCCGACATGACGCATATGAGTCAGCCTCGCCCTTTACCAAAAGAGACATTGCATTACATTTTGACAATTTCCATGCTGGAAAAAAAATTGTTTGGCTGGATGATAAAGAGCGCTACGCAAAAGATGTTGGTTACCGTCAATGGTTACACTATTTCTCTGATAATAATGCAGCATTACGTAAGAGTGTCTGGAATAAAATTCCATATCCTGAAGTCGATTTTGCTGAAGATCAGCTATGGGCAAAAGAGATCATTGAAAAAGGATATAAGAAAGCTTATGCAGATGATGCAATTGTTTACCATTCACATAATTACAGCCTCGGACAGACATTTCGTCGATCTTATGACGAATCGCGAGCGCTAAAAAAGCTATTTGATTATAATATTTGCCCGAGTATTTTGAATGTATTTTATCAGACTCAAGCTTGCTCGCGTCGTGATGTTAAATATTTAAAGAGTGTTTTATATCATAGCAGTCTTAAATCGACATTAAACATCATTGCTATGCATTTTTTGAAGCAATCTGGATATTATCTGGGTAATAACTTCACTAACAATAAAACTATATTTCGCTTAGTTTCGCTCGATAACTCTATTAAAAGGAAGTAATATGACAATCAGAACGATTTTATCAATGGTTGCCAGAGTTCATAAAGATGAGGGTGTTCGTGGCGTTTTAACTCGCGTATATCGTAAATTAAAAAGTAAAGATACAACTATCAATGGTGTTCCGCTATCCAGTGCTATAAATATATTCAACAAAAGAGATGTTATTGGATTTTATGAATTTATAACTTTTCAAGATGTGGGAGTAGCTGATGCACTTAATAGCTACGCTGCCAAAAACACCATCAATTGGCTTATCCCTGATTTTGGTGTTGGTTCAGGTGGACACCTTAATATTTTTCGTTTCATTACAATGTTAGAGCGTAATGGATACAAAAATAATATCTGTCTTGTTGGTTCTCATCGTCATTCATCACCCGAAAAAGCAAAGGCTTTGATCAGTGAACATTTTTTTAAAATGGATGCTGAGGTTTTTTTTGGCATAGAATCATTACCTGAAGCTGAGTTTAGTTTCGCTACAGGCTGGACAACGGCTTATTATCTTCGAGCATTCAAACGTACACTGCACAAACTATATTTTGTCCAGGATTTTGAGCCCTCTTTTTATGCTGGCGGAAGTGAATATGCATTTGCCGAACAAACATATAAGTTTGGCTTTACAGGTGTATGCGCTGGGAATTGGTTAGCCAGTAAACTTAACCATGATTATGGAATGAAGACTCATGAAATAGGTTTTTCATATGATCGAGAACTCTACTTTCCTCACCCTGTACTTGGTGATGGCAAAAAAAGAGTTTTTTGTTACTTTCGCCCACCTACCATTCGGCGAGGTTTGGAAACGGCTCTTATCGCTCTCGATAGGGTCGCTACGCAAAATCCTGCCGTTGAATTTATATTTGCCGGTTGGGATATGAATGATTTCAAATTCGATCATCCTTTCCTTAATGCAGGTTTGCTATCCCTTGAGGAGTTACCTGATGTATATTCAAAATGCGATCTCGCATTAGTTCTTTCTTACACGAATCTTTCATTATTACCTCTTGAAATTATGGCGTGTGGATGTGTCGTTGTTTCAAATGAAGGTCCTAACGTCGAATGGCTTTTGAATAATAACAATGCTCAGCTTACCAGTAGTGATCCTGTAGAGATGGCTGACAAAATAGGTGAGCTGTTGCATGACTCCGACAAGATTGCACAGTTACGCAAGAATGGTATTGAGTTTGCTAACAGTACAAGCTGGGAAGATGAAGGATTGAAGTTGGTAAACATTTTAAAGAGGCTGGCAGAGTGAAAAAAGTACTTGTACTTGGAGCCAATGGGTTCATTGGTCAGAATATATGCCGCCAACTTATGGCCGATGGATATTTCGTGATTGCTGCTGATAAAGCTGACTCGGCTTTACACGCCTTTTATAGCCGATATAGTCAAGTTGATGTCATTAAATGTGATTTCACGTCTCTGATATCTGATGTTGATGCTGTTATCTACCTGGTTTCAACTTTATTACCGCAACCTTCAAATGAAAACGTTGAACGAGATATCCTTGAGAATCTTGTTCCGGTAATTCATTTGTTAGAGGCAATGAAGCAGTCGACGACATGTAAAAAGATTATTTTTGCTTCCTCTGGCGGTACTATTTACGGAAAACATGATGACAATATCGATGAGCACTCTTTATTGGACCCTAGGTGTTCTTACGGAATCATGAAGTTGACGGTTGAGAAATATCTTAGTTTATATAGTGATCTTTACGGTTTACAGAGCATTTCACTTAGACTTAGTAACCCTTACGGACCGGGACAGAATATTAATAGGCCACAGGGTGCAGTAGGTATTTTCTTACATAAAATGCTGCAGAACGCTCCCCTGGAAATATGGGGTGATGGCTCGGTAGTCAGAGATTATGTTTATATTGATGATGTTGCGACTGCCTTCTCCGCAGCGCTTAGTTATAGCGGCCATGAAAAAGTGTTCAATATTGGAAGTTCTACAGGCACATCATTGAATGAATTAATTGACTTGCTCTTTGAATTGACCTCAAGCAAATCAATTGTCACCTATTCTGAATCGAGAAATGTAGATGTTCCAAGTAATATTTTATCAGTAGAGCGAGCGAAAAATCACCTTGGTTGGGCGCCATCAGTCTCATTAACTGAAGGATTAGGAAGATTAACTTCACTTATGCGCAGTTAATTCCGGTGCCGAAATATTGAGCAGGTTGACTCAATTTTTTGTTACTTAATGCGCATTCTGATTTTTCTGTATATTTAATTGCTAATTCTGCTGTGCACTTATATTTATGCTGAGTTAACATGGCTCAACTAACAATCCACCTTTCGAGTTGGAATTCACACCTGACAGGAGTAACTAATGTCTAAGCAACAAATCGGCGTTGTAGGTATGGCAGTGATGGGCCGCAACTTGGCTCTTAACATTGAGAGCCGCGGTTACACTGTTTCAATCTTCAACCGTTCACGCGAAAAGACTGATGAAGTCATCGCTGAGAACCCGGGCAAGAAACTTGCTCCTTTTTACACCGTTGAAGAGTTTGTCGAATCGCTGGAAAAACCTCGTCGTATCCTGCTGATGGTTCAGGCGGGTGAAGCGACCGATAAGACTATCGCCTCTCTGACTCCACACCTGGATAAAGGCGACATTCTGATTGATGGTGGTAACACCTTCTACAAAGATACTATCCGTCGTAACAAAGAGCTGTCTGACCAGGGCTTCAACTTCATCGGTACCGGAGTTTCCGGTGGGGAAGAGGGCGCACTGAAAGGCCCATCTATCATGCCTGGTGGCCAGAAAGAAGCGTATGAGCTGGTTGCGCCAATCCTGGATAAGATTGCAGCACGTGCCGAAGATGGCGAAGCCTGTGTGGCTTACATCGGTCCTAATGGCGCGGGTCACTATGTGAAGATGGTTCACAACGGCATCGAATATGGCGACATGCAGCTGATTGCTGAAGCTTACGCACTGCTGAAAGGTGCGCTGGGTCTTAACAATGAAGAGCTGGCTGAAACCTTCACCGACTGGAACAACGGCGAGCTGAGCAGCTACCTGATCGACATCACCAAAGATATTTTCACCAAGAAAGATGAAGACGGTAAATACCTTGTTGATGTGATTCTGGATGAAGCAGCGAACAAAGGCACCGGTAAGTGGACCAGCCAGAGCTCGCTGGATCTCGGCGAACCTCTGTCCCTGATCACCGAGTCTGTCTTCGCGCGTTATCTTTCTTCGCTGAAAACCCAGCGTGTCGCGGCGTCTAAAGTCCTGAGCGGTCCACAGGCGCAGGCCTTCACCGGCGATAAAGCTGAGTTTATCGAGAAAGTTCGTCGTGCTCTGTACCTGGGTAAAATCGTCTCTTATGCCCAGGGCTTCTCACAGCTGCGTGCGGCATCAGAAGAGAACAACTGGGATCTGCACTACGGAGAAATCGCGAAGATTTTCCGTGCTGGCTGCATCATTCGTGCCCAGTTCCTGCAGAAGATCACCGATGCTTATGAAGCAGACGCGGGTATTGCTAACCTGCTGCTGGCGCCTTATTTCAAAGATATCGCGGATCAATATCAGCAGGCACTGCGTGACGTCGTTTCTTACGCCATCCAGAACGGTATCCCGACGCCGACCTTCTCTGCAGCGATTGCTTACTACGACAGTTATCGTTCAGAAGTCCTGCCTGCTAACCTGATTCAGGCGCAGCGTGACTACTTCGGTGCGCATACCTATAAACGCATTGATAAAGACGGTGTATTCCACACTGAGTGGTTAGAAAATTAATCATTTTATAAGCTCAGAAGCCCTCCACCTGGAGGGCTTTTTTTTATTTATATCTAGGCGCCTTTAACGCAATTCATGTAAACATGAATAAAAAGCCAGGAAATTTCAATTCTGATTTAGGTTCAATTCAGCTTCAGGGTTTAGCCACAATACTGATTTACCTTCTTCACCACTTGATAAAAGAATTTCTGTTTTTTCATTGCTTTGG
>NZ_VHIZ01000034.1 GCF_006494375.1 Pantoea anthophila
GTTGTTACTGGTGTTGGATTGGTATCACCACTTGCTGCAAATAGCACGGTCTCGTGGGAAAGATTACTCAAGGGGCTTTCAGGCGTAAAAAGATTACCCCCAGAGAGTTATGGTGATTGTCCGGTCAGCATTGCAGGAATTATTCCATCCTATGAAGACGACCCCATAGGTGGATTAGATATGAATCGTTACATTCCCTTAAAAGAGCAAAAAAAGGCAGATCGATTTATTCAGCTCGCTCTTGTTGCTGCGGAGGAAGCAATAAATGATGCAAATCTTTTACCTTTAAGCGATGATGAAAAACTAGATATCGCAACTATTGTTGCTACTGGTATTGGTGGTTTCCATTCGATTACTAATGCCGTAAATACTGTTGCTACAAAAGGGAGTAGAAAGTTATCTCCATTTACGATCCCATCTTTCATAGCAAACCTTGCAGCAGGACAGATTTCAATAAAATATGGCTTTAAAGGAATGATTGGAGCACCAGTTTCTGCGTGTGCGGCAAGTATACAAGCAATTGGTGATGGTTTCAGAGCTATTCAATCAGGATACGCTAATATCGCGCTAGTTGGTGGCAGTGAATCGTGTATTAATAATGTTTCATTAGGAGGGTTCCACGCAGCTAGGGCTTTAACTACAAATTATAATGATGCCCCTGAATGTGCTTCTCGGCCATTCGATTCACAACGGGATGGTTTCGTTATGAGTGAAGGAGCAGGCATATTGATACTAGAAGATCTAGATAATGCTTTAAAGCGAAACGCAAAAATTCTGGCTGAAATAATAGGTTATGGAACAACTTCAGACGCTTGGCATATAACTTCTGGTCCTGAAGATGGCTCCGGTGCAGCTAGATCGATGCAGAGAGCACTTAATGATGCTCATTTAAAAGCAGAAGATATTGATTATATTAACGCTCATTCAACATCAACTTTTGTCGGCGATAGAGCTGAAATTGCAGCTATAAAAAGTGTATTTAGTAGCTCAAAAACTTATATATCATCTACCAAATCTTCTACTGGTCATATGTTAGGCGCAGCCGGAGCAGCTGCAACAATATTTTCTATTAAAGCAATTAATGATGGAATTGCTCCCCCTTCAATAAATATTGATGATTTGGACGATAGTACTGATGGACTAAATATCATAACAAACACACCGAAAGAAACACCCTTAAAAAATGTTCTCATAAATGGATTCGGATTTGGCGGGGTGAATGCTTCACTAATA
>NZ_VHIZ01000035.1 GCF_006494375.1 Pantoea anthophila
GGCGGTCGGCACCCGCGATCTCGGCGGCACGGGCCTGTTCGACAGCGAATATCTGGTGGCGACCAAGGCCTGGGGGCCGTTCGACTTTACGTTCGGTCTCGGCTGGGGCTATCTCGGCAACAGCGGCACGGTGAAGAACCCCTTCTGTTCCTACAGCGACAGCTACTGTCAGCGTCCACGGGTTGGCGAAGCGGGTTCCATCAACGGCTCGCAGATGTTCCACGGTCCGACAGCGCTGTTTGGCGGTATTGAGTATCAGACCCCCTGGCAGCCGCTGCGCCTTAAAATGGAGTATGAGGGGAACGACTATCAGAATGACTTTGCTGGCCGTCTGGAGCAGCGCAGCAAGCTGAACGTCGGGGCGATTTACCGTGTGACCGACTGGGCGGATATCAACGCCAGCTACGAACGCGGCAACACCTTTATGTTTGGTGTTACCCTGCGCACGAACTTTAACGATCTGCGCCAGGCGCACATCGACAGCGAGAAGCCCGCCTACAATCCTCAGCCACAGCCGCGTCTGCTGGAGCCGACCGTGGTGGGGAATCAGCTTACCGACCTGAAATATAACGCCGGTCTCGATGGCCCGCGTATTCAGACACAGGGGCATACGCTCTATGTCTCCGGTGAGCAGACCAAATATCGCGATACCCGCGAAGGCGTCGATCGTGCTAACCGCATCATCATGAATCATCTGCCGGACGGCATCGACACCATCAATGTCACCGAGTCGCGCTTTAATATGCCGCAGGTCACCACGGAAACGCAGGTCGCCAGCCTGCGTAACGATCTGCAAGGCTATCCGCTGGGCCATGAGCAGCCGCTGCAGCAGACGCGCAAAGATCCGGTCGATCCGGGCACTACTGAGCAGGGGATGTTTATCCGCAAAGATCGCCTGAATTACAGCCTGTCACCGGTGCTGAATCAGTCGGTGGGCGGCCCGGAGAGTTTCTACATGTATCAGGTCGGCGTGATGGGTAACGTCGATTACTGGCTGACCGACCACCTGCTGGTGGGGGGCAGTCTGTTTGGCAACCTCGCCAACAACTACGATAAGTTCAACTATAACGGCGCACCGGCCGACTCATCGCTGCCGCGCGTGCGTACCCATATCCGCGACTACGTCGAGAATAACGTCTACGTTAACGATCTGCAGGCCAACTATATGGGCCACCTTGGTAACGGCTTCTATGGTCAGGTCTACGGCGGTTATCTGGAGACGATGTATGGCGGCGTGGGCGGCGAGGTGCTCTATCGTCCGGTTGATGCGAACTGGGCGGTGGGCGTCGATGCCAACTACGTCCGGCAGCGTGACTGGGACAACATGATGCAGTTCAACCGCTATAAAGCCTCAACCGGCAACCTGACCGGCTACTGGCGTCCGTGGTTTATGCAGGATGTGCTGGTGAAAGCCAGCGTCGGTCAGTATCTGGCGAAAGATAAAGGCGTGACGGTTGATGTGTCCAAGCGCTTTGACAGCGGCGTGATGGTGGGAGTGTATGCCACGAAAACCAACGTCTCCTCGGAAGAGTATGGCGAGGGTGATTTCACCAAAGGCTTCTATATCTCCGTGCCGATGGATCTGTTCACCGTGACGCCAACACGCGGTCGCGCGCAGGTTAACTGGGTGCCGCTGACGCGCGATGGCGGTCAGATGCTGGGTCGTAAATACCAGCTGTATGATCTGACCTCCGATCGCGACGCGCGCTTTAACTAAGCAGAGGCGGCCTCGTTCAGACGGCGGCCGGACGTAAAGCGATGGGAGCATACGCCTGAAGCAAAGCATAGCGGGCCAGGGATGGCCCGCGCTGAGCCTGCCAGGGATGGCGTTAAGGCGACTTTGCGCAAGGCGTATGCTCCCTGAGCCTGCTCTGCGGTAAGCGGGTGCACGCACAGGAAACCCGGTCAGATCGGAAAGGCGCTAATGCCAATCCCTGGCCGCTCGTCCCGCGCCGTCCCTGGCGCGGGACGCTTTCCTCTTCTGACCGGGTTCCCTGCGCATTGAGCTTATTCATTGCAGTAAGATTCGCCCGGATTTAAATTTCCAGCTGTCTGAAACGGCCTTCAGCCCGCTTTTTTACTCCTCGTCGTAGCCAAGATGCGGTGCCAGCCAGCGTTCCACTTCGCTGACCGACATGCTTTTGCGGGCCGCATAATCCTCCACCTGGTCACGCTGGATCTGCGCCACGGCGAAATATCGACTGTCAGGATGGCTGAAGTACCAGCCAGCGACGGCGGCGCCCGGCCACATGGCATAGGATTCGGTGAGCGTCATGCCGATCTGTTCTTCCACCCCCAGCAGCGTCCAGATGGCCGCTTTTTCGGTGTGATCCGGGCAGGCCGGATAGCCTGGCGCCGGTCGTATCCCCTGATAACGCTCGCGAATCAGCTCGTCATTGCTGAGATTTTCATTGGGGGCGAAGCCCCAGATCACCTTACGCACCCGCTCATGCAGATATTCGGCAAACGCCTCCGCCAGACGGTCCGCCAGCGCCTTCACCATAATCTTGTTGTAGTCGTCATGCTGCAGGTCATACGCCGCCGCCAGCGCATCCTCTTCCAGCCCGCCGGTCACCGCGAAAGCGCCAAGATAATCCGCTTTTCCCGTTGATTTGGGTGCCACGAAATCGGCCAGGCAGTAGTTTGCAAAGTCGGCTTTCTCTGTCTGCTGACGTAAGTGATGACTCACACACAAAACTTCATCGCGCCGCTCATCGCTATAGAGATGGATATCGTCACCGACCCGGTTAGCCGGGAAAATACCGACCACGCCCCGTGGTGTCAGCAGCGACTGCTCACTTAGCCTGTCAAGCATCGCACTGGCATCGGCAAACAGACGCTGTGCCTCTTCACCCACCACCTCATCTTCCAGAATGCGGGGATATTTGCCCGCCAGCGACCAGGTCATAAAGAACGGCGTCCAGTCGATATAGTGGCGCAGCGTGTCGATACTGGCCTCAACCTGACTGACGCCGGGGCGATGTGGCACCGGTGGCGTGTAATTTTCCCACGCGATCAGGCTGGCGTTATCGCGCGCGGCCTGCAGCGACACCGGCGGCGTGCGCGGTTTTTTGCGTGCGTGCTGGATGCGCACGGTTTCATACTCCCGTCGGGTCCGGGCAATAAAATCGGCTTTCAGCGTGTCGGAGAGCAACGATGACACCACGCCGACGGTGCGTGAAGCGTTCTGCACGTAAACCGTCGGACCGCTGTAGTGCTGCTCGATTTTGACGGCGGTATGCGCCTTTGAAGTAGTCGCGCCGCCTATCAGCAGCGGCAGCGTAAAGCCCTGACGCTCCATCTCCTTCGCCATGTTAACCATCTCATCCAGCGACGGCGTGATCAGGCCCGACAAGCCGATGATATCCGCATCGACTTCCCGCGCGGTTTTCAGGATCTTCTCCCCTGGCACCATCACGCCCAGGTCGATAATTTCGTAGTTATTGCACTGCAGCACCACGCCAACAATATTCTTGCCGATGTCATGCACATCCCCTTTCACCGTGGCCAGCACGATTTTGCCGTTGCTGCGCCCGGCCTCTTTGCTGGCCTCGATAAAGGGTTCCAGATACGCCACCGCCTGTTTCATGACGCGTGCCGATTTCACCACCTGCGGCAAAAACATTTTGCCTTCGCCGAACAGGTCGCCGACCACATTCATGCCCGCCATCAGCGGCCCTTCAATAACCTCTATCGGGCGGGACACCTGCTGGCGCGCCTCTTCGGTGTCCTGCTCAATAAACTCCGTTATTCCTTTAACCAGTGAATATTCCAGCCGCTTAGCTACCGCCCAGCCACGCCACTCCGCCAGCTGTTTCTCCTGCGCGCCGTCACTTTTGCCACCACGATACGTTTCCGCCAGCGCCAGCAGCCGCTCGGTGCCCTCTTCGCGCCGGTTGAGGATCACATCTTCGACGGCATCACGCAGTTCAGCGGGCAGATCGTCATAGATAGCCAGCTGGCCAGCGTTGACAATCCCCATCCCCATGCCGTTGCGGATAGCGTGATAGAGGAACACGGCGTGGATCGCTTCGCGAACCGGTTCGTTGCCGCGAAAAGAAAATGAGACGTTGGAGACGCCGCCCGAGATCATCGCATGGGGCAGTTCACGCCGGATATCTTCGCACGCCCCGATAAAGTCCATCGCGTAGTTGTTGTGCTCCTCTATGCCGGTCGCCACGGCAAAGATATTGGGGTCAAAGATGATATCTTCCGGCGGGAAACCGACTTCCTGTGTGAGGATCTGATAAGCCCGGCGGCAGATCGCGATCTTACGGGCGCGGGTATCCGCCTGCCCCACTTCATCAAAGGCCATCACCACCATGGCAGCGCCGTAGCGCCGCACCTGACGGGCATGATGGATAAAGGCCGCCTCGCCCTCCTTCATCGAAATCGAGTTAACGATCCCTTTGCCCTGAATGCACTGTAACCCTTTTTCAATCACTGCCCATTTCGAAGAGTCGATCATCACCGGCACGCGGGCGATATCGGGTTCGCCCGCAATCAGATTCAGAAAACGCACCATCGCCGCTTCAGCGTCGAGCATCCCTTCATCCATATTGATGTCGATAATCTGCGCGCCGCTCTGCACCTGCTGCAACGCGACGTCCAGCGCCTCGTGATATTTCTCTTCTTTAATCAGTCTTTTAAATTTTGCCGAGCCGGTGACGTTGGTGCGCTCCCCGACGTTCACAAACAGTGATTCGGCGCTGATGTTAAGCGGCTCCAGACCGGAGAGACGACAGGCCACCGGAATAGCCGGTGGCTTCCGCGGTGCGACGCCTTCAACAGCGGCGGCCATGGCGGCAATATGCTGCGGCGTCGTGCCGCAGCAGCCGCCAATAATATTCAGGAAGCCGGCACGGGCCCATTCCCCCATCTGCCGGGCCATCACTTCCGCATCGAGATCATATTCGCCAAACGCATTGGGCAGACCCGCGTTGGGGTGCGCGCTGACGTAGCCCTCAGCGATGCGCGACAGCTCCGCCACATACTGACGCAGCTCATCCGGGCCGAGCGCACAGTTCAGGCCAAAAGAGAGGGGTTCTGCATGACGCAGAGCGTTATAAAAGGCTTCGGTGGTCTGGCCGGAGAGCGTCCGCCCGGAGGCATCGGTAATCGTCCCGGAGATCATCAGCGGCAGCGTCACGCCCAGCGCCTCCATCTCGCTCTGCACCGCATAGACCGCGGCTTTCGCATTCAGCGTGTCAAACACCGTCTCAATCATGATGAGGTCAACACCGCCCTCCACCAGCGCGCGGGTCGACTCCCGGTACGCGTCCACCAGCTGACTGAAGGTGACGTTGCGGAAGGCGGGATCGTTTACATCGGGCGAGATAGAGCAGGTGCGGTTAGTCGGGCCCAGCACGCCCGCCACAAAGCGCGGGCGATCCGGCGTTTTTGCCGTCCATGCATCGGCGCAGGATCGTGCCAGCCGGGCCGCTTCACGGTTGATTTCTGCCGAGAGGCTTTCCATGCGGTAATCTGCCATCGCAATCGACGTGGCATTGAAGGTGTTGGTTTCGAGGATGTCAGCGCCTGCGGCCAGATAGGCGTCGTGGATCTCGCGGATCACCGCCGGCTGACTCAGCACCAGCAGATCGTTGTTGCCTTTAAGATCGCAGGGCCACTCTGCGAAGCGGCTGCCGCGAAAATCCGCCTCCTCCAGCCGGTAGCGCTGGATCAGGGTGCCCATGGCACCGTCCAGCACCATAATGCGTTGTGCGAGCTGCTGATATAACGCGTCGATTTTCGTGCTCACCGTTGCCCCACTCACGTCAGTTTGCTGGCGAAAAAGCCTGTTTTTCATTCTGGCACAAGCTTAACTGGCGACAAAGTCACCTTATCCGGGACGGATAACGATCGCGGGCTGAGAGGTCTGACCAGAAAAGCAGCGTTTGCAAACGTCACGATTAAAACGAAAATGATTTCCACAATGCAAAAGAGGAGTTTCCCATGGCAACGCCGGTTCCCGCTAAGCGCGGCAAAAAACCCCGTAGCACGCCTGTCGCCGCACCAGCGGGCGGTCAGGTCCAGTCGCTGACGCGCGGCCTGACCCTGCTGGAGCTGATTGCCGATTCACACGGCAGCGTGGCGCTGACCGAACTGGCCCAGCAGGCGGGCCTGCCAAACTCCACCACCCATCGCCTGCTCAGCACCATGCAGCAGCAGGGTTTTGTCCGTCAGGTGGGCGACCTGGGTCTGTGGACTATCGGCGCACACGCCTTTGTGGTCGGCAGCAGTTTTCTGCAAAGCCGTAACCTGCTGGCGCTGGTGCACCCGGTGCTGCGCAGGCTGATGGAGCAGTCCGGCGAGACGGTCAATCTGGCGGTACTGGATCTCAGCGATCATCAGGCAGTGATCATCGATCAGGTGCAGTGCACGCAGCTGATGCGGATGTCTGCGCCGATTGGCGGCAAGCTGCCGATGCACGCCTCCGGTGCCGGCAAAGCGTTCCTGGCACATCTGGGCGATGAGCAGGTCACGGCGCTGTTGCATCAGAAGGGCTTGCACTACTACACCGCGAAGACGCTGATGTCGCCGCAGAGCCTGAAAGAGAATCTGGCACAGGTGCGCAAAGCGGGCTTTTCCTTTGACGATGAAGAGCATGCGCTGGGTCTGCGCTGTGTCGCCGCCCCCATCTATGACGAACATGGCGACGCCTTTGCGGCGCTCTCCATCTCCGGGCCGATTGCCCGCATGACGGATGACCGCATTACTGAACTCGGCGCGCTGGTCATCCGCGAGGCGCGACAGGTTACGCTGGCGTACAGCGGTCGTTAACGGTTTCTGCCGCGTAGCAGACGCTGAAACGCTGCGTCTGCCGCCAGGCAATCACCTCTTCCACATGGCCCTGAGCGATGCGCTGCTGCTGAGCGCGCCACCAGCCGGGGTCAAAAAGCTCCGGATGCAGTTGCAGCAGCAAGGCGCCGGTCGCGGCTTCGCTGCATAACGCATAGCGGAAAGTCTCCGGAAACACATCGTCCGGCCCGACGCTGTACCAGGGCTCTGCGCTGAGTTCATCTTCCTCATAACGCGCGCGCGGCACCTCCCGGAAGTTCAGTTCGAGCATCGGGCGGATCTCATCGTAGTCATAAAAAATGACCCGGCCATGACGGGTGATGCCGAAGTTTTTAAACAGCATATCGCCGGGAAAGATATTGGCGGCCGCCAGCTGCCGGATGGCATTGCCATACTCCTCGATCGCATGATGCCGCTCTGCCGCGCTGGCCTGCGCCAGATAGAGATTAAGCGGCTGCATCCGTCGCTCCAGCCACAGATGACGAATAATCAGACGGTCGCCCTGGATCTCCACTTTTTCTGCTGCACAGGCGTTCAGCTCAGCCAGCAGCGCCGGTGAGAAGCGCGCCAGCGGCAGCGCAAACTGCTCAAACTCCTGCGTATCGGCCATACGTCCCACGCGATCATGCTCTTTGACCTGCTGATAACAGGCGCGCACCTGCGCTTCCGTCACCTCTTTCTGTGGCGCGAAGCGATCCTTAATCACCTTAAACACCCGATCAAACCCCGGCAGCGTGAAAACCAGCATCACCATGCCGCGCACGCCAGGCGCGATCTCAAAGGCCGCATCACTCTCTGCCAGCGCCTGAAGATATTCACGGTAGCTTTCCGTTTTGCCATGTTTCTGGCAGCCAATCGCCCTGTACCGTTCCGCCAGGGTTTTGCCCGGCAGAATCGGTTGCAGCCAGGCGACCAGCGCAGCAGGCACCGGGGCATAGACCATGAAACAGGCGCGGGCGAACCCAAAGACAATGCTGGCGTCATTCACATCGGTGAGACAGGTGTCTATCCAGAGTTCGCCGGCGTCAGTGCGCTGAATCGGCAGCAGACAGGGAGCGATGCCGTCCGGCAGATGCAGGCGCGCCACCAGCCACGCGGTTTTGTTGCGATAAAAAAGCTCACTGTTGACCTCAAGCCAGCCCTGATCCAGACCGGCAAAGTGCGACGTCAGGTGACGGACAATCCAGCCGACATCCCGGGCGCGATGCTGCCACGGCAGGGTCAGCGGTAAATCGGCCAGAGCCTGATCCACCACGGCCCGCCAGCCTCTGTCCGGCAGATAACGTCGCGACAGGGGCCGTAAAGGGGTGACCGGCGTAGCCTGGGATTGAGAGCTGAAGATAAACAGGCGCTCCGGCTGCAGATCGGCATGGCCATGTAACCGGCAGTAGACGGAGTTAAAAAAGCTTTCGGCAATCTCATGCCGCGGGTAGCCGGGAAGCAGGCTCTGATAGTGTTCCTTGATCCGCAGCCAGAATGCCTGATCCCAGTCTGCCGCGCCGTTCAGCACCCGCAGCTGGTCAGCAACCAGAGAGACATGATGGTCGTAGAGGTGGATGCGAGCCTTCATGGCGTGCTGCACCGCCTGCCACTCCGCCTGTTCAAACCGCTGCTGCGCCCCGGCGGTGATATCCAGAAAGCGGCCATACTGCGCATCTGACCCCTGCAAAATCGTGTGGGCGATTAAAGATTCACGTGGCGGCATAATCAGCTCCGGCAAAGGCCCGCCCGCAGCATGCGGGCGGGAGATCCGTCAGGAAAGCGCGTCAGAACTGATGCTCTTCGGTCGAACCGGTCAGCGCCGTGACCGATGATTTACCGCCCTGAATGGTGGTGGTGACCTGATCGAAATAGCCGGTGCCCACCTCCTGCTGATGCGACGAGAAGCTGTAACCGCGATCGCGCGCCGCAAACTCAGGTTGCTGAACCTTTTCAACATAGTGACGCATTCCTTCGCCCTGAGCATAGGCATGGGCCAGATCGAACATGTTGAACCACATGCTGTGAATGCCTGCCAGCGTGATGAACTGGAAGCGATAACCCATGTCGCTGAGCGACTGCTGAAACGTCGCGATGGTGCTGTCGTCGAGATTCTTCTTCCAGTTGAATGACGGCGAACAGTTGTAGGCCAGCAGCTTACCGGGAAAGCGCGCATGGATGGCGTCGGCAAAGCGCTGCGCCATCGCCAGGTCCGGCGTCGAGGTTTCACACCACAGGATGTCAGCATAGGGTGCATAGGCCAGACCGCGACTGATCGCCTGTTCTATCCCCGCATGGGTGCGAAAGAACCCTTCTGCCGTCCGGTCGCCCCGGATAAAGGGACGGTCATATTCATCGCAATCTGAAGTGATCAGGTCAGCGGCATCGGCATCGGTGCGGGCCAGCAGCAGGGTGGGTACTCCCATCACATCGGCGGCCAGCCGGGCTGCCACCAGTTTCTGTATCGCCTCCTGAGTCGGCACCAGCACCTTACCGCCCATATGGCCGCATTTTTTCACCGCAGCCAGCTGATCCTCGAAGTGAACCGCCGCGGCACCCGCCTGAATCATCGCCTTCATCAGTTCAAATGCGTTCAGCACGCCGCCAAAACCCGCTTCCGCATCGGCAACAATCGGCAGAAAGAAATCGGTGTACCGGCTGTCACCCGCTTCTATACCCGCAGACCACTGAATCTGATCGGCACGCTGAAAGGTCTGATTGATGCGCGTCACGACCTCCGGCACTGAGTTGACCGGATAGAGCGACTGGTCGGGATACATCTGCCCGGCAACGTTGGCATCTGCCGCCACCTGCCAGCCAGAGAGATAGATCGCTTCAATGCCCGCTTTCGCCTGCTGAAGGGCCTGACCGCCGCTCAGCGCGCCCAGACTGTTGATGTAGCCCTTCTTTGCCTTGCCGTTCAGCAGTGCCCAGAGTTTCTCTGCACCGCGCTCCGCCAGCGTACAGGCGGGTTGTAATGAGCCGCGCAGATTAACCACCTCTGCTGCGCTGTATGGGCGGGTAATCCCATGCCAGCGTGCGGTCTGCCAATCCTGTTCAAGTTGCTCGATTTGTTGAGTGCGTGTCATGGCAATAGCTCCTCTGTTCAGGGGATCAGGCGGTAGCCTGGCAGGGTAAGAAAGGAAACCAGTTCGCGTTCGGTGGTGATCTGCGCCATCAGCTGCGCCGCGTCGTGGTAGCGACCGCCGCTGAAACGGGATTCACCCAGCGTGTTTTGCAGCAGATGCAGCTCTTCGTTCAGCCAGCGCAGAAACAGTTCAGCGGTGACCGGCTGGCCGCTGTCCAGGATTTGCTGGTGGCGAATCCACTGCCAGATAGAGGTGCGCGCAATCTCCGCCGTAGCGGCATCCTCCATCAGTCCATCAATCGGCACACAGCCGTTACCGCTAATCCAGGCCTCAAGGTATTGCAGCGCGACGCGAATGTTGGCACGCATACCCGCCTCGGTGCGTTGCCCTTCACAGGGCGCAAGTAACTGCTCTGCCGTGATCGGGGCGTCCGCTTCACGCATGACATGCAGCTGATTAGGCCGATCGCCGAGAGCGGCATTGAAGACGGCCATCGCACTCTCTGCCAGGCCAGGATGCGCTATCCAGGTGCCGTCGTGCCCATTGCCCGCCTCACGCTGCTTATCTTCCGTTACGCGTTGCAATACCCAGGCATTGCGCGCCGGATCTTTGTGGGGAATGAGGGCCGACATGCCCCCCATCGCAAATGCCCCCCGGCGATGACAGGTTTTAATCAGCAGTCGCGAATAGGCATCCAGGAATGGCTGCGACATGGTCACCGACTGGCGATCCGGCAATATCCGATCCGGATGCTGTTGCAGGGTTTTGATATAGCTGAAGATGTAATCCCAGCGACCGCAGTTCAGGCCGACGATGTGATCGCGCAGATTCCACAGGATCTCATCCATCTGGAAGACCGCAGGCAGGGTCTCGATCAGCACCGTCGCTTTGATCGTTCCGCGCGGCAGATCGAACTGATCCTCGCTGAAACGAAAGATCTCACGCCACCAGGCGACCTCCTGCCAGCTTTCGGTTTTCGGCAGATAGAAGTAAGGGCCGCTGCCTTTCGCCAGTAAAGCGCGAACGTTGTGGAAAAAGTAGAGAGCGAAATCGAACAGGCCGCCCGGAATCGCCTTACCCTGCCAGCTGACATGTTTTTCTGACAGATGCAGACCGCGCACCCGGCACATCAGCACCGCCGGGTGGGCGTTCAACTGATAGATTTTGCCCTTGTCGCTGGTGTAACTCAGCGTCCCCTGCACCGCCTCGCGCAGCGTCAGCTGACCGTCAATTAGTTTTGACCACGCCGGGGAAAGCGAATCTTCAAAGTCAGCCATAAAGACGTTCACGTCAGCATTCAGCGCGTTGATCACCATTTTCCGATCGGGCGGCCCGGTGATCTCCACCCGGCGATCCGCTAAATCGGCCGGAATGGATCGAATATGCCATTCACTTTCTCTTATGGAAGCGGTTTCCATATCGAAGTCTGGCAGCGTGCCATGGTCATAGCGTTGTTGTCGCCGCTGACGGTCGAGTAACAGTGCTTCGCGTTGCGGCGCAAAGCGTGTCACCAGAGCCGCTAAAAACGAGATGGCTTCAGAGGTAAACAGGCTCTCTGCTCCCTGGTTCAGGGGCTGGCTGAAGGTCAGGGTATGGCTGATCACGGAATCTGTCATGCTGGCGCTCTCCTGTATTCAAAAGATCGAATGCAGCGGATCCACTCGCTGTTTGTTTTGTGAGCTACAGATCCAGAGCATAAGCATTTATTTTCTTAAATCAAAAACTATTTCCATTTTTATATTTAAACGGCGATATCCCTCTGTTTCAGAACGGATTAAAGTTTTATTTTTTAAAGGAATGCTTTTCATCTGGCTTTTTACAGGCGAAAAAAAACCGTGCTGCCATCGGCTAACACGGTTCAGTTGAAGATTAAGCGGGACTATTCCAGCGTCGGATTCATGTGACGCAGATCGAACGGCGTGATCTGATAGACGTAGTAGTTGAGCCAGTTCGAAAACAGCAGATTGCCGTGGCTGCGCCAGGTGGCCCGCGGTGGCAGCGCCGGATTATTCTGCGGGAAATAGTTATAAGGAATCTCCGGTTTCACGCCCGCTTCATAATCGCGATGGTACTCACCGGCCAGGGTCAGGGCATCATACTCCGGGTGACCGGTAACAAAGACCAGTCGCTTGTCCCTGCTCGCCATCAGATACGCACCGGTTTGTTCCGATTCAGCAAACAGCTCAAGATCGGTGTAATCCGTGATCAGCTGGGTAGGAAAATCAGCATAGCGTGAGTGCGGAGCCAGGAAGTTATCATCAAAACCCCGGGTCAGTAACGCGTGCGGATGCAGTATCTGATGCTCATAGACGCCAGACAGTTTGTTCTGTCGGGTTTGTTTCGGAATACCATAGAGAATATTCAGCGCAGCCTGCACTGCCCAGCAGACAAACAGGGTCGAGGTAACATGCTCATTTGCCCAGTGCAGCACGCGCTGAATCTGTGGCCAGTAAGCGACATCGTTAAAATCAACTAGTCCGAGCGGCGCACCTGTCACGATTAAGCCATCGTAGTTGTCGTGCTGAATATCTTCGAAATTGCAGTAGAAGTTGTTGAGGTGCTCGCTGGGGGTGTTGCGCGACTCACGGCTGTCGATACGCAGCAGCTGAATATCGATCTGTAAGGGTGAGTTGGACAGCAGACGCAGAAACTGATTTTCCGTTTCGATCTTCTTCGGCATCAGATTCAGTACCAGCACTTTAAGCGGACGGATCTCCTGAACACTGGCGCGCGATGATGTCATGACAAAGACATTTTCATCACGCAAAAAATTTACTGCCGGTAATTCGTCGGGAACCCTGATTGGCATAACCTGCTCACCTCATACAACCGTATAAACGTTTAGACATCTGGATGCCCAACATTAGCCTGATTGGGGTGAGTTGTCGAGGTTTCATGCAGAAAATGAAAATGTTTCAGCTTAAACTGGCAAACAGCAGACGTAAAAAAGCCCCGCACGTCAGTGCGGGGCTTCTTCACTTATATAATGCCTGGCAGTTCCCTACTCTCGCATGGGGAGGCCCCACACTACCATCGGCGCTACGGCGTTTCACTTCTGA
>NZ_VHIZ01000036.1 GCF_006494375.1 Pantoea anthophila
CAAAGCCAGCCAAAATAGTCAGAGTTAATAATGGTGCAGTTTTTGTCGAACATCTACCAATGACTACTGAAGGAAAACTAAACTGGTGGTTGAAAAATAAAGATTCACTTCAGAAAAAATATCATATTATCAGCACTCCCGATAATTACACAGTTATCGTCATGAATTTCGGCGGTTATGAACAATTACCAAAAGGAACCAGAGATGGTTCAATTGATGACTATACCTGCTTTGATGATAGTAATGGCGAGAATAAGAAATGTGTTTATAACAGCATAGCAATTATTGTTAGAGGAAGCCTTAATAGTAAAAGCTATATTAATATAGATGAGCATACATACACCTTAACGCCAGATGGCAAATTAAAAGCTGAAGAGAAATAATAAAGATAAAACAGGCATAATTTTCCTCTTTTTCAGCTTTTATCGTCACAGGATTAAACTTAGTTTTCATCAACCTTTTCATGCGTTGAAACAGACAGTTTCCCTGCACTCATTGAAAGAGCCAGATACAAGAACAGGCCGCAATGTCGGCAACAACTTTCCGGGAGACGGACCTGAATATATTGGCCGTAGGATGCTGCATCTTACGGGCAGAGAAAATTATGACCGCTACGGCAAAATTCTACATAAGGATTTGGTCAATCATCCAGATTCCGTTGCCGTTTATCCGGACATTGCAGTCAGAACAGCGTGCGAGTTCTGGGTCTCACGGTTCGTTAATCCACGTGCGGATAAAGACGATTTGAAAGCCGTTACACTGCTTGTTAATGGTGGCCTGAATGGCTTTACTCAAAGGCATCTGGCGTTGGATCGTATTAAAAAGGAAATGGGGATTGCTCAATGAAAAACATTAAAGCTGCTGTCATTCTATCGGGATAACGGTGACAGAATCTCTATTGATAAAAAAGTTACCCCGCTGGCAAAGATTAAGAATCCGCAAGGCGGCACCCGAAAATTAGACGCTCTTGAAATTTGGGGATATATCTATAAAGGTAAATACCGTATGCGCTTTATGTATTATTCGGACGTGGATTGTACGCTGATGGGTGAAGAAATACTGGAGTATGCGAACCTGTAAGATTCACATCACCCCAGAATATCGGTCTGAAAGCGGCAGGGATTGAAGACTTCCATTTGCATGACCTGAGGCACACCTGGGCGAACTGATTAATCCAGTCTGGCGTTCCGCTGTGAGCGCTGCAGGAAATGGGAGGCTGGGAAAGCATCGAAATGGTACAGCGATACGCTTACCTTGCACCTAACCACTTAACGGAGCATGCACAGCAAATTGATGCGATTTTTGGCAGTCGTGTCCCACATCTGTCCCATGTGGAAAATCAGGTAGTCGGAGGAAAAGGATAAGTCATTGAATTTATTTGGCACGCCCTACAGGATTCGAACCTGTGACCTACGGCTTAGAAGGCCGGTGCTCTATCCAGCTGAGCTAAGGGCGCATGGAGATGGCACGGATTATACGTCGGGAAGCGGGTACGTCAACGTTTTTGCCGCTTCCCGGCTGCGAAGTGCTGCTGTAATGACCAATTGGCGTCAGTGACGCTTGCGCCATTCGCTGAGCGACACGAGTTTACTGCTGCCGGTCAATTCTCCTTCCAGCTCAATCCCTTGTGATGTGAAATGCGCATTGTATTGCTCACGAAGTGTGTGCAGCTCCCGGCTATCTGGCTCCAGCTGTCGCAGAAAGCCCAGCGCGAGCAGCAGCTGCTGGCGGCTGATAAGCGGTGGAAAACCGGCATGCCTGAGAATCGCATGCCAGCGCTGGCTGTTCTCTTCGCTGCCGTCAACAATCAATACCTGCCAGATCAGCAGCACCGCTGCGCCATTATGCAGATGCGTTTCATTGTCGCTGCTGAGATAGTCGGTAAACTCTTTCGCCGCCTCTTTGCCCATCATAGCGATCATTGATTCCACCTGTACCGGAGGCAGACGCAGCCGTTTGCTGAGCCGCTGGGCAGCGTGGCGTGAGCCAGCGGTGAGCAGCTGAAATCCAGCGACAAATACCACCGCCAGCGTAGCAAGTATTATCCAAATCATGACTTCGTCCCCGGGTTGTCCTGCCGATATCATACGCATGCAGGCTGGCTCTCGTCGCGACGAAAAAGCCGGAAGGCGCATACACGGCTGAAACTGTGACTGACAGCAGCCCGCGCTTCTGACAAAATAGCCCCCTTCCCCGATTCAACACAACACAGTGGATTTCCTCTCTGATGGCAGCAAAAATTATTGACGGTAAAACGATTGCGCAGCAGGTGCGCGTTGAGGTTGCGGAAAAAGTGAAGCAGCGCCTGGCGGCCGGAAAACGCGCCCCGGGCCTGGCTGTCGTGCTGGTGGGTGAAAACCCAGCCTCACAAATCTATGTAGCCAGCAAACGCCGTGCCTGTGAAGAGGTCGGATTCCACTCGCGCTCTTACGATCTGCCCGCCACCACCCGCGAAGATGAGCTGCTGGCGCTGATCGATACGCTCAACCAGGATGACGACATTGATGGCATCCTGGTTCAGCTGCCGCTGCCAGCGGGCATCGATAACGTGAAGGTGCTGGAGCGCATCACCCCTGATAAAGATGTCGATGGATTCCACCCTTACAACGTGGGTCGCCTGTGTCAGCGCGCGCCCACGCTGCGTCCCTGCACGCCGCGCGGTATCATCACGCTGCTGGAGCGCTACAACATCGATACCTACGGCCTGAATGCCGTAGTGGTCGGCGCGTCCAACATCGTCGGTCGCCCGATGAGCATGGAACTGCTGCTGGCGGGTTGCACCACAACCGTCACCCACCGTTTTACTAAAGATCTGCGTCACCACATCGAACACGCCGATCTGCTGGTGGTCGCGGTGGGCAAACCCAACTTTATTCCGGGTGACTGGATTAAACCCGGCGCGATTGTCATCGACGTGGGGATCAACCGTCTTGAGAGCGGCAAAGTGGTGGGCGACGTTGATTTTGAGAGCGCATCAGCACGCGCCTCCTACATCACGCCAGTGCCGGGCGGTGTGGGACCGATGACCGTCGCAACACTGATTCAAAACACGCTGCAGGCGTGTGAAGAGTTTCACGATAAAGAGGTAGATTAAATGGCAACGTTTTCACTGGGAAAATTCCCGCATGTCGATCTGTGTGACCTGCTGAAGCTGGAAGGCTGGGTTCAGAGCGGCGCACAGGCGAAAGTCGTGATTGCCGACGGTGAAGTCAGGGTCGATGGGGCGGTGGAAACCCGTAAGCGCTGCAAAATCGTGGCCGGTCAGACCGTTGAATTCGCGGGTTACCGCATTACTGTGGTCGCGTAACCTTCAGGCGTCCCTGCGGGGACGCTGTTACCGCATCGTCTCTCCCCTTCCCGCTGTTCCCATGCAATATGATTCACTGCCGTATGCGGCGCAATCAGCCTCAGGTTACGGACTGAACGGAAGCCGCGGATCTCTATCTGCTCAATCGTCATAATAAAAAAGGGCGATTGCTCGCCCTCTCCGGTTTATTTTCGACGCCAGCTGGAGCCCTGAGGCCCATCCTCGACAATCACGCCCAGCGCGTTCAGTTTGTCGCGGGCGATATCCGCTTCCGCCCAGGCTTTAGCCGCGCGCGCATCGGCTCGGGCTTTCACCCAATGCTCAATCTCGGCAACCTCTTCATCATTCACCTGCGCGCCGCTCTGCAGGAACAGCTCCGGATCCTGCTGCAGAATGCCCAGCACTTTGGCCAGCTCACGCAGCTTCGACGCCAGCCCATGCGCTGAGGCGCCCTCTTCGCTTTTCAGGCGGTTCACCTCACGCGCCATATCAAACAGCACCGAGTAGGCTTCCGGGGTATTGAAGTCATCATCCATTGCGCTGCGGAACCGCGCTTCAAACGCTTCACCGCCGCTGGCTGGCACGCTGCTGTCGGTGTGGCGCAGCGCCGTATAGAGACGCTCCAGCGCCGCACGCGCCTGATTGAGGTTATCTTCGCCGTAGTTGAGCTGGCTGCGATAGTGACCGGACATCAGGAAGTAACGCACCGTCTCCGCGTCATAGTGCTGCAGCACATCACGTACGGTGAAGAAGTTGCCGAGTGACTTAGACATCTTCTCACGGTCAACCATCACCATGCCGGAGTGCATCCAGTAGTTAACGTACGGACCGTCATGGGCACAGCCCGACTGGGCAATTTCATTTTCATGGTGCGGGAACATCAAATCGGAGCCGCCGCCGTGAATATCGAAATGGCTGCCCAGCTGTTTGCAGTTCATGGCCGAGCACTCGATGTGCCAGCCAGGACGACCGTTGCCCCACGGTGATGACCAGGCCGGTTCATCCGCTTTAGACATCTTCCACAGCACGAAATCCATCGGGTTACGCTTCACGTCAGCGACTTCAACCCGTGCGCCTGCCTGCAGCTGTTCCAGATCCTGGCGCGACAGTGCGCCGTAGTCAGGATCGCTCAGCACATCAAACATCACGTCGCCGTTATCTGCCACATAGGCGTGACCACGGGCGATCAGCGTCTCCACCAGCGCAATGATTTCCGGGATGTGGCGGGTCGCACGCGGCTCATGATCCGGCGGCAGAATCCCCAGCGCGGCGAAGTCATTGTGCATCTCGCCAATCATGCGGTTGGTCAGGGTTTCGATGCTCTCGCCGTTTTCATTGGCGCGTTTGATGATTTTGTCATCAATATCCGTAATGTTGCGCACATAATTAAGCTGGTAACCCAGATAGCGCAGATAACGCGCCACCACGTCAAACGCCACGAACGTCCGCCCATGACCAATGTGACAGAGGTCATACACCGTGATGCCGCAAACATACATGCCGATTTTCCCGGCATGAATGGGTTTGAATTCCTCTTTCTGTCGACTCAGGGTGTTATAAATCTTAAGCATTGAACGGTTCCGTTTTCGCGTGTGGTTGACACTTTTAAGTATCCAGACATTGTGCCGTATTTTTATCGCTCGCGCGACGCAAAGCAAGCCAACTGCGCCGTGCTGCTGACGCGTCATTGGAAATTATGATATAAGAACGGTCGACAAAAAGGGGGACGCCATCCGACAGAGCGACCCCGGCTACTGATCACAACCTTTACAGGACGACAAAAATGGTAACTTTCCAGACGAACCATGGCGATATCGTAATCAAAACCTTCGATGATAAAGCGCCAGCAACCGTACAGAACTTCCTGGATTACTGCCGTGAAGGTTTTTACGACAACACCATTTTTCACCGCGTAATCAACGGCTTTATGATTCAGGGCGGCGGCTTTGAGCCGGGCATGAAACAGAAAGCGACCAAAGACGAAATCAAAAACGAAGCGAACAACGGCCTGAAAAACACCAAAGGTACGCTGGCTATGGCTCGCACCTCTGCGCCGCACTCCGCGACTGCACAGTTTTTCATCAACGTGGCTGACAACGACTTCCTGAACTTCCGTGACGAAAGCGTTCAGGGCTGGGGCTACTGCGTATTCGCTGAAGTGGTTGAAGGCATGGATGTGGTCGAGAAGATCAAAGCGGTCTCTACCGGTCGCAGCGGCATGCATCAGGATGTACCGAAAGATGACGTCGTTATCCAGAAAGTGACCGTCAGCGAGTAATGTCGCGCACGCTGTTTATCGCAGATCTCCATCTGTGTCAGGAAGAACCGGCGATTACCGCCGGTTTTCTGCATTTTTTACAGCGCGAAGCGCCCCACTGCGACGCGCTCTATATTCTCGGCGATCTGTTTGAGGCCTGGATTGGCGACGACGATCCCAATCCTCTGCATCAGCAGGTGGCCGGCGCCCTGCGCGCCCTGCCAGTTCCGGTTTACTTTATTCACGGCAATCGCGACTTCCTGGTGGGCCGACGCTTCGCGCGCGCCAGCGGGATGACGCTGCTGCCCGAAGAACAGGTGCTGACGCTGTATGGCCATCGCCTGCTGATCATGCACGGCGATACGCTCTGTACCGATGACGCCGGTTATCTGCGCTTTCGCGCCAAAGTGCACAATCCGTGGATTCAGCGGCTGTTTCTGGCCCTGCCGTTGTGGGTCCGCAAACGCATTGCTGCCCGGATGCGCGCCGACAGTAAACAGGCTAATCAGCACAAATCACAGAGCATCATGGATGTGAATCAGGATGCGGTGGTGGCGACGATGCAGCGCCATCAGGTGCCGCTGCTGATCCACGGGCACACCCATCGTCCGGCGATTCATACGCTGACCCTGCAGGGCGAGACGGCGCAACGCGCGGTACTCGGCGCCTGGCACAGCCGCGGCTCCATGATCCAGCTTGAGGCTGCTGGCATTGAGCTTATCGATTTCGACTTTTAACCAGCGGGTAAATCCCCGACATCAGCCCGACGCAACCGTTTTCCTTGCGCCCTTCTCATGCTATTCTCTGTGCCCTTCAAAACCTGTCCGCCCGGCCAGGTCTGTTTGTTCATTCACAGGAGTTGACCGCATGTCATCCAACGCCCCGGCCCGCATCGCCATTGTCATGGGTTCCAGAAGTGACTGGGCCACCATGCAGTTCGCCGCTGAGATCCTTACCAGCCTGGACGTCCCATTTCATGTCGAAGTGGTCTCTGCGCACCGCACCCCGGATAAACTGTTCAGCTTCGCCGAAACGGCAGCCGATAACGGTTTTCAGGTGATCATTGCCGGCGCAGGTGGCGCGGCACATCTGCCGGGTATGCTGGCGGCCAAAACCCTGGTGCCGGTACTGGGTGTACCGGTGCAGAGCGCGGCACTGAGCGGCGTGGATAGCCTCTACTCGATTGTTCAAATGCCGCGCGGTATTCCGGTCGGTACGCTGGCAATTGGCAAAGCGGGCGCAGCCAATGCCGCCCTGCTGGCGGCGCAGATTCTGGCCCTGCATGACGGCGCGCTGGCGTCACGTCTCGATCACTGGCGGCAGAGCCAGACCGATGAGGTGCTGAACCATCCCGATCCGCGGGTGGATGCATGAAGCCGGTCTGCGTTCTGGGCAACGGCCAGTTAGGCCGTATGCTGCGTCAGGCCGGTGAACCGCTGGGCATTGCGGTCTATCCGGTGGGTCTGGACGCCGATCCTGCCGCGCTTCCTATCGCCGACAGCGTGATCACCGCCGAAATAGAGCGCTGGCCGGAAACGGCGCTGACGCGGGAACTGGCCCGTCATCCGGCCTTTGTGAATCGCGATATTTTTCCACGTCTGGCCGACCGCCTGACGCAGAAACAGCTGCTGGATGAGCTGGGGCTCGCCACCGCGCCGTGGCAGTTGCTGGCGGATAAAAGCGAATGGCCGGCAGTGTTTAACTCGCTGGGCGAACTGGCCATTGTAAAACGCCGCACCGGGGGTTACGACGGGCGCGGTCAGTGGCGCCTGCGCGCCGGTGAGACGCACACCCTGCCGGAGGAGTGCTACGGTGATTGCATCGTTGAGCAGGGCATTAACTTTTCCGGTGAAGTCTCCCTGGTAGGCGCACGCGGCCACGATGGCAACGTTGTGTTCTATCCGCTGACGCATAACCTGCATCAGGACGGCATTCTGCGCACCAGCGTGGCGCTGCCGCAGGCAGATCAGGCGCAGCAACAGCAGGCAGAGACGATGCTGAGTGCGATCATGCAGGCGCTGAATTACGTGGGCGTGATGGCGATGGAGTGTTTTGTTACGCCTGCCGGACTGCTGATCAACGAGCTGGCTCCGCGTGTGCACAACAGCGGCCACTGGACGCAGAACGGCGCGTCAGTCAGCCAGTTTGAGCTGCATCTGCGTGCCATTCTGGGTCTGCCCCTGCCCCAGCCGGTGGTGTTTGCCCCGTCGGTGATGGTCAATCTGATCGGCACTGCGGTGAACCTCAGCTGGCTGCAGCAGCCGCTGGTGCATCTGCACTGGTATGACAAAGAGGTACGTCCGGGCCGTAAAGTGGGTCATCTCAATCTGACCGACAGCGATGCAGAACGGCTTAAGGCCGCGCTGGATGCGCTGGTACCGCAGTTACCGGAAGAGTATGCCAGCGGCATCGCCTGGGCCGTTGAAAAACTGTAGTTCCCCGTTACCCGCTCGCGGGTGCGGTCCGGATGAAGCTTAAAGGCGGCCTGGTGCCGCCTTTAAGCCATTATCCCTTACGCCGCATCAAACTTCCTGAACAGCGCCTTTCCTTTCAGTAACCGGATGCCCAGCCAGCCGCCGCACAGCGATAACAGCAGGGCACCGCACAACGGCAACGCCAGCCACAGTGTCCAGTCCGGCTGCCAGGGGAAGTCGAAAATCTTACGCTGCAATCCCCACAGCGCCACCTCCGCGCCTATGGCCGCCGCCACACCTGAAACTACCCCCAGCAGTGCAAACTCACACCACAGCGTGGTGCGCAGCAGTCGCCTGCCGGCACCCAGCGTGCGATAGACCACCAGCTCCTGACGCCGCTGGCGCATGCCGACCTGAATCTGCGCCAGCAACAGCAGGATGCCGCAGGCGGTAACCAGCACCACCATAATCTCCAGCGCCTGACTGACCTGCGTCAGCACCTGACCGACCTGCCGCATAATGGTGCCAATATCCAGCAGGCTTAGCGTCGGAAAGGCCCGGTTAAGCGCGGCCAGCAGGGCGGGATCGGACGCCATGCGGAAGCTGGTGAGCCAGGTCTGAGGCTGGCTGTCGAGCGCCCCAGGTGGAAAGATAAAGAAGAAGTTTGGCTTCAGGCTCTCCCAGTCCACTTTGCGCAGACTGCTGATGCGGGCGCTGAAGGTCTGCGTATCGCCTTCAAATGTCAGGGTATCACCCAGCTTCAGGCCCAGCCTGTCCGCCAATTCCACTTCCATCGATACTTCACCCGCGCCAGGCGGCCAGCTGCCGGACACCAGCGGATTGTGATCCGGGCGCTCCGCCAGGGCCGTCAGGTTAAGTTCACGGTTGAGAGCGTTATCCCGTTCGGGGTCGGCAGGTTTGCCATTGAGTCCGGTGAGCCGCACCCGTGCAATCGGATAAAAGGTTTCGGGCCTGATCTGGTGCGACTGCAGGAAATCGCGCACCTGCGGCACCTGATCGGCCGTCATATTCAGCAGGAAGAAGTTCGGGCTGTCCGCCGGTAGCTGCTGCTGCCAGCGATCCAGCAGATCGCCGCGCATCACCAGCAGCAGCGCCAGCAGCATAAACGAGAACGAAAAAGCCGCGAGCTGGCTCAGCGTCATGCCGGGCTGGCGCAACAACCGGTTGATAGCCAGCCGTAACGCCAGATTGCGCACCACCAGCCGGCGCAGCAGCAGCAGGGTTCCCCAGCCGAGCAGGGCCAGCAGTGCCGCCAGCACCACCACGCCTGCCAGCAGCGCCCAGAGCATTTTACTGCCGCCGACCAGCAGAGCGAGCAGCGCAACGACCACGCCGCCCATCAGCGGAATATAGATTTTCAGCGGCCAGAGGCTGGCGACCGCATCACGCCGCAGAACGCGGAGTGGCTGCGTCGCCAGCAGCAGCCGGTAGGGGCGCAGGCCGACCAGCAGCGAAATCACAAACAGCGATCCCACAGCCCAGAGCCACGGCCAGAGGCTGGCGGCGGGTAAGCTGGCGGGCAGGACCGGTTTCAGCATCGCCATCAGCATCGCTTCCACGCCCTGCCCCACCAGGCCACCGGCTATCGCTGCCAGCAGCAGCACTGCCAGCCACTGACCGATAATCAGGCGCTGCAATGCGCCCTGCGTAGCGCCCAGGGTTTTCAGCACCGCCACCAGATCGTAGCGGCTGCGACAGTAGTGACTCATGGCGACCGCCACGGCGGCTATCGCCAGCATCAGCGTCAGCAGCGCCGAGAGCAGCAGAAACTGCTGCGCCCGCTGCATGGATCGCCCCAGCGCATCTTCGGAATTGTCGACACTGATCCAGCGCTGGTCCGTTTTCAGCTGCGGTTCAATCCAGCGATCATAGCGGGCCAGCGCTTCAGGATTACCCAAAAACTTATAGCGCCAGGTCAGGCGACTGCCGGGCTGAATTGCACCGGTTTTTGCAGCATCCGTCAGGTTAATCAGCAGACGCGGCGCCATTTCAAAGGGGTTGAAGCCACCATCCGGCTCCTGGATAAGCTCCCCGGTTATCCGCAGCCGGGTGTCCCCCACGTCCAGCATATCGCCCACTTTCAGATTCAGCAGCGCCATCAGGCGCGGCGCGGCCAGGGCGGTGCCCGCCTGCGGTTTCAGCCCCGAAGGGGCTGTCTGCAGCGTGCCAGCCATCGGATAGCGATCGTCCACCGCTTTCACGGCGGCGAGCTGGGGCGACTCACCGGCAAAGGTCATGGTCATAAAGGTCAGCTGACGGCTGACCGTCAGACCGCTCTGCTGCGCTTTCTCCAGCCAGGCTTCCGGCGCCGCATCTGTGCTGCGCAGCGTGCGGTCACCCGCCATAAAATCACGGCTCTGCTGATTCAGCCCCTTTTCCATCCGATCGCTGATCGATCCCAGTGCCAGCACGCAGGCCACCGCCAGCGTCAGAGCCAGCCAGACAATCAGCAGCGAGGGCGACCGCCACTCGCGCCAGAACCAGCGCCAGATCATTGCTCCTCCCACAATTTACCGTCACGCAGCCGGAGACGACGGTCGCAGCGCGCCGCCAGTTGCTCATCATGTGTCACCAGAATCAGGGTGGTGGCAAAGTCACGGTTAAGGGAAAAGAGCAGATCGGCGATGCGATCGCCGGTTTTGCGGTCGAGATTGCCGGTCGGCTCATCGGCAAACAGCAGGCCCGGCCGCCCACTGAAGGCGCGTGCCAGCGCGACCCGCTGCTGTTCGCCGCCGGAAAGCTGAGCCGGCAGATGATGCAGACGTTCTCCCAGCCCCAGCAGCGTCAGAAGTTCACGCGCCTGTTCACGGCTCTGACGGTCACTGTCGCCACCCAGCAGCGAGGGCAGCTGCACGTTCTCCAGCGCGTTGAGGGTTGGCACCAGCATAAAAGACTGAAAAACAAAGCCGACCTGCCGGGCGCGCAGGGCCGCTCGCTGCTCTTCGTTCATGCGGTGCAGCGGCTGCCCCAGCAGATGGACTTCGCCGCTGCTGCCATCATCCAGCCCGGCCAGAATGCCCAGCAGCGTTGACTTACCGGAACCTGACTCGCCTATCAGCGCAATGGTCTCGGCTGGTTTGACAACCAGCTCAACTCCGGTAAGGATGGTTAACTGATGCTCTCCCTGACCGACGGACTTAGTAAGATGATGAACTTCAACAATGTTTTCCGCTGGCATTATCCCTTCCTGTTATTGGTTCTTCTGCTGGTGTCGCGGTTTGCGGCTGCCGATACCCTGATGGTGCTGGGCGACAGCCTGAGTGCGGGCTATCGCATGTCCGCCACGGCCGCCTGGCCCAGCCTGCTTAACAAGCAGTGGCAGCAGCAGCCTGAAGTCATCAACGCCAGTATCAGCGGTGATACCTCCGCTCAGGGGCTGGCGCGTCTGCCCGCGCTATTAAAACAGCATCAGCCGCAATGGGTGTTAATCGAATTGGGCGGTAACGATGGCCTGCGTGGTTTCCCGCCCGCGACCATTACGCAGACGCTGAGTAAGGTGATCGAAGATGTCAAAGCCGCCAATGCGAAACCGCTGCTGATGCAGATTCGCCTGCCGGCCAACTATGGTCGCCGCTACACCGAGGCGTTCAGCGGCATCTACCCGGGATTAGCGCAGCAACACAATATTCCGCTGGTGCCCTTCTTCATGGAGCAGGTCTATCTGAAACCTGAATGGATGCAGCAGGACGGCATCCACCCCAATCCCGATGCCCAGCCTTTTATCGCCCGGTTCATGGCGAAAGAGCTGGCCCCTTTAGTTAAGCAGCCGTAGCGCGACCGGATAGGCGAAAAGGGTAAAGAAATGCAAAAAATGCCTGATAACTAATAATATTTAAAAATTCTATCGGTTCAGTTAACAATCGCGACAGTGTGTGGATCGATCCTGGCTGAACCTGACTTATTCCCGATTGCGCTGGTTCAAGCCAACATGAGCAAAGTAATATATTTAAGCCACTCAAAAGAGTGGCTTTTTTCAACCAGGGGTCAGAGATGACACCAGGCTTAAACGTCTGCGTTTAACCTGCTGCCTGCAGGCAGCAATCAAGTCCGATCAGTATGCCTTAGATTTTAAAAACAGGCTTTAACGGCTTTCTATTTTGTATTGCCTGCCATTGGGAAAAAGAACGATTCAGATTCAGGTCTGCCTGATTTTCGCCGCTCCATATGAAATCACATAGCCTGCTATCAGTGCCCCAATACAGCCGACGATTTTCATCCATGTGTTTTCAAACCAGTAAAAAGAACCCATTGCAAAAATCACGGCTAAAAAAGTAATGGTTCCTTCAATTGCGTGAGAAATTAATGATTTTACAAATTTCATTCTGTATTCCTTTGCAATTGATTGGATGTCCCTCAATGAATACAAGGTAAGGCTCTAATTGTCGTTCAACAAGAAAATAAACCATATCCAGATTATCTTTTGATACCTTACCGTACGTAACGGGATACCGGGTTCTCATCCTTTCTGATGCCCTTGCTGACTCTTCAATTATTCCCTGGAGCATGACTACGTTTAAGGAGACTGAAGCACTGAATCGGACGAAATGCCTGTACGCCTCGTCAATAGCCAATCTACGCAACATTATACTTGCCGTTGTCTGAGCCAGTGTAATCTGCCCGGCTGTTCTTCCTGCGACACTTCCGGCGCCGTAACCCAGTTTATTGTTAACAGCCTCTTTGCCTTCATCATTAAGCTTCTGATAAAACGCGGTGAAAACAAGCGTAATCAGTCTGCGCAAAGGTGACTCAGCATTACCCAGGCTTTTGAGCATACGGAAAAAACGCTCCGTCTCAGCCTGATTTCGTTGTCGGATGCTTTCCCCCGCGAGTCCGCTCCCCTCCCAACTTCTGACCAGCCCCATGTAAGCCGTATGAGGTATAGAGGAGAGCCCATCGACAATACCTGCTGCAGCCTGCTTAATGTCCATATTCCATCCCTGCCGCTCTGAAACTGGATAAAGAATAATCAAAACTCACAAGTGCTTTCAAACGGATTTATCAAAGGGCCTGCATTTCTTCCTGCACCGCACCAGCGCTATCATTTCGCCAGATGATGCTAACAGGAACAATAACTTCACCATGACACTGCTCTTATGCCCGCTCTGGGTCTGAACATCATGAAGATGCTATTGTAGAAACACATTTTTATGGCGGAATCCTGGTATACCAGGGGGGAGACGTGAAATGCTGACTCTTTACAATCAGGTATATATGCAAAAGAAATAACAGCTTAATTCAGAAGAAACATAAAACCCGAAGGAGTATGCATTTGTGCAAAAAACCATCCTGATTACAGGTTGTTCCAGTGGCATCGGCCTGGTCGCCGCACAGGATCTGCTGGCGCGCGGCTATCGGGTGATCGCCGCCTGTCGCAAAGCAGATGATGTCGCGCGCATGAGTTCGCTGGGCTTTACCGGACTTCAGCTGGATCTTGACGATCCGCAGAGCGTGGATCAGGCCGCAGACACGGTCATTGCACTCTGCGACAACCGTCTGTACGCGCTGTTTAACAACGCCGGCTTTGGCCTCTATGGCCCGCTTCGGACGCTGACCCGCCAGCAGCTGGAACAGCAGTTTTCCAGCAACTTTTTCGGTGTCCATCAGCTGACGCTGCGGCTGTTACCCGCGCTGCAGGCCAGCGGCGACGGACGCATTGTTAACACCAGTTCGGTGCTGGGACTGATCTCGACCCCCGGCCGCGGGGCGTATGCCGCCAGTAAATATGCACTGGAAGCCTGGAGCGATGCGCTGCGGCTGGAAGTACGCAGCAGCGGCATCCGGGTCAGCCTGATTGAGCCCGGCCCGATCCAGACCCGCTTTACCGACAACGTGACGCAGGGCGAACAGCACAATCCGGTGCGCAATCCCGGCATCGCGGCCCGTTTTACCCTGCCACCGGAAGCCATTCTGCCGAAACTTCGTCACGCACTCGAGAGTCAGCATCCCCGTTTACGTTATCCGGTGACCCTGGTCGCACACGTGATGAGCCTGCTGAAACGGTTGCTGCCTGGCTGGATGCTGGATCGCATTTTGCGCAGCCATTAATCAGCCGCAGGCATTAGCGCTTGAAGCCGGGCCCGTTGGCCCCATATTCTTAGAACACTTTTTGCAAAGAGACTTCTCCATGTCACCACATGCTTCGATCATCGACATCAACGAATCTAACCTGCAGCAGACCCTTGAGCAGTCGATGCAGCTGCCGGTGCTGTTCTACTTCTGGTCTGAGCGCAGCCAGCACTGCCTGGAACTGACGCCGCTGCTGGAGCGGCTGGCGCAGGAGTATGCGGGTCAGTTTATTCTCGCCCGACTGGATTGCGACAGAGAGCAGCGCGTGGCGGCGCAGTTTGGTCTGCGCTCTATCCCGACCGTCTACCTGTTCCAGGATGGTCAGCCGGTCGACGGCTTCCAGGGCCCGCAGCCGGAAGAGGCGATCCGCGCCCTGCTGGAAAAAGTCCTGCCGCGCGAAGAAGAGCTGAAAGCCCAGCAGGCGATGGCGCTGATGCAGGAAGGGAAACCGCTGGAAGCGCTGCCGCTGCTGAAAGAGGCGTGGCAGTTAAGCAAACAGTCCAGCGAAATCGGCTTCCTGCTGGCGGACGTACTGATTACGCTGAACCGCAGCGATGAAGCGGAAGCGGTGCTGAAAGTGGTGCCGTTGCAGGATCAGGATACCCGTTATCAGAGCCTGATGGCGCAGATCGATCTGCTGAAACAGGCGGCGGACACGCCGGAGATCCAGCAGCTGCAATCCCAGCTGGAAGCGGAGCCGGCTAACGCCGGGCTGGCTGCTAAACTTGCGTTACAGCTGCATCAGGTGGGCCGGAATGAAGAGGCGCTGGAACTGCTTTTCAGCTTCCTGAAATCCGATCTGAATGCAGCGGATGGCCAGGCGCGTAAAATGCTGCAGGAGATTCTGGCTGCGCTGGGCACCGGCGATGCACTTGCCGCGCGCTACCGTCGTCAGCTCTACTCCCTGCTTTACTGACCGGCAGACCCCGGGCCGAAGCGACTCGGCCCGTTATTCTGACAATGCGGAGGTTGTATGATTACAGTAATTCCTGCCCTGATTGTGCTGGCACTGGTGGCTGTCTGGGCGACAGTCAAGGTCGTGCCACAAGGTTTTCAATGGACGGTTGAACGTTTTGGCCGTTATACCCGCACCCTGCAACCCGGACTGAGCCTGGTGGTGCCGTTCATGGATCGTGTCGGTCGCAGGATCAACATGATGGAACAGGTGCTGGATATCCCCTCCCAGGAGATCATCTCCAAAGACAATGCTAACGTCACCATCGATGCGGTCTGCTTTATTCAGGTCGTTGACCCGGCGCGCGCCGCCTATGAGGTCAGCAATCTTGAGCAGGCGATTCTGAATCTCACCATGACTAACATGCGCACCGTGCTGGGCAGCATGGAGCTGGATGAAATGCTCTCTCAGCGCGACAGCATTAACACCCGCCTGCTGCACATTGTGGATGAAGCGACCAATCCGTGGGGCGTCAAGATTACCCGTATAGAGATCCGCGATGTCCGTCCACCGCAGGAGCTGGTTGGCGCGATGAATGCGCAGATGAAAGCGGAGCGCACCAAACGCGCTGATATTCTGACCGCTGAAGGGGTGCGTCAGGCGGCCATCCTGCGGGCTGAAGGGGATAAGCAGTCGCAAATCCTCAAAGCCGAAGGGGAACGGACCTCGGCTTTCCTGCAGGCTGAAGCGCGTGAACGTCAGGCAGAAGCGGAAGCCAACGCCACGAAAATGGTCTCTGAAGCGATCGCCGCGGGCGACATTCAGGCGATCAACTATTTCGTCGCGCAGAAGTATACCGATGCACTGCAGAAAATCGGCGAAGGCAATAACAGCAAAGTGGTGATGATGCCGCTGGATGCCAGCAGCCTGCTCGGTTCGATTGCGGGCATCGGCGAACTGCTGAAGGAAACCCGCACTGAGTCGAAACGCTGATGCTGGTCGATATCATTGCGCACCCGCACTGGTTCTGGCTGACGCTGGGAGGGTTGCTGCTGGCGGCGGAGATGCTGGGCACCAGCGGTTATCTGCTCTGGATCGGGCTGGCGGCGGTGCTGGTCGGTGTCTTTGAATGGTTTGTTCCGCTCAGCTGGACGGCACAGGGGGCAACGTTTGCTGTGCTGACGCTGGTCTGCGTCTTCTTATGGTATCGCTGGATGCGTCACCGCGAAGCGCATCAGGCTCCGAATGCGCTGAATCAGCGGGGGCGTCAGATGATCGGGTCGACGCTGACGCTGGATACTGCCTTGCAGAATCGTACCGGACACGTGCGCATCGGAGACAGCAGCTGGCGGGTGGAGGCCGATCGGGATCTGCCGGCGGGCACCCCGGTGATCGTAGTCGGCATTGAAGGCATTACGCTGCGTGTTCAGCCACGCTGAGCGCAGCACCCGGCCAGATTGTTGATAATCGGGCATTCGGCGCTCTCATCGCCCGGACAGGCGTCTGCCAGTGCCAGCAGACGAGCCCGCATCGCGTGCAGCTCTTCAATGTGCGCGGCTATTTCTTCGGCTTTCTGCAGGGTTCGGGCTTTAACATCGGCACTGTGGCGTGAGGGATTGTTAAACAGCGCCACCAGCTCACGGCACTCATCCAGCGTAAAGCCCACCTGCCGCGCCTGACGTAACAGGTTCAGCTCATCAAGATGGTGTCCGCTGTAGCTGCGGTAACCATTTTCACTGCGCACTGGCGGCGTGACCACCCCCTTCTCTTCGTAAAAACGGATCGCCTTGCTGGTCAGCCCGGTCTTTTTCGCCACATCGCTGATGTTCATTTTCGTCCCCTTGACCTTCCCCTTGATGGAAGGTTTATGCTTAAGCATGAATCGAAACTGGCTTAACGGTCAAATATGTTCACCTGAGGAGCTGATTATGTCACATACCCTTTCCCTGGCCCTGGACGGCTTGTCCTGTGGACACTGCGTCAAACGCGTGAAAGAGGCACTGGAACAGCGTGACGACGTCGACCACGCAGAGGTCACGCTGCAGGAAGCCCAGGTTTCCGGTCATGCGGAGGCCGCTGCGCTGATCGCCACCGTGGAGCAGGCAGGCTATCACGCGACGCTGAAACCGGCGGACACCTTCCCAAAGTCTGAACCGTTGACAGCATCGGAGCCGCCGCCGGAGGCGCTGACAACGGATAATGCCTCGCATCCGGCAGAAAAAACCGCTCCCACTCATGTGCTGCTGATCGACGGGATGAGCTGCGCCAGCTGTGTCAGCCGGGTAGAAAAAGCACTGCAGCAGGTTGCCGGCGTCACTCAGGCGCGGGTTAATCTCGGTGAACGCAGCGCGCTGGTACTGGGTGATGCTGATCCGCAGTCGCTGGTGGCCGCTGTCGATGCCGCAGGCTATGGCGCGCAGGTGGTTGATGATGAACAGGAGCGGCGCGAAAAGCAGCAGCAGAGCGCCCGCAGCGCGATGCGCCGCTTTAGCTGGCAGGCGGCTGTCGCGCTGGCCTTTGGCGTGCCCCTGATGATCTGGGGCATGGTGGGCGACAACATGATGCTCACCGACAGCAACCACCGCCTCTGGCTGACGCTGGGCTGCCTGACCCTGCTGATCATGGTGCTTACCGGCAGCCATTTTTACCGCAGTGCCTGGCGCAGTCTGTGCAACGGCAGTGCCACCATGGATACGCTGGTGGCACTCGGCACCAGTGCGGCCTGGATCTACTCTTTCAGTGTGGTGCTCTGGCCGGGCTTCTTCCCGCCGCAGGCCCGCCATCTCTATTTTGAAGCCAGCGTCATGATTCTGGGCCTGATCAATCTGGGCCATGCCCTGGAGCAGCGCGCACGTCAGCGATCGTCAGAAGCGCTGGAACGCCTGCTCGATCTGACCCCGGCTCAGGCGCGCCAGGTCGGCGAACAGGGTGACCAGCTGATACCGGTCAGCGCGGTGCAGCCCGGCATGCGGCTGCGTCTGGTCACGGGCGACCGGGTGCCGGTCGATGGCGATATCGCCAGCGGTGAAGGCTGGTTTGATGAGGCGATGCTGACCGGCGAAGCGGTGCCACAAAGTAAAAGCCCGGGTGCGGCGATTTTTGCCGGTACCCTGGTGCAGGATGGATCGGTGGAGTTCATCGCGAAAGCCACCGGCGAGCAGACGACCCTGTCGCGCATTATCCGGCTGGTGCGGCAGGCACAGAGCAGCAAACCCGACGTGGGCCGGCTGGCCGATCGCATCTCTGCCATCTTTGTGCCGGTGGTGGTGGTGATTGCGCTTCTCAGCGCTGCCGTGTGGTATCTGTTCGGGCCACAGCCGCAGATTGCCTACACGCTGGTGATTGCGACGACGGTGCTGATCATCGCCTGCCCCTGCGCACTGGGACTGGCGACGCCGATGTCGATCATTGCCGGTGTGGGTCGCGCCGCCGAGCTGGGCGTGCTGGTTCGTGACGCCGATGCGCTGCAACGCGCCAGCCAGATCGACACCCTGGTATTTGATAAAACCGGCACCCTGACCGCGGGTACGCCGCAGGTCAGCGATGTTCAGGCCTGGGGCACAGCCAGCCGGGAATCGGTGATCGCAGCGGCCGCCGCGCTGGAGTTCACCTCCGGGCATCCGCTGGCCAAAGCGATTGTGGCTGAAGCGAAACTGACACAGCCTCCTGCCGTTGCGCAATTTCGTACAATACGCGGCAAAGGTGTCAGAGGCATACTGGATGGCAGAACGCTGCTGCTGGGTAATGCGGCACTGATGCAGGAGAACGGCGTCGATTGCCGGATAGCGGAAGCAGAGATTGTGCGCCTGACGCAGCAGGGCGCCACCCCTGTGTTGCTGGCTGAACAGGGTGAGCTGGTCGGATTAATCGCGCTGCGCGACAGGCTGCGACCGGAAAGCCGGGCCGCCCTCCAGCGACTGCATCAGCAGGGTTATCGTCTGATGATGCTGACCGGGGACCACGAGACGACCGCGCGCGCCATTGCTGCCGAAGCGGGCATTGACGAGGTCATTGCAGGCGTTCTGCCGGAAGGCAAAGCGGCAGCGATTACCCAGTTACAGCAGCAGGGGCATCGCGTGGCGATGGTCGGAGACGGTATCAATGACGCGCCCGCGCTGGCGCAGGCCGACGTGGGTATTGCCATGGGCGGCGGCAGTGATGTGGCTGTCGAAACCGCAGGGATTACCCTGATGCGCGCTGACCTTAACAGCGTGGCGGATGCGCTAGCCCTCTCATCGGCGACACTGCGCAATATCCGGCAGAACCTCTTCGGAGCCTTTGTTTATAACAGCATTGGTATTCCGGTGGCGGCAGGCGTGCTCTATCCGCTGACCGGCACGCTGCTCAGTCCGATTGTGGCCGGTGCGGCGATGGCGCTCTCCTCGATTACGGTGGTCAGCAACGCCAATCGCCTGCTGCGTTACCGGCCACCGCGCCCGTGATCGTTGTTCCGGCGCTGTTTTTCCCTCGCTGAAGTCGCTAGCATGGGGTTTTACATCGCAAAGGACCGGGAATGACAGGCAACCTCTGGCGCTCACTGCGCGGCTTTATCGGCCAGCTTTTCCCCGCCAGTTACCGCTGGCCGGCAATGGATGTCCGGCTTGGCGACCGTCAGCTGCATCTGGTTGGCAGCATCCACATGGGGACCCGCGACATGCAGCCGCTGCCCGCCCGCCTGTTGCGTCAGCTGCAGCAGGCTGATGCGCTGATTGTGGAAGCGGATATTACCCAGGGCGGCTCACCCTTTGATCACGCTGGCGATCGCCCTGCCCTCGCCTCCCGGCTCGATGACCAGGCGATGCAGAGGCTCAGCGCACTCTGTCAGGAGATGAGCCTGACACTGAGCCAGTTTGATCATCTGCCTGCGTGGCAGGTGGCGCTGATGTTACAGGCACAGCAGGCGCAGAGGCTGGGATTACGGCCAGATTACGGCATTGATTATCAGCTGTTGCAGGCCGCGAAAGGTCTGAACAAACCGGTAATTGAGCTGGAGGGCGCCGATGCGCAGATTGCCCTGCTGACCGCACTGCCCGATGACGGTATGGCCCTGTTACAGGATACGCTGCTGCACTGGCACACCAATGCCCGGCTGCTGCAGATGATGGTGAGCTGGTGGCTCGATACGCCACCCCGTCAGCCAGATATTACCCTGCCCTCCACGTTCAGCCAGACGCTGAACGATACCCTGATCGGTCAGCGTAATGCGCAGTGGTGTAAAAGCCTGCAGAGTCTGGCGGCGGGCAACTATGTGGTGGCGGTGGGGGCGCTGCACCTCTATGGCGAAGATAACCTGCCTGAGATGCTGAAGAGGCCCTGAAAAAAAAGAGAGCCGATAAGATTATCGGCTCGTCAAAGAGGAATTTGTTTATGATTTTGGTTATCGCTCAGCAACCGAATTGCTGGCGCGCGGCCAATTTTCACTCAAAGAACAAAATTCCGCCACCTTTTTCCATCATTAAGCGTAATAAGATTTTTCTGAGTAAGGAACCCGTATGACGCCCGCCGTAAAATTGCTGGAAAAACAGAAGGTCAGTTTTACCCTGCATCCCTATGAGCATGACAGTAACGAAACCCATTTTGGAGACGAAGCGGTGCGCAAGCTCAATCTGGATGCCCGCCAGGTCTATAAAACGCTGCTGGTCGCCCTTAACGGCGAGGCGAAGCAGCTGGCGGTGGCGATTACGCCGGTTTCGACGCAGCTGGATCTGAAGAAGGTGGCAAAGGCGCTGGGCGCAAAAAAAGCGGATATGGCCGACCCGCAGCTGGCACAGCGGGTCACCGGCTATCTGGTGGGGGGGATCAGCCCGCTGGGACAGAAAAAGCGGCTGCCTACCGTCATCGATCACTCCGCCAGCGCGTTCAGCGCCATGTTTATCTCCGGCGGCAAACGGGGGCTGGATATCGAACTGGCACCCGCCGATCTTTCACGACTGCTGGATGCGCCGTTTGCAGATATTGCCCGCCACGATTAAACCCGTGGCTGAGCGCAGAGCTGATCGATCATCCAGCGCCCCGCCGGACCGGGTGGCGTGCGGCGTGACCAGACCACCTCAACAGCGATATGCTGCGGCCAGCCTGGCAGCGACAGCTCTTTCAACACGCCATGCCCGAATTGTTTCACCAGCCAGCGCGGCAGAATCGTCCAGCCAAATCCCTGTTCCGCCATCTCCAGCAGTAACAGATAGGTGGGCGCAGACCAGATACGCCCCATCGGTTTTGGCTGGTGCGCTTCAACCCAGGTGTTAAGCCGCAGATGCCGGACCGGCTCCAGCTGGCTTTCGCTGAGGATCTCCGCCTGTGCCAGCGGGTGATCGCGATGTAAAAAGATGGCCATCTGTGCTTCAACCTGCAGTCGCGCCACCGCGATATCCACTGGCAGATTGGGTTGCGCCCGCACGACGCCCAGGTGGACCCGCCCGGCCTGCAGCAGGTCCAGCACATCCTCATCTTCCGCAATCATGCACTCCAGTTCCAGCTCCGGGTAGCGGGCATCAAGCTGTTTCAGCAGCTGTTCATGATGATCGGTTTGCCAGAAATCGGACATGGCAAAACTGAGCCGGGGCTCAACCCCCTGCGACAGGCGTATCGCCAGCGCATCCAGCCGTTCACTGGCGGCCAGAATCTGCTGAACCTGAGGCAGCACGCGGTGCCCCTGTTCCGTCAGGATAGGCTGACGACCGGCACGGTCAAACAGCGCAAAACCGAGATCGTCTTCTAAACTGGCCACCGCTGCACTGATGGTGGACTGGCTTTTGCCCAGCGCGCGCGCAGCCGCAGAAAAGGAGCCGCTCGCCACCGTCTGCATAAAAGCCTCAAGGGATTCCGGGGAGTATCGCATTCGTTCCATCGCTTTTTCCGATAGGTGTTCATTTTATCTTAGCATTCTGCGATGGGAAAATGCGCCGCATGATTGAAGGAGAAAACACAATGCGTACCCGCTCACTTAAAGAACGTATTCTTCATGCCGTCTGTTTTGAGACGCTGGCGATTCTGACCGTTTCGCCGCTGGCGGCCTGGGTGATGAATAAACCGCTGTTTCAGATGGGATCGCTGGCGATTATGCTTTCAACCGCGGCGATGCTGTGGAACATGATCTACAACGCCGGGTTTGATCGGATCTATGCGCCGGGCGAGAAACGCGGGCCTGTCGTGCGTGCCGTTCATGCGCTGGGATTTGAAGGTGGCTTTATCCTGATCGGTCTGCCGATTGCCGCCCTGATGCTGGATATTACCCTGTGGCAGGCATTTCTGGTGGAAGTGGTTTTTTTCCTCTTCTTCCTGCCGTTTACCCTCGCTTATAACTGGGGCTGGGACCAGCTGCGCGCCCGCTGGATCAGGCGTCGCCACTGCCGGGCATGAGAAAATCGGGAGGCGCAGACGCCTCCCGGTGCGTTCAATGCGTGCGGGCTGTTTCGTTCCCCCACGGCCAGATCCACGCCAGAATCATTTTCGGGTAGTTACGCTTACGCGCTTTTTCGGCCGCCTCATCCCGCGCCCGGATCTGCTCATCGGTCAGATGTACGATCTGGCCTTTGGGCTGATAGTCACTGGCTTTAAGCGGCGAATGGGCGTGAATCCATTCACGCAGTACCTGCGCATCCACCGCTCCGCTATTGCGATAGCCCGCGTGGTTGTCCAGGCGCGGATAACCGTCGCCGCCTGCCGCATTAAAGCTGTTGGTTGCCATACGATAGTGCTGCGTCTCCTGCAGCGGCTTACCGTTGATCATGACGTCGCTGACCTGCTTTCCATCCGCAGTGAGGCTGATCCCGGCAAACTGGGCGTAGCCCCCCGTGTCCGGCTGAATATTGGCAACCACATCCAGATATTTTTTGATCTCCGCGCCGGTCAGGCTGACAGAGACCACCTGATTGCCAAACGGCTGAACCTGCAGCAGATCCCGCCAGCTGAGCTTGCCCGATTTCAGCGAGGTGCGAATGCCACCGCCGCTCATCACGGCAAAATCCGCCTGCGTGTGCGCCATCTGGGCGCGCAGAATCAGCTGGCCGAGGTTGGTCTGCTCAAAGCGGACCTGCTCTTTTTCACCGCTGAAGTCGCCGTCGGCGTTGCCGACATTGACGGTTAACTTCGCCTCCGCCCGCTTCTGGAACGGCATCAGCAGTTTCATCATCGCGCTGTTTTTAGGGATCTCCTCCTGCCAGGTGAGCCAGGTTTCGCTGCCATCGGCATTTTTCACCCGGTGTTTAAGATTCACCGGCACCAGCTGATACGCCTCCAGCGTCACCTGACCGTTGCGGAAGGTAAAATCGCCGCGTCCGACATATCTGCCCCACTTGTCGGCCTGCATAATCCAGATGCCATTTTGCTTATCAGGCTGGCATGGCTGGCCAGGCTGATAATTTTTCACGCTGACATTCTCTTTTTCCATACAGACGGCGTCATGCGAATGCCCGCCGACAATCAGATTGATTGTCCCGGCGGGCAGGCTGCGCGCCAGGGTGACATCGTCAATGCCGTTGCTGCCATGGTTGCCATCGTCATAGTGACCAAGATGGGTCAGCGCGATAATCACATCCGGCTTCTCTGTGGCGCGCAGTTCGGCCACCGCCTTCACGGCTTCAGCAATCGGATCGCGGAAGTCGGTATCTTTCAGTCCTTCAGGGTTAGCCAGCTTCGCCGTGTCAGGCGTGATCAGCCCGACAACCGCGATTTTCAGTCCGAGACGGTTAAAGACCGCCCAGGGTTTAAACATCCGCTGACCGGTGCTTTTCTGATAGACGTTGGCAGCCAGCAGCGGGAAGCGCGCCCACTTCTCCTGCTTGCGCAGCACCGCAATCGGCTTATCAAACTCATGATTGCCCAGCGCCATGGCGTCATAACCAATCAGATTCATCGCCCGAAAATCAGGTTCTGCATCCAGCTCGTCAGACTCCGGCACCCCGGTGTTCACATCCCCGGCGGAGAGGATCAGTGCGCCGCCGCCTCTGGCCTGCACGTCATAGCGCATCGTGTCCATCAGCGTTTTCTGTGCCGCCAGACCATATTCGCCCTGGTCATTGAACCAGAAATGGCCATGCTCATCGTTTGTGTGCAGCACGCTGAAGCGATAGCTGCGGTCGGCCTGGGCGGCCTGTGAAAACAGCGGAAACAGCGCCACCAGCAGCGCGACGCCCGCCCCTGTCCATTTTGAAAACACCACTGACATTCTCCTTAATTTCCCCCTGGCCCGAATTCCCGGCCGCATTGCCCCACTGTGTCGCACATTCTCCCGACGAACTCAAGGCCAATGCGCATCACGCCAGCTGCACCGGTCCGCGCAATGCCGCCAGCAGAACCGGGGGCGGGCACCGTATCGCAGGCTCCCTGTCTGCCAGCGTCACCTCAACCGGCCGTTCGCTCTATTGTTAACTGATTGTTTACTCCTGCAAAAAGAGGGGCTGGCGGGCTTTAGCCGCTCTGAGAGGCCATTTACCGGCTATTTGCGTCAGACTGCCGGCATTTACTCATGATAATTTTTATTTATCCTGCTCTGGCTGAACCGCAAATTCAGCCAGTATTGCTGATAATGAGCAGAAATGGCCTTCCGATTGTGTAATTGGCTTTTTTTCCGGTTTTTTTACGCTATTCCCGCAAATTGCTCAGCGGAAGGTGTGATTTTACATTAAACTCGTTTGTTACAAGCGGATACATTTGCATACAAGGAGACAGGCATGCATCACACCACCCCGTTGATCACTACCATTGTCGGAGCGCTGGTTCTGGCATTTCTCCTTGGGATGCTGGCGAATCGCCTGCGTATCTCCCCGCTGGTCGGTTACCTGATGGCCGGCGTGCTGGCCGGCCCCTTTACCCCCGGTTTCGTTGCCGATACCAACCTGGCCCCTGAACTGGCTGAACTCGGCGTTATCCTGCTGATGTTCGGTGTCGGCCTGCACTTCTCAATGAAAGATCTCATGTCGGTAAAGTCGATCGCCATTCCCGGTGCCATCGCGCAGATCGCCGTCGCGACCTTACTGGGAATGGGATTGTCCTGGACGCTGGGCTGGTCATGGATGACCGGCCTGGTCTTTGGCCTCTGCCTCTCTACCGCCAGTACCGTGGTGTTGCTGCGCGCGTTAGAGGAGCGACAGCTGATCGATAGCCAGCGCGGGCAGATTGCGATTGGCTGGCTGATTGTTGAAGATCTGGTAATGGTGCTGACGCTGGTGCTGCTGCCTGCGATTGCCGGCATGATGGAACAGGGCAACGCCAGCGCCGGCCTGCTGGCCTGGGATCTGCTGTGGACCATCGGCAAAGTGGCGGCCTTTATGGTGCTGATGATGGTCGTGGGACGCCGGGCTGTGCCCTGGATCCTCGCCCGCAGTGCGGCGACCGGTTCACGTGAACTCTTTACCCTGGCCGTGTTAGCCCTGGCGCTGGGTATCGCGTTTGGCGCGGTTGAATTTTTCGATGTCTCGTTTGCGCTGGGTGCGTTCTTCGCCGGTATGGTGCTCAACGAGTCCGAACTGAGCCACCGCGCGGCACGCGATACCCTGCCGCTGCGCGATGCCTTTGCGGTGCTGTTCTTCGTCTCGGTGGGGATGCTGTTTGACCCTTCCATTCTGGTAACGCAGCCGCTGGCCGTGCTGGGTGCGCTGGTGATTATTGTGGTCGGCAAGTCAGTCGCCGCCTGGCTGCTGGTGTCACTGCTCGGCCATTCGCGTCGCACGGCGCTGACCATTTCGGTCAGTCTGGCGCAGATCGGTGAGTTCGCCTTTATCCTGGCGGGTCTGGGTATCTCACTCGGCCTGCTCAGCGATGAGGGGCGCAACCTGGTGCTGGCCGCCGCTATTCTGTCGATTATGCTCAACCCGATTCTGTTTACCCTGCTGGAGCGTTTTCTGGCGAAAACCGAAACCATGGAAGAGCAGACGCTGGAAGAGGCCATCGAAGAAGAGAAGCAGATTCCGGTCGATTTCTGCAATCACGCGGTGATTGTTGGTTATGGCCGGGTGGGCAGCCTGATTGGTCAGAAGCTGCTGGAGGCGAATGTGCCACTGGTGGTGGTTGAAAACTCCCGTCCGCGGGTCGAAGCGCTGCGCGAGCAGGGTATCAAAGCGGTGCTGGGCAACGCGGCCCGCGCTGAAACCATGGAACTGGCACGACTGGACTGCGCCCGCTGGCTATTACTCACTATCCCGAATGGCTATGAGGCGGGTGAAGTGGTCACCGCCGCGCGTGAAAAACACCAGAACATTGAGATTATTGCCCGCGCCCACTACGACGATGAAGTGGAATACATCATGGAACGCGGGGCATCCCGCGTCGTGATGGGTGAGCGTGAGATCGCCAGCAGCATGCTGCAGATCCTGCAGGATGAGATGACGCAGGGCGAGGATTTACAGCCCTGTGATGTAGTACGCTGATTGCTGTTCAGAAAGGCCCTGCTGTTCAGAAGGGCCTTTTTTATATCCTGTCGCGACCCGCTTTACCGATCCCAGTAGGACTCTTCCAGGCTGTCCTCGCGTTCCGGCAGTCCACGGGTTAAACGCGGCGAATGCTGGTTCAGCACCTGATAGCTGACACGGTTGGCGTACTTACACACCTGCGCCAGCGACGAGTAGGTCAGATAAGGACGCGCATGTTTACTGGAGTTGGGCACGTTCAGACTGTGATAGGTGTTGGCGGTAATATCATGCAGTAACGCCGCCAGCGCCCCATCCCCCGCGCCGTTGGTGTTCATGATCTTCTCCGGGCCGCCCATATAAGGCGCGATATGCGAGAAGACACGCAGCGGCTGCTGGCAATCCTGCTGGCGCATCACCCGGCTGAACTCATACTGATTGAACTCCGCAATCGCGCCAGGCAGCAGCGGATGGTTGGTTTTGCGTTTGAACTCTTCCTCGGTGTACCCCGCCATATAGAGCCCGATTGGGCCAGCGGTACAGAGCACCAGATCCACCCACTCCAGCGCCATATCCGCGGCGAGAAGCGGATCGGACTCCCCGGTCAGTGCCAGCGCTTCTTCTTCATTCATCGCCACGATGCTGACATGGTCACGCAGGAAGTCACGCCAGAACTGAGGGTTGTCGCCAATCACATGTTTGGTGCCCAGCGTCAGCACCACCGGCACATGATGGCGTTTGGCATACTCAATCGCGCGCAGCGTTGCCTGCGGCATCGGCTCACCCTCGGCACAGCGCACCAGATAGGAGGTGAGAACCAGCGCCGAGGCCCCGGCAATTACGTCTTCCGGCACACTATCCGGATGGAGCTGGTTCATCTGACCGGGGCTGATAGCAAAGGTGCGCTCGCCATGCTCGCCAATCAGCGTGAAGCAGCGACCGATCGCGCCATCCACTCCCTGAAGGAAGTTGAGATCTACCCGGCTTGAGGTGTTGCAGAGGTAGCGATAGGCGTAGCCGCCAATCTGGATGTTGTTACACATCACGCCCAGCAGGACCGAGCGATCATCGGCCAGCACCGAAAAGTTATGAAGCGTGTTACCGATGGTGCCACCGGCAAACTGATGGGTGATGAGCCCGTCACGCATCAGCTCGCTGTACAGCGCTTCCGCGACATCATTGTCGATGACCAGTGAGTGCCCGGCACTCAGGCCGTATCGTGACAGAAAAGCGTCATCGACTTTTGCTTCGATATCCACCAGCGTCTGGTCGATACCCACCACCCAGCTGCCCGCATCAACGTCGGTCTGAGTCGGCTGTAACAGGGGATCGCGTGCGCTGACGGGAAAGTAGTGTTTAGATTTGCGTTTGCCGGGAAATTTCATCGGGAGTGCCGTCTGGAAAAACAGGCGGAGAATGATATCACACTCTCCGCCTCTGCTTTAACGACGTGCGTTGACCAGTTGCACCATCATGTCGATGTGCGCGTCATCGGCGTTCAGTGCGGGAATGTACTCAAACTTTTCGCCGCCGGCGTGCATGAAGATTTCGCAGTTTTCACCACTGATCTCCTCCAGCGTCTCCAGGCAGTCTGACGAGAAGCCCGGGCTCATCACCTGAACATGTTTAATCCCCTTCGCTGGCAGGCTTTCCATCGTTTTGTCGGTGTAGGGCATCAGCCAGGGCTCACGGCCAAAACGCGACTGGAAGGTCATCATGTACTGATCCTCACGCAGGCCGAGCGCTTTCACCAGGGCCGCTGTGGTATCCGCGCAGCGCTGCGGATAGTCATCACCTTCGTTGGCAAAGCGCTGCGGAATGCCGTGGAAGGATAACACCAGCAGATCGGGCTGGCCGTGCCGCGCAAAGGATTGCTCGACAGAGGCTTTCAGCGCGGCGATATAGGCCGGATGCTCGGCGTAGTCGCGGATAAACTGCACCTCAGGCAATGAGCGATACGCTCTGAAGACGCTGGTCAGGCCATCCCACACCGCCGCCACGGTGGAGCAGGAGAATTGCGGGTAGAGCGGCAGCACAATCAGGCGGGTCACGCCCTGCGCCATCAGCTTATCCACGGCGCTTTTGAGGCTGGGATTGCCGTAGCTCATACCGAGTTCGACCGGCATATCGACGCGGGCCGCCAGGGCGTCGCGCTGGCGCTGGCTATAGACCAGCAGCGGCGATCCCCCTTCCATCCAGACCGAAGCGTAGAGCTTCGATACGCGCGGTGAGCGAAACGGCAGAATGACGGCATTGAGAACTGGCCACCAGAGCCAGCGCGGCGCATCGACCACGCGAGGATCGCTTAAAAACTGTTTCAGATAACGTTTAACAGCAGGTGTGGTAGGGGCGTCTGGCGTACCTAAATTAACCAGTAACACGCCGGGCTTATCTTGCCTCATTGGAGTTCCTTGATAACAACGGGGATGCGTGAAAACAGGGAAATTGTAGCGGAATTAGTGGGAGGTAAAAGCAATTACTGCAAAAGGGGCCGGTAATCCCGGCCCCGGTGAGCTTAGCCCAGAATCTTAGCCAGCTCAGCACTCACTTCGGACACCTTACGGGTGCCGTCGATTTTGTGATAGGCGGTGTTGCCCGCTTCCGCTTCTTTGCTGTAGTAAGCAATCAGCGGCGCGGTCATCTCATGGTATTCCACCAGACGCTTACGCACGGTCTCTTCCTGATCGTCTTTGCGCGTGGTGAGCTCTTCACCGGTCACATCATCTTTGCCTTCCACTTTCGGTGGATTGAAGGTGACGTGATAGACGCGGCCAGATGGCGCATGCACGCGACGACCCACGATACGTTCGACGATCAGTTCGTCCGGTACAGCGAACTCCAGCACGTGATCAACGGTGATCCCGGCTTCTTTCATTGCATCCGCCTGAGGAATGGTGCGCGGGAAACCGTCCAGCAGGAAACCGTTTTTGCAATCTTCCTGGGTGATACGCTCTTTAACCAGCGCAATCACCAGCTCATCGGTCACCAGTTTGCCAGCATCCATGATGGCTTTCGCCTGGTTGCCCAACTCGCTGCCTGCTTTAACTGCTGCACGCAACATGTCGCCAGTGGAGATTTGCGGAATGCCGTACTTCTCCATGATGAATTGGGCCTGAGTCCCCTTACCTGCGCCCGGAGCTCCGAGCAGAATAATACGCATTGCGTAAATCCCCTTGCGAATCGCATTGATCTATCTTGAAGGCGAAGAACATACCATTATGACCCGCTCATCACAAGGAAGGGCGCGGATCGCTCAGGGCTACTTTACTGGCTTTATGGCGCGAAACCAGACCCGGCTGGTCTGCCTGACGCTTTTTCAGATTTCATGCCGGTGCCGAGCAAATACTGCAGCCGGCGGCTCAGATAATGGGTCATATTCACGCTTTTTTTACCGCTGCCACGCACGTTGGCATTCAGCTGCAGCCGCGCCTGCTGCGGCCACTTCACCACGTCATCGGCGTCCGACAGCCTGGCGAACAGCGGTGCCGGGAGCGTAAAGCTGGCAAAGGGAAGACCGGGCTGATGGCTGGAGTTGAGCGACAGCGGCCCTGAAAGTGAAAGCGCATCGACGGTGGCGGCATTGTAAGGCCGCCACTGCGGATCGTTGAGGCGATGCAGCGCCTCGTCGATGGCGGGCAGCGCCAGCCCCTGTTCAAACAGACGCAGTTCACTGCGTACCAGGGTGCTGAAGTTGTGCGTTCTTAGCGCCACCAGCACCAGATCGCTGCAGATCTCCGCATGCCGATCCAGTCGGGTCACAAACAGATGGGCTTCGTCGATCAGTTTGTGATGCAGCACGCTGGCGAAGCTCTCGCTCGCTTCCGTCACGCCGTGGCGCTGGCACTCCCGCAGCGGGCGCACCCGGCCATCCGGTAAGTCGACGTGCGGCACCAGCGTGATGTTACCGGCTATCAGGGGGATCGCGGGCAGAACGCTGAGTTCGGTAACCGGATAGTGTGAGGCGTAGCGGGTCTGATTGCGCGTCTGCTCCTGGCGCAGAAACAGTTGAGAGAGCAGCACCTGAGCCACATGCAGTGAGGGGGTAAAGAAGAGGTCAAACTGCTCAAGTTTATAATAACGTGACAGCGCCAGGCGCAACCGATGACGCGCCTCTTCAGACGTTTCAGAGGATAAAGGGCCGTTTGCCATGGCAGTCTCGCTTGAATAATAGTGTGGCGTGAACGCAGGTGAAGCCAGGCGGAATAGCTGTGGAAAGTCACAGATATAAGGATGAGTCAACCCGCCAGAATTTGTCCTGTAGAGTAGGCCAATGCGGCTGGACTTTAAAATGATATAAATTGACAATCCCTGTTAGATTTTTGCACAGGGGATAAGGATGAACGGACTGCCGCCACTGAGAGCGCTGCACTATTTCCACCAGGCAGCCTTGCACAGCAGCTTCAGCGTGGCGGCTGAACATCTGCACGTCACACACAGTGCTATCAGCCATCAGATTCGCCAGCTGGAGAGCTGGATGGGCAAACCGCTGTTTGTCCGCACCAATGGCCGCGTAAAGCTGACGGCACATGGCGACCGTCTGCTGCTGAGCTGTCAGCAGGCATTCAGTGAATTACGCAGCAGCTGTGAAAATATCCGCACCGGTCTGCTTCAGCAGATTCGCATCTCCTGTGCCCCCAGTTTTTTATCGCAATGGCTGATCCCCCGCATCTCCAGCTTCTATCAGCGCTATCCGGAAATTGAGGTTCACTTTCAGCCGCTGGCTCAGGTTCCTCAACTGCGCAGCGAGCATGTGGATGTGCTAATCCTCAGCCATAGTGAATCACCTGAACCCGATATTGACGCGATGCTGGTGAGCGAGGATGAGATTGGACCGCTCTGCGCCCCGCATTTCGCTTCACAGCTGCGGGTGGGCGAAGATTTATCGGCAATGCCGTTGCTGCATGCGGATACCCGTCTCCACGCCTGGTCAGAGTGGGCCTCAAAGGCAGGGGTCAGCGGCCGTTTCAGCAGCGGTAAGCACTTTGAGACGCTGACCCTGGCTATTCAGGCGGCACGCAGTGGTCTGGGCGTGCTGATGGCGCCGCGTCTGCTGGTTCGGCGGGAGCTGGAGGAGGGATCGCTGATCGCCCCACTCGGCTTTGTCCCGACCGATCGGGCAACATGGATGATGACGAAGCAGAGTCGCCGTGACGACAGCGAGATCACCCTGTTTCGGGACTGGCTGCGGGATGCCGCACAGCCATAAAAAAAGCCGGTGATGATCACCGGCTTGATGTTGTTGACTCTGCTCTGAACTGCCCTGCTCTACTCTGCTCGGCTCTGCTCTGCTGTCAGATCGAGTTAGCACAGGGAACACGGTCAGATCGGAAAGACGCAAAAGCCGTCATCCCTGACACGCTCGACCCGCGCCATCCCTGGCGCGGGACGCTTTCCTCTTCTGACCGTGTCCCCTGCGCAGCGGGTGCAGGCGTTGCGGTCAGAATCATCCTGCTTTGGCTTTATCAGCCGACTGAGACCGGTGAAAATACCGGTCTGAGGGTTTAAGCCGTCAGCAGCTGATTCATGCGACGGATAAACTGGTTTGGATCGTCAAGGGTGCCGCGCTCAGCCAGCAGTGCCTGATCCAGCAGCAGCTCAACCCACTCACCGAAGCGTGCTTCATCCTGAGTATCGGCAACACGTTTCACCAGCGGGTGATCCGGGTTGATTTCGAACAGGTACTTCACTTCCGGTACCTCTTGTCCGGCCGCGGCAAACAGCTTCGCCATCTGCGTGGTCATCTCGTTGGCGTCGGTCGTGACAATGGCGGGTGTGTCGGTCAGACGGTGAGTCAGACGTACTTCTTTCACGCGCTCACCCAGCAGATTTTTCACCCGCTCAACAAACGGCTCCAGCGCTTTTTCCGCCTCTTTCTGCTCTTCGGTCTCTTCATCGGCCAGCTTGCTCAGCGACTCGTCCGCTTTGCTCACTGACTGGAAGGTTTTCCCGTCAAACTCGGTGAGGTAGCTCATCATCCATTCGTCGATGCGATCGGAGAGCAGCAGCACCTCAATGCCTTTTTTGCGGAACAGCTCCAGATGCGGGCTGCTCTTGGCAGCGGCATAGCTGTCAGCAGTGATGTAGTAAATCTTCTCCTGACCTTCCACCATGCGGCTGACGTAATCTTCCAGCGAAACGGTCTGTGCCGCGCCGTCGCTCTGGGTGGTCGCGAAACGCAGCAGCTTCGCGATCGCTTCCTGATTCGCGTGATCTTCTGCCGGGCCCTCTTTCAGCACCAGACCGAACTCTTTCCAGAAGGTCTGATACTTCTCACTGTCATCTTTCGCCAGTTTTTCCAGCATCTGCAGGGTACGTTTGGTCAGCGCACCGCGCAGGCTCTGCGTGACGCGGCTGTCCTGCAGGATCTCACGGGAAACGTTCAGCGGCAGATCGCTGGAGTCAATCAGGCCACGTACAAAGCGCAGGTAGTTCGGCATAAACTGCTCAGCGTCATCCATGATAAAGACGCGCTGCACATAGAGTTTCAGGCCATGCTTCTGATCGCGGTTCCACATATCGAACGGCGCACGCGCCGGAATGTAGAGCAGGCTGGTATATTCCTGCTTACCTTCCACCCGGTTGTGGCTGCACGCGACCGGATCGCTGAAGTCGTGAGCGATGTGCTTGTAGAACTCGTTGTACTCTTCATCGCTGATATCAGATTTGTTGCGGGTCCACAGCGCCTGGGCTTTGTTGATCTTCTCCCAGTGCGTCGTGTCGCTCTCTTCATCTTTGCTTTCGATCTCAACCGGCAGCGCGATGTGATCGGAGTACTTGCTGATGATGTTGCGAACGCGCCAGACATCCAGGAACTCATCTTCGCCTTCGCGCAGATGCAGGGTGATCTCGGTCCCGCGGTCGGCTTTCTCAATCTCCGCCAGGGTATATTCACCCTCGCCTGCTGACTCCCAGAAAACCCCTTCATCGGCTGAGGCGCCCGCGGCACGGGTGCGCACGGTCACTTTATCCGCCACGATAAAGGCGGAGTAGAAGCCCACACCAAACTGACCGATCAGCTGGCTGTCTTTCGCCTGGTCAGAACCCAGGGATTCGAGGAAAGATTTGGTGCCTGATTTGGCGATAGTCCCGAGGTTCTCAATCACCTCATCACGACGCATACCGATACCGTTGTCGCTCAGCGTCAGAGTACGGTTGTCCTTATCAACAGAGAGACGAACGTGCAGCTCGCCATCACCTTCATACAGGCTGGAATCTGACAGGGCGCGGAAGCGCAGTTTGTCGGCCGCATCCGAGGCGTTGGAGATCAGCTCACGCAGGAAAATCTCTTTGTTTGAATAGAGAGAATGGATCATCAGGTGCAGAAGTTGTTTTACTTCCGACTGAAAGCCACGGGTCTCTTGTCCTTTCATGGTCATTGCTACCTCAACAAAACAGGTTGAACAAACGTTGAGGTTGATGTGGGGATGACGGGGGGATTTTCAAGCCGGTGTCTGTCACAACACCGGCAAGTGATTAAAATTTAAACTTCTGGCGACCCGCCAGTGAATGGGAGAGCGTGGTGCCATCGACCATCTCCAGCTCACCGCCCACCGGCACGCCGTGCGCGATTCGGCTGGCGCTGACGCCATACTGGCCACAGAGCTCCGCGATATAGTTCGCGGTCGCCTCACCTTCCACCGTCGGGTTGGTGGCGAGGATCACTTCCTGCAGGGTTTCACTCTCCAGACGCTGCTCCAGACGATCCAGACCGATGTCGGCCGGACCGATCCCGTCGAGCGGCGAGAGATGGCCCATCAGGACAAAGTAGCGACCGCCAAACTGGCCGGTCTGCTCAATGGCGTGGATATCCGCCGGGCTTTCCACCACGCAAATCTGACCGTTCTGCTGACGCCGTGGGTTGGCGCAGATCGTGCAGATTTCCTGCTCGGTGAAGGTGCGGCAATCGGCACAGTGACCAATTTCCGACATCGCCCGGGTCAGCGCCTGTGCCAGCCGCATGCCCCCGCTGCGATCGCGCTGCAGCAGCTGAAACGCCATGCGCTGAGCCGACTTCGGCCCCACGCCGGGCAGACAGCGCAGCGACTCCATCAATGATTCAAGCAGTGGGCTGGTTTGCATCAGAATGGCATCTTAAAGCCTGGCGGCAGCTGCATGCCTGAAGAGACAGAAGCCATCTTCTCTTTCTGGGTTTCGTCAATGCGACGTGCGGCATCGTTGAACGCTGCGGCAACCAGATCTTCCAGCATGTCTTTATCATCTTCCAGCAGGCTGGGATCGATTTCCACGCGACGGCAGTTATGCGCGCCGTTAATGGTGACTTTTACCAGGCCAGCACCGGACTCACCGGTCACTTCAAGCGCGGCGATCTCTTCCTGAACTTTGGCCATTTTGTCCTGCATCTGCTGGGCCTGTTTCATCAGGTTGCCCAATCCGCCTTTACCACCAAACATAGTTTTCTCTCTCAGCTAAGGCTACAACGCTATCGTGACGATAGCAGCAGCGTGTTCAAACAGGTCGGATACTCTCCTCATCCAGATCGGCATCGAAAAATCGCTGTAGCGTCTGGATGTGGGTATCACAGGTGATCGACTGACGCGCCTGCGCCAGTTTCTCTTCGTAAATGGCCTGACGCCACTCCAGTGGCGTCAACACCGATGAATTATCGTCTTCAACTACCGAGAGTTCAACTCTCTGCCCGGCGTGCTGACTCAGCGCCTCGCTTAACACCTGCTGCGCCGACGCTGAATTAAGATGCCGCTGGCTGCTGCGCAGATGCAGGCAGACGCCGCTTTCGGTCACCTCTTTCCACGCGTTTAAGGCCAGCTGCTGAACCAGCTTCGGCAGCGGCAGGAGAGCGATTTCTGCGGCCCAGGGATCGCGCTGCTGCGCCTCTTCCGCCAGACGCGCCGCCAGCTCAGGGGTTTTCTCATGCTCCAGCGCAGAACGCAAGGCCTTTGGCGTCGCCACCGGCTCCGCCACTTCCTCCGTCTGATTCACCGCCTTCCAGCGGTACGCTTCCTCTTTTACCGGCGTGGCAGGCTCGCGATCGCGGATCCGCTGCTGACTGCGCTCGGTAACGGAAGCCAGCCGCTCCAGCGCGGAGTTGGCCGGCCGCGCACCTGGCGCCGCCGGCTCACTCTTTTTTGGTTTGTTCGCTCCCTGACGCAGCAACTGAGTGCGCGCCTGCAGGAGCTGGCTGGTGGAACTCGACAGCGCGCTGTCCGGTGCGGCATCGGGCGGCGGCGAACGCGGTGGCTCCGCGTCGGGTGCCGCCATCTGTGGCTGCGCGGCAACCGGCTGCGGGGTTACGGCTGGCTGCGGCTGTGGCTGTGCCGTCTGCGGCGGTGTCGCAGCGGCCGGTGACGGCGTGGCCGGTTGTCGGGCGGCTGGTGCCGCTGATGTCGATCCCGCAGCCGATCGCTGTGCCGGGGCCACTGGTGACATCTGCTCGGTTAATGCGGGACGCGCAATGGGTTCCGCCACGGCGGCTTTCGGATGAAATGCCAGTGCACGCAGCAGCGTCATCTCCACCCCCATGCGGCGGTCGGGCGCAATCGGCAGATCCTTGCGCCCCATCAGCAGGGTCTGATAGTAGAGCTGCAGATCGGCGGGCGGTACCACCCGGGCCAGTTCCCGCAAACGAAGTGCGCTGCTCTCGTCATCATCGCTGAGTGAGGCGGGCAGCAGTTGCACCATCGCAATCTGATGCAGCAGCCGCAGCATTTCTACCAGCAGCGCCTCCCACTCGACGCCGCGAGACGCCGCCTGACTCAGCAGGTTCATCACCTGCTGACCGTCACCCTCGACCAGCGCCTCCAGCAGCCCCAGCGGCTGCTCATCATCCAGCGTGCCAAGCATGACGCTGACCGTGCTGCTGGTCACCGCCCCCTGCCCCATGGCAATGGCCTGGTCAGTGAGGCTCAGCGCATCGCGCATACTGCCATCGGCAGCCCGTGCCAGGAGTTGCAGCGCACGGGTTTCACTCTCAATCTGTTCCTGCTTCAGGACATGCTCAAGCTGCTGACGGATTTGATCGACATCCAGCGCCTTGAGGTGAAACTGCAGACAGCGCGAGAGGATGGTCACCGGTAGTTTCTGCGGATCGGTCGTGGCCAGTAAAAACTTAACGTGTGAAGGCGGCTCTTCCAGCGTCTTTAATAGCGCATTGAAGCTGTGACGCGACAGCATGTGCACTTCATCGATCAGATAGACTTTGAAGCGGCCACGCGCCGGGGCGTACTGCACGTTGTCGAGCAGATCGCGGGTGTCTTCAACTTTGGTGCGTGATGCGGCGTCAATCTCGATCAGATCGACAAAGCGGCCCTGCTCGATTTCCCGGCAGTTATCACACTGACCACAGGGGGTCGCGGTGATACCGGTTTCGCAGTTAAGGCCTTTGGCCAGCAGACGCGCAATGGTGGTTTTCCCGACGCCGCGGGTGCCGGAGAAGAGATAAGCATGATGGATGCGTCCCAGAGACAATCCATTCGCCAGCGCGGTCAGAACATGTTCCTGACCGACAACATCAGCAAAAGCCTGGGGACGCCATTTTCGCGCAAGTACCTGATAGCTCATGTGGATTCGACGAAGTTGGATGGAAAGATGAGCGCAGACGCTCTGCAACCCCTGTATAAGATTGCAGTAGTCTATCAGCTACGCTTTTGCCTGGCACTCGTTATCTTGACGCCAGGGGCGTGACGGCCTCGCGCGGGAGCAAGGCCGGAAGAGTGGCTTAGTGGCCGGGGAATTTAGCCAGGCTGTAGCTCTCAACGCCCAGGGCAGTCAGACGCGATTCACCGGTCAGGTCGAACAGATTGATGATGAACGCCGCGTCTTTCACTTCACCGCCTGCACGACGAATCAGTTTCACTGTCGCTTCGATCGTGCCGCCGGTTGCCAGCAGGTCATCGACCACCAGCACCACATCGCCAGGCTGAATGGCATCTTTGTGCAGTTCCAGCTGATCGGTGCCGTACTCCAGCTCATAGGCTTCGCTGTAGGTTTCACGAGGCAGTTTGCCCGGCTTGCGCACCGGCACAAAACCGACGCCGAGGCCCAGCGCCACCGGTGCGCCAAACAGGAAACCGCGCGCTTCCGTGCCGACCACTTTGGTGATGCCTTTATTACGGTAACGCTCAACCAGCAGCGCAATCGACGCGGCATAGGCTTTGGGATCTTCCAGCAGGCTGGTGACATCGCGGAACAGGATGCCTGGCTTAGGATAATCGGGGATGCTTTTGATGCTGTTTTTAATGAATTCAAGCTGCTGCGCAGTGTCGGTCATGATGATACGCCTGGTAAAAAATTCTGTTTCGCGCAGCTTCAAAAGCGCTAATACCTGGTAAAAGGCTCAGCGGAAGTTAATTCACAAAGGGAAGCCACGCACGAAGACGCCCAAATCTAAGCAAATGACCGGCTAATTGCAACTTTATCCGGGTGGCGGCGGTGCGTCCGCTGTTTCTGCCACCACCGGAATCCGCCACATAAACAGCAGTAGTGCGGCCAGCATGATCAGCAGCATGACGCGAACCCAGACCTGGTGCACCAGAAACAGGGAGAGGCTAAAGGTCGCCACGATCAGACAGATGGCACGCACTTTGGCACCCGGCGGCATGGCGCGATGCTGCTGCCAGTGGCGCAGATAGCGGCCAAAAGGCGATTTCCACAGCAGCCAGTGATGAAAGCGCGGCGATGAGCGGGCGAAACACCAGGCTGCCAGCAGCATGAATGGCGTGGTAGGTAATAAAGGTAATACAATGCCCAGCGTTCCCAGCACAATGGCCAGCCAGCCGAGGGTTAATAACAGAATGCGTTGCATAAATGCCGCCCAGCTCTTTCTTCATCTGCTTACGTTAGCACAGTTGAGCGTGCCGCGATGAGGGCGATCGCTATTCAGCAGCGATTGCAGCAGCTTATTCTCACCCTGCGTGAGACCCTGGCACGTCACCCGGACGGCGTCTGCCGCCTGCCACGTTTTGACAGCCAGCTGTTCCACACCAAAGGCACCCGGCTGGCGGATTATCTGCAGGAAGTGGAGCTGAATTTCGCCCGTCTGTGCGACAGCAGCCAGGATCTGGTTCGCAGCCGCTGGCTGGCGGAACGCCTGGTCGATCAGATTGCGGCTCTGCAACGTGAGGTGGGTACCCAGCAGTTGCGTCTGCGACGTGAACAGCCGGTGCAGGGACCCGCCCCGACAAAATATCAGGAGTACCGTGAATTTGAGCGGCGTCTGCTGGCGATGATCGATCAGCGTGAGCAGCGTCTGGCCCTGGCGGAAACCCTGATGATTCAGCAGCAGCTGAAGCAGGAGCTGGAAACGTTAGAGGGTCGGCTGGCTCGCTGCCGTCAGGCTATTCGCTCGGTGGAGTGGGCAGCCTCTCTGCGCGGCAGCGAATAAAGCGCGGCGCGACAAAAGCGCTTCTATACTGGGTGTGATTCTGCGCGGAGAAGAACAATGGGCTTATTCACCTGGCTGTTATGTGGGCTGCTGCTGGGGTTGCTGAAACGTCTGCTGCTGCCGGGACGCCCTGGCGGGCTGGTGGCCACCCTGACACTGTCGATGATCGGCGCCCTGATTGGCGGCTATATTGCGACATACTTTGAACTGGGTTCACTGGCCACGGTGCACATCGGCGCGCTGGGGATGGCCATTGCAGGTGCGCTGCTGATGTTGCTGGTCGTGGCCCGATTACGTATATAGGAGAAGCGATGTCACTGGAAAATGCTCCTGACGACGTCAAACTGGCCGTCGATCTGATTCAGCTGCTGGAAGAGCATCAACTGCCGGTGGAGACGGTGCTCTCAGCGCTGGCCATGGTGCAGCGCGACTTCGAGAACAAACGCGACCGTCAGCCCGATTAATGGCGGGCGGTCAGCGTCGGGCTGAGGCACAGCATATCGATGAAGGCATTTACCAGCGTCGGCGCGTCGGCGGCTAAATCAAAGCTTTCTGGCGCGAACAGCCAGCTTTCCATCATGCCGTTGACATACCCACGCAGAATAATGGCGGCCTGCCGCGTGCTGAGCGTGCCCGGAAGCTGTTCCGCTTCAATACACTGACGCAGGACATCTTCGATTTTGTCGTAGCACTCCAGCAACAGGCTCTGCTGCATACTCTTCATCGCCGACATTTCGCCAACAAATTCGCATTTGTGGAAAATGATCTCCATTAAGGCGCGGCGCTGAGGATCCTTTGCTGTCGCTTCAAAGATATAGACCAGCATTGCACGCAACACAGAGAGTGGATCACCAGGGTATTTTGTCTGATACTCAAGTTCCACATCATCCAGACCGGCATCACAACGAAGCCATATTTCATGTAAGAGATCGGCTTTATTTTTGAAGTGCCAGTAGATTGCCCCGCGCGTCACACTGGCAGCGGTTGCAATATCGGCCAGAGACGTGGCTGAGACGCCCTGCTGCGAAAACAGAACAAGGGCGGCATCAAGAATTTGATGCCGCGTTTCAAGTGCTTGCGCTTTGGTTTTTCGTGCCATAGGGGGCTTTTTTTACAAACGGGTAAGTTTACATACATTTGTGAATGTATGTACCATAGCACGACCTGCGACTTGACACAGCAATGGGTTTTTCAGTTTGTGATCCATTGACCAATTGATATCGGACACTAGAGGTTTATTTATGAATAAAATCAGAGGATTATCGCCTCTGGCGGCCGTCCTGATGCTATCAGGCAGCTTTTTGTTAACAGGATGTGACAACAATAAATCCGAACAAGCCGCCCAGCAACCGCCAGAAGTGGGTGTCGTGACCCTGAAAACTGAACCCCTGAAAATTTCGACTGAACTTCCAGGCCGTACCTCAGCCTATCGCGTGGCTGAAGTGCGTCCGCAGGTTTCCGGTATCATTCTCAAGCGTAACTTTATTGAAGGCAGTGATATCAAAGCCGGTCAGTCTCTCTATCAGATCGACCCGGCTACCTATCAGGCTGCTTATGACAGCGCGAAAGGCGATTTAACCCAGGCACAGGCCAACGCCCGTATCGCTCAGCTGACCGTTAAGCGTTACAAACCGCTGCTCGGCACGAAATATATCAGTCAGCAGGATTACGACACGGCGGTTGCCACGGCTGCGCAGAATGACGCAGCGGTCCAGGTGGCAAAAGCTAACGTGGAAACAGCCCGCATTAATCTGGCCTACACCAAAGTCACCTCCCCTATCAGCGGCCGCATCGGCAAATCGTCAGTCACCGAGGGTGCGCTGGTTCAAAGCGCCCAGACCACCGCGCTGGCGACCGTGCAACAGCTTGACCCGATGTATGTCGATGTGACCCAGTCGAGCGAAGATTTCATGCGCTTACGTTCAGAGCTGGAGTCAGGTCAGCTGAAGCAGACCGATGGCAAAGCCAGCGTGACCCTGCTGATGCAGAACGGCAACACTTTTGCGCAGAAGGGAACACTGGAGTTCTCTGACGTCACCGTCGATGAGACCACCGGCTCCATCACCCTGCGTGCCATTGTCCCGAACCCGGACCATACCCTGTTACCGGGCATGTTTGTGCGCGCGCGTCTGGAGGAAGGGACCAATCCGAATGCGTTGCTGGTTCCGCAACAGGCGGTCACCCGCACGCCAACAGGCCAGGCGACGGTCATGGTGGTCGGCGCAGACAACAAAGTTGAATCGCGTCAGGTCACAACCTCACAGGCGATTGGCGACAAATGGTTAGTCACCGACGGCGTTAAAGCGGGTGAACGTGTGATCAGCACAGGTCTGCAGCGAGCCAAGCCGGGCGCACAGGTTACCCCACAAGAAGTCTCAGACGATGCGAAAGCGGCACCCGATTCTAAGCCGCAGTCTGACAAGTCATCGTCATAACAGGAGCCGTTGATTCATGGCTAAGTTCTTTATCGATCGCCCCATCTTTGCGTGGGTGCTCGCCATCATCATCATGCTGGCCGGTGCGCTGTCGATTCTCAAACTCCCGATCGAGCAATATCCCAATGTTGCGCCGCCGGCGATTGAGATTCAGGCCTCTTACCCTGGTGCGGATGCGAAAACGCTGCAGGATACGGTGACCCAGGTCATTGAGCAGAATATGAACGGTATCGATGGACTGATGTATATGTCCTCGAGCAGTGACTCATCCGGTACCCTGACCCTGACCATCTCCTTTGAGTCAGGTACGGATGCAGACATCGCGCAGGTTCAGGTGCAGAACAAACTGCAGCTGGCGATGCCACTGCTGCCGCAGGAAGTTCAGCAACAGGGGATTCAGGTTAAAAAATCCTCCAGCAGCTTCCTGATGGTCGCCGGCTTCATCAGCGACGATGACAATATGACTCAGAATGATATTTCTGATTATATTTCCTCGACCATTAAAGATCCGCTGAGCCGTACCAAAGGTGTCGGTGATACCCAGGTGTTTGGTGCGCAGTATGCGATGCGTATCTGGATGGACCCGCATAAGCTCAATAACTACAACCTGACGCCGGTTGACGTGATCAGCGCGCTGAACACGCAGAACGCCCAGGTTGCCGCCGGTCAGTTAGGCGGGACACCGCCGGTGCCGGGACAGCAGCTTAACGCCTCTATCATTGCGCAGACCCGCCTGACCTCGACCGATGAGTTCGGCAAAATCCTGCTGAAAGTGAATGAGGATGGTTCACAGGTTCGCCTGCGTGACGTAGCAAAAATCGAGCTCGGTGCAGAAAACTACGAGATCATTGCCCGTTATAATGGCCGGCCCGCGTCCGGTATTGGTATCAAACTGGCAACCGGCGCCAACGCCCTGGATACCGCGAATGCGGTGAAAGCGGAACTGGCGAAGATGCAGTCCACCTTCCCGGCCGGGATGAAAGTGGTTTATCCGTACGACACCACCCCATTCGTTAAGATCTCTATTTTCGAAGTGGTGAAAACGCTGGCTGAAGCCATCGTGCTGGTGTTCCTGGTCATGTACCTGTTCCTGCAGAACTTCCGCGCGACGCTCATTCCGACTATCGCCGTGCCGGTGGTGTTGCTCGGCACCTTCGCCATCATCAGCATTTTTGGCTACTCGATAAACACCCTGACGCTGTTCGGGATGGTGCTGGCTATCGGCCTGCTGGTGGATGACGCCATCGTGGTGGTAGAGAACGTTGAGCGCGTGATGCAGGAAGAGGGCTTGCCGCCAAAAGAGGCGACCAGGCGTTCTATGGAGCAGATTCAGGGTGCGCTGGTCGGTATCGCGCTGGTGCTGGCCGCGGTATTTATCCCGATGGCGTTCTTTGGTGGTTCGACCGGTGTGATTTACCGCCAGTTCTCGATCACCATTGTGTCAGCCATGGCGCTGTCGGTGCTGGTTGCCCTGATTCTGACCCCGGCACTCTGCGCCACCATACTGAAGCCGGTGAAAAAAGACGGTCACGGTAAAACGACCGGCTTCTTCGGCTGGTTTAACCGGATGTTCGACAAAAGTACCAATCACTACGTCGACAGCGTTGGCCACATCATTCGCAGCACCGGCCGTTACATGGTGATCTACCTGGTCATCGTGGTCGGCATGGCGTATCTGTTCATGCGTCTGCCCTCTTCATTCCTGCCGGAAGAGGACCAGGGGTTACTGCTGGCTCAGGCGCAGCTGCCTGCGGGCGCTACGCAGGAACGCACCCAGAAAGTGCTGGATCAGGTCACCGACTACTTCCTGACGCAGGAGAAAGACACGGTTAAATCGGTGTTTACCGTTAACGGCTTCGGCTTTGCCGGTCGCGGACAGAACACCGGTATTGCTTTCGTCAGCCTCAAGCCGTGGGATGAGCGAACCGGCAGCGACATGAAGGTACCGGCGATTGCCGGGCGTGCGATGAAGGCACTGGGTGCCATCAAAGATGCGATGGTCATCCCCTTCAACCTGCCAGCCATTATCGAACTGGGTAACGCCACCGGCTTCGACTTTGAGCTGATTGACCAGGCCAACCTGGGCCACGAGAAACTGACCGAAGCGCGTAATCAGCTGTTCGGCATGATTGCCCAGCATCCTGACACTCTGGTGGGTGTGCGTCCTAACGGTCTGGAAGATACGCCGCAGTACAAGCTGATCATCGATCAGGAGAAAGCACAGGCGCTGGGCGTATCGTTAAGCGATATCAACACCACGCTGGCGGCCTCCTGGGGTGGCTCCTACGTCAATGACTTCATCGACCGTGGTCGCGTGAAGAAAGTTTACGTCATGGGTAAAGCGGACTCCCGTATGCTGCCGGATGATATCGGCAAATGGTACGTGCGCAACAGCAACGGAACGATGGTGCCTTTCTCCGCCTTCTCGACGGCGAAGTGGCAGTATGGTTCACCGCGTCTTGAGCGTTACAACGGTCTGCCTGCGATGGAAATCCTGGGTCAGGCTGCGCCAGGTAAGAGCTCCGGTGCCGCCATGGATCTGATGGAGCAGCTGGCGGAGAAACTGCCTGCGGGTATCGGCTATGACTGGACGGGCATGTCTTATCAGGAACGTCTGTCGGGTAACCAGGCGCCTGCGCTCTATGCCATCTCGCTGATTGTGGTCTTCCTGTGTCTCGCCGCCCTGTATGAGAGCTGGTCGATTCCGTTCGCGGTTATGCTGGTGGTTCCGCTGGGGGTTATCGGTGCGCTGATCTTCACCACCCTGCGTGGCCTGAGTAACGACGTCTACTTTGTGGTGGGGTTACTGACAACCATTGGCCTCTCGGCGAAGAACGCCATCCTTATCGTCGAATTTGCTAAAGATTTGATGGATAAAGAGGGCAAAGGCCTGGTGGAATCGTCGCTGGAAGCCTGTCGTATGCGTCTGCGTCCGATCCTGATGACGTCACTGGCGTTTATTCTCGGGGTACTGCCGCTGGCGATCAGTACCGGTGCCGGTTCCGGTTCGCAGAACGCTGTAGGTACCGGCGTTATCGGCGGCATGGTTACCGCGACCGCGCTGGCTATCTTCTTTGTTCCGGTGTTCTTCGTGGTGGTTCGCCGCCGCTTCAGTAAGCACAAAGAGGAACCGCGCAGCGCTGAGCCGGTTGAGCACAACCAGACTCACTAAGCAGTAACACCTCTGAGGCCGCGCAAGCGGCCTTTTTTTTACCCTTCAGTTTCGCCCTCCTCTCCCCCTCGCCTTTCTGCCATCAGCAGACGTTGCATTCCGTTCCGCGGCGGCGCATAATATTGTTATATTATAACATTACATAGGTGTGCATTATGAAAGCAAATATCCATCCTCACTATCGCCCGGTGGTCTTCCATGACACCTCAGCTGACGTTTACTACAAGATCGGCTCGACCATTAAAACCGACCGCACCGTAGAGTTTGAAGGTGAAACGCTGCCCTACGTCACGCTGGATGTGTCGTCGGCTTCACACGTTTTCTACACCGGTAAACAGAAAGATTTCGCTAAAGAGGGCAGCACCGCGCGCTTTAACCAGCGCTTCGGACGCTTCCTGGGTCGTAAATAGAGGAGAGGGTCATGCAGGTATTAAGCTCGCTGCGTTCCGCAAAAAATCGCCATCGGGATTGCAGGGTGGTCCGTCGCAAGGGGCGTATTTACGTCATCTGCAAAACGAATCCGCGCTTTAAAGCCGTACAGGGAAGAAAGAAGAAACGCTAGTGTGTGTCGTGATGACTGGCCGGGCTTGCCCGGCCTTTTTTATGCTTACTGCATGCTCTTCAGCATGGCGTTCACGTTGTGCTTAAAGGCAGCCTGATAGGTCGGTGCCGGACCAGAAGCCGGAGACAACGCTTCCGGATAGAGCTCACCGCCCGGCTCCGCTCCCGTAGCGCTGGCGATCTGTTTAACCAGACGCGGATCGGTCTGGTTCTCAATGAAATAGCGGGTGATGTGCTGCTGTTTCAGCTGAGTGATCAGATCACCGACGTTACTGGCACTCGCTTCCGCTTCGGTAGAGAACCCGACGGGCGCCAGGAACGTCACGCCATAGCGCTGGCCAAAGTAGCCAAAGGCATCATGGCTGGTCAGCACCTTCCGCTTCTCCACAGGAATCTTATCAAACGCCGTCTTTGCCCAGCTATCCAGCGCCTGTAACTGCTGAATGTAATTCTGTCCGCGCTGACGGATCGCCGCTGCATCCTCGGGGTCGGCTTTGACCAGCGCATTCATCACGTTGGTCGCATAGATCACGCCGTTCTGCATGCTGTTCCAGGCGTGCGGATCGGTGATGGTTTTGCCCTCCTCTTCCATGCTGCGTGTGGTGACACCCGCAGAGGCGACCACCGGCTGACCGTGATAACCGGAAGCGCTGACCAGCCGATCCATCCACCCTTCCAGTCCCAGCCCGCTGACAAAGACCAGATCCGCTTTTGCCAGCGCCTGGCTGTCCTGCGGCGTCGGTTCAAACGTATGGGGATCGCCATCCGGCCCTACCAGACTTTTCACCTTCACATGATCACCTCCCACCTGGCTGACGATGTCTGCCAGCACGGTAAAGCTGGCGACAACGTCTACAGTTTTTGCCATCGCCAGCGGCGTGGCGAACAGCGCAGCGAGCGCCAGACTAACCGGTAATTTTTTCATAGATACCCCTTGAGATTAATGGCGGCGTAAAATTCCGCCGCACGGTCCTGTCAGAATCGAGAGAAAGAAGAGCATGGCGGCGCTCAGCACCACGGCGGGGCCGGCCGGCAGCGAGAAGTGCCAGGAGAGCATCAGGCCCGCCAGCGCAGAGAGGGTTGCCATGAAGATGGCGATGGCCAGCATCGCCGCAAGATGACGGCTCCAGAAACGGGCGCTGGCAGCGGGTAACATCATTAAACCCACCGACATCAGCGTGCCCAGCACCTGAAAGCCCGCGACCAGGTTCAGCACCACCAGCATTAAAAACAGGCCATGCACCAGCGGCGCGCTCCATTTCCCCTGCGCCCGCAGAAAGTCACCGTCAAAGGCATCGATGACCAGGGGGCGATAGATCACCGCCAGCATGATCAGCGTAAAGGCCGCGATGCCCCCGACCAGCAACAGCGCCGCGTTGTCGACCGCCAGCAGCGAGCCAAACAGAACGTGCAGCAGATCCACGCTTGAGCCGCGCAGTGAAACCAGCGTGACGCCCAGCGCCAGTGATCCAAGGTAGAATCCGGCAAAACTGGCATCCTCTTTCAATGGCGTGTAGCGACTGACTGCGCCAGAGAGCAGCGCGACCGCCAGCCCGGCAATCAGGCCGCCGATACCCATGGCCACCAGTGAGAGGCCGGAGATCAGATAGCCAATGGCCGCACCCGGCAGCACCGCATGGGATAAGGCGTCACCAATCAGGCTCATACGACGCAGTGAGAGGAACACACCGAGTGGCGTGGCACTGACGGCGAGCGCCAGGCAGGCCACCAGCGCTCGCCGCATAAAGCCAAATTCGATAAAAGGCTGAATCAGGGTCACGAGGCTCGACTCCGTGCCAGGACATCGGACCGGAAGGTATCGCTGAGATGATGTTCATCCATCGACAGGACGTTACTGAAGTAACGCGCCACCAGCGGGCGGTCATGCAGCACCACCAGCAGAGTGGTGCCTGCCTGCTGCTGCTGCTCCAGAATCGACATCAGCAGGGTAACCGTCTGGCTGTCTATGCCGTTAAAGGGTTCATCCAGCAGCCAGAGCGCGCTGCGCTGTAGCATCAGCCGGGCAAACAGGACGCGCTGAAGCTGCCCGCCCGAGAGGGTGGCCGGTTGCGCGTCCGCATAATCGCTCATCTGAACCGCCTCCAGCGCCTGCCCGATTTCCCGCCGCAGTGACCGGTTAATGCCGCCAAACCAGCCGCAGCGTGGCCAGCAACCCATGGAAACCAGTTCGAAGACCGTCAGCGGAAAGCGGGTCTCAAGTTCGGTGCGCTGTGGCAGCCAGCCGATATCCCGGCGCGCCACCTGCAGTTCGCAGCGTCCGCTTACCGGCGGCAGTAAGCCCGCAATGGTTTTTAGCAGGGTCGATTTCCCGCTGCCGTTTGCGCCGACCAGCGCAGTCATGGAGCCTGCTGCGAGCTGACCCGTGATCGCCGGGGTTACCCCCTCTCCCTGGTAGCCTGCACGCAGTGCGTAAAATCGGATCATGCGCTGATCCCCCAATATATCGCGACAGACAGCAGCGCGATGATCAGCAGGGCGACGCCCAGCCGTCCGCCCAGCGACATAAGTAATCCACTCTGACGCATCAGTTCACCAATATGTTATAACATAACAATAAGAATACCGGATGCAGCCTGCGGTTCAAGAGCGGAATGTGTTTCAAAAGGTATCGGGAGTCCGGCGGCCCCGGGGGCGTTTAAGCCACACCCGCCGCACCGCTTTGCTGGCAAAACTCAGAAAATGACAGTTTTGTGCTTTACTGGCTTGCAAACCTGTTGCGTAAAACCAATGATAGGTTTATTAACGGTTAGGAGTAGACAAGATATGCTGTCACGGATTGAATGTGATATTGCGATGGGTGAAACAGACTGCGCAAAAATAGCTGAAGTTGTTCAGCGGAATATTCTCAAAATATCAGATTTGCTGACAGGGGATTTACGCTGGTACGCTCAGAATGCGCAGTTAGTACCAGACAGTTTAAAAATACTTTCCGTTGAATACCTGGATCTGAATAGTTTTAAATTACTTTACGATTTTCAGTGGAATTTATTTAGTCCCTGTCAGGATCTGAATGAAACGGTGACCCAAACGGAGCGGGTAAATTTTTACATTAAGCCCGGTGCGCTTGAGTTTGATGTGATAGACAACCAGCAACCCTCTCCGGGTGATGAATTGTAATATTTAGTAATTGAGATGAGCAGAACTAATGGTTTTACACTATCTTTAACGTATCCCGTTTAATAACCACCTGAAAGATCGCTTCCTGGCCGCTTTATCCGAACTCGCCGCCCTGCGGCAACTGTGCAAGCTATGGAGGGGAAAAAGATGGACGAATACTCACCAAAACGGCATGATATTGCCCAGCTGAAATACCTGTGTGAGAGCCTGTTTGACGACAGCATGGCAACATTGACTGACAGCCATCATGGCTGGGTAAATGATCCCACTTCTGAAAGCAATCTGCACCTGAACGATCTGATTGAACATATCGCTTCGTTCACCATGAATTACAAAATTAAACACGTTGAAGATGAAGCGCTGATTTCGCAAATCGATGAATATCTTGATGATACTTTTATGTTATTCAGTAACTACGGTATCAATAATCCTGATCTTCAGCGGTGGCAACGTTCAGCAAAACGCTTATTTAATCTGTTCACTGAAGAGTGCGCTTTTCTCCAGCAACCGAGCCATTCATTATAGTACAGACGTGAGAACGCTTTATTTATGAACAAAACACTGACAAAAACTGATTATTTGATGCGACTGCGTCGCTGTCGCTCCCTGGATACCCTGGAGCGGGTGATCGAAAAGAATAAGTATGAATTACCGGAAGATGAATTAGCGGTATTCTATTCGGCAGCTGACCATCGTCTGGCCGAGCTGACGATGAATAAGCTCTACGATAAAGTACCGGGTTCGGTCTGGAAGTTTGTCCGCTAATCTGCTCACCTGCATCTGACGGCATTGTCCCCACATTAAGTACCGGATATTCCTGCCTGCCGGCAAAGGATCGGCCCAGGCGGGTTTTGCCTGTCTGTCACACTGGGGAAGAAGTTCAGGGGGGGGGAAAGTGGTGGGGGCCCTGCCAGCTACATCCCGGCACACGCATCACCTGCTACGGCTGCTTCCTTCCGGATCTGACCGAGTTCACAAGCTAGCATTGCGGGAGAACCAACAGGGCCCCCATTGACAAGCCCTCTTTACGAGAGCGGGGGCATTATCTGGGAAGGGGCTGCCAATTGCAAGCGTCGTCGGGACAACCGTTGTTTTCTTGAACAACCGCCGCGTTGATGCTTTCACCATCGCCTCTGCATGATAAAGTTAACCCTCTTTTTCCTGACGAAATAAGCACATGAATCAGCCTGACACTTTCCAGCAACGCATCTGGCAAATTGTTGCCGCGATTCCATCCGGGTGTGTCACGACCTATGGCGATGTGGCACGACTGGCCGGTTCGCCGCGTGCGGCACGTCAGGTCGGCGGAGTGCTGAGCCGGTTACCCGAGGGAACCACCCTCCCCTGGCATCGTGTCGTCAATCGTCACGGCATGATTTCGCTTCAGGGCGACCAGCTGATACGACAGCGGGATGCACTGGAAGCAGAAGGGATTGTGGTGAGTGATGCCGGTGAGCTGGATCTTGAAACGTATCGCTGGCGATTTGATGGCTGAAAAACGGGGCGGCTCTGCCGCCCCGTTTGCACATTACAGACGGGTGGGTGCAGGCACCGCCGCAGAAGGCGTGACCTGAGTCGGTGATGTCGAAGGCACGGTGGTCGCTGCGCCTGGCTGGGTTGGCATCGCCATTGAAGGCACCGGTACCAGCAGCAGTTCGGCTTTGGTGCCGCCCTGATTGATGACCGGTTTTACGCTGTCAGTGACAAAGGCCAGCTTGCCGTCGATAGCGATGGCGGCGCTTAACAGAATGCGTGCATTTGGCTGGATGTCAGCCGGGTTAAACGGCAGCACAAACTGGAACGGCGCCTGTTTGCCTTCCGTCCGCACCACGCGTTGTGACAGCACTTTTGACGGGGCGTCGGCAACAGACGCATCTGACAGCGTCACGGTTAATACCGCATCCGGCGGCAGCGCGATGCGCTGGCGAATAAAGACTGAACCGCTGACGTTAGGCTGCGCAATCGCCGCCGTCTGTCCGGCTACCGCAGAACCCAACGTTGGTGTTGGCACAGGTTTACTCTTGTCGGCACAGCCCGCAACAGCAACCGCCATAACTACCCCACTGAACACATGCCACAGTTTCATTGATGTCGTCTCCATTTGATCAAAATGATTGTCGGCAGCGAATCCTGCTTACAGCGTTTCACTCGCCGTATGTCCTTAATGTTGGCACAAAAATGAAATTTTGCCTGGCACAGGCAAAGCGGAAAGTCTGATTGACGTCAACTGGTCCGATCTTTCACACTGAGCAGGTCACTATATTGAGGAACGCGCCATGAGTCAGGCACTGCAAAATCTGCTGAATTTATTAAATCTGGAAAAACTGGAAGAAGGTTTATATCGCGGCCAGAGTGAAGATCTTGGCCTGCGCCAGGTGTTTGGCGGTCAGGTGGTGGGTCAGGCGCTCTATGCCGCAAAGCAAACCGTCGCGACCGATCGGACGATTCACTCCTTTCACAGCTACTTTCTGCGGCCCGGCGACAGCCAGAAAGCGATTATCTACGACGTCGAAACCCTGCGTGACGGCAAAAGTTTCAGCGCCCGCCGGGTCAGTGCCATACAGAATGGCCAGCCTATTTTTTATATGACCGCCTCATTCCAGTCACCGGAAAGTGGCTTTGAGCATCAGAATGCGATGCCACAGGTGGCAGGACCGGAAAATCTGGTCACGGAACAGGCGATGGCGCAGAAGATGGCGCACATGCTGCCGGAAAAACTGCGGGAGATATTTATCGCGGAACGTCCGCTGGAGATCCGCCCGGTGCAGATTCACAATCCGCTGCGCGGGCATGTGGACAAGCCTGAGCGGCAGGTCTGGATCCGGGCCAACGGTCCGCTGCCTGACGATCTGCGCATCCATCAGTATCTGCTCGGCTATGCGTCGGATCTCAATTTCCTGCCGGTTGCGCTGCAGCCGCACGGCAAAGGCTTTTTAGAGGCGGACATGCAGGTCGCCACGATCGATCATTCAATGTGGTTCCATCGTCCGTTCGACTTCAGCGAGTGGCTGCTCTACAGCGTGGTAAGTACTTCAGCGTCAGGTGCCAGGGGGTTCGTACGGGGTGAGTTCTACAATCAGCAGGGGGTGCTGGTCGCCTCTACGGTGCAGGAAGGGGTGATGCGCCAGCGAAGCGAATAAAAAAAGGGGCGATAGCTCGCCCCTTTTCGCTGTTTATACTCTCACGCATTACTGGTTGTAAGCGTTCTCGCCGTGGCTGTTAACATCCAGACCTTCGCGTTCGTGCTCTTCCGGTACGCGCAGACCGACAATCAGATCGGCCAGTTTGAAGCCGATGAAGGCCACCACGCCAGACCAGACGATTGTGACGCCGACGCTGAAGAGCTGAACCCAGACCTGATGGCCCATGGTCACACCCTGCGCATAACCGACGCCGCCCAGTGAAGAGGAGGCAAACACGCCCGTCAGGATACAGCCAACAATGCCGCAGACGCCGTGCACGCCGAACACATCGCAGGGGTCGTCCACACGCAGCCATTTCTTCAGAGAGGTCACACCCCACAGACCCGCCAGTCCGCCAACCAGACCGATAATCAGTGCACCGCCGACGCCGACATAACCACAGGCTGGGGTAATCGCGACCAGTCCGGCGATAAAGCCTGAACAGGCGCCCAGCAGAGAAGGCTTACCGCGCACCGCCCATTCACCAAAGGTCCATGAGAGTACGGCACCCGCCGTTGCCACAACGGTGTTCAGGAACGCCAGTGCGGCAATTTCGTTTGCAGCTGAGGCAGAACCGGCGTTGAAGCCGAACCAGCCTACATAGAGGATCGCGGTGCCGGTGAAGACCATCGGCAGATTATGAGGTTTGAAAGCTTCTTTACCAAAGCCGGCACGTTTGCCAACCAGATACGCGCCCACCAGACCCGCTACCGCGGCGTTGATATGCACGACGGTACCGCCGGCAAAGTCCAGCGCGCCATCCTGCGCCAGGAAACCGCCCGCCCATACCATATGCGCGATAGGCAGGTAAGCCAGCGTCAGCCAGACACCGACGAAGATCAGTACGGCTGAGAAACGGATACGCTCTGCAATGGCACCCACAATCAGGCCCACGGTGATGCAGGCAAATGAGGCCTGGAATGCAACGTGGATATACTGATAGAAGCTGCCCATTACCGCGGTCAGCTGGATATTCTTCAGCATGGCCCAGCCAAATCCGCCAAAGAAGGCGTTACCTTCGCTGAACGCCAGTGAATAGCCGTAGACCATCCACAGGACGCACACCAGCGAGAAAGTGACGGCCACCTGCGTCAGCATCGACAGCACGTTCTTACCGCGAATCAGACCGCCGTAAAACAGCGCAATCCCTGGAATTGACATAAACAGCACCAGCGCGGTGCAAATCATCATAAATGCGTTGTCAGCCTTGTCCGCAACGGCAGGCGCAGCCATCGCGAGCGATGGTAACAGTGCCAGGCTGGTCAGGCCCAGCTTAGTCAGAACTTTATTCATTTTTATTCCATCCCATCACAATACTGAGTCGTAATTACAGAGCGGCTTCGTCGGTCTCGCCGGTACGAATACGAATGACGCGCTGCAGTTCAGCCACGAAAATTTTACCGTCGCCAATTTTTCCGGTGTAAGCCGCTTTACTGATGACATCCACAACTTCGTCCAGCTGATCGTCGGCAATAGCGATATCAATTTTGACTTTCGGCAGGAAGTTCACGCTGTACTCTGCGCCCCGATAGAGCTCGGCGTGCCCCTTCTGGCGGCCAAACCCTTTCACTTCGGAGACGGTCAGTCCCTGAATGCCGATAGAGGACAAAGCTTCACGCACATCCTCCAGCTTGAATGGCTTAATTACGACGGTAACCAGCTTCATTGGATCCCCTCCAGCGAGTAAATAGGTAACGTTTACGGACACACAGGGAGATAAGCAAAGGCTGTGCCAGTTAGTAAAAGCGGTGATAATCAGTGGGTCAGGCCGGATGGAGCAAGGTGAGGCTCTGCAGTGGCTCTGAAAAGGGGGAAAAGGAGAAAGCCGGTCAGCGCATCGGGATGCACTCCTTTGGTGCTTCAGGCGTCAAAGGAGTGCATTTATACAGATTAGTCCGATAAAGCTGCGCAAAAAAGGTGCAGGTCAGGCTTCCGCGGTGGCAGGCACGCCCGACGCGAGATCATCCCCGGCCTGCTGAAGCTGATACATCTGCCAGTAGCGGCCCTGCATCGCCAGCAGTTGCTGGTGCGTGCCCTGCTCGACCACCCGGCCGCGATGGAGGACCAGGATTTTGTCGGCATCAATAATCGTGGAGAGACGGTGAGCAATTACCACCAGCGTGCTGTGCTGACGCAGTCTGGCCAGCGTCTGCTGAATCGCCTGTTCCGTGCCGGAGTCAATATTGGCCGTTGCTTCGTCCAGAATCAGTATCTGCGGCAGATCGACCAGCACCCGCGCCAGCGCCAGCAGCTGCTTCTGCCCGACAGACAGGTTATTCCCCTGCTCACCCAGCCGGGTGTGAATCCCCTCCGGCAGAGCCTGCGCCAGGGGCGCCAGCCGGACCTGTTCCAGCACCGTCCAGACCGCCTCTTCGCTGATATCACGGCCCAGCCGGACATTGGCCAGCAGCGTATCCGCCAGCACCACCGGGTCCTGCTGCACCATGGCGATCCCGTGTCGCAGCACGCTATGGCTCAGATCCCCAATCGGCCGGTCATCAATGCGGATCTCACCGCGCGTCACCGGGTAGTAGCCCATTAGCAGGTTTGCCAGCGTGCTTTTGCCGCTGCCGGTATGTCCGACCAGCGCCACAAATTCGCGCGGCGCCACCTCAAGATTGATCTCACTGAGTACATCGCGGTTTTCACGGTAGGCGAAACTCAGATTGTTCAGCGAAATGCGGCCGGAAGCCAGCGGCTGCTGGCTGTCGCCATACTGCTGCTGCGCGGCATCCATGAGTTCAAAGATGCGCTCACCGGAGACCACCGCCTGCTGCAACATCGACTGCTGTGTGGTCAGCTCAATCAGCGGCTCATTCAGGCGTCCCAGATAGGTGATGAAGGCATAGAGCACACCGACTTCAAAAACGCCGGGCACGGAGAAGCTGAACAGAACCAGCAGGCCGCACAGCACCATCGCGGAAAAGAGGCTCAGCAACGGGCGCAGCAGAAAGCCGTCGAGACGCAGCGTTTCCATCCGCGCCAGGTAGTGAGAGCGACTGGCCTCGCCCATCCGCTCGCCGAAGCGGGCCTGCTGACGAAACTGCTGGATCACGCTCATGCCGCTGATCACTTCGTTAAAGCCGTTGTTGATGTCGGCCAGATAACCGCGAACCCGGCGGGCAATCGGCGTGCTGAAGCGCTGATAGATCACCATCACCATCAGCACCAGCGGGAAGATCATCATCGCCACCAGCGCCATGCGCCAGTCAAGGCTGAACATCGCCACCATCATGGCCCCGACCAGCGCGGCACTGCGCAGCACGGTTGAGACCACCGTGACGTAGAGATCGCGGATGACTTCGGTGTCGTTGGTCACGCGTGAAATAATCTGACCGACCGGCTGGGTATCGAAGGCGCTCAGCGGCTGACAGAGCGCGGCATTCATCACATCGCTGCGTAACCGCTGCACCACGCCGATCGCCGCCCGGTTGAATAACAGCGCCTGCCAGTAGTGGAGCGCGGCGGCCAGTAGCTGAAGCAGAATGAAACTGACCAGCAGGCCAGCGACCAGCCCCCAGGGCATCTGATGTTTCGCCACCAGATTGTCGATAAAGTAGCTGACCAGCACCGGTCCGGTCACTTCAGCAGCGGCCGCGATCCAGAGCAGGCCGACTGCCAGCGACAGGGATTTACGCCAGGGCTTACCGTAGCTCAGCAGGCGCTTCAGGGTAGGCCACAAGCGGGCAGACTTAGCCATGCGGCACTCCTTTCTCATTTTCATCATCATCCAGTGCGGCTTCCAGCTGCTGATAACGGAACATATCCCGATACCAGCCGGGCGTTCCGCTCAGCGTATCGTGGTCGCCGCGCTGGGCGACGCTGCCCTGCTGCATCACCAGAATTTCGCTGGCTTCCGTCAGCGCCGATAAGCGGTGCGCGCTGATAATCAGCGTGCGTCCCTCTCCCCAGATGCGCAGGTTATGCAGAATTTCATGTTCGGTTCGGCCATCCACCGCAGAAAGCGCGTCATCCAGAATCAGGATTTCGGCATTCAGCAGCAGAGCCCGGGCAATGGAAAGGCGCTGCTTCTGTCCCCCGGAGAGCATCACACCCCGCTCCCCGACTTCCGTTTCATAACCCTGTGGCAGACGCAGGATATCGTCATGCACGCAGGCGAGCCTGGCGGCCTGTTCGATCTCCTGCCGGGTCGCGCCCGGTTTCCCCAGCGCAATGTTATTAGCCACGCTGTCAGAGAAGAGGAACGGCGTCTGGCTGACCACCGCCAGACGGCTGCGCCAGCTGTCGAGCCGCAGCTGCGGCAGCGGGATCTGGTGGTAGCGGATATCCCCCTGCTGAATGTCAAAGTGGCGCTGAATCAGGCTGAGCAGCGTGCTTTTGCCGCTGCCGGTCGGGCCGCACAGTCCCAGCATCTGACCGGGTTTCAGCTGAAAGCGGACATCGCTTAACACCGGCGCCGTGCTGGCCGGATAGTGAAAAGCTCGAATCGCCACCTGAAGCGTTCCGGGGTCAGGCGGCAGCGTTTTGTCACCATCTTCCACCGCCGGTGCTTCCGCCAGCAGCGCGCCGATGCGGCTCCATGCGGCACTGCCGCGTTCGACAATATTAAACATCCAGGCCAGCGCCAGCATGGGCCAGATCATCAGGCCGAGATACATCACGAAGCTGGTGAGCTGACCCAGCGTCATCTGATCATGCCACACCAGCCAGCTGCCGCCGCCAATCGCCAGCAGGTTTGAAAAGCCGATGGCGATATAGATAGTGGGATCGAAACGGGCATCAACCCGCGCTACGCGCAGGTTTTTCTCACCGGTGTCGCGGGCGATAGCGGAAAACTGCTGTGACTGATGCTGCTCAAGCCCAAAGGCTTTGATCATGCGGATGCTGGTCAGGCTCTCCTGCGTCTGGTCGTTAAGGCTGGAAAAGGCTGCCTGAGCCAGCTTAAAGCGATCGTGCAGTTGATTACCGTAACGATGGATGACGATCGCCATCACCGGCATCGGCACCAGCGAGAGCAGCGTCAGCTGCCAGCTGATCTGGGTGCTCATCACCAGCAGCACGCCACAGCCCATAACCAGCGAGTCCACCAGCGTCAGCACCCCTTCCCCGGCAGCAAACACCACCCGATCCACGTCGTTAGTGGCGCGCGCAATCAGGTCACCCGTGCGATGGCGCAGATAAAATGCCGGTTGCTGACGACTCAGCTGACGATAAAAATCTTCACGCAGCTCGACCGCCAGCTGGTAGGAGGCGCCAAACAGCAGCACGCGCCAGACATAGCGCAGCAGATAGACCACGACCGCCGTTGCCAGCATGACCCCAATCCACATCATGATGCGACCGGTACTCATGGTGTCGCCTGTCACGCCGTCAACAATGATCCCCACCACATGCGGCGGCAGCAACTGCAGAACAGCAATAACAATCAGCAGGATGACCGCGCCCAGATAGCGTCGCCACTCCCGCAAAAAATACCAACTTAACTGACTGAATAATCGCACAGCGCTGTTCTCAATCTCAGGCCCCCAGAGGGGCAACGGGTAAAGCCGTGGTGTATTTAATCTCTTCCATGGCGAAGCTGGAGGTCACATCGATCAGGCCGGGCACGCCGTTGACTAATCGCTTATAGAAAGCATCATAGCTTTTCATGTCGGCCACCTGAATGCGCAGCAGGTAGTCATACTCGCCTGCCATACGGTAAAAGGCCATCACCTCCGGCATGCTATTGACCACCGAGACAAAGGTCTGATACCAGTCACGGCTGTGCTGCTGGGTTTTAACAAACATAAACGCCGTCAGTGACAGGCCGATTTTGTCACCGTCCAGTAACGCCACCCGCGCGCGAATAATGCCATCATCTTCCAGTTTTTTCAGTCGCTTCCAGCAGGGCGTGGTCGTGAGATTGACGGCATCTGCCAGCGCCTGCAGCGACAGCGTGCAGTCCTGCTGCAGCAGCGCAAGCAGCTTAAGGTCAGTTTTGTCTAACATTCGCGTCTCCGGGAGAATCATTTTCTCCATTAACGCGATTTTAGCGGTAATTTTGCAATCTCTTTTTCCTGCACGTGCCATAAAATAGCCGGACTGTTTATAACCGGATGACTGAGATGCAGACCTGCTGGATTCGCCACGCTATCAACGAAATCAACGCCGATTTTCAGCGATCGGCCGAGACGCATCTGATCCGTTTCGATCTGGCGGATTTTCCCGGCATCTGGTTCTACCTGAAAGATGAGAGTACCCATCCCAGCGGCAGCCTGAAGCATCGCCTGGCGCGCTCCCTGTTTCTTTATGGCCTCTCTAACGGCTGGATTAAACAGGATACGCCGATTATTGAAGCCTCGTCAGGCAGCACGGCTGTTTCTGAGGCCTACTTCGCACGGCTGCTGGGACTGCCCTTCATTGCGGTGATGCCAGCCAGTACGGCAAAACGGAAAATTGAGCAGATCGCCTTTTATGGCGGGCGGTGTCATTTTGTCGAGGATCCCTGCCAGCTCTACGCGGAATCTGAGCGGCTGGCGCGTGAACTGAACGGCCACTTTATGGATCAGTTTACCTATGCTGAGCGTGCAACCGACTGGCGCGGCAATAACAACATCGCGGAGAGCATTTTCCGTCAGATGCAGCATGAACCCTATCCGATCCCTCATACGGTGATTATGAGTGCGGGCACCGGCGGCACCTCCGCCACACTGGGGCGCTATATCCGCTATCAGGGACTCGAAACGAAACTGCTGGTGGTCGATCCCCAGCACTCGGTGTTTTTCGATTACTGGCAGCAGCGTGATGCCACCCTGACCAGCACCCGTGGCAGCCTGATCGAGGGGATTGGCCGTCCGCGGGTCGAGCCGTCATTTATGCCCGATGTGATCGACGAAATGATCAAAGTGCCGGACGGCGCAACGCTGGCCGCGATGCTGAAACTGGAAAAGATTCTGGGACGCAAGCCGGGTGCCTCTACCGGCACCAACTTCTGGGGCATGATGCAGGTGGCGAAACGCTTACGGGCGGCAAATCAGTCGGGCGCGCTGGTCACGCTGTTATGTGACAGTGGCGAACGCTATCCCGACAGCTACTATCAGCCGGAATGGGTGGCAAAACATATCGGTGATATCACGCCGTGGCAGCGCGAGCTGGCGTAAAAAACCGGACTTCCAGTCCGGTTCACGGCAATCCTCAGCATTCGGGGGAATACGCGAGGTGGGGTGTCGCCAGCCAGTGATTTAAATAATGGGACACCGCCTGTGTCCCGCAATGCCCTAACACCGGCAGATGCGGAAGCGCCCTCTTTAACTGCGCCATCGCATTACCCATGATGAAACCCTGCCCGGCCTGAGCCAGCATCTCGCGATCGTTCATCGCATCCCCGAATGCCATACACTCCGCCATGGTCAGGGAGAGGTGGTCACACAGCAGCGCCAGCGCGCTGCCCTTGTTGCAGTTTGCGGGCAACACTTCCAGACAATCCTCCGCAGAGAAACAGATGTTGACCTGATTGCCCAGCACGGCATCCAGCTGCGTTTTAAGCTGACACAGGTGCTGATGCCGATCGATGAAGCAGATTTTTGTTACCTGATGCGCGGGCAGCGTTTTAAGGTCGCACAGCTGATAGCCAAATCCGCTCATCTGATGCGCCACCAGCAGTTCAGGCTGCGGCCGGTCGGTAAACCAGCCCTGGTCGTTAAAGATGTGCATCGTGGCAGTCGTCTCCCAGTGACGATGGATTACCTCTTCGGCGACGGCAGAAGGCAGATCGCATCCAAACAGCCGCGTACCCTGCCGGTCATGTATGCGGGTGCCATTCCCCGTGATAAGCCAGGCGGGCAGAATCATTTTTTCCCGCAGAGTCTGCATCTCCAGCAGGTGGCGGCCCGTCGCCAGCGCGAGATGAAGACCCCGTGAATGTAACGCCTGAAGACTCTCCAGTGTCTGCTGTCCCAGCTGGTGATCCGGCAACAGCAATGTGCCATCCATATCGAACGCGGCTAAACGCATCATGACTCTCCTCCTGCTGAAAAGTTGAGTCCCACTATTGCCTGTTAATTACGGAACTAATAGTGAATACTTTTAAAAAATTGTTCCGGGTTTACGATGCGCGAACTTCACCGTATTCATCAGTTTCAGCGCCTGTGGCAGCAGAGTCAGGGGGCGCCTCAGCAGACCTGCGTGGCGGAGATGGCCTGTCACTGCATCTGCAGCGAGCGTCATCTGCGCACGCTGCTGTCACACTGGCAGCAGTCGGGCTGGCTCAGCTGGCGGGGTGAAGCGGGCCGGGGTAAACAGGGCCTGGTCACTTTTCTGCGCACGCCTGAAGCGTTACGTCAGCAGCTGCTGCAACGGCAGCTCGATACCGGCGCGGCGGCAGACGCCTTGCAGCTGCTGGATCTGCCGCCGGAGCGGCTGATGACTCTGCTGCGGCCGATGATGGGGGGACAGTGGCAGAACGATACGCCGGTGCTGCGCATCCCCTACTATCGCCCGATGGAGAGCACAGCGCCGCACCAGATTACCGGTCGGGCTGAACAGCATCTGGTGCGCCAGATCTACTCCGGCCTGACCCGCTTTGAGCAGGATGCACCGGTCGGCGATCTGGCTCATCACTGGCAGCACGATGAAACGGGATGTCACTGGCTATTCTGGTTACGGCCTCAGCTGAGGTGGCACAACGACGAGCCGGTTCAGGCGGAGCAACTGGTGTCGCAGTTTCGTCAGCTGTTGCAGGAACCGCGCGTCGCACTGCTGCTGGCCGACGTGGAGAGCGTGGAAGCGCCGCATCCGCTGGCCCTGCGTTTTGTGCTGCGGCAACCTGATTTCTGGCTACCGCACCGGCTGGCGCATCTGCTGTGCCTGCTGCCCCATCCCGATCGTCCCGCCATCGGCAGCGGTCCGTGGAAACTGCTTCACTTCAGCCCTGAACTGGTCAGGATGGAGAGTCATGCGCAGTGGCATCTGCAGCGTCCACTGTTGCAGGCGGTGGAGTACTGGATTACGCCACAACTGTTCGACCCCCGCCTGGGCAGCAGCTGTCGTCATCCGGTGCAGATCGCCATCGGCGATGCCGCCGAGCTTAAGACGCTGCAACCGGTCAGCAACAGCATCAGTCTCGGTTTCTGCTATCTGCTCTGCCGCCCGCGTGACGGATTTACTGCCGAACAGGCGCGCAGCGTTTTCCATCTGATCCAGCAAAGCGGCATCGTCAGCCGGCTGCCTCTTGATGAAGGCTTAATTACGCCCAGCAACGAGCTGTTGCCTGGCTGGCCGGTGCCGCCGATCGAGGCGGTGCCTGGCCCCCTGCCCGCCACGCTGACACTCCACTATCAGCTGCCGGTTGAGCTGCATCAGATGGCGCAGGCGTTATGTGAATTACTCAGGCAGCACGGCTGTCATCTCAGGGTGATTTTTCATCCGGTCAAAAGCTGGCAAACCATTCATCAGCTTGATGAGGCCGACCTGGTGATGGGCGATCGACTGATTGGCGATGCCCCGGTATTTACACTGGCGACCTGGCTGGCACTGGATCCGCTGTGGCGGCCTCTGTCAGCGACCCCGCAGGGCAAAGCGGTACAGAGACAGCTGCTGGCTATCCAGCAGATTGCTGACGGTCAGGCCCGCTCCCGCGCGCTGCATCAGCTTTATCATCAGCTGATGGCGGACGGCGTTCTGCTGCCGCTGTTCAACTATCGCTACCAAATCTACGCGCCGCCCGGCGTCGAAGGGATTGAACTCAATACGCTGGGCTGGTTCGATTTCAGCCGCGCATGGATTCCGCCGCCGATTGATCCGCCGTGCAGCTGTTCAGCGGCGGAATGAGGCATTACCATAAGCGCAAAATTACTTATCAGGGAAATGCCATGAAACGCGCTGTTGTTGTTTTCAGCGGTGGACAAGATTCCACAACCTGCCTGGTTCAGGCTTTAGCACTTTATGATGAGGTGCACTGCGTCACCTTCGATTACGGACAACGCCATCGGGAAGAGATTGAGGTGGCCCGGGAACTGGCTATCAGGCTGGGTGCGCGCGCGCACAAAGTGCTGGATGTCACTATGCTGAACGAACTCGCCGTCAGCAGCCTGACGCGCGATAGCATTCCGGTACCCGCCTACAATCCTGACGCCACCGGATTACCGAGTACTTTTGTGCCGGGTCGCAATATTCTCTTTCTGACGCTGGCCTCGGTTTATGCCTATCAGGTAGAGGCCGAAGCGGTGATCACGGGCGTCTGCGAAACCGATTTTTCCGGCTATCCCGATTGCCGCGATGAGTTTGTTAAAGCCATGAACCAGGCGGTCACGCTGGGCATGGCGCGCACTCTCCGCTTCGAGACGCCGCTGATGTGGCTCAATAAGGCGGAAACCTGGGCGCTGGCGGACTACTGGCAGCAACTGCCGCTGATTCGCGAAGAGACGCTGACCTGCTATAACGGCGTGAAAGGTGACGGCTGCGGTGAGTGTGCAGCCTGTCATTTACGGGCCAACGGCTTGCAGGGTTATCTCAGCGATCGTGCGGGCGTGATGGCCGCAATGAAAGCAAAGAGCGGCCTTAACTGAGGCCAGCAGCGATGGCGGCAGCGATCGGGTTTGCCGCCTTTTTTTCTCATGCCATCAGACGCATCAGTCGCTCCCGCAACGCCCCTTCCAGGGTGACCGCCTTCTGGGTGCGCAAATCGATGCAGACAAAGGTCAGCGCAGCATCGGCAACCACTGTCTCCTGGCCTGCCAGCAGCACCCGCTGCGCGATGACGCCACTCCTGCCATTTAACTGCGTAATCTCACTGACGATGGTGAGTACGTCGCCCAGTACGGCCGGGCGACGGTAGTTGATGTTAATATTGACCACCACAAACGCCAGTTTCTGCTCCTGCAGCCAGTGGAATGCTTCAGCCTCTTCCAGCCATTGCCAGCGCGCCTCCTCAAGAAATTCAAGATAACGCGCATTGTTGACGTGCTGATAGACATCCAGATGGTAGCCGCGCACTTTTATGGTGGTCTGCATGGTCATGCTCTCCTGCTTTGGGTGAACTGGTTGGACCTGTTCACTTTAGCAGAGCGGCCGGTTCAGCGCGGGTTATGCATCACAGATGCGTACTGCCTCACAATTTCAGCCGGCCTGCATTACGTTCTATCAGCGCATTCCCGATCCCCGGCACTTCGCTGAGTTGCTGGATCGCGCTGAACGGTCCGTACTGTTCGCGATAACTGACAATGGCCTGGGCCTTTTTCAGCCCCACACCGTTCATCACGGCAGAGAGCTGTTCCGCCGTCGCATCGTTGATGCTGACCTGACCCGGCTGAGCAACGTCGCTGATCGCTTTTTCCGGCGCAGGCAATGCGTTCTGGCTGATGGACGTGCTGGCAGGATCGGGGGCCGCAGCGACGCTGCTGTGGCAGAACGCGCCGCCCAGCGCGAGTGAGAGATAGAGGGCAACGACTTCATGTTTAGCCATGCTGTGTTTCTCCTTGTGTGTAAACAGCAGCGACAGCGTGTCACGACGGTGCACAAGGCACAAAAGCGGGATTTCAGAAATGGAAAAGGCCGCGAATGCGGCCTTGGGTTATTACAGTGGTTTCGCGGTTTCTGCGAGGCTTACTGCATTTGTGCGGCTGCGCCGTACTTGATTTTTGCCTCTTTGCGCAGATTTTGCAGTAACGCTTCAAAGGTCAGCTGGGCATTGTTCTGCGTGACACCTTTGACCATTTCATCAATCTGCGCCTGTGGCATGGTGCCGGTTTTCACCTTATCCACTGCCACCAGCACCACGTTGCCCTGCATATCTTCGCTCACGCCCCACGACGGTTTGTTATCCGCAGGCTGAGGCAGATTAAAGGCAGCCTGTGCCACCGGATCCTGCACGTTGCGATCGACCGTTTTACTGGCGCTCAGCGTCAGGCCTGCTGCGGTCAGCGCATCCTGCTTACCGGCTTTAAGCGCATCCAGCAGTTTGTCCGCCTGGGCTTTCGCCTGCTGCGTCGCTTTATCATGCTTCAGCGTGTCGGTGATCTGCGCTTTAACCTGATCCAGCGGTTTTACCGCTTCCGGTTTGTGATCGCTGATACGCAGCACAAAGGCGCGGTCGCCATCCACGCTGATGATATCGGAGTTATTACCCGGCGCACCGTTCTGTCCCACCAGGCCACCGTTGAAGATAGCCTGCTTCACCGGATCAAAATTAAGCGCGTCTGGCAGTGAATCCTGACTGAACCAGCCGGTCTCCTGCGCCTTCAGACCGGAAGCCTGCTCGGCCCCCGCCAGTGACTCATTATCGTTGCTCGCCGCTTCGCTGACTTTCTGCTGCAGTTTGTAGAAGGCATCAACGCCCTTTTCCTGCTTCACTTTCGCGGCAATCGCACTGTGAACGTCAGCCAGCGGCTTAACCTGCTCTGCCTGGATATCGTCAAGACGCACGACCAGGAAGCCTACTGACGACTTGATCACGCCCGACATCTGGCCTTTCTCTGTCAGGCCCGCATTTTTCAGCTCATCCGGTGTGGTAGACGGTTCCAGCCAGCCCATGTCGCCGCCCTTACGCGCGGAGATAGGGTCAATGGATTTGGCTTTTGCCACGTCCGCGAAAGAGGCGCCCGCTTTCAGCTGAGCCAGAACGGCATTAGCATCCGCTTCCGTTTTGGTCTGGATAACGCTGTAGCGGGTACGCTGTGGCTGCGTGTAGTCCGCTTTATGCTGATCGTACCAGGCCTGAATATCCGCCTCGCTGGCATCCTGCTGCATGCTGGCGGCATCCATCAGGATATAGCTGACGCGGAACTGCTCTGGTGCCATAAAGCTGCTTTTATGCTGCTGATAATACTGGCTGATTTCGTCATCGGTGACGGTCTGTTTCGCCGCCAGCGCGTTCACATCCAGCGTCGCCTGACGGATATCACGCTGCTGGGACACCAGGTCCACCAGCCGGCTCGCTTCGCCTTTCAGCGTGAAGTCGGTATTGGCAACGGCATTGATCAGCTGTTGATTGGAGAGCTGTTTACGCAGCGCTTCAGCATACTGGTCAGCACTGAAACCCATGCTGCCGATCAGATTGAGGTATTTCGCATTATCGAATTTACCGTTGGTCTGAAAAGCCTGCTGGTTGAAGATAGCCTGTTTGACCTGATCGTCACTGATGCTGAGGTGGAGATCTTTGATATAGCTGTCAAGTAGCGCCCGGTCGATTAACTGAGACAGCGCCTGCTGACGCATCTGCTGCATGTAACCGTCGTTGCTGGCCAGCTGCGAGAACTGGTCACCCAGCATCTGCTGCTGACGGCTGCGTTCGCTGTTGAACGCCTGCTCCAGCTGCGCGCGGCTAATCTCCTGACCGTTTACTTTGGCCGCATAGTCGTTATTGCCGCCAATCAGATAGTTGCCAACGCCCGTCAGCACAAAGGAGAGGATAATCAGCCCCAAAATAATCTTGAGCACGACATGGTTCGACGCCGCGCGTAAATTGTCCATCATGGTATGGCAACACTCCGCTGTAGTGTGAATGTAAAGCCCGGTCGCCCTTCGCCTCTGGCTGGCGACTCACGCAACTGCTGGCTTAGCTGGCAGTCTCAATCCGGTCCAGGTCCATCTAACGGCCCGATTTTCACCGATTAAAACAAAAAAGGCACATCTCATTGATGTGCCCGTATGTTACATGAGAACGCGTTCATCGTCCTCTCATCCACTGAAGAAAATGCGTCAATGAATCTGTTCGTTATTCTTAATTGACTGCGTCTTTCAAGGCTTTACCGGCACGGAAACCTGGCACTTTACCGGCCGGGATCGTGATCTCTTTACCGGTTTGCGGGTTACGGCCAGTACGCGCAGCACGGTCACGTACAGAGAAAGTACCGAAACCGACCAGAGCCACTTCATCACCGTCTTTCAGCGCATCAGAAACAGAGCCCATAAATGCATCTAAAACACGTCCCGCTGCCGCTTTAGAAATGTCAGCATCAGCAGCAATTTTGTCGATCAATTGTGACTTATTCACTCTCTTCATCCCCTCTTTTATTATTTCACATCGTACCCCGGCTTCCCGCCGGGTACGAACGCGCAGCAAGTTATATCAAGCCTGTGGAGCCGAAACAACGGAATTTCTCTGAGAACGTCATGCCGGCAGCCACCTAAATTAGCGGCACAAAAAAAAGCTGGCAAGCGTCAATTGCCTTGCCAGCTTCGCTTTTTAACGGTTTATGCCGCTAATCACTATTTTGCTGTTGCGACCTGCATACCGTATGGCGCATTTTCCAGTGCCAGATTCAGCACCTCTTCAATGCGTTTCACCGGATGAATCGCCAGATCGGCAATCACGTTCTGAGGAATATCTTCCAGATCACGCTTGTTGTCGTCCGGGATCAGTACGGTTTTGATGCCACCACGGTGTGCGGCCAGCAGTTTCTCTTTCAGGCCGCCAATCGGCAGCACCTGACCACGCAGGGTGATCTCACCGGTCATCGCCACATCGGCGCGCACCGGGTTACCGGTCAGACAGGAGACCAGCGCGGTGCACATCGCGATACCGGCACTTGGGCCATCTTTTGGCGTCGCGCCTTCCGGAACGTGAACGTGAATATCACGTTTTTCGTAGAAGTCACCATTGATACCCAGCTTCTCGGCACGGGCACGCACCACGGTCAGCGCAGCCTGAATCGACTCCTGCATCACTTCACCCAGCGACCCCGTATAAGTCAGCTTGCCTTTACCCGGCACACAGGCGGTTTCGATGGTCAGCAGATCGCCGCCCACTTCGGTCCACGCCAGTCCGGTCACCTGACCGACACGGTTTTCGCTGTCAGCACGGCCATAGTCGAAGCGCTGAACGCCCAGGAAATCCTTGAGGTTCTCGCCATCGATGGTGATGTGCTTTTTCGTCTTGTCCATCAGCAGTGACTTCACCGCTTTACGGCACAATTTCGACAGCTCACGCTCAAGACTACGCACCCCGGCTTCGCGGGTGTAGTAGCGAATGATGCCGATGATGGCGCTGTCTTCAACCGTAATCTCACTGGCTTTCAGGGCGTTACGCTCAATCTGCTTCGGCAGCAGATGCTGCTTAGCGATGTTCAGTTTTTCATCTTCGGTGTAACCCGACAGACGAATCACTTCCATACGGTCAAGCAGCGGAGCCGGAATGTTCATGGAGTTTGACGTGGCCACGAACATCACATCTGAGAGGTCATAGTCGACTTCCAGATAGTGATCGTTGAACGCAATGTTCTGTTCCGGATCGAGGACTTCCAGCAGCGCCGACGCCGGATCGCCACGCATGTCAGAGGACATCTTGTCGATTTCATCCAGCAGGAACAGCGGGTTTTTCACCCCGACTTTTGCCATTTTCTGAATGAGTTTACCCGGCATTGAGCCGATGTAAGTCCGACGGTGACCACGGATTTCCGCTTCGTCACGCACGCCACCCAGAGCCATACGCACATATTTACGTCCGGTCGCTTTGGCGATCGACTGACCGAGGGACGTTTTACCTACCCCTGGCGGTCCGACCAGGCAGAGAATCGGCCCTTTGATTTTGCTGACGCGACTCTGAACCGCAAGATACTCGAGAATACGATCCTTCACGCGCTCCAGACCGTAGTGATCGGTATCCAGTGTCTCCTGCGCTTTACGCAGATCTTTCTTCACTTTGCTGCGCGCGTTCCACGGAACCTGTACCATCCAGTCGATGTAGCCACGCACTACGGTCGCTTCCGCCGACATCGGAGACATCATTTTCAGCTTCTGCAGCTCAGCTTCGGCTTTCTCACGCGCCTCTTCCGGCATTTTTGCCGCATCGATTTTGCGTTTTAACGCTTCATATTCGTCCGGCGCGTCATCCATCTCGCCCAGCTCTTTCTGAATCGCCTTCATCTGCTCATTCAGATAGTACTCGCGCTGGCTCTTCTCCATCTGCTTTTTAACACGGTTGCGAATACGCTTCTCAACCTGCAGCAGATCGATTTCAGATTCCATCATCGCCATCAGATATTCCAGACGTTCGTTAACGTCGGACATCTCCAGCACAGACTGTTTGTCTGCCAGTTTCAGTGGCATATGTGCAGCAACGGTGTCGGCAAGGCGCGCCGCATCGTCAATATTGTTCAGTGAGGTCAGGACCTCAGGTGGGATCTTTTTATTCAGTTTGATGTAGCCTTCAAACTGGTTGATCGCCGTGCGCACCAGCACTTCCTGCTCGCGCTCTTCAATTTCCGGCGAAACCAGGTATTCAGCTTGTGCCACAAAATGGTCACCGTTATCGGCCAGCGTCGTGATATGGGCGCGCTGTAAACCTTCGACTAGAACTTTGACGGTGCCATCCGGCAGTTTCAGCATTTGCAATACTGATGCCACGGTCCCTACTGAAAAGAGATCGTTAATGCCAGGTTCATCCGTTGAAGCCTCTTTCTGTGCGACCAGCATGATTTTTTTATCATGATCCATTGCGGCTTCAAGGCACCGAATTGATTTTTCCCGGCCAACAAACAACGGAATTACCATGTGCGGATAAACCACCACGTCGCGCAGCGGCAACACGGGGATTTCAATGCGTTCAGAACGCTCAGGATTCATAGAGCTCTCTCTTTGTTTAATGTCCGCCAGGTGATGGGAACCGCATCAGGCAGGTATGCAGTTAAACCCACAGGTATCTGAGTATATGGGGATGATTGTCTGACATTCAACGTCACAGAGGCGAGAAAAGCAAAAGGGGAAACATTTTCCCCTTTTTTAAGATAACAATGTGGACGATCTGTTTAATTATTCGCCAGATGCCTGCGCTTCGTGCTTACCGTAAATCAGCATCGGTTCAGACTGACCGTCAATAACTGACTCATCAATCACTACTTTTTCGACGTCATCCATAGAAGGCAGGTCATACATCGTTTCCAGTAACGCGCCTTCAACAATCGAACGCAGACCACGTGCACCGGTTTTACGTGACATCGCTTTTTTCGCAATAGCGGTTAACGCCTCGTCACGGAACTCCAGCTCGACGCCTTCCAGGTTGAACAGCGCCTGGTACTGTTTGGTCAGGGCATTCTTCGGCTCACGCAGAATCTGAATCAGGGCTTCTTCACTCAGCTCGCTCAGGGTCGCCACAACAGGCAGACGGCCGATAAACTCAGGGATCAGACCAAATTTGATTAAATCTTCAGGTTCACACTGTGAAAGCAGTTCGCCTTCGCTGGCTTTCTGCGATTTCCCTTTCACGGTTGCGCCGAAGCCGATACCGGATCCGGTTTCAACACGCTGCGAGATCACTTTGTCCAGACCGGCGAATGCGCCGCCACAGATAAAGAGAATTTTAGAGGTGTCAACCTGCAAAAATTCCTGCTGAGGATGCTTACGTCCGCCCTGCGGTGGAACCGCGGCTACAGTACCTTCAATCAGCTTCAGCAGCGCCTGCTGAACACCTTCGCCTGACACGTCACGGGTGATCGACGGGTTGTCAGACTTACGTGAAATTTTGTCGATTTCATCAATGTAGACGATGCCGCGCTGCGCTTTCTGCACGTCATAGTCACACTTCTGCAGCAGCTTCTGGATGATGTTTTCGACATCTTCACCCACGTAACCCGCTTCAGTCAGCGTGGTTGCGTCAGCCATGGTGAACGGCACATCCAGCAGGCGCGCCAGCGTCTCAGCCAGCAGCGTTTTACCGCTCCCGGTCGGACCAATCAGCAGAATGTTACTTTTGCCCAGCTCAATACCGTTGCTGGTATCGCCATTGCGCAGACGTTTGTAGTGGTTGTAAACCGCAACCGCCAACACTTTCTTCGCTCTCTCCTGACCGATGACATAATCATCAAGATGATGGCGAATTTCATGTGGGGTTGGCAACGCACTGCGTTCACGATGCGGGGCAACTTCTTTGATCTCTTCGCGAATGATGTCGTTGCACAGGTCAACACACTCATCGCAGATATACACTGACGGCCCGGCAATCAGCTTTCGCACTTCATGCTGGCTTTTGCCGCAAAAAGAGCAGTACAGCAACTTTCCTGAACCGTCTTTGCGCTTATCTGTCATCAGTTAACCTCTTCTTGTTCTCAGGCCGTACCTGCGTACGGCGCAGGCCGTGCAGTGACGGCCGAAATTCATTCAACCCGTAATAGTACCGTTGTCCTGTTAACTATAGACCAGGGACAAGGGTAAGTCGGGTCTTATTGGCGATGCGTCAGAATTGAATCGACTAAGCCATACTCTACCGCTTCACTGGCAGAGAGGAAACGGTCACGCTCGGTGTCGCGCTCAATTTCTTCCAGCGATTTACCGGTGTGCTCAGCCATCAGCTCATTCATACGCTGTTTCACCTTCAGGATCTCGCGCGCATGGATTTCGATGTCTGACGCCTGGCCCTGATAGCCGCCCAGCGGCTGGTGGATCATGACGCGTGAGTTTGGCAGGCAGAAACGTTTACCTTTGGTCCCCGCGGTCAGCAGGAAAGCGCCCATGGAACAGGCCTGACCCATACAGATAGTGCTGACGTCCGGCTTGATGAACTTCATGGTGTCGTAAATCGACATGCCAGCCGTGATCACGCCGCCCGGTGAGTTAATGTAGAGATAGATATCTTTTTCCGGGTTTTCCGCTTCCAGAAACAGCATCTGCGCGACGATCAGATTCGCCATATGGTCTTCGACCTGGCCGGTCAGGAAGATCACACGCTCTTTCAGCAGACGGGAGTAAATGTCGTAAGAACGCTCACCACGCGAAGTCTGTTCAACAACCATTGGCACCAGCGCATTGTGCGGTGCAGTATATTCACGATCGCCACTGTATGACATTACCGTCTCCTGGATAAATTTCATTGGCAACATTCTGTACCGATTCTACGAAAGACGCGCGGGAAACTCCACGCCACGTCTCTTTCCGACACCTTCAGGACGGTTAATCAGCCAGCCTCACTCTTCTTCCTGCATACTCCCTATATCTGGGGATAGTGCACGCCTGTTTCAAGCATAACAATCTTTTCCCTGTTCGCTAACCCGGAAAAAGCGATGCGTGAATAATTTGCTGGTTAATTAAGCAAATAGAGGGGAAGAATCGCGTGCTGCGCGTCAAAACAAAAAAGCCCGCGACTTTTCAGTCGCGGGCTTAGCACATACCGTTAAAGGTCTGATCAGGCCTGAGCGGTCTGGTTCATCAGATCCTGGAAGTTGGTCTCTTTCTCGGTCACTTTCGCTTTCGCCAGGACCGCTTCAACCGCCTGCTCTTCCAGCGCAACGTTGCGCATGTTGTTCATCAGCTCGTTATTCTTGCTGTAGAACTCGATCACTTCCTGCGGATCTTCATACGCAGAAGCCATCTCTTCGATCATGGTGTTAACGCGTGCTTCATCCGCTTTCAGCTCATGGGTACGAATCACTTCGCCCAGAAGCAGGCCGACAACAACACGGCGTTTCGCCTGCTCTTCGAACAGTTCGCGAGGCAGTTCCAGCGCCTGCTGCTCGTTGCCACCAAAACGCTGTGCAGCCTGACGACGCAGAACGTCGATTTCGCTATCAACCAGCGCAGCAGGAACGTCGATTTCGTTAGCCGCAACCAGACCGTCGATCGCCTGTGATTTGATGCGGTTACGGATAGCGCCTTTCAGCTCACGATCCATGTTCTTACGGACTTCAGTGCGCAGACCGGCAACAGAACCATCTTCAACGCCGAAACGTTTGATGAACTCTTCAGTCAGTTCTGGCAGCTCGCGCGTTTCAACTTTCTTCAGCACGATCTCGAACTTCGCGTCTTTCCCTTTCAGGGTTTCTGCGTGGTAGTCGTCCGGGAATTTCACGTCAATGGTGAACGTCTCGCCCGCTTTGTGACCCACGATGCCTTCTTCAAAGCCCGGGATCATGCGGCCCTGGCCCATGGCCAGAACGAAATCAGAGGCTTTGCCGCCTTCGAACTCTTCGCCGTCAACGGAACCGTTGAAGTCGAGGGTCGCGCGATCTTCTGCACCGGCCGCTGCGTCGCTTTCAATCCAGTTAGCCTGCTGCTTGCGCAGGGTATCCAGCATGGTGTCAACGTCAGCATCGGTAACTTCAACCAGAGGTTTTTCGACTTCGATGTTTTCCAGGCCTTTCAGCTCAACTTCCGGATACACTTCGAACTCAACCGCGTAGGTGAAATCCTGACCTTCTTTGTACTCGCCTGGCACGTAGTTAGGTGCGCCAGCCGGGTTGATTTTTTCTTTGATGATGGCGTCAACGAAGTTGCGCGTCATCAGCTCGCCCAGCACGTCCTGGCGGACAGAAGCGCCGTAACGCTGTGCGACGATGTTCATCGGCACTTTGCCTTTACGGAAACCATCGATGCGAACTTTCCTGGCAACGTCAACCAGTTCTTTTTTTACTGCGCTTTCGATGCTGTCAGCAGCGACAGTAATCGTAATGCGACGGCCCAGGCCCTGAGTGGTTTCTACAGAAACTTGCATCTTGTTACCTCAAAAAATCACGTGCTCGGTCAACTTCAGACACCACACATCGTGAAATGCGCCGTATCCAACAACCGGGACGGCTTCCGTGAAGAGAACCTGATCCCTGTTACCAGAAGCGTCCCGAAGACATTCCGGAAAAATAGACGCAGCATTATAGCGGCATCGCTGGAATGAGTCGAGGATGGTAACTCACCACTTTTCAGCAGCTTTGCTGCTTTTTTGAGCCAGGGATCGCGTTTTTCGCTAAATAAACGAAAAAACGGCCCGCAGGCCGTTTCAGAGAAGGGAGATCAGGCGAGGGTTCCGGCCCCACGACAGTTCGGCGAAGCCAGCACGGTATCCTGCAATCCTTCCCACTCTTTCAGTGTGTAGGTGTGCAGGGCTAAGGCATGGACGCTGCCGGCGAGTTCTGCCGCCAGTTCGCCATAAATCAGACGGTGACGCGCCAGAAAGCGCTGGCCTGCAAAGCAGTCGCTGACAATAACCACTTTGAAGTGACTTTCGGAACCGGCAGGCACATTATGCCGGTAACTTTCATCATGCACTTCCAGATGAGCTGGCTGAAATGCCACACGCAGCTTTTCTTCTATTTGTTCGCGGATCATGGCTATTACTCCTCAATGGCGAGCGCGGTGCCCCATCTCATTCAATCTTAGTCGCTTTTACTGCGCTTACCCGTCAGCCGACACGAAATATTCGTTCAGGCGTCGGCCAGCTTCCGGCGCGCATCATAACGCAGCTGAAACGAACAGCAAACAGACCCGCCAGTGACCCCGCGCAAAACATCTTCAGAGACAATTTCCCCTGGCGCAGGGCTTTTTTCACTGCCGGGCAATGCTATGATGAACGCCATTTTTGCAAACCAACCCCCTGACACCAACGAGAAAAAGTATGTTGAAAAAACTGTTATTCCCCCTGTTGGCTGCGTTCATTTTAGCCGGCTGTGCAACCAGCAATAATACCCTCACCATTCAGCCTAAGATTGAGCTGCCACAGCGCGATCCGGGCCTGATGGCGGTCACCGTCAGCATCAACGGAGCCGATCAGCGTCAGGATCAGGCGCTGGCAAAAGTGAACCGTGACGGTCAGCTGGTGACCCTGACACCATCGCGCGACCTGCGTTTCCTGCTGCAGGAAGTGCTGGAGAAACAGATGACGGCACGTGGCTACATGGTGGGACCGAATGGCGCGGTCGATCTGCAGATCGTAGTGAACAACCTCTATGCTGACGTTACCCAGGGCAACGTGCGCTACAGCATCACCACCAAAGCGGACATCTCTATCATTGCTACCGCCAAAAACGGCAGCAAACAGGTTAAAAATTACCGCCAGACTTACAGCGTAGAAGGCGCGTTCAGCGCAACGAACCAGAAGATTACTAACGCGGTCAACGCCACCATGAGCGATGTCATCGCAGACATGGCACAGGACACCAGCGTCAACGACTTCATCAAACAGAACGCGCGTTAATTTCGCCTCTCCTCTGCCCGGCATGATGCCGGGCATCGTGTTTGTTACCGGCAGGATCCGCATGAACCACTATCTTCGCCTCTTCAGCCAGAAAAATGCCGCCGTACTGCTGCTGCTCGGTTTCGCCTCCGGCCTGCCGCTGGCCCTGACATCCGGCACGTTGCAGGCGTGGATGACGGTGGACAATGTCGATCTGAAAACCATCGGTTTCTTTTCGCTGGTCGGCCAGGCCTATGTCTTTAAGTTTCTCTGGTCGCCGATGATGGACCGCTACACGCCGCCATTTCTGGGCCGGCGTCGTGGCTGGTTGCTGCTCAGCCAGCTGGCGCTGGTCGGGGGCATTGCGGCGATGGGGTTTCTGCAACCCAGCCGGGATCTGACCCTGATGGCAGCTCTGGCGGTGCTGATTGCCTTCTGCTCCGCCTCACAGGACATTGTCTTTGACGCCTGGAAAACCGATATTCTGCCGCCTGAAGAGCGCGGCAGCGGCGCGGCGATTACCGTGCTGGGTTACCGGCTGGCGATGCTGATTTCAGGCGGGCTGGCGCTGTGGCTGGCTGACCGCTATCTCGGCTGGCAGGCGACCTACTGGCTGATGGCGCTGATGATGGTGCCAGGCATTATCGCCACGCTGATGGCGAGCGAGCCGGACACCCATATTTCCACGCCCCACTCTCTGCGTCAGGCTGTCGTCGACCCGCTGAAAGATTTCTTTCAGCGCAATAACGCCTGGCTGCTGATTACCCTGATTATTCTCTACAAGCTGGGCGATGCTTTTGCCGCCTCACTGACCACCACCTTTCTGATTCGCGGCGTCGGCTTTAATGCTGGCGATGTCGGTCTGGTTAACAAGACGCTGGGCCTGCTGGCGACCATCATTGGTGCGCTCTATGGAGGTGTCGTCATGCAGCGCCTGAGTCTGTTCCGGGCACTGATGATTTTCGGCCTGCTGCAGGCTGTCTCAAACTTCGGTTACTGGCTGCTGGCGGTGACGGATAAACAGCTGTGGAGCATGGCCAGCGCGGTCTTTGTGGAAAACCTCTGTGGCGGCATGGGCACCGCCGCCTTTGTGGCGCTGTTGATGACCCTCTGCAACAAATCGTTCTCCGCGACCCAGTTTGCCCTGCTGTCAGCGCTTTCTGCGGTGGGCCGGGTTTACGTCGGTCCGGCTGCGGGCTGGCTGGTTGAACTCTGGGGCTGGCCAGCCTTTTATGCCTTCACCGTCGTGGCGGGCGTGCCGGGTCTGTTGCTGCTGGCATTTTGCCGTCAGACGCTAAATCAGGTCGAGCAGAGTGGCAAATTCCTGACACGAAGCTACTATCCTCTTGGCTATCGCTGGACGAATCGTCTGTTTGCAGCAGGCTGTGGCGTGCTGGGACTCTGGCTGGTGGCGCTGGCGCTGGATGCGCTGGGGCTCACTGTGCTGGCTGCCCTGCTGTCACCTCTGTTTGGTACTGGCATGGTACTCGCGTTGCTAGCCGTATTGTCGGGTCTGCTGCTCGACTACCGGGCACTGAAACGAGCGCCTGCCCTGCCCGCGTCAGATGCTTAAGTGAAATCGATGGGTTAACGGCTGCGGCTTATTTTTTTGTCAACGGACCAGGCCGCCGTCATTTATCATCGCCTGTTATTTTTTGAAAATAAGAATATGGCCTGAGGAGGGGGAGCGGAAATACTAAAAACCGGTGAGCAATTACTTTAGTTAAATTTCATCACATAAATGATGCAGACTTGTTAAATATTTGGGCGTTAAAAGTAAGGGTTATTCCTTTCCCTGATTTTTTTGCGGTTACTTCCATTGGTTTTTGTTATATTGGTGCCAACTGCTTGTCTGCGTTAACTATTTGTCACCTGACGCAACATCTGTGACACCCTTAGCAAAAGGTGTCAACACGCATCTGACACATCCTTAAGCTGGTTTACACTGCATAAACCTTCCCGTAAAATGCGCGCACACTTAAACGACAATAGAGCCCTTTGTCATTGAGGTCGTTAAATGAGACTCAGTAAATACAATAAAAGTTTGGGGATTTTGTCATTAATTGCAGGCACTTTATTAATGAGTGGCTGCGATAGTGCATTGTTAAATCCCAAAGGACAGATTGCACTGGAGCAACGTTCGCTGATACTGACTGCCTTTGGCCTGATGTTGATCGTCGTTATCCCCGCAGTCCTGATGGCCGTGGTGTTTGCCTGGAAATATCGGGCATCCAACACGAATGCGAAGTACAGCCCTAACTGGTCACACTCTAACAAAGTGGAAGCCGTGGTCTGGACCATTCCGATCCTGATCATTCTCTTCCTCAGCGTGCTGACCTGGAAATCGACCCATGCACTGGAGCCCAGCAAACCGCTGCAATCTGATGTAAAACCGGTTGAGATCGATGTGGTTGCACTGGACTGGAAATGGCTGTTCATTTACCCGGAACAGGGTATTGCAACCGTGAACCAGATTGCCTTCCCGGCAAACACACCAGTGAACTTCAAAATCACGTCTAACTCCGTCATGAACTCTTTCTTCATTCCAACGCTCGGCAGCCAGATTTATGCGATGGCCGGTATGCAGACCAAGCTGCATCTGATTGCGAATGAGCCAGGGACTTTCGACGGTATCTCTGCGAACTTCAGTGGTCGCGGTTTCTCTGGCATGAAGTTCAAAGCCATTGCAACCAAAGACGATGCGGAATTCCAGCAGTGGGTAGCAAAAGTTAAAGCAGCACCTAACACGCTGACCACCATGGAAGATTTCGAGAAAGTTGCTGTACCAAGCGAAAACCACCCGGTGGAATATTTCTCTTCAGCGAATCCTGAACTGTTCAAGCAAGTTATCGCTAAGTTCATGACCAGCCACGGGAAGATGGACATGCCTGAACATGAAGGTATGGACATGAGTCACGCCGCTTCCGCGGGAGCCGAGGAATAATACGATGTTCGGAAAATTAACACTGGATGCAGTGCCGTACCATGAGCCGATTATCATGGTCACGGTCGCCGGTATCATTTTAGGTGGTCTGGCACTGATTGCTGCCATCACCTATTTTGGTAAATGGCAATATCTGTGGTCTGAATGGCTAACGTCTGTCGACCATAAAAAACTGGGTATCATGTACGTCATCATGGCATTCGTCATGCTGCTGCGTGGTTTTGCTGATGCGATCATGATGCGTACCCAACAGGTGATGGCGTCGGCTGGTGAAGCGGGCATTCTGCCACCACATCACTACGACCAGATCTTTACGGCGCACGGCGTCATTATGATCTTCTTCGTGGCGATGCCTTTCGTGGTTGGCCTGATGAACATCGCCGTTCCGCTGCAGATTGGTGCACGTGACGTTGCGTTCCCGTTCCTGAACAACCTGAGCTTCTGGTTTACCGCGGTCGGTGTGATCCTGGTTAACCTGTCGCTGGGTGTGGGCGAGTTCGCGCAGACCGGCTGGCTGGCTTATCCGCCACTGTCCGGCGCGGAGTACAGTCCCGGCGTCGGGGTCGACTACTGGATCTGGAGTCTTCAGCTCTCCGGTATCGGTACGACCTTAACCGGTATTAACTTCTTCGTGACCATCCTGAAGATGCGTGCACCGGGCATGAGCCTGTTCAAAATGCCTGTCTTTACCTGGACTGCGCTGTGCACCAACGTCCTGATCATCGCTGCGTTCCCGGTTCTGACCGTGACCCTGGCGCTGTTGACCCTTGATCGTTATCTCGGCTTCCATTTCTTCACCAATGAAATGGGCGGGAACATGATGATGTACGTCAACCTGATCTGGGTCTGGGGTCATCCGGAAGTGTATATTCTGGTTCTGCCGGTCTTTGGTGTGTTCGCAGAAATTACCGCGACCTTCTCCAAAAAACGTCTGTTTGGCTACACCTCACTGGTGTGGGCGACCATCGCGATCACCGTGCTGTCGTTCATCGTCTGGCTCCACCACTTCTTCACCATGGGTGCGGGTGCGAACGTTAACGCCTTCTTCGGTATCATGACGATGATCATCGCGATTCCGACCGGGGTTAAAATCTTTAACTGGCTGTTCACCATGTACCAGGGTCGCATCCAGATGCACTCTGCGATGCTGTGGACCGTTGGCTTCCTGGTAACCTTCTCTGTAGGGGGTATGACCGGCGTACTGCTGGCCGTTCCGGGTGCTGACTTCATTCTGCACAACAGCCTGTTCCTGATTGCACACTTCCATAACGTTATCATCGGTGGTGTTGTCTTCGGTTGTATGGCGGGCGTGACCTACTGGTTCCCGAAAGCCTTTGGCTTCACCCTGAACGAAACCTGGGGCAAACGCGCCTTCTGGTTCTGGATCATTGGCTTCTTCGTTGCCTTTATGCCGCTGTACGCACTGGGCTTCATGGGTATGACCCGTCGTCTGAGCCAGGATATCGATCCACAGTTCCACCCTCTGCTGGTGGTCGCTGCGGTCGGTGCAGGTCTGATTGCAATGGGTATCCTGTGTCAGCTGACCATGTTCTATGTTTCGGTCCGTGACCGCGACCAGAACCGTGATCTGACCGGTGACCCGTGGGGCGGTCGTACGCTGGAGTGGGCAACCTCTTCACCACCACCGTTCTATAACTTTGCTGTGATCCCGCATGTGCATGAGCGTGACGCTTTCTGGGAAATGAAAGAGAAAGGCGAAGCGTACAAGCAGCCGGAGTCGTATGAAGAGATTCATATGCCGAAAAACAGCGGTGCTGCACTGGTTATCTGTGCGTTCGCGACGGTAATGGGCTTCGCGCTGATCTGGCATATCTGGTGGCTGGCAGGTCTTTCATTCCTCGGCATGATCGTTACCTGGATCGTGAAGAGCTTCGACGAAGACGTGGATTACTACGTTCCGGTTGCTGAAGTTCAGAAGATTGAAAACCAGCACTTTGACGAAATCAGCAAAGCAGGTCTGAAATAATGTCAACTGAAACTCTGATTAAACATCACCACGACGCCCATGCGGAGCATGGGCATCACGATGCAGGAGCCAATAAAGTCTTTGGCTTCTGGATCTACCTGATGAGTGACTGCATTATCTTCGCAACCCTGTTTGCGACCTATGCCGTCATGGTCAACAACACTGCCGGTGGCCCGGCAGGTAAAGATATCTTTGAGCTGCCGTTTGTTCTGGTAGAAACCGCCCTGCTGCTGCTGAGCTCCATCACGTACGGCATGGCTGTTATCTCCATGAACAAGGAGCAAAAAGGTGCCGTTATCGGCTGGCTGGCGCTGACCTTCCTGTTTGGTCTGGGCTTCATCGGCATGGAAATCTATGAATTCCATCACCTGATTGCGGAAGGCTTTGGTCCGGATCGCAGTGGCTTCCTGTCTGGCTTCTTTACGCTGGTCGGTACCCACGGTCTGCACGTGACCTCGGGTCTGATCTGGATGCTGGTGCTGATGTTCCAGATTTCCAAACGTGGCCTGAACGCGACTAACCGCACCCGTATCATGTGTCTGAGCCTGTTCTGGCACTTCCTGGACGTGGTCTGGATTTGCGTCTTCACCGTTGTTTACCTGATGGGAGCCATGTAATGAGTCATTCTGTTAACGAACATGGCGCTTCACACGGTAGCGTGAAGTCCTACATGATCGGCTTCATCCTCTCTATCATCCTGACGGCGATCCCGTTCTGGATGGTCATGGATGGCAGTGCATCTCACGGTACTATCCTCGGTGTTGTTCTGGTCTGTGCGGTTATCCAGGTGCTGGTTCACCTGGTTTACTTCCTGCACTTAGACAGCAAATCTGAGGGTGGCTGGAACATGGTAGCCATTGTTTTCTCGGCCATCATCATCCTGATTGTCGTAGTAGGCTCACTGTGGATCATGTGGAACCTCAACTACAACATGATGCCTCACTAAAGAGTCACGCGTAATGTTTAAGCAATACCTGCAAGTTACAAAACCAGGAATTATTTTCGGGAATTTAATTTCTGTGATCGGCGGATTCCTGCTGGCCTCTAAAGGCAACACGGATTACGCCCTGTTTCTCATCACCCTGGTGGGAGTGTCACTGGTGGTTGCATCGGGTTGTGTTTTCAACAACGTGATCGACCGCGACATCGACATCAAGATGGAGAGAACCAGGAATCGGGTGCTGGTAAAAGGCCTTATCTCCGCGAAAGTAAGCCTGGTTTATGCCACTGTGCTGGGTATTGCTGGCTTTGCGTTGCTCTACTTCGGTGCAAATCCGCTGGCCATGTGGCTGGCGGTGATGGGCTTCGTGGTTTACGTGGGCATCTACAGTCTCTACATGAAGCGTCATTCCGTTTACGGTACGCTGATTGGCAGTCTGTCGGGTGCTGCACCGCCGGTTATCGGCTACTGTGCGGTATCCAATGAGTTTGATGCCGGTGCCTTAATCCTGCTGGCGATCTTCAGCCTGTGGCAGATGCCGCATTCGTACGCGATTGCCATCTTCCGCTTCAAAGATTACCAGGCGGCGAACATCCCGGTACTGCCGGTGGTGAAAGGGATCTCCGTAGCAAAAAATCATATTACGCTCTATATCCTGGCGTTTATGATTGCCACGCTGATGCTGACGCTGGGTGGCTATGCCGGCTACAAATATCTGGTGGTGGCCGCTGCGGTCAGCGTCTGGTGGCTGGGCATGGCGTTATCCGGTTATAAAACCGCTGACGATCGTGTCTGGGCGCGTAAACTGTTTGTCTTCTCTATCGTGACGATTACCGCGCTGAGCGTGATGATGTCGGTAGATTCGATGGCTCCGGCCTCAAAGGACCTGCTGACTTACGTCTGGTAACGGACACCGTAAGAGCATGAAAAGGGCGCGATTTTCGCGCCCTTTCTTTTTGTTACGACTGCTTAAAAACTATTGTTTTACCCGCCCTGCCCCGCCCCCTAGAATAAATGCAGCACATTAACAGAGGTTGGAATGAACGATAATAAAATGACTCCGGTGGAGCTGCGCGCCACATGGGGCCTCGGTACGGTCTTTTCCCTGCGCATGCTGGGAATGTTTATGGTCCTGCCGGTACTGACCACTTATGGCATGGCATTACAGGGCGCGAGTGAAACGCTGATCGGCCTGGCGATTGGTATCTATGGCCTGGCCCAGGCGATTTTTCAGATTCCTTTTGGTCTGCTTTCCGATCGCATCGGGCGAAAGCCGTTGATCGTGGGCGGACTGCTGCTGTTTGTTGTGGGTAGCGTTATTGCTGCCTGCACGGACTCTATCTGGGGCATTATTCTGGGCCGTGCGCTGCAGGGCTCCGGCGCAATTGCCGCTGCCGTGATGGCGCTGCTCTCCGATTTGACGCGAGAGCAGAACCGCACCAAAGCGATGGCCTTTATCGGCATCAGTTTTGGTGTCACCTTCGCGATTGCGATGGTCGTCGGTCCGGTCGTTACGCACGCGTTAGGGCTGCAGGCGCTGTTCTGGATGATTGCGATCCTGGCCTCGCTGGGTATCGTCATCACGCTGCTGGTGGTGCCATCCACCCCGCATCATGTGCTGAACCGTGAATCGGGGATGGTCAAAGGCAGCTTTCGCAAGGTGCTGGCGAATCCGCGCCTGGTGAAGCTGAATATCGGTATTTTCTGTCTGCATATCCTGCTGATGTCGAGCTTTGTCGCCTTACCGGGGCAGTTTGAGCAGGCGGGTTTCCCGGCCCCGGAACACTGGAAAGTCTATCTCTCTACCATGCTGATCGCCTTTGCGGGCGTGGTGCCGTTCATCATTTATGCCGAAGTGAAGCGTCGCATGAAGCGCGTCTTTGTGGGCTGCGTCGGGATGATCGTTATTGCCGAGATCGTGCTGTGGGGTGCGGAAGGGCATTTCTGGACGCTGGTCGTTGGGGTTCAGCTCTTCTTCTTCGCTTTCAATCTGATGGAAGCCATTCTCCCTTCGCTGATCAGTAAAGAGTCGCCTGCCGGTTACAAAGGAACGGCGATGGGCATTTACTCCACCAGTCAGTTCCTTGGCGTAGCCGTTGGCGGCAGCATGGGCGGCTGGGTGTTTGGTCATTTCGATGCACAGACCGTGTTCATGGTCGGCGCAATGGTTGCTGCGGCCTGGCTGTTTATCAGTATGACGATGCAGGAGCCCCCTTATGTGAGCAGCCTGCGCATTGTGCTGAGTGACGCGGCACTGGCTTTGCCGAATCTGGAGCAGCGCCTGAAAGCGCAGAAAGGGGTGAACTCCGTGTTTATCGTGCCGGAAGAGAAAAGCGCGTATATCAAAATTGATAGCAAGGTCACCAGTCGGCCAGAGCTGGAAGCGCTGCTGGGGAGTTGCTAGTTTAAGAAAATTTTCGCGACGACTTCCGCTCGTTTCGCTTCAGGATCGAGCTGGCTCAGGGAACACGGCCAGTTCGGAAAGTCGCAAAAGCCGCACCCTTCTTACAGATGACTCATAAATTCAAAGGCTTAGGGAACCAGAACGTAATCATACAGACGACATCCGGTTCAACAACAAAAAACCCGGCCTGAGCCGGGTTTTTCATAACTGCCTTCAGGCCAAAAAAACAGCCTGCCCCGCTTAATCGCGGAAGTTTTTAAACTGGAACGGCTGCCCCAGATTGCTGCCGCGCACAATCGCCATTGCGCTCTGCAGATCATCGCGCGCTTTGCCGGTCACTCGTAACGCTTCACCCTGAATCTGGGTCTGCACTTTCAGCTTACTGTCTTTGATCAGCTTCACCAGCTTCTTCGCTACGTCGCTCTCAATGCCCTTTTTCAGTTTGGCATCGACCGCCCAGCTTTTACCGCTGTGCTCAATCTCTTCCGGCACCTCTAAGGCACCGCCTTCAATCCCGCGCTTCAGTAACTTCTCACGCAAAATATCGACCAGCTGTTTAACCTGGAAATCAGACTCGCTGGTGATTTTAATGGTTTCATTCTTTTCGTTGAGCTCAAACTCGGCGCTCACGTTGCGGAAATCGAAGCGGGTAGACACCTCACGGTTGGCATTCTCCACCGCATTGCGAATTTCCTGCAGATCGACTTCTGAAACGATATCGAAAGATGGCATCTCTTCTTCTCCTGACGCTAAAGTGACATGCATAATACGCGTCTTACGGTGCTAAATAAAATCAGGCTGTGCACGACGCTATACTCATGGTGTGACAGTAAATAATAAATGGATAGCCCGCCAGCGGGAGGCAGTATGAAAATTACCGTGTTAGGGTGCGGTGCTCTGGGTCAGGTCTGGCTGACAGCGCTCGCCCGTCAGGGACACGAGGTGCAGGGATGGTTGCGGGTGCCGCAGCCCTATTGCTCGGCCAATGTCGTCGACCCGGAAGGCAACATAGCCAACCGCACCTTCATCGCTAACGATCCGCTGTTTCTGGCGGAAAGCCAGCTGCTGCTGGTTACGCTAAAAGCGCCACAGGTGTCGCCCGCCGTGAAAAATCTGGAAAGCGTTCTGCCGGAAAACTGCCCGGTGCTGCTGCTGCATAACGGCATGGGCACGCTGGAGGAGCTTAAAGGGTTAACCCAGCCGCTACTGCGCGGCGTCACGACGCACGCCGCGATGCGTGATGGCACCGTCATCAAACACATCGCCAGCGGCATCACCCACATCGGTCCCGGAAACCGTAAAAGCGCCGCTTACAGCGATCTGGCCGACATCCTGCACCATGCCCTGCCCGATGTCGCCTGGCATGACAACATCCGTGCGGCCTGCTGGCGCAAGCTGGCGGTGAACTGCGTGATCAACCCGCTCAGCGTGGAATATGAGTGCCAGAACGGCGCGCTGCGTGCGTATCCGGAACAGATTGCGCAGTTATGCGAAGAGATCAGCTGGGTCATGGAGCGCGAAGGCCAGAACGTAGCCAGCGAAAGCCTGCAGGATATTATCTTCGACGTGATTGAAAGCACGGCGGCGAACACCTCTTCCATGCTGCAGGATATCCGCGCGCAGCGGCTCACCGAAATCGACTACATCAGCGGCTTTTTACTGCGCCGCGCCCGGACGCACGGCCTGGTGCTGTCGGAGAACACCCGTCTGTATGACATTGTAAAACGCAAGGAGTCCCATTATGACCGCGAACGCATCGGTGCTGGTTTGCCTGGCACATGGCAGTGAAGAGACCGAAGCCGTCACCACCATCGACCTGCTGGTTCGTGCCGGGCTGAATGTCGTCACCGCCAGCGTCGAAAGCGATGGCAGCCGGGAGATCGTCTGCTCACGCGGTGTCCGCCTGCTGGCTGACGCTCCGCTGGTCGAGGTCGCCGACAATGATTTCGCCGCCATTGTCCTGCCCGGTGGCCTGAAAGGCGCGGAGACCTTCCGTGACAGCCCGCTGCTGGTCGAAACGGTGCGTCAGTTTCATCTCAGTGATAAAATCGTTGCGGCGATTTGCGCGGCGGCAGGTACGGTGCTGGTTCCCCACGATCTGTTCCCTGTCGGAAACATGACCGGCTTTCCCGGCTTAAAAGAGACCATTCCGGCGGAGAAATGGATGGAGCGCCGCGTCGTCTGGGACCCGCGGGTAAAACTGCTCACCAGCCAGGCACCCGGCACGGCCATGGATTTTGCGCTGAAGCTGATCGATCTGCTGGTGGGAAAAGAAATGGCGCGCGACGTTGCCGCCCAGCTGGTGCTGGCACCCGGCATTTATGACTATCAGGCGTGATCAGGCTCATCAGTCAGACCCCGACAGGGTCTGACTGACCGTAAGCCAGCACTACGGGCGGTAGACTTTCACGTTCTTAAAGCCCTGCTCATGCAGATAGAGGGCCTGCAGACGGCTCATCACGCCGCGATCGCAGTAAAGCAGCCAGGTGCGGTTCTGATCGAGATCGCCAAACTGCGTGCTGAGTTTGTAGAACGGCAGTGATTTCACCTCCGTTGCCTTCAGATCAAGCGGATTCTCTTCCTGCTCGTCGATGGCGCGGATATCCAGCACTACGTCGTTTTCACTCAGCAGCGCGACGGTTTCAACTTCCACCACCTCCTCTTCTGTCTGCTCAGCGATGGTGCGGATATCGACATTGGTCGCCTCTTCCACCACGCGATCCAGAATCGTGAAGTCGAAATTCTGCTCTTCTGCCTCGATCTTCGCTTTCACCGCCTTCACTGTCGGGCTTTTGGAAATCACCCCACAATATTCCGGCATGGTGCTGGCAAAATCTTCGGTGCCGATCTCCCGGGCGACTTTGATGATGTGCTCTTTGTCGTGAGAGATCAGCGGACGCAGAATCAGCGTATCGGAGGCGTTATCAATCAGACGCAGGTTGGTCAGCGTCTGGCTCGATACCTGCCCGACCGCTTCACCGGTGACCAGCGCCTGTACGCCGTAACGCTCAGCCACGCGGGAAGCGGCACGCACCATCATGCGCTTCAGCACCACGCCCATCTGACCGTCATCCACTTTTTCCAGAATCTCACCGACGACCGGCTCAAAATTGATCGCCACAAAGCGCACCCGGTGCGAACGGCCAAAGCGGTTCCAGAGATAGTGCGCGACCTGACGGACGCCAATCTCATGAGCGGCACCGCCAAGATTAAAGAAGCAGTAGTGTACGCGGCTGCCGCGACGCAGCAGCATGTAGCTGGAGACGCCGGAGTCAAAGCCACCGGAAATCAGCGACAGCACATCTTCCTGTGTGCCGATTGGGAAACCGCCCAGCCCCTCATAGCGTGCGGTCACCAGCGTCAGCTGATTCTCGTCCACTTCGAGATTAACCGTTACCTCCGGGTTTTTAAGCTGCACACGGGCGCTTTCGATGTGCTGGTTCAGCCCGCCGCCCACATAGCGCTCCACATCCTGCGAACTGAAGCTATGCTTACCACGACGTTTAACCCGAACGCAGAAGCTCTTTCCTTCGAGGCTGTCGCGATACTGCGCTAAGGTCTGTTCGAAGATGTGATGAATATCGGTGTACTCGCGATCTTCAACCGCTAAAACGTGATGAATCCCCGGAATGCGCGTCAGTTCATCGGGAATAATGTCCCGCAGCGCGTCGTTTTTTGAGCGCACTTCAATGTGATCCCAGTAACGCACAACGGCGATGTCGTCGCTGACGGTTTTCAGGACGTTACGGATATTGCTGGCAAGAATCTTGATAAAGCGCAAACGCACCGACTGACTCTTGATGGTGATTTCAGGAAATAACTTGATGATAAACTTCATGGCGACACAGCTTCGTTGGGCAAATAAGTGCTAAAAGAGGCAGCACTTAGCTGGTAAAATCACAAAATTGCGGGCTGCAAGGCGCAACCGCATCCGAGGCGCGGGAGTATATCACCTTTGTCAGGTGACTGCTTCTTCATCAGCTGCCGCATTGATTATTTTGCTAATCATAGGGTCTCAGCTACCATGACCGATTGCGAGATAATGTCCCAACCGTGAGTCGACACGAAATATGCCGAAAAAAGCCGAACAGCCAGCCAGCTTCGAAACGTCATTGCAGCAGCTGGAGCAGATTGTCAGCCGTCTGGAAAGTGGTGAACTGCCGCTGGAAGAAGCCCTCAACGAGTTTGAGCGCGGCGTGCAGCTGGCGCGGACAGGCCAGCAGACGCTGCAGCAGGCTGAACAGCGTGTCCGTATTCTGCTGAACGACGATAAAAACGCCGACCTCACTGCTTTCACGCCGGAAAATGACTAATGGATTTTGTCCGATTACTCGACGCGTATCAGCAGCAGGTCAACGCCGCGCTGACGCGTTTTATAGCGCCACTTCCTTTTCAGAGTTCTCCTCTGGTTAATGCCATGCATTATGGGGCATTATTGGGCGGTAAACGCCTGCGCCCTTTTCTGGTCTACGCGACCGGTGAGATGCTCCGCGCCGACCCGGCGAGTCTGGATGCGCCCGCCGCCGCGGTTGAATGCATTCATGCGTACTCTCTGATTCATGACGATCTCCCTGCGATGGATGACGATGCACTGCGTCGCGGGCAGCCGACCTGTCACATTAAATATGGCGAAGATACGGCGATACTGGCAGGCGATGCCCTGCAGACGCTGGCCTTCTCAATTCTGACAGACGCAGCCATGCCGGGTGTCAGCGCGGAATACCGGCTGCGGATGATCTCTGAACTGGCAAACGCCAGCGGCGTGGCCGGCATGTGCGGCGGTCAGGCGCTTGATCTGGCGGCAGAGGGTAAATCGGTGGATCTTGATCAGCTGGAGCAGATCCATCGCCACAAAACGGGCGCGCTGATCCGCTCAGCCGTCCGCTTAGGTGCTTTTACCGCAGGCGATGCGGGCCGTGAAGCCCTGCCGCTGCTCGACCGCTATGCTGAGGCTATCGGTCTCGCGTTTCAGGTGCAGGACGACATCCTGGACGTGGTGGGTGACACCGCCGTTATCGGAAAACGTCAGGGTGCCGATCAGCAACTGGGCAAAAGCACCTATCCTTCACTGTTAGGCTTAGAAAATGCCCGTGCCAAAGCGCGGGATTTGTATCAGGAAGCCCTTGATGCTCTGGAATTGCTCGCCGCGCACTCCTATAACACCACAGCACTGCAGGCGCTGGCGAGCTTCATAATTGAACGCGACAAATAACTTCCATAATGAGTCTCTGATGAGTTTTGATATTGCTAAATACCCGACACTGGCGCTGGCAAACACGGTTCAGGAGCTGCGTGCCCTGCCGAAAGAGAAGCTGCCTGCACTGTGTGATGAACTGCGTCAGTATCTGTTAGACAGCGTGAGCCGCTCCAGCGGCCATTTTGCATCGGGTCTGGGCGTTGTCGAACTGACTGTCGCGCTGCATTATGTCTACAACACTCCTTTTGACCATCTGGTGTGGGATGTGGGTCATCAGGCTTATCCGCATAAAATTCTGACCGGTCGCCGCGATCGCATCGGCACCATCCGTCAGAAAAACGGCGTGCATCCGTTCCCGTGGCGCGGCGAAAGTGAATATGACGTGCTGAGCGTCGGTCACTCGTCGACCTCCATCAGTGCCGGTCTGGGCATGGCCGCGGCGGCAGAACGCGAAGGTCAGGGGCGTCGCACCGCCTGTATTATCGGCGATGGGGCTATCACCGCAGGCATGGCGTTTGAAGCGATGAACCATGCCGGTGATATTAAACCGGACATGCTGGTGATCCTCAACGACAATGAGATGTCGATCTCCGAAAACGTCGGCGCGCTGAATAACCGTCTGGCGCAGATCCTGTCAGGTAAAACCTACGCGCGACTGCGTGAAGGCAGTAAGCGCGTACTGACTAACCTGCCCCCGATTAAAGAGCTGGTTAAGCGCACGGAAGAGCACCTCAAAGGCATGGTGGTGCCGGGAACGCTGTTTGAAGAGTTAGGCTTCAACTACATCGGTCCGGTTGATGGCCACGATGTCCTGACGCTGGTCAATACGCTGAGTAACATGCGCAACCTGAAAGGGCCGCAGTTCCTGCATATCATGACGAAGAAAGGGAAAGGCTACGCCCCGGCAGAGGAAGATCCGATTGCCTGGCACGCCGTCCCTAAATTCGATCCGGCCATTGGCGAACTGCCGAAAAGTGCCGAAGGTCTGCCGAGCTACTCTAAAATCTTCGGCAACTGGCTGTGCGAAATGGCCGCCGACGATCCGAAGCTGATGGCGATTACCCCGGCGATGCGTGAAGGCTCCGGCATGGTGGCCTTCTCGCGTGAGTTCCCGCAGCAATATTTTGATGTGGCGATCGCCGAGCAGCACGCGGTGACCTTCGCTGCCGGTATGGCGATTGGCGGTTATAAGCCGATCGTGGCCATCTATTCCACCTTCCTGCAGCGCGCCTACGATCAGCTAATCCATGACGTCGCCATCCAGAAACTGCCGGTCCTGTTTGCTATCGATCGCGGTGGTATTGTTGGCGCGGACGGTCAGACTCACCAGGGCGCATTTGATCTCGCCTATCTGCGCTGTGTGCCGGAGATGGTGATCATGACCCCCAGCGACGAAAATGAGTGCCGTCAGATGCTCTACACCGGCTATCACTATCAGGACGGGCCGAGCGCCGTGCGTTATCCGCGCGGCACCGGCGTTGGCACCCCACTGGCACCGTTACACAGCCTGCCGCTGGGCAAAGGCGTGGTGAAACGTCAGGGTGAAGAACTGGCGATTCTGAACTTCGGTACGCTGCTGCCGGAAGCGGCCGCTGCGGCGGAAGCGCTGAATGCGACCCTGGTCGATATGCGCTTTGTGAAGCCGCTGGATGAGGCGCTGATTTCTGAACTGGCCGCCACCCACACGTCACTGATTACACTGGAAGAAGGCGCAATCAAGGGCGGTGCAGGCAGCGGCGTCAATGAGTTCGTCATGGCGAAACGCCTGGCTGTGCCGGTTCTCAATATCGGTCTGCCCGATGAATTTATCCCGCAGGGCACACAGGAAGAAGTGCGCCATGACTACCTGCTGGACGCCGAAGGTATCCAGCAGCAGATCACCCGCTGGCTGGCGCAGTAACCTCTCCTCTCTGCGCTCCCTCCGGGGAGCGCAACGCCCTGCTATGCTGAAACCTTTGCACTTTCGCAGGAGCCTCTACCATGAAACTGATTCAACTGGGAACCACCGACCTTCAGGTTTCGCGCCTCTGTCTGGGCTGCATGACCTATGGCGAGCCGACGCGCGGCAACCACGCCTGGACGCTGCCTGAAGCGAGCAGCCGTCCGCTGATCCAGCAGGCGCTGAACGCAGGGATCAACTTCTTCGACACGGCCAACAGCTATTCAGACGGCAGCAGTGAAGAGATCCTGGGACGGGCGCTGAAAGATTTTGCGCGCCGTGAAGAGATTGTGGTCGCCACCAAAGTCTATTTCCCCCTGAGCAACCTCTCACAGGGTCTGTCGCGCAAAAATATCCTGCAATCCATTGATGACAGCCTGCAGCGCCTCGGCATGGAGTATGTCGATCTGCTGCAGATTCACCGCTGGGATTACGAAACGCCGCTGGAAGAGACGCTGGAAGCGCTGCATGATGTCGTACAGTCGGGCAAAGCGCGCTACATCGGGGCTTCATCCATGCACGCCAGCCAGTTTGCACAGGCGTTGCAGATGCAGTCGCAACAGGGCTGGCATCGCTTTGTCAGCATGCAGGATCAGTACAATCTGATTCAGCGTGAAGAGGAGCGTGAAATGCATCCGCTCTGTCAGAAAGAGCAGATCGCCGTGCTGCCCTGGAGTCCGCTGGCGCGCGGTAAGCTGACCCGCCCCTGGGGTGAAAACACCGCTCGCTCCACCTCTGATCAGGTCATGGCGAAGCTCTACGCCACCACCGAAGAGAATGATGCCGCCATTGCGCAGCGTCTGGCGCAGGTAGCAGAGAGTAAAGGCGTGACGCGGGCACAGGTCGCCCTGGCCTGGCTGCTGAGTAAACCTGCCGTCACGGCGCCAATCATTGGCGCGTCGCGTGCTGAGCAGTTTGCGGATCTGGTGAAGGCGGTGGATGTCACACTGAGTGACGACGAGATTACCCTGCTGGAAGAGGTCTATCAGCCGCATCAGGCGGTGGGATTCGAGTAACGCCGTCAGATGACGCCCTTGCCGGGCGTCATCTTATCGCGGGTGAGCGGATCAGCCCGCCAGCCAGACCCCGATGCCATACAGCATGGCAGCCGAAATGACCCCGGCAATGATGTCATCAACCATAATGCCCATGCCACCGTGCACGTTGCGATCAAACCAGCGAATCGGCCAAGGTTTCCACATATCCAGAATACGGAACAGCACAAATCCCCCGAGCACCCACTGCCAGCTGTTGACCGGAATCGCCATCAGCGTAATCCACATGCCGATAAACTCATCCCAGACAATACTGCCATGATCGTGAACGCCCATATCTTTGGCGGTGCGATGACAGAGGTAAACGCCGACGCAGATGCCGACCAGCACGACCAGCGAATAGAGGTCCTGCGGCAGAAACGTCATCAGCCACCAGAACGGGATCGCCGCCAGCGATCCCATGGTGCCAGGCACCACCGGGCTTAACCCGCTGCCAAAACCGGTCGCCAGCAGATGCCAGGGATTGCTCATCCGCAGGCGGCCTTTGGCCACATCGTTATTTCGTATCAAAGTGATCAAATCCTTTATGGCGGAAGGTGGCGGGCTTGCCATTATCCAGCAGCGTTAAGCCTTCCGACTCCGGTGCTATCTGACCGATGCAGGTGTAGGGCACGCCCAGATGACCCAGCGCCACATCCAGCGCGCCGCGATTCACTTCCGGCACGGTGAAGCAGAGCTCATAATCCTCTCCCCCACTCAGCGCCCAGCGCAGAACCTGCTCAGGGTCGAAATGGTCACGCAGCGCGCCAGAAAGCGGCAGAGCATCAAGATTAAGCCGTGCGCCACAGCCGCTGGCTTTCAGCACGTGACCGAGATCGGAAATCAGGCCGTCAGAGAGGTCTACCGCAGAGGAGGCCAGCGCACGCAGGGCCTGTCCCTGCAGAATGCGCGGCATGGGGCGCAGATGGCGTTTGATCAGCGCCTCATGCACCGCCGGATCGCTGATGCGGCAGTGATGCTGCAGCAGCGCCAGGCCCGCCGCACTGTCACCCAGCGTGCCGGTCACGTAGATCCAGTCACCAGGCTTCGCGCCGGAGCGTTTCAGGGCCCGGCCCTGCGGCACCAGACCGTGAATCGCCAGCGTCAGGCTCAGCGGGCCGCGCGTGGTGTCACCGCCCACCAGCTGCATATCGTAATACTCCAGCAGCTCAAACAGGCTCTCACTGAACGCCGACAGCCAGCTCTCATCGACCTGCGGCAGCGTCAGGGCCAGCGTCAGCCACGCGGGATCGGCGCCCATAGCGGCGAGGTCGCTGAGATTAACAGCCAGGGCTTTGTAGCCGAGATCGGCGGGATGGATATCCCGTAAGAAGTGCACACCGGCAACCAGGGTATCGGTGCTGATCGCCAGCGTCTGTTTTTCCGGCACGCTCAGTAACGCACAATCGTCACCGATGCCGAGTTCGACATCACGGCGGCTGCGTGTTCTGCGGTTGAAGTAGCGTGCGATGAGTTCAAATTCACCACAAGACATAATTACGTTCCGCTTAACCCTCTATGAAAAAAGGCCGGCAAGCCGGCCTTTTTGTTTATTTGCGATGGGGTCGAATCTGTGGACCGGCTTTATCCAGCACGCCGTTAACAAATTTATGACTGTCTTCAGCGCCGAAGACTTTCGCCAGCTCAATCCCTTCGTTGATGGCCACTTTATAGGGCACATCATCACGTTTGCTCAGCTCATACAGTGAGATGCGCAGGATCGCTTTTTCTACCTGGCCCAGCTCTTCAAGCTGACGCGACAGGTAGGGCTTCATCAGTCCATCCAGATACGCACTGTTGGTCGCCACACCGGACAGCAGTTCGCGGAAATAGGTAATGTCGACGTCTTTGACGTCCTGTTCCGCCAGAAACTGGTATTCCACATCGGCAATGTCGTTATTCGACAACTGCCAGGAGTAAAGCGCCTGAACAGCGCACTCACGGGCGCGACGACGAGCAGCAGGTTTCACAAAATTCCCCTTACAAAAATCAGGCTTTAATGGCTTTCAATACGTTGATCATTTCGAGCGCGGTCAGTGCGGCTTCCGCACCTTTGTTACCGGCTTTGGTACCGGCACGTTCAATGGCCTGCTCGATGCTTTCGGTCGTCAGCACGCCAAACGCGACAGGAATGTCGCTGTTAATGGCGACGCTGGCGATACCGGAGCTGGCTTCACCCGCCACATATTCGAAGTGGGCTGTGCCACCACGAATCACGGTGCCGAGAGCGATAATCGCATCATATTTGCCGGCGTTAGCCAGCGCGCGAGCTGCCAGAGGCAGTTCGTAGGCGCCGGGAACCCAGACTACGGTGATATTGTCATCTTTGACCTGGCCGATACGTTTCAGGGCATCAATTGCACCCTCCAGCAGGCTGTCATTAATGAAGTTGTTAAAACGCGCGATAACGATGGCAACACTGGCCTCAGGCGTTGCAACAGCAGCTTCGATAACTTTCATACTTATCCTTTCAGGGGTTTATTTAGCCCCGCGCAGGGGGGCGGATTCTATCATACTCTTCGGCGGCGTGCTCTCGCTTTTCCGCCCGTGTTATTGCGGCGTCAGGGTCAGGCGTAAATCGTCACCGACCTGACGGACATCGCTGAAACGAAAGGCAGGCGCGTCAGCCAGCTGACTGAGTCCGGGCAGGTGACACAGGCCGCGGCCTTCATCACCTAACAGCTTAGGCGCCACGTAGACGATCAGCTCATCGGCCAGTCCCGCCTGCAGCAGCGCACCCGCCAGTGTGGCGCCCGCTTCAACCCAGACGCTGTTGATCTGGCGCTGGCCCAGCAGCATCATCATCGCCACCAGATCCAGCTGATGCTCGCGCTGCGGAACGGCAATTTGCGTCACGCCTGCGGGCCAGCTCTGCTGATCCGGCTGATGGCGCATCAGCCAGGTTTCTCCCGGCTGCGAAATCAGGCGATGCCCGGACGTAACGCGATTCTGGCTGTCGATAATCACCCGCACCGGCTGACGCAGCTGCTGCTCATCCAGCAGCGCCTGGGTGTCCGCACTGAGTTCGGACCAGCGCACCGTCAGGGAGGGATCGTCCGCCAGCACGGTTGCGCTGCTGCTCAGGATAGCCGCACTTTGCGCCCGCAGACGCTGCACATCACGACGCGCAGCCGCAGAGGTAATCCACTGACTTTCGCCGCTGGCCATGGCGGTCCGGCCATCCAGTGACGCGCCCAGTTTAAGCTGAATCCAGGGAAACCCGGTGCGCATCCGCTTGAGGAAGCCGCGATTGAGTGCCTCCGCTTCCGGCATCATCAGACCGTGGCTGACCTCAATGCCCGCCTGCTGCAGGCGGTGCAGCCCGCGACCGGCGACCTGCGGATTCGGGTCCTGCATCGCGGCCACGACCCGCTTCACACCGGCGGCGATCAGGGCATCACAGCAGGGAGGCGTACGGCCATGATGACTGCACGGCTCCAGCGTCACATAGGCGGTAGCACCGCGCGCTTTTTCGCCTGCCATACGCAGCGCGTGGACTTCCGCATGGGGTTCTCCGGCGCGCTGGTGCCACCCCTCCCCCACGACCTCACCATCGCGTACGATAACGCAGCCGACGTTGGGGTTGGGCATGGTGGTAAAACGGCCGCGTCGCGCCAGCTCCAGCGCGCGCGCCATATAGCGTTCATCCATACTTTAATCCTGTAAACGGGCGATCTCTTCGCCAAAATCCCGGATATCTTCAAAGCTGCGGTAAACCGAGGCGAAGCGGATGTAGGCCACCTTATCGAGTTTTTTCAGCTCATCCATCACCAGGTTGCCAATCAGCTTACTGGGGATCTCCCGTTCACCCGTGGCACGCAACTGGGTTTTGATATGGTTAACGGCGCTTTCCACCGCGTCGGCGCTGACCGGACGCTTTTCCAGCGCCTTCATCATCCCGCTGGCCATTTTGTCTTCATTGAAGGGTTCGCGCACGTCATTGCTTTTCACCACGCGAGGCATCACCAGTTCTGCCACCTCAAAGGTGGTAAAGCGCTCATGGCACATCAGACACTGGCGGCGGCGGCGCACCGAAGAGCCTTCACTAACCAGACGAGAATCAATCACTTTGGTGTCCACAGCGGAGCAGAATGGGCAATGCATGACGTTTCCTGACGCGAGAGTGATGGGTCAGACAGTGTAGCGCGAACTGCGAATCAACAAAATCTCTTCGTGCCTTTCAGAGGATTCACCTCTCAGGATAAACGATGCTAAATTTCGTCTGCAGCAAAAGGGACTACGCTTTAAGGGCTGCAATTGAAATTTTCCACTAACACACTGGAGGTTGTATGGGTCTGTTTAACTTTGTGAAAGAAGCGGGTGAGAAATTGTGGGATGCCGTGCATGGCGGTGATGACCAGAATAAAAAGCTGCAGGAGCACATCAACAAACTCGGATTACCCGACAGCGACAAGGTTGATGTCAAAGTGAATGGCGATACCGTCACGGTGACCGGCGATGGCCTCTCTCAGGAGCTGAAAGAGAAGATTCTGATCGCTGCGGGCAACGTCGCGGGCATTACCAAAGTGGAAGACAAGGTTACCGTCACCGACAGCGCAGCGGAGTCCGAACTCTACACGGTGAAAAAAGGCGATACGCTCAGCGCCATCTCGAAACAGGTCTACGGCAACGCCAATGAGTACAATAAGATTTTCGAAGCGAACAAACCGATGCTGTCACACCCTGATAAGATCTACCCTGGTCAGGTGTTGCGCATCCCGAAATAACGGACAAGGATAACTTATGAACAGGATGGTTTGGGTTCCGGTGGCGCTCTCTCTGGTGACGCTGAGCGGATGCAGCAGCACCGCCAGCACACCGCAGGTCAGAGAGCTGCATCAGGAAGTCAGTCAGCTTAATCAGCAGATGCAGCACCTGACCTCGCAAGCCAGTGCGCTGGAGATTCAGGGACAGCTGAACAGCCAGTCGCAGCAGGGAGCATGGCTGCTGCCACAGGCCAATACGCCCGTGGCGTTGCAGACCCGGCTCGGTACGCTGCGACTGACGCTGTCGCCCGTCACGGCTGAAGCGAGCGGCTCGCGGGCAACCCTCACGGTGCGTTCGATGGATGAACAGCCGTTGCCTGCGCTGAACGCCACGGTGATCTGGGGTGAACTCGATCCCGCCAGCGGCAAGCCGCTCGGCAATGACACGCTGAGTCAGACCATCACCGTGCCTGCCTCCCTGCTGCCGCAGCATTCGGTCACCGTCCCGCTGCGCCTCAGCGGTCTGACACCGGAGCAGATCGGCTACGTCCGCGTGCATAACGTGACCGGCAACGTGCCGACCCAGACCCCACCTGCTGCACCGGCATTACCCTGACGGCCGGCGCAAAAAAAACGGGCAGCCCCAGGGCTGCCCGTTTTCATTTCTGTCATGCGATTACGGCAGGATAGAAGGCTGATCTGCGCCCTCTTTCTCAACCTTCTGCACCAGCATATGTTCACGCTTCATGCCCAGCTTCAGCGCCAGCGCCGAAGAGACATAAATGGATGAAATCGTACCGATCGTCACACCAATCAGCATGGTCAGTGAGAAGCCTTTCAGCAGCGCACCACCAAAGATGAAGAGGATGAGGATCATCGCCAGTGTGGTCAGCGAGGTAATCAGCGTACGGCTTAAGGTCTGGGTCAGGGACACGTTGGTAATATCGTAAGCGCTGCCGCGACGGATCTTGCGGAAGTTTTCACGAATACGGTCAGAGACCACGATTTTATCGTTAAGCGAGTAGCCAATCACTGACATCAGTGAGGCAACAATCGTCAGGTCGATTTCAATACGGAACAGCGCCAGCAGACCGCAGGTGATGATAACGTCATGCGCCAGCGCCAGCACGGTGCCCAGTGCCAGACGCCACTCAAAGCGGAAACCGATATAGATCAGAATCGCAATCAGTGCAGACAACAGCGCCATCGCCCCCGCCTGCGCCAGGTCGCTGCCCACGCTCGGGCCTACGAACTCAATGCGCTTAACGGTCGCGTTCTGCTGGGTGGTCTGGTTAATCACCGACACCACTTTATTGCCTATTTCGGTGCCTGCCGGACCGGTAACCGGTGCCATACGCACCATGACGTCACGGCTGCTGCCAAAGTTCTGCACCAGCGGCTCGTCAAAGCCCGCTTTTACCAGATCGCTGCGCAGCGTGTCGAGGTCGGCAGGTTTTTCCAGCGCAATCTCAATCACGGTACCGCCGGTGAAATCGAGGCCCCAGTTAAAACCGCGCACGCCCACGATCGCAATCGCAGCGACGATCAGCAGTCCCGAAATGATGAAGGCCAGCGTATCCCAGCGCATAAAGTCGACGACTTTACGCCCGTGGTTCAACTGCTCAATGTTATATTCCTGTGCCACAACGCACTCCTCAGATAGACAGCTTGTTGATGCGTTTGCCACCGTAAACCAGGTTAACAATGGCACGGGTACCGATAATCGCGGTGAACATTGAGGTCGCGATACCGATAGCGGTGGTAATCGCAAAGCCTTTGATCGAACCGGTGCCGACCGCGTAAAGAATGATCACTTTGATCAGGGTGGTCACGTTCGCATCGACAATACTGGAGAAGGCGCCTTTGTAGCCCTCATGGATTGCCTGCTGAACCGAGCGCCCGTTGCGCAGCTCTTCTTTAATACGTTCGTTAATCAGTACGTTGGCATCCACTGCCACCGCCAGGGTTAACACGATACCGGCAATACCCGGCATGGTCAGGGTCGCGCCCGGCAGCAGGGACATGATGCCGACAATCAGCACCAGGTTTACCAGCAGCGCACTGGTCGCAATCAGACCAAACTTCTTGTAGAACACCACCATGAACAGGATCGACGCGAGCAGACCCCAGAGGCAGGCTTCCAGACCCTGAGTAATGTTCTGCTGACCCATGGTCGGTCCGATAGTGCGCTCTTCCACGATCTGGATTGGCGCAATCAACGCACCGGCACGCAGCAGCAGCGACAGCTGACGCGCTTCGTTCGGATTGTTGATACCGGTAATGCGGAAGCTGTTCCCCAGGCGAGACTGGATATTGGCGACGTTAATCACCTCTTCCTGCTTCACCAGAATGGAACGGCCATTGGCATCTTTCTTACCGCTGTCTTTGTACTCCACAAACAGGGTCGCCATCGGTTTACCGATGTTGTCCTTGGTGAAGTTCGACATGATGTTTCCGCCTGCGCCATCCAGTGAAATGTTCACCTGTGGCTGGTTGTACTCATCCATGCTGGAGGTCGAGTCGGTGATGTGGTCACCGGTCAGAATCACCCGCTTGTAGAGCACGACCGGCTGGCCGTCACGCATCTTTTTGACTTCGGAGTCACCCGGCACACGGCCACTGGCGGCTGCGCTCGGATCCACGGTGGTGTTCACCAGACGGAATTCCAGGGTTGCGGTCGCACCCAGAATCTCTTTGGCGCGCGCCGTGTCCTGAATCCCTGGCAGTTCCACCACGATGCGATCGGAACCCTGACGCTGAACCAGCGGTTCCGCCACGCCCAGCTGGTTTACACGGTTACGCAGAATCGTGATGTTCTGCTGAACCGCATATTCACGCGCTTCGCTGAGACGGGCATCGCTCATGGTGGCACGCAGCGCATCGCTGCCGCTGCTGTTGATCACCAGATCCTGATGACGGGAAGAGAGCCAGGAAATCGCCGCATCGCGGCTGGCGGCGTCACGGAAACGAATTTCCACGCCGTAGTTCGCGATTTTATTGACGTTGGTATAGGGGATATTTTTGGCGCGCAGGTCGCTACGCAGCGTATCAGCATTCTGCTCCTGCAGTTTGCTGAGTGCGGTGTCCATGTCCACTTCCATCAGGAAGTGCACGCCGCCACGCAGGTCGAGACCGAGTTTCATCGGTTCTGCTGACAGCATGGTCAGCCAGCGGGGCGTGGCAGGCGCGAGGTTCAGCGCCACGACGTAGTCTTCACCCAGCGCTTTCATGATCGCTTCACGGGCGCGTAACTGCACATCCGTATTGGCGAAGCGCGCGGTAATCGCACCATTTTCCAGCGCAACAGATTTGCTCTGGATATTGTCCTGTTTTAATGCGGACTGAATCTGATCCAGCGTCTGCTCACTGGCGGCGCTTCCGCGCGCACCAGTGATTTGAACGGCCGGATCCTCACCATAGAGGTTGGGAAGCGCATAGAGCAGGCCGACGATAATCACGACGACCAGCATCACATACTTCCACAAAGGATAACGGTTTAACACGGCAGTTCCCTTAGGGAAGAAAGAATTACAGCGCCTTAATGGTGCCTTTAGGCAGCACGGCGGCAACGAAATCACGTTTAATGACCACTTCGTTGGTGTCATTCAGCGCGATAGCGACGTAGCCCGTGTCAGAGACTTTTGTGACGCGACCGACCAGGCCACCGCTGGTTAACACTTCATCGCCCTTTGAGATGGAATCCATCAGCTTCTTGTGCTCTTTCGCACGTTTCTGCTGCGGACGCAGGATCATGAAATAGAAAATCAGACCAAACACCACCAGCATGATCACCAGAGAATACGGACTTCCCTGAGACGGTGCGCCTGCTGCGGCCACGGCGTCAGAAATGAATAAGCTCATTAAATTTCCCTCATTGATGAATTGTCAGACGTTAAAGGCGGAACTTCTTTACCCGTCCGTTGGTAAAACTCAGTTACAAAGCGCTCTAATCTACCCTCTTCGATAGCCTGACGTAAACCAGCCATCAGACGCTGGTAGTAGCGCAAATTGTGGATAGTATTCAGACGCGCGCCCAGTATTTCGTTACAACGGTCGAGATGATACAAGTAGGCCCGGCTATAATTGCGACAGGTGTAACAGTCACACTCCGCATCCAGTGGCGCAGTGTCATCTTTGTAGCGGGCGTTGCGGATCTTCACCACGCCCTCGGTCACAAACAGATGACCATTGCGCGCATTACGGGTTGGCATCACGCAGTCGAACATATCAACGCCGCGACGGACGCCCTCAACCAGATCTTCAGGTTTGCCAACGCCCATCAGATAACGGGGTTTATCCTGCGGAAGCTGCGGACAGACGTGCTCAAGAATACGGTGCATGTCCTGCTTAGGTTCACCCACCGCCAGGCCGCCCACAGCGTAACCATCAAAGCCAATCTCTACCAGACCTTTAACCGAGACATCTCGTAAATCTTCGTAAACCGAGCCCTGGATAATGCCAAACAGCGCATTTTTGTTGCCGAGGCTGTCAAAACGGTCACGGCTGCGTCGTGCCCAGCGCAGCGACATCTCCATTGAACGTTTGGCATAGTCCCAGTCCGCCGGATAAGGCGTACACTCATCGAAAATCATCACGATGTCGGAACCGAGGTCATACTGAATCTCCATCGATTTTTCCGGATCGAGGAAGATCGGATCGCCGTTGATCGGGTTACGGAAATGCACGCCCGCTTCGGTGATTTTACGGATGTCGCCCAGGCTGAAGACCTGGAAGCCACCGGAGTCGGTCAGAATCGGCCCTTTCCACTGCATAAAGTCATGCAGATCGCCGTGCAGTTTCATGATCTCCTGACCCGGACGCAGCCAGAGATGGAAGGTATTCCCCAGAATGATCTGCGCGCCGGTATCCTCTACCTCTTCCGGCGTCATGCCTTTGACGGTGCCATAGGTGCCAACGGGCATAAACGCCGGGGTTTCCACCACGCCGCGATCAAAAATCAGACGGCCACGGCGTGCGCGCCCGTCTGTGGTATCAAGTTCAAATTTCACAAAGCCTCCATCGGAGAAACAGTCCGATGCAGATAGCCTTCTGTCACGCAGAGCGCGATTCCGGCTATCGGTTGATAAATCAGTCGCCCACTTTTTCCAGCGGCGCCTGCGGATTTTTGCTGATAAACATCGCGTCGCCATAACTGAAGAAACGATATTGCTCAGCCACGGCTGCGCGGTACGCGGCCATGGTGTGCTGATACCCGGCGAAGGCCGAGACCAGCATAATCAGGGTCGATTCAGGCAGATGGAAGTTGGTGATGAGCGCGTCGATCACCTGATACTCATAGCCCGGATAGATAAAAATCTGGGTATCGTCGAAGAATGGCGCGATCAGGGCATCCTGGCTCGCTTTGGCTGCGCTCTCCAGCGACCGGACGGAGGTGGTGCCCACCGCAACCACCTTATTGCCGCGCGCCTTGCAGGCCAGCACCGCATCAACCACCTCCTGCGGTACTTCGGCATATTCCGCGTGCATGTGATGCTCTTCGATGGTTTCGACACGCACCGGCTGGAAGGTTCCCGCCCCGACATGCAGCGTCACAAACGCCATCTCAATGCCCTTCTCTTTCAGCGCCTGCAACAGCGGCTCATCAAAATGCAGACCGGCTGTGGGTGCCGCGACGGCCCCCGGACGGGCGCTGTAGACGGTCTGATAAAGCTCGCGGTCGGCCTCTTCGTCCGGCCGATCGATATAGGGCGGCAGGGGCATATGGCCCACGCTATTCAGGATATCGAGCACCGCGCGCTCATCATCAAATTCAATCTCAAACAGCGCATCGTGGCGGGCCACCATGGTCGCTTTCACACTCTCATCTTCGCCCAGCAGCAGCGCTGCACCCGGCTTCGGCGCTTTTGAGGCGCGCACATGTGCCAGCACACGCTTGTCGTCGAGCATCCGCTCGACCAGCATCTCGATTTTGCCGCCGCTGGCTTTGCGGCCAAAGACGCGCGCCGGGATCACACGGGTATTGTTGAACACCAGCAGATCGCCTGGATTCAGCTTATCCAGCACGTCGGTAAAGACCCCGTGCGTCAGTGCGCCGCTGGGACCGTCGAGCGACAGCAGACGGCAGCCGCTGCGCTGCGCCTGGGGATAGTGAGCAATCAGGGATTCGGGCAATTCAAAAGCAAAATCGGCGACACGCATTGAAGTGTTCTTTCTCAGGCAAAAACAGGCGGCACAGTTTAGCGGAAAATCGACCAATTCTGAACAGCTGGCTGCGCAAAGGCAGTTCAGCCTATAATGCGGCATGAACTTTCTTGCTCATCTCCATCTGGCTCAGCTGGCCGACAGCTCCCTGCTCGGCAATCTAATGGCTGACTTTGTGCGGGGTAACCCGCACCAGCACTGGTCTGCGCCTGTCGCAGACGGCATTCTCATGCACCGGCGTCTTGACGTCATGACCGACACGCTGCCGGAAGTGCGCAGCGCCCGTCAGCTGTTCCGTGCTGAAACCTATCGCGTGGCCCCGATTACGCTGGACGTCATCTGGGACCATTTTCTGGCCCGTCACTGGCAGCAGTTCATGCCCGGTCAGACGCTGGCGCAGTTTTCTGCCGCCGCCGAGCGCGAAATCGTGCCGCACCTGGCGGAGACGCCGGTCGATTTTCAGGAACTTAACGCGGTGATGTGGCGCGAGCGCTGGTTTGAGCATTATGCCCAGCCCGCGCGGCTTGAGCGGGTCCTGCACGGCATGGCCAGCCGCCGTCCGCGTCTGGCAGCACTGCGCGACTCCTATCAGGATTTCACTGAACACTACGATCAGCTGGAAGCGCTGTTTTTTGTTTTTTATCCGCGTTTAATGGCGCTGGCGACCAGCCGCACCCTGTAAAACCCGATCCTCTGCTGCCGCGCCGGGCGGGCGCAGGCGCCTGCCCGCTGAAAAAGCCCGTCGTCCGCCCCTGCGCCATCTTGCCATTGCCCGCTAACTGCGGCTTAATGAAGCCTTTCTTAACAATAGTTACGTTAACAGCACAGCCAGACCGCCTGTTCAGGCGCGCCTTCCGTTCGTTATGGCACAAAATCATAAGAGGAAAAGATGTCATCCGCTTCGCAATCTGAAATTGACGCGCGTTACCGTTACGCCTGCGACATCGCCCGTGCGGCGGGCAGCCGGGCCCTGTCATGGTATCAGCAGCGTCAGACACTGGTGGTGGAACACAAAAGGGATTTACAGGATGTGGTGAGCGAGGCTGACCGCAACGTGGAAGCGCTGCTTAAAACATTAATCGCTGAACGTTTTCCTGACGATGCCGTCTATGGCGAAGAGAGCGGTGGCGAGGTTCAGGGCGCCCCTTTTGTCTGGGTCATCGATCCCATCGACGGCACCGCCTGCTTCGTCAACGGCCTGCCTAACTGGTGCGTGTCGCTGGCGGTGGTCTGCGAGGGCGAACCGGTGATCGGCGTGATCTGCGACCCCAATCATCAGGAGCTGTTTCATGCCCGCAAAAACCACGGGGCGTGGCTTAACGAAAGCCGCCTGCAGGTCCATGCGGCAGAGCGGCTTAACGAGGGGCTGCTGGGTATCAGCAACTCCAGCCGCACCGGCGGCGAAAGCGTCTCGCGCCTCATCACCGGCCTGATTGAGCAGGGTGGCATGTTTATTCGGGTGGGGTCCGGCGCGCTGACCAGCGCCTGGGCTGCTGCTGGACGCCTGATTGGCTATTACGAAGCGCACATGCATCCCTGGGATAGTCTGCCGGGCATTGTCCTGATGCGCGAAGCGGGCGGCGTCACCAACGACTACCTGCGTAACGACGGGCTGAAAAACGGTAATCCGGTTCTGCTGGCCAATGCGGCCCTCTATCCACAGATTAAAGCGCTGGCGGGTAATCCCGCTCTGGATGAGTAGATGATCCGGTTACGGCTGCGTCGGTGCGCCCTTATTCTTGCCGCTCTCTGTCTGCTGAGCACGACGTCACAGGCGGCTGAGTATCAGCTGGAGAAGGTGGTCGAGCTGAGCCGCCACGGCGTGCGGCCACCGACGCCGGGAAACCGCAAAGAGATTGAGGCGGCCAGTGAGCAATCCTGGACGGTGTGGACCACCGCCGATGGGGAGCTGACCGGACATGGCTACAGCGCGGTCGTGAATAAGGGGCGCTGGCAGGGCGAACACTATCGCCAGCTCGGCCTGCTGGCGGCGGGCTGCCCCGATGCGGCGCAGGTCTACGTGCGGGCCAGTCCGTTGCAGCGCACCCGCGCCACCGCGGCGGCACTGACTGACGGCGCCTTTCCCGGCTGCGGCGTGCCGGTGCATCACGTCGCGGGCGAGGTCGATCCCCTGTTTCAGAGCGACAAACTGCCCCTCACCCACATCGATCCCGCCCGGGCGCTGGCGGCTAAGCAGCAGAAGGCAGGCGATCTGGCACAGCGGCAAAAGCAGCTGCAACCGGCAATTCAGCAGCTCAGAGCGGCGGTCTGCCCGCCTGCGTCCCGCTGCACGTTCTTCGATCGCCCTTGGCAGTTCAGACAGACCCGCGACGGCGGCAGTTACGTTGAGGGGCTGAGCGCGATGGCCAGCATGGTGGAGACGCTGCGCCTGGGCTACAGCGAAAATCTGCCGTCTGATCAACTCGCCTGGGGACACATCACCTCGGCGGCGCAGATCACCTCGCTGCTGCCACTGCTGACCGCAAACTACGACCTCAGTAACGATATCCTCTATCTGGCCCAGCGGCGTGGCTCGATCCTCCTCAGCACAATGCTGCAGGCGATTGGTTCCGACACGTCGCCGACCCGCTGGTTAATTCTGGTGGCGCACGACACCAATATTGCCATGGTGCGCACGCTGATGGGCTTTGACTGGGCGTTGCCAGGTTATTCACGCGGGAATATTCCGCCGGGCGGCAGTCTGGTGCTGGAGCGCTGGCGCGACACGCGAAGCGGGGAACGTTTTTTACAGATCTACTTTCAGGCGCAAAGCCTGGATGATCTCCGCCGGCTGCAACCGGTTGATGAAAAACACCCGTTATTACATCAGGCGTGGCATCAGCCTGGCTGCAGGGATACCAGTGTGGGCCTGCTCTGCCCTTATCAATCCACGCTGACACAACTGCAGAAAAACATCGACAACAGCGCTACGCTGCCGGTTTCCGTTATATTGCCCTGAGTCTGTGGCTAATCATATTCAGGCCGCAATAAAAACGCGGTCTGAATAATGTTAATCCCTGTTAATTAGCGCTATTCCGCCCTTTTCTTAATTAAATCCGGCTGGCTTTCAGCGCCCCGCGTTTTGTTTTACGATAGCCCCGTCAATCATCCCTTTATACATTTTTTCCTGTAATATTTAGATTCTTTCGGCGACTGGTTTCGCCGTTTTTTATTTCCTTTTACCCTCCCCTTGTCTGGCCATTCAGGCCTGTCTGACGCCGTCTGCCGGGAAATACTTTTATTCTGCGCTGACTGCGCGTCCTTTGAGAAATTAAGGCGGGAGGAAAAGAGAATGAAGGCGGGAGATTGCCGGTTCCGCTCCCCCGTGAATCGGGAGAGCAGAACGGAAGATTAGCGTGGCTTGCGCACCAGCTTATAGCCCAGCAGCAACAGTACAATCCACACCATACCCACGTAGAGTGAAATGCGGGTATCGGGGAAATAACCAATCAGGCCGATAATAAAGCAGAGGAAGGCGACGCCGACGCCAGCGGTCCAGCTGCCGCCCGGCAAGGCGAACAGCAGCTTACCGGCCGCCTCTTTGCCAATTTTGCGGCGGAACGCGATCTGCGACAGCAGGATCATGATCCAGACCCACACCGTAGCAAAGGTCGCCAGCGAGGCGATCACCAGGAAGACTTTCTCAGGCATCAGGTAGTTGAGATAGACCGCGATCAGCATGGCGAACATCATCACCACGACCGTCACCCACGGAATGCCGCGTGCGGAAACCTTCATGAAGACCTTCGGCGCATGGCCCTGCTGCGCCATGCCGTGCAGCATACGGCCCACGCCAAAGACATCGCTGTTAATCGCCGAAAGTGACGCGGTCAGCACCACGAAGTTGAGAATCGAGGCGGCCGCAGCGATCCCCAGATGCTGGAAGGTCAGCACAAACGGGCTGCCCGACGTCCCCACCTGGTTCCACGGGTAGATCGACATAATCACAAACAGCGTGCCGACATAAAAGACCAGAATGCGCCATGGCACCGAGTTGATCGCGCGCGGAATCGACTTCTCCGGCTCTTTCGCTTCCCCGGCGGTGATGCCGATGATTTCGATGCCGCCATAGGCGAACATCACCATCTGCAGCGACAGCAGCATGCCGACCACGCCGTGAGCGAAGAAGCCGCCGTTGGTCCAGAGGTTATGGATACCGGTTGGCTGCCCGCCGTTGCCGATCCCCCAGATAATCATGCCGAAACCGGCCAGAATCATCACGATAATGGTGGCGACCTTGAAGAAGGAGAACCAGAACTCCACTTCGCCAAACACCCTGACACTCATCAGGTTAACCGCCCCGATGATCAGCACCACGCTCAGCACCCAAATCCAGTGCGGCACCTCCGGGAACCAGACGCCCATATAGATGCCAAACGCCGTCACATCGGCAATCGCCACAATCAGGATTTCAAAACAGTAGGTCCAGCCGGTGATGTATCCGGCCATCGGCCCCAGATAGTCCTGGGCGTAACGGGAGAAGGAGCTGGCCTGAGGATTATTGACCGACATCTCACCCAGCGCGCGCATGATGATGTAAGCCACTGCCCCGCCGATGATATAGGCGAGCAGCACGCTCGGCCCGGCCATTTTAATCGCGTCAGCGGAACCGTAAAAGAGCCCGGTGCCAATCGCCGATCCCAGCGCCATAAAGCGGATGTGGCGCGTGCTCAGTCCGCGTTTGAGCTTATTGGTTTCTTGCATAACAACCTGTACCTGTGAAATGAAAAAACCACGGGCAAGCCCGTGGTTAAAGAAAAAACCGTGCTGACTGTTACGAGTGAGCCGTCACCTGTTCAGGCCCTTTCACCCGATCAACCACAGCGGCAATCAACAGCATCACCAGCGACGGCGGCAGCCAGGCGAGACCCTGGTCGGCCAGCGGCAGATGCTGGCTGAAAGCCGGCAGCAAATCTTTAAACCCGGTCGTTTTAATCGCATCGACAATACCAAACAGCAGGCTTACCAGCATTGCAGGCGCGATAATCCGGCTGCTCTTGTTCCACCAGTTGAGGGTGAAACTCAGCACCACCAGCACGATACAGGGCGGATAGATCGCCGTCAGTACCGGGATGGAGATCTGAATCAGGTGGCTCAGGCCGAGATTCGACACCACCATAGAGAACAGACCCAGAATAAACACCAGCGTTTTATACGATAACGGCAGGTATTGCGCAAAAAATTCCGCACAGGCACAGGTCAGGCCCACCGCGGTCACCATGCAGGCGACGAAGATCAGAGCGGCCAGGAAGAAGCTGCCCATGTTGCCAAAGGTGTGCTGAACATAGGCGTGCAGAATCGCTGCGCCGTTAGCGTTTTGATCCACCAGCGCGCCGCTGCCCGCCCCCAGTTTAAACAGGCAGAGGTAGACCAGCGTCAGGCCCAGACCGGCAATCAGTCCTGCCAGTACGGTATAGCGGGTCAGCAGTGCAGCATTGTCCACGCCACGCGAACGGGCGGCGTTAACAATCACGATGCCAAACACCAGCGCGCCCAGGGTATCCATGGTCAGGTAACCGTTGACGAAACCGCTGGAGAAGGCCGCTCGCTGATAATCAGCCGTAGCGGTGATCGTCCCGCCTGCCGGCCACAACAGCGCGGCGACGCCCAGTATGGTCAGCGCAACGATTTTCAGGGGTGCCAGGAAGTGCCCTACCGTGTCGAGCAGTTTGCCGGGATAGAGCGACACGCCAATCACCAGCACAAAGTAGATCAGGCTGTAGATAAACAGCGGCAGCGCGCCTTCACCGGTCAGGGGGGCGATGCCCATCTCAAATGAGACCGTCGCCGTTCGCGGGGTGGCAAACAGGGGCCCGACCGCCAGATAGCAGACGGTGGCCAGCACGATGCCCGCCACCTTGCCGATCGGGCTGCTGAGCGCATCCACGCCGCCGCCGACACGGGCCAGCGCGATCACGGTCATCACGGGCAGACCCACAGCGGTAAGCAGAAATCCGATAGCGGCAGTCCAGACGTGTTCGCCAGACTGAATACCCACCATAGGAGGGAAAATGATGTTGCCCGCGCCAACAAACAGGGCGAATGTCATAAAGCCCAGCGCGAGAATGTCCTTCGAAGTTAAACGATGTGTCATACGGCCTGTCACTGATGTTGCGGTGGAAGTTGGGTTTGTGTTGTCCCCCTCGCTGCATATAAGCCGCGACCTGACTGAGTGTCTCAGCGCATTATGCTCGTCGCAGGGAAAAGTGCAGGTGATTTGAGCTGCTTTTATTCTGTTCACAGAGGGATGGATCGACAACGGCGCTAAGTAAAACGTTTATAGCGGAGAAAGGCAATACGGGATCGGAAAACCAGAAGCTTATCCCGCCATTTTTTCAAATGACAGAGGATAGCGTTGATTTTTGGCACAGGCACACAAGATGATGTGCCTGAAAAACAGACAGACGGTGGGAAATATCCGCATAAACGCACCGGCAGATACACAAAAGGCGCGTTTTACGCGCCTGTCTGCACAACGTTACAGCCTTACCAGACCTGTTTCGCGATATCGACAACCAGTCGAATCTTCTGCCACTGCTCGGCTTCGCTGAGGCTGTTGCCCTCTTCGGTCGACGCAAAGCCGCACTGCGGACTGAGGCAGATCTGCTCCAGACTCACAAACTGCGCCGCCTCTTCCAGCCGGGATTTCACCTGCGCCGGATCTTCCAGCTCTCCCACTTTCGTGGTGATCAGCCCCAGCACCACCTGCTGATGACCGGGCTTAATGAAGCGCAGGGGCTCGAAGCCGCCGGAACGGGCATTGTCATACTCCAGGAAGAAAGCATCTACGTTGACGCTGCCGAACAGGATTTCAGCGACCGGTCCGTAACCGCCCTCTGAGATCCAGGTTGAGCGGAAATTACCGCGACAGACATGCAGACCCACGGTCAGATCGGCCGGTTTATCCTCCAGCGCTTTGTTCAGCACCCGGGCATAGGTCTGCGCCAGCTGCGCCGGATCGTCACCACGCGCCCGGATATCCCGCTTCTGATCTTCCGAGCAGAGGTAAGCCCAGACGGTGTCATCCAGCTGCAGATAGCGACAGCCCGCCGCGTAAAACGCCTGAATCGCCTGTTTGTAAGTCTGCGCCAGATCGTCGAAATAGTCCGCCAGATCGGGATAGACCTCCGCGTCGATCACTTTGCGACCGCCACGGAAGTGCAGCACGCTGGGGCTGGGAATGGTCATCTTCGGCACCGCATCACCGGCAACGCCCTGCAGGAAGCGGAAATGGTCCAGCATCGGGTGATCGGCCGGAAAGCCGAGCTTGCTTACCACTTTCACACCGTGCGCTTTGGTCTGCACGCCATTGAACTGAATGCCCTGCTCCGCTTCATAGCTCTCGACGCCGTCCAGGCCGTAGAAGAAATCGAAGTGCCACCAGCCGCGACGAAACTCACCGTCAGTCACGACTTTCAGGCCGTTCTCACGCTGCTTAGCCACCACATCGCGGATGGCCGCATCTTCCACCTGACGCAGCGCTGCCGCATCAATCTCGCCGGCCGCAAACTGTTCGCGCGCCTGTTTAATCGCGGCGGGACGGAGGAAGCTGCCAACGGTATCGGCACGGAACGGGGCGGTTTCTCTTTGCATGATCACTCCTGTCTCTCCTGCCAATCATTGCGGCAGGAAATAATTGCATTCTGATATAAATAGCCATCTGGATGGCTATATGTCTGAATGCAGAGTGACATGAGTGGCCTCAGTCTGCAACTGAAGAAAATTCAGCGATGATGAAAAAAATTCAACTTAGAGGATTACTGCAGGGCTGCACGCGCCTGCGCCATCTGCGTGTCAGAGAGCGGCAGGTAGCCCGCCTCACTGACCCGACGCTGTCCCTGCGCGGAAAGCACCTGCTGCAGAAACGCGGCCACCAGCGGCGGCAGCGGCTTTCCGGGTGCTTTATTGACATAGAGATAGAGCGGACGCGCCCAGGGATAGCGGCCACTGCGGATAGCCTCCGCATCCGGGGCAATCGCCTGCCCCTGATCGTTCTTCACCGCCAGCATTTTGACCCCGCTGAGATGAAAGCCAAAACTGGCGTAGCCAATGCTGCACGGGTTCCCGGCCACCGCCTGCACCACCGCAGCCGAGCCGGGAAACTCCGCCACGTCGCGGCGAAAATCGCCCTTGCAGAGCGCCTGCTGCTTGAAGAAACCCCAGGTACCGGAGGCGGAGTTGCGGCCATAGCGCTGAATCGGCCGTTTACGCCACTCAGCGCCGGTTAAGCCAAGATCGCCCCAGAACCGCGGCACACTGTGTGCACCGCACAGGCGGGTGACTGAAAAGAGGGCATCAAGCTGCGAGGGCGCAATCTGTTGCAGCGGATTGCGCTGGTTGACCACGACGACCAGCGCATCCATGGCCACCGGTACCGCCAGCGGCGGGTAGCCGTAGCGCGCTTCAAACGCCTGGCGTTCATCTGCCTGCATCGGGCGGCTCATCGGGCCGAGTTGCGCCGCCCCCGCCGCCAGCGCGGTCGGGGCCGTAGAAGAGCCTGAGGCCTGCACCTGCACGTTGACGCCCGGAGCCTGGCGGCTGAAATCCTCGCTCCAGAGGGTCATCAGATAGCCCAGCGTATCAGACCCGACACTGCTGAGATTGCCGGCGAGCGTGCCGGGCTGAGCAAGCGCCAGTCCCGGCAGCAGCGTAATGAGGAAGAGAAGAAGCAGGCGCATGGCAGAGTTCCGGCAGCGGTTAATGAACGGCATTCTCCTGCATCACACTGCTGACAATCAACCTTGCCGGCAGCGTAAAGGTAAAGCAGGTCTCCTTATGCGGCACGCTGGTGATATCGAGCCGCGCGTTGTGGTGGCTCAGGGCATGTTTCACAATCGCCAGCCCCAGCCCGCTGCCACCGGTGGCGCGTGAGCGCGCCTTGTCGACCCGGTAGAAACGCTCGGTCAGCCGCGGGATGTGTTCCGGCGCGATCCCCGGCCCGTTGTCACAGACCCGGAAAATCGCGCCCTGTTTGCCGCGCAGCCAGCTGATATCGATCCGCGTGCCCTCTGGCGTGTGGTTCACCGCGTTGTAAACCAGATTGGAGATGGCGCTGCGCAGCTGTTCATCGTTGCCGAACACTTTCAGATGGGGATCGGTGTGGAAATGGATGTCGTGGCGGCCGCCGCTCAGCGTCGCGGCTTCATGCTGCAGCAGTTTCAGCATCACCGGCACATCGACCTTCTCTTTCAGGTCGATCGCCGGGGCCGCTTCGATGCGCGACAGCGTCAGCAGCTGCTTAACCAGGCTGTCCATGCGGCGCGTCTGCTCCGACATGGTGTGCAGCGCTTTGCTGCGCGAAGGTTCGCTCATCACCGAGTCGTTCATCATCTCCAGATAGCCCTGCAGCACCGTAAGCGGGGTGCGCAGCTCATGGCTGACATTGGCAAAGAAGTTGCGGCGCGCCCCTTCCAGCTGATGCATCTGCGTCACATCGCGCGCCACCAGCAGCCACTGCCCTTCACTGTAGGGCATGACGCGAAATTCCATGTGCAGTTTATTGTTCAGCACCAGCGTCAGGGGTTTATCAAAATCGCGCTGGCGAAGATAGCGGGAGAATTCGGGGTAACGCAGCAGGTTGAGGATGTTCTGGCCATTATCTTCCGGCCAGCGCAGGCCAAGGTGCTGCTGCGCCAGTCCGTTGCACCAGAAAATGGTGCCCTCTTCGGTGGTGAGGATCACCGCATCCGGCAGCGATTCGGCACCGCTGCGGAAACGCTTGATCAGATTGCCCAGTTCGCGCCGCCGCCGCCGGTTGCGCAGCTGCATCTGGTAAAGCCCATAGAAGAGCGGCTCCCAGCTGGCACGCCCGGCAGGGGGCGTCATGGTGCGGTCGAGCCACAGCCAGTGTGACAGCCGCATCAGATTATGAAAATGCCACAGCAGCACCAGCAGCACGCTCAGCAGCAGCCACCATGCCAGCCCGCCAAACAGCAGGCCAGGCAGCAGCGCGGGCAGACAGGCCAGCAGCAGTTCTGTCAGTAATCTCTTCCAGGAGAGGCGTTCCAGCACGGTAAAGGCTCCGTTCAGTAGCGGGCAGAGAAACGATACCCTGTTCCGCGAACGGTTTGTACCATGCGATCGTGGCCGGAGATCTCCAGCGCTTTACGTAAACGGCGGATGTGAACATCAACGGTGCGATCTTCCACATACACATTGGTGCCCCAGACGTGGTTCAGCAGCTGTTCGCGGCTGTAAACGCGCTCCGGGTGCGTCATAAAGAAGTGCAGCAGTTTATATTCGGTCGGGCCCATCTCCAGCGGCGTGGTTTCGGACATCACGCGATGCGACGAGGGGTCCAGACTCAGCCCCTGCATCTCGATCACCTCTTCCACCGCCATTGGTGAAATACGGCGCATCACCGCTTTAATGCGCGCCATCAGCTCTTTAGGGGAAAAAGGCTTGGTAATGTAGTCATCCGCGCCCACTTCCAGCCCGCGCACCCGATCTTCCTCTTCGCCACGGGCGGTCAGCATCATGACCGGAATGTCGCGCGTCATCGCCTCACGCTTCAGGTGTTTGATAAACTGAATGCCGCTGCCGCCCGGTAACATCCAGTCCAGCAGAATCAGATCGGGCCAGGGTTCGATCAGCCTGGCCACGGCGCTGTCATAATCTTCCGCCTCGATTGGCTGATAGTCGTTCTGCTCCAGAACAAAACACAACATTTCACGGATGGGGGCTTCATCCTCCACAACCAAAATGCGCTTAGCCATTATTTCTCCTGCTGATTATGACGGCTGTCACTGAGATTCGCGGCGCCATTATGCGTCAGATTTGTGACACTTTTATGAAAAACATAACCTGCCTGTAACCACATAGGTAATCAATTATGACAGTGCAGCGACTCTTTTTTGCTTTGGCCGCAGAGCCAGTATAATCGCCGGGCGAATCACAACGGCAGGGACTCATCATGCGCATTATTCACACTGCGGACTGGCATCTGGGGCAGTTCTTCTACAACAAAAGCCGGGCGGCCGAACATCAGGCGTTTCTCGACTGGCTGTTGATCCAGATTGAACAGCATCAGGTGGATGTGCTGATTATCGCGGGCGATCTGTTTGATACCGGCACGCCGCCCAGCTACGCGCGCGAAATGTTCAACCGTTTTGTGGTGGCGGTGCAGCCCAGCGGCTGTCAGCTGATTGTGCTGGCGGGCAACCACGACTCCGTGGCGACGCTGAATGAGTCGCGCGAGCTGCTCGCCTGTCTCAATACCCGGGTAATCGCCACCCCGCAGGACGATGATGTGCTGCTGCTCAACACCCGTCAGGGTGAACCGGGGGCGCTGCTCTGTGCGATTCCCTACCTGCGGCCGCGCGACATCCTGCGCAGCCGGGCGGGTCAGTCGGGACGCGACAAGCAGACCTCGCTGCTGGAGGCGATCGCTCACCACTATCAGCAGCGTTTCGCCGCAGCGCAGGCTCTGGGCCATGCGCTGCCGGTGATCGCCACCGGCCATCTCACCACCGTCGGCGTCAGCCAGAGCGATTCGGTGCGTGACATCTATATCGGCACGCTGGACGCCTTCCCGGCCAGCGCCTTTCCCGCCGCCGACTATATTGCGCTGGGCCATATTCATCGCGCGCAGCGCGTCGCCGGCAGCGAGCATATCCGCTACAGCGGCTCACCGATCCCGCTGAGTTTTGATGAGCTGAGCAGTGAAAAAAGCGTCTTCCTGCTGGAGCTGACGGCCAGCGGCCTGCAGGCGGTCACCCCGCTGGTGGTGCCGCAGACTCAGCCGATGCAGGCGCTGAAAGGATCGCTGGCGCAGATTGCTGAACAGTTAAACGCCTTCAGCGGGCAGCAGCCGGAGAAACCGATCTGGCTCGATATCGAAGTCACAACCCAGGAGTACCTCAGCGATCTGCAACGGCAGGTGGAAACGCTGACCGCCACGCTGCCCGTCGAGGTGCTGCTGTTGCGCCGCAGCCGTGAACAGCGGCAGCAGAGCCTGGCGCGGCTTGACAATGAAACCCTGAGCGAGCTGAAGGTGGAAGAGGTCTTCGCCCGCCGGCTGGCGCTGGATGAGGGCTTAGAGGCGGAGCAGATCGATCAGATGACCACCCTGTTTCGTCAGACGCTGGCCGCCATGGAAGAGACCCAATGAAGATCCTTACGCTACGTTTTAAAAATCTGAATGCCCTGCGCGGTGAATGGTTTATCGATTTCCGCGCCGAACCTTTTGCCAGCAACGGCCTGTTCGCCATTACCGGTGCCACCGGTGCCGGAAAAACCACCCTGCTGGATGCCATCTGCCTGGCGCTCTACCACCAGACGCCGCGCCTGGGCGCGATCTCCCAGAGCCAGAACCCGCTGATGACCCGCGACTGCGCGGAGTGTCTGGCTGAGGTGGAGTTTGAGATTAAGGGTGAAGCCTGGCGCGCCTTCTGGAGTCAGAACCGCGCGCGCGGTGCCGCCGACGGCAAGCTGCAGGCCCCGCGCGTTGAGCTGGCACGCTGCGCCGACAACACCATCGTGGCCGATAAGGTGGGTGACAAGCTGAAGCTGACGGAAACCCTCTCCGGGCTCGATTTTGAACGCTTCACCCGCTCGATGATGCTCTCTCAGGGCCAGTTCGCCGCGTTTCTCAATGCCAGAGCCAGTGAACGCGCCGAACTTCTCGAAGAGCTGACCGGCACCGAAATTTACGGCCTGATCTCAGCCGCCATTTATGAGCGCCACAAAGAGGCGAAAACCCAGCTGGACCTGCTGCGCAGCCAGGCGGGCGCGATGACCCTGCTGGAGAGTGAGGCGCGCGAGGCGCTGCAACAGCAGCTGACCGGGCTGACCCAGGCGGAAGAGCAGCTCAGCAGCCACTATCAGCAGGCGCAGCAGCAACAGCAGTGGCAGCAACAGGCGCAGCAGCTGCAGCGGGAGAGTGAGCAGGCCGAGGCGGCGGTGCAGCAGGCCAGCGCGGCCTTACAGGCCGCTGAGCCAGATCGCCAGCGGCTGGCACGCAGTGAACCGGCTGAAAAACTGCGGGGCGCGCTGCAGCAGCGCGACGCCCTGCGTACCGAGCAGCAGCAGGTCTCGCATCGCTGTCAGCAGCTGACGGATCAGCAGCAGCAGGCGCAGAGCCAGCATCAGCAGCATCAGCAGCGCTATGCGGCCACCCAGCTTGCCCGCCAGCAGGCACAGCAGGAACAGCAGCAGCAGGAGACCCTGCTGACGGAACAGGTGTTGCCGCTGGATCAGCGCATCAGCGCCCTGCAGCAGCACAATGAGGAGCAGCAGCAGGAAAACGCCCGTCAGCAACAGCATCTTGATCAGACTCAGGCTACCCTGGCGGAGCAGACCCGTCAGGTGACCCGCCTGAAGCAGGCGATGGCTGAACAGCATCAGTTACGTGAGCAGTTGACCGATCTGGCGCACTGGGGGGCTTCGCTGCCGCTGTGGCAGGAGAACTTTGCCCTGCTGGCACAGCGTGAGGCGACGCTGGCGGGACTGACGCAACAGCGCAATCAGCAGCAACAGCAGATCGCCACCCAGCAGGCGGAACAGCAGCAGCAGGCCCGACAGGCACTGCCGCGCCAGCAGGCGGAGCAACAGGCCCGCGAGGCGCTGTCGCAGGCGGAGCAAGCACTAACTTCGCTTCAGGAGCAGCATCCGCCTGCTGCACTGCGTCAGGCGTTAAGCCAGTTGCAGAGCAGCCGTCCGGCGCGTCAGCAACTGCTGCTGCTCTCAACGCAGTGGCAGCCGCTGCACCAGCAGCTGGACCAGCGCCAGCAAAGGCTACACGCGCTGGAAAAAGCGCATCAGCAGAGTGAAGCGGAATTGCAGACGCTGCGTGAGACGTGGAAACGCGAAAAACAGCAGCTGGACGATGTGGAAAAAATCTGCGCGCTGGAGCAGCAGATTGTCGATCTCAGCGACTACCGCGCCCGGCTCACCGCCGATCAGCCCTGCCCGCTGTGCGGCTCCTGCACCCATCCCGCCGTCGGGGCCTACAGCACACTGGAAGTCAGTGCTAACCAGCAGCGCCGGGCTGCGCTGCAACAACAAACCGAGGCACTGCGCGAAGCGGGCACGGCAAAAAACGAACAGCTGAAGCAGTCTGCGGTACAGCAGCAGACGCTGCGCGAGGAAATCGCCGGGATGCAGCAACAGCTTGAGCAGCTTGAGCAGCAATGGCAGGTTCTGAGCGGTGAGCTGGCACTTACTTTCCCGCTTGCCGATCGCGAGGCCTTAGCCAGGTGGCAGCAGCAGCAAAGCGACCGTGAAAGTCAGCTTGAGCAGCAGCGACAGGCTCAGGAAGCCGCTGAACAGGCGCGTCAGGCTGCGAAAGATCACCATCTTCAGCAGCTACAGGCCTGGCAGCAGCAGCAGCAGGCCGAACAGCTGGCGCAGCAGTCCCTGACCAGCCAGCTACAGGCGCTGGATGTGCTGCAACAGCGTCAGCAGCAGGAACAGCAGGCCTGGGAGCAGTTGCAGAGCCGTCTGGAGCAGCAGTTCAGCGCCCACCATCTTGCCCTGCCCGCTGCCACCGATCGCGCTGCGTGGCTGGCGGAGCAACAGCGGCGCTGGCAGCGCTGGCAGGAGAGTGAGCAGTTGCTCGCTAACCTGCAGCCGCAGCTGTTAAAAGGGGAAACCCAGCTCACTGCCCTGCAGCAGCAGGCTGAACAGGAACAGCAGCAGCTCACGATTCGTCAGCAGCAGCAGCAGCAGAGCCAGGCGCAGCTCAGCGAAATGCGTCAGCAGCGTCTGGCGCTGTTTGGCGATCGCGAGGTCACCCTCGCCCGTCAGCAGCTGCAGGCCCGCGTTCAGCACGCCGATGAACAGCTGGCACAGCAGCTCACCGCCCTGCAACAGGCGCAGGCCGAGGTCAGTCGCCTGCAGGGTGAGCTGGCGGGGCTGGAAAATCAGCGTCAGACCCTCAGCAGCAAACTGGCAGAGGCGGAAAGCACACTGCAGCAGTCACTGGCGCGCGCCGGATTTGCCGATGAAGCCAGCCTGCGCGCGGCGCTGCTGGATGAGCAGAGTGCGCTGCAACTGCGCCAGCAGCTGCAGCAGCTCGATCAGCAGTGCCAGCAGCAGCAGGCGCGACGGGCGGATCTGCGTCAGCGGCTCAGCGCCCATCAGCAGGCAAAGCCCGATGCGATGCCGGAATCTGCCGAGGCGCTGGCGCAGCAGCTGGAGCAGTTACGGCTGGCGCTGCGCGACAACGCCAGCCAGCAGGGTCAGATTCAGCAGCAGCTGCACAGCGACGCCAGCCTGCGTGCCCGGCAGCAGAGTCTGATGACACAGATAGAACAGGATGGGGTGGCGCTGGCGCAGTGGAGCCTGCTCAACGACCTGATCGGCTCCGCCAGCGGCGATAAATTCCGGCGTTTCGCCCAGGGGCTGACGCTGGATCATCTGGTCGCGCTCGCTAACCGTCAGCTCGACCGGCTGCATGGCCGCTATCTGCTGCAGCGGCGGGCGCAGGATCAGCTGGAGCTGGATGTGGTTGACACCTGGCAGGCTGACGCCGCGCGCGATACCCGCACCCTGTCGGGCGGGGAGAGCTTCCTGGTCAGTCTGGCGCTGGCCCTGGCGTTATCCGATCTGGTGAGCCACAAAACGCGCATCGAATCGCTGTTTCTGGATGAAGGATTCGGCACGCTGGATGCCCAGACGCTCGACACCGCGCTGGATGCCCTGGATGCGCTCAACGCCAGCGGCAAAACCATCGGGGTGATCAGCCACGTCGAGGCGATGAAGGAGCGTATCCCGGTGCAGATTAAAGTGCGCAAGATGAACGGGCTGGGATACAGCCAGCTGGAGCTGCCCCAGGGATAACGGGCGCGTCAGCCGGGAGGTTAAGCGATGCGCGGCGCTGACATCCGGCGAGCCGTTATCCGCAGGCAGCACCAGAATCAAGGCGGGTTTGCTGGCATGGAAGGCACCGCCCGCCGTCAACCGGGAGAGTGCCGCAAAGGCCTGTTTTTCTGCCTTTCTCATCCAAAACGTGAAAGGGAGATCGTCCGCACCGGGGCGGTAAATTCTGGTTCTGCTGACAGTCGGAGGAATGCCATAGCATTCAGCAGGCCGGTCTGTAGACTGTCGGCAGCAGACCGGAAGATCTTTAAGGGGAGATGGGCCAGTTAAATGAATTTGATTAATGTAGTGAGGCGGATGTTGCCGGGTGTGATTGTTGCCATCTCGCTCAGCGCCTGCCAGCAACCTGTAATAAAGCAACGGGATAGCGTGGCAAACCTCTGTCAGCCGGAGAAAGATCCTGACAGCAAATCCTGTCACTGGACGCATCAAATGCAGCCGGTGCTGAACCGGGACTTCCGGGATGCAGCCCGTTATGCGGGCCAGCAATGTCTGGTACGAATGGAGTGGCAACGGAGTGGACGTTATGCGGTGACCCAGACCCAGGGTGATGAAGCGCTCTGCCTGCGCGCATGGCAGCTGGTGGCGCAGACCCGCGGCCTTCCGCCACCGCCGGAGCCCGGACAACCCGCGTGGTTCGGCTTTGCGCCGCGCGGTTAGCTGGCCAGTCCCTCCTGACGCCACTGACGCGGACTGATACCGAACCAGCGACGGAACGCGCGCGAAAAAGCACTGACTTCCGAGTAGCCCAGCAGCAGCGCCATTTCTGAAATCGGCAGCTGCTTCTGTTGCAGGTAGTGTGTCGCCATTTCGCAGCGCACCTGATCCACCAGCGCGGTGAAGCTGCTGCCCTCTTCGCGCAGCCGCCGCTGCAGTGACCAGCTCGACAGCCCCAGCTTATCCGCCACCTCTTCCAGCACCGGCTCCCCCTGCATCAGCGACAGATTGACCTGCGAACGCGCCTGCTCAATCATGCTCTGCTGCGACGTGCCACGATTAAGCCGCCGGATCGCATCCTGCATCACCGTCAGCAGGATCGGATCGCTCTCCGGCATGGCGCGCAGCAGATCGCGCTTCGGGATCACCAGTGAATTGAAGGGCTGATCGAACCAGACCGGCGCATCAAAGACTTTGCAGTGATCGTGCCACTGGCCGGGGCGCGGATGTTCAAAGTGCACTTCGCGCGGCGCCCAGTGTTTGCCCGCCACGTGGCGGATCAGATTCATAAACATGCCCAGCGTCAGCTCCGCATCCTGACGGCGCGACAGAATCGCCCCGTGGCGCACCTGATAGTCGAGCCGCCAGCACTCCCCCTTATCCACCAGACGCGTCAGCGTGTCGTGCTGATGCCAGGGAAACGCGTTGACCACATTGTGCAGCGCCTGTTCCAGCGTGGTGGAACAGAGACCGATGTAGCCAATCAGGCCTAATGACTGCGGTTTAAACTGCCTGCCGTAGTGCAAACCGAAGTTATCAGAACCGGAGTGTCGGGCCGCCTCTTCCAGTACCCGACAGTAGTTAACCAGCCCGAGGCTCAGCGTCGGGCTGGCAAGGCGCTCCGGATCGATGCCGCTGATACCGAAGATGCGGTCCGCGTCGCCGCCCTGAGTATGAATAAAGTCGCTCAGGCCAGTCGCTGCCGCAGCCAGTACGCCGTGATTGCCAGCTTCTGCGGCTGCCGAGCAGGCAGCAAACGCATCGGGCTTGATCAGTGTCGGATTCATGGTCGCCTCTGTGAGTAGAAAGGTGGATCACCCCTGTTACTGACAGCAATTTCCATACCAGTTTCCCGAAGCCAGCCGCAGGCGGCACGGGCGCAACCGCATCCCGCCTCCCGGCCGCCTCTTCCGCTGCGCCACCCGGCTGTCGGGCACTGTGGCGGCGCAGCGACGCCCGTCGCTGGTGCATCAGACCCCCACCGGCAGTCGCTCCCCCTCCAGATAACGGCGGCAGAGACGCACTGAATGGCTCGCCCACTCGGGTCCCAGGCTGCGCGCCATTTCCGTTTCGGCATGCGAACCGACCCACGCGGTGAGCTGAATACGACGCTGAACCAGCAGCGCAGGCAGCATAGCCATCTCCGCATCGCTGATGTGCGCCACCTGCTCATAACCGCGGATCCAGTGATCGATCCACTCCGGGGCGCGCGGATGGTGCTCAACAAAACTGATCGCCGCCGCCAGATCGTGCAGATACCAGCCCAGCCCGCAGTCATCAAAGTCGATCACCCGCGTTTCCCCTTTGTGCAGCAGCAGGTTGGTCAGGCGAAGATCGGCGTGGATCAGGCCGTAACGATCCGATCCCTTCCCGAACTGCGCCATCGCCGCGCCCACCTGCGCAATCGCCTGTTCGACCACGCCGTGATCGGCAGGGTTGAGGTTTGGCGCATCCTGCCAGCGTCCCCAGTGACTCTCCGCGCTGGTCATGGTGTGGTGGTCCCAGATAATGCGCTGAAAGCCCGCTGGCTTTTGCCACTGCTTACTCTGCTGGTGCAGCCGGGCGGTGATCTGCCCCAGCTGCTGAAAGGCGCGGGGATCGACGTCGGTGGTCGGCATCTCGCCCTCGATCCAGTGAAACAGCACCACATAACGCTCGCTGCCATCCGGCAGCCGCAGCGTCAGCACCTGTTCACCCTCTTTATCCGGCACCGCTTCCGGCACCATGATGCCGGTTTCACGCAGCGCATCGAGCCACTGCAATTCACTGACGATATCCGCTTTCTGATGGTAATCGCCACGATGCAGCCGCAGCGCATAACGCTGCCCGGCCGCCCTGAGCAGAAATGTGGCGTTCTCCGATCGGCACAGCAGGCTGAGCTGACCCTGCAGTGGATCGGGATAACAGGCCAGCGCCTGCTGCGCCATCAGGGTGAGTTGGGAATCAGTCAGGTTGTCATATTGTTTCGCGCTCATCAGTCCGGCTCCTGGTCACTTGCGTCATTTCAGCATGCGTGGCCAGCGTGTGTGCTGCTTGACTTCAGAGGAGACAAAGTTGACCGCAGCGTGCAACTGGCCCGGTTGTTGCGTGTGAGTTGACTCTGGAGAACAGAAGTCACTGCGCTGGCGTCAAGTCGTGGCGCGCAAGGCAGCGGCATCATCCTTCTACTGTAGCGTAATGGCGGTGTAACGCCGCATAAGACCAACAACGACGGGGATGGCAGTTATGACAAACAGACTCAAGCCCACGCTGGGCACCCTGCATCTGTGGGGGATTGCGGTTGGCCTGGTGATCTCAGGCGAATATTTTGGCTGGAGTTATGGCTGGGCGGTGGCGGGCACGCTGGGATTCCTGGTCACCACCGCGCTGATCGCCACGCTTTACACCTGTTTTATCTTCAGCTTCACCGAACTGACCACCGCGATCCCCCATGCGGGCGGGCCGTTTGCCTACAGTCGCCGCGCCTTTGGCGAAACCGGCGGGCTGATTGCCGGTCTGGCGACGCTGATTGAGTTTGTCTTTGCGCCACCGGCGATTGCCATGGCGATTGGGGCCTATCTTAACGTGCAGTATCCCGACCTCAACCCGAAAACCGCCGCCGTCGGCGCCTACCTGCTGTTTATGACGCTGAATATCCTCGGCGTAAAACTGGCCGCAATGTTCGAACTGGTGGTGACGGTGCTGGCGGTGATCGAACTGCTGGTGTTTATGGGCGTGGTCTCTCCCGGTTTCAGCCTGGCGAACTTCGCCGCACACGGCTGGGCGGGCAGCGACAGCTTCGGACTGCCCGCCTTCTCCGGCATTTTCGCCGCGATTCCTTTTGCCATCTGGTTTTTCCTCGCGATTGAAGGCGCGGCAATGGCGGCGGAAGAGGCAAAAGATCCCACGCGAACCATTCCCCGCGCCTACATCAGCGGCATTCTGACGCTGGTGGTGCTGGCGATTGGCGTGATGCTGATGGCGGGCGGTGCGGGCGACTGGCGCAAACTGGCTGACATTAACGATCCGCTGCCGCAGGCGATGAAAATGATCGTCGGGGAGCACTCAAACTGGATGCACATGCTGGTCTGGATCGGCCTGTTTGGCCTGATTGCCAGCTTCCACGGCATTATTCTCGGCTACTCACGGCAGTTCTTTGCGCTGGCCCGCGCGGGTTATCTGCCTCCTGCCCTAGCAAAACTGTCGCGTTTTCAGACCCCGCATCGCGCCATCATTACCGGCGGCGTGCTGGGCATTGCGGCCATCTACAGCGATGGCGTGATCAATCTGCAGGGGATGACACTGACGGCGGCGATGATCACCATGGCGGTGTTTGGTGCCATCGTGATGTACATCATGAGCATGCTCAGCCTCTTCCGGCTGCGCCGCAGCGCGCCAGAGATGGCACGCAGTTTCCGTGCGCCGGGCTATCCGATTGTGCCGGGCATCGCCCTGCTGCTGTCTGTCATCTGCCTGCTGGCCATGCTGTGGTTCAACCCGGTGATTGGCGCGCTGTTTGTCGCCATTATGGTGGTGGGCTATCTCTATTTCCTTGCGACCAAAGCGCAGCGCGGACGCGCCCCGCAGGACAGTATGCTGGTGGGCGAGTAAACCGGTGTAACAATGCTGACGGATCAACGGCTCAGCGCCTGGTACTTCAGGGGCTGAGCCGCCGCGGTCCGGCAAGCGCATGACAGAGCCAGCTCTCACCGGCATGCCGCATCAGCTCTGCAGCGGCCAGAGCCACGCCGCACCGCGCACGCCGCTGGAGTCGCCATGCTGCGCTTTCAGCACCGGCGTTTCACACTCGCCGCCAAACACCCACTTCTTCATCAGCAGCGGCACGGTCTGATAGAGGCGATCCACGTTGCTCATCCCGCCGCCCAGCACGATCACATCGGGATCGATCAGATTCACCACCTGTGCCAGCGATTTTGCCAGCCGCAGCTCATAACGGCTCATCGCCAGTTCGGCGATCGGATCCTGCTGCGCCAGCAGCGAGACGATTTCCGCCCCTTTGCGATGCACGCCGCTCAGCCGCTGATAGTCGATACCAAAGCCGGTGCCAGAGACAAACGTCTCAATGCAGCCCTGCTGGCCGCAGTAGCAGGGCACTTCCTGGCGGTAGCGCAGCTCATCCTCATCCATCCAGGGCAGTGGATTGTGCCCCCACTCACCGGCATTGCCGTTGCCGCCAATGCGCGACTCACCGTTGATCGCCACGCCTGCTCCCGAGCCGGTGCCGATGATCACCGCAAACACCAGCGCCTGTCCGGCCCCGGCGCCGTCGATCGCTTCCGACACCGCCAGACAGTTGGCATCGTTGGCGATACGCACTTCGCGGTTCAGCGCCTGTGCCAGATCTTTATCCAGCGGCTGGCCGTTGAGCCAGGTGGAGTTAGCATTCTTCACCCGCCTGCTGTAAGGCGACAGTGAGCCAGGAATACCAATCCCGACCGTGCCGCTCTGGCCGGTTTTCTCTTCAGCCAGCGTCACCAGATCGACAATTGCCTGTACCGTCGCCTGATAGTCATCACGAGGGGTATTTACCCGGTGGCGGAACAGCGCCTGCCCTTCATCCGACAATGCAATCACTTCTGTCTTGGTGCCACCCAGATCGATACCTATGCGCACGGTTTATTCCTCATTATTCGTTCAGATGAGAGATACAGTAGAAGCCGCCAGCCGGAAAGGCAATGAAACCACTCCGATGTTTCGCTATCATGCGCGCTGACTCTAGCAGACTTGTGCGCCCGATCGCGCCACGGTAAGGAATCCCGATGTTGTGGTTTAAAAATATGATGGTTTATCGTCTGAATCGTGACATTCCGCTGTCCGCAGATGAGATGGAAAAACAGCTCGACGCCTTCACGTTTTCGCCGTGTGGCAGTCAGGATTTGAGCAAAACCGGCTGGGTCTCGCCGATGGGCAACCGCAGTGATGCGCTGACCCACGAGAACAACGGCCAGATCGTGATTTGCGCCCGTAAAGAAGAGAAAATTCTGCCCGCACCGGTGGTGAAACAGGCGCTGGAAGCCAAAATCGACAAGCTGGAATCTGAGCAGAGCCGCAAGCTGAAGAAGACTGAAAAAGATTCGCTGAAGGATGAAGTGCTGCACAGCCTGCTGCCGCGCGCCTTCAGCCGTTTCAGCCAGACTTACCTCTGGATCGACACGGTTAACAATCTGATTATGGTGGACTGTGCCAGCGCTAAGAAAGCGGAAGATACGCTGGCGCTGCTGCGTAAAAGTCTGGGTTCACTGCCGGTGGTGCCCCTGACGCTGGAAAGCCCGATTGAGCTGACGCTGACCGAATGGGTGCGCTCAGGCGATCTGCCGGCCGGTTTTGCACTGATGGATGAAGCGGAGCTGAAAGCGCTGCTGGAAGATGGCGGCGTCATCCGTTGTAAAAAGCAGGATCTGGTGTGCGATGAGATCGCGAACCACATTGAAGCGGGCAAGCTGGTGACCAAACTGGCGCTCGACTGGCAGGAGCGTATTCAGTTTGTGCTGGCCGATGATGGTTCAGTGAAACGTCTGAAGTTCAGCGACACGCTGCGCGACCAGAACGACGATATTGACCGCGAAGATTTTGCCCAGCGTTTTGATGCTGACTTTATTCTGATGACCAGCGAACTGGCCGCGCTGACCAGCAATCTGGTGGAAGCGCTCGGCGGCGAAGCCCAGCGTTAATCATCGGCAGGCAGCCCCATGCTGACAGGGGGTGTCTGACCATAAAAAAAGGGCCGCTAAGCGGCCCTTTTTTAATCTTTCAGGTAACGGCAGAGATAGGAGCTCGGCTCGCCCACCTGCAGATGAAATTCGCTGTGACCCGGCACGTTAAACACCGAACCCGCTTCAAACCATTTCCACTCCGTCTCACCCGGCAGTAACACCTTCAGCGAGCCGCTGACCACGGTCATCTCTTCCGGCTGACCGGTACCGAATGTGTATTCACCTTCAGCCATCACGCCCACGCTGGCACGGCCGGTGCTCGCACTGTCAAAACCGATAGATTTAACTTTTCCGTCAAAATACTCACTTACGTTGAGCATAATAGTCTCCAGAGCACATGTTGTGTGTCTGGCAGTGTAGAAGGGAACCCGCTGATCTGTCACGCGAAATCACAGGCGTTTGTGATCGCCTTCGTCAGGGAAGCAGCGCGGCCGCCAGCCGGGCCACCAGCTCATTAGAGAGGAGAACCGGCACGCCCAGCTGCTGCTGTAACGCAGCCCGATGCTGCTGGTGATACCCCATACAGTCCATTACCACCAGCGCCGCCCCCTGCGCTTGCAGCGTGCGCGCCGCACTGGTGAAGGTCGCCTGATCGCCCTCATAGGGGCTGGCAACCGCATAACAGGGGGGAACGGGCAGATGCTGCCACTTACCCGCCTGCTCGACAATCTGCTCCGTAACCGGCACCACGATCCCGATCTGCTGCTGCTGCACCATGGCGCCGATCAGCGGCGGGATAATACGGTCCGGCTCCAGCAGAAGCGCCTGTCGGGTGCGAAGCTGGCTGAATTCACCGGTGCAGAGCAGCAGGATGGTCTGATAGCCTGCAAGTTCCAGCGCACTGATTTTGCGCTGCAATCCCTGCTCCACCTTTGACGCCGCCAGCCGCACCTGTTCGCCGCTTTGCAGCCGTGACACCAGCACCGCATCGCCTGCATCCGGCGCAAAATGCGCCTGGATCTCGGTGCGGCTCAGCCCATCCAGCAGTCCGGCGTGATCGGTCTGCGCATCCGGCAGATGCTGACGCAGCAGCGGCAGTATGTCGCTGCGCGGCGACTGACCGATGGTCAGCGTCACCAGGGAGGCCGTCATCTTAGTGGTTCCGGTGACGCAGATGCGCCAGGCTGCCATAGAGCGCGATCAGCCGCGCATATTCGTCGGCGTCGTAGAAGTGACAGGTTTCACGACCAAACTCCTTGGCGACCTCAATGGCAAACTTCGCTGCGGCTGCAATGTCCACTTCATGACTGGCCCCGGTTCCGCAGCCCGGCACCACCGACTCTGCCGTGATCGCCACGCCTACTACCGGGACATCGGTGGCGGTGGAAGGCTGCAGAATACTGTTGAGGTGATAAATCCCGTTACCGTACGGCGTAATATCCTGAGTCGTGATCGGGAAGGTCACCGCCGGACGACCGCTTGTCATCTCCATGATGCGCAGCAGATCCTCCGACACCCGCAGGATGTAGCCCTCTTTTACCGTCGGCGACAGGGCAAAACCTTTGTGGTTGATGATGCGATTGCCTTTGGTGGTGTCGATCGACAGAATCGCATCCACCCCCGCCACCACCTCATTGTCATTCATCGTGACATCATCAATCGGTGAATCCATAAAATCGACCGGCAGATGCGGCCGCGTGGGCGCATCGGGACAGATATGGGTGGTGATGATCACATCCCCCGTCAGCCTGTCGCCTTTACCCTGCATCTGCGCCAGCTTCAGCGCACAGGCGATCGCCGCGACGGCGCCATCGGCATCAGAGACCATCCCGATCCGGCCAGGGCGGGCACCGATGCCGCCAAGCCGGCCAATAATGCCCAGCGTTGGCGCACGGCCTCCCGCGGCTTTGCCCTGCACGCCCGGGATATCGATGCGCACAAAGTCGGTCCGGCCTTTGGGACCCGTCACCCGGTTGAAACGGGCCGTGATCTCCGGCCAGGGCGCAAACAGATCCACCACCTGCTGCCCGTCGATATGGGCGCTGTCCAGTAATTCAAAAACCGTCAGGGTCTGCTGCAAACTCATCGTTAATCCTTTTATTTCTTGCTGCTGCTGGCAAACAGCGAATGGAAGAAGCTGTAGAGGGCATCACCGGCAATAAACCCTGCCGCCATGACTTCCATAGGCGACCGGCCCCGCTCGCCCCAGACGCGAATAATGACGATGCGCAGGGCAATCCCGACCATCACAGCCCAGCCCGCCATCGCGTTATTGATTAACAGACCGGTGGCCAGCAGCACGCCCAGCTGCCGTTTCGGTCCGCCGATCAGCTGAATCATCGCGCCAGGAATTGCCCACAGCAGCAGGTTTCCGGCAATACCCGGCTCCGCGCCCGCCTGAATAGTTTTGGCATAGACCCGCGCCACCGGCGGCAGCAGGTTATCGGTAAAGAACAGGGTGTGGGCGTACCAGACCAGCGGAATCGACACCACAAAGGCGATCATGGCGGCGATCAACTGAATGCGCCGTCCCCACAGCTCCTGTTGCAGGTCGGCACCGTTGCCGCGCAGGATAAAGCCCGCCTTCAGGTCATAGCCCATATCGGCGAACGCCGGCCCGGTGGCGGCGGTAAAGCCGCACAGCAGACAGAGCGCCAGCGGCGGAAAGCCGAGCAGGATGCCGATAATCAGCGTAATCAGCGCCACGGCAAAGGCCGGGAACCAGCCGGAGTGCATCGCGGCAATCCCGACAATCAGTTCATGGGCAAAGGCAGCAAAGGCGGCGTAGAGGACAAACAGCAGCAGCATCGCGATGCCCATCTCACTCCACAGGCCGCCCGCCAGCGCCAGCAGCGCCGAAATCACGATGTAGCCCACGCTGCCGAAGCCCAGTGCCCGCTGTACCTCATTGCCGTTGCGGCTCACCCCCTGCGCATCATTTTTGCGACTGCGGATCACCATCATGACCTGAATCAGCGCCACCAGGCCGGCACCGACCATCACGCCATGCGGAATGTAGAGTGCATTGATATCAATACCGGCCACCGGCTGCGCGTAGGCCCGCAGCAGAAAACCGATGCCGAGCATCGACAGCGCCCAGATATTGCCGATAAACGCGGTGCCAAAGGCGGACATCGGGATCTTCAGCATCGCGCCGACAACGCCACCGACAATACCCGCCACCAGCAGCCAGGCCTGGCGCCCCCCTTTATCCCCTGCTTTGATCGCTTCAGCCGCCGCCACGCCCGGAGGCCAGGCATTGCTGGCCGGAAAGACGCGGGTATCAAACAGACGATAGAGCAGCCAGGCATCAAGCAGCATTGCGGCACTGACGCCACAGAAGAGTGGCAGGACCAGCTGTGGCTCTCCCAGCGCCCAAGGCACCGCAATCGGCATCAGCAGACTGTTGGCTGCCCCGAAGGTGGCTGAGGAGATAGCGGTCTGCGCCAGATTCTGGATTTCAATCGAACGATAGCGGCGGAAAGCCTGCAGCGGAATACGTGCCAGCAGCATGGCAAACAGCGCACCAATAATCGACGTGTTAGGCGTTACGCCAAGGGTGGTGATCAGCTGGATACCAATAATGGCACCCGCGATAGAAAGCAAAATTAAAACCAGTGCCACGCCAGCGTGCCTGATCGGATTTACCCGTTCCATATGTCCCCGCCAGTCCTTGTCCAGAAGAAATAGAAGAATGTCTGCCCGCCTGCTGACGGGTTGACGCCGCTTGTCTTTTTTACGGTTCTGATGCGCGCAGGCGCTGCCCTCCTGCCAGGAACGTCACCCGGATAGTGCACAAACACGCGAGAGGGACGCACACAGGCAGCCAGGCTGCTGCGTAAAGCATGGCGATCAGATTGAAAGAAAAAGGCCCGAAGGCCCTGGTTTTCCCTGGTGTGGCGAAAGTATTACGCCGATAAAATCGTGGTGACGTTACGCGCCAAACTTTTCGGCCATCTCTGTGGCCGTTGCGCGTAATGCGTCAAGGAGCGCGGGCGGGTATCCCGGTTCCGACTCCTGCGACAGAAACGACAGGCAGAGCGCGACCGTTTCGCCATGATGTTTGTTGTGCACGATGACTGACAGTGAACTGATGCCAGGCAGAGACTCATTCCGGGCCAGTGACCAGCCCTGCTGCCGAATTTCCGCCAGACTGGCAAGAAGCGCCTCCGGGCTTTGCGGCGAGTTTGCCGGGCCAGCCTGCCAGTGGTCACGAAAGCGCGCCAGCACCTCGTCATCGCTTAACTGCGCCAGCAGTACCCTGCCGGTTGAGGTGGCGTCAGCCGGCATCCGGCTGCCGGGTGGGGTGACCATCTGGGTAAAGTGACGGCCATGAAACATGCGCATCACTAATATTTCCCGGCCATCCAGCTTTGACACGTAGCCCATGCAGCCCGTTTTTGCGGCCAGCCTGACCATCGCGGCTGAGACGCTGTCCACCAGCGGTGCGGACAGATAATGTCCGGCGGCGGCTAACAAAACGCGGCCAATATGATAACCGCGCGTGTCGGCATCGCGCTCCAGCATCCCCTGACTTTCCATCGTGGCGAGCAGACGCGATACCGTGCTCTTGGGCAGGCCCAGCGCCTCAACCACCTCACTGAAGGAGAGACCGACATGCCCCTGCGTCACGCCCTTGTGCTGAAATAACCGGAGTACGGCGGCGGCATTTTCGAGTGTGGTCATGTCACGGGTTCCACTATATGGAACAAAGTTCCTCTGCAGTTGCGACGAAAATAAAACGTGACGCTGAATGGGTCAAGCGACAATTTTGTCGCCGACAGGATCGGCAGCAGAGAAAATACGGCGATAAAATTGATTAGCGGGGCTTTATAGGGCGACACCGGGAGTGCGCAGAACAGACGCCCGGACAAAAAGCCAGTCGCAGTAAATCTGCGTAAATTTTGCGTGTTAATTGACCGGATGCGGTCGGGGAGAGGGGAAACTTTATCGCGCAGGGGCGACAGAAGAGGATGTTGCCAGCTATGACAGGATGGAACAGGCTGGCGTCCCTGCCAGCAGCAACGAATTACTCTTTTTCGACATCTTCATAGCGCGCTTTGGCATCATGCGCTTCTTCTTCCGTTTCGTGCTCGCTGATTAAGGAATTTGGTTTAGGGTGGTCGGCACGTAACTCATAGGACGTGACTTTTTTACCCTCAGGACCCTTTTCTACAGGCACAACTTTCGCTTCACGTGGATACGGTGGTCTGGTCGGCATACTGTGTCCCTCTTCTCTCAATAACATTCCACAGGACAGGCCGCTGCCTGTCATGAGGTAAGTATAGACAACACCCACTGAAGCGGGATCAAAGCGGGAAAAATCTGAGGGTTAGCTGGCGCGCGCCAGGGAGAGGGAGAGCAGGATCTCCTCGACCACACGCTCGGGGGACTGCATGGCATTCACCTGATGATGGGCGGCGGCCTGATAGAGATGCGCGCGTTCGCGCAGGACATCGCTCATCTCATCGGCAATCGGACGGCCGGTTAAGGTCGGACGCTGGGCCGCCTCTGGTTCGCTTTGCAGCCGCTCTGCCAGCACCTCCGGAGAGGCGCTGAGCCAGATCACCTGTCCCTGCTCCCGCATAAAGCGGCAGTTCTCCTCGGCCAGAATCATGCCACCGCCGGTGGCTATCACGGTGCGCGGCGCCGTCACGGCCCGCAGTGATTCGGTTTCACGGGCGCGGAATCCCTCCCACCCTTCTGCCGCCACAATCTCGGCCACGCTGCGCTGCGTGCTGAGTTGCAGATGGTGATCGGTGTCGGTGAAGGCGTAGCCCAGCGCCTGCGACAACGCCACGCCGACTGTGGTTTTGCCGCAACCGCGAGCGCCAATCAAAAAGATGGGTAGTGACATCAGGGCCGTTCCTCCGCCTGACCGCGCGATGCGGCTGCATGGTTAGCTGATTAATGCGACGCATCATAACTGGAAATTATTATGGCCTCCACCTGTCAGGCAGGTTTTACGCACTTTACTGCCCTGAATGGCGATAAGTCTTATCTTTTCAAGGGGAAATGCATGCACGATTTGTGCATCAGGGTCTGCGCTGCCCGGCAGAAAGGGCGAAAAAGCGTGGCAAAACGGGTCTGGCAATATTTGCTTACCGCCACAGATTTACTTTTCTCTCAGCCGCCCACATATACTGATCACCATCGCCACAGGAGAGTCATCATGCAACGCGAAGAACAACAACTGATCGAAGGGCTGTTTACCCGCCTGAAACAGGCCGAAAGCCAGACCGCGGCACGTGATGCCGCTGCCGAACAACTGATTAACCAGCACCTGCAGGCGCAGCCTGGCGCACCTTACTACATGGCGCAGGCGATCCTGATTCAGGAAGCGGCGCTGAAAAAACTCAATGAGCGGGTATCGGCGCTGGAAAGTCAGCTGGCACAGCAGCAGCAACAGCAGCCCGCGCAGAGCAGTGGCGGATTCCTGTCAGGACTGTTTGGCGGCGGTTCACGTCAGCAGCAGCCTGCTCAGCAACAGCAGCAACCGTCACCCTGGAACAGTGCGCCTCAGCAGCCGGCTCAGCCGCAATATGCGCCAGCCCCGGCGTCACGCGGCACCGGCTTCCTCGGCGGCGCACTGCAGACGGCGGTGGGTGTCGCCGGTGGTGTGGTGATGGCCGATATGCTGACCAGCATGTTCCACCACTCACAGCCGGAAGAGATTGTGAACATCATCAATGAGCCACCGCTGCCGGAGGTGAACGATAATCTCAACACCTTTAACGGCGGCGATGACAACCTTAACACCTTCAACGAGGGTAATGACAACGCCTTCCTGGATCAAAACAGCGGCTGGGATAACAATTTTGCCGACAACGGCGACCTCAACGATTTTGGCGGCGACGACTACGACGACGACAGCTTCGTTTAACGTCAGCGTTTCTGCTGTCTGAGCCAGCTATCCAGTTCATTTGCAAACTGCTGGCGGTCACGCGGACTCATTGCCGCGGGGCCGCCGGTCTGCACACCGCTTGACCGCAGGGTATCCATAAAGTCGCGCATCGTCAGCCGTTCCCGTATCGTCGCCGGTGAGTAGCGCTCGCCACGCGGATTCAGCGCCGCCGCCCCCTTATCAATCACCTCGGCCGCCAGCGGAATATCGGCGGTAATCACCAGATCCCCTGGCTCAACACGTTTAACAATTTCATTGTCCGCGACATCAAACCCGGCAGGCACCTGCAGGGTGCGCAGATAGGGCGAAGGCGGCACACGCAGAAACTGGTTTGCCACAAAGGTGACCGTGGTGGCGGTGCGATCGGCCGCGCGGTACAGCACCTCTTTGATCACATTCGGACAGGCATCGGCATCGACCCAGATAGACATCATCACTCCTTACAGTCAGAGAAGTCTGCGATCTTGCCGGGTTCCCTTTAAATGGCAAATTTAATTTGCGGCACGCTTTCCAGGCTGCACGCGGCTGACTTGTTATTCGGGCTGACTGAAGTAAGCTAGCCGGAAGAAAACGCATAATGTCCTAAGGAGATGGCGATGCTGGCTAAGAAAATCGGGTTTATCGGCGGGGGAAATATGGCGAAAGCCATTATCGGCGGACTGGTCAACAGTGGCAAAATCGCCCCGTCTGATATTTTCGTTTATGACCGCAAAGCAGACACCAACCAGGCGCTGGCAGAGCAGTATGGCATCAACGCCGCAGAGAGTGCTGACGCGCTGGCGCGCGAGGTGGACATTCTGTTTGGCGCGGTCAAACCCAATGTCATCCTGAAAGTGTTAAAAGAGCTGGCAGGCAGCCTGAAGAAAGAGGCGCTGGTGGTATCAATCGCGGCGGGTGTGACGCTTGATTCACTCTCTTCGGTGCTGGGTTATGACCGTAAAATTGTCCGGGCGATGCCTAATACCCCCTCGCTGGTGAGTGAAGGCATGACCTCGGTCACGCCTAATGCGCTGGTGGAGTCCGCAGAAACCGACGAAGTGGTCGCGATTTTTGAGAGCTTCGGCAAGGCGGCGGTAGTGGATGAGTATCTGATTCACTCGGTCGTGGGCGTCAGCGGGTCCGCCCCGGCCTACGTCTTCATGTTTATCGAAGCAATGGCGGATGCGGCTGTCGCTGGCGGCATGCCGCGCGCGCAGGCCTATCAGTTTGCCGCGCAGACGGTGAAAGGGGCGGCGCAGATGGTGCTGACCACCGGCAAACATCCGGCGGAGCTCAAAGATATGGTCTGCTCTCCCGGCGGCACCACCATTGAAGCGGTGAAGGTGCTGGAAGAGAAAGGGATGCGTTCGGCGGTGATTGAAGCGATGCAGCAGTGCATGGCGAAGTCAGAGAAACTGAGCCGCAGCTAGCAAGCCACGATGAGCAGGGCGGCCCGTCGGCCCGCCCTGCGTTCGGCCTACTCCATCGCTGCCTTGCAGTACGCCACGGCGTCGGCAAAGGTCATGGGTTGCTGCATCCGTTCCACCAGCTCAGCGGTCAGCGTATACATCCCGCACGAGCAGATCGCCGCCAGTTCACCCTGCTGTCCATAACACGCGATAAACTTTTTCTCCTCCAGCGAGCCGAGCAGCTGGAAATTATCCCACTCTCTGGCGTGGCCCAGATACTCATAACGGGTGCCATACTGGGTCGTCCAGAAAAAGGGCACACGTTCAAAGGCGACGTGCTGGTCCAGCATATTTCTGGCGACGGTCTGTCCCTGCTGATGCGCAACACGATAGTGCTCGATGCGCAGCGGCCCCTGCGCCGACGGATACGTCGCGATGTCACCCGCGACCCAGATGTTCTCAGCGACCTTCAGCTCTGCATCAGCCTGCAGGCTGCCATCCTCTGCCAGCGGCAGATCGTGGATAAAGTCGGTGGCCGGTTTCACGCCGGTGGCAAACAGGACGACGGTGGCGGGCAACTGCCGCCCCCCTTTAAGCTGCACACTGCTCACCTGCTGATCGCCCTGCAGGGATTCAATTTCGCCCTGCTCCCATTTCACGCCATTTTTCTGATGCAGCTGATAGAAATAGCGGCCAATCTGATCGCCAAACTGTTTCGCAAAGGGCAGCGTCTGGCGGGCAATCACCGTCACGTCAATGTCACGGTTACGCAGCGCCGACGCCAGTTCGGTGCCGATAAAGCTGTTGCCGATAATCACAATTTTATGGCTGGCATCTACCGCCTGAAGCAGCTGGTCGGTCTGGGCTTTGCTGCGCAGCAGATGCACCCCCTCCAGATCGCTGCCGGGTATATCGGGACGAACAGGTGCCGCGCCGCTGGCGATCAGGAGTTTGTCGAAGGCGAGGCTTTCACCATCCTCAAAGATCAGCCGTTGCTGCTGAGCGTCAAGGCGGCTCACACTGGCCTGAATGCGCTCGACGTGATCCATCACATCCGCTTTCAGCAGCTGCGGTACCTCGCTGATATCCATCTTGCCTGATGGCACAAATTTGGTCAGTGCAGTGCGGTCGTAGGGTGCGTCCGCTTCCCGCTCCACCAGCACCAGACGCCCTTTATAGCCCTCATGCCGTAACCGCCACAGCGCAGCACTTCCCGCCGCGCCGCCACCCAGCACCACGAAAACCGGTGCGTCTGCACCGCTGCCAATAGGCGCGGCGGGCGACATCGCCTCAGGATTGACCAGCACACGCCCCTCTTCAATCCGCAGCGGATACTGTTTGAGATCGGCCAGCGCCAGCGGTTCACACATTTTGCCGTCGGCCAGATTAAATGCGGCTTTGTGCCACGGGCAGACCAGCCGGTCGCCACAGATCGCGCCCTGCTCCAGCGGCGCGCCAGCATGCGGGCATTTCGCCTGGTAAGCACGAACGCTCTCCCCCTCGCGGATCAGTAACACTTCCACCTCACCCAGCGTTTTTTTAACCGGCTGACGCTGCGGCAGGTCTTTCAGATCGACGGTAAATTGATAGTTCACAACGTGGCTCCTTTGACTGTTCCGGTTGGGCGCCGCGCCGTCAGACCCTGCGCAGCGCAAATCCCCACAAACAGTAAGTGTGGCAAAGGAAATTAAAAGCCTGACGCGGAATGTTTGTCAGAAGCGTAACGGGCTGTTACAGCAGGGAATTTAAACACAGGCCGGAAGGGAAACGGCCACCTGCGTGGCCGGGAGAAACATCAGCTTTTTTTCAGGCACTGGCTCATAAAGGTTTTACGTGCATCACCCGCCAGCTTTTTATCGCCAGCTTCGCCATTGCAGCTTTTCATTTTCATCTGCTGCGGAGACATCTGTGACAGCTTGCTCTCTTTTTTCAGGCATTCACTCATAAAGGATTTGCGCGCATCTCCCTTGAGATCCTGTGATTTGGCATGCTGGTTACAGATCGTCATTTTCTCCTGCTGCGGGGTCTTCTCCGCCGCATTTGCCAGCCCGCTGACCAGCAGGCCCGCCATCATCATTGCCAAAAAACCGACTTTCATCGTGTTATCTCCCATGTGGATGTGTTCTTTCTTATTCTGGCAGCGAATAAGCAAAGCGGGAAATGTTTCCGGTCAGCGTGATGGAAAGATCCCATTCCAGAGTGGGACTGTACTGCACGTTTAGCGCGGATCAACAAATCCATGGCCTGGCCCGCCACCCGGCCCGCCCCAGCCCCCTCCACCGCCGCCGCCAGGAGGCGGGAAAAGACATCCGCTCAGGATAAAACCTAATGCCACAACAGCAGCCAGCTTAACGATTCGTTTCATATCAACCTCAGGGTGTAAAAATCGGGCTGAGTGTATGAAGCCATCAGCGGGACTGACAAGTGAGATTTCTCTGCATCCTGCCGCTATTCATCTTTGCTGACCAGACTTAACATTTTACAGTCAGTAATCTGCTCTCTTCTCAACATCCCGACCGATTTGCAGACGAAACTATTTGTGCAAAACGGGAGGGCGAACGCTTTACAGCCTGGCATTTTTTGCGCATTGTGAGCGCATCACATTTACAGGATACCGACATGACTCTCTCTCAGGCTGCTCTCAGCGACATCCTCTCCCGGCGTGACTGGGAAAACCCGGTAGTGACCTCGCTGCATCGGCTGGATGCCCACCCGCCCTTTGCCAGCTGGCGCGATGAAGAAGCTGCGCGTGATGACGCCCCGTCCGCCTCACTGCGCAGTCTCAACGGTGAGTGGGGATTCAGTTACTTTGCGCAGCCTGAAGCGATTCCCGCCAGCTGGTTACTGCAGGATCTGCCGGATGCCGGTACGCTTCCGGTGCCGGCCAACTGGCAGATGCACGGCTATGACGCGCCCATTTATACCAACGTGCAGTATCCGATCCCGGTCGATCCGCCGCGGGTACCGGCAGCAAATCCGACCGGATGTTACTCGCTCACATTCAGCATTGAAGCTGACTGGCTGGAGACGGGACAGACGCGCATTATTTTTGACGGCGTTAACTCTGCCTTTCACCTCTGGTGCAACGGTCACTGGATTGGCTACTCCCAGGACAGTCGCCTGCCCGCCGAATTTGACCTGAGCGAGGTGCTGCGTCCCGGTAACAACCGGCTGGCCGTGATGGTGCTGCGCTGGAGCGATGGCAGCTATCTGGAAGATCAGGACATGTGGCGCATGAGCGGTATTTTTCGCGACGTCACCCTATTGCATAAACCCCGGGTTCATCTGGCTGACGTTCAGCTGGAAACCCGACTCAGCCCGGAATTTTGCCGTGCGGATCTGCGCGCGCAGGTGCGTGTCGCGCTGCCTTCCGCCGTTACCTCACGCTATCAGCTGCGTCTGACGCTGTGGCAGGGCGAGCAGCAGATTGCACAGTGTCAGCAGCCGCTGGGCAGCGCCATCATCGATGAACGCGGCCACTATCCCGAACGCGCCCTGCTCAGCCTGCCGGTGGAGCGGCCTGACCTCTGGAGCGCGGAGACGCCTCACCTCTACCGCGCCACGCTGGCCCTGCTGGATGAGCAGCAGCAGTTAATCGAAGTGGAAGCCTGGGATGTCGGTTTCCGCCAGGTCACTATCGACAATGGCCTGCTGTGCCTGAACGGTAAACCGCTACTGATCCGCGGCACTAACCGTCACGAGCACCACCCTGAACGGGGTCAGGTAGTGGATGAGGCGATGATGCGCCGCGACATCATGCTGATGAAGCAGCACAATTTTAATGCGGTGCGCTGCTCGCACTACCCCAATCATCCGCTCTGGTACCGGCTGTGCGATCGGTACGGGCTTTATGTGGTGGATGAGGCCAACATTGAGACCCACGGCATGCAGCCCATGAACCGGCTCTCTGACAATCCGCGCTGGTTTGCCGCCTACAGCGAGCGGGTCACGCGCATGGTGCAGCGTGACCGTAACCACTGCTGCATTATTATCTGGTCGCTGGGCAACGAATCCGGCCATGGCGCAACGCACGACGCGCTTTACCGCTGGGTGAAAAGCAGCGATCCGACCCGTCCGGTTCAGTATGAAGGCGGCGGTGCGGATACCGCCGCGACCGATATCATCTGCCCGATGTACGCCAGGGTGGATCAGGATCAGCCCTTCCCGGCGGTGCCGAAATGGTCACTGAAAAAGTGGATTGGACTGCCGGGCGAAACGCGCCCGCTGATCCTCTGTGAATATGCTCATGCGATGGGCAACAGCTTTGGCGGCTTTGCGAAATACTGGCAGGCTTTCCGTCAGTTTCCGCGCCTGCAGGGCGGCTTCGTCTGGGACTGGGTGGATCAGAGCCTGACCCGCTATGACGATCAGGGAGAGCCCTGGCAGGCCTATGGCGGCGACTTTGGCGATACACCCAACGATCGTCAGTTCTGTATGAACGGGCTGGTGTTTGCCGACCGTACACCTCATCCGGCGCTCTATGAGGCGCAGCGTGCCCAGCAGTTCTGGCACTTCACGGTCGATCCCGACGATCCGCTGAGCTTTACGGTCAGCAGCGACTATCTGTTCCGCCACAGTGATAACGAAGTGTTGCGCTGGTGCATAGAGCAGGCCGGCCAGGTCGTGGCGCAGGGTGATATCCCGCTTGATATCCCCGCGCAGGGCCAGCAGCGGATCACCCTGCCCTCCCCGCCTCCGTTGCAGGGCGAATGCTGGCTGAATGTTGCCGTGCATCAGGTGCAGCCGACCCGCTGGAGCGAAGCTGGCTGGCGTGTCGCCTGGGATCAGTGGGCGCTCCCCTCCGCGCTGGCACTGCCTTCCCTGCCGGAAACCGGTGAGGCACCTCAGCTGCACGATAACGGCCGTGAGATTGTCGTCACCCACCGGCAGCAGCGCTGGCAATTTTCCCGTCACAGCGGCGAACTGGAACAGTGGTGGGTGGATGACGCGCCGACGCTGCTGACGCCGCTTCAGGCGTGCTTTATCCGCGCGCCGCTGGATAATGACATCGGCACCAGCGAAGCGGAACGGATCGATCCCAACGCCTGGTCGGAGCGCTGGAAAGCGGCAGGCTATGACCAGATGCAAAGCCAGCGGATAGCGATTGCGGCCGAAACGCTGACCCAGGCGGTGCAGATTGAGACGCTGCACAGCTGGCACGCCAGGGGCCAGCTCGCCTTTATCAGCCGGATACGTTTTCTGATCAATGCACAGGGGGAGCTGACGCTGCAGCTTTCCGTTGAGCAGTCCCGCGGTTTGCCACCGCCCGCGCGCATCGGGCTACGCTGCGCGCTGGCGACGATCCCGCAGCAGGTGAACTGGCTCGGCCTCGGCCCGCACGAAAACTACCCTGACCGCCAGCTGGCCGCACAGTTTTCCCGCTGGCAGTTACCGCTGGATCGGCTCTTTACGCCCTATGTTTTCCCGGGTGAGAACGGCCTGCGCGGCGGCACCCGTGAGCTTGATACCGGCAGCTGGCAGGTCAGCGGGGATTTCGCTTTCTCGCTGAGCCGCTTCAGCCTGGAGCAGCTGCGGGAGACGTCACACTGCCACCTCCTGCGCCCGGAAGCGGGCTGCTGGCTGCATCTGGATGCGTACCACATGGGCGTGGGCGGCGATGACTCCTGGAGTCCCAGCGTCAGTCCTGAGTTTCTGCTGACTCAGCAGCGCTGGCAGACGGAACTGACGATTTGCCAGCCGACGCGGGCAGCACGGTCTTCGGACGACGGTAAACGCGCTTCAGAAACAGCACATTAATCAGCACCACCACGGCGGTGGCAAAAAAGACCCAGCGGAAGCCTGCCATCGCCGACACCGCCCCGCCCAGCAGCGGACCGGCAACGTTGCCGAGATACATAAACGACTGGTTGTAGCCGAAGATCCGCCCCGTAATGTTGTCGCGTGAATGGCGCACCAGCAGGGTCTGCACCGCAGGCATCATCGCACCATCGGCGAAGCCCAGCAGAAAGCGCAGCACGCCCAGCTGCGTTGCGCTGGTCACAAACGACATGGCGATAAACAGCAGCAGCGAGATCGCCATCGTCGCCAGCAGAATACGCTGTGTACCAATGCGATCGCCGAGTCGCCCCAGCCGGGGTGCGGCCAGCAGAGCGGACACGCCGGGCAGCGCGGCGATCACCCCGCTGAGAAACGCGATGTTCTCCGCATGGGGCGCCAGCTCCCGCACAAACAGCGTCAGGATGGGGTTAACCGACCCGTTACACATCTGAATCACCAGGGTGGTAAAGAACAGGCAGAGCACCAGTCTGGGGTTATCCAGCGAGCGGAACACCTCGCGTCCGCTGAGCTTCTCCTTTTTACTCACCGGGGTGTAGCCGGTTTCTTTGATCAGGAAGAGTGTGACCAGAAAACTGACCAGCAGCAGAGCTGCGGTGACCATGAAGACCATGCGCAGCCCCACCCCGTCAGCCAGCAGCCCGCCCAGCACCGGTCCCAGAATCACCCCGCCAATCTGGCCGGTGGAGACACAGCTCAGCGCCCAGCCGCTGCGTTCACGCGGCACCTGAGCGGCCACCAGCGCCATGGCGTTGGGGATATAGCCGGAGGTCAGCCCCATCAGGGCGCGCAGCAGCAGCAACTGCCAGGCTTCGGTGACGAAAGCCTGCAGCAGGATCACGATCCCCATGCCAGCAGCGGCGCGCAGCAGCATCAGTTTCCGCCCTTTGCGATCGGCCAGGCTGCCCCACAGTGGCGCAACGGCCGCTGAGATCACAAAGGTGATGCTGAACGTGAGTCCCGACCAGAGGCTCAGTGAGGTGCCGCCGGTGACGCCCAGTTGCTCAAGATAGAGTGGCAGGAAAGGAATAATCTGGCTGATCGCCAGTCCGGTAAAAAAACAGCCAAACCAGACCGAGATCAGGTTTATCTTCCAGGGTTCAATGATGCGTGGCATGGGCAGAGGGCGTGAAGAGAAAGAGGGCTGAGTTTAACCCAGGCCCGCTGCGCGTGACCGCCAGAACATGGCAAAAACGGCAAGCATCTTGATTCTGCGCAATTTACGCCGCCGGACAGGTCGCGGATCTGTCGCCTGCCGATCTCCATCCTCCCCTCAGCAGGATGGAAAAATATGTCATTGTGTTACTGACAACCGTTTGCTTCGCTTCTATGTTTAAAAAACCGCCAGCCACGGCGGTATGGCGATCGTTCCGATCGGTGTGACGCCCTCCGCAAACAACGGTGCAGACCGTCCGGCTATGCTGAGGCGAACCCGCATATTGAGTAGATAAACGCCCCTGCACCCGGGTGTAAGGGAGAGGTCTGGGGTTTAGCGGAGGTGGGAAATGAGAGTGCAACCGAACAGCGCCAGCCGCGCTATCACCGACTATTTCAATGGCCCGAACTGGCGGACGCCGCCCGAGTCCGATCTGCTGGCGGTGATTATGCGCGAGATGATGGAGGCAGGTCAGCCCGCCACCAATAAAGCGATTATTGCGCGGGTGATTGAGAAACTGGAAGTCGAAGGGGACGAAACGCAGCTGCAACGTTATCGTACCCTGCTGGCTCAGTTAATCGACGCGCCACCCCGGGCCTGAAGCTGTGGCTTATTTCACCCAGCGCAGCTTATCCGCTTCGCTGATGCTGGCCCGCCCGCTGCTGCGCTGAAACAGGCAGAGCTCCCGTCCACGCTTATTGTTCATATGACGCTGAGGATAGCGCCCCTCCAGCAACAGAGCGCTGTATCCTGTGCTGTCGTCATACTCAATCGGCTCGCCCAGCACCCTGACTTTGCTCAGGTGACTGGCGTTAATGCAGGCCTGGGTCATTACCTGACGGCTCTGTTGCCAGGCTTCGGCACTGGAGGCCTGCGCCGCTGCGCTGCTGAGTAAGGCTACAGAGAGTAGCGCGCCTTTCATCCGTTTCATGTTCGCTCCTGTTACCGCCCGCAGGCGCTAAAAAAATTCCCGCCGGGGCGGGAATAAACAAGACGAGCATTGTCAATCGCGTGACGAGAAGCGCATCGAAATGCAGCACCATTCTCGCCCGCCGTTATGACAAGGCTGTGACACCCAGGCCGTCAGCCGCAATAAACAGAGCTGATGTTGCCGTTTTTATCCGCCAGGAAGTTAAGCCGGTTGAGGTTAAAGTCCATGGTGACGGCAGAGTTATAAGGGATAGGACGCACCAGCTGATCGAAATGCTGTCCCTGCAACGCGGTTAACGGTTTGCCGACATAGTGCTGAAACTGTGAGGCACCACAGCGATCATTCTCAGGATCCGGCTTCACGCTGGCCGTGTCAGAGTGGGAGGCGGATTGACAGGCGGTTAAGGCAAACAGACCCGCTACCAGCAGCCCTTTTCCATAAAATTTCACGTTTGATCTCCTGTTGGACGTGTAAAACCCTGTCCCCAAGAGTAGCAAAGCGTGCCGGCCAGGCTGAACTCTAAAAAAGTAAAGTTGTTACAGCCGCCGAAAACCGTAAGCGGTGGCGATCACAATTTAGGATTAATCGCACGCACTGCTTAAAAAAGAAACGCCCGGTGGCTACAATTAACTAAGATTATTCTTAGCTCTGGGAGTCCATAATGGAACTGATTATTTTTGTTGTCTGCGCCATGCTGATGACCGCCGTGGCGGTCAAAGTCCGTTAAGCGGACCCAGCCTGATTCTGCGCCGTTCTTTCCAGAAGCGTACTGAACGCAGCCAGCGGCATCGGACGACCGAGGAAGTAGCCTTGCCCCTCTTCGCACGAGAGCTGTTTTAACTGGTTCAGCTGCGCTTCTGTCTCAATCCCCTCTGCCGTAATGGTCAGCGCAAACGCGCGTGCCAGCGCAATGATGCCCGCTACCACTGACTGCGCCTGCTCCGACTCCGGAAAATCTTTCATCCATGAGCGATCGATCTTGAGGCCGTTAAAGGGGTAGGTTTTCAGGTAACCCAGCGCGGCATAACCGGTGCCGAAATCATCCACGGTTAACCTGACCCCCAGCGCCCGTAAGCCCTGCATCATCTCCAGCGCACGCTGCGGATGTTCAAAGGTGACATTCTCTGTGATCTCCAGCTCCAGGCGCGTTGCCGGCAGGCCGCTTCGGGCCAGCGCATCCGCCACCCGCTGCACCAGGTCGCTGGTGCGAAACTCCATCGGCGAGATATTCACCGAGACGTAGCGGTCGCCTCCCCACCCCAGCGCATCTTCACAGGCGCGCATCAGCACCCAGTCACTGATGGTGGCAATCAGTCCGCTCTCTTCCGCCAGCGGAATAAAGTGATCGGGTGTCATCCACTGATCCGGCGCAACCTGCCAGCGAAGCAACGCCTCGGCTCCCGCCAGCTGGCCGCTCAGCAGCTGATAGCGGGGCTGATAGTGCAGGCGAAATTCATTGTTCCTCAGCGCTTTCTCAATGCGGCGTGCCATTTCACGCTTATCCTCGCGCTGGCTGGCCATCTCGCTGGCATACCAGACCCACTGATTGCGCCCTGCTTCACGCGCTTCGGTGAGCGCGATATCGGCCATACGCAGCAGCGTTTCCGGGTGACTGGCATCCTGCGGGACGCAGGCAATGCCCATGCTGACCGTCAGATAGTGGACATGCTGGCCGGTGCTGATCGGCTGCTGAACCTCATGCACCAGCTGAGCACAGCGCTGATCGACCCGCTCGCGGTTCGTTTCACGCAGGACCAGCACAAACTCATCCCCGCCCAGTCGTGCCACCAGCTCCTGAGGCCCCGTGGCGCGCTTCAGACGCTGCGCGATCTGGCTCAGCACCTCATCGCCCGTCGCATGGCCCCAGGTTTCGTTGATCGGCCTGAACTGATCGAGGTCGAGCGTAATCAGCGTCAGCGGCACGATCCCTTCCGGCTGCTCAAGATGCTGTGTCAGAAACTCCTGCAGCTGCACGCGGTTCGACAGGCCGGTTAAGACGTCATGACGCGACAGGAACTGGATACGCGCCTCCGCTTCCATACTCTGCGTGATGTCTGAAACCGTGCCGCGGAATCCGATACGCCGCGTGTCATGCCAGATCGTTTTCGCCACCAGCTGACCAATACGGCGGTTGCCCTGCGCCGACATAAACTGGCAGCGCAACGGCATCTGCTGCCCCTCCTCCTCCTGGCGCAGCAGCCAGGCGACCAGCGAATGGCTGGGATGGGTCAGCAGCTGATCGATGTGTCGCCCCAGCCAGTGTGACATGTCGTGGCCGGTGACATTTTCAAAGCGCGCGGACAGGTAGATCAGGCGGCCCTTCTCATCCGTCTCCCAGATCCAGTCTGACGCCGCCTCAGCGAGATCGCGAAACCGCGCTTCACTGCTGGCCAGCTCCTGCTGGCTGATCGCCAGCATGGCGAAGCGCCGGTCTGAGAGGATCGCATTCGAAAGCGCATGGCGGCTGACACGGCGGGTGATCAGACCAATGATGATCGCCATCAGCGTCAGCAGGGGCAGCAGAAACAGGATCAGGCCCATTCCCGGCATCTTCGGTGTCCAGCGCAGGACAATCGGTTCGCCGTGCGGCAACGGCTGCACCATGCGCGGCTCGCGCAGCGCATCCTCTTCACTGTCGGGCAGACGCAGCTCACGCACATCCAGCGAGGCGCCCAGCGCCTGAAGTTTGGCGGGGGTAAACAGATTCACAAACACCATCACGGATGGCGGCCCCGCCTTTGACGGCATGTTATCCACTCTGCCGCTGCTGATAGGGGCGGCCACCACGATAGCGGGCAGATGATTGATCTCTGCATCCTGCGTCATGGCCCTGTTGTTCAGCTGACGCGCGGCCGCAATCAGGCCGGGCGTCTGCTGACCCAGCCACGCCTCCAGCGGCGTGTCCGTCAGCTGACCATCAATCACCGTGTAGGTGGTGTGACCTTTGCCATCCACCACGAACACGCCTTCATAGTGATACTCTTCATAAAGACCCGGACCAAAGTTCTCTTCGTCATACGCCCAGGCTTTGTTCACGCTGACGTGAAGATTACGCCACGCTTCGCCCCAGAAGGCATAATCCCGGATATCAGTGGCCATCGCCTCCTGACGACTCTTCCATGCCTGCTGCACCAGCAGCAGATCGTGCTCAGCCGATGTGCTGTTCTGCCGCTGGGCGATAGTCAGCACCATCACCATTGAGAGCAGCAGCACGCCAAACAGCAGCAGCGAAAGCGTACGCAGACTGCGGCGCGTAAAGCGCACAGTGCGGTCTTCAGCAGCCTGTCTGAATGGCGGTGAGGGCGGTGCCGGGGGGTTAAAATTCATTGAAAGTGCTCACTACACAACCAGGTTTTAGTCACGGGTCAGCCCTGTAATACGGGGGCTGACCAGATAGTTTCCTCAGTTATCGGCCCGCCAGCTCCGGTGTTTAGTCTGCGGCAAAAATAAGCATGCAATATTGTCTCAAGGGCTGACTCGACAGCGATCAGGCGCATTGCTACTATGCGCTAACCTTCGCTGGCAGAGTCGCCTATGAACACCAATTCCGACAGAGTGACCCTGACGCTGTTCTACGTCGGCAGCTTTGTGGTTTATTACCTGGTTACCATGCTGATCACGCTGTTTCCCAACTACAGCGTGCTGCGCAATGACGGACTGCTGGTGCCGGTGCTCTGCCTGTTTGAATTTGCGGTCATCTACCCGCTGTATCGCTTCTACTGCCAGCGCCGCGCCGATCTGCCGCTGGGTGAACTCGGCATGCTGCAAACCCTGCTCTTTACCGGCGCGCTGTTTGTCCTGATGGCGGCCCAGATGCAGTTTATGCAGCCGGAAGGCTGGCTGGTGATGCAGGCCCAGCAGGGACGCAATTCGCTGCTGATTCTGCTGCTCACCGCCGTGCTGCTGGCTCCGGTGTTTGAAGAGGTGCTGTTCCGCGGATTCCTGTTGCAGGGCTTTCTGCTGTGGGCGCCGCGCAGCCGCTTCGCCTGTATGCTGCTGACCTCGCTGCTGTTTGCGGTGATGCACACGCAGTATGTTCACTGGCAGACCCTGATCGCCCTGACGCTCTTTTCGCTGCTGCTCTGCTACGCCCGGCTGCGGAGTAACAGTCTTGCCCTGCCTATCTTTCTGCACACCCTGAACAACCTGATTGCGTTGCTGCCCGCCTGGTATTTCGCGGGCTGACGCCTCATCGCCTCTCTGCTGACGCACCGTTTTCCGGCCGTGTTGCGGGCCACCGCTCACACTGACAATGCTGCCCCGGCACGTTTGTCTATACTGGTGGATAAAAAGGGAAAAAAAACGTCACAGTCCGGACCAGCAGACCGTGTAAAGGAGAAGAGCGATGTTGATAGGATTTGTGTTGTTAGTGAGCGCGTGTGGATATGATGCCTGTGAGGCGTTACCCGTCTCGGAGCGTATCTATCCGACCAAAGCCGACTGTGAAACGATGGCGCACCGTATTCACAAAGTCAGACCGAACGTGGTCCTGCTTTGCGGTGAGGTTCATCGCTGATTCAGGGCCAGTCGCAATAAAGCCGCGCTGCAACATTGCAAGCTGGCGATTTAGCGTACAAAATATAAGCTGTTGTTCACCATTATCGTTGTGAATCCCATGAAAACATCACGTCCCCGTCGTCCTGCCGGACGCTGGGTTTACTATCTTTTGTATGATGGCATTCTGTGGCCCTGCCCTGTCCGCTGGGAGTGGGAGAGCAGTTATGGCGGCTGGCTGCCGTTTTACTACACGCCTACCTTTGAGTTTGTGGTGGGCGATCCGCGCAAGGCTTATCGCATTGCGCGCAGCGACGTGCGGGTCAGACGGCGCGAAGATGCCTTTGTCTGAGCGAAATCTACCGCCACGGCAGCCATGAGGCTGTCAGCAGGAAGTAAATCGCCTCCAGCACGATAATCACCATCAGTAAGATGCCCAGCGTGTGGCGACCTGTTCCCTTCATCGGTTCAGGCCCAGATCATCGCAGCCCAGCGTATCAGCAGCAGTGCACCACAGATGCATAACAGCACCAGCACCATCTTCCACTGTTTTCTGGCCGCCCGGACTCTCACCATCGCGGTTTCCTCTCTGTCAGAAAGCAAAGATGCGCCTGAAGGCGCATCTGTTTCGGTCAACAGCAGGACCGGTTGTGCATAGCGTCGCGCCAGGGTCGCCAGAGGGCGACCCGTTACCGGCATCAGTTATTCAGCGTGTAATCCAGTGTGATTTCCGCATTCAGTAACTGAGAAACCGGGCAGCCCGCCTTGGCATTGTTGATGATTTCATCAAACGCTGACTCATCAATGCCTGGCAGAGAGACGGTGCTGGTCAGCGCCACTTTGGTGATGGCAAAGCCGTCGCCTTTCTTGTCCAGCGACACATCGGCCGTGGTATCAATGCTTTCCGGCTTGTGACCCGCATTGCCCAGCATCAGCGACAGGGCCATGGAGAAACAGGCCGCGTGCGCTGCACCAATCAGCTCTTCCGGGTTGGTGCCTTTGCCGCCTTCAAAACGGGTGTTAAAGCCATAGGGCTGCTGGCTCAGTACGCCGCTCTCAGTGCTGACGGTGCCTTTGCCTTTGATATCGCCTTCCCAATGCGCCGAACCTTTCTTATGAATGGTCATCTCATTCCTCCTGTGGGTAAAGAAGCTAAGTATAGACAATGCATTCATTTTCGCAGGCTTAACTCACCGCGCGCGGACGGGGTGAGGCGCTCTGCGGTTCCAGCAGCGCCCCGGCCTGCACCAGCGAATCGCGCGTGATATCCGCGATGGACTTCGCGCCGGTCAGGGTCATGGCAACGCGCATCTCCTTCTCAATCAGGTTCAGCAGGTTTTCCACGCCGCGCTGACCGTGGGTCGCCAGCGCATAGATAAAGGCGCGTCCCAGCAGCACGCTGTCTGCGCCCAGCGCAATCATGCGCACCACATCCAGCCCGTTGCGGATACCGCTGTCTGCCAGAATGGCAAGATCCCCTTTGACGGCATCGGCAATCGCCGGTAACGCCCGCGCAGACGACAGCACACCATCCAGCTGACGGCCGCCGTGGTTAGACACCACAATCCCGTCGGCCCCGAAGCGCACCGCATCGCGCGCATCTTCCGGGTCCAGAATCCCTTTGATCACCATGGGCCCGTCCCAGAACTCACGGATCCACTCCAGATCGCGCCAGGAGATAGAGGGATCGAAGTTGTTCGCCAGCCAGCCGATATAATCTTCCAGTCCGGTCGGCTTGCCGAGATAGGCAGAGATATTGCCCAGATCGTGTGGACGCCCCTGCAGGCCGACATCCAGCGCCCACTGCGGATGCGTGACCGCCTGCCAGTAGCGCCGCAGCGCGGCGTGTTTACCGCTCATGCCGGAGTGCGCATCGCGATAGCGGGCACCCGGCGTCGGCATATCGACGGTAAAGACCAGAGTCGAGCAGCCCGCGGCTTTGGCGCGCTCCAGGGCGTTGCGCATAAAGCCGCGGTCGCGCAACACATAGAGCTGGAACCACATCGGGCGGTTAATCGCCGGTGCCACCTCTTCAATCGGGCAGACCGAAACCGTGGAGAGGGTAAACGGAATCCCTTTCAGGGCAGCCGCACGCGCCGCCTGCACCTCTCCCCGACGGGCATACATGCCACACAGTCCTACCGGCGCCAGCGCAACCGGCATCGACAGGGTTTCCTTAAAAAGGGTCGTTTCCAGGCTCAGTTCTGACATGTTCTTCAGAATACGCTGGCGCAGCGCCACGTCCGACAAATCCTCCACATTGCGACGCAGGGTATGTTCGGCATAGGCCCCGCCGTCAAGATAGTGGAACAGGAACGGCGGCAGGATACGTTGCGCGGCGGCGCGATAGTCACTGGCAGCTGAGATAATCATCAGTCAGATTCCTTAGGGTTGCGTGTGTCGTTATCCGGTAAGCGGGTGATGCGCGCCTGACGCGCTTCATCTTCATGCAGGCTTTTCATGGTGGTGTGAACAAACCCCAGGTGCTGCATCGCTGCCTGCCGGGCGGCGTCGGCGTCGCCCGCGAGAATGGCGTCGAGCAGCGCCTGATGCTGTTCCGTGAGGCGGGCAAAAATCGCAGGCTGGGTATACATCCGCTGTCGGCTCTGCATGACCGAGGATTGCAGCAGTTCAAAAAAGCCCCGCATGGTCTGCAGCAGCACCAGGTTGTGCGACGCCTCGGCAATCGCCAGATGGAAGCGCACATCGGCCTGGGCGGCGAGATCGGGATCGTCACTCTCCTTCAGCTTCAGCGTGGCATCAAAGGCGTATTGCAGCCGCTCTCTGTCGGCATCGGTGGCGCGCAGTGCCGCATGCCAGGCGGTGCTGGCCTCAATGGCGTGACGCGCCTCCAGAATGTCATAGCGGTAGTCGGGATCGTCATGCAGCAGCTGGCGAATCGGCTCCACGATGCGCTGTTCCGACCAGGGGGCCAGCTGCTGCCGGAGCCAGGTTCCGCCGCCGCGCCGGCTGATCAGCATCCCGCTGCTGATCAGCTGCTGAATCGCCTCACGCAGCGAGGAGCGTGAAACGCCGAGTTCAGCCGACAGCTGTCGCTCGGCGGGCAGGCGCATGCCTGGCTCAAGTTGATGGTCGGTGATGTACGCCCGCAGGCGCGTCACCAGCGGGTCTGCCGGGTTTGTCATGGGATCATCCAGGGGAAAACGTAGGCCTGAAGCGTGGTAATGAGACCGACCATACAGGTGAAAATCAGGCTGTGTTTCACGGTAAAGCGGAACAGGTCAGACTCTCTGCCCACCAGCCCGACCGCCGCACAGGCGATGGCGATCGACTGCGGTGAGATCATCTTGCCGGTCACGCCGCCGGTGGTGTTGGCCGCTACCAGCAGGACATCGGAGACGCCAATCTGCTGCGCGGTGGTGGCCTGCAGGGCGGCGAAGAGCGCATTGGATGAGGTGTCCGATCCGGTCAGGAAGACGCCCAGCCAGCCCAGAAACGGCGAGAAGAAGGTAAACGCGTGACCGGTGTGCGCGAGCGCCAGCGCCAGCGTGGCGGAGAGGCCGGAGTAGTTGGAGATAAAGGCAAAGGCAAGCACCATCCCGATAGAGTAGATGGGCAGCGCCAGCTCCTTCAGCGTGGCCGCGAAGGTCTGCAATCCGGCCCTGGGTTTCATGCGCAGGAAGATCATCGCCGCAATCGCCGCGATCAGAATTGCGGTGCCGGTGGCGGAGATCAGATCGAGCTTATAGAGGGCCGGATAAGGCGTGGCGCTGCTGACCACCGGCGGCATCCGCGCCACCAGTCCATTCAGCAGCGGAACCGGTATGTTCAGTACCCACTCATAGAGCGCGCCGCCCTGGGTGAACAGCGCCTTAAATGGCGGAATACTCCAGAGCGTTACGGTGGCGGTGAGAAACAGGAACGGCATCCAGGCGCGAACGATCTGGCCCAGCCGGTACGTCTGCGGCGGCGTCAGGGCGTCACCCTGCTTCGCCCCGGCATCAGCAAAGCGGAAGATGCGCACCGGCTTCCAGACCCGCAGAAACAGCGTCAGAGAGATCAGCGAGGCGAGCGACGAGATAATGTCAGGCAGCTCCGGCCCCAGAAAGTTGGAGCTGAGAAACTGGGCGACAGCAAAGGAACCGCCCGCCACCATGACTGCCGGCCAGGTCTCTTTTACCCCACGCCAGCCATCCATAATTGCCATAATCCAGAACAGCACAATCAGGGTCAGCAGCGGCAGCTGACGTCCGGCCATCTGGCCAATGGCGAAGCTATCCAGCCCGGTGACCTGCCCCGCCACGATAATCGGAATGCCCATCGCGCCAAAGGCGACCGGCGCGGTATTCACGATCAGGCAGAGCCCGGCGGCATAGAGCGGGTTGAAGCCCAGCCCCACCAGCAGCGCGGCGGTAATCGCGACGGGTGCACCAAAGCCCGCCGCCCCTTCCAGAAAGGCGCCGAACGAGAAGCCGACAATCAGCATCTGCAGGCGCTGATCGGGCGTAATCGACAGGATTGAGGCGCGGATAATATCGAACTGGCCGGTTTTAACCGAAATTTTGTAGACGAAAACGGCGGCGACAATGATCCAGGCTATCGGCCACAGACCGTAGAGAAAACCATACACCACGGCGGCCAGCGCCTGTGCCACGGGCATCCGATAGAGGAACAGCGCCACCAGCAGCGCCAGCACCACAGTCAGGGTGGCCGCCAGATAGCCCTTCATCTTGAGTTTAATCAGTGCAAAGAAGAAAAACAGAATCGGTATCAGTGCGACCAGGCTCGAAAGCCAGATGTTGCCCAGCGGATCGTAGTTTTGTTGCCAGATCTGCATGCCGTTATCTCCAGAGGAAAGATGAGGTGGAACACAGTCGCTGTGCTGCATTCCCTCAGCCCGCCGGATTGGTCAGACCACATCCGGCATTCGGGGCCTTATGGCTGGAGATAGTTAATGCATTGTTAACTTGTGGCAACAAAAGTTGCGCGATTTTTCTGGTTGTGTGAACCAGGGAAAAATATTGCGCCGATTGGTCTGACCAAAATCAGGAATTTCCTTCGGGAAAGGCGTGCGGATAACTGCGCGGATGGAAACGCAGATTCAGCGCAATCAGCAGCAGCGTAACCGCCGCCTGCAGAACCCACACGCTGGTGAAGTGGCCGGTAAGCGTGTGCAACTGACCGGCGATAAACGGCATACTGCCCGCGATTATAAAGCCGACGCCCTGCATAAAGGCGACCAGCCGTGCACCCGCCTGCGGCTGCGCCAGATGATCCAGGGCCAGAACCAGCGCCAGCGGAAACGCCCCGCCCAGTCCTGCGCCCGCGATTCCCGCCCAGAGCCAGGGAGCCAGCTGCGGGGCAAACAGGAAGCCAAGCATGCCGCTGAGCTGCATCGCCAGCGTCAGCAGCAGCAGCGGACGGCGATCGCGCCCCCGCGCCAGCAGAGGCAGCAGCAGCGCCCCGGTCACCTGACAGCCGATCATCATGCCGAGCAGTGAGCCGCCCGCCTGCGCAGGCCAGCCGAGCTGATGATAGAAGTCGGGCAGCCAGGCGACACAGATGGCGTAACCGCCGTTCACCAGGCCGAAACTCAGCGCCAGTGTCCAGGCGCGCGGTTTACGCCAGAGGGAAGGCAGCGCTGCCCTCTCCTGGCGGGCGACCGGTCTGCTGGCGATAAACAACCAGAGCAGCATAGCCAGCACCACCGGCAGCGCCCAGCTGCTCAGCGCGCCCTGCCAGCCAAGCTGCCCGGTCAGCCACGGCGAGATTGCCGCACCGATGCCGCCGCCGCCCATCAGCGCCGCGGCCCACAGGCCGGTGACCCCGGCACTGCGCTGGCCAAAGCGCTGACGGATCACTCCCGGCATCGCCATCTGCACGATGCCGATGCCCGCACCGCCCGGCAGGGTCGTCAGCACCAGTCCTCGCCCCTCCGTCACAAACAGCCGGCTCGCCAGGGCCAGCAGCAACAGCAGCAGCCCGCCCAGCAGCAGTTTGCGCACGGAAAAGCGCTGCATCAGTGGCGCACTGACGAGGGCAATCGCGCCCATCATCATCATCGGCAGCGCTGGCAGCAGCGATGCCGCCAGCGGTGACAGGCCAATGCTCTGGCGTAACTGGCCGAGCAGCGGGCTGACGGAGGTCATCAGCGGCCGCATATTCAGCCCGGCCAGTACCAGTGCCGCCAGCAGCAGAACGTTATCTCTCTTCATCGGCAATCCATACGTTTAAAAGTTGTCAGCCTGACAGCAGCCGATACTATTGGGAAATGAAATATTACTCTGCCAGGTAGTGAAAAAATGAATCGTCAGCCGATGTTTACCCCGCAGCAGTTGCTCAGTTTTGTGGCCGTGTGCGAAACCACCAGCTTCACCCGGGCGGCCGACCGGGTGCACCTGTCGCAGTCCACCGTCAGCCAGCAGGTGCGGCGGCTTGAGGAGATGGTGGGAAAGGCGCTGCTGGTCCGCTCCTCGCATCAGGTGCAGATCACCGAAGAGGGCGAAAAACTTTTAGGCTATGCGCGACGGATTATTGCGCTGAATGGGGAAGCCCACGATGTCCTGAGCGATCAGTGGCGCGACGGCGTGCTGCGGCTGGGAGTGCCGGAAGATTTTGCCGCCCCCACCGCCGGTCTGCTGGCGCACTTCAGTCGCGCCCACCCTCAGCTGCGGCTGGATGTGATGAGCGGCATGCAGGTGGAGCTGAGGCGCGCCTGGCAGCGTGAAGAGCTGGATATCATGCTGATTAAGCAGCCCTATGGCGATCGTCCGCTGGCATCGCGGCCGGAACCGCTGCTATGGCTCGACAGCGCGGAGTGGCCCTGCTTCGAACAGACGCCGGTACCGCTGGTGCTTTTTCCCCAGCAGGGGCTTTATCGCGATGAGGTGTGTCAGACGCTCGATGCGCTGGGCCGAAGCTGGCGCATCAGTTACAGCAGCGCCAGTCTGGTGGCGCTGGCCGCCGCCAGTGCGCAGGGGCTGGGGCTGACGTTGCTGCCCGCCAGCTGTCGCCTGCCCGGACATCGGGTGCTGGGCCGTGAGCAGGGGCTGCCGGTGATTGATACTTTTGAACTGGCGCTTTTCTGCCGTCATCCACAGGATCCGTTGCAGCGCGCGCTGGCGGAATCACTGGCGGCGTTCGGTCAGCTGCGCTGGCAGTGAAATATCGAATAGTCACCAGTGAGAAATAGCGCAGCAGGGTAAGCCCGCCTTTGTCAGATTAACGGTCTGTTCACCTGACTGGAGTTTTTATGCCTGTTTCCTCTTCATCGAGCCGCCGTGACTTTCTCGGACACGGTGTCCGCTGGACCGCCGCAGGCGGCCTGCTCGCTGCGGGTCTCGGCCCGGCCAGTGCCGCGACGACCTCCGCCCCCTCCGTCTCCCATCCTGACACCCCCGCCCCGCTGCCTCAGCAGGATCGCTATCTGCTGCGTAATGTGCGGCTGGAGGAGGGGTTTATTCGTAAGGAGGATGAGATCGTCGCCACCCGCACCGGCCGTTACGATATCAGCGTGCGCGACGGCAGCATTGATCGCCTGACGCCCGCCGGTCAGGGCGATACGACTCTGCCGTCATGGGATGCGCAGGATGCGCTGCTGCTGCCCGCCACCCGGGATATGCATATCCATCTTGATAAGACCTTTTACGGCGGCCCGTGGCAGGCGCCCCGTCCCCGTCAGGGCAAAACCATCATGGATATGATTGCCCGCGAGCAGGTGCTGATTCCGCAACTGCTGCCGCATTCACAGGCGCGCGCCGAAGCGTTAATCGCCCTGCTGAACGCCAAAGGCACCACCCGCGCCCGCAGCCACTGCAATATCGATCCGGTCAGTGGCCTGCAGAGTCTGGAACATCTGCAGGCGGCGCTGGCGCGGCACCCCGCCTTTCACTGCGAGATCGTGGCGTTTCCACAGCACGGCCTGCTGCACTCGCAGGTCGATGGCCTGATGCGCGAGGCGATGCAGCACGGCGTCGCAAAGGTGGGCGGGCTGGACCCCACCAGCGTGGATGGCGCGATGGAGAAGTCACTGGATGCGATGTTCCGGATTGCACTCGATTATCAGCGCGGCGTTGACATCCATCTGCATGAAACCTCCCCGGCTGGCGTGGCCGCGATCCAGTACATGATCGACACCGTCGCCAGGAACCCGGCGCTGAAAGGCAATGTGACGCTGAGCCACGGTTTTGCGCTGGCGACGCTGGAGGGGAGCGCCCTGAACAAAATGATTGAAGGGCTGGCAGAGCAGCAGTTCAGCGTGGCCTCAACGCTTCCCCTCGGCAAACTGACCATGCCGATTCCGCAGCTGCAGGCGGCGGGCGTAAAAGTCATGACCGGCACCGACAGCGTTATCGATCACTGGTCACCCTTTGGCACCGGCAGCATGCTGGAAAAAGCGAATCTCTATGCCCAGCTCTATCGCGGATCGGATGAGTTTTCGCTGTCGCGGGCGCTGGGGATTGCCACAGACGATCGGCTCCCGCTTTCGGCTCAGGGTGAGAGACAGTGGCCGCAACCGGGCGATGAGGCGAGCATGATGCTGGTAGCCGCCAGCTGCTCCGCCGAAGCCGTGGCACGGATTTCACCGGTAGTCGCGACCTTCTCGCGCGGTAAACCCGTGTTTGCGCTGTCATCGGCCTGAAATCTTAGGGCTACGGATGGCTCGCGCTGAGCCTGCTTAGTCATAGCGGAGAGAGCGAGCCTGCCAGGGATGGCGGTTTTGCGTCTTTGCGGAGGGCGTATGCTCCCTGAAGCCTGCTCTGAGTGGAAGCTGAGTGGTATCGTGAAATGGATCGAGCCTGCTCAGGGAAGCCAGTCAGATCGGAAAGGCGCTTAAGCCAATCCCTGGCCGCTCGGCCCGCGCGATTACGCACCTCATCCATGAGGTGCGCCCGTAAACGGGCCAACGCATTGCGTTGTTCAAAAACGCTCCCGGCGTTTTTGTCCCTGGCGCGGGACGCTTTCCTCTTCTGACTGGCTTCCCTGCGCTTTAAGGTTATTTATCGCTGATAGATTTCCGGTGCCCACGGTTTATTAGCAGCGACAGTCCTGAAACGGGAAGCGACTGCCGGACATAAAGCGAAGGGAGCATACGCCTGTAGCAAAGCATAGCGGGCCAGGGATGGCCCGCGCTGAGCCTGCCAGGGATGGCGGTTTTGCGTCTTTGCGGAGGGCGTATGCTCCCTGAAGCCTGCTCTGACAGGAAGCTGAGTGGTATCTCGAAATGGATCGCGCCTGCTCAGGGAAACGACTGCCGGACATACGCTTCCCAGAAACGACAGAGCCTCCACAGGGGAGGCTCTGCATTTACCTGAGCGGAGTGCGTGTTACGCGCTTTTGGCCCATTGTTGATTCGACATTAATTCCATTGCCAGCGCGTATAAGCGACGATCTTCCTGATCACAGGGCTCATCTTCCGCATAACACCCGATCATCGAAGCGATCTTATCCGCAGATAAGCTCTCTCCATGAACGTGAAGTGTCAGTACGGCGCGGCCTACTATTTTAAGCACATTTTCATGTGGTCCCTGGATGCTATTACTCAATGCAAATACCCTCTACCGGTCGTTGTACCAGGAATATGGCGCGCTAAATATAAAGCAATTAGCTCAGGATTTTTATCGGCACCAGGAGTGATATTTTTTAATGATTAATTCTATTACTGGAGTCATGACAAAGGATTTATCTGATTAACAATGAAATAAATTTTTAAAAACGGCAGCTTATAAACCTATGACTGGCCTCATGAAATACCCTTTTTTGATTAGTCGCCTTCGGCACCGGCCAATTAATTAAAAAAAACCACCATTTTCAGGCAAACTTCAGTCTATTCCTAAGCGATACGGCAGGGATAGATTCACCCTGCTAACCATCGAGGTTCCCGTTGCCGTCTGGCGTGCTTTCTGCCAGACTTGCCCCGCAATCATGCCCTACACTTTCAGCCTCAGAGGCCGCGCCCGTGACCGCTTTTTCTACCCTCAATTCGCTTCCCGACAGCCAGCTCGATAACCTGCGCGAGATGGGCTACACCAGCATGACGCCGGTCCAGGCCGCCACGCTGCCCGCCATTCTGCAGGGACGCGACGTGCGCGCGCAGGCAAAAACCGGCAGCGGTAAAACGGCTGCGTTTGGTATCGGCTTACTGCACCATATCGACAGCACCCGCTTTCAGACTCAGGCCCTGATCCTCTGTCCGACCCGTGAACTGGCGGATCAGGTAGGCAACGTGCTGCGCCAGCTGGCGCGCTTTACCCGCAACATCAAAGTCCTCACCCTGTGTGGCGGACAGCCGATGAGCGCACAGCGCGACTCCCTGGTGCATCCGCCGCATATCGTGGTCGGCACGCCAGGCCGTATCCTCGATCACATCCATCGTGAAAACCTCAAGCTCGACCAGCTCAACACGCTGGTGCTCGATGAGGCAGATCGGATGCTGGAGATGGGCTTCCTGAATGATATGGAAACGATCATTGAAGCCACCCCCGCGTCACGCCAGACCCTGCTCTTCTCCGCGACCTGGCCTGACGGCATCACGGCTATCAGCACCCGCTTCCAGCGCGACGCGCTCAGCGTGGTGACGGAAGATGTCAGCGAACTGCCCGCTATTGACCAGCAGTTCTTTGAAGCGAGCCACAATGAAAAACTGGGCTTACTGATTGCCCTGCTCAGCGATCATCAGCCCGCTTCCTGTGTGGTCTTCTGTAACACCAAACGTGAATGCGACGATGTTGCCGCGGCTCTCAACGCACGCGACATCAGCGCCCTGCCGCTGCATGGCGATCTCGAACAGCGCGACCGCGAACGCGTCCTGATCCGCTTCGCTAACGGCAGCGGCCGCGTCCTGGTCGCCACCGACGTCGCCGCACGCGGACTCGACATCAAATCACTGGCGATGGTCGTCAACTATCAGCTCGCCTGGGACCCTGAAGTCCACCTGCATCGCATCGGGCGCACGGCACGCGCCGGTGAGCATGGCGTTGCGGTCAGCCTGGTGGCACCCGATGAGATGGCTCGCGCCCATGCGCTGGAAGATTTCCTGCAGCAGAAACTGCCGTGGATCGCGGCCAGCACGCTGAAAAAAGGCAGCAGCAAACCGCTGCCTGCGGCCATGATGACGCTCTGCATTGATGGCGGTCGTAAAGCCAAGATTCGTCCGGGCGACATTCTGGGGGCACTGACCGGTGAGGCGGGGTATCGCGCGGAGCAGATTGGGAAGATTGTGCTGACGCCGACCCATGCCTATGTGGCCATTGAAGCCAGTCAGGCAAAAGGCGCGCTGGTGAAACTCAAGCAGGGCAAAATCAAAGGCAAAACCTGCCGGGCGATTCTGCTGAAGGATTGAAAAAACGGGCGAGGATAACCTCGCCCGTTTTTATTACGGCTCTTCGATTTGGGTCACGTGCAGCGTGGTCTTATCCCCTTTCCCCTGCACCTTGCCGCTGACCCGCACTTTGTCTTCCGCAGTGTAGGTCTTACCATCAAAGGTTTTCTTCGGCGCGATAATCGGTAACGTCCCGGTGTTGTCGCGGAACTGATAACGTTCACCCTGCTCTTTCTTCACGATGTAGCCTTCCAGCGTCACGTAACCACCCTGACGGAAGTCGCGGATCTGATCGATATGCGTCTGACCGGTATCCTCAGAGCCTTTATAGCCCGCATCCTGCTTGTGCTGTGGCGGTGGCGTTTCGCCCGCTTTGTATCCACCCTCTTCCGCTGCAACGCCCGCGCTCACCATCACCAGCAATGACGCTAAAATCACTTTTTTCATTTCACACTCCTTTATTGGAAAGGTGTCCATGTTGAACCTTCAGGGTTAAGCCTGGCACATTAATTGGCGATCGTTTTATTTCACCCTTCTCTTCTCACCTTTTTCCGTTTGCTGCCGATAACCTTTACACACCCTATTTCACCAGCTGCGTTAACGCAGAGGCAACCATGGATAATTTTCAAAAAGAGATTGATGAAAGAGCGAACCTCGCGTTATCGAACAAGTTTGAGCTGCTGCTTTTTCGCTTAGGTTCCGATCAGCTGAAAGGTAAGTCCGAGCTGTTTGGCATTAACGTCTTCAAGCTGCGTGAAATTGTGCCGATGCCGGCCATCACCAAAGCCGCTGGCATGCGGTCGCCGCTGCTGGGGATGGCGAGTATTCGGGGTCAGTTCATTCCGGTCATCGACCTGCCTGCTGTGGCCGGTTGTGTGCCGGAAACCGGCCTTAACCTGCTGCTGGTGACCGAGTATGCCCGCAACACTCAGGCGTTTGCCGTTGAGTCCGTTGAGAACATCGTGCGTCTCGACTGGAGTCAGGTTCACACCGCGGAAGCGGGTATCGGCGGTCGCAACATCACCAGTATCGCCTGTCTGGACAGTGACAAGCAGAGCAATGAGCTGGCGATGGTGCTGGACGTTGAGCAAATCCTGTATGACATCATTCCGTCGGTGCGCGGCGTTGAGCCGGAAGCGGCGCGACCACGCACGTTCAACTATCGCCCCGGCGCCGTTGCGATTGTGGCAGAGGATTCCAAAGTGGCGCGTCAGCTGCTGGAACAGGGCCTGAAGAGTATGGGCATCCCGGCGCTGATGTATAACACCGGCCTGGAAGCCTGGGAAAAAATTAAGCAGATGAGCCAGGACGCGCAGGCAGCAGGCGAGTCGATCCATGACAAAATCGCTCTGGTGCTGACCGATCTGGAGATGCCGGAAATGGATGGCTTTACGCTGACCCGCAACATCAAGCGTGACCCGATTCTGAAGTATCTGCCGGTGGTGATTCACTCCTCCCTCTCCGGCAGCGCCAACGAAGATCACGTGCGCAAAGTCGGTGCCGATGGCTACGTGGCGAAGTTTGAGCTGAACGAACTGTCAGACGTGATTTTCAACGTTCTCGACGCGGCCCGCTAAGCGAACGCGGGCACATTCGCCCGCGTTTACGGCTCACCTGACAAGGAACCGACTATGCACATTGAAACCTTACCCGTTACCCCTGCTCGCCAGAAGCTGCTGCGTGGCCGTTTACGCCAGCTGGCATGGATTACTGCCGTCACCCTGAGCCTCGCATTCTGGGCTGGCCTCTACTTTTTGATTTTCTGACGTTTAAGCCATTGCTTAAACCGGGCTGTCAGTGTTTCTGCTGACAGCCCTTTTTTTTGTCTTAATTTCGCCGCTCAATCATTGTTCATTTTTTCTGATGCTTAGACCCGATTATTTATTCACGCAACGTTATTACTTAAAAAATATTAAAGGTACATCTGCGCACTCCGATAACTGTATGCGCGAGACCCCCTTTTTGTCTGCGGTCCTGGCCTCAGGCATCAGCAAGGCACTGCGCACAACGGCAAGGCACCTGATTGTTGATAACTCATTGATTAAAATTAAGACGGGAAGAGATTATGTTCATTATCAGTAATATGAAGGTGGGAATACGGCTCGCTGCAGCCTTTGGTATTATTGTAACGCTACTGATCGTCATCGGCGTAACCTCGATAACGAGGATTAACAGTATTAATACGGCGATCGCCTCGATCGTTGACGATCGTTATGTGAAGGTCCGGCTGGCCTTTGATGTGCGCGACGGCGTTAACGATCAGATTAAATATCTGCGCGGCATGGTGATCGACACGCTGCACCCGGAAAAGAATGCGAAACGCTTTGGTCAGCTGGAAGAGGCGACACAACGCACTAACAACGCCATGAAGAAGATCGAGGCCATTCAGGTCACGCCGGTGGGTAAGAAAAAGATCGCCGGTCTTCTCGCGTCATCGCTGGCCTTCGAAAAGGTGAAAGCCGAGCTGATGGCGCTGGTACAGGCGGGTAATTTTGATGCTGCCAGCACCTATGTGCTGCAATCCATGACCGCCACACAGAATAAATTCCTGCAGGACGCCATTAATTTTGCCAACTCCCAGGACGCGCAGCTGCGCAGTGAGGGTCAGGGCATTATGGATAATGGTCAGTCGGCTATTACGGTCACGCTGATTTTCTCCGCCCTGGCGATTCTGGCTTCCATTGTGCTGGGCTACTTCCTGACACGCTCTATCGTGCGTCCGCTGGTGGCGGCGGTTGACGTGGCTGAACGTGTTGCCGCAGGCGATCTGAGTTCGCAGATGCAGGTCACCTCGCGTGATGAGACCGGCATTCTGATGCAGGCGCTGCAGCGGATGAACGACAACCTGCTCTCTATTGTGACCGAAGTGCGCACCGGCTCTGACACGATCGCGGTGGCCTCGAATCAGATCTCCAGCGGCAACCTCGATCTCTCTACCCGTACCGAACAGCAGGCCAGCTCGCTGGAAGAGACCGCATCGGCCATGGAGCAGATGACTTCGACGGTGAAGCACAACGCCGATAATGCGCGTGAAGCCAATCATCTGGTGTCGGCAACCTCCAGCGTGGCGCGTGAAGGCGGCGTGGTGATGGAGCAGGTGATTGAGAAAATGGAAGCGATCGCGCTCTCCTCACGGAAAATTGTCGATATCATCAGCGTTATCGACTCCATCGCTTTCCAGACGAACATTCTCTCTCTGAACGCGGCGGTTGAAGCGGCACGTGCGGGCGAACAGGGTCGCGGTTTTGCAGTGGTTGCGACGGAAGTGCGCAATCTGGCGCAGCGTTCAGCGTCAGCGGCAAAAGAGATCAAAGTGCTGATTGAGGACTCTGTCGCGAAAGTCGATGAGGGCAGCAAGCTGGTCACGCATGCGGGTTCTACTATCGGGGAGGTGGTGAACAGCGTGCAGAGCGTGGCGAACATCATGAGCGAAATCACTATCGCCAGCAGCGAACAGAGCAGCGGCATCAGTGAAATCAACCAGGCGATTACCCAGATGGAAGCGGTGACCCAGCAGAACGCCGCGCTGGTACAGGAAGCCTCAGCCGCGTCACAGGCGCTGCAGGATCAGGCAGAGCGGATGGCACAGGCCATGAGCGTGTTTAACACCGGTAAACTCTCCCTGCAGCCGGTACTGCGTTAACGCCCGAAGCGGCCTGCTGCGGCGGGCCTGTTTCCGAATCGGGCAACAGCAGAAACAAAAAAGGCTGCCAGAGGCAGCCTTTTATTACTGTAAATGCAACAACGCTATATAGCTCACTAGCCTGTCAGAGTGCGCGAGGCTGGCTCTGAATCGCAATCCTTGCCGTGTTCACCTGAACAACAACAGATTTGCAGAAAATGCATTTCGCTCCATGCGGGTTGGCTCTTGTGACATCAAAATGTGATGTACGAAACTGTGAGCCATGACAGTGTGGACATTTAAAAGTAATTTTCAGTCCTTAGAGACCAACAACGTTCGCAGCAGCTGGGCCTTTGGCGCCATTTTCTACTGTGAATTCAACTTGCTGACCTTCGTCTAATGAACGGAAATCGGTGCCCTGGATTGCAGAGAAGTGTACGAATACATCTTTGCTGCCGTCCTGAGGAGAGATGAAACCGAAGCCTTTCTCTGCGTTAAACCATTTAACGGTACCGCGAATTTTGTTAGACATGCTTAAATCCTTAATATATCGAGCCTTCCGGCATAATGGCCTGAGAACAGATTTTAATCAGAACGTAAGAGAAGACTCAAAAAGAAGGGATGTCTCGCGACAAACTTAGAGATGAGAACTGCTTTGGTTACTTACTTTGATAGTGTCTGTTAATCAAACCGACGATTCATTAAGCCACACTTAACCAGGTGGCGCAAGCCGCAATTGAAATTAATCTCAAATTGTGCGGCCGCCCGTTTCAGCGGGCCGGCATGCGGGGAAACGTCTCAGCGATGCGTCCCGCATGCCACTCTTCTGCTCTGTCTGCCAGCGTGACTCAGGGTGCCAGGTCGCCATTCAGCTCGCTCAGCAGGCTATTGCGCATCCCACCCTCATCAGTGGGATCGAGGTTCAGCCAGGTCAGCGTCTGACGCCGACTTTTCTCATCATAATCGGAGTAGACGCCATGAATATCGCCCTTCTCCGGCGAGTAGAGGATGGCAATCGTCTGCGCCGGGCAGTTGTGTGGCTTACATCCCGACAGCGCCTGATACTTCACCCCCTTAATGGTGACCTCCGTGGCCGGGGTACTGGTGCCGCCCTGCTTAACCCATGCCGGAAAAGCGTGTGCCGCGATGAGCTTGTGATACGCCTGGCCGGTCTGTTTGTTCTGGATAAAATCATACAGATAGGTTGGGGCCGCGGCACTCGCGAACAGCGGAACGGCAGCCAGCACCGCCGCGATAACACCTCTTTTCATCCTCTTTTTCTCCTCATATCTGGGTTTTATCTGCGCTGACCATGACCTTATCGGTTTTACCGCGCGCTGTCAGTATCGCCGGGGTGCCGTTGCGGTTTCTGACGGCCGATCAAAAAAGGGCGAGGCCGGAGCCTCGCCCAAAACATGCCGATCATCAATCGTAGTAAGGGACCTTGCGGTCAACGCCGTTGATATTGATCAGCACAAACCCCGTTGGCGCGGTCTTGTTGGCGGGTGTTCCCGCTGCGGTAGCGAGTGTAACCACGCCTTTTTCGTTGGCCCCGATGCCCGCCAGTCCGTTGTGCATGCCGAAGCGTGCCGCGGGTTTCAGGGAGCCGACTTTGGTGACGTCTGTCACCACGGACATGTCGGACTGGAACAGCGAACAGGAGCCGGTGTCGAAACGGGTCGGCCCGGTGGTCTTCAGGTTGAACATCGTCTCGCCGCTGTTGGCTTTCAGCTTGACCCAGATAACGGCATAGGTAGTCCCTACCCGGCCATAGCGGATGTCCAGCACCGACGGCTGCCCCATGTGGTACGCATCGGCCCAGACCGTCTCCAGACGCTGCAGGTTGATCAGCGTCTTACCCGTACCGACGACGTTAACCGGCGAACCGGCGGTGCCGGAGGGCGTGGTGGCGTCCGCTTTCCCGATTAACTCCATCACCCACTGCTGGTTAGGCGCCGGGAAATAGAGCTGACCCAGCCGATACCAGTTATCGGTGTCGGTGTTGTTCACCACTTTATAGCCGCTGTAATAGCCAGCGCGCAGTGAACCGGTCAGGAAGGAGCCGTAGTTTTCATCCCGACGATAGCCATATTCAAAGGTCGACAGCCACTTATTGCCGGCCACGTCATTGGTGATTTTCGCCCCGGCCTGCAGGTTGATATGACGCATCAGAACGCGCGCATTGTTGAGATTGAGCGGCGTGCCGCAATCTTCAATGTTGAGCGTATCGATGGTCCAGCCGCCGTCCGACAGATCCCCCGGGTTGGTGGTGTGCTCAATCCAGACGTTGCGCATGATCCCCTGGGTCACGCGCGGCATATAGAGCGTGGCGTCACCATAGCCCGACTGGAAGTTGGCGTTGCACAACTCAATCGCAGTTGAGTGGTCCCAGTTCCCCTTCGGTGTGTTTGACCAGCCAACATCAAACACGCGTGAGAAGGTGCTTGAGCTGTAGACCTGATCAAACTTACTGTCGAGCGTATCCTGCAGCTTAAAGACGGTCCCGCCGGTGCTTTGCGCCTTGAAGCAGTAGATATTGACGATCTGGCCGCCCACAATCGTGTTTTCAAAGAACGGCTGAACGTTGCTGCACTGCTCTGGCGTGACGGTGACTTTAGCAGTGGTGTCGACGGTTCCGGCATTAGCCTGTCCATGCCAGCAGATGCCTTTGATAACGATTCGGCGCGCATTAACTTTAAATACCGTATTGGCGCTTTTGTCGGAAATGATGGTGGTACGCGGTGACGATCCGAGATCGCTGTCATCACCCTGGATACCAAAAAACGCCGTCTCCGTCGCGCTGAGATCGATGGGTGAAATCAGGAAGCGGCCACCCGGAAAACGCACCGGCAGCGATTTCACGTAGGTGTTATAGCTCTGTGTCCATGCCAGCATCCGCATAAAGGCGTCGGTATCATCGGTAACACCATCCCCTTTCGCACCGAAGTGCAGGATATTCACTTCAGTGGGATCGTTGATGGTGCGCTTCCAGTAGAAACCGTTCCCCACCGCCACCGTACCCCCATCATCCTTCAGCGGGGTGGTGCTGAGGAAGCCGACAAAATCAGCGCCGCCACGGAAGCTGGAATCTTTGTCGTAATAACGTTTCAGGCTCGCCACTTCACCTGATTTTGGTGGGACTGTGGTACGCAGTTCAGCAAAAGAGTTAACTTCGATCATAGAATCCTCCTCAGGATTACTGGGATATCGCGCTGACCATCAGCGCACTACTTCGCCGCAGCCGGATGGCCGCAAAGGGTGTCCCACATGTCGTTGTGGGTGTTGATGGCGCGCACCGTACGAACGTCCATTTTTTGCGCGTCATCGCCGTAGGTATAAAGAGGGGAAAAAAGAACGCAGGCAGAGTCGGTGATCGCCACCGGCTCAGGGTTTGTGGTATTTCGACTGCTGCAGCTTGTCGCGAGCAGCAGCGTCATCAAGGCTGTGGTTATCAGTCGCCACACGGTTAGCCTCCTCGCGGTTATGTTGTTGCTGTTGCGCCACCGCAGTCACGCGGGCCGCCTCCTGTTGCGCGTTATCGACGTCGTTCCGCGCTTTTTGCTGCACTTTGCCCACTTTCCTGCCACCAAAATAAGTAGCCCCCAGTGCCGCAATAACGGCGGCCAGCGCGGCAAGCCAGCGCCAGCCGCCGCCCAGTAATGTTGTAATCAGCGTCATGGCTGCGTTCCTCCGGCCTTCTGCTTCTCGTTCAGCAGGTTTTTCTGACGAACAAACTGGGCGATGACGCCCATCGCCACCATGAAGGCGCCGACCAGCCCCAGATAGTTGTGCGGCAGAATCGTTTTGACGTCCTCCGGCAGCACGCTCCAGGCATCAACGGCGGCAGAAGGAAAGGATTGCGCCCAGGCGCTGAGCATCGATCCCAGCGACGCCAGCCAGACTGACCAGGTTCTGAAGAGCAGGCGGGCGTGCGAGACAAACTGGAGGGTGGTGAAACGCTGCAACAGCAGCAGGATGATGATCGCCGTCAGCACGGCGACCAGAAACATGAGCCATCTCATAGCAACCCCCTGTAAACCGCATAGGTTCCGCTGCGCATCATCTCGGCGTGACGTCTGGCCCGGCCCGGTGTCTGACGGGCCCACAGGCTGTTCATCATCGCGTCCGCCGCCTCATCAAACTTCTCAGCCACAATGGCGCTGAGCATGTTTTTAAACTGCATGACCCCGTCGACGCCCAGCTGATACGCCATGCTCAGCAACACATCGGTGCGGGCGTCATTGCACTTTGCCAGCGCGTTACGCAGCAGTTCCCGGCTCTGCATCTCCTGAATTTTGTTTTCGAGAATGCACTGCTTCCAGACATCCCCGACGCGCCGTGGCACCCGGAACGCATAGTTGTTCAGCGAAGCGCCCTTGGGTCCGATGCGGATGCCACCGGCCACCGTGGGGAACCCCAGCGTGTCGAGGTAAGGCGCGTCGACATACCCTTCTTCAAAGTTCAGTACTGCGATTATCTGGCTCATAACGACTCCTCAATGGCGGGTTAAACCCATTCAGCCCTGTGAACAGAAATACATAACGCCCACTGATCATTACCCTGTCCGGCGCAGCAGAATGCCCTGCTCACCCTGCAGCAAAACTGAACAGTAATTCAGCAGATTACGCCCAGCGAAAGCTGGAGAACGCAAAGCGTTATCCGGAACGAAAAGGTGTGTTTTTTTGCGCTTCAGCTCACGGCGTAGAGATGGACGTGAGGCAGACAGCAGTTGTCGAAAGCGGGAGTTTCTTTGCTGATGATGCGGGGTGCAGTAATCGCGCGATCCACGCGCGGGATAACCTGACGCTGGCAGATTTGTTCTGCGCGCCGCAGGCCAGGTGTTTCAGCTGGAGAGTTCAGGGCCTGGTCGATACTCTGTTTCAGGCTGCTGAGAGGTTGGCGCCGCCGATGGCGACGAGTACGTGCGTTGCCCACAAAAACGCTTTTGCCATAGTGAATTATCGCCATAACTCCTCCTGTGAATGAGTCTTTGGCGATGGGGTGGCAGGCGCGAGCTTTCGGCGAACCGAACGGGCCCGAATGTCGCGATTCACGATCGCACGCTCGCCCCCCGGCTGCGTTAGCAGCCAGGTGGAAAGTAAGCGAAGGGGAAATAAACGGCATCTGACGACGCTGCATTTTGCGCATCCACCCCATCCCAAAGTTCACTGACTTTTGGGTGGTATGATTCGCGCTTGTGCAGCGCCTCAATTGTTTAAGAGCGGCTCATCCCTGAAAGAACGGCGTTGTTCATCCATATCCAAATTATTAACAGGTTCTTATGCATTATCAAACACTGTTGGTTAATTTTTTATTTACCACTGGTTAAATTTATGAATTTATGCCGATTATTTTTTTGCGGCCCGCCTGAGAAACGCCATAAAGGCGGGCTCAGCCGAGGATTTGATACTGTCGCGCCTGGCTCATGATCACTTTTGCCAGAACCTTCAGGCTGGTGACGTCATCATGATTGAGATACCAGGTCTCATAACGTTTATTGTCTGATATCACAGCAATTTTCTTATGCTGAAGTTGCAGACGCTTGAGGTAGAGCTGCTCGTCAAGGGTAAAGATGTAGATGCCGTCGCCATCAAACATCCGCACGCTGATATCGACAAACAGCTGATCGCGCGGCGCAAAGGTGTCCGCCATCGAGTCGCTGTTAATCGCGATTAACCGGATGTTTTCCGCCGGGCGACCGTTGAACAGCACCCGCGCCTCATCCGGGCCATATTCAATCGCCTGGATGGTTTCGACAAACTCGTCCCGCGCGGGCAGGCCCGCCGCACTGCGCTGACCAATGTCCAGACTGTCCACCCGGAACACATTTTTCCGGGCGGCAAACGTGTTCAGCGTCACCGGCTCTGCGGGTTGATCCATCCCATATTGCAGCCACTCCACCCGGACGCCCAGCAGCTCGCTGAGCGCCAGTAAGTTGCCATCATCAGGCACTGACTGCGCGTTAAACCACTTCCACACTCCCGGCGTTGAAATTTTACAGCCCTGCTTCTGCAGGGCGCTGGCAACCTGTTTGTTCCGTCCATGTCCGGCAATGCCGGCACTCTCACAGGCCGCTATCAGCCTGGCGGTGAAAGCTTGTTTTGTACTTTCTTTTTTAACCATTAGTTAATAATCAGCCATAGAAGAGATACTGGATGTTATTTTCATTATTGCTACCAGTTCATTTTATATTACCGCTCGTTTACTACCTAACCGCTTTATCAAGCGTTCCTGATTATCATTATCCGCTTCAGCCTGCGACGGGACAAAAAATATTGCCTCAGGCCGCATAGCGCCTTGTGTTTCAGGAATGTTCCGTAAGAAATTGCGTGAAATTCAGCCAGCAATCTGGCCTGCGATAAGGTGACCGGAACGGAATTGAAACTGAAGCGCAGAAAATCCTATCTTTCACTGGCCCGAAAAAGAGACGCTAAAAAAAACGGGAGCCTGTAAAAGACTCCCGTTTTGTTAAAAATTATCGCAATTATGAGCGGAGCGTATCGTCGCCCCAGGCTATCCATTTATAGGTGGTCAGCGCCTCTAATCCCATCGGACCGCGCGCATGCAGTTTCTGCGTACTCACTGCCACTTCAGCCCCCAGACCGAACTGCCCGCCATCGGTGAAGCGGGTGCTGGCGTTGACATAGACGGCTGACGAGTCAACCTGGCGTACAAAGCGCATTGCCTTGCGGGTGTCGCGGGTCAGAATGGCATCCGAGTGCTGCGTGCCGTGCGTGCGGATGTGATCAATCGCCTCATCCATATTCGCCACTAACCGGACGTTGAGATCCAGCGACAGCCACTCGTCGTCATACTGCTGCGGATTGACCAGCGAGACCGATGCCGGCCCCTGCTGCAGCTGCGCCAGCACGTTGCTGTCAGCATGCAGCGCGATCGCCTCCTGCGCCATACGCGCGCTGAAAGCGGGCAGGAAACGATCGGCCATAGCCTGATCCACCAGCAGAGTCTCCAGCGAGTTACAGGCGCTGGGACGCTGTTTCTTGGCGTTGACGATCAGATCAAGCGCCGGTTCGATCGCCATCGTCTCATCAATGTAGATATGGCAGACGCCGATGCCGCCGGTGATCACCGGAATGGTGGAGTTTTCCCGGCACAGCTTGTGCAGGCCAGCTCCGCCGCGCGGGATCAGCATATCGACGTAGCGATCCAGCTTCAGCAGCTGATTCACCAGTTCACGATCGGGGTTCTCAATGGCCTGAACAATTGCCGCCGGTAGTCCGTGCTGTTGCAGCGCCTTCTGGATCACCCGCACGGTGGCCGCATTGGTGCGCCAGGTCTCTTTTCCGCCGCGCAGAATCGCGGCGTTACCGGTTTTCAGGCAGAGGCTGGCAACATCCACGGTGACGTTTGGCCGCGCCTCATAAATCACGGCCACCACACCCAGCGGCACACGACGACGTTCGATGCGCAACCCGCTGTCGAGCTGCCCGCCATCAATGAGCTGGCCGACCGGATCGGCGAGCTGGCAGACTTTGCGCACATCGCTGGCAATGCTGCTCAGCCGCTCCGGATTGAGCGTCAGCCGATCCATCAGCGCGGCGCTCATGCCATTCTGACGCGCATCGGCTAAGTCCAGCGCGTTAGCCGCCAGAATCTCGGCGCTTTCCGCCTCCAGGTAGTCGGCAATGGTCATCAGCACCTGGTTCTTTTCCGCCGTCGACAGATCGGCCACGGTATACGCTGCGGCACGCGCCGCTTTTCCCATCTCTTCAAGCATTGTCCGCTCCTTAACTGACGATCATGTCGTCGCGGTGAACCGCCACCGGGCCATATTCATAACCCAGAATGTCGCTGATCTGCTGGCTGTGATGCCCGGCGATCATCCGCATTGCGTCGCTGTTGTAGCGTGAAACCCCGTGGGCGATGTCCCTGCCCTGCAGGCTGCGAATGCGGATCACTTCACCGCGCGAGAAATTTCCCTGGATGGCGCGGATCCCTTTCGGCAGCAGCGAGCTGCCGCGTTCGATGATGGCCGCCAGCGCACCATCATCGACGGTCAGCTCACCGGCCGGGGGTGCCCCGAAAATCCAGCGCTTGCGGTTTTCCAGCGGCGATTGCTGCGCATGGAAGCGCGTGCCCACCGGTTTCCCCTCAATCACATCGCTGATCACGCCGGTGCGGCTGCCTGACGCGATGATGACGTCGATGCCGGCGCGACAGGCCACATCCGCGGCCTGAAGCTTGGTTGACATTCCGCCGGTGCCCAGCCCGGAGACGCTGCCGCCTGCTAAGGAACGTAACGCGTCATCAATCACATGGACATCACTGATCAGCTCAGCGTCGGGATTATTGCGCGGATCGGCGGTGAACAGTCCCTGCTGATCGGTCAGCAGCAGCAGCTTGTCGGCTCCGCCAAGCATCGCCGCCAGCGCCGAGAGGTTGTCGTTGTCACCCACTTTGATTTCCGCGGTGGCGACGGCGTCGTTCTCGTTGATGACCGGCACAATGTGGTTGTCCAGCAGCGCACGCAGCGTGTCGCGGGCATTGAGGAAGCGTTCGCGATCTTCCATGTCGGCGCGGGTCAGAAGCATCTGGCCGATATGGATTCCGTAGATAGAGAAAAGCTGTTCCCACAGCTGAATCAGACGGCTCTGCCCCACCGCAGCCAGCAGCTGCTTTGAGGCGATGGTCGGCGGCAGTTCGGGGTAACCCAGATGTTCGCGTCCGGCGGCCATTGCGCCGGAGGTGACGATCACAATGCGGTGGCCTGCGGCGTGCTGCTGCGCACACTGCCGAACCAGTTCCACCATGTGCGCCCGATTTAACCGGCGCGATCCGCCGGTAAGAACGCTGGTACCCAACTTGACCACTAAGGTCTGACTGCCACTCATATTTCCTGCCGTAGTGAAAAATTTTTACGAAAGGACGTTTTAACAGGAGTCGATAAGGAAGCCAACAGCCAGCGGGGGAAAAGCACGAAATTACGCGGACAGGGGCGTAGACCAAAAGTTCACCGTTAACAAGAAATCAGGAAAAACGTCATAAAAAGTTCATCTCGGACGGGTAAAAAGTCGGTGCTTTACAAAAACTTTCATTTTTTTACGGCGTTCACACGGCGCTCACATTGGGATTGATAGCAAATGAAGAAAAGCACACTGGCCATGCTCCTCTCTACGCTGATGCTGGCTTCTGCCGCGCAGGCTGCCGAAATCTATAACAAAGATGGCAACAAGCTGGACCTATACGGCAAAGTGAAAGCGGAACATTACTTCAGCGATAACGCCAGCGCAGATGGTGACAAGTCCTATACCCGTATCGGCTTTAAAGGTCAGACACAGATTAATGACCTGATGACCGGTTATGGTCAGTGGGAATATCAGTACAACGTCAATAACTCCGAAGGCAGCGACGCCAACAATGGCAACAAAACCCGCCTCGGTTTTGCCGGTCTGAAATTTTCGCAGTACGGTTCGGTGGACTATGGCCGCAACTACGGTGTGCTGTATGACGTTGAGGCCTGGACCGACGTATTCCCGGAATTTGGCGGTGACGGCACGGCCCGTTCAGATAACTTCATGACTCAGCGCGCCACCGGCGTCGCCACTTACCGTAATAACAACTTCTTTGGTCTGGTGGATGGACTGAAATTTGCGCTGCAGTATCAGGGCAAAAACGACGCCACCAGCGCCAACAGCCGCACCGATATTAACCGTCAGAACGGCGACGGTTACGGCGCCTCACTGGGCTATGCGCTGGGTGATAGCGGCGTGAGCCTGATGAGTGCCATCACCTCCTCCGACCGTACTAACCAGCAGCAGGCGCGCGCCTATGGCGGCGGTGACCGTGCCGACTCCTGGGGCGCAGGCGTGAAGTATGATGCCAACAGCGTCTACCTGGCGGCGATCTACACCGACACCCGCAACATGACGCCCATCAGCGGCACCAACCGCAACACGGGTGCCTCCGTTGCGGGCGCAGCCAACAAAGCGCAGAACATCGAACTGGTGGCGCAGTATCAGTTCGATTTCGGCCTGCGTCCGTCTATTGGCTATGTGCAGACCAAAGGCAAAGATATCGAAAACGGTATCGGCGATGTGGATCTGGTGAAATATATCGACGTCGGTGCGACCTATTACTTCAACAAAAATATGTCGGCCTTCGTGGATTACAAAATCAACCAGCTGGATGATGACAACGCGCTGTCGCTCAACAACGATGACATCGTCGCGGTGGGGATGACTTACCAGTTCTGATGTGGCGGTTGCGGCACGCCGGTCACAGCATAAAAAAGGGCGAGTTTTCACTCGCCCTTTTGTTGTTAATCAATCTGACTCAGGCTGCGGTGAGATCGAGCCCGCTCAGGGAACCGGGTCAGAACGGAAAGTCGCTTAAGCCAATCCCTGGCCGCTCGGCCCGCGCCGTCCCTGGCGCGGGACGCTTTCCTTTTCTGACCCGGTTCCCTGCGCATCAGGTTTCGTTATCGCGGCCAGTTTCACTCTGCTTCAGGCTTCTCAGCACGCTGACGACGAGGTCAGGCCGCCCTTTTCCGCTGACTCAGGCGCTCAGCTTCACCGGTTTCTCATCGAAGTCGCTGGCCGGAATAAGGTCCAGATCTAACTCCTTCAGCATCGCCTTCAGACGGGTATGGAAGTTACGTAAGGTCTCCTCCACGCGCGCCGTGTTCTCTTTGCCCTTGATGGTTGCCACCGACCAGTCACCCTCTTTATCGAACAGGCCGATGTGGTAGACATAGGTAAAGTGGTCAGCCTGCGCTTCCAGTTCCATCCACCAGCCCCAGAACTCACGCAGTTCCGGTGCGGGTTTCACATTAACGCAGGCAGCCAGGCAGTCGAAGAAGAAACGGGTTTCGCCACATTTCCCATCGCGAATATAAGGTCCAAGCTCGGTAAAACGCTTAAGCAGGCGACTGCGGGGATGACCACTTGGTAACGTCATGCTGATTCTCCATTGGTTTTGACCGCTATACAGCCCTGATTTCCGGGCAGCCCGGAAAAATTCCGCTACTAGTTGTAGCAAACAGTGAAAATTTTGCCAGTTACCTTTTTAAACGCTTCTCCAGCCAGTCGCAAATCTCATTCAGCGCTTTGTCGAAACTGGCCATCACCGGCTTCACCGGAATCAGCAGGGCTTTCCCGTCCGATGAGGAGCGGGCGATCAGCCTGCTCTCCTCCTCCGGGCTGAAGAGGTCGTTTTGCCAGTAGCCCGAAAGCATCGGCGTGGGCGTGCGACGTCCCAGCAGTCCCTGAGTTTTCAGCGAATAGCGATTGAGTTCGGTGCGCAGCGCGCTGTCAGAGGCGGTGGCCATGCCGAGACGGCTCGCCAGCATGTCCATGTACATATCCGGGATCTTATCCTGCAGCGCCGTCTGCGTCAGCAGCGCGTGTACAATCGGTCCCAGACAGGCAACGCCCCGCAGCCGCTGCGATTCAAGATAGGCCAGCCGAACGGCCACGTTGGCACCGAAGCGGTAACCAAACGCCGCCACACGCGTATGATCGACCCAGGGCACATTGGTCAGGTCACGCAGCACCTGCTGATGCAGGAAGCTGGTGTCCTGATTCAGCGTCCATTTCACCGAGTTACCCACGGACGGCACATCAATGGTCAGCATCGCGATGCCGCGTGGCGCCAGATAATCATGGAAAAGACGGTAGTGATCGCTCTGTAACGAGTCGAGCGCGCCGCAGAACAGCACGGTGGGATAAGGGGCTTCGACGCCCGGCGGCATGTGCAGAAAGCCGGTGACCGGGCTGCCGCCCGCGATGGCGAAGGTCAGGGTCTTCAGTTCACCGGGCAGGCGCTGCGTCGCCTCTTCATAGGCGCGATTGGCCAGCGTCTGTGCCTGATCGGCCAGCTCATCCCCTTTTATGTAGGGATAGGCGGCGACGCTGTAAAGGTGCGCCGCATGCAGCCAGAAGTCGCCTGACTCACTGTCGTCGCCAGATTCCAGCGCCTTCTGCTGCCAGATCCCCGCCTGTCTGCACCACTCGAAATGCCAGTTGCCGCTGCGAAAACCGATCACCGTATCGAGCAGCGTCTCATCGGTATGCTCAACCTTGCTGATGGCGATACGGGCCAGCACTTCGCTGATCTCCTGCGGTGTCAGGCCGCGCCAGGTCCACATCAGCTTATTCAACATCCGATACCAGCCCTGCTGGCTCTCTCCGTCCAGCGTGGAGTGCACATCCGGGGTGGCATGATGCTGACGACGCACCAGGGAAGAGGTTTCAGGATGTTTGAAGCGGGGTTTGAACAGCTCCTCGCTAAGGTTTTTGCTCGTCATTCTCACTTCTCCTGCAACAGAAACGGCGATGGCTAAGTGTACTGTACGGCAATTCGGGGTGCGAGGCTCAGAAAGCACAACGCCCGGAAAACCGGGCGTTGTGACGTGAGGATGGCGTAATCAGCTTTTTACAATCGGCGGGATGTAGACCACGCCCATATCCCACGGCTGCTCGATCCAGGTATCCTGCGGGATATCGACGATGTAATCGTCAACCAGCGAGCGACCGGCCGGTTTTGCGAAAATGGTGCAGAAACGCGCTTTCGGGTACATCTCACGAATCGCCTGCGCCGTTCCGCCGGTGTCCACCAGGTCATCGATCACGATGAAGCCTTCACCGTCGCCTTCTGCGCGCTTCAGCACTTTCATTTCACGCTGATGATCGTGGTCATAGCTGGAGATGCAGACGGTATCGACATAGCGGATACCCAGTTCACGTGCCAGCAGCGAAGCCGGTACCAGACCGCCACGGCTCACCGCGATGATGCCTTTCCACTGTTCAACAGGCAGCAGACGCTGGGCGAGTTTACGGGCATGAATCTGAAGCATGTCCCAGGTGACGACGTATTTTTCGCTCATAGAATAGAAATCCCAGCCAACCGAAGTGGCTTAAAAATGTGCAACGGGGAAAAGGTTGCGCGAGATTATAAGGAGTTGACGCGCTAAAAACCAGCACCCGCGCGCTGGTTGCGGCTTTTTAGCGCGTCCGGGAGCGCACCCGGTGAAAAACAGTGATATTCTCGGGCCTGGCTCGTCAGATTCTCTGACGGCGATTTTTCACTGGAAACTCGCGATGTCCGGCCTCGCCGGTACACTGACACAGGAGACCTGTCGTGTCTGAATTGTCTCAACTCTCTCCACAGCCGCTGTGGGATATTTTCGCTAAGATCTGCTCTATTCCTCACCCCTCTTTTCACGAAGAAGCGCTGGCGAGCTACATCACCGGCTGGGCTAAAGAGCAGGGCTTCTGGTGTGAGCGCGATCAGGTCGGCAACATCCTGATTCGCAAGCCCGCCACCGCTGGCATGGAAAACCGGACCCCGGTCGCGCTGCAGGCGCACCTCGACATGGTGCCGCAGAAGAATAACGACACCGTGCATGACTTTACCAAAGACCCGATTCAACCGTGGATTGATGGCGAGTGGGTCAAAGCGCGCGGCACGACGCTGGGTGCCGATAACGGCATCGGTATGGCCTCGGCGCTGGCGGTGCTGGCTGACAACAGCCTGACGCACGGCCCGCTGGAAGTGCTGCTGACCATGACCGAAGAGACCGGCATGGATGGCGCATTCGGTCTTCAGCCCAACTGGCTGCAGGCCGAAATCCTGATCAACACCGACTCTGAAGAGGAAGGTGAGATCTACATGGGCTGCGCGGGCGGTATCGACTTCGTCTCCTCCCTGCCGCTGACCCGTGAGGCCGTGCCTGCTGAGTTCCAGACCCTGAAGCTGACGCTGAAAGGGCTGCGTGGCGGTCACTCCGGCGCCGATATTCACATGGGTCTCGGCAACGCCAACAAGCTGCTGGCGCGCTTCCTGGCGGCCCACGCGGCTGAACTGGATCTGCGTCTGCTGACCTTCACCGGCGGCACACTGCGCAACGCCATTCCGCGTGAAGCCTTTGCGACCGTTGCGGTTGAAAGCCACAAAGCGGATGCGCTGAAATCAGCAGCAGCGCAGTTCCTGAGCGCCATCCAGAACGAGCACGGTATCAAAGAGCCGAACATCGCCCTGGTCACCGAGCCGCTGGCGCATCAGGGTGCCGCCCTGAGCGCTGACAGCCGCGATCGCTTCCTGAACCTGCTGAACAGCACGCCAAACGGCGTGATCCGCAATTCAGACGTGGCGAAAGGCGTGGTTGAAACGTCACTGAATATCGGTGTGGTGACGATGGAAGAGGATCACGCCGAGATCAACTGCCTGATCCGCTCGCTGATCGACACGGGCCGCGATTATGTGGTGCAGATGCTGACGTCACTGGGCCAGCTGGCCGGTGCGCAGACCAAAGCGAAAGGCGGCTACCCTGGCTGGCAGCCGGATGCGGACTCCGCCATCATGGCGCTGACCCGTCAGACCTACATCGCCCTGTTCGACAAGACGCCGAACATTCAGGTGATCCACGCCGGTCTGGAGTGTGGTCTGTTCAAGAAGCCTTACCCGAACATGGATATGGTGTCGATTGGGCCGACCATTACCGGGCCGCACTCGCCTGATGAGCAGGTGCATATTGAAAGCGTTGGCCTTTACTGGAAACTGCTGACCACCCTGCTGAACGTGGTGCCAGAAAAGTAATCCGGTCGTCAGAAAAATGAACCAGGCTCCGGCCTGGTTTTTTTATGCCTGCCACTTTCCCCCAGCATAATTCGCTGCCTTCTTTTCGTTTTCCCTCGCTATTCCGCCATGTTCCCGCGCTTCGCTGGTTATAGCCGCCATTATGTCCGGATGTCTGGATGGCTAATAAGATTTCGTGCTAGCTTATGCGCTTTCGGCTGTTGCCGCGCCTGAAGGTTCAGGAAAAAATGCGGCCACTCATTCTTCAGGAGAGTCATCACATGCCAGGGTTAAACTGCCTTGAGATGCGTAACATCTCCATCGCTTTTGGCGGGTTTGCCGCGCTATCGTCGGTGGATTTCCGCAGTGAAGGCCATTCGGTTCATGCGCTCACCGGTGCGAACGGAGCGGGCAAATCCACGCTGATGGCGATCCTGTCCGGCGCGCACAGCCACTACAGCGGCGAGATCCTGCTTGATGGCCAGCCGGTCTCCATTCGCACACCGCGCGAGGCTAAGCAGCTGGGCATTCATCTGGTTCAGCAGGAAGTGGATGTGGCACTGGTGCCGCAGCTCAGCGTGGCGGAAAACATCCTGCTGGACCGACTGGCCGAGCCGGGTCACCGCTATCGCTGGGGAGAGATCCGCCGTCAGGCGCGGGCGCTGCTGGCTCAGCTCGATGTGCCGCTGGATGTTAACCGGCTGGTGGAGCGCTGCACGCTGGCGGAAAAGCAGCAGATTCTGTTAGCGCGGGCGCTGTCGCACCACTGCCGCTTCCTGATACTGGACGAACCCACCGCCCCGCTGGACCAGCATGAAAGTGAGCGACTGTTTGCCGTGGTGCGTCGCCTGCAGGCCAGCGGCATCGGCGTGGTCTTTATCTCTCACCGCATCCATGAACTGAAAGCCATCTGTGACCGTCTGACGGTGCTGCGCGACGGCCGCCTGATTGAAACCGGCCCGATGGCCGCGCTGAGCGGAGAGCAGATTGTTGAGAAGATGCTGGGTCATCAGCTGACCGACATCTTCCCGCCGCGTCGTCCACAGCAGGCGCAGCCGCTGCTGATGGCGGTGGAGGGACTTCACGATGCGCAGCGGCTGCAGGCTATCTCGCTGCGCCTGCACAAAGGGGAGATTCTGGGCATTGCCGGCCTGGCCGGCGCGGGGAAAACCGAACTCTGCAAAGCCCTGTTCGGCGCCACACAAAGTCGCGTCAGCCGGGGTGAACTGCACGGTCAGCCGTGGCAGCCCCGCTCGCCGCACGATTCGGTCAGCCGTCGCATGGCGCTGGTGCCGGAGGAGCGGCGCAAAGAGGGGATCTTTATTGATGAGTCGGTCGCGATGAACCTCAGCGTCAGCGCGGATGACAGCTTTTCGCGCTGGAGCCTGTTTGGTCATCGCCAGGCGTGGCGCTGGGCCGAGCAGATTATCCGGCAGCTGCAGGTGCGCACCACCGGTCCGGCTCAGACGCTGCGCCGCCTGTCGGGCGGCAATCAGCAGAAAGTGGCGATCGGCAAATGGCTGCGCAATAACGCCGACGTGCTGATTTTCGATGAGCCGACCAAAGGCGTCGATATCAAAGCCAAAACCGAACTGTTTACCCTCATCGACAGCCTGGCGCGGGAAGGGAAAGGGATTATCTACGCGTCGGGTGAATTTTCTGAACTGGTCGGCTTATGCGACCGGATTTGCGTGCTCTGGGATGGACGCATTGTGGCTGAACTGGCTGCAGACGACGTCACCGAAGAGACGCTTTTGCTCTATTCCACCGGAGGAACCCCTGCGTGAGCAGCAAAGAGACCCATCTTAAACTGACCGCCACCCCGTGGCATCACCAGCTATTCGACTTTCTCTATAAATGGGGCATGCTGCTCACGGTGGTGATCCTGATCGCCGCTTTTGGGCTGGCTTCCGACAGCTTCCTTGAACCCAATAACATCATCAACATTCTGCGTTCGATTGCGATTGTGACGGTCATTGCCGTTGGCGTCTCTATCTCCCTGACCGTCGGCGGCTTTGATCTGTCGGTCGGCTCGACCGCCTCGCTGGCTAACGCGCTGGTGATTTCGCTGTTTGTCTGGTACGGCTTTGGCACTACCACCGCGATTCTGATTACCCTGGCGCTCTGCACGCTGGTCGGGCTGTTCAACGCCTTCCTGATTGTGATCCTGCGCATCCCCGACATGCTGGCGACGCTGGCGACCCTGTTCGTGATTCAGGGGGTGGCAATGACCTACAGCTTTGGCGGGTCGATCACCGAGAACATGGTGCTGCCGAGCGGTGATATGGCGGAAGGCACCATTCCGGCGGCGTTTGGCCTGCTCGGTCAGGTGCCGACCATTGTCATCATCATGCTGGTGGTGACCGTCGCGGCACAGCTGGCGCTCTCCCTGACCAAACATGGTCGCCGGATGTATGCGCTGGGCGGCAATCCGGAAGCGGCGCGCCTCTCTGGCATCCGCACCACCCGCTACCGGGTACTGGCTTACGTCATCGCCTCCCTGCTGGCGGGCCTGGGCGGCATTCTGCTCGCCTCGCGCATCGGTTCATCTCAGGTCAATGCCGGCAGCGGCTACCTGATGGACGCGGTCGCGGCGGCGTGGATAGGCTTCTCACTGGCGGGCTCCGGCAAGCCGAATGCGCTCGGCACGCTGGTCGGCGCGGTGATCCTGGGCGTGCTGCAGAACGGCCTGGTCATGCTCTCTGTGCCCTACTACGCCATGGACATCATCAAAGGGCTGGTGCTGGCTTTAGCACTGGCGATCACCTATATCCAGCGCCGCTGAGGCGCGTCTACCGGAGTTGATAACAATGCAAAAAATAACGCTCTCGCTGCTGGCCCTGAGCCTGCTGAACGCCAGCGCCGCCTTCGCGGAGACCGTCACCCCGGTGCCAGCGGCCATCGCGGGTCATGACGGCCCCATCCGCATTGCGGTGATCCGCAATCTCGGCTCCGATGACAACACCACCCAGTTTGTTGCCGGTGCTATTCAGCAGGGTCGCCAGCTTGGCTTTAAGGTCAGTACCTTCCTCAGCAACGGCGACGACGCGCGCTTCCAGGACTTCGTTAATCAGGCGATCAGCCAGAAGTATGACGGCATCGTGCTGTCGCACGGAAAGGCGCCCTACGCCAGCGGGCTGGTGAAGCGGATTGCCGATGCAGGCATCAAACTGTCGGTGTTTGATACCCCGGTGGAGAGCCCGATTCCCGGCGTCACCGTTACCGCTCAGGATGATGCCTCGCTGGCGCAGCTGTCGCTGGGCCAGCTGATCAACGATTTCCACGGCAAGGCGAATATCGTCAAGCTGTGGGTCGCCGGTTTCCCGCCGATGGAGCGCCGTCAGGTGGTGTATGAAAAACTGCTGAAAGAGAATCCGGGCATTCATCAGCTGGAGTCGATTGGGGCCGTTTCAACTGACGTGCAGGGCGACACCGCCAACAAGATTGGTGCGATTCTGGCGAAATACCCGAAAGGGAAAATCGACGCCATCTGGGGAGCCTGGGATGCGTTCAGCCAGGGGGCTTACAAGGCGCTGCAGGAGAATGGCCGGACCGAGATCAAGCTCTATAGCATCGATGTCTCGAACCAGGATTTGCAGCTGATGCGTGAGAAAAACAGCCCGTGGGTGCAGACGGTGGCGGTCGATCCTAAAACCATTGGCGCGGTCAATATGCGGCTGGTGGCGAAGAAGATTGCCGGTGAAGAGACACCAGCGACGTATCAGTTTAAAGCGGCGTCAATCTCTCAGCAGCAGCTGAACAGCCAGCCTGGCGCAGTTAACGTCGCCTCGCTGAACAAAATCATTCCGGGCTGGGGCAGCAATGAGGATTTTGTCGCGCCGTGGTTCGCCACCCTGGCCGCGAAATATAAGAAGTAATCTGGCGTCAGCCCTGCCGGCGGGTGAGGCTGACTTATAAACCCAGCAGGAGCTGACGTTCCAGCTGGGGATCCACCATCGTCACGTGCAGTCCCACCAGCCGCACACCGCGCCCGGCGCGGCGCTCATCCCAGGTCTTGCGGGCGATGGCGATCATGTCCTCTTTATTCAGCACCGGCCAGATATGCTCCTGGGTGGTCTGCTGAAAATCACTGAACTTCAGTTTGACGCCCTGACGCGCCACCTGTCTGTCGGGTCGGATCTGCGTCAGCCGGCGGTCGAGTTCGGCATAGAGAAAATCGATGATCTCCAGGCAGGCCTCCCAGTCGCTGATATCTTCCGCCAGCGTACGCTCGACCCCCAGCGATTTACGCTCGCGCTCAACGATCACGCCGCGCTCATCAATGCCGTGGCTGCGCTCCCACAGCACCCGGCCAAACTTGCCAAAGCGCTTCAGCAGCTGGGCTAAATCGGCCTTCTGCACGTCGCCACAGGTCACCAGCCCCATCTCTTCGAGCTTCTTTGCGGAGACTTTGCCTACGCCGGGGATCTTCGCCAGCGGGAGCGTCAGTAAAAAGTCAGGCATCTCTGCCGGGGTGATAACACACTGCCCGTCCGGCTTATTCAGGTCGGAGGCGATCTTGGCCAGAAACTTGATCGGGGCGATGCCGGCCGAGGCGGTCAGCCCGGTTTCACGGTAAATCGTGGCGCGGATCGCCTGCGCCATCAGCGTGGCCGAGCCGTGGCAGTGCGGGCTGTCGGTCACATCCAGATAGGCTTCATCCAGCGAGAGCGGTTCAATCAGCGGGGTGTAGCGGGAAAAGATTTCGCGGATCTGCGCGGAGGCTTCCTTATAGGCGTCGAAACGCCCTGGCAGAAGGCGCAGATGCGGGCATAGTTTCAGGGCCATGCCGGTCGGCATAGCGCTGCGCACGCCAAATTTGCGGGCCGGGTAGTTGGCGGTGCTGATGACTCCGCGACGTTCGCGGCTGCCACCGATGGCGATCGGGATGTCGCGCAGCTGGGGATTGTCACGCATCTCCACTGCGGCATAGAAGCAGTCCATATCGACATGAATGATTTTACGCATACCCCCCTCCGGCACTGGATAAGTATACAGCTGACAGGGGTAACTGCAATATTTGTTGCCCGGGCGAATAAAGTTTACAAATTTCTGGCCGAATAACCTTCAGTAAATCGCGAATTTGGCCGACGCCGTCTTGCTAAAAAAACAGACAATGTTTAATGTTGCGCTGCGGTAGCGGATAGTTCCGATAATGCCAACAAAGACGCAAAATTTGTGTCATGTTCTCTTCACCTCAAGGTATACACAGCATGGGCAAAATCGCACTCCTGTTTGCGATGATTTTACTGCCAGCCCTCAGCATGGCAATGACACCCGAACCCGTTCAGTCAGCGGCACCGGTCAGCAAAGAATTAAAGAAGCAGTTACTCGGCACGCCGGTCTACATCCAGATCTTCAAGGAAGAACGCACGCTCGAACTCTACGGCAAAATCGGTAACGAATATCGCCTGCTGGATACCTACCGCATCTGCAACTTTTCTGGCGGCCTCGGCCCGAAACGCCGTGAAGGCGATTTCAAAAGCCCGGAAGGTTTTTACAACGTGAAGCTGAATCAGCTGAAGCCCGACAGCCGCTTTTATCGCGCCATCAACATCGGCTTCCCGAATCAGTACGATCGCAATCAGGGATACAGCGGTAACTACCTGATGATCCATGGCGACTGTAAGTCGATTGGCTGCTATGCCATGACCAACGCCTATATGGATGAGATTTTTACCTATGTGAATGCCGCGCTGCGAAACGGCCAGCAGGATGTCAGCATCAGCATCTATCCGTTCCGCATGACCGACAGCAACATGCAGCGTCACCGCTACTCCACCTATGCCAGCTTCTGGCAGCAGCTGCAGCCGGGATACGCTTACTTTGCGAAGTATCACCAGCCGCCGATGGTCAATGTCGCCAGCGGGAAATATGTGATGAACAGCAGCCCGGCACCGGTTTTAGCCAGTCCCGAAGCCGCTTCCCGTTCATTCCTGGCGCTCTCCAAGGCAGAATAACGCCCATTCACCTGGCGCAATCCGCTGCCAGGTTTCATTGGCCGTCAGAGGCTGCGTTGCAATCACCGTCACCACGTCATGCGGCGTGGTGTGCTGCTGAAAATCGACTTCCACATCCTGATCGAGCAGCTGCGCCCGGCCAAACGGGGCGCGTCGGGTGATCCAGAAAAGGTTGGTCGAGCAGAAGGCCATCAGATAACGTCCGTCTGACAGCAGCATGTTAAATACCCCCTTCTGCCGCAGCGCGGTGGCCAGCTCGCCAATGAAGCGGAACACCGCCGGCCAGTTGCCCGGCGTACGAGGATAGCGTGTCGCCAGCTGATGCAGGATCCAGCAGAACGCCTTCTCACTGTCCGTTTCCCCCACCGGCCGGAATGTGCCGGTCTCCAGCTGCTTATAGCCCTTCAGCTGCCCGTTGTGCGCGTAGGTCCAGTTGCGGCCCCACAGCTCGCGGGTGAACGGATGGGTATTCTCCAGCGACACCTGCCCGCGATTCGCCTGACGGATGTGCGCCACCACCGAGTGCGACTTGATCGGGTATTCCTGCACCAGACGCGCAATCGGAGAGTTAAAGCTCGGCAGCGGATCTTTAAACGTACGGCAGCCTTTATCTTCGTAAAAGGTAATGCCCCAGCCATCTTTGTGAGGCCCGGTTCCCCCGCCCCGCTGAACCAGTCCGGTAAAGCTGAAACAGATATCCGTGGGAACATTGGCGCTCATCCCGAGCAATTCGCACATAGCCACCGCCTCTGATTAAGCGGCCCCCCGTCAGACAGGAGGCCAGCGCAGTTACTTCACCATCTCTTTTTCGACCAGCAGCATCAGGATGTGGATCACCTTGATGTGGATCTCCTGAATGCGATCGGCATAACCAAAGTGTGGCACCCGGATCTCAATATCGGCACTGCCTGCCATCTTACCGCCATCTTTGCCGGTCAGGGTGATCACTTTCATCCCCTGCGCACGGGCGGCTTCAACCGCTTTAATGATATTGGCAGAGTTGCCCGACGTTGAGAGGCCCAGCAGCACGTCGCCCGGACGTCCCACCGCTTCCACATAGCGTGAGAAGACGTAGTCATAGCCAAAGTCATTACTGACGCAGGAGAGATGGCTGACGTCAGAGATGGCAATCGCCGGATAGCCAGGACGATTTTCACGATAGCGGCCGGTCAGCTCTTCGGCGAAATGCATCGCATCACAATGGGAGCCGCCGTTACCGCAGGAAAGCACCTTGCCACCCGCCTTGAAGCTGTCAGCCAGCAGCACCGCAGCACGTTGGATCGCATGAATATTGGCGTCATCGCTGAGGAATTTATTCAGCGTATCAGCAGCTTCATTAAGCTCAGAGCGGATGATGTCCTGGTACATAGGGATGTCCTTTATAAGAAGAGGTTAATCGCAGCAAGTTTAACGGAATGGCCGGTCAGCGCAAAGCTTCATGCCACGCCTGACCCGGCGGTAGCGGTGTGGATTCCGACACCGGTTGTCGAATAAAACGGCAAAAATCCGTTTTTGTGAGGCAGGTTGTAATTGCGATGTAAACAAATTGATAAATCCGCCCGGCTGCTCTAAACCTCTCTACATAACAGGTCAGACCTCTTACTACTTGCGGAGTGGTTCACTATGATGGTTGTTTCGATACTTGCCACGGTGGCGCTGATTGGCGCCCTCTTCTATCACCGCCTGTCACTGCGGACCGCCAGCGCGATCCTGCTGCTGTGGACCGCCGCGATGGCGGTCGCGCATCTCTGGACGCCGTGGCTCCTGCTGCCGCTGGCGATCCTGCTGCTGCCGTTCAACCTGCCGTCGCTGCGTCGCAGACTCTTTTCACAGCCGATGTTACAGCGCTTCCAGCAGGTGATGCCGCCGATGTCCCGCACCGAGAAAGAAGCGATTGATGCGGGCACCACCTGGTGGGAAGGCGATCTGTTTCAGGGCAAGCCGGACTGGCAGAAGCTGCATAACTACCCGCAGCCACGCCTGACGCCGGAAGAGCAGGCTTTCCTTGACGGCCCGGTTGAAGAGGCGTGCCGCCTGGCGAACGATTTCCGGATTACCCATGAGATGGCTGACCTGCCGCCGGAACTCTGGGCCTACCTGAAAGAGCATCGTTTCTTCGCGATGATCATTAAAAAAGAGTATGGCGGACTGGCCTTCTCCGCCTATGCGCAGGCCTGCGTTCTGCAGAAACTGGCGGGCGTCTCCGGGATTCTGGCGATCACGGTGGGTGTACCCAATTCACTGGGTCCGGGCGAACTGCTGCAGCATTACGGTACCGAAGCGCAGAAAAATCACTATCTGCCGAGACTGGCGCGCGGTGAAGAGATCCCCTGCTTTGCGCTGACCAGTCCGGAAGCGGGGTCAGATGCCGGCGCGATCCCGGATACCGGTGTGGTCTGCATGGGTGAGTGGCAGGGTGAGCAGGTGCTGGGCATGCGGCTGACCTGGAACAAGCGTTACATCACCCTGGCCCCGATCGCCACTGTGCTCGGCCTGGCCTTTAAACTGACCGACCCGGATCATCTGCTGGGCGATAACGCCAGCCCGGGCATCACCTGTGCCCTGATCCCGACCAGCACGCCGGGCGTGGAGATTGGTCATCGCCACTTTCCGCTCAACGTGCCGTTCCAGAACGGGCCGACGCGCGGCAAGGATATCTTTGTGCCGATTGACTTTATCATCGGTGGCCCGGAAATGGCCGGACAGGGCTGGCGGATGCTGGTGGAGTGTCTGTCGGTGGGCCGTGGCATTACGCTGCCTTCCAACTCAACCGGCAGCCTGAAGAGTGTGGCGCTGGCAACCGGCGCTTACGCGCACATCCGTCGTCAGTTCCGGCTCTCTATCGGTAAGATGGAAGGGATTGAAGAGCCGCTGGCGCGTATTGCCGGTAACGCCTATGTGATGGACGCCGCGGCCACGCTGATTACCGCCGGGATTATGCAGGGTGAAAAACCGGCGGTACTGTCAGCGATTGTGAAATATCACTGCACCCACCGCGGCCAGCGCGCCATTATTGACGCCATGGACATTGCCGGCGGCAAAGGCATTATGCTGGGTAACAGTAACTTCCTGGCACGCGCCTATCAGGGTGCGCCCATCGCCATTACGGTGGAAGGCGCGAATATCCTGACCCGCAGCATGATTATCTTTGGTCAGGGGGCGATCCGCTGCCATCCGTATGTTCTGCAGGAGATGGCCGCCGCCGCCAGCAACGATGTTAATGCCTTCGATGATGCGCTGTTCAGTCACATCGGTCACGTCGGCAGCAGCACCGTGCGCAGCCTGTGGCTGGGATTCACCGCCGGACGCACCAGCGCCAGCCCGACCCGCGATGCCACCCGTCGCTACTATCAGCATCTGAACCGCATCAGTGCCAACCTGGCGTTGCTCTCAGATGTGTCGATGGCGGTACTGGGCGGCAGTCTGAAACGGCGCGAGCGCATCTCGGCGCGCCTGGGCGATGTGCTGAGCCAGCTCTATCTTGCCTCAGCCACCCTGAAACGCTATGACGATGAAGGCCGTAATGAAGCCGATCTGCCGCTGGTTCACTGGGGCGTGCAGGATGCCCTGCATCAGGCGGAGGTCGCGATGGACGATCTGCTGCGCAACTTCCCGAACCGGCTGGTCGCGGGTGCCTTACGCATGGCTATCTTTGCGGGCGGACATCACTGCCCTGCCCCGTCTGATCGTCTGGATCACCAGCTGGCAAAACTGCTGCAACAGCCGTCAGCGACCCGCAGCCGTCTGGGCCGGGGCATCTATCTGACGCCGGGCGAGAATAACCCCGCCGGTCAGATGGAACAGGCGCTGCAGGAGGTGATGGCAGCCGAAGTGATTTATGACCGCCTGTGCAAACAGACAAAGCAGCATCTCTCCTTCACCCGTCTGGATGCGCTGGCGAAGCGTGCGCTGGAGCAGGGCTGGATCGATGCGAAGGAAGCAGAGGTGTTGCAGCGTGCTGAAGCCAGCCGTCTGCGCTCCATCAACGTGGATGAGTTTGAGGCAGATGCACTGGCGGTGCCGGTGGCGGAGAAAGCGCCTCAGCCTGCGTCGCGCACCAGCGAGGCGGCGTAGCGTTCAGGCCGGTGTGATGGCCGCACCGGGTTGCTGAACTTATGCTTCCTGAGCCAGCTCTGTTTCAGAGGCCGACATCATGTCGGCCTTTTTTATCCCGCCTGGCGGATGCGGGCAATCAGCGCATCCACATCTTCCACGTGATCGGCAGCCAGAATCAGCGTACGTCCTAAATTAATCGCGTTACCAATGCAGTCTGTGCGCATCGCCGGATCGGCAATTAGCTTCATATCCGCCACGTGGGACATCCCCACCGTGCGCCGAATCAGTTCGGTGCCGCAGTAACCGATGGTGTCCGCCCAGACCTTGCGCAGAAACGCCGCCGCATAGCCGGGCCAGGACAACGCCTCATCGCGGGTTTTCTCTGCCGCCAGCGCCAGAAAGTGCGAAGCAAACGTCGACCAGAGACGATGGACATCACTCAGCCGCTGCTCGCGCGCATCGGCTGCCTCACGCGGAGCCAGCAGCCCCGGCAGCGCGCAGTAGTTAATCAGCAGGTTGCCAATCGCCGTTCCGACATCAAACCCAATCGGGCCAAAGTAACCGAACTCCGCATCAATCGCCTTCAGGCTGCCGTCAGCCACGAAAATCGAGCCGCTATGAATATCGCCATGCAGCAGCGCTTCGGCATGCGCAAAAAAGCGATGCTTCAGCCCGCCGACGGCAATGCGCAGCGCATCGTCGTTGCGCAGGCTGGCCACCAGCGGCTCAAGCGCATCAGGGTAGCTGTTACGCTCATGATCGGTGTAGGGATCGTTAAAGAAGAGATCTTCAGTGATTTCACACATTTCCGGATTAATGAAACGCGCCACTTCCGCCTTTTTCTGATGCGGATGCAGAACGAAATCGGAGGTATGAAACAGGGTCTGTGCCAGATAAACGCCTAACTGCGCTGCGGCTTCCGGGTAGTAAGCGCCCTTCACCAGCTCGCCGCGCCAGATACGGTGGCTGGAGAGATCCTCCATCACCATCACCGCCAGCTCCGCATCATAATGCGTCACCTGCACCGTATGCTGCGGACAATATTTATAGTGCTCGACCAGGGTCTGCGCTTCCAGCCTCGCCCGATCCAGCGTCAGCGGCCAGGACTCCCCGACGCAACGCACATAGGGCAACGCCTGCTTGACCACCACCCGGCTCCGGCCCTGATCGTCATAAACTTTGAACACCAGATTAAGGTTGCCATCACCAATCTCTTCAGCGCTGCAGAGCGCGGCAGGATCGTCCACGCCGCCAAATTGCCGGGCATACTCAACAGCATCAGCAGCAGTAAAGGTACGGTATTGCGACATTGCCTGTTCCTCATCAATCGAAGGCGGGATAACCCAGGTGTAATAAGCCGTTCAGACGTCTATACATCCGTTCAGCATGTTGGCACAATACGCATCATTAACGCAACATGGATTTCACCCACAATGCAGACACTCAAAACCACCAGCTTAGAGGTTCGTGACAATCAGCTCTGGATTCTGGATCAGCAGGCGCTGCCGCAGCAAAAGAACTGGCTGCCCGCACACAGCGTCACGCAGCTGATTGACCATATTCATGCGCTGCGGGTGCGCGGTGCGCCGCTGATTGGCCTCTCTGCCTCACTGCTGCTGGCGCTGCTGGCTGAACAGGGGCAGACCCGCGCTGAACTGGCACAGGCGCTGGAACATCTGCGCGCTGCCCGGCCAACCGCCGTTAATCTGATGAACAATCTTGACCGGATGAAAGTGGCGCTGGCCCAGCCGGCGTTTGTCACTGCGCTGACGGACGAAGCGTGGCGGCTGGTGCAGGAGGATAAACAGCTCTGTGATGCGATTGCTGAAGCCGGTTGCACGCGGATCAAACCGGGCAGCCAGCTGCTCACCCACTGCAATACCGGCGGGCTGGCCACCGCGGGTGTGGGCACCGCGCTGGGCGTGATTGCCCGCGCGCATCAGCAGGGGTGGATCAAAAATGTCTGGGTGGATGAAACCCGACCGCTGTTGCAGGGCGGCCGGTTAACCGCGTGGGAGCTGGGCGAACTGGCGATTCCCTGTACCCTGATTACCGATTCCATGGCCGCCAGCCTGATGGCACGCGGCGAGGTGGATGCGGTCTGGGTCGGTGCCGACCGCATTGCCGCCAACGGTGACGTGGCCAATAAAATCGGCACCTACAGTCTGGCGGTGCTGGCCCACTATCACCAGATTCCGTTCTACGTCGCGGCTCCCCATACCACTCTGGATCGTCACTGCCCGGATGGCGCCGCCATCCCGATAGAGCAGCGCGCCGCCAGCGAAGTCACGGGCGTGGCGGGCAGTTTTGGCAGCGTGCAGTGGGCACCGGAAACGGCCAGGGTCTTCAATCCGGCCTTTGATGTGACGCCAGCCGCCCTGATCAGCGGCTGGATACTCGACACGGGGGTGGTCACGCCTGACCAGGTGCAGAGCGGCTTCTTCCAGCCGCAGTAAGCGATATCAGGCGTTTGCGGCAGCGCAGAGGTTCACCGCAAACGTCTCTCCCGCCGTGGGCCAATCAGGCCAGACGCGGATAGGCATCGGCGATCTTATCGCCGGTGAAGTGCGCCACCCAGCCTTCCTGGTTGTCGAAAATCCGGATCGCCGTGAAGTGCGGTGACGATCCCATATCAAACCAGTGGGGCGTGCCCGCAGGCACCGAGATCAGATCGTTCTTTTCGCAGAGGATCTGCAGGATCTCACCGTCAAGATGCAGACAGAACAGCCCGGCCCCCTCGACAAAGAAACGCACCTCATCTTCGCCGTGCGTATGCTCGGAAAGAAACTTCTCACGCAGCACCGTTTTCTGCGGATTGTCGGCGCGCATACTGATCACGTCCCAGCTCTGATAGCCCTTCTCAGCCACCAGCCGATCAATCGCATGCTGATAGGCCTTAATGACCGTTTCCGCATCCGGGTTCTCACCCAGATCGCGATCGGCTTCCCAGCGTTCAAAACGCACCCCTTTCGCGTTCAGGCGTTCCCGAATCGCCTCTGCTTCGGTACTGTGCCAGACCGGCTGGCTCGCTTCGCGGTCAGAAAAAATCGTCAGTGCGCTCATGCTAAATCGACTCCGGGTTAATCTGGGAAAAATCCGTCACCTGACGATGACGGCTCTCGCTGTCCGCCTCGCCACGCAGTAACTGTATCGTCTGCCAGCCCGCCTCCGCGGCGGCATCCAGCTCCTGACGAATATCAGAGAGGAACAGCAGCTGCTCCGCTGGCTGGCCGATCTCAGCGGCGATCGCGCGATAGGCTGTCACCTCGCGTTTGGCGCCGACGTGCGTATCAAAGTAGCCGCTGAAGATGTCAGTAATATCACCTTCGTCGCTGTAGCCAAATAACAATTTCTGCGCCGCAACCGAACCGGAGGAATATACATAGAGTTCAATGCCCTGCGCCTGCCAGCGGCGTAATGCAGGCAGCACATCGGGATAGAGATGGCCGGTAAAACTGCCGTTAAGATAGCCATCACGCCAGATCATGCCCTGCAGCGCTTTCAGCCCGGTGGATTTACGATCCTGATCCATAAAATCGGACAGGATCGCGATGACCGCCGCCAGATCGGCCTGCGGCTGCCCCGCTTCTTCCCGCACCGACTGCAGCGCCGCCGCGACCTCTGGCTGATGCTGATGCTCTCGCAGAAAGTCCGCCAGATGCTGACGGGCATAGGGGAACAGGATGTTGTGCACAAAGCGAATATCGCTGGTGGTGCCTTCAATATCAGTAACAATGGCGCGGATCATGCTTTCTCCAGCAGGCGACGTTGACGTTCACATTCAAATAAAAATTCCAGACCTTCCAGATGGCGGCGCGCTTCGCTGACATCCTCGCCCCAGCAGGTCAGGCCGTGGCCGCGCAGCAGGAAGCCGTAACGCAGCGGAAAGCGGGCGGCGTAATCTTCAATCTCTGACGCCAGCGCCACGATATCCTGACTGTTGTCGAACACGGGGATCGCCACTGTGTCCAGATGGGTATGCTGACCACTTAGCGATTTTTGCATCTCATAGCCGTGCAGCAGCAGCGCCGCACCCTGCTCCACCCGCGACAGCACCGTGGCATTGACCGTATGGGTGTGCAGCACGGCGCCCGCTTCAGGAAAGAGGCGATAGATCAGCGTGTGCAGACCGGTTTCGGCCGAGGGCTTACGGCCCGACAGCGACTGGCTGGTGGCGATGTCGACCTCGATAAAGTCATCACGCGTCAGCGTGCCCTTATCTTTGCCCGATTCGCTCAGCAGGCAGACATGCCCGTCGCGGCGTACCGACATATTCCCGCCGGTGGCCGGAGCCCAGCCTTTCATGCCTATCCAGTGACAGGCGGCAACCAGCTGATCTAACGGATGACTCTGCGACATAAAGGTTCCTTGCGGTGAAAGGTGATACCACGTAAGCAGGCGCTGCCAGCGCCGCTGTTGCGCGAAGCATAAAGCAGTTAAAGGCGAAATGATCCGTGTGTCAGCAAGGCGGCAAGCGCGCTTATCCCGGGGAGCTTACATGAGTAAGTGACCCGGGTAAGCAAGCGCTGCCAACGCCGGTGACGCGCGGAGCATAAAGCATTTAGACGTCTAAGCGTCTTGATTGCCAAATACTACCATCCTGTTTATAGTGGCACAAACCCCGGGTGACCCCGCTTCTCTCTTCGCGCTTAAGGCCTGACATTATGACGCAGTACAACCTGATCCCCGAGAGCAAACTTCCGGCGCTCGGCACCACGATTTTCAGCCAGATGAGTGCGCTGGCGCAGCAGCATAACGCCATCAACCTCTCTCAGGGCTTCCCCGATTTCAGCGGCCCGGACTATCTGCAGCAGCGGCTGGCCTATCACGTCAGCCAGGGCGCGAACCAGTACGCGCCGATGACCGGGGCGCTGCCGCTGCGTCAGGCGATCGCGGAGAAAACCGCGCGGCTTTATGACTATCAGCCTGATGTGGAAACGGAGATTACGGTGACGGCGGGCGCAACTGAAGCGCTCTATGCGGCGATTACCGCGCTGGTGCGTCCGGGCGATGAGGTGATCTGCTTTGATCCCAGCTACGACAGCTATGCCCCGGCGGTCACGCTCTCGGGCGGCGTCATGAAACGTATTGCGCTGCAGCCGCCCGCCTTCCGGCCAGACTGGCAGGCGTTTGCCGGGCTGCTGAGTGATAAAACCCGGCTGGTGATCCTGAACACCCCGCACAACCCGTCAGCCACCGTCTGGCAGCAGCAGGATTTTGCCGCGCTGTGGCAGGCGATTGCTGCGCGACCGGTCTACGTGCTGAGCGATGAAGTTTACGAGCATATCTGCTTCGATGAAGCGGGCCACGCCAGCGTGCTGGCCCATCCTGACCTGCGTCAGCGCGCCATCGCGGTGTCGTCGTTTGGCAAAACCTTTCACATGACCGGCTGGAAGGTGGGCTACTGCATTGCCCCGGCGGCGATCAGCGCTGAACTGCGTAAGGTGCATCAGTATCTGACCTTCTCGGTCAATACCCCGGCGCAGCTGGCGATTGCCGATATGCTGCGTGAGCATCCGGAACACTATCAGGCCCTGCCCGCCTTCTATCGCGACCGCCGCGATCGGCTGGCGAATGCACTGCGTCACAGCCGCTTCAGGGTTTTACCGTGCCAGGGCACCTACTTTTTGCTGGTGGATTACAGCGCGATCTCCGATCTGGATGATGTCAGTTTCTGCCAGTGGCTGACCCGCGAAGTGGGCGTCGCCGCGATTCCTCTGTCGGTGTTCTGCGCCGATCCCTTTCCTCATAAACTGATTCGCCTCTGTTTTGCTAAACAGCCGGCGACGTTAGATGCTGCCGCGGAGCGCTTATGTCAGCTTTAAAAATCACGCTTTTGCAGGAGACGCTGAGCTGGATGGATGGCGAAGCCAACCTGCGCCATTTTGACGAACAGCTGGCCGGAGTCACCGGACGCGATCTGATTATTCTGCCCGAGATGTTTACCACCGGCTTTGCGATGGAGGCTGCGCAAAGCTCCCTGCCGCAGGCGCGGGTGGTGGAGTGGCTGCATCAGCATGCCCGCCGCAGCGATGCGCTGGTGGGTGGCAGCGCGGCGATCCAGACCGAAAACGGCGCGGTGAACCGTTTCCTGCTGGTGGAGCCGGATGGCACGCTGCATCAGTATGACAAGCGACATCTGTTCCGCATGGCGGATGAACATCACCACTATCAGCCCGGCGAAGCGCGTCAGGTGGTGGCGTGGCGTGGCTGGCGCATCCTGCCACAGATCTGTTACGACCTGCGCTTCCCGGTTTTCTCCCGCAACCGCAACGACTACGATCTGGCGCTCTATGTCGCCAACTGGCCAGCGCCTCGCGCCTTACACTGGCAGGCGCTGCTGTTAGCGCGGGCGATTGAGAATCAGGCGTATGTCGCAGGCTGCAACCGCATCGGCAGTGATGGCAATCAGCATCACTATAGCGGCGACAGCCAGATTATTTCGCCGCAGGGCGAGATCCTGAGTGCGGCGGAGCCACATCAGCGCGCCCGGCTGGATGCGACGCTGTCGCTGGAGGCGCTGCACGCTTACCGCGAACGCTTCCCCGCCTGGCAGGATGCGGATCGCTTTTCGCTGTAAACGGCCGGCTCAGCTGCCGCGGTAGGTTGACCAGGACCAGGGGGAAATCAGAAACGGCAGATGGAAATGGCTGCCCGCCTCGGCAATCATAAAATCGATCTGCGCGCTGACGTAGAGCGCATCCCGACCGGCGGCAGCAAAATAGTCGCCGATTTCAGCGGTCAGGCGATAGTGCCCCGGCGTCAGCGGCTCCGGGGTCAGATCTTTCAGTCGTCCGTCGCTGTCCGTTTCACCCTGAGAGACGGGAAACCACCCCTCCGGGCTGTTCTGCTCCAGCGAGATGGCCACCCCACTGGCCGGTTTTCCCAGCGCCGTGTCGAGAATATGCGTGGTAACGGTACTCATTGAATCGTCTCCCTGAGGCGTAACAGTGTGATTTCACGCAGCTGATCCAGCGCCTCCTGCTGTTCAGCCTGATCGTCATTCTGCAGCCGGCGCTGCAACGCCGCCAGCATCTCCTCGCCGCTGCGCCCTTTCGCGCGAATCAGAAAGACCCGGCCAAAGCGCGCCTCATAGGCCTGATTACCCTGCTGCATCGCCTGTTGCAGGGCGTGATCGGCCTGCTGCATGGCGGACTGCTCGCCGCGCGACAGCGTCGCCTCTTTGTCTGCGCCCCGGGCGCGTTCGCCGATGCGCGGATGCGCCGACAGCGCCGCCGCCAGATCGGGCTGCTGCCACTGGCGGGCCAGCGTGTCGGCGCGGGTCAGCAGCGCGTCTGTGGTGGCAAACGGACGAGCGGCCACCAGCGACAGCTGCCAGTGCGGGATCGCCACACAATGCCGGATAGCCGCCAGCGCCTCGTCGGCCGGCAGCTGATTAAACGTCGTTAATTCCATTTTCAGCTCCGTCCGGCGATCAGCGTGACCGCCTGCAGATAGGCCTGCAGCGCCGGTGCCACATCCTGCACCGCGACAGACTCGGCCGGATGATGGCTGATGCCGCGATGGTTTCGCACAAACAGCATACCGACCGGCCAGCGTTCAGCAATGGCGATGGCGTCATGTCCGGCTCCGCTTGGCAGCGACAGGCTGCGCCCCTGCACTGTTTCAACCGCATGGCTCAGCGCCTGCTGCAGCGCAGAATCACAGGCGGTGGCTCCGATGCGATAAAATTCGTTCGACGTAAACTGCACTCCACGCCGCAGCGCAATCGCCCCGGCCTGAGTTAACAGCGTGGAGAGCAGGGTTTCCAGCGGATGATCGAGCGGGCCGCGCACATCCAGCGACAGCGACACCTCGCCAGGGATGACATTCACCGCCCCCGGGGCACAGCTGAGGGTGCCGACGGTGGCGACCAGCTGCGGATCCTGCTCACGGGTGGTCTGCTCAATAAACACCATCCACTCGGCGGCTGCGGCCAGCGCATCTTTGCGGTGGGTCATCGGCACCGTGCCGGCATGGCCCGCCTCACCGGTAAAACGGCAGTGAAGACGACGCGCCCCGTTGATGGCCGTGACCACGCCCAGCGCCAGATCCTCCTGCTCCAGGCAGGGGCCCTGCTCAATGTGCAGTTCAAGATAGCCGACGATGTCCTCTATCCGTCGGGCCGCCGCACCGATTTGCGCACTGTCGAGCCCGACATCCGCCATCGCCTGCGCCACGGTAATGCCGTTGCCATCGGGATGGGTCACCCAGCTTTGCGGCCAGCTGCCGGTAATACCGCGGCTGCCAAGCAGCGTGATGCCAAAGCGGGTTCCCTCTTCATCACCGAAACCGATCACCTCTATCGCCAGCGGCAGACGGCACTGGTGCTCATGAAGCCACTGTACGGTTTCGATGGCGCTGAGCACGCCCAGCATTCCGTCGTAGCGACCGGCGTTACGTACCGTGTCGAGATGCGAACCGAGCAGCAGCGCGGGCGCCCCCGCTTCGGCTGCCTCGTAGCGGCCACAGATATTGCCGACTTCATCCTGCCAGACCGTCATCCCCGCCGCCTGCATCCACTCCCCAACGCAGGCGTTGGCGCGCAGATGTTCCGGCGACAGATAGACGCGGGTCAGGCCCTCCGTCGTTTCGCTAATCGCTGCCAGCGCATCACAGCGCGCCATGACGCGCTGTGCAGCAGCGAGGGCTTCGCTGGCGCTCATCATCATGCCTGGCTCCCGTAGTGATCCCAGGCGGCCTGGGCTCCCGCGCCCTGCGGCGTGCGATACCCCAGGTGCGTCAGCACCGTTTCCAGCGCGGCCAGCGTCTGCAGCACGCAATCTTTACGCGCGTTATAGCCCATGGTGCCGATGCGCCAGACCTTGCCATGCAGTGGGCCAAACGAGGTGCCGATCTCAATGCCGAAATCCTCCAGCATCAGCTTGCGCACCTGGTCGCCGTTTACGCCTGACGGGATCATCACGCCCAGCACGTTGTTCATTTTGTTTTTCAGGTCGCCGAAGGTTTCCAGCCCCATCCCCTGAATGCCCTTCAGCATCGCCTCACCATGCAGTTTGTGACGGGCGATCCCGTTGTCCAGCCCCTCCTGCAGGATCAGGCGGGCACATTCGCGCGCGCCAAACAGCGCGCTGGTCGCTTCGGTATGGTGATTGAGTCGCTCCGGCCCCCAGTAATCCATGATCATGCCGAGATCGAAATAGTTGGAGTAGATCATCTCCTCCTCGCCATCCTGATGCGCCTCGGTGCGGATCCCCTGCTCCACGCATTTACGTTTGCGGATCACAGCAGCCATCTCTGCGCTCAGGGTGATCGGCGAGGTGCCGGAAGGCCCGCCCAGACATTTCTGCATCCCCGCCGAGACGGCATCCAGTCCCCAGGCATCCGTTTCCAGCGCGTTACCCGCCAGCGACGCGGTAGCATCGGTGTAGAACAGCACGCCATACTGCTTACAGATAGCACCCAGCTGCGCCAGCGGCTGCAGCATGGTGGTGGAGGTGTCGCCCTGCACCGTGAGCAGCAGGCGTGGCCGCACTTTTTTAATCGCCTCTTCAATTTGATCGGGGGTAAAGACCTCGCCCCACGGCACTTCGATGGTGTGGACGTCTGCCCGACAGCGGCGGGCGATCTCGCACAGCAGATGGCCGAAGCGGCCAAACACCGGCACCAGCACCTTATCCCCAGGCCGGATAGCGGAGAGCAGAATCGCTTCGATACCGGCGCGGGAGGTGCCATCAACCAGCAGCGTCCAGCGGTTTTCGGTGCGAAATACGCCGCGATAGAGCGCCATCACTTCGTTCATGTAGTGGGTCATCGCGGGGTCGTACTGCCCCAGCAGCTGACTCGACATGGCGCGCAGCACGCGCGGATCGGCGTTGATCGGGCCGGGTCCCATCAGCAGACGCTGTGGCGGATTAATTTGCGGGTAATGATTGATATCCATGCGGGTTTCCTTTTTTAAGACTCAGAGACGCACTGAAGAGATAAACTGCTTCAGCTCCGGCGACTGCGGCTGCGCAAACAGCGTTTTGCTGTCGCCCTGCTCCCAGACGCGCCCCTGATGCATAAAGACCACTCGATCGCCCACGTCGCGGGCGAAATTCATTTCATGCGTGACGAGGATCAGCGTCATGCCTTCCGCTGCCAGCTGCTCCAGCACTTTCAGGACTTCGCCCACCAGTTCGGGATCCAGCGCAGAGGTGATCTCATCACAGAGTAAAACTTTGGGCGTCATCGCCAGCGCACGGGCGATCGCCACGCGCTGCTGCTGGCCGCCCGAGAGGCTGGCAGGGTAATAGTTAAGGCGCTCGCCCAGCCCCACCTTCTCCAGCATCTGCGTCGCCAGCGCCCGGCATTCAGCGTCGCTTTTCTTCAGCACGCGGCGCGGTGCCAGCATGACGTTTTCCAGCGCCGTCATGTGCGGGAAGAGGTTGAAGTTCTGAAACACCATGCCAATCGAGCGGCTGATCTCACGCGCCTGCGAGTCACGACTGGTGATGGTCATGCCGCCGAGCTTGATGCTGCCCTCCTGATAGCCTTCCAGCCCGTTCATACAGCGCAGCAGCGTGCTTTTGCCCGATCCGCTGCGACCGATGATCGAGATCACCTCTCCCATGTCGATATCCAGATCCACGCCTTTCAACACATGGTTGTCGCCGTAATATTTTTGCACCTGATTAATGGTGATGAGCGGCATTGAATTTTTTCTCCAGATACTGGCTGTAGCGAGACAGCGGATAACACATCAGGAAGTAGCCCAGCGCCACCAGCCCGAAAACTTTAAACGGCTGGTAGGTCACGTTGTTCAGAATCGTGCCCGCCTTGGTCAGCTCGATAAACCCGATAATCGACGCCAGCGCGGTGCCCTTGATAACCTGTACGGCAAAACCTACCGTCGGGGCGATGCCGATGCGGATCGCCTGCGGTGCAACCACCCGCCACAGCGTCTGACCAAAAGTCAGGCCGAGGCAGCGTGACGCTTCCCACTGCCCTTTCGGCAGGGCGCGGATGCTGCCGTACCAGATATCCACCAGAAAGGCGCTGGTATAAAAAGTCAGCGCCAGCGAGGCGGCCGTCCAGGGCGCCACATCAATGCCAAATAAGCCGACGCCAAAAAAGGCCAGAAACAGCTGCATCAGCAGCGGGGTTCCCTGAAACAGCGCGGTGTAGCCCCGTATCGCACGCGTCAGCCATTTGCGCTGCAGCAGACGCAGCAGCAGCAGAGGCAGCGTCACCAGGGTTCCGCCGACAAAGGCCACCAGCGACAGTAACAGGGTCCAGCGCGCCGCCAGCAGCAGGTTGCGCACGATGTCCCAGTCGGTAAAGGTCGTCATCATGAGGGCTGCACTCCAAACCATTTACGGCCTATCGCCAGCAGCAGATGGCGCATCGCAATCGACAACGCCAGGTAGATCAGCGTGGTCACCAGATAAACCTCAAAGCTCAGAAACGTGCGTGACTGAATAAGGTTGGCGGCGAAGGTCAGCTCCTCGTAGGAGACCTGCGACACCACCGACGACCCCAGCATCACGATAATGCACTGGCTCACCAGCGCCGGATAAATCCGCTGCAGCGCAGGGGGTAACACCACCCGCAGAAAGGTCTGGCTACGGGTCAATCCCAGCACCCGCCCCGCTTCCCACTGCCCTTTCGGGGTCACCTGGATGCCGGCACGGATGATCTCGGTGCTGTAAGCGCCCAGGTTGATCAGCATCGCCAGCAGCGCCGCCTCACCGGCGGTGAGTTTCAGCCCCAGATTCGGCAGACCGAAAACGATAAAGAACAGCTGCACCACAAATGGCGTATTACGGATCAGCTCGACATAGAGGCCCCAGAGGCGGCTCAGCCAGCCCGGTTTACCGCTGCGCAGCGCCGCGCCTGCGATGCCAATCGCCACCCCACCGGTGGTCGCCAGCAGCGTCAGCTGAATGGTGACCCAGAGGCCGGAAAGCAGCTCCGGCCAGTAGGGCCACAACGCGGGAAAGTTAAGTTGCCCGGTCATGAATCTGTCCTCATGCGCCCAGGCTGGCGGGCAGTGGCGCTTTCAGCCACTCTTCGGACAGCTTGTTCAGGGTGCCATCTTTAATCCCCTGCTCAATCAGCGCATTCACCTTCGCCTTTAGCGCAGGCTCATCTTTCTTCAGACCGATAAAGCAGGGCGAATCTTTCAGCATAAACTGAGCGACCGGCGCTTTTTCCGGATTCTGGCGGGCAATGGCGGCGACTACCAGGTTGCCGGTGGCGACATACTGCACCTGGCCGGAGAGATACGCCGATAAGGTGGTGTTGTTATCTTCGTAACGTTTCACCTGCGCATCTTTCGGTGCCACTTCGCTCAGCACCATATCCTCCACCGCGCCGCGGGTAACGCCAATCGACTTGCCGCTCAGCGCGCTGGCCGCTTTGATCTCGTCACCTTTCGGTCCGAAGACGCCCAGGAAGAACGGCGCATAGGCGCGGGTAAAGTCGATCACTTTTTCACGCTCCGCATTTTTACCCATGCTGGAGATCACCAGGTCGACCTTGTCGGTTTGCAGATAAGGCACCCGGTTGGCGCTGCTGACCGGCACCAGCTGCAACTTAAGTTTCATCTGCTTTGCCAGGTACTTCGCCATGTCGATGTCATACCCCTGCGGCTGCAGATCGGTACCCACCGAGCCAAACGGCGGGAAATCCTGCGGAACGGCCACGCGGATCACACCGCGCTTCTGAATGTCCTGCAGTTGATCGGCCAGTGCGCTTCCCGCCTGTGCCATCAGTAATGCCGCTGTTGCAACCGCCATTAAAACTTTTTTCATTATGCACCCCGGTGAAATGTGATGAAACAAAAGATTCTTTAACAGGCAATCTGCAACTAATGTGCCAACAAGGGCCGCGGCGCAAAAAGGGTTAAGCGGCAAAGAGTTCACTGAAAAAGGGGCGTAACCGGGGAGGATTACGCCGCGGGCGGGCGTGTACTGAAATGGGGCAAAGCACCAAAATGGTGCCTGTTAACGGTGCTCCAGCTCGTCGAACTGCTGGTAGAGATCGGCGATCTGATGAATACGCTGCCGCCCCTGCGCCAGCATTTCATGCAGCAGCGCATTGGCAATCAGGTTAATCAGACTCATGGCCGAGCCGTAGCTGTCGAAGGCGGAAACGCTGTCGAGCGGCGTGCAGAGCTGCCAGCGTGCCAGCGCAGTGACCGTCTGCGCCTGCGGCTCACACAGCGCCAGCAGCGGTATTCCGGCCGCCTGAAGCTGCTGCATCAGCGGACGGATGATGCGGGTACGGCGGCGAAACGCCATCACCACCACCATATCCTCCGGGGTGATATCCACCAGCTCCTCTGCCAGCGTCTGGCCTGGCTGCGGCAGGATAAAGACCTGCGAGCGCGCCTGCACCAGCTGCTGTCGCAGATGCAGCGCCACCGGATAGGCGTTGCGCATGCCGATGATAAAGACGCGCTTCGCCTGCGCCAGCTGCTGGATCACATCGTTAAACTGACGGGCATCCAGGCTGTTGACCCACTGTGTCAGGTTCGCCATCTCCTGCTTGTAGTGGCGCGCCAGCAGCGTGTTGCCCTGCACCGCATCCCGGTTATCGGTGAGCGGCATGCCGCTCTGACGCAGGATGCGCAGCTCATCGCGCATATCCTTGTACTTCTCATATCCCAGACGCTTAAACAGCCTGCTGACCGTGGCTTTCGACACGCCGCTGAGCCGCGCCAGCTCGGCGCTGTTGTAGCTGATCAGATCATCGAAGTGGTCAAACACGAAGTCGGCAATGCGTTGCTCCTGCGGCGAGAGCTGGGGATAGTGACTCCGGAGTCGTTCATCAAGCTGTTTCATATCGCACCCTGTAACTTTTGTTTCAGCAGAAGCTAGCACAATTTACGCCAGGTTAACCGGCGCAATGTCAGCTCAGGCTAAAAACTGGAACAGCTCTTGCTTTGCTATCGGTTCTGTTACCCGAAGAACGAGAAAAAGATGATTCAGAGTAATATGGCGCCGATGGGCATGGCGGTGACGCCGCACCATCTGGCGAGTGAGAGCGCGCTGGCGGTGCTGCGTGACGGCGGCAACGCCATCGAAGCGATGGTGGCGGCAGCCGCGACTATCGCCGTGGTCTACCCGCACATGAATGGGCTGGGCGGGGATGGGTTCTGGCTGATCCTGCCACCCGGCGGCGATCCCGTCGCTATCGACGCCAGCGGTGCCGCCGGTTCGCTGGCGCATCCGGATTTCTATGCCGGTCACCCCAGAATCCCTCATCGCGGGCCGAAAGCGGCGCTGACCGTCGCCGGTACGGTCAGCGGCTGGCAGGAGGCGCTGACCATCGCCGCTGAATCCGGCAGCCCGCTGCTGCCGCTGGCGCGTCTGCTGCGCGATGCGATTCGCTACGCCTCGGACGGTATTCCGGTCACCGCCTCTCAGACCGCCGCCACGACGAACTTCCGCAGTGAGTTACAGCATCAGCCCGGCTTCAGCACCACCTTTATGCCTGATGGCGAGGTGCCGCAGCCTGGCAGCCGTTTTACCCAGCCTGCGCTGGCACAGACCCTGAGCCAGCTTACCGAACAGGGGCTGGACAGCTTCTATCGCGGCCCGCTGGCGCACCATATGGCTGATGAAATGGCCACGCTTGGCATGCCGGTCACCCTGGCCGATCTGCAGCAGCATCGCGCCCGTCGCACCACGCCCCTGCACCTCGCACACAGCGAAGGCGACATCTGGAATATCGCCCCGCCGACCCAGGGCCTCGTCTCGCTGGCGATCCTTGGCATTACCGATCGCCTGGAGATGGCCGGGGCTGACGAAGCGCAGACGGTGCACCGCATCGTGGAAGCCACCAAAAAAGCCTTTGCGCTGCGTGACCGGCACATTACCGATCCGCGTCACGTCACCGAAGATGTGCAGGCGCTGCTGGCTGAGGACGCCCTCGCCACCCTCGCCAGCCAGATCAAAGATGGCGAGGCGGCAAACTGGGGCAGCGGCCGCGGGCCGGGCGATACGGTCTGGATGGGTGTGATGGACAGTAGCGGGCTTGCCGTCTCCTTTATTCAGAGCATCTATCACGAGTTTGGCAGCGGGGTCGTCCTGCCTGGCACGGGCATCACCTGGCAGAACCGGGGAGCCGCATTCAGCCTCGATCCTGACCATCTGCTGGCGCTGGCACCCGGCAAACAGCCCTTCCATACCCTGAACCCCGCCGCCGCACGGCTGAAAGATGGCCGGACGCTGGTTTATGGCGCAATGGGCGGAGATGGTCAGCCGCAGACCCAGGCAGCGATTTTTACCCGCCATGTGATTCAGGGGTTGCCGCTGCAGCAGGCGGTCAGTGCACCGCGCTGGCTGCTGGGGCGTACCTGGGGCCAGTCATCAGACTCGCTGAAGCTGGAAGGCCGCATTGCCGACGAAACCGTCGCACAGCTGCGCCAGTGGGGGCACGAGGTAGAACGCCTGCCGGACTTCAGCGAATCCGTGGGTCATGCGGGTGCCATTGTGCGTCACTGCAACGGCATGTTTGAAGGCGCGAGCGATCCGCGCAGTAACGGCAGCGCCGCCGGTTTTTAAACAGGAGTGAATCATGAATGAACATGAGTGGGCCAGCTACATCGGCCATATGGAGCAGATCCTGCAACTGACGCTGGACGATCCCCGCCGCGCCGAGCTGCTAATCCAGCTGTCGCGTATCGCGGAGATGGCCGCACCACTGATGGCGTTTCCGCTTGATGACCGGCTGGAAGTGGCGGGAGTGTATCAGGCATGAAAACAGGTGACGTTTCGATTCAGACGCTGCAGCAGGCGATCCGCCAGGGTGAGATCAGCGCTCGCGAGGTGGCCGAACAGACGCTGCAGGCGATTGAGCAGCACAACCCGGCGCTGAATGCCTGGACGGAAATCACCGGGCCACGCATGTTGAAAGAAGCCAGCGCGGTTGATGCGCAGCGGCAGCGCGGTGAGTCCCTGCCCCCGCTGGCGGGCATTCCCTATGCGGTGAAGAACCTGTTTGATGTGGCGGGTCACAGCACGCTGGCAGGGGCCAGGCTGTTCAGCGACCGCCCTGCGGCGCAGGCGGATGCCTTCGCCATCGGCAAACTGCGCCACGCTGGCGCGCTGCTGTCCGGCATGCTGAACATGGATGCCTACGCCTATGGTTTCACCACCGAGAACAGCTATTACGGCCCGACCCGTAACCCACGCGATTTAAGCCGCGTCGCAGGCGGCTCGTCCGGGGGGTCGGCTGCCGCCGTGGCCGCCGGGCTGGTTCACTTTTCGCTGGGCACCGATACCAACGGCTCAATCCGGGTGCCCGCGTCGCTGTGCGGCATTTTTGGCCTGAAACCCACTTTTGGCCGGTTGTCACGCAGCGGCAGCCACCCCTTTGTTGCCAGCCTCGATCATATCGGTCCGCTGGCCCGGCGGGTGGAAGACCTGGCGCTGGTTTATGACCTGCTGCAGGGCGCAGACCCCGCAGATGCGTTTCAGGCCGTCCGGCCGCCAGAGGCCACGCTGCCCGGCCTGTCGCAGGGCAGTGAAGGGCTGCGCTGTGGCGTGCTGGGCGGTTTTTTTGCCCGCTGGTGCGATGAGGACGCCCGCGCGGCGGTGGCCACCGTCGCAGCCGCGCTGGAGGCGCAGGAGGAGGTGGTGATGCCGGAGGCGGAGCTGGCGCGTTCGGCAGCCTTTATCATGACCGCCGCCGAGGGGGGGAATCACTACCTGCCTGCCCTGCGTCAGAAGCCTGAGGTGTTTGAACCTAACTCACGCGAGCGTCTGCTGGCCGGCGCGATGATGCCCGGCGCCTGGTATGTGCAGGCCCAGCGCTTCCGTCGTCATTTCCAGCAGCAGGTGCTGCCGCTGTTTGATCGCTTCGATGTGCTGATCGCCCCGGCAACCCCCTGCAGCGCGATCACCATCGGTCAGCAGACGCTGTCGATTCAGGGTGAGTCGCTGCCCGCCAAAGCGAGCATGGGCATGCTGACGCAGCCCATCTCCTTCCTGGGACTGCCGGTCTGTACCGTTCCGCTGGCGACCCGAAGCGGCCTGCCGATTGGGTTACAGCTTATCGCCCGCCCGTTTAATGAAGCGGCGGCATTACGTGCCGCCTGGACACTGGAACAACGCGGCATCACCCTGCCGCAAATCACGATGGCAGGAGCCTGATGAACAGAGAGATTAATTTACCGCAGGTGGTCAGCGAGGTGACGGCGCAGTTCTGGCGTTACGAAAAGGCGCTGGTGAGCAATGACGTGGCTGAACTGGATGCGCTTTTCTGGCACGACCCGCGCACCGTGCGCCTCGGGGCCGGTGAAAACCTGTATGGCATCGATGAGATTCGCGCCTTCCGGGCTGCACGCCCCGCTGCGGGCCTCGACCGGACGCTGCGGAATACGGTGATCACCACCTTTGGCGAGGATTATGCGGTCTGCAGCACCGAATTTACCCGTGCCGGCAGTGATAAAACCGGCCGTCAGCAGCAGACCTGGGTTCGCATGCCGCACGGCTGGTGCATTGTGGCCGCCCAGGTCAGTCTTATGAGCTGATTATCGCCGGTGCGTCGCCTGGCCCGAGGGAGGCGACGCACCGGAACCGGCTTAGGGTGCCGGGTGTATCGCGATCCAGTGATCGGCGATCTGCTGGCGGGTGCAGATCCAGACGTCGTCATGCTGCTGAATGTGGTCGAGGAAATTCTGCAGCGCACGGAATTTGCCCGGACGCCCCAGCAGGCGACAGTGCATCCCGATCGACATCATCTTCGGCGCGGTCTCCCCCTCTTCATACAGCACATCGAAGCTGTCACGCAGGTAGGTGAAGAACTGCTCGGCGGTGTTAAATCCCTGCGGCGAGGCAAAGCGCATGTCATTGCACTCCAGGGTGTAGGGAATAATCAGGTGCGGCTTAACCGTGCCATCCTGACAGGTCACCTGCGTCCAGAACGGCAGGTCGTCGCCGTAGTAGTCGCTGTCGTAGCTGAAGCCGCCCTGCTCCACCACCAGCCGGCGCGTGTTCGGGCTGTCACGTCCGGTATACCAGCCGGTTGGGGCTTTCCCAAACAGATCGGTCAGCACATCCACCGCCTGCTGCATATGCTGACGTTCGGTTTTCGCATCCACGCCCTGATAGTGGAGCCAGCGCCAGCCGTGACTGACCACATCGTAGTCCGCCTGTTTAATCGCTTCGACAACCTCCGGGTGACGCGCCAGCGCCATCGCCACGCCAAACACGGTCAGCGGCAGACCGCGCTTCTGAAATTCATTGTGGATGCGCCAGAAACCGGCGCGCGAGCCGTACTCATAGAGTGACTCCATCGACATATGACGGTCGGCGTAGCTGGCGGCACCGATGATGTCGGAGAGGAACTGCTCGGAGCCGGCGTCACCGTGCAGCACACTGTTCTCCGCCCCCTCTTCGTAATTCAGGACAAACTGCACCGCCACCCGGGCGTGGTTGGGCCAGGCGGCGTGCGGCGGATGAGCACCATAACCGATCAAATCGCGCGGATAGTTTTTGTTAAAGCTGTACTCTTTCTTCTCTGCAGCGTCAGTCATTACTCGCTTCCTGTCTTCTGTCTGGAAAGTTCCGTTAGTTTAGATGCTGAAACGCACCTGAGAGAGGTTTCTGCAAAGGCCAGGCCAGATCGCCATGTTTGCTGGTGCCAAAGCCAAGCGCCACCAGCGACTCCACCATTTTTACGGCCGCGCCGACGCCATCAATCACCGGCAGCCCCAGCTCCTGCGTCAGGGAGGCGGCCAGCGTCGCCATGCCGCCACAGCCGAGCACAATCGCGCCGCTGCCATCTTCCCGTTTGGCCTGGAGGCAACGCTCACGCACTTTTTCCTGCGCCAGTCCGCTGCCATCCTCCAGCGCCAGTACCGGCAGATCGATGGCATGCAGCGCGGCACAGTGATGGGTAAAGCCATACTGCTGCAGAAGATGACGGGCAATCACCAGCGTGCGCGGCAGCGTGGTGACAATCGAAAAGCGCGTCGCCAGCAACGTGGCGGTGTGCATCGCCGCTTCTGCGATACCGATGACCGGCCCGCTGGCCAGCTCGCGCGCCGCCAGTAACCCCGGATCGCCAAAACAGGCAATCACATGTCCGCTCACGCCCTGCTCCCGCCCCAGTCTGACCTGCTCCAGCACCCCGATGGCCGCGATCGCCTCATCAAAATGCCCTTCAATGGAAGGCACGCCCTGCGAGGGTGAAACGGCCAGAATGTCGGTGCCGGGTGCGGCAACCGCACGGGCAGCCTGAGCGATGGTTTCGGTCATCGCCAGGCTGGTGTTGGGGTTAATGACCTGAATCAGGCTCATGAGGCCGCTCCTTTGCCCGTGGCAAACAGTCGTGAAAAGTCGGGCAGCGTTTCACCGCTGCGCTCAAAGTGCAGGCTGGAAACAATATGCTCAAAATGGTGCTGCAGCGCCTCAGTCAGTGGCTGCAGCGCACGTGCCCGTAACAGGGTCAGCAGATGTGTGTGGTCGTCACAGCGGCAGCCGCGCTGCCACGGCGCGCCATAGGCGGCAATCACCAGCGACGAGCGCTGCGTCAGGCTGGTCACCATGCCGGTGAGCACCTGATTGCCGGAAATCGCCTGCAGCTGAATATGAAAGGCTGCCGAAAGCCGGATGGCTGCCGGGCCATCATGCGCGGCGTGGGCCTGATTCTCCTGTGCGATAAGCTGTTCCAGCGCCACCAGATGCGGGGGCTGCAGATGGGCCAGCACGGCGTGCAGATTGGCGCACTCCATTAAACTGCGGGTGGCGAAGATCTCCCGCGCCTCTTCAACGCCAGGGGTGGCGACCTGCGCACCACGTTTGGGCGTCAGGGTGACCATTTGCACCGCCGCAAGGCGCTGCAGTACTTTGCGAATGCCGGTGCGGCTGACTCCAAACACGCCGGAGAGCGCCTCTTCCGGCAGTTTACTGCCCGGCGGCAGCTGATGCTCCACAATGGCGGTCATCAGCGCCTGGTAGATCCCTTCATCTTTATCCTGCGTTCTGGCGGCGTCTCGCTGGCCTGTTTTACTTGTCATTACCTGCTCCGGAAGCTCTCTGTACGCCACATATCGTATACGTGAACAGCAAATATTGTATACAGGAAAAGAAATCTGGCCTGAATCCTGCAATACCCCTTTACCAGATTATTCATTTCACTCTCGGGTAGAGGAGCAGGTTTCATGCCAAATCATTCCACGGTGGCCAGCACGGCCTCTGACGCTAACGCCAGTTACAGCCCACGTCTCTGTAACGACGATCTGGCGCCCACCCGCGACCAGAACTGGTCGTGGTACAACATTTTTTCGTTCTGGATGTCAGATGTCCACAGCATGGGCGGCTATGTGGTGGCGGCCAGCTTCTTCACGCTGGGATTAGCCAGCTGGCAGGTGCTGCTCTGCCTGCTGGCCGGGATCTGCATCGTGCAGATCTGTGCCAATCTGGTGGCAAAACCAAGCCAGATGGCAGGCGTTCCCTATGCGGTGATCTGCCGTCAGGCGTTTGGCGTGTTTGGCGCGAATATTCCGGCGGTCATCCGCGGGCTGATCGCTTTTGCCTGGTATGGCATCCAGACCTATCTGGCGGCGAACGCGCTGATGCTGGTTCTGCTGAAGTTCGCCCCGTCACTGAACTCAATGACTGAGCCGCACTGGCTTGGCCTGTCACTGCTGGGCTGGTGCTGCTTTGGCGTGATGTGGCTGCTGCAGGCGATGGTCTTCTGGCATGGCATGAGCGCCATCAAACGGTTTATCGATGTGGCGGGTCCGGCTGTCTATGTGGTGATGGTGGCGCTGGCGGGCTGGATTGTATACAAGACCGGCTTTGATGGGATCTCTTTTACCCTCGCCAGTAAATCACTCACCCCGGGCGAGCAGACGTGGCAGATGATTACCGCAACCGCGCTGGTCGTCTCCTACTTCTCCGGGCCACTGCTGAATTTCGGTGACTTCTCCCGCTACGGCAAAAGCATGTCAGAGATCCGTCGTGGCAACCGCTGGGGCCTGCCGTTTAACTTCCTGCTCTTCTCCGTGGTGACGGTGGTCATCGTGTCGGGCACCCAGTCGCTGTTTGGTAAAATGATCACCGATCCGATCGAGACCGTGAGCATGGTCGGCAACGACCTGGCGGTAGCGATTGGGCTGCTGACGATGATTACCGCCACTATCGGCATCAACATTGTGGCGAACTTTGTCTCACCCGCTTTCGACTTCTCTAACTGTTCACCGCAGAAAATCAGCTTCCGCACCGGCGGGATGATCGCCGCGGTGGGCTCGGTGCTGTTAACGCCGTGGAACCTGTTCCAGTCGCCTGAACTGATTCACTACACCCTGGATGTCCTGGGCTCCTTTATCGGGCCGCTGTTCGGGATTCTGCTGACCGATTTCTACCTGATCAAACGCGGACGCATCTCGGTCGACGACCTGTTTAACGCCACGCCAGCGGGCCGGTACTGGTATCGCGGCGGGTTTAACCCTAAAGCGATCGCCGCGCTGCTGCCGTCGGTGGCCATCTGCCTGGTGATCAGCTTCATCCCTTCCCTGCATCAGGTGGCGAACTTCAGCTGGTTTATCGGAGCCGGTCTGGCGGCAGGCTGCTACCGCTTTATCGCCCGTGAAGAGCGGGAAGCGGCAGACAGTGCGCGCTGGCAGGGTGAGGTCGTGGCGCAGAAAGAGTAACCCGCCACGGAATCGCAGACAGCAAAAAGCCGATTCATTTCTGAATCGGCTTTTTTAAAGAGATTGGCGGAACGGACGGAATTCGCCTTCAGCAACCAACGCTATAAAAACAAACAAATTACCTGTCATTCCTAATCGCTATGGGCCATGCCATAGTCCATTTTAGAAACGGTTAGCAAGAAGAAATTTCAAAACCCAGACTGACTGGACGATTTCTGATCCATGGCATGATGGAACGTCTTCTGACTACACAGGAGCGTTAACCCTGCAACCCAATGCATTATAGTGTCGCCGAAAAAGTATTCAGCGCCGGGCAGGAATGACACCCTTTCTTTCGAAAAAACAGACATGCTTGCAAAAAACGGCCTGTAATACCTACAGGAGCGTTTTCATTTAAAAATGAGGGATTGCATTACCAGCTTCCTATTTCCTCCTTCCTGCGCGCTTCACGAAGCCGCTTTTTTGAATAATCAGAAAAAAATGCGCAGGAAACACCCATATTGCAATAGCAGTAACGTATAGAGTGTAAGTTGGGATTTCACAGAGTTAGCATCGTGGTGAAAGCTGGTCAAGAAATGTATGCATTAGGACATCAGTTTATGCGCTTAACCTATATCCAGAAAATGAACGCCAAATAGTGAAGGGGGCAAGGCGTTTCTGGATAAGAAATATAGGTACCAATATAAAAAGTGATCTGTTGAGAATGAAGTTAATCATTCCCGATTTGGACCATTGGTTAAAGCTGTAGTAAAACAGTTTTCCATAAGCTGTATCGCTCAGATATATTACTCGATAGAGCGCCATGTATAAGCATCCAGAACATGCTGCTGATG
>NZ_VHIZ01000037.1 GCF_006494375.1 Pantoea anthophila
TGATGTGTCTGATCCGGCAGACTTGGTAAGGAAGAATGACATGATTAGCCATGACTTAAAAACGTGTATACATAATCTGAATTACAACAAAGGCTTGATCACATTTACGAGGGAAGAGCTTAGTCGATAGAGGACGGTACCCGTTTCACAGAGTGGTAGATTTGCTTCCCTTTACATCAGATTCCCTTTAGGATTTATCTGAATACTTTTAATGGGGATAGGGATATGGAATTGCTGATTTTGTGTGCATTGATAGGCTGTATTCCTGCTGCGATAGCAAGCAGTAAAGGGCGGTCATTCTTTGGCTGGTGGTTGTATGGCGCTTTGTTTTTTATAATTGCGTTAATTCATTCGCTATGCATTCGAAAAGATCATAAGTCAATCGAAATGGACCAGATGAGTGAAGGTTTAGTTAAATGTCCTTATTGTGCTGAGATGATTAAACCAGAAGCCATAAAATGTAAGCACTGCGGCAGCGATATTAATTTAGCTACTTAATACAGTTGCTTAGATGCTGGCACATCTGATAAAGGCATAATACACTGAATTTATATAATCATTTGTTATTTATGATTATTTTATCCTAAATTAAACCCAGCCTTGGCTGGGTTTTTTTACATCTTTAAAACGAGGATCGCATGGATGTTCAGGCTTACCGCGTAGCCGTGCGGCTGGCGCTCGATGACCAGATTACGCGCAACCTGCTGCAGGTAAGCCGCGATGCGATTGAGCTGAATAAGAAGTTCGTCACCATCACCCGGAACATTAAAGCACTGACGAGTGCGGCTCGCGAGGCGACATCTGCGCTGCAGGCACTTAATCGCTCCCTGAACAATCAGTTTAACGGCGCATCCCGCGGAGCGCGTGAATATGCCGGTGCCATCCGTGAGATAGCTGACCAGACGCAGCGCATCAACCGTGCCTCCCGGCATGCGCCACTGGCGGCGGGAAGCTTTGGTGCCGCCATGATGCTGCCCGTTCTGGCAGCAGGTGCCGCAGCTGCAGGCGGCAGCGGTGGATATGGCAACCCTGGCGGAAGATCTGCACTGCCTCCGCCTTCAGGACAGGGTGGCTGGTGGCATGGCTGGCATAATGGCGTGCCCCCGGGCGGCTGGGGCGGCGGCGGTTCTGGTCACGGCGGTAATGGCCGACAACCTGGCGGAGGCTCCTTTTCAGAGGGTATGACCAATATGGCCACCGGCTATCTGGGTTTCAGAATGCTGAAAGGCTTTGTTGATGAGGCGGCCCGTTACCAGACCATGACGGAGAAGTTCAGGCAGTTTGGCATGAGTCAGCCGGCAACTGAAGAAGCTCTGCGTTTCGCCGAAACCACGCGGGTCCGGGGCGCCTCAGCCACTGACATGCTGAAATATCTTGTGGAAGCGCAGGGTGTCTTCAGCGAGTCCGGCAGAAAGTCTGTGGAGGAGCAGCTGCGCGCGGCAAAACTGGCAGCACCGGTGCTGGCGCGAATCAACTTCGCCTCACGCGGGCTGGATGAGCATCAGCGAGAGGCCACTACGGTGAAGCAGATGGACATGCTGCGCTTCACCGAGACGGCGGGCGGCCTGAAAAGCCCGGAGCGCTTTAATGAACTGATGGACGCAGCGTTTCGCGCCATTCAGTCTTCAGGTGGTAATGTCGATTTCACTCAGTACCGCCAGTTCATGGCCAAAGCGGGCACCTCCGCCTTCAACCTGAGCAATAAAGCACTGTTTGCTGAGCTGGAGCCGATTATCGGTGAGCTGAAGGGCAGTGCAGCAGGTGATGCGCTGATGACGGCCTATAACCGTTTAAACGGGATTATAAAGCTGCCCAATCAGGTCACGCACGACCTGATGACGATGGGCATCTGGGATGCCAGTAAGATTGAACTTAACAGTCTGGGCGGGGTGAAGCGTTTCAGGGGCAATCCCCTTATCAACGCGCAGCTCTTCAGCCAGTCGCCTGTCGAATTTTATGAAAATGTCATCCTGCCGCTTTACCGCAGGCACCACTACACCGAAGAACAGAAGCAGCGTGAGAACGCCCTGATATTCGGGCGGACCGGCGGCAAGATGTTCAGTCTGATCGACAAACAGCTTGAGACCATCCACCACCGTATCGACGCCTACGGCATCGCGCGCGGGCTGAATGATGCCTATGTCGCGGTCGGCGGCACCTATAACGGCAAAGCGATCGACTTTCACAAGAAATGGCAGAACCTGCAGCGGGTGATGGGGAAAGATGGCGGCCTGCTGGACACGTTCACGCAGGGGCTGGACACGCTCACGCACTCCCTGCAGCAGATGGCAGATATCGCACACCGGCATCCTGAGATGGCGAAGTTTGTGGGGCAGGCGGCAATGGCCGTAACCGGGCTTGCAGGCATCAGTGGCGGTTTATGGGTAATTAAACATGCGGCAGGGGCACTGCTGACACCGCTGAAGCTGGCGGGCTGGGGCATTGATCTGCTGATTGGCAGAAGTGCCACCACGGGTCTGACTGGTCTCACCGCCGCGCTTACCGGTCTGCCGGGCATTATCTCAGCCATAACAATGGCCGCCCTGTATCCGGGCAGCACGGTCTCGCAGAGCCGTGAAATGGCCGAACGTGACAGGCTGGCCCGGCAGAATGCGCGGGATAACGGAGTCGCTTATAAGCCCTGGATGCCTTCTCAGCTGGACTTTGACACACAGCAGCAGCGTGAGCAGACGTATCGTAAAACCGGACTGTACCCGCCAATACCGCCTGTGACCGGCGGCCAGTCACTGCAGCCCGTTAACCTTCTCATGACGCATGAAGGGCGCCAGGTCCTGGTGGCCACCGTCATGAGCGGTATCAGTAAACAGGCCGCCAGAGCGCCTGCGTCCACCAGCAACTTTGATCCGACCATGCTGATGGTGTATCCCGGTCAGGCTGGCAGCCTCTCACTGCCCTGACGGCATACTGATTCGTTCATTTCATGCGGCTGGCAGCACTGTCTGCCCGATCTGCAACAGATGCTCTCAGGACGGCTGGTTTTCAGGATTCTGAATGTCGCGCCGGGCATGCTTACTTCCTCATTCTCAGCCTTAGCAGCTGCCATAAAGTCATCCGGGAGGAGGGGATATGCTCGAAGATTATTTTTTAATGCTGATGCTCATGGGCACAGGGCAGGCATCATCAGAGGTACCCCCTGCGCTGGTCAGAGCCAGCGTGGAAACTGTAAAGCCTCAGCGTTCGCCACAGACAGAGGTGCTGATTCACAATAAGCTGCTGAACGACCCGCTGTCGCCCAGAGTGGGTGCAGCGTATCCGGAACTGACAGTAGTAAGTTTCACTAACTATGACTGTCTGGAATGCAAAGAGGTTGACGGTAATCTGGAAAAACTGCTGAAGGCTTATCCCCGTATCGCCGTCACCTACAAGCTGCTTTCATGGGGCCCGGAATCATCTACTGCTGTCACGCGCCGGGCACTTTCGGTCTGGATTGAGCAGCCCGAAAAATTCCATGCATTTCATCATGCGCTGATGTCATACAGGGGGATGGCTGAAGATGTGCGTATCTATTCTGCTTACAGAGCCGCCGGCATGAAACTGAGCATGTACCGGCCTGATACCCAGCACATCATCGATGTGAACAAAGAATTTCTGAAAGTACTGCACCTGCCAGGCACACCGGCAACCATCATCGGCGATAAAACATTGCTGGGACCGGTGAGTTATGAGGCCCTTGAAAACGCGGTCAAAACTGCCCTGAACGATATCAGGAACGAGAAACATCTCGCCGTCCTGAAAAAGCAGAAAATCAGAACACAGTAACCACTAAAGTAAGCACGTCATTTTCCAGCTGAATGGATGTCCGGGGATATCTTCCCCGTGAGCCAGGCCCCTGCAGAGCACACAGCTGAGCCTGCAGGTTACTCCCCTTACTTTCAGTGGCCCTCAGACAGGCACACCCGGTATGTCATTTCTTAATTCACTGCCACAGTTCGCACAGGGTATCGATCCGACTGTAACCCGTCTGCTGCTCGGCGACTTCGAGTTTATGGAATTTGAAGTGCCTGAGCAGGTTGCCATTCATGGCAGGCAGAAGACCGTACAGCATCAGCTGATTGGGGGCAGGCGGGTCATTGATGTGCTGGGCACCGAATATGAGCCACTCACCTGGTCCGGCATCTTTACGGGAGCTCAGGCAGGTGCACGCGTCGGTGCGCTGGAAAGAATGCGGGACGCCGGGCACCCGGTACTGCTGACGCTTGATGACTACCGTTTCACGGTGGTCATCACGGCTTTCAGACCGGTCTATGAGTTGATCTGGCGTCGCCCGTACTCCATTGAAGTCGCAGTCGTCCGTAATGAGGGTTCGCCGGAGAAAGTGGATGCTCTTACCGGTGCACTGCGGGAACTGATTGACAGTGACCTGGGCCGGGCACTGGGTCTGGCTGATCTGATTAATATTGATGCCGTTACGCAGACCGTTAAAGACCTGCATCAGGCTGTTAAGCAGGTCACCGACTTTGCACATGCCACGGTCGCGCAGGTGCAGGCCGTTGTCAGGCCGATGATTACTGCCCGGAACATCATTCACCATGAGCTGGCGCTGCTTGAAGCCGCAGCGCGTAACATCACCTCACTGGGCGGACTGGTACCCGGCAACCCCGTCTCCAGAACCGTCAGTAATCTGCTCCTTCAGTCAGACCACGTGACCCGCATTCCTGCTCTCTACCGCCTTCAGGACGTGCTGGGAAGGCTGCATAAAAACGTCAAGGCAGGGCAGTCTGCCGCTGGAATAAAGGCTGTTACGCTGTCGGGCGGCAACCTTTACCAGGTGGCATCAGAGCAGTATGGAGACGCCTCTTTATGGACCAGCGTCGCTGATGCCAATGACCTGTCCGATCCGCAGCTGAGCGGCATTCACACGCTGAAGATACCCGCCAGCCCGAGGCAATAGCGATGGACGTTAATCATCCCATAACAGCATCCAGTGCCCGGCACGTCAGCGGGCGCTGTCTTTTAAACGGCAACAGTGTGCCATTTGTATCCTTCAGCATTGAGAGCAATGCGTTTCGCGGCGCGGGCACGTTTGAGCTGACGCTGGCGATTTCAGCGCTGCTGCCCGCCATGCAGCTGCTCAGCTGGTGGGCGGTGCAGACCACCATCAGGGTTGAGCTGTTTATCTCAGTCGTGACCCCGGCAGGCATTGATGAAAAAAAACACATTACCGGCAATATTGATACCTGGCATTACGAACCGGCGCGATTTGAAATCACCGCAGAAGGGCGCGATTACACCGCGAAACTGATTGATGCGAAGACACCCGGCGAGAGCTTTAAAAACCTCACCAGCTCACAGATAGCCTCCACGCTGGCGCAGCGTCACGGCCTGACACCGGTTGTGACAGCGACGACGCAGCGTGTGGGCGAATATTATCAGATTGATTCAACACATCTGACCGGCGAGCAGAGTGAATGGGACCTCATTACCGGGCTCGCAGCGATTGAAAACTTTTCAGTTTATGTAGAGGGTGAAAACCTTCACTTCGAACCGAAGCGAGCACCTGCCAGTGATGGACACTATATTATCCGCTGGCAACCGCCTGGCGAGCAGGGGTATCCGCGGTGCAATGTCTCTGATGACTTGTCATTTTCACGTGCACTGACCATTTCAAAAGGGGTAATGGTGGAAGTTCTGAGCTGGAATGCAAAGCTGAAGAACAGGCAGTTTATCGCAACTTATCCGGGACCGGCCCATGGAACCTTACCGGGTAAGGCCATAGCCGAAAAGCAGGTCTATCGCGTAATCCGTAACGGATTAACTCCCACAGCCGCTCTTGAGCTGGCCCGGTCTCTCTACAGGCAAATCATTCAGCATGAGATGACGTTCAGCGGTTCTGTACCGGGCGACAATCTGCTCATGCCCGGTACATACATACGTATTGAGGGCACCGAAAGCCCGTTTGATCAGGTTTATTACTGTGATCGTATACGGCGCACGGTGAACTGGGAAACAGGCTACAGAATGCACATCTCTGGCAAAAACCACAGCCCTGCACTGGACATTGAACGGTGAGAGCACTGCTGAATGTTATGGCCGCCACAGCCCGCCAGTCCGCTGCAGGTGTAAGCGGGACCCGTCAGGGCATCATCACCGCCTATGACCCGGTCAATTATGCAGTAAAGGTTCAGATTCAGCCGACCGGTGAGGAAACCGGCTGGATACCGCTCAGTACGCCGTGGGCGGGTAATGGCTGGGGGCTGGCAGCAGGGCCGGTGATCGGCGCAGTAGCGGAAGTGGGATTTGATTCCGGTCTGCCGGGCGCAGGGATGGCACAAGGGCAGTTCTATAACGATACGGACTGCTGTCCGGGACCGCCGTCCGGTGAGTTCTGGCTGGTGCATCAGAGTGGGTCATTGCTGAAGTTTCTTAACAGCGGGGAAGTCCTGCTGAGTGCGAAGGAAAAACTTATCTATGATGCACCGGCACATCACTTCACGGGGGGTGATGTGCGGATGGAAGGGGATCTGACTGTCGTCCGGGACATTCGCGACAACAATGGCCGCTATGGCACCGTTCATCGTATCCGCTCGGTTTATGGTGGTCATACTCATCTTGAGAAGGGACAGGGCAACTTTACAGCCCCTCCGAAGCAGCAAATCGACAGCAGTCTGGAACGGTAATCTATGCACGACCTCTATCACTTCACCGGCGGAGATCTGGGCCCTTCTTCTACAGGTGACTTACGCACTGCCGTCGGAGGAGAACATGCTAAGCAGCGCATTCTTCGCCGACTGCTGACCAATCCGGGGGACTATCTTTTTCACCCTGAATACGGTGCCGGGCTGGGAAAGAAAGTGGGTGAGACACTCAAGCCGGGTGAGTGGAGGGCACTCATACGCGGTCAGATGTTGCTGGAAGATGCTGTATCCCGCCAACCTCCCCCTGCTGTGAAGCTGGCTCTTGTTGAGGGGGGCATCAGTGTGTCGATCGCCTACACCGATGCCATAACCGGCACGCCTGAAACTCTTCACTTCGATGTCATGAGGTAAGTGTATGTCATCGCTTAACGTCAAATCCTTCACTGAACTTGTCAGCGAGCAGGTCACATCCATTCAGGCGCGCTCAGCAAAGCTGGTGGACTTCTCTGTTGGCAGTATTCTGCGCTCACTTGCAGAGTCAAATGCGGGTGTGACCATGTGGATCCAGCAGTTAATTGTGAAACTGCTGGTCAGGACCCGCGCGGCCACCTGCTCCGGGGAAGACCTTGATAGCTGGATGGCGGACTTTGGCTTTTTTCGTCGCTCTGCCGTGCAGGCCATCGGAAAAGTGACGTTCTCCAGGGTTACGCCAGCGTGTCAGGCAATAATTCCGGTTGGTACGCAAATAACCACAATCGACGGCACTCAGACCTTCACAGTCGTCGCAGATAAGCCTGGTCAGCCAGAATACACTTTAGCGGCTGGCGTTAAGGCTTTGGAGCTTCCGGTACAGGCAAATATTGCCGGCGCGGGCGGGAATGTGCGGGCAGGCACCCTCAGCATTATTACCAGCACATTGTTATATGTTGATCAGGTAACCAATACTGAGCCGTTTACCGGTGGGAAGGATGCAGAGACGGATGACGACTTCCGCGCGCGATTCAGAATGTGGATCGCTTCATTATCAAAAGCTACCAGAGCGGCGATTGCGTTTGCGCTCAGTAATGTGCAGAACGGGATGAGCTTTACACTGACAGAAAATGTGGCCCGGGATGGAACGCCAAAGCCGGGGTATTTCTATGCAATTGTCGACGACGGGAGTGGCAATCCACCCGCTGAACTCATTGACAGGGCATACAGGGCAATAGATGCCGTTCGCGGCTTCACTCTTACTTTTGGTGTCTTTACGCCGGATAAAATTATTGCCAACGTCATTCTTTCTTTTATTTCAGCCGAGGGCGCTGACCATGCAAAGGTTGCGGAACTAATTGAACACGCAATAAAGGACTACATCCAGGGCCTCAAACCAGGCCAGCTTCTGGCTTATACCCAGCTTGTTAGAGTGGCGTATGCTGCCAGTCCCCTGGTGACGAATGTGACCTCTGTCAGCCTCAATGGCGCAAAAGCTGATCTGGCTGCTTCCCCCGCGCAGGTGATTCGAAAAGGTGATATTACGGTGAGCTGAATGGCAAAAGGCGATCAGAACGACTTCCTCATGCGACTTGCCGCGCTGCTGCCGCAAGGCTGGTTCAACGATAACAGCCGGATTCTGACAGGCACGCTGTCTGCCTGTGCCACCTCGTTATCCTGGTGCTACACACTTTATCGTTATGCCTGTCAGCAGACGCGAATCTCTTCAGCCAGCGATGGATGGCTTGATATCGTTGCATATGACTTTCTGGGGGGCCGGCTTATCAGGCAGGCAGGTGTATCTGATGAGAAGTTCAGACACCAGATACGACTCAGTCTTTTCCGGGAACGTGGAACACGGCAGGCGGTAACCGACATTATTGAGATGCTGACCGGGAATAAACCGGTCGTATTTGAACCGTCGCGTCCTGCGGATACCGGGTCATACGGCGGACCGGTTACAGGTTATGGCACAGCCGGCAGATATGGTTCCTGCTGCCTGCCTTATCAGGCATTTGTCGACGTCAGTCGCCCCAGAGGGCAGGGCATTCCCCGTATTGCAGGCTATGGCGTCTCAACCGCGGGATACGATACCCCGTCGTGCGCACAGTACGCCTCCCGCGAAATGTTCACCGGCAGTGTATCCGATGCGCAGATTTACGCCGCGATAGAATCCGTTAAACCGGAAGGCACGCTTGTCTGGGTGAGAATACATTAATTACTACCCAGGTTAATAATCGACGGCCACCCTGCAGGTGGCTTTTTTTATGGGTAACATTATGGATCGTCAGATTGTATACCCGGGCGCCATACCGCTCGAAACTGACCTGCTGAACACGAATAAATTCGCCATGACAGGACTGGCAAAACTGGCCGCAGCCATTCTGGGTGAGGGTACCTGCCTGCATGGTCTGAACTGCAAGCCTACCGTACCAGCTTCCATGAATGTCGAAGTTGGCGAAGGGCAGATTTACTCCCTCCAGCCTTCTGATGCTACACCTTATTCCTCACTGGCTGCTGATAACGGAAGTACCCTCCTTAAACAGGGATTTAATATGTCTCGGTGCCTGTTCAGGCTTGATGCACCCGCTGTGCAAGGCTACAGCATTAACTATCTGATTCAGGCGACTTACGCAGATATCGATACAGGCCTGACAGTATTGCCCTATTACAATGCGACTGACCCGGCAATTGCCTACAGCGGGCCGCATAACAGCGGCAACGCACAAAGCACAGTGAGATCAGGGCAATGTCATCTGTCAGTGAAAGCGGGTGTTGCTGCCCGTACAGGTGAGCAGAGGTCCCCGGCACCAGATCCAGGTTATACGCCAGCATGGGTCATCACCGTGGAAAACGGCGCGCTATCGATAGGAGGCGCAGCAATACGTATGGCTGATCATGCGCCATTTCTTCCGGAAAACGGCTTCATTAGTGCTGTGCAGCAGGGACGTCTTAATAATTGCAAAACTAAAACCGAAGGCGACAGCTATCATCTTATCTGTCAGCCACCCGTCACAACCCTCGCAGAGGGTATGCGTCTCTTTTTCCGCACAGCAGTGACCAACACAGGACCCTGTAAACTTCGTGTTGGCGATTTGCCTGCATATCCCGTATATGACAACGCCGCCAGAGAACTCATCAAGGGCACGCTCAGCATGTGTCATCAAAACGAAGTCGAGTGGAATGCGACGCTGAATGCGTGGATCTTGTGTAATCACCAGCAGCAAGTCGACTGGGATGATTTTAACAAACGTTTTATCTCAATCAGCGGCGGAGAAATAACCGGCGATTTGACGGTTGAAGGTTCGCTGAGTACGGAGAAAGCACTGAAGGTCGGTGAATCAGAATTAATTGCCGAAGGGGATATTAAGGGCAAAACCTGGGGCGGAAGTCTGCAGAAATGGCTGATAAACCGCTCAGCATCTTTGCTGAAGGGAGATGACTATCTGGTCTGGAAAGATCCGGTCAGTCACCTCATCATTCAGGGTGGGCATCGTTCAGGTGCAGGTGATATTGGATTTCTCACCACATTTCCCAGTAAGTGTCTGACCGTATTAATCACGCAGTCAGGTAAAAAAGGACAGAGTAAAGACAATTCGTTCGTGGACAATGTAAGCACCCAAAAATTCACCTTGCATGCAGGCAAGGGTGAACCATCATTTTACTGGCTGGCAATGGGATATTAATCATGCGGTTTGGTTACAGTGCAAAAGTGAATGCTTTTTTTTTGCTGGATGATGAAGAGGCTTACAGGGCAGGTGGCACCTGGCAGGATGATATTATTCCCGTTACGGAAGACGTCTGGCGTCAGTTTGTCAGTCAGCCACCGGAAGGCAAAACACGAGGTGCAGGAAAAAACGGCATGCCTGAATGGGTTGATATTCCTGATCGGGAAAAAAGGGAGGCAGACCGGCGTTTTGCATTAAAGAGTGACCTGCTGGAAAAGGCGGTCGAAGAAATACGCATGCTGACAATTGTTCAGGACGTTTATGGACTGAGTATTGAGGAAAAAGGAAAACTCGCTGACTGGAAAAAATATTTAGCGGATGTCTACAGGATGGAAATAAACAGTAAGGATAAGGTTGACTGGCCCCGTGCGCCGGGCAAGGCATAAAATGGCCCACATCCTGTGGACCATAAAACAAAAACTCAGAAGCGATAACCAACATCCATGAAAACGCTTTTGACCGGGTGTTTTTTATCATCAAAACTGGCGCGCGAGCCTTCATAGCCTGCAGTCAGCGCCAGATTATCAGCAGGATTAAGCGTAATACCGGTGCTGTATGCATACTGACTGGATGACTGACCGTGCGGGTTGTCAGAAGCAGAAACAGGCTTGACGCTTCGGGCAGGGAATTCGACTCTCGAATGAGAAATACCCCCAAGAGCAAATACGCTTAAATTCTCAGATAGCCGGTAGGTTGGCCCTGCCATTACGGAGTAATATTCAGCCTTGCTATCAAGGTTATGTTTTTTTCGGTAACTCTCTCTGCAGGTTTTATCAGCCTGTCTGCATGAGGAGAGTTCATCCTGCCAGCTATTCTTCATCGCGGTCAGCGACCCCATCACACCCCAGGGTTTCGCATTTTCATACTGAAACCTGAAGTTCCCGCCTCTGACATCTCCAAAATCTCTGATATGCCCCTGTTCATAACCTAAAGACATGGTCGGCCTTTCCTGTGACCCGTACGCCATCGTGGCGGAGCACGTAATCACAGCGATCACGAGACCTGATAATGATTTTCTGAACAACATCTGAACTCCTTTTAAACATGGGATGCTGATTTCGGCATGCATACCCGTTGAGGGAGACCCATTTATATCCAGAGTGAAGTTCAGAAAAGTGAAAACAGACAGTTTTAATGAAACTGGTCCGTTTTTGTGATGTTACTGAGGGGTTTGCCCGCAAAGAAGGCGAGGGCGATATAAGTCTCGAATACTGGCAGAAAGAGCATAAGTGGTTTTTCTCAGTGCAGAATATTTTTCTGGCAATATGGAAATTATCGCAAAATAATTTGAGGTGATTGAGTCGTTGTAAGATTGAACGGGTATTCTGGCATTTCATACCTTATGATTTATTACAATGTCCGCTTCTGGCACAAGGCGGACAGACGGCTCTGAAGGCCCGCTATGAGCGAAAAGCTGACATAACCATCGGGTGCGCTGGGCCATTTAGGAGCATCAAAAACCAGGCCTGAGAGACCCGGGCTCTGTGAGTTCCCTCGAAGTGATCTACTATTCCGCGCAGCTATTAAGCCGGTGAGTTTTATGCTGAAGCGATGATGCAGACTACTACACGTCAGGCTGCTGCTTGCAGGTTGTAGGCTCCTGTGCGCACCTGCTAAAAAGTGTCGGGTTCAACTGAAGAGTTTCAGTGCCGCAATCCGCTTCAGCGACTCATCCAGTGCCTCGTCGCTGGCGGTCAGGCTCAGGCGTATAAACCCTTCGCCGCCAGCGCCAAAACCGTGCCCTGGAGCAACCAGAACCTGCGCCTCGTGCAGCAGGTGCTCGGTGAACAGCTGCGAGCTGTATCCCGCTGGAACCGGTAGCCAGAGGAAGAAGGTGCCCTGGCGGGCATCCACCGGCCAGCGCATCGCTTCCAGCGCGCGGATAACCCGCTCGCGACGATGGTGGTAAAGTGTGGCAAACTCCGCAACCGCGCTCTCCGGCAGACCCAGCGCGGTAATTGCCGCATCCTGCACCGCCCCAAACACTGTGCTGTAGCTGTGGGTGTGCAGCTTTTTAAATGCGCTAATCACCGAGGCATTGCCGACGGCGAAGCCGAAGCGCCAGCCTGCCATCAGGAAGGTTTTCGACATCGTATAGATCTCAACGCTCCACTCTTTAGCCTCCGGCTGCGACAGCAGGCTCGGCGGCGCGTCCTGCGGATGGCGGCCAATCGCCGAGTAGGCGAAATCGTGCAGAAGCGGAATGTTCAGCCGCTGCACGAACGCCAGCGCATCGTCAAACAACTGCGGGGTGGCCACCGCCCCGGTGGGATTGTGAGGATAGTTCAGCATCAGCAGCCCGGCATGCTGAGTGACAGCTTTCGGCACCTCGGTAAAGTCCGGCAGAAACTGGTTTGATGCGTGCAGCGGAATACCGTAGAACTTTGCCTGCGCCTGCGCGGCGGCCGAACGGTAAATGGGGTAGCACGGATCGGTCGAAATCATATACTGACCGGGCGCGAGCAGCGCACGCGGCAGGCCGGTCACGCCGATATGCGAGCCGTGGAAAACGGCAATTTCGCTATCCGGGTCCAGCTCTGTGCCGTACTGACGTTGATAAAAGCGGGCTATCGCCTGGCGCAGCGCGGGCTTGCCCCAGAACGATGGATAATCGTGGTTTTCTGGCTGCGCAGCGGCGGATTGCAGCGTGGCGACCACTGCTGCCGGCGTAGGCTGGCGCGGACTGCCGGAAGACAGGTCAATCAGCGGGCGCTGTGAGGTATCGATCTGTGCCGCCATCTTTTCCAGCGCACTAAACAGATTCTCTTCTAACTGATCAAGCAGGGGTGAAGCAGAAAATACCGGCATAACACATCCCGATAAAAAAATAATACCTGGACTATGGCATAGCCCGTCATTTCATAAAATGAAATTATCCGGCAGGAAAAATATTAAAATTAATAAGGATATTAATAAATCGCAATAACAAAAAACAGTTAAGGTTAGCACAATAAAGATATTGAGCGGAATTCACTTTTGCTGCAAAATCCTGAGTATATTGGAATCAATTATTTTTGTATTCAACACGTTACCGGAGAGAATGTTCCTATGCGCAGGTCATTGATTAGCGGAATTGTTGTTGCCTTATTGTCTTCTGCTGCAGTTATTTCGACAGCGCATGCCGATGATAAATTAATTCGTTTGGGTTTTAATCCCGGCCCTTATAAAGAACAGTTTCAAAAAGGCGTTGCGCCCTTTTTGATCAAGAAGGGGTATAAAGTCGAGTATAAAGATTTCAGCGACGGTATTCAGGTTAATGATGCGGTGGCGCGGGGTAATATTGAAGCCAATATTATGCAGCACCCGGTTTACTTAAAATCCGTCAACGAACGTCTGGGGATAGATAACGTCGGCATTGTGCAGGTGCCAACCCCACCAATGGGCCTCTATGCCGGCAAGCTCAACACGCTGAACACCCCAAAGCCGGGCACGGTGATTTCAGTCCCGAACCAGGCACCTAATGAATACCGCGCCCTGCTGGTGCTGCAAAGCCTCGGCTGGGTTAAGCTCAAGGCCGATATCGACCCGGCGACCTTCTCACAGAAAGCGATCATCGAAAATCCCTACAAAATCGTGCTGAAAGAAATGGATAACGCCCAGCAGGTTCGCGCATTGCCGGACGTTGATTTCGGCCTGATTCAGGGGAACTTTGCTGTCTCCAGCGGAATGAAATTAAGCTCGGCGCTGAAACTGGAAACGCCAACCAGCCAGTTTATCAATGTGGTCACGGTAGCCGGGAAAAATGAAGACGCGCAGTTCGCTAAAGATATCGTGGCAGGCTACCACTCCGCCGAGTTTAAAACCTATATCACCAGCCATTCGCAGTACGACGGCTACCTGCAGCCCAGCTATTTCAAATGAGCCAGCCGGTTATCCGCTTTAACGCGGTCAGCAAAACGTTTACCCGCAAGGGAGAAAGCTTCCTTGCGCTGGATAACGTCAATCTGACGATTAATCAGGGTGATATCTTTGGCGTAATCGGTACCAGCGGCGCGGGAAAAAGTACGCTGCTGCGCTTAATAAACCATCTGGAAGCGCCTACTCAGGGCGATGTGCTGATTAACAATCTGTCGCTGCAGGGCATCAGTAAGAAACAGCTGAACCAATTAAAGAAAGATATTGGCATGATCTTTCAGCACTTTAACCTGCTGAACTCGCGCACGGTATTTCACAACGTGGCGATACCGCTGATCTTACAGGGGCGCGATAAAGCCTTTATTCGTGAGCGGGTGAGCGAGCTCCTGGCTTTCGTGAACCTCAGTGATAAAGCAGAAAGTTATCCCGATGAGCTTTCCGGTGGGCAAAAACAGCGCGTGGGGATTGCACGCGCGCTGGCCACCAATCCGTCAATTCTGCTGTGTGATGAAGCGACTTCGGCCCTGGACCCGCACACCACCGTGCAGATCCTGCTGCTGCTGCAGGAAATCAACCGCCGCTACGGCATCACCATTGTGCTAATTACCCACGAAATGTCCGTGGTACAGAAAATCTGCCACAAGGTCGCGGTGATGGCACAGGGGCGGGTAGTTGAACAGGGCAGCGTACTGGATCTGTTTGGCCAGCCTAAGGAAGAGGTCACCGCCAGCTTTGTACAGTCGGTGATCCATGATCGCCTGCCGGAACAGACCGTGGCGCGCATCAGGCAGCAAAGCCAGAGCCGGGCACTGCGGCTGGAATTCGTCGGTCAGACCGCGCAGCAGCCGATCGTTAACCGGCTGATCCGCGAGTATCCGGTGGAGGTCAATATCCTGTTTGCCAGCATGTCAGAAATTCAGAACACCATTCTCGGTTTTATGATCGTGCAGATCGGCGGGGAAACGGCGGACATTGATGCGGCAATCCGCTACCTCCATGACGCAGGAGTGAAAATCAGCGATGTTTGAATTTATTGATACCGCCGTGACCGGCGATCAGTTTCTGCTGGCGCTGTACGACACGCTGATTATGGTCAGCGTCTCGCTGGGATTTGGTGCGCTCCTTGGTATCCCACTTGGCATTGTGCTGGTACTGTGCCGCCCCGGTGGCATTTTGCCCAACGTGGCGCTGCACCAGCTCCTCAATCCCGTGGTCAATATCCTGCGTTCCCTGCCGTTTATCATCCTGCTAATCAGCATTCTTCCTGTCACCCGCTGGCTGGTTGGCACTACCATCGGCACCGCCGGCGCGATTGTGCCGCTGGTAGTGTTTATCGCTCCCTATATTGCCCGGCTGGTGGAAAGTTCTCTGCTGGAGGTAGATGACGGCATTCTTGAATCCGCCAACGCCATGGGGGCCAGTACCATCCAAACCATCTGGTACTTTATGCTGCCGGAAGCCGCATCATCGCTGATCCTGGCACTCACCACCGCCACGATCGGCCTACTGGGTGCCACCGCGATGGCCGGCACCGTCGGTGGCGGCGGCATCGGCGATCTGGCCATTACCTACGGATATCAGCGCTTTGATGCCTTCGCCACGCTCACCACCGCGCTGGTGCTGATCGTAATCGTGCAGCTTTTACAGACCTTCGGCACGCGTCTGGCGCGACGGATACGTCGCGAATAATGGTAAGGAGAAACAGAATGCCAGCAGTAGAGAGCTTTACGCTCGACCATAACAAAGTCATCGCCCCGTATGTGCGGGTGGCCGGCAATGAAAAACACGTGCTGGGAAGCGTGGTGGAAAAATACGACCTGCGCCTGCTGCAGCCGAACGTGGATGCTATCCCGACAGCTGCAATGCATACGCTGGAGCACCTGCTGGCCTTCGGCCTGCGTGAAGAGCTGGAGGGCGTGATCGATATTTCCCCGATGGGTTGCCGCACCGGCTTCTATTTAATCCTGTGGGATAATCGCGACCCAAAAACCATCGCTACCGCGCTGACCCGTGTTCTGGAGCGTGTCGTTGATGCCACCGACGTCCCGGCGGTTACGCCACTGGAGTGCGGTAACTATCGCGACCACTCGCTGTTCTCGGCGAAAGAGTATGCGCGCCAGATATTGGCGGCCGGGATCAGCACCGACGCCTTTTCCCGCCAGGTGGTTTAATGGTTTCTATCGATCTTCGGGGGCAGACGGCGGTGGTCACCGGCGGACTGCAGGGGATCGGACGGTCGATCGCCGAACTGCTGCATCAGGCTGGTGCCTGCGTGGTGGTAGGCGACATCGCCATCACTGCGAGTGAAACCGGCGATCGCTGGCTGTGGCTGTCCTTTGATATCTCCCGGCCTGAACAGGCAGGCGAGTTGATTGCAGTGATGAAGCCCCGGCGCTATGGACGTATTATCAATATCGCCTCGCAGGCGGGGAAAAAGCTATCGCCTGATTGGGTAGTATGTCGCCTCAAGGCATGCGGTACTCGTTTAACTAACTACCTATGCTGAAGACTGCTCACAGGTGCCGCTGGGGCGCACCGCACAGCCTGAAGACGTTGCCAGCGTGGTGCCGTTTCTCGCCAGTCCGCTGTCCTCTTATATGGCCGGCCATGCGATTAACGTCACTGGCGGTATGACCATGCATTAACATCCCGGAGTGCACCATGAGCCAGCAGGCCGAAGCCGAAAAACGACTGACCGTGACCCACTGGGGCACCTATCGGGTGACCACTGATAACGGAGTACTGACTGCCGTCGAGCCCGTTGAGTGGGACCGCAATCCGTCGAAGATTGGCTTCTCGATGCCGGGTGCGGTGCAGGGCAACAGCCGCGTACGGCGGCCGGCGGTGAGGCTCGGCTACCTGCAGGGCAAGCCTGCCAACCGTGAGGGACGTGGTAAAGAACCCTTTGTGGAAGTGAGTTGGGAGCAGGCGCTGTCGCTGGTGGCCGGTGAGTTGCGGCGGGTAAAAGATACCCACAGTAATCAGGCGATCTATGGTGGTTCCTACGGCTGGTCGAGCGCCGGGCGCTTCCATCATGCGCAAAGCCAGCTGCATCGCTTCCTCAATCTGTTTGGTGGCTATACCGCCAGTACCAATACCTACAGTATCGCCGCCGGAGAACGCGTTTTGCCGCATATTCTCGGCGATCTCGACGATCTTCAGCGTCAGCACACCCACTGGCCGGTATTGGCTGCACACTGTGAACTGTTCGTTGCCATCGGCGGCCTGCCGCTGCGTAATGCCCAGGTTAATGGCGGCGGAGCCAACGATCATGCCCTGGACTACTGGCTGCAAACCCTGCGTGCCAACGGCTGCCGTTTTATTAACGTTAGCCCGGTGCGCAACGATCTGGCCGCTGTCCACGATGCAGAATGGCTGGCGATCCAGCCCGGTAGTGATACCGCGCTGCTGCTGGCGGTGTGTCAGGTGCTGATTGCCGAGCTGCTTATTAATCATGATTTTATCTCCCGCTGTACGGTTGGCTATGATCGCTTTGCTGCTTACCTGCAGGGCGAGGATGACGGCGAGGCAAAAACGCCTGAGTGGGCGGCGACCATCACCGGGCTGCCGGCGGATACCATCCGCCAGCTGGCGCGACAGATGGCGCAGAAGAAAACGATGATCAATATGGCGTGGTCGGTTCAGCGTGCACGTCAGGGTGAGCAGGCCTACTGGGCGCTGGTGGCGGTCACCGCGCTGCTAGGACAAATTGGCACCCCCGGCGGCGGCATCGGTTTTGGCTATGCCTCGACGAATCTGGCTGGTGCCGAACGGCGGCGCTTCTCCGGTCCGCGTATGCCAGCAGGCCGCAACGCGGTCAGTACGCGTATTCCGGTGGCGCGTATCACCGATATGTTGCTGCATCCCGGAGAAAGCTACGAATTCGATGGCCAGACCCTAACCTATCCCGATATCCGCCTCGTTTACTGGGCGGGCGGCAACAGCTTCCACCATCATCAGGATCTCAACCGGCTGATCGATGGTTGGCGGCGGCCGGAAACGGTAATCGTCCATGAACAGTACTGGACCGCGCAGGCCAAATTCGCTGATATCGTGCTGCCCGCTACGACGTCACTGGAGCGAGAAGATATCGGAAGCGCCAGCAACGACGGCTTTATGATCGCCATGCGCCAGCATCTGCCGCCGCAGGGGGAAGCGCGGGATGATTATGCCATCTTCAGCGCGCTGGCCGAAAAGCTGGATTTTGCCGCGCAGTTTACCGAAGGGTACAGCGCGCGAGGCTGGCTGGAAAAGATTTATCAGGATTCCCGTCCGCGGGCCGCAGAGGACGGCATTCAGCTGCCAGACTTCGAGGATTTCTGGGGGCAGGGCAAGCTGGAATACGCTGTACCAGACGTGCCGCAGATCCTTCTGAAGGCCTTCCGGGACGATCCCGAGGCCGCGCCGCTGTCTACGCCGTCGGGTAAAATCGAGCTCTTTTCTGCGGCGGTGGCAGCCTTTGGCTACCGCGAAGCGCCGGGCTACGCCTACTGGTACACAGATGAGCAAAATGCCCAACAGGCACTGCGCCAGCGCTGGCCGCTGCATCTGTTGTCTAGCCAGCCGCGCACGCGGCTGCACAGCCAGTACGACCACGGTTCGGTCAGCCAGCAGACCAAAATTAACGGTCGCGAGCCGCTGTGGATGCATCCGGAGGACGCTGCCGCGCGCGGCATCGGCGAGCGCGATATCGTGAAAGTGTTTAACGATCGCGGCGCGCTGCTGGCTGGGGTGCATCTCACCGAGGATATCCGGCCCGGTGTGGTGCAGATCTCCACCGGTGCCTGGTACGATCCGCTGAATGCACAGGAAAACCGCTCACTGGATAAACACGGCAACCCGAACGTGTTAACCACCGACATAGGCAGTTCACGGCTCGGCCAGGGCAGTACGGCACAAACCTGCTTCGTGGAAATTGTCCTCTTTAACGAACCGCTGCCGGAAGTGACGGCCTGGCTGCCGCCGACGTTTGTGGTCTGGACCAGCGAGACAATACAGGAACCGTAGTCACGTAGCCCGTCACAGATTTTGTTGTCATCGGAGGATGCCATGAGTACAGTTCAACCGCTATCACCGTCCGCGCAGTTCGCAATCAAGTCACCGGGCAACTACATCCAGCAGGCGGGACTTGTCCACCAGGTCGGTGAACGCATCCGTCCGCTGGTCGATCATCTACGCATTCTCACGTCGCCACAGGCCTGGCAGGCGGTGAACCCGGCGCTGGAGGAGAGCCTGAACCGGGAAGGTGTGCGCTGGCAGGTGGAGTATTTAACCGGCGAATGCACCGATGCGACCATCGCCCGATTTCGCCATAACCTGCTGAAGCAGGGCGCGGAAGGCATTCTGGCCATCGGTGGCGGGCGCGTGCTGGATACCGCGAAAGCCGTTAACGATGCGCTGGGCGATCGCCAGCTTATTGTGCTACCGACGCTGGCGGCAACCTGCGCCGCCTGGTCGCCGCTGGCGATTATCTACAATGAAGAAGGCGGCCATCTCGACAGCCTGGCATTGAACGCCATGCCTGCACTGATTCTGGTCGACAGTGAAATCATCACCCGCGCCGACGTGCGCTATTTGCGCTCCGGCATCGTCGATGCGCTGGCGAAATGGGTGGAATTTGATCCCTGGCAGCGGCATAACCCGCACCATCTGGCGCTGGAGGTAAAAGTGTCGGCGGCCAGGCAGGCCTACGATACACTCCTGCACTGGGGCGAAAAGGCGATCGTGGCAAATGAGAAGCAGCAGGTGACGCCGGCACTGGAAAGGGTGATTGAGGCCAATATCGTGCTGGCCGGATTAGCCAACAGCGTGCGCGGTGAACTGGATACGCCGGGGCTGGCGCACGTGATCCACGATACGTTGACTCATCAGCCGGAGCTGCAGGACTGGCTGCACGGCGAAAAAGTCGGATTCAGCCTGTTACTTCAATCTCTGGTGGAGTACGGTCAGCCGAATGCGCAGCTGCTCAACCTGCTAAAAATCTACCGCAGCCCGCTTCGGCTGCCCGCGCTAGAGGGGGACAGAGAGGCGCGCATTGCTCAGATTGCCGCCGATATCCGCTTCCCTCAGAAAAGCCTGAACGGCCTGCCGTTTGCCGTCACCGTTGGAACGCTGCATCGGGCGCTGCTGGCAACTGAGGCAAAGGACTTCGCAGAATAGACTTAAGTGAGGCATCTGCCATTTCCTGCACAGTCTTCGAAGGCGTGATGATGTACGGGTAGGCTTATCTGCTGAAATGAACCACAAGCGCAGTCGAAAAGCTACCAGATGCTCAAGCAAAAATAATGTAGGGCGGCTTGCCCAGTTCAGGCAGCAGCAGCCCCATGCAAACTCAGATGCTTTGATGGCGGCACTGAAAGCATTAATCGCTCAGGGAAAGGCAAGGTCTGGTTTGCGGGGCTGTGAGCGCGCGACAGCTCATGGCGGATGAAGCGCGAAAAATTGTCTCCACGCTATAAACGAGTCTGAAAGATATTCCGGGAATAAAAGGATTTAACCTGATGATGCAAGGCAGATCGCGAGAGTCGGTGAGGAGTAAAGAGGCTTCAGGCAAAAACATTTTAATCCGAAACCTGTCCGAACAGAGTCGGGAAAAATGCTAACTCTCTGATTATAAAGGGATGCATTGGTAAGCATTGCTATCAACAATGAGCGGGCAATATACGCGTATCTCGTTGAAATAGCTTAACTAATCGTTGGCTTTAGGACAAACATGTTTCGTATATAGCATATCTGTTATGGCATGGGTTGCAAGGGTAAATTTATGCGCTCAGGAAAATGTCCGTAATTACATAGACATCATATCAGTACATACGTATCGCCACGTGAAGGGAGTTCCTTCTGAGTCAGTGTGCGATTCCTGAAGCGCGGCAGTCGTTGTGTAAACGCCTGACCGTAATGCGCCTCATACAATCTCCCGGACAGGCTGCAGATTTCGTGAAAGGTTGGCGGGTCTGGCAGCGTATCCAGACCACAGTGGACCCGCGTGCGCGTAAATGCCTGCGTCAGGTTTTCCGGGCGAACCGGGCCGGGCCTGCGTCCATGACGTCGTGCAGCAGAACAGATAAAACGCGGTGAAGGATTATTCCGCCGGCATAACTCATTCACGTCGTTCAGTGTCATGCCGATATCGGGCAGCGCCAGATCAACGGGGATGGCTAACTTACTGCCTTTCTTACTCTGTGTGATGAACAGTCTGCCTTCACGAACGTCGAAGAACCTCATGCGGGTGATATCCTCCCGGCGCTGAGCAGTAACCACGGCGACCAGCAGTGCCCGGTAAAACCAGGGTTCGGATTCAGGTACGGCCTCCAGCAGCATCCGGAATTGCTCAACTGAAAGCCGGCTCCTCTGAACCCTCGGCTGTTTTGCCCGTGTGGGTTCAACCGGATTTCTTTCAATCACCCCCGCCACAATCGCCTCACGGAACACATCATTCAGGACACTGCGCAGAATGACTGCCATTGTCTGTTTGTTTTCGATGACACAGACATCCACAAACAGGGCAATATCGCGGGTCGTGACTGCATTCATCGCCAGGTCATCCAAAGATTTCCGGATTGCGTTCAGCTGGTATTTACGCAGCCGAAGGGTATTACGGGGGAGGTTAGCATCATAAGATTCAGGCCTTTTGATCATATATCACTATTTCCATCAGCAGATTACGCCCGATTACCCTATGCGAAAGAGCGTTCGCATTTCTGACGCGTTTACGGGGGTTGAGATAAACCGCTTACGGATGAAGCCGGTACTCTTTGACGTGTAGTTCCGGGCACGGGTAGATTCGCCCTTCGCGCGCCCAGCGGCGCAGGGTTGACAGGGAAGGCGGCTGAGAAGAGGTCTCGCTCAGCCACTCTGTCAGGTTAAGCAGCTGAGCCATGATTTACCTCCGGTTTTCAGTATATAAAAAAACCCCGCCAAGGCGGGGTTTCATTGTTTATCTTTGTCGCGCTTATCCTGTTCAGGCTTCCATTCAAGCCCGCACATATCGCAGGAAAACTTCCCGTCAGGACGCTTTCGTGGTCCACAGAAATTGCAGAAAGGACACGTTCTCGGTCTGTAAGCTATTTTCAACTTCCTTATATCAAATCAGTTCTGATTTCCGTGGAAACGGCATCGAACAATGACTTCAGGACCCAGGTCGCGGAGACGTTAAAGAGTGTCTCGATGAAAAGCTTTTGCAGCTTTGCTGACTTCATAATTTCGTCGTTTTTCAATCATCCTGATGTAGAAGTCATAAAGCTCTTTGCGCATGTGCTGCTTCATTTCATCAGGCAACGGTTCCAGCGATTTCTTCCATTCATCCAGTTCTGGCCTGCAGAGCACATAGGCCTTATCAACAATTTCTTTAGACGGAATTTCCGACTTTATGAATGGGATGGTGTGGTCATTCAGGCATTTCACCTCTGGCGTTTCGAATGACACGTCCTCTGCTACGACTGTCATGGAAAATAACATTCCAGATAAAAAGATCCACCTCACCGCTTTTTCTCCTTGTAATTAATCGTGCCAGTGCCGTCCGGATACTGCAGCCCAAAGCTCCGGTAAAACTTATCACACGACTAAATCTAAGTTAATCCTGTCGCGTTCGTCCATGCTTAATTCCACTATCTTTCCTCTAATTATGCTTAACCCCATAGTCATAAAGAAGCTGCATCAGAACTATGCGTGGCATCTCTTTACCGGAGAGTCTGAAAGTATTCCTGAGTACAGAGACAATATTCGCGCTGGAAAGCAGATTGCCTTTGTAATAAATAAACAACTTCTTACCAATGTTCTGCTTTGTAGTTTTATAGAGTGCTTTCCCACACTCATCACTCAATGAAAAATTTACATTTTCAGAATCGATCTCATCACTTGGCAGGTAACTTATTGATTTTATACATTCCTTTGAGTATGTTTTCTTCGTGCCATTTACTTCAAATATGAAACTACCGGGCTCGGCGACAGAGAAAAAAGGAAAGAGAAGCGCAGCGAGAATTAGCGTGGTCTTAAGCATGCAATATCCATATTTCAAGTATTAAATAGTAATCATAAAACAATCAGGCTGACTGTGCACACTGTGATGCATCCTGGCTGATATAAAGCACTACAAAGCGGCCAGATAAGACAGCTGATTCAGTCTTCCACAGCCTTATGCTGGCGGGCGTAGGCTTTTATTTAATACCGGCACCTCCGTCGTCATGAATGTGTCCTGCGTCAAATGTGATGTACATGAACATGAACATATATGCCTTTCCGGCGGCGGCGGTGACCGATATCGACGGCGAGGAATACCCGCTGCCGTGAAACCCGAAGCAGATTGAAGGCATGCTCGCTATCCTGGGCAAAAGCGGCCTCAGAGTGGTCAGTGCCTGCCTGTGCGCCAGGTCGAAATACGAGGACGATAAAGCCAAGGCGACCGCCGCAAACAACTAGCGCAGAACTCCGGATCCATTAACCAGTGCTGACTGATGAAAAGCCAGGCAAGCAGAAAAAAATTCTGCAAGAAGATGACTGGGCGGCATTAAAGGAATTGATTTTACGATATATTTTTGCCTTCATCGCATCAACAAAGAATGGGCTTAGTACTGCCTTCATTTATGTGCCTGATAAATTCTATGACGCTGATTTTAGGAGAATCCAACGTTATGCTCATCCATGCGTCGATTAATCAGGCAAAGATACACGGATAGGTCTGATTGCCATATCCTGACAGATGATAGGTGCTTATCGATAAGGCGCGTTCGGCCACTTCTTGTAAGCGAAGACGTAGAGCATGACGAAATGTATGCCCGGGCAGGAAAGCAGTAACGCCATCTTCCATCCGAAACCAGCTTTCTGAGCCATGCGGAAGCATGGGATAAAAGTGAAAAACCAGATGATCAAAGACAGGGCTGCGAGGGGGTTTGGTTGTTCCATTGAGCGTTCTCCTTAAGTTATATGCCTTTGGTATCGGCAGTCAGCCTTGATTATTCAGTGAGAATGAGTACTGTTCATGGTTTCTTTAGCAAATCAATCTGCACAAGCAGACGCTTATGTGTCTCGATCGCATCCCATATCTGGTCCTGAGTGTCACCGTCCCATTCGGGGCAGGCTGCTAATTCAGAGCAAAATTGCTTTAATCTAATGTGTATTGAAGCCACTTCATCCCGATTACAACTTCTGGCGATCTGTGAAAGCTCATCTTCTGATGTGCGTATGTACATCAATTGAGCAGACCGTTTCCTTTTAAACAGGCGGCTAAGTTTATCCATAACAGAAGCTCTTGTTTTTTTAGATTTGAGAAGTTTATCGTCACTGTCGTGTCAAACTGCAGCATTTTTTTCAACATTTCTCACCTAAACCAGACCAGTTAAGGCTGGTTTATTATGTCCTTAGATTAAGGTTCCCATGAATGTTCAGGCTTACCACGTGGCCGTGCGGGTAGCGCTGGATGATTAGATTACGCGCAACCTGCAGCAGGTCAGCCGTGATGCGACATCCGCGCTGCAGGCACTTAATCGTTCTCTGCTTAATGAGTTTATGGCGCATCCCGCGGGGCTCATGAATATGCCGGTGCCATCTGTGAGACAGCTGACCAGACGCAGCGCATCAACCGTGCCTCCCGGCATGCGCCACTGGCGGCGGGTGCCGGAAAAGGGAGCTGCGGTGGATTTGGCAACCCTGGGGGAGGGTTGTTCTGCCTTCACCTTAAGGACTGTCTGGCAGAGGCCGGGTTACGCAGGGCCTGCCGTGAAGAGCTTGAAAAAATGTCCCGATGTGTCCTTTCGGTGTTTCATTCCCCGCTTCCTGCGTACAACTTTCAGCTGCAGCCATGCTTGCAGGTCACTGATTCGCCCGGCGCCAGATAGCTGGCCCGGGCAGTAATGCTGGATCAGTTTACGGGCTCATCGCAGCCAAACCCTGATTTGCACTATCCGTTAACCACTTTGAATACGGATATTTCCTGTGCAAGCTGTGCTGCCTCGTCACGCAGAACCTGAGTGTTTTCTGCAGTCTGGTTGATCAGTGACAGGTTTTGCTGAATACCGCGCTCCATCTGTGTAACCGCCAGCGTCATTTCAGAAATGCCTTTGCTCTGCTCATCACCGGCGACCCGCATCTCCCCAACAACCTGTCTGACGCGATGTACGTCGTTAACCAGTTGTTTCAGTTGCTCACCAGCACCTTTCACCAGCTTGCTGCCAGCAATGACCGTGCTGTCGGAATCGGAAATGAGGAGTTTGATTTCCTGTGCTGCGTTTGCGCTACGCTGCGCCAGCGCACGGACTTCTGCTGCTACAACGGCAAATCCTTTTCCCTGCTCACCGGCGCGCGCCGCTTCCACTGCTGCATTCAGCGCCAGTATATTGGTCTGGAAGGCAATGCTGTCAATCAGTCCCAGTATTTCAGCTACGCGTTGTGAGGAGTTCTGTATGGCTGCCATAGTTTGCACCATTTCCTCCATTGTTCCTGAACTGGTCTGCGCAATCTGCGAAGTTTTTTCCGCGACCGTATCTGCCAGCCGGGTGTTTTCAGCGTTCTGCTGTACTGTTGCGTTAAGCTCTTCCATCGCAGCAGCACTCTGCTCAAGCGCAGCGGCCTGCTCCGCAATCTTGTCTGAAAATGACTGATTGCTTTGAGCCAGCCCCGATGCATTGAGCGCTACCGTTTCGCTGCTGCCTTGAACACGCGTGATTACACCCGCAATCTTATCGACGAAAATGTTGAAGGCTCCGGCAATGTCGGCAAGTTCGTCGTGACCATTACGCTCAAGACGGCGCGTCAGATCGCCATCTCCTGTCGCAATCTCGTTCAGAGCATCATAGGTATGACGCAGGCGCTGACCAATACGTTGTGTAAACCACCAGGTGAGAATAAGCAGAATAATCATGGCAGGCACAAGGAATATGAAAATATCCCACATGATCGTGCGGGCCATGCCACTGACCACTTTCTCCGGCGTAACCAGACCTATGATCCAGCCAGTTCCCGGCATGCGGAACAGGGTAACCTGTGCGGATTGATTCAGGTGTGCATCATTAATACGATCGACTGTGGTCAGGGTTGCATCAGGCCCGAGGCTTTTTAATTTTGACACAACGGGCTGCAGCCAGCTCTCTTTCTGAGCAACAGTGGATAAGGTATTCAGCACTTTGGTATCCACGCCAGGGTAGTAGAGCAGCGTACCGGTCTTGTCTGCCGCAAGGGCATACCCCCCCGTCACATTACCCTGAGTTTTCACAAACTGTGCCAGGTTATCCAGCATCACATCCAGTGTAGCGACACCCGCGAAACGATCACCGGCATAGTAGGGTACGCTGCAGGTCACCATTTTGACGCCTGAAACCTGATCCTGATAAACATCGGACCAGGTACAGCGATCGCGTGGCGCATTGCGAGCCTGGGTATACCAGCTTTCCTTGTGATAATCGCCGGTAGCAGGCTGATTATATCCGTCAGAGTAAGCGAGTTTGCCACTCTCTTCACGCGCCCAGAAGAAGCTGCGCAGTGCAGTGCCTGCAACAAACGCATCCGGCTCAGGCCAGATGCCTCCACCGGCGATAGTATGATTACCATTACTGTCGATCATTTGCGGAAAACTGTTCTGCCACAGCAAAACATCGTGGGGCAGCACCTCTGCCAGACGCGCCATGCTGACTGCCTCTCCCTGAATGCCCGCCAGCTGCTGGTCCAGCCTGCTGACCAGGTTTCCACCGGCTTGCTCAATTAATTTATTGCTGGCTTCAATAATGCGTGGCTGACCACGTAACAACAGTACAAGACAGACAATTGCGGTCGTCACGCCTAACAGCAGGACGCCACCCAATGTCATTTTTGTAGCAATACGTGCAGGAAACATATTTATCCTTATTTATCAGGAAATTATTTTCTTTATGTGACGAGCTTTCTGTGGAAAGCAACCTGGTGATATACCCCTTATTGATTATCGGCAGGCGCCTGCGGATGTTCAGAAAATGTCCAGCTTATTTAGCTGGTCAGAGGAGAGCTGCCCGTTCCCCGGTATTTGCCCTGTCTGCTTCTGGCACGAAAAAGCGCTGATTGTGAGGACATCGATAACTTCCGGAGATCCAGTGGTGCCTCAGAAATGTCAGTCTCTGATGCAAATTAACGGGCAGGCAGGGTGTCATCAGACGCAGTCGGGCAATGAGCACAGAACGTACAGCAGTTGCTCGCAGGACAGCGTTTCACTGTTCTGGCCGTTACCGGATGAGTTCATTGAATGGTGCAGGGAGGGGGATTTGGCGCTGCGGGCTGTTCACGCGATTCGTAGTTCTTTTTCTTTGCTTCAGCAACTGAAAAAAGCTTTCTGCAACTACATTATCGTGGCAGTTACCGCGATGGCTCATGCTGACTTCAAGTCCATGTGATTTCAGGAACGACTGCCACTCATGACATGTGTACTGACTGCCCTGATCAGAGAACCCGCGCCTGTTTTGGGGGGTATGCCGCCGTACAGCCATCAGCAATGCGTTCAGGACACTCTGCTTGTCCATCTGCGGTTACATTGACCAGCCAGTAATCTCATCATCTGTCATATCGTCCAGGATTGAGACGTCATAGAGCCGAGAAAACTTTATCTCTGACAGGTCTGCACGAAATACCAGTCACCGATCATCCTCACGCTGAGCACTAAAATGCCGCTCAAAAACGTTATGGATCAACAGATGCAACCTCCGGGCATACCCATGAGTCGCTGAATGAATGATATACGTCTGGGCGGGTCAACCTAACAATCGTCACGATATGAACGAACCGCATCCGTTTCTCGCGCTTAACAGACAAGGGCTTGCGCATCAGTTCGCTTTGAGTCAGAAGCGGACATCTGTATCAGGCAGCCTGCAAGGGAGAGCATAGCGCGTTAAGTCAGAGGCGAGAAGGAGGAATAAGGCACACATATCTTTAACTGAGACAGTGGAAAGCGCCTTTTGAAAAACCTTCCTTTAATGATCCAACCGCACAACGCCATACCGTCTTCACATTCCAGCACAACCATTGTTTGTTTTCTTTTCCGACGCCGAACAATTGTGCCCACCCCTGTCATATTGAAGCCTTTCCTGAATGATCTTCATCATTAACATTGCTGCTCATGAGCACGGATCTGACAACAAAATCATTACATTTTTTAAGCTCCTCACTGTCAGGCTGAATTTTTCCGTATATCCGCATCCCTTCCAGCATCATAAAAATGCTCAGCGCCATGACTCTTGCGTTTTCATCGCGCCGAAAGACCTGCTGAGCCTGACCAGTGGATAGTATGTTTTCCAAACGATTGATTATTGAATTGAATTTATGGTGAACCCTTTTTTTTACCTCTTCGTCACCCGGTAAAAGTTCACTGGCAGCGGCAATTGTGAAACACCCTTTCTCTCCATCAGGAGAGGATGATAAAAGCGCCACAAATTCGAGCGTATCGCGCAATGCAGCTTCTGGCGATAACTCTACCTCGCGTTTGGCTGCTCTGGAAACGCCTTCATCCATATATTGATGTAGCGCCGCCAGATAGATAGCTCGCTTATCCGGATAGAGCTTATAGATACTGGCGCTGGCTAACCCTGATGCTTTCATCAGATCGGACATTGAAGTTGCCCGATATCCTTTTTGCCAGAAACAGTCCAGCGCAGTGTTCAGGAAGTCCTGTGGATCGAATTCTCGAGGTCTGCCAGCAGATGATTTCATTTCATCCCCCTGTGTTGATAATTGATTGTAGTTCGAACAATCTACAATTGAAAGCTCCTGTACATCTCCGACTTCAAAACTCGCCTGCTTGCCCATTTTTGTGCTGTCTGCGGCGATAGCATGTCCGCTTTTCGCCTGTAGCAGACACCGGCGTACACACATGCGCATTGCCGGCTGTAACGACTTATACTCATCACAGGAGTCATAAATGTGTATGCCTGTTGGATGCAGACAGGCAGCAATGCTGGTCAGAATGGAGCATTTTAATGGCCTTTCAGAATCCCGCTCAGAACTACACCGAAACGCGCCTTAACCTGGGCGATCTCGTTCATCTTTCCCCTTACTCAACCTATTTGATGCGCAGCGAAAGCGACTGCCCCGATGCCGGTATTGTGAAAGGATCCGTGCTGGCTATCGATCGTGCACTGACGCCTGTACACCGCCAGCTAATCGTTGCTGAGGTTGACGGGGAGCTGACGCTGAGACGACTGCTGCTCAATCCGGTTCCCGCCCTGCAGGCGCTGGACGAGGACGAAACGGTAACAGTGCTGGATGTGAACCAGACGCTGCCCGTCTGGGGTGTGGTTGCCTATGCGCTCACTGATGTGGCCGGGGTGGGATTCAACGGGCCGGCAGGAGAGTAGGGATGTTTGCGCTGGCCGATGCCAATAATTTTTACGCCTCCTGTGAAACGGTATTCCGACCCGACCTGCGCGGAAAACCCATTGTGGTTGTGTCGAATAACGATGGCTGCGTTATTGCCCGCTCGGCTGAAGCAAAGCGAATGGGCATAAAAATGGCGGCCCCGCTGTTTAAGAATGAGCGTTTCTTCAGGGAGAACGGGGTATACGTATTCAGCTCCAACTACGAGCTGTATGGCGACATGTCGGCACGCATGATGGCGATACTGGGGGAGATGGCTGCGGGGCAGGAAGTTTACTCAATTGACGAGTGTTTTCTGGACGTTACAGGGATTAACAGCCTTATCCCGCTTGAGACCTTCGGACAGCAGATGCGCGAGCGTATCCGCAGGGAAACCGGACTCATCATTGGCGTGGGGTTTGCGCCGACAAAAACGCTGGCGAAACTGGCCAACCATGCGGCCAAGAAATGGACACAGACTAATGGCGTCGTGGACCTGTCCGACAGACACCGGCAGCGAAAGCTCCTGCACCTGACCGACGTCAGCGATATCTGGGGCATTGGTCAGCGCATCAGCAAACGCATGAATCAGATGGGAATAACAACGGCTCTGCAGCTGGCAGACAGCAACATCAGCATGATACGGAAAAATTTTGACGTCATCGTTGAGCGTATCACCCGTGAGCTGAATGGTGAGTCCTGCATTGCGCTTGAGGATGCACCGCCGCCAAAAGAGCACATACTGAACTCGCGGTCGTTTGGTGAAAGAGTCACAAAACTGGAAGACATGCAGCAGGCAATCGTGCTGTATGCCACGCGTGCGGCAGAAAAGCTCAGGGAGCAGAATTCACGCTGCAGGCATATCAGTGTCTCAGTTGCCACCGGCAGACATGGCGATGAGCCGCGATATTCCAACACGGCATCCTGCATGTGCGATTATCCGACCAGTGATACGCGGGACATTATAGAATCAGCGCTTCGCGGTCTTGGAACTATCTGGCGGGAGGGCTTCCGCTATGCCAAAGCTGGGGTGATGTTGGGAGATTTTTACCCGTCCGGCATGACGCAGTTTGACCTGTTCAGTGAGCAGCAGCCCCGTGCAAACGCAGATGCTTTAATGGCGGCACTGGACGGCATTAATCGTTCAGGGAAAGGCAAGGTCTGGTTTGCGGGGCAGGGAGCGCGCGACAGCTCATGGCAGATGAAGCGTGAAAGGTTGTCGCCACGCTATACAACGCGGCTGAAAGATATTCCGGGAATAAAATAATTTCACCTGATAATGTGAAGGCAGATCGCGAGATCCTGTCTGGATTAAAGAGGTTTCAGGGAAGAATAGCCTTATCCGAAGGCTGCCATAAAAATACAAATGCCTCATACCTGTAATGTTGCAAAAATGGTATTACGGCTTCAACGTTTGCTTCTGAAACAAAGCGGACTGACGTCAGGTCAGCTTCCGTGATGATCGAAAAGCGCCGGGCGGATAAACCTTTTCTGGGCCAGTACTTTATGTTTTTCTTCACTTAGCAATCGTAACAAGGACACTATCGTGAAAATCTACTGGACCCAAAAGAGTATTCCCGAACTAAAAGACCTATCTTTTCGGGAGCGGGGAAGTCGTTGGCGTAGAGCATACAAATCGGCCTTCCGGCACTGGCAGACCTGGGTGGGACTCATGCTCTGCGGGGCCCTCGGTGGCGCGGGAGCGTACTTTGGCGACCTAACCGGCGCCGTAATATGTGGCGGGCTGGGCGGCTTTATTTACGGTCAGATCGTGACACACGTTGTCCTGAAACATTATCGCCACCGGCTGCAGGACTAAGCCAGCTGTTCTTTGAAGACATTAAGGCTTGCAGGCTCAGTAAGCTGTTGGTGCAGCTCTTGATTCGTGCGTCTCAGTGAATGCCACCTGGGAGCTACTGATAGTCAGCCAACTGCGCCGCTGTAATCTCCCTGAACTGTGGGGGCAAAAGGCCTGAGGCATGCTGATAACGCTGGCGTCGCTAAGCCATATTTCTATTTTTCCGGTTGCTGAAATGAGCAGTGGTGTCAAAACGCCCATGCACAGCACATTATTGATGTGAACAAACATTACCCGGCTGATGCTGGGCGACTTCGCGTTTATGAGTTTGAAGTGCCCAGGCAGGTTGCCATTTATGGCAGGCAGAAGACCTTACAGCATCAGCTGAGCGGGTTCTGTCTCAGTAACCGGTGATCTGCCGGGCAATGCTTATTCCGCTGCCGCTGATGTTGAGTGCCTCTATGGAGACATGGCCAGAGGGCTGGCCGCTGGCGGCATCGCCTCCTAAGGACAGTTACAGTTGCTGCAGCCGTTCCTGGGTCTCGCAATTTCGGCAACGCTGCTGTCTGAAACGGTAGGCCCGGTGATGATTATGATAATGCTGGGTATCATCCTGTGTGCAAATCTGCTCAAGCAGATTTGCACATCAGGCCACAACCACTTCCTCTGTCTTTTTGGGCGCTGAAAATGACTGCTTCTGACCAGGAATGTGGCTTTTATTGCAGGATGATGTTGTCATGTTCAATCTCAATCGGGTCAGGAGATGTGATTCGGGTTGCCGCCTGTGAGCGAACAGCAGATATAAAAACCTGATTATCTGGCGCTTCCTAAGTCTCGGTCACTTTCCAGACCTTTAATCATCAGTGTGGCTTCTTCGATACGAATAAATCGTCCAGAATCATCTGTTTCAGCGAACATATACACTTCCATATCTGCCTCTTCACCATCACGCTTAAAACACAAAACACGATGCCTTGAAGCATAGCGATTTCCATCCCGTAACTCGTCGTGCATCTCAATTATGCCGGAAGCAATGATCTCGCGAAGTTTACGTGCATGTTGAGTAAATCCATCTAAGTCCTCCCACGCGTTATCAGTACGCTGCCGATAACCGGGACTAAAATAGCGATTAATTATCACATCGAGTGGCATCTGCTGTTGGTTAAGAATCTCATCCAGTACGTCAGTAATAGAAATCATTTTCATGGTCTGCCCTCAGTAAAAGTCAGGCGTACTTTACAATCGACTCGATGGCTTCGGTACGGTATAAAAGACATCAAATACCTCAGACGCGCCAATATGACTGAACCATTGATTTCGTTCACCCGGACTTTAGCTCCAGATGGCCCCCCATTGATTGTCACAGTCAGCCAGTCTGATGCAATAAGGGAAACGGCTCGCCACCATCACTCCTGTGGACAATTACTCGGAGCTGAGGATGGGCTGCTTACGGTCGATGCCGGAGATTATCGGTGGGTCGTACCGGCAACGCATGCCGTATGGATACCTCCAGATGTTTCGCATGGACTACGCTCGCACGGCCCTTATTCAGGCTGGAGTATCTATGTGTCTGCCACCCTATGCAGTGAACTAACTGATAAACCTGCTGTTCTCTCAATTACAAATTTGTTGCGTGAGGCAATAACACGGGCAGCCTCATGGGAAAATGCAGAATTAAATGCGCCTCAAAAACGTTTAGCTGGCGTTATTCTGGATGAAATAGGCTCCCTTCCTGAGGTCGATCTTGGGCTGCCCATGCCGCAGGATGTCCGGCTCGTCAGAATTGCTCAGGCACTATCTGACAACCCGAACGACGATCGCGGACTTAAGGAATGGGCGGTCTGGGCAGGAATATCTTCGCGCACACTGTCTCGTCGGTTTAACGCTGAAACTGGTTTTACCTTTAATGAATGGCGACAGCGCATACGGCTACTCAAGGCTCTTGAGCTTTTGGCTTCAGGCAAGCAAGTGACAACAGTTGCACTGGAACTTGGGTACAACAATGTGAGTGCCTTCATCGCCCTGTTTCGCAGAGTATTTGGTACGACGCCCGCGCGGTTTAAAATTTAAATATCCAGGCCTGCATTAAGCGTCCGCTTCTGGCACAAGCGGGCTTACCACCAGGAATAAATAACCCGCCGAAGCGGGTTTAGCAAATTTAATTCATTCTCAGGCTGCCATCTTTCGGCATTGTTCAGCACAGTGATGACAAGCTCTGGAGCACTCCTGACAATGGTCATGTTCATGCTTTCCACATTCATCGCCGCACTTCTGACAAACGTCAGCGCAAAGACGGCAGAGCGCCTGTGCTGAGTCGCTATTTAGTGTCATGAATTGAGCTGCGAGACGGCAGATATTTGCACATTGCATATCCAGCTTTATGCATTCGCGCATCATTTCAAGATTCTCTTCTTCGAGACATGAAGCCGCGCAGTTATCACATGCAGCTGCGCACAGGTAACAGGATTCGATGCATTTTTTATATTCGTCTGACATGATATCTCCTCAGCTAAAGTTACAGATTAAGCATGGATGAGATAACTGATTATGCAATTCTGGTATTAGTTAATAGCCTTTCCGGGGTTTCACACACTTCATAACATCGCCTCTTCTATTCAAAAATACTTTTTGCCCGCAACACATCCCGGCTTGCGTAATTCCGTTTTCCTTCCAGGCCTGAGGAAGCTCACGCATTAACCGGTGATCTGAATACATTGGTTGTTCAGTCAGCTAAAGATGGCAGGTTTTTTTTATCATTTTCCGGCGAAAAACAGCCGCATAAACCTGCCAGTGCGCCATATTTAATGATTAATCAAACACCATGGGACTTCCTGTTATGTTGCAACCTCAATCTTCACGTCTGGGCGGCTTACTGCTGCTGATCGCGGCAGCGATCGGTTTCGCGGTGGCTTTGTATGCGTGGCTGACGCCACTGACCGGTGTGACCGGTACAATCGGCGCATTAGGTGTGGCTATCGCCAGCGTTATTCTGGCGATACTGACATTTATTCTGCGTAGTGCATCCGGTCGCGGTGCACGTGCGACAGTAATTGTTCTGACCCTGTTCGTGTTATTCGGTACTGCTTTTGCCGCCGCTTTGCTGCATCAGTACATCATTACGGCAGCGATGGTTGCAGGCCTTATTGGTCTGATTACGCTCTGCAGAAACCCCGCTCGTCCTGACCATCGCGTTAAAGCCTGAGGAAACCTTCGTGAAGAACAATAAAACGACTCCGGTAATGAAAGTCGGCATGACGGCGCTGGCGCTGCTGCTTACCCCACTGGCACTCCATGCGCAGGATAACGCTGCAGAGGCCTCTATGGGCGCGCGGGAGAAGGTCAGTCCGGATGCGGCTGATCACCAATCTCCCGGTACCACTAATACCACAGACGATGCCTCAACCGGCAAGCGTGATGGAGATAAGGTCGCAACGGCAGACAATCCCCCGACTTCGCTGGTGCCATCGGGTGCGACCTGGGACAGCTTCCACGGTCAGCTTAACGCGCAGAAATACAGCCCGCTGAAGCAGATCAATACAGACAACGTCAGCCGGTTAAAGAAGATCTGGGAATTTCATACCGGTGATGTCTCGGACGGCAAGGGTGACACGCCCGCGACCGTCTGGTCAGCCACCCCTATTTTTGCCAATCAGACCCTGTATATCGGTACGCCTTTCGATCGCCTGATTGCCCTCGATCCCGGTACGGGGAAAGAGAAATGGCACTACGACACCAAATCCCCGCGTAAAGCTCTGACCCAGCCCGTTCTGAAAAACCGGGGCGTCTCTTACTGGCAGGCAAAAACCCCCGTCGCCGGACAGGCGTGTCAGAAAATCGTCTATATGGGTACGGTTGATGGCAAGCTCTTTGCGCTGGATGCCGATTCCGGTAAGCCATGCAGCGACTTTGCTGATAATGGCGTTCTCGATCTCAATCAGTGGAACACGATTAACGCCAAATACCCGCTTTCAGTTCTGCAGCCGCCAACGGTCGTGGGTAACCGCCTGCTGATTGGCTGGGCGGGCAAGGACTGGGCCTATGCTGAAGCGCCTCCGGGCACGGTTTTCGCCGTGAATGCGCAGACCGGCAAACGCGAATGGACGTTTGACGCTATTCCGGAAGCGGTCCGCAAACGGACCGGTACGGCTAACGTCTGGACACATATGTCAGCTGATGAGGCGCATGGACTGGTGTATCTGCCGGTCTCATCGCCGTCTCCTAACTACTGGGGAGGTAACCGCACTGCACCTATCCCACTGGGTACCTCAACCACTGCACTGGATGTGAACACCGGTAAAGTGGTCTGGTCCCGTCAGTGGGTGCACCACGATGTGTGGGACTATGACATCAACTCGGCGCCGACACTGATGGATATCACGGTCAATGGCAAACCGATCCCGGCACTGATTCAGGCAACCAAGCAGGGCTTTTTGTTTGTGGTGAATCGGCTGACCGGTGAGGATGTCTGGCCGATTGAAGAGCGACCTGTGCCGCAGGGTGATGGCTCGGTTCAGGGTGAAGTTCTTTCACCCACGCAGCCATTCCCGACGAAACCTGCACCGCTGCTTGACCAGTCGAAAAAGCCAGCGATCTGGAAACTGGCGGATATGGTGGGGGCAGGTCAGTGTTCAAGGTTATGGGATAAGCTGACCTACGAAGGCATGTACACGCCGCCTGTCACCAAAGGCGAAGGCACACTGACGTATCCGGACAGTGCGGGTGGCGTGCAGTGGGGCGGCGTCGCGTTCGATCCTCAAAAGCAGATCGCGATCGTTAATACCTCCCATATCGTGCAGTACGTGAAGCTCTACAGCCGCGAAGATTATGAAAAAGCGGATAATGGCGCGGGCAATGAGAGTGGTTTTGCACCACAGGAAGGCGCGCCTTACGGCATGCGTCTCATGGTTGCCAATAACTGGCTGGGCATGCCGTGCTGGCAGCCACCCTTTGGTGAAATCGTGGCGATTGATATGCACACCGGTGACGTCAAATGGCGTCGTCCTGTTGGCGCATCTCAGCAGTATGGCTTCTTTATGCCAGAAAGCTGGGGCTCACCGACCATCGGCGGCCCGGCAGTCACTGCGGGCGGCGTGATATTTATTGGTGCGTCAATGGATGCTAAGGTTCGCGCCTATTCCGTGGAGAGTGGCGAGGAGCTGTGGTCCGATCAGGCAGAAGCCCCCGCGGTAGCCAATCCCTCGGTCTATGAGTATAAAGGCCGCCAGTACGTGGCGTTTGTCGCCGGCGGTAATACCATCCTCAAGGATCAGGTGGGCGACCAGGTGGTGGTTTACGCTTTACCTGAATAGCGGTTGCTGAAGATTCCGTGAAGAATGTATGGGGCCTCTGGGGCCCCATTTTCTTTGTGATTCTGACCAAACGATCATTCTCCTAAAAGCAATCTCATGCCCAGTCTGAGAGCCGTCGACTGCAGATAGAACTGAAAGGCGTTATTGATAAAAGTTACTGACTAAGCAGATCAAACAGTTCTGGCTTCTGAATTTTCAGAATTAATATCTTATGTATTCTTCAGGTTCAGAAAGTAGTCCATTAACGTTTTGTCCCAGCGCTCTCCATACTGAGTGTCATTTATGCCTGTGTTTTTATCCTGTATGACATCATTGCCTTCTAATCTGAATCCATGCTTCTTGCCGGCTTCGGTGACAGTAAATACACCATCTTTGCTGATGACATCAGGTTCTTCAATTTTCAGTGTGGCTTCGCTGGCCGTATTTATTATGTAGTTATTCTGTCCCTGACTTACATAAGTTGCGAACGGAGATGCCATGAATTGGCTTTTCGATGTCGCATCAGAACCGGTAGTTTTCATGATGGATTCCAGATAGTCAAAACTCGCGGTATGACTGAAAGAATACCCAGGGTCGAGTTCATATCTGATAAAAGCAGGGTCGAGGCCAGAGTTTGCAAAGTTATCACCGCTCAGAATACGGGATGCTGTTGCAGCATCTTTATCTGTAAATGATACCGTCTGAACCCGACCAGTCGTATCGTGACTATTCCCTGTATTATAACTACCTGACACGCTTCCGAACTTACGGTAATTACCTAAATCGCGTGCTATATCATCAACATATCGTAAGTCAGCTCCCTGTGTCTGTGCCTGATCATAGAGATGTGAAAGTGCGCCCAAATCGCTCTTCGTCAGAAAAACAGAGGCATCCATTCCCTGGTTATTTTTGGTAAGCTGAGTCTGCATTTCAGGTAAGGTGCTTACCTTACCAAAAAGACGAGACATCATCAGTCCTCGTCCACTTATCGTAGACTGGCCTGACGAGACAGGCTGCACGACTGTAGCGTTGCTCTCGCTGGCAGGGTAGAGGCTGGAGCTTTCAGGGGTTTTAACTGATACAGATGGATTCTGCCTGTAAATATTGTTTAACGTATTGATGTTCATTGCCAATGCCTCTCCATCCTGAACAACACTCAGTCCGTGATAAATATCGATGGTTTTTTTAAGTAACGACAGAGCGACATAAAACTTTAGATGAAATGATTCATTTAAGGTCTCCAGTCAAAAAAGCAAACGCTCTGTTCTTTACAGATTTAAGCAAAGAGGCCGCTTCTGGTACAAAGCGGACCTTGTGAAAAGTCAGACGTTCAGCCAGAGCGATATCAGGTTTTAATACCTTAATTACATCAACCTGACTGAAAGAGATTCATTACGAAAAGTCTGTCTACTTAGACGCTCTGGCACCGCTCATCCCCGGAGAACCATCGTGACCTCCATTGGTACCACCCTGACCACCCTGACCACCTAACCCCCCGGGGCCCGCATCACCTCCATTTCCACCGTTACCTGAACCATCACCATTACCACCATTTCCACCGTTACCTCCATCTTCGCCACCACTTCCCCCATTACCTCCGTTTCCATCAGACCCGGCTCCGGCATTTCCGCCGTTACCGCCGTCACCATTGCCGGAGCCATCACCTCCATCACCTCCATCTCCATCGTCTGCGGTAGCATTAAAGCTAATGGCAAAAGTTAATGCCGGTAACAGAATAGAAGGTGTGCAAAAAATTAATACCCGAAGTGTTATGAGAGTTATTATGACTGATGACTTTAAAAAGACGCGCAAACTAAAATATTGCATTCAGACTCTCCTTAAATGAACTTGTTACATTATCTGATTATGTGTTCCCCCCATCCCCGCCATCTCCACCGTCACCGCCATTTCCGCCAGGTGAATTATTACTGCCCCCATCACCTCCATCTCCACCATCAGCGCCATTTCCCCCGGCCGCGCCTTCACCTCCGTGCCCGTTGTTACCACTGTTACCCCCATCACCACCATTGCCGCCATCAGCTGTCAGATGAAACAAATGAGAAGCCGGTATTACAATTTTTTTCTCCTTGTTTGCCCAGGCATTGGTCATTGAGTTGAGAATTACTACGCTAAACAGGCTTAACGAGAAAAATGTATTTATTTTGTTATTCATCCATTAGCTCCATTAGCTCCGGGCGCACCGTTTCCGCCATTTGCGTTTCCATCAGGCGTGTTACCGCCATTACCGCCATTGCCGCCATTGATACATGGGGTTCCCGACACACCTTGCCTGCCATTCTCACCATTAGCGTCACCGCTTTTAGTCGTGCCGCCATCTTTCCCATTCAGATATGAGCAGTCATTATGTTTATGATGATGCCTGTTTGAGGCCTGAGCATTCAAAGCACTGACTAAAATAGTTGAAAGGATAACTATATTGATGGTTAATGAGCGAACTTTCATTTTATATCTCCATAAATTAAACGCGGAGAAATCATTCGCCGCGTATTAAAATTAAAGCAGCCTGTTATGAACCACCATCACCACCATTATCTCCTCCGCCATCTCCGCCGCCATTATCGCTTCCGTCACCATTACCGGTACCGTTATTATCTCCACTGTCATTACCATTGCTGCTGCCATTCCCACTATCGGCATTACCACCATTACCACCATTGCCGCCATCCCCGCCTGGCGCTCCCGGTGAATTATCATTCCCACCATTCCCCCCATTACCTCCTGCAGCACCTGCAGCGCCATTCGCATCGCCGATTAACACATAGGGCTTCGCAGAGTCGGATTTAATAGCCTCACTGTCCAACAGCGCTGCGACTGATAGCCGGGATGACATAATTAGCAAAACTCCTAACGCAAAAGTGATTTTATTGAGTCTCATAGTCCATCCTTAAAGTAAGAAATACATGAGTAAAAAACACGTTGCTGATAACCCCGCCGTGGGGTTGCCTGAAGTAAATTAAAAAAAGCATGAAAAGAGAAGGGATGCAGATGTAATAAGAAGTGTCTGGTGATTAACTGTTGTGTGTAAAGTAGCAGGTAGGTTTGTTAGATCTTTAATGTATCTTTCTGGCGGGTGCTGTTTTGTCAGGCCAGCTCTGAAAGTGATATACAGTTCACGGTAACAGCTTTTACAGGCTGAAACCTATTACATTTTTATTAAGCATTAATTTTATGTTTATCTAAAAAATTGGATAGGTAATGAAAAAATTGCATTTCAGAAGGTTGTAACCTCTTTAATTCTGATTATTTAATGATTAATGCAGAAACTGTTTAAGAGCAGATCTGTTGCATTCAGGACAAACTGGCACGGCGAGGCTGGAGGGCTCTTCAACAGGCGCGCTGAAGATACACTACGAATCCAGAGGAGCTGGGTTAAGCGGATCGCACATCAGAAAGGAGTCAAAACGCCTGCTGATTCTGACTAAAACAGACTGTTTGCCAGCGTAAATTATTGTGAGATAGCCACTGAAAGGGCTGAATCCTTAAGGTGTGTTTCCGGCGGATGGCCAGGCGCCCCAAGCCGCGCTGCAGATCCATCAGGCTGCTAACAAACTGCACCTGGTGTTTTTCTGAACCTGGAACTGAGTAAAATCATACGGGCTTTTACAGACTCGGTTACGCTTATCTGCCACTCTTTCTGCAGCATGAGTGAGTCAGAACCCACCTGAACTCTTTTCGATTGAACAAGCATGCTTCAGCACAGCGTCACAGTGCTCTGTTTTTATAAATTTTAACAAAGGTAATATTTTATTAACGGGGTGCGGAAAATATAACTTTCAACTCAGTGTCATAAGAATTTGTTTTAATTTTAAAATTTTCATCCCTGTCGTCTGGCTTATTTCGCCTGGCGTGCGTCTCGCTTATGCTTTTTCCCCGCAGAGTTTAAACGGGTCCGCTTGCAAACATCCTTGCCCCCTCTAGAATAAACAGTGCAACACGAATACGGCTGGCGATATTTATCATGCCGGTTACCATCTATTTTTAGAAAAGTTATCCAGGAGGATAATATGGCCGAACATCGTGGTGGTTCAGGTAATTTTGCAGAAAACCCTGAGAAAGCATCTGAAGCGGGTAAAAAAGGCGGGCAAAACAGTGGCGGTAACTTCGCCAATGACCGTGAAAAAGCTTCAGAAGCGGGCAAAAAAGGTGGCCAGAATAGCCACGGGGGCGGACGTAAGTCTGAATAATCAGAGATGTTAATGCTGATTTAGCCTCAGGCCCCGGCATTCCTGCCGGGGCTTTCAGTTTTAATACATTGAGAGATGAGGGTTAATTTACGAAACCATTGTCAATAAATAAGCGCTGCCGCAGTGTTACTGGCAATGTTTATTAAATCCTTTCTCTGTCAGCCGATATTGCTTTATATCAGGCTCTCTTCTTCACTTATTCCCGTCCCGTTTAAATAGTGCCAGCCATAAGCACGTTTAACTGCCTTTTTATCTGCCTCACAATGCATCGCGTGACTGGCACGCGTCAGCGCAAGCAAGGCATGGCGCTGCGCCTCTGCGGCATAACGTTGAGGTGAAATCACCGCCAGCGAGTGCAGCGCTTTCTGCAGGCGCAACTGAACTTCGACCAGTGCGGCACCATCTCGCGCAATCCCGGTGAAAATATCGTCAAACATGTCGCAGATTTGTACGGGCTGCATAAAGAGCCGCGGGTAGTGCGTGGTGGCAGAGTCTGCAGAGGCGGGCAGGGTAAACAACCTGACCGCCCGGCCGATAATATCGATCGCAGTGCCCGGATCGTTAACCGCCGGAGATAGCGCGCGTGAGGCGATTTCGGACAGGACACACAGCCCAAAGCGGGGGTCCTGTTCAAAGGAACGCTGCTCACCCAGGGTGAAGGCATGACACACTCTCTGCATCTCATCCTCTTCCAGTGGCCGATCGCACCAGAGCAGCGGGGCGCCATGATGAATAAAACTGCCCGGCTGAGCGGCAAGATAAAGATGACAGTCGTTCTCCTGAGCGAAGTCGGAAAGATGTTGCAGGTCAACATGTTGCAGATAGCCGGTCTGCGGATGAAAGATGCTCTGCGGGGCGCTATTCTCCGGCAGAACACCGTTCCAGGCAGAGCAGCCCATACAGGGTTGCCGGAGGCGATCGTGGAGGGCTGCCGTGGTGGCTTCTTCGACGCGATGGGATGTGTCAGACATGCAGCCAAACTGGGCCAGATGCTGTATCCAGCGCAGCAGCGTCACGACAATCGTGGCAATGACCACCAGGGTGACAAAAAAGAGAATCACCCGCCCCTGGGTGCCATAGGCGCCCATGCCAAGGGCAATGATGCCCACCAGGCTGTAAAGAAAGGAGCCAATAAAGGTCGCCAGCACATTCTGCGTTGTGCCATCTTCAAGCAGCAGCACCGTAGCGCGTGGCGTCACGCTGCTGCTGGCAGAGTTATAAGCCGTAACCACGATATTGAGCGAGAAGGTGGTGACGGCCAGCATACTTGAGGCGAGTATCGTCAGGATCTTATCGACCGCGTCACTGCCCACAATCCCTGATACCGAAACCGGTATAAAGGGTTTAAGGGCGATAGCGACAAGGGCAGTGATAATCGCCAGCAGCGCGAATAATGAACTGCGAAACCAGAGCTGTCGGGTCAGCCGCAGAAGAAGCCACCGCGTTTTAGACATCATGTCACCTTTTTAATCAGTTTATCGTCGCGGCTTCGCATCAGGCCTTCGTCCGCTGTCCTTACAAAACCACTCTGTCGCCTCTCTTATCTGACCAATGGACCGGGCAGACGCCTCGCTTACAGAGCTCGCTGGTTGCAAGGTAAGAATAGCCACGGATTGGCGCATTGACACCCGCGCGCCCTGCGCGGAAAGGCGCTGACCTGTTGCAACCGGGGTTGATCGGTCATGACATTCGTTTATAGTAACGGGTCTGTCTGGTCAGCTTTTCACTCTGATCAGATATCACGGCCCGCGTTCAGAACAGCATTGCGCGGGATGACTTCCGTCCTGAAGGCACGCTGCTGCCGTAAAGGAGAACCTGAAATCATGCGTCTTACGCCACCCTGAGTCTTACCCCTCCTCTGTCGCACTGAGCCCGCTCAGCTGCGCGCCCTGAACATCCCGTCTGCGGATGGATCTTTTCGTATCTGAAAATTATTGCCCCTGCGGGCTGACTTTATTCAAAATCTGAGAAATTATTATGCTGCTGTCCTCGACGCGTAAGGACTGGCTGGGTAACGTCCGTGGTGACGTCCTTGCCGGTATTGTTGTCGCGCTCGCGCTTATTCCGGAAGCGATCGCTTTTTCCATCATTGCTGGTGTCGATCCCCAGGTCGGCCTCTATTCCGCCTTCTGTATCCCCATCGTCATGGCCTTCTTTGGTGGCCGCCCGGCGATGATCTCCTCCTCAACCGGTGCGATGGCACTGCTGATGGTCACGCTGGTTAAAGACCACGGACTGCAATATCTGCTTGCGGCCTCTGTGCTGACGGGCGTGTTCCAGCTGATAGCCGGATACCTCAAGCTCGGCAGCCTGATGCGCTACGTTTCGCGCTCGGTGGTGACCGGCTTCGTGAACGCACTGGCGATACTGATATTTATGGCGCAGTTACCGGAGCTGACGCATGTCACCTGGCACGTCTATGCGCTCACCGCTGCCGGGCTCGGCATTATTTATCTCTTCCCGTACCTGAATAAAACGATTCCTTCCCCCCTGGTCTGCATCATCGTGCTGACCGCTATCTCTGTCTGGCTGCACCTGGACGTTCGCACGGTGGGCGATATGGGCAAACTGCCTGACAGCCTGCCGGTGTTTCTCATTCCGGATATCCCGCTTAACTTTGAGACCCTGCTGATCATTCTGCCGTACTCGGCGGGGCTGGCCGTGGTAGGGCTGCTGGAATCCATGATGACCGCCACGATTGTGGATGATATGACCGACACAGCGAGTGATAAGAACCGCGAGTGCAAAGCACAGGGTATTGCCAATATCTGCACTTCGTTTATTGGCGGGATGGCGGGCTGTGCCATGATTGGCCAGTCGGTAATCAATGTTAAATCGGGTGGGCGGGGACGGCTTTCCACGCTTACGGCAGGCGTGGTGCTGCTGTTGATGGTGGTGTTCCTGCGCGACTGGGTGTCGCAGATACCCATGGCGGCGCTGGTTGCGGTGATGATTATGGTTTCCATCGGCACCTTTTCATGGCTATCCCTTGCGAACCTGCGCACCCACCCGCTTTCAAGCAGCGTCGTGATGCTGGCGACCGTGGCCGTGGTGGTCGCGACCCATAATCTGGCCTTTGGCGTGCTGACCGGGGTACTGATTGCATCACTGAACTTTGCTACTAAGGTGGCCCACTTTATGGCCGTTTCCTCTGCCGTGGAGGGCAATTCCCGCACCTATACCGTGAGCGGACAACTCTTCTTTGCCTCAGCTGACCGGTTTACCCGCTATTTCGATTTTCGCGAGAAGCTGGATCGTGTGGTGATCGACGTGACGCACGCCCATTTCTGGGATATCACCGCAGTCAATGCGCTGGACCGCATTGTGATTAAGTTTCGCCGTGAGGGCACCGATGTCGACATCAGGGGAATGAACGACGCGACCCGGACGCTGGTTGACCGGTTCGGCGTGCATGACAAACCTGAAGAGGTAAAAAAGCTGATGAGCGGCCACTAATTCATTGATGATTTATGGTGATACAGGATCGGCTTCCAGCCGTGTCATCACTTAAAAGCAGAATGCCGTGGCGATCACCACGGCATTGGATTGTAACCACTTAGCAGCCTGAAGGTCTGGATAGTTGCCCTGGACAGCGTTGCTGCAGTATCGGCAATGGTAAAGCGGTAAGAGTGATCCTTTATCAGGGGGCTGAGATCGGTACAGGCAATCAGAAGGGCCTCTGCCTCAAGCCTTTCCACTTCAGCGACTAACGTCTTCCATCCTGCCTGCACCTCAGCATCGTGGAAGCCTTTTGCTTTCACTTGCCCGATTAAAGCTGTGGTCATTTCACGAAGCCGCTGTGAATCAATCATCTCGCGGCCAGACGCTTTTATGCGTGCCTGATAGAAACCGGCTTCGAGGGTAGGTTCTGTCGCCAGTACTGCGATTCTGCTGGCTTCTGCGGGTAGCGACGCCAGGGCACTCTCTGCAATATGAAGAAGGGGAATATCTCCACAGGCCTTTTTCATTTCGGCGAAATAGCAGTGTGCAAGATTACAGGGAACGGCTATCAGGCTGACTCTGGCCTTAACAAGGTCGGCAATGCCCTCCTGCAGGGCGGTAACCATAGCGTGATCGTCAATGTCCCTGCCGGGCCAGAACGGGGTCGGCAAAGAGATGATATGCATTTTAGGAAAATCCAGATCATATTTTGCACCATAGCCCAGCTGGCACTCTGTCACCAGCATATCAATGAACGGGGCCGTAGAACGGGGTCCCATACCTGCAAGTACACCTATAGAAATCGTCACACCAGCGTCTCCTTTCCTTAATTCTCTTTCCGGATACCCGGACCTTCCTGAGTAATCAGCATCATTGAAGGGTGACATTTCCGTGATCTCTTTACCAGCGTTCACACGCAGCAGGGTGATGGCGGATGACGGACTGCGCTGCCCCGCAGATTGCTCGTGGTGGCTAATTCAGCCCACTCTCTCTATGATGACTTTTTCCCGACTCTCTGTCGGGAACGATCAACGACTCAGGGAAGTATCCTCGCGATGACCATGTTAAATGACCTCGATCTGCGCCAGCTGGAAGCCTTCTCGGCGGTAATTTCTGCGGGCAGCGTCACGGCGGCAGCCAAAGCACTGAACCGCTCGCAGCCCGCTGTTTCCCGTCTGATTCAGGAGCTGGAGCAGTCGCTGGGCTACCCCCTGTTTATCCGCAACGGCCCACGCATTCATCCCTCTGAAGAGGCGTTACAGCTGCATCAGTATGTGCAAAAAGCGCTGCTCTCTTTGCAGCAGATCCGCTTACGCGCCCAGGAGATCGCGCATCAGCAGCATCGCCCGCTCAGTATTGCCGCGACCCCTGCGCTGGCGGCCGGGTTACTACCGCAGGCGCTGGCCGCACTGAACCTGCAGAACAAAGTCCAGATCATCAGTGAATCTGCCGTCCAGACGGCGCACGCGGTGATCACGGCAGAGGCTGACATCGGTTTATGCAGTCTGCCGCTGGAACATCACGCGGTTGAGCTGCACTGGATTGGACAGTCGCAGTGCGTCGTGGCCCTGCCGGAAGAGGATGAGCTGGCGGCGAACCGGGAGCTTTCGCTGAGCCAGCTGGCAGGCCGCCGGCTGATCGCTCCCTTCAGCCCGCAGCGCTTACGCGGACGCTATGAAAAAGCGCTGAAAAAGGTCAGAGCCCCGCTGCTGGAAACCATTGAAACCAACTCCTCGGCCAATATCCTGGGCTGCGTGCGGGCTGGATTAGGTGTGGCGATCCTCGAACCGGTAACGGGCTGGGGCATGCCGCTGGCCGGTGTGGCAATCCGCCCGATTCAGGAAGATATTCCATACTTCTTTGGCGTCATCACCCCGCAGGGCCGCCAGATTTCCAGTGCGGCCCAGGCGCTGGTGGAGGCGCTGGCCGATGCTGCCGCACACCTGTTGCCGGGGTTTGAACGTCTGACAGCCAGTGAACATCCCCGCATCATGCGTATTATCAACCAGAATTAACACCCCCTCTCCCGGTCACCCGGCAGGGTGACCTCTCGTCCTGCCAAAATTAACAGATACCCGTCAGGGTTAGCCGGGCGCAGGCTTCTGAATAATCCCTGTAATTTCAATACTTATAACTTATACGGCATAAGATATAAGAAATCCATTGGTCAATGGGTGAGCGTGCTTCTTGACTCCGATTTGGGGCAAGAGGAATATGCGAAAGCTGAGTTCTTACTATGCGTTATGATGATTCTTATCCGCTTACTATGTGTTTTTAAGATAATAAAAAGCAGGGTCATCGGCGCGTTTTAATCGTTTTCGCCCGCTATCCGGCGATCGCTGACACCAGGGAAATCTTTATATGACGTATGCCGCCAAAGGCCTTGCCGCGCTTGAAGCTCAGCTGCAGCAGGATCTGGAATGTCTGGAACTGCCCGCCAAATCCTGGGTGCCGGAGCGCACCTGGCAGGGGGCGCCGGTTCGCGATGTCGTGGTCATCGGTGCCGGTATGTGCGGTCTGGCTGCGCTCGCTAAATTACAGCTCACCGGCATCAGCAATGTGGTGGCGTATGACGCCGCACCGGCAGGGCGGGAAGGCCCCTGGGTGACCTTTGCACGCATGGAAACCCTGCGCTCGCCGAAAACGCTGCAGGGCCCGGCACTGGGTCTTGCACCGCTGACCTTCCGCGCATGGTTTACGGCGCAGTGGGGCAAGGAAGCCTGGCAGGCGCTGGATAAAATCCCTAAAGCGCAGTGGATGGATTATCTGATCTGGTATCGCAGGGTGCTGAATCTGCCGGTGCAGAACAACGTGCGGGTCTGCACTATCGCACAGGCCGGAGATGTCATTGCGCTGGATCTGGACGGCGCCGAAACCGGCCGTGTTTACACACGTCGTCTGGTGCTGGCTACCGGACGTTCAGGACTGGGCGGGTTTGCCGTTCCGGATTTCCTGCAGGGTATTGATCGCCGGTTCTGGGCACACTCCGCCGATGAGATCGATTTTGCGGCGTTACAGGGCAAACGCGTGGCGGTGATTGGAGCAGGCGCGTCGTCGATGGATAACGCCGCCACCGCACTGGAGCAGGGTGCCGCAGCGGTCGATCTGCTGATCCGGCGCAAGGCGATGCCGCGTATCAACAAGATGACCGGCATCGGCAGCCAGGGGGTGATACACGGCATGCACTCTCTGCCAGATGCGTGGAAATGGAAGTTTGTCGACTACACCGCCGCGACACAAACGCCGCCGCCGCGCGCGTCAACCCTGCGCGTCTCCCGCCATGACAATGCGCGTTTCTTTCTCGACTGTGCTATTAACGCCGTCAGGCAGGAAGCAGAGGGCCTGGTGATTGAAACCACCCAGGGCGCACTGCGCTACGACTTCCTGATCGCCGCCACCGGTTTCACCAACGATTTCAACGGCCGGCCTGAGTTTGCTGCCATCGCGCCGCATATCCGCAGCTGGGCCGACGGCCGTTATCAGCCAGAGATGGGGCCAGCACGTCAGAACCTGCTGGACGCGCCGGATCTGGGGCCTTCCTTTGAGTTTCGCGAAGTGACGCCGGGGGCCTGCCCGATGCTGGCACACATCCACTGCTTTAACGATGCCGCGATGCTGACGCACGGCAAAGTCTCCGGCGATATTCCGGCCGTGAGTGCGGGGGCCGATCGTCTGGTGCGCGGCATAACGGCCTCGCTGTTTGCCGAGGATGTCGAACAGCACTTCGCCAGTTTACAGGCTTATGACACCCCTGAATTGCAGGGCGATGAATGGGTGGATTCAACCCCGCAACTAAAACAGGAGAACGCGTTGTGATCGACGTTATTGATCAGGCAGCCGGATTAACCCCCGATGAGGCGTTGTATCAGACGCGCCGCCTGCGCCCCGAATTTGTTGAGGGTGCAGAAGCGTGCCGTCTGTCCGTGCTGGCGCCCGAAGATGAACAGGGTTTACCGGCGGATCTGCGTCTGGCGCTGGCCCAGCGCATGGCACACCAGAACGACGATGCCGCGCTGCAACGGGATTACCAGGCTCAGCTGGCGGCGTTAAATCCGTCTGACGTGCTGCTGACCCTGGCCGCGGGCGGTGGGGTGAGTGAAGAGCCGCTGGCAACGATTGTGCGCCATGCCGATCTGGTGACGCAGCAACCCATTCAGGCGACCGAACAGCATATCCGGCTGCTTGAGCAGGCCGGGTTAAGCAATCCGCAAATCGTCGCGCTCTCGGAACTGATCGCCTTTGTTAACTTCCAGACGCGCGTCGCGGCTGGCTTACGCCTGATGAGGTCCGCATGATTCCGTCAGTTAACCTCAAACCACTGCACTGGCATCCCTATATCACGCCGGTCGAGGTTGAACAGGCGACACCGGCACAGCTTGATGCGATGAAGGTGACGCCCTCCAACAAGAAAATCTCAGAGTACGTGCGCACGCTGGTGCACGATCCCGAAAGTTACACCGCCCGCACCGGCCTGTTCAACGCCATTATGTATGTTGAAGGGGGACTGGACCGCGCGGATCGAGAGCTGGGCGCGCTCGGTGCATCCATCGTCAACGGTTGTCGCTACTGTGCGGTGGTGCATGCGCGCCGTCATGCCCAGCTGGCCGGGAATGACGCGGTGGTCAGTGCGGTCTACTTCGACAGGGCCGATGTATTAGGTGAACGCGACGCGGCGATCTATCACTTTGCCCGTCGTTTATCGGTCACGCCCTCTGAGGCGACGCCGGACGATGTGGCCGCTCTGCGCGCTGTCGGCATGAACGATCAGGAGATCCTCGATCTCATCCACGCCATCGCCATCTTTGGCTGGGCCAACCGTCTGATGCATGTGCTCGGCCATGCTGACCTGAACAAATAAGGGCTGCACCGGATGTTAGAACTCAACAATATTACGCTCGCTTACGGCAGCAACCCGATTCTTAAAGGCGTCGACCTGTCGGTCAAACGTGGCGATGTGGTGTCGATCATCGGGCCAAGCGGCACCGGGAAAACCACGCTGCTGCGCTGCATCAACTATCTGGCGAAGCCCTCCGCGGGGACGATTCAGCTCGATCAGATCCGCATGGATTATCAGTCACCCGACAAAGCGGCGATTCAGGCGATCCGTCTGCGTACCGCCATGGTGTTTCAGCAGTTTAACGTCTTCAAGAATATGACGGTGCTGGAGAACGTGATGGACCCGTTGATCGTCATCCAGCGTAAAACCCGACAGCAGGCGCGCGACATCGCTGTGCAGGAGCTGGAGCGCGTAGGCCTGGGGGCGAAGCACCATCACTATCCGTCACAGCTGTCTGGCGGGCAGTTACAGCGTACCGGTATCGCCCGGGCGCTGGCAGTCCGTCCAGACGTGATGCTGTTTGATGAACCGACCTCATCGCTCGATCCCGAGCTGGTGGGGGAAGTACTTAAAGTGATCAAAGATGTGGCGTCATCCGGCATTACCTCGCTGCTGGTGACGCACGAAATGCAGTTTGCGAAGAGCATTTCAAACCGCATCGTGTTTATGGATCAGGGTGTGGTGGCTGCGCAGGGGACGCCAGCAGAGATGTTTGATAACCCCACGCTGCCGCGCCTTGCCCAGTTCCTCAACTCAGAAAAAGTATTCTAATAAACACAGGAGTCAGAGACATGCCTGCAATCAAAACCACATTACGTCGCCTAGCCGCGCCTGGCATCATCGCACTGGCCCTGATCAGCGGTAACAGCTTTGCGGATGCCGTTCGCACCATTAAGATCGCTACCGCAGCAGAGTCCAAACCCCTGTCATGGGGCGCAATCGGCCATGAGCCACAGGGCTACGAGCCGGACGTGCTGAGAGCGATCAACGCGAAACTGCCGCAGTATAAATTTGTGATGGAAGGCGCGGCGGATATCGCCCAGGAAACCGGTCTGGTGACCGGCAAATATGACATGGCGACGGGCGGATATTATAAAGCGCCTGCCCGCAGTAAACAGTTCCTGATCCCGGATGCACCGATCGGTGCCAGCCTGATGAAGATCTACAGTCGCAGCGACAGCAACATTAACGGCATGAAAGATCTGGTCGGTAAGAATATCGTGCCGGTGACCGCAGGCGGCGGCGTCTATAAGTTTGTCACCCAGTGGCAGCAGGATAACCCGAACGACAAAATCACCATCAAAGCGTCCAGCGCGGGTGTGCCTTACCCGGATCGCCTGAAAGAGGTGCAGAACGGGAAATATGACGCGCTGATCCTGCCGTCAAATCTGGGTGAGCAGACGGTCATCGACAACCAGAAGCTGGCGATCAAAGCCAGTGAGCCGGTGGTGATTAACAACACCTATGTGCTGATCCACCGCTCCGCTGAGAACCAGGCGCTGAGTGATGACATCGCTCAATCGTTAAAGGCGCTGAAAGCGGATGGCACGCTGGATAAGCTGGCGCAGAAGTGGTTTGGCGAAGACGTGACGAAGTACATGAAGTAACAGATTCACTGCGCCCGGTGTCAGATCGGGCGCAGGCTGTCCTTTTTAGCAGGAGTGTTTCACCGTGAATCTATCCTCCATGATCCCAGAACTGCTGTCGGCGCTGCCTCTGACGCTCGGCATCATGTTTGTGGCGATGATTATCGGGTTCTTTCTGGCGCTTATCGCCACGTTTTTCCGCGTGCGCCGTCTTCCCGTGATCAGCCAGCTGGCCGATCTCTATGTCTCTTACGCGCGCAGCGTGCCCGTGGTGCTGCAGCTTTTTGTCGCCTTCTACGGCATGCCACTGATTACCGATAACTTCGGTTTTCGCGACTTTTTCACCGCCAACGTGGCGGCGATGATCGGCCTGAGCCTCTATCACGGAGGTTACCTGTCGGAAGTGATGCGCCCGGCCTATCTTGCGGTTGAGCGTGGTCAGCACGATGCCACCGACAGCCTGGGCTACAGCTTCCGCCAGAAAATGCTGCGTGTCATCGGCCCGCAGGCGGTGCACTTTGCGCTGCCGGGCTACGGCAATGCCATTATCTATCTGATTCATAACGTGGCGCTGGTGATGTACATCGGTGCAGCTGATGTGATGGCGACCGCACACCTGATTATGGAGCGCGATTACAACCAGTATCAGTTCGGCACCTATCTGGTGCTGGCCGTGCTCTATTCACTGCTGTGCGGTGTGGCGTGGCTGGTTATCCGCTTCTTCGAACAACGTCATGCGAAGTACAGCGCTAAGTCTGCACCGCGCGTGAAGTTCACCACCAGCGTCTGAGCAGGGGAGAAAAACTATGTTTGATGCTGAGGTGTTACTGCCGGACTTCTGGAGCATTCTGGATGCGGTGCCGGTAACGCTGCTGATGGCAGTGACGATATTCATCTGTTCGACGCTGCTGGGCGGACTGTTTGCCTTTATTGAGCATCAGCGCATCCCGGTGCTGCGGCAGCTGGTCATCGCCTACAAAATTGCCTTCAAAGGTGTGCCGATGGTGGTGGTGATTTTCCTCGCCTACTACGGTCTGCCCCCGGCGCTCCACTTTGTCGCCACGCTGTCCGGAATAGCGGTTAATGCTCACTCGCTGCCGAACTGGGTCATCATCATTGTGGCGCTCAGTGCCTGCGTAGCGGCGTTCCAGGCTGAAGTGTGGAAAGGCGCGCTGAATTCGTTCGACAGCGGTCAGTCGGATGCCGCCTTATCGCTCGGCTACAGCGGCGGACAGCTGTTCCGTCGGGTGATGTTTCCACAGATCATCGTGGCAGCAATCCCCGACCTGGCAAATGCATTTATGGTGATCATGAAAGCCCTGTCGCTGGCGTTTGCCATCGAAGTGGTGGATATTTTTGCTCAGGCCCAGTTAACGGCAGCCCTGAACTTCTACTATCTCGAAGCCTTCCTGATTGCGGCAGCGTTCTACATGGTGATTGCCTATGTGGTCACGAAAATTGCCGACAGGATTGAGGCCGCACTGCGCGTGCGCACCTGATGGTTATTGCGTTGTCATTAAGGGCCGCCCGGTGTGGCATATGCCGGGCGGCCAGGATCGGTTAAACGCAGGTTCGCCGATTTTGATCAAATGGGGCACTACGCAGGCCGGACCCTGGCCTTAGTGGGATGTCCATCGCGGTCATCGTCATGCGTGTGATCAGGATCGGGCTCAATCAGCACGATAAAATCCTCTCCTTTTCCGTCGCGCGGCAACGTAATTAAATCGCCTGCGCGGGGTTTCGCTTCAAAGTCATGCTCTTCTTCCACGCCTGTATCTTCAAAAACCACCGTAATTTTCATTTTCGCGTCCTCTTTCTGATGAGCTGCGTCGTGACCTCAGTATTCGCTGACGCTGACCAGAATAAGAGTAGCGCATCCTGAAAATAGCCTGAGCGGCCTGCCCGTAACACACTATCCTTTGCAGAGGAGGTGACTATGTGTGGACGGTTTGCGCAGTACAACAGCAGAGATGAATACTTTGACGCACTGGGGCTGACGCCCGATGAGGTCATTTACGATCCGGAACCGATAGGGCGCTACAACGTTGCGCCTGGAACAAACGTCCTGCTGCTCAATGAGCGGGAGGAGGAGATCCACTTTGACCCGGTCAACTGGGGTTATGGTCCGGAGTGGTGGCACAAGCAGCCACTCATCAATGCGCGGGGTGAGACGGCTGCCACAGGGCGTATGTTTAAACCTCTCTGGGAGCATGGACGCGCCATTGTTCCGGCAGATGGCTGGTTTGAGTGGAAGCGGGACGGCAAAGCAAAACAGCCCTATTTTATCTGCCACAAAAAGCAGGAGCCGCTGTTCTTTGCTGCGATTGGCAGGGCGCCTTACGGCAGGGATCACGGGCGCGAGGGGTTTGTCATCGTAACGGCCGCGAGCAATCAAGGCATGGTCGATATTCATGACCGTCGCCCGCTGGTTTTGCGTGCCGATGCAGTACGCGAATGGCTGAGTGCAGAAACCACGCCAGAACGTGCGCAGGAGATCGCACGTGACGCAGCCTTACCTGAGACGGCCTTTACCTGGCATCCTGTTACCCGCAAAGTCGGCAACATTCATAATCAGGGTAAATCCCTGATTGAGGCGATTGAACCTGACTCAGTCGGAAACGCAGATTGAATTCATTTCCGGATTGCGTCCCGCGCCGCTGGCACAAATTCAGTAAAATGTAATTTCATCGATTCGGGATTGCTCCTGGCCCTCTGACAGATTGCCGCATTTTAAGGGAAGCGGTACTTTGCTGGCACAGTTCATTTATCTGCGATTCATAACAACTGCTAGCCCGGATTCAGGAAACGTCTAATGAAAATTCCAGCCTGACGTTTTTATCTCGGTCATGATTTTTATTTTTTGCCGCTTACGCTTTATTTCTGAAAAGCAGCCTGTGATTTTCTTCTTTTAGGGCCACTCTTGCTGATTTTATGCGTAGCATCATGCTCGTAAGATTATTTAACATCCTGATCAGTCAGCAGGTTATCTGAGTTATTGACGGGGCTAAGAATCGTCTTAAAAGCTCATGGAAGAAACTATACAGTGAATTTCGGCCCGGTACAGATATCAGGGTGAAGCTATTGCTTATAAAGACTATATATTTATTTTTAATCGAAACGGGAATAATCAGTGCGATTATTTCCTGAAGAAATTAATAATAAAAAGTTGTGTTTAAACACCATTCAAACCACGCTTGTTAAGTCATTAACATTAAAAGTGAGTTGAATATGAACAAGCACAGAGGCGGATCGGGTAATTTCGCAGAAAATCCCCAGCGGGCTTCAGAAGCGGGACGGATTGGCGGAAAAGCCAGTAGTGGGAATTTTAAAAATAACCCTGAACGGGCCGTTGAAGCGGGACGTAAAGGGGGTTCAGTGAGCCGTCGCGGTAAAACGCAGGAAACCCGTGCCTGACTCCGCTATTTCTGCACGGTATTCAGATCTATTTTGTCCGGAACTTTGTGCCGTGCAGAGTTCATTTTCTCCCGCCCTGTTCAGGAGTACACAATGCAATATACAAAATCGGTGAAAGGGCTGCTGGCTGTCTCAGCAGTGGTGACCCTGTTCTCTACTGCCAGCGTGCAGGCTCAGACGCAGACAAACACACCGCAAAGCGGTAATCCCGCCTCCTCCGCATCGAACGGAAAACTCAGCGCCGGCGACCAGAAAGCGGTTAAAGAGATGGCGCAGGCCAATATCAATGAAATTGCCGCCGCAAAAATCGCGCTCAGTAAGTCGCAAAGCGCTGACGTTAAGGCCTTCGCTCAGAAGATGGTTGCCGATCACGGCGCTGCCCTGACCAAAGTGCAGACGGTCGCTCAGCAAAAAGGGGTCGCGTTACCCACTGAGCCGGATGCCACCCATAAGGCGATGGCCCTGGAACTGGAAAAGCAGAGCGGCGGGGCATTTGACAAAATGTATATGGAAAATGCCGGCCTGAAAGACCATAAAATGGTGCTGTCAACGCTGGAAAGTGATGCTAAGACGATAAAAGATCCGGATGTAAAAGCGCTGGCCGACGCGCATACCCCGGTTGTCGGGGAGCATCTGAAATCTGCCCAACAGATGTCGCAGTAACCGGCTCAGGGTTTACTGAGTAAACAGCGTGCCGGGTGGGCAGGGCGTCCGGAAGAGTGGACGCCATTTGTCGCGATGTACCGGCCGGCAAGACGCTGTTTGCAACTCCTGATGCGCCCCATCCAGCTTCCTCTCTAAAGCACAGATGATTAAAAGAAAGACGCAAAGTCGTTTGACACCTCAGCCTACCTACTAGTAGATTCATTGCAGGCCCGGCGCGATTTACGGGTTCATCGTTCTGTCAGAGGCAAAACGTGAAGGATGACGCGCGGATGAGCGTTGACGTTAATTTCTGCAATGTTGAGTGTATTAATGAATAAATCTTCTCTTTCTGACCGTCAGAAATTAGCGCGTCTGGCGATAATCGCTGTCATACCGTTACTGCTGATTGCGCTCTTACTGTGGGCGGGTGGCTGGCTGGACAGGTCGCGGCTGACATCGGATAAGCTGGTCACGGCTTTAGAAAAGTCGGGCGGCAGGCATCCAGGCTTTCGCCGCAATCATGCTAAAGGCGTCTGTATTCTGGGCGACTTTTCGTCAAACGGTAACGCCAGTGCCCTGTCGCGCGCCGCGCTCTTCGCGCCAGGGGTGACGCCTGTGGTGGGTCGTCTGGCAATTGCAGGCGGCAATCCCCATGCGCCTGACTATACGGTGCCGGTGCGCAGCATGGCGCTGGCCTTTTATCAGAAAAATGGTGAACAGTGGCGAACCGGCATGAATGCGATGCCGTTCTTTCCGGTCCAGAGCGTGGAGGGTTTTTACGATCTGCAGGCCGCTACGCTGCCGGATGCCCGAACGGGTAAACCCGATCCCGCTAAAGTTCAGGCTTTTGTGCAGCAGCACCCGGAGATCAAACGCTTTTTTGGCTGGGCAAAGCAGGCAGTGCCTTCTTCCAGCTGGGTAAGCGATCGCTTTAACAGCCTGAACGCCTTTAATTTTATCGATGCCGCAGGCCATTCCCATCTGGTGCGCTGGAGTATGGTGCCGCACGCTGACTATCAGCCGATAGCGGTAAAAGAGAAGGGGGACGCTGACTTCTTACGGAACGATTTGCAGCAGCGACTGGCACAGGGGCCGCAGCATTGGGACCTGATCATCACCGAGGCGGATGCAGGGGATAAAGGCAATGATGCGTCGGTGGCGTGGCCAGAAGACCGCAGGAAAATCACTGCCGGAACCCTCACCATCCATACGATGACGGCTCAGCTGGATGGCGCGTGTAACGACATCAATTACGATCCGCTGATTTTACCGGATGGCATTGCAGCTTCGGATGACCCGCTTCTGAATGCGCGTTCATCTGCGTATGCCAAATCTTATAATGCTCGCACCCACGAACAGGCCGGGGCTCACTGATGAAACAGAAAAACACTTTTCACCCGGCACTGCGCATCATCCACTGGCTGATGGCCGCGGCCATCATGGCAATGCTGTTTATGGGTGTCGCCATGGTCTCCACGGTGTCGTCATGGCACAGCCTGCTGGTGGCCATACATAAACCGCTGGGCCTGATGATTCTGTTGCTGGTGATTGTGCGGCTCTGGCTGCGCTTCACCACCGCTAAACCTGCGCTGCCGGCCACGCTACCGGGCTGGCAGAAGGGGTTAGCGCATCTGTCCCACTGGGCGCTGTATGCCATGATGCTGGCTCAGCCACTCATCGGCTGGGCGATGCAGTCGGCCGCTGGTTATCCCATTACCCTGGGTAACCGGGTGCTGCCGGCCATTTTTCCTGTCAGCAACGACGCCTATGCTCTGCTGCGGCCGCTTCACAGCTGGGTTGCTTTGGCCCTTTTCATGACGGTGATGTTGCATCTTGCCGCTGCCCTGTTCCATGGGTTGATACGCCGTGATGGGGTGTTCAGCAGTATGGCTGGCCTGAGTAAGCGTAAAGGAGGCGCGCCAGGCTCGCTTGACAACCCGCATGGCGGTCAGTAGGTTCAGGGCCGTTTACCGATTTGCCGCTAAATGATCTCAACTGTCGGAGCATGCATGAGTACCGAACGTTCACAGAAAGCCGAAGAAATAATGCACCATACCCGAATGCTGCTCACCTCCGGCGGATATAACAGCTTCAGCTATGCCGATCTGGCTGAACGGGTAAAAATCCGCAAATCCAGTATTCATCACCATTTCCCCGCCAAAGCGGATCTGGTGCAGGCGGTGGTGAGTGATTATCGTCAGCAGGCACAGACAGGCATGTCGGCAATCAGTCAGCACTTCGCCGGAGATGCCCTGGGGGAGATTAACAGCTATGTGAACTTCTGGGCCACCTGCATAAAAGAGAACAACTCGCCTTTCTGTATCTGTGTGATGCTGGCTGTGGAGTTACCGGTTTTACCTGAAGAGGTCGCTCAGGAAGTGACCGGACATTTCAGCGATCTCACGGAATGGCTGACCGCCGTGCTCGACAGGGGAAATAAGAGCCATGTGTTTAACCTGCAGGAAAGTGCAGCAGCAGAAGCGAAATCGGTAATGGCGACGGTACATGGTGCGATTATTGCTGCACGCGCTTTTAATAATCCCGACATATTCCTGCAAATTGTCGAACCGGTAATAAAACGATTACTGAAAAATCACTAAGCGAGTCCGGGTAAACAGCCGCTTTTGCGGCACCTGTTACTATTTTTCAGCTTTCATTTAAATTCAGCGCGCTGCTGCTGAATTTTATTGCGGGCTATCCAGAAGAACGGTTAATTATCTCCGGTAATTACATCATCCGGAATCTCTGCCATGCATCCGCTGGCGGAACAGATCGCTTTTGTCTCAGCAAACACGAGGAAGTTATTTATGACGACAGTTCGTGCTCTGCCATCATTACCTGTTCTCTCTTCATTCTGTTTAAGAATGAGTAACCAGCCTGACGCCATTGCAGCCGGTTTTCAGACGCAGTTGCAGAATCAGGTCCGGCTTTCACTGGCTCAAAAGGTCCCGCTGCCCGCCGGGCAAAAAATAGCGGTCGCTGCCACTCCCCAGCGGACGCACATTGATGCACTGCTTGCGCAACTATTGGCGGACAGAAAGCGAGTCTCAGAGGCCGTCTGCCATGCGGATGAGCATCGTGAATCTGCTTCATTGCCGTGCCAGCTGATGAATAAAAATGAACTCGCGTTGAGATGTGACGCTGACGTTTATTCACTGATCCCGGACGTGCCGTTTGTCTGCCCGCCACCTTACCCGCCAGGAAGTGTGAGCCCGTTAACACCGATTGTTATCTGGACTGCGCCTGAGATCGTCCGGTTCCCTGCTTTGAGCCCCAGAGGAGGGCCATTGCGAATACTCAGCATTCGTCTGATAAACAAAGCCGGTTATCGCCGGAGAGAAATTAGCGAAAACGACCTGAATGATATTGCCCCGTCTCACTGAAACGCCGGGCACTGAGTCAGTCAGCGCCTGTGAAAATATTTACCTTCAGATCAAACCGGAGAGTTATTATGCAGACCCCTCAACCATCTATTACGCACGCCCAGAACCAATGGCTTCAGTCTTATTACTATATCCGTGCGACCGCATCTGTTATCTGGATTTTACTCGCGGTGTTGATTGGTAAAGACCATCCCGGCATCGGAGCCGTTCTCTTTATTCTCTATCCGGCCTGGGATGCCCTGGCAAATTATTTAGATGCCAGTAAGTCAGGCGGATTAGCGGTAAATCCACCGCAGAAGTTTAATCTGATTGTGAGCCTGATGGTCGCGGCGGCCATTATCTGGTCACTCTCCGTCAGCATAAATGCGACCATCAAAGTCTTTGGTATCTGGGCAATATTTTCGGGCCTGCTTCAGCTTTCAGCGTCCCTCCGCCGCTGGAAATCTTCCAATGGGCAATGGGCGATGATTTTAAGTGGTGCGCAATCTGCGCTGGCGGGCATTTTTATGTTCAGGCAGGCGAGCAGTGATATGCATCTGGATGTCACCACGGTTGCCCCCTACGCGGCGTTTGGCGTCTTCTATTTCCTGATTTCCGCCATCACGCTGACTCTTAAAAATGGTCGCAGGCGTAAAGTGACGGTCTAAGCCACCTGATTCCGTCATGCACTGTCAGTCGGGTTTCGGGGCCAGCATCGTTTCTGCAAGATCAAGCAGGGCACGCAGCCGGTCCATATGACGGAGGTCCTGATGATAGCCTGCCCAGATATCCCTTGAAGGCGGCATATCTGGCGTGGCAATGCGCTGCAGGCCCGGCGTGGCGTCGCCCAGTGGCTGAGGCAGCACGGCGACGCCCATCCCGCGCAGGCACATCTGCGCCTGAACAGCCCGGCTGGTGCTTTTGAATGCCGGGGCCGACTGCGGAAACCGTTCCAGAAGCCAGGAAACGTCAGGAAAGTGTGACTGTGCGCTGTTCATCAGGATTAGCCCCACCGACGAGGGGGCGCTTAACAGCGCCTCCGCCTTCTCTGGCGTCCCGTAAAGGGCATAAGGCACGCTCATCAGACGTCGCTGAACGATGTCGGGATCGGTAAAAGGCACAATTCGAAATGCGACGTCGGCATCGCGGCGCGACAGATCGAGCAGGCGAAAGCTGGCGATCACCTCCGGCACGATCGCCGGATGACGGCGCGTCAGTTCGCTCAGAACCGGTGCGAGCACGTAGTTAGTAAACCACTCTGCCGCTGAGATACGTAATATCCCTTCAAGGCGTTCATGATTTCCGGCGAGGCGTCGCTCCATCGCCAGCGCCGAATTTTCCATCGCTTCGGCCAGTTTCATCACGCCGTCACCGGCATCGGTCAGCACCAGGCCATCCTGTGTCCGGCGAAACAGTGCCTGCTGCGCCTCATCCTCCAGGGCCTTTATGCGGCGTCCTACCGTCGGATGACTCACGCCCAGACTCAGGGCCGCTTTCCCGTAAGAGCCGTTACGCATGACGGCCAGAAATACCTGAACATCACTCCACTCCACAGCCGCGCCCCTCCGTACAAAAATGAACATCGAATATACAAAAGTGTCAGTTCTCAAACAACTTTGAAGGTATCAACATAGCTTTCATCGGGTCGCCGCAGGCCTCTTTATCAGGAAGCTAACTATGAAGAGATTAAAAGACAAAGTCGCTCTTGTTACCGGTGGTTCAAAAGGTATCGGAGCCGCAATAGCCCGTCAGCTGGCCGCCGAGGGGGCGAAAGTGGTTGTCAGTTACCTCTCAGACAGAGAGGGGGCTGAGCAGGTGGTCGCCGCTATCGACGCGGCCGCGGGTGAGGCGCTGGCTGTGGCGGCCGATGTCACCAGCCAGGCCGGCGTTGAAGCTCTGGTCAGCACCACGCTCGCGCATTACGGACAGCTGGATATTGTGGTGAACAACGCCGGTGTTTATCAGTTTGCTGCCATTGAGGAGAGCACCGAAGCGCTCTATCGCCGCCAGTTCGACATCAATGTTCTGGGGCCGTTGTTAGTCACCGCGGCGGCCGTCCCTTACATGGGCAGGGGAGGCAGCATCATCAACATCAGTTCGTTTGTCACCCGCGTCTTCATCGCCGAAAGCGCCATCTACAGCGGGGCTAAAGGCGCGATAGATGCCATCACAGGGGTTCTTTCAAAAGAGCTCGGCCCGCGCGGCATCCGGGTAAATGCGGTCAATCCCGGTCTGATCGAAACAGAAGGAAGTCACAGCGCTGGCGCAATGAATTCAGCGTTCCGGACGTGGAATGAAGCGCAGACGCCGCTCGGCCGTATCGGTCAGGTGGACGATGTTGCACCGATCGTCTCTTTTCTCGCTTCAGAGGAAGCGGGCTGGATTAACGGTGAAGTGATACTGGCCTCCGGCGGTATGCGCTGATTGTCGCGCCGCTGGGCTGACAGAGGCGACACGCCCCTTCCGATCCCTCGCCTCATGTCCCTGACGGGGGACGTTTCCATTTTCTAAGGAGTGATTAATGTCCATACATCACATCCCGCAGGCCGAGCCACGTCGCTGGGCCATGTTTATCATTTTACTTGTCGGCGCTTTCCTGCCGCCGCTCGATTTCTTTATCGTCAACGTGGCACTGCCCGCGATTCAGCATGACCTGGGTACGTCATCCTCGGCGGAGCAGCTGGTGATCTCCTCTTATGCCGCGATGTATGCGGTGACGCTGATTACCGGAGGGCGTCTGGGTGATATTTATGGTCGTGGAAAAATGTTCTTTCTGGGGCTGATCGGTTTTGCCGCTGCCTCTGTGCTGTGTGGTTTTGCCTGGTCACCCTGGGTTCTGATTGCCGGACGCCTACTGCAGGGGGTGACAGCCGCCATTATGGCCCCGCAGGCGCTGGCCTCCGTTCAGGCTATTTTTCCTGAAGCGGAGAGACCGCTGGCGCTGAGTATTTATGGTGCCGTGTTTGGGCTGGCTTCTGTTATCGGACAGGTGCTGGGGGGCATTCTGATTCAGGCCGATCTGTTTCATCTCGGATGGCGGGCAATTTTTCTGGTTAACCTGCCGGTAGCGCTGCTGGTTGTTCTTTTTGGCCTGCCGCTGCTGAAGGAAACGCGGGCCCCCACCGCTCAGCGACTCGATCCTGTTGGCACACTGCTGGCAACGCTGACGCTGAGCGCGCTGATTGTTCCACTGATTGAAGGCAGGGAGGCAGGGTGGCCCTGGTGGACGTGGCTGCTCTTTGTGACGGTCCCGCTGCTGGCCTCGGCATTATGGCGTTATGAGCATCACCTCAGCCTGAAGGGCGGAACGCCACTGCTGAATCCGACTGTGTTGCGCGCGCCGGGCCTGGGGCAGGGACTGGTCATCGTTCTGCTGTTCTATTCGATTGGGACCTTCTTTCTGCTCTTTTCTGTGTATCTGCAGGGCGCGCTGCATCTGAACGCGCTGACAGCAGGCACGCTTTTTCTGCCCTTTGGTCTGGGATTTCTGATCGGGCCATTGCTCACCCCTTACCTGAGACGCTTTGTCGGCAATCTGCTCAGCGCCATCGGGATGGGATGCGAGACCGCGGGACTGGCGGGGCTGGCATGGCTGATCGCCACGACGCAGACAGGCCACTCTCCCGCCATGCTGCCGCTCGCGGCGCTCCTTTTCCTGACGGGGCTGGGTCAGGGGCTGGCCATGCCAACGCTGGTGCGGATGGTGACAGGCCAGGTTGCGGCGCCGTTTTCAGGGATGATTGCGGGCGTCACCAGCGCCGCGTTACAAATCAGCACGGCGCTCAGCGTGGCCGTCATCGGCGGACTTTTCTACAGCCTGCTCGGCAGTGATAAAAGTGCAGCCGGGATTTCGCAGGCGTTTATCGTTGCGCTTTTGACGATGGCTGGCTGCCTGGCGGTGGGAGCAGGGCTGAGTATCCGCTTAATCCGGCGCACCTCCGGGCGCACGGACGTCTCAGCCAGCGTTTCCCTTCCATCCCGCCGTCGCGGAACCGGTTAGTCATCCGTCGAGCGCGTAACCGTTTCCCAGCGATCGATCTCCGCACTGAGTGCCGTCAGCTTCTGGCGCACTAAGTCCAGGGCATCACTGCCCAGCAACAGATGAGCGGGTGGATTGTGGCTTTCAATCAGTGCCAGTATGGCCCGGGCAGCCTTTGCGGGGTTACCGCGTTGCTTTCCGCTCTTTTCTTCACGGGCCTGACGGATGGGGTCGAATAATGCGTCATAGTCCGGAATCGTGCGCGCGCTTCTTACCATCGAACGCCCCGCCCAGTCTGTGCGGAATGAGCCGGGGGCCACAGCGGTAACCGCGATATTAAAGGGTGCCAGTTCCTTGCCTAAGGTTTCTGAAATGCCCTCTAATGCAAACTTGCTGCCGCAGTAGTAGCTGATGCCGGGCAGGGTGATAAAACCGCCCATCGAGGTGATGTTAATGATATGGCCGCGACGGCGCTGACGCATGCCCGGCAGCAGAACCTTTATCATCGCGACCGCGCCAAAGACATTAACGTCAAACTGGTGGCGCATCTCTTCCAGAGAAGACTCCTCCATGATGCCTTCGTGGCCGTAACCGGCGTTGTTTACCAGCACATCAACTTCACCGAAGGTAGACTCAATCTCCCTGACCACCTCATCAATACGCTCAGCCTCTGTCACATCCAGCAGACGGCCTGCCGCACGCGCAGGATCCAGCGCCTCAAATGCCTCCAGCGCTGCACGGTTACGCACCGTGCCGATGACCCGATGCCCGGCCCTGAGTGCCTCCTGTGCCAGAGCAAGACCAAACCCGCTGCTGACACCTGTGATTAAGATTGTTTTTGCCGTTGTCATAATCAGAACCTCCATGAATTGTCGGAATTGCATGGTATTCTCTGTGGAGCCGGATTTTCAGGCCCTTTCTTCTCGTTTTATTGCCTGATCTTATGAGGTGCAGCGATGTCCGACATGATCAACCTGATAAAAGCCCTTGCCCCGCAGGAGGGCTACAACCTGACTGCGTTATCGGGTGTGCGCATTTTGCGGTCCGATCGCCCGCTGGCCAGAACGCCGGTGCTGTACGACCCCGGGATCGTGATTGTCTGTCAGGGCAGCAAACGCGGTTATTTTGGCCAGCAGACCTACATCTATGATGAGCAGCACTATCTGGCGGTGTCCGTGCCGGTTCCGTTTACGATGGAAACCGACGCGTCAGCAGCGCATCCCCTGCTGGCCATTTATCTGCATCTGGATTTTCAGCTGGCCGCTGAGCTTATGTTGCAGATCGATCAGCATGAGGCGCTGCACCCAGCAACCGCGCCACAGAGCATGATCTCCAGCCCGATGGATGAGCCGGTGAGGTCAGCTGTGGAGGGGTTGCTTAAGGTCCTGAACAATCCGCTTGAAGCTGAGATTCTTGGCCAGGCGCGATTGCGGGAGCTCTATTTCCGCGTACTGACCGGTGCGCAGGGTAATGCCATGCGAGCCGCGCTGGCGTTACAGGGGCAGTTCAGCAGGATAGGAAAAGTATTGCAGCGCATCCATGCCACCTATGCAGAATCCGTGACGCTGACTGAGCTGGCTCATGAAGCGGGCATGAGCGTGCCGACCTTTCATCTTCATTTTAAAGCGATCACCCGCTTGCCACCGATGCAGTATGTGAAATCGGTACGCCTCCACCAGGCGCGAATGCTGATGGTTCGTCAGCAGATGACCGCGGCCTCTGCCAGTTTCGCCGTGGGCTATGAGAGCCCTTCGCAGTTCAATCGTGAATTTAAACGCTTGTTTGGTCTGCCTCCGGCAGAGGAGATCAAACGCATGCAGAAACACTTTGCTGTTCCGCCTGCGCAGGACGCCTCAGTTTTCGTTTCTTCACACTGACGCCGGGCTGACACTATTTTCTGGCCACAATCCTCATTTCCACCAGCGCATTCTCCGGAATAAATTCCGACACGCCGATCGCAGACCATGCCGGATAGGGGGCCTTGATATAGGCATCTTTCACGCTGGAAAACAGGGCGATATGTTTTTTCAGGTCGATATGAAAAGTGGTCATCTCCACAATGTTGTCATAGGTTAGACCGGCAGCGTTCAGGTAAACGCCCAGCTTATAAAACGCATCATGAAATTGCTCGCCAGGATCTGTGCTTATCGGTTTGTCCTTACGCGCAGCGGTAACCCCTGAGAGATAGAATGTGCCATCGGATTCGATAACCGGAGAGAAGTGCCAGTCATGGTAATAGTGTTTGAAGTCTTCAGGGACGATGGGTTTTTTCATGATCTCTCACGCTGATGAGCTTAATGGTTCAGATCTGTTCTGCATCCCGATCTCTGCTCAGAGGTCAAATCGGATCAGACCGGCTTAATCACCAGGTTAGCGCAAATGCAGGTTGCCGTCAGCTACACTCAGAATTCTTAACCCGCAAAAGGAAGAGAACATGAAAAAGTCACAGATGGCCCTGCTATCACTGCTGGTGGTTATGCCGGTGACGGCCATGGCGCAGAAAGCAGAGATGAACATGACGCACGACATGCCGGATTCTCCCGCATCAAAAGAGTACATGGCGGGCATGCAGAAGATGCATCACAACATGATGGCGGCAATGAAGGAGCAGGATCCTGACAGAGCCTTTGCCAGCGGCATGGCCGAGCATCACAAAGGAGCGATTGCCATGGCTGAAACGGAGCTGAAATATGGTAAAGATCCTGAAATGAGAAAGATGGCGCAGGAGATCATTAAAGCGCAGAAGGGTGAAATCGAACAGCTGGAAAAATGGCTGCAGAAATAATGGCTGCGATGGCGTGAAGCGCATTCACGTGATGATCTTCACAACGTTACCGCCAGGGAATATTGCTGCCGTTGCTGGTGCTTTATTAAACCCACAGGGCTGACTTGTGGGTTTAAGATTCAGGAGAGTGTGATGATCTGGCTCGTGACAAAATATGCGATAACGGCCTTTATGGTGGTACTGATCTCAGAAGTGGCAAAGCGCAGCGACCGGCTCGGCGGCCTGCTCGCGGCCCTGCCGCTGGTGACCCTGCTGGTGCTTATCTGGATGAAGCTCGAAGGGCAGGCACAGGAAAAAATTGCCGCTCACGCCTGGTATACCTTCTGGTACGTGGTGCCGACACTGCCGATGTTTATCCTGTTCCCCTTTATTTACCCGCGTGCTGGCTTCTGGCTGACACTGCTCATCGCCTGCGCGATAACCGTCGTGCTCTTTGCCCTCTGGGCAATATTACTGAAGCGATTTGGAATCATTCTTCTCTGAATAAGTCTGCATGCGTTAATAAGCGCTGAAAAAGGCGATTCGACTTGCTGCCTTAATACCGGCATCTGTCACCATGAAGTGGCGGTGAATTAAATCCTCAGACAGAATCAGAATCACTATTTTATGCGGCCAGTTTGCGTTAAAACACCATTTCTTCAATGTCTGTCCGATCATTAAAATAATCTTTTTCTTAAAGCAGGAAACGCGGCTTTAAGAGATCGTGAGATTGTTAACTTTGCCACGTTAGCTAATATTTCAGAGACGCAATCGATATTAAGGAATTCTATCATGCTTAAGCAACGTACTCTTAAAGCAGCCGTTGCGCTGGTTATAGGTTTGGCCGTCTGTGCTGCACCGGTTTATGCAAATCCTGGCAATGGCAATGGCAATGGCAATGGCAACGGTCACGGCGGAGGTCAGGGTAACGGGAATCACGGGAACAATGGCGCGCACGGCAATAAAGGGCCGGGTAACGCAAAATCAAAAAACGAACATGGACATCGTAAAAATGCCGGGAAACCCGATCGCGTAGACGCCGACATCAACTTCTCTCGTGCACGGAGCCTTGCCGTCAACTATGGCCTGGTCGGCTATCAGTCCCTGCCACCGGGCATCGCGAAGAAAGTGGCACGCGGTAAACCGTTACCGCCCGGCATTGCGAAAAAAGCGTTGCCCGCTTCCATGCTAAACGATCTGCCTTACTACCCGGGCTACGAGTGGCGAGCCGTGGGCGACGATTTAGTGCTGATTGCCCTGAGTACGGCAATCGTGACCGCCGTCATCAACGGTGTGTTTGATTAACCCCGTAACAGAGACTCCGCTCAACGCTGGCGGAGTCTTATCAGGGGCAGGTAATACCTGAGAGATTAAACGCTGCGATAAGTTGTGTATTATTGTCAGGCTATCAGAACAGGCTAATCAGGAAAAAGCATGGACAGGGACACACTGGTTACACTTTTAAAATTCAAACGCTGGATTGATGCCGAAACCCTTAAAACGATTAAAGGCCTCAGCGACAATGCTGATGCACATAAACGTCATCTGATGTTAAGGCTGATGAACCACATATATGTGACAGACATGATTTTCAGCGCCAATATTTCGGGCAAGCCGCACGGCTATACGGCCCTGAACACGCCTGAAACACCCACAGCAGAAGAGCTTGAAGTTAAAATGGCCGCCTGTACCAACGGCTATATTGAATATGTCAGCGCACTCTCTCCCGCCGATTTAGACGAAATGATTACATTCCGTTTTGTCGATGGAGGCGAGGGCAGAATGAGGGCCGTTGATATGCTGAATCACATGCTTTTGCATGGAAGCTACCACCGCGGCGCGACAGGCTGGTTAATCTCGGAGTGCGGCGGTGTTCCGCCAAAAGATGTGCTGACCGTTTTTCTGCGGGATCACAATCACTGACAGGAAATACCTTTGGCGGCGTTGATGGCCGCCATACGTCTTCACGCAGCCGTTTTATATCCCCAGACTGGCCAGCAGATCATCCACATCATCCTGACTGGCGGCTGGTTCAGCTGAGAACGCAGGTGCCGGCGGCGTAGCGCGCGCGGCGCTGGCTGGCGAGGCTGATTTATCGCGGATCACCTGAATTAACTGCTGCTCTGCCTGATTCAGCACCGCCATCATCGCCTGCACGATCTGCCCGGTAATATCCTGGAATCCCTGCGCCATCATAATGGCGTGCAGATGCTGACGTGTCAGATTCGTGGCATGAGGGACATCGTCCAGCAGGGCTACGGTATCTGCTGCTAGCAGATGTGTTTGCTCTTTCGTCAGGGGCTCTGCTGACGTGGCATTCCAGCGCTGCAGTAATCGATCGGCCTTTTCTGTCAGCTGAGTCTGTACCGGCTGGGTTATTTCAACGCTGTTAATAACCTCATCTGCGGCTTCACGGGTCAGTGTGACCACGTAGCCCAGCCTTTCACGCGCGTTGGGGATGCTTCCCGCAACCTCGGCAATGGTTTTATCCAGTCCCAGCTGTTGCAGACTGTCCCGAAGCGTCCGCAGGATAGCGCCCGCACGCGCCGTGATCTCGGTGATTTCCTGTTGCTCACTATGGGTATCGGGTAATGACATGGGTGCTTTCTCCTGCGTAGGCAATGTCGCTATCTGCTGTTATCGGCAGTTCCCGGCGGAATTTGATTTTTTCCTTGTGACGGCGGGGGAGGGGGGATGGTAAGGCGGCTGAAACAGCATGAAGAAACGTCGGCGTCGTGTCTGAGAAAAGCGGTTATGCGGCTATGTGAATAGCAAGCTATAAATAAATCAGCGATTTTATCGCTTGCTATTTACTTTGGCATTTTTTGTGGTAGATTGGCTTTAACGATGGGTAGATGACCCTCGAGAGATTTTTTATTCAGCCCTGGCAATCCTGTCAGGGCTTTTTTTTGGGCTGGATCTCTTCGGTCTGCTCAGCTCAATGACTCGCCAGGACATAAAGCCCCTAACCTACAGCACTACAGCCCCGGCGCTGTCATTACGCATCAGGTTTGTGTCTGATGTTTATGGCACGCCATCAGACCTGCGCTTCAGCAGCGTCCATCATCGCTGGCAGGGCGCTGAACAGCGCCTGAATAGCCAGCCTGACTTTCAGCGACTGATGCGGCGTGCGCAGCCAGACGACAGAAACCGGCCAGCTTCCGGAGGTATGTTCTTTCAGTATCTGTTTCAGGCTGCCGCTGATGAGGTCGTCCCGCACCAGCCAGTAAGGTAACCAGGCGATACCCGCCCCCGTCAGCGTCATATCTTTTACCGCCTGCATATCATCCAGGGTGAATCGGGCAGGCGGCGAAATCTCCACCGCGTCACCCCGTTCATTTTTAACCTGCCACTTCAGCACCTGTCCGCCACGGATGTAGGCCACTGCCGCATGGTGCCGGAGTTCATCCGGGGAAGCCGGTTCGCCAGCCTGGCTGAGATAGTCCGGTGACGCGCAGAAGACCATCCTGTGATAAGCCAGCCGCCGGGCTATCAGGCTGCTACTGTCAGCCAGCGCGCCAATCCTGACTGCCAGATCGAAACCCTCCCCGGACAAATCGACCTGACGATCGCTGAAAGATATCTCCAGTTCCAGCTTCGGGTGCGCTTTCGCCAGCGCGGAGAAGACAGGCGAGACACAGAGGTGCCCCAGCAGCACCGGCACCGATACGCGAAGTTTACCGCTGGCCTGCAGCTTGCCGCTCTCCAGCAGATCCTCGGCAGCCTTGAGTTCGTTCATCGCCCGGCGGCAATATTCATAATAGAGCGCGCCTTCATCGGTAAGACTCTGTTTGCGGGTGGTGCGGTTAAACAGCGTGACGCCAAGTCTCTCTTCGATACGGGCGATGGTTTTTGCGACGGCAGAGCGCGTAACGTGCAGCCGCTCAGCTGCCTGAGAGAAACTCATGGATTCAGCCACGGCCACAAATACCGGAATGGTGTTCATTTCGCTTTTCATATTGTCGCCTCAGCGGAATCAATGACGAGAAATAGTATCGCCGTCGTATCTTAAAAGGCAATGTTACGATTCTGATCTCTGCTCTTAACCCCTACAGGAATCGCGATGAATCACACCATGAAACGCTGGACACTGAATGAGATTGGCCGTCAGCATCTGACACTCACCGAGACAGCCATCCCGCAGCCGGGGCCGGGCGAAGTGCTGGTCCGGGTAAGTGCCGTTGCCCTTAACTTCCGGGATAAGGTCATTATTGAAGGTGGGATGGGAAAAGGAATGCCGATGCCCTTTACGCCAGGTTCCGATATGGCCGGCGTGGTTGAGGCTGTCGGTCCGGGCACATCTCGTTTTAAACAGGGTGATCGCGTCATCTCCTCGTTCAACGCAGACTGGATCGAGGGAAAGGCGGTTAACAACGCCAGAAATCCGCATTACAACACCCTCGGCTACGCCTTGCAGGGCGTGCTGGCAGAATATGTGGTGATGAACGAAGCGTGGCTGGTCAACGCGCCGCAAACGCTGAACGATGCGGAAGCCTGCACCCTGGTCTGTGCGGGGCTGACCGCCTGGTTTGCACTGATTGAACGCGGCGGCCTTAAAGCGGGCGAAAGCGTTCTGGTGCAGGGAACCGGCGGGGTGGCTCTGTTTGCACTTCAGATCGCCCGTGCGATGGGTGCAGAGGTCTTTATCACCTCCTCCAGTGATGAGAAGCTGACGGCAGCAACCGCGCTGGGGGCAACCCATGGCATTAACCGTCAAAAGGAAGAGTGGGTCGAAGCCGTTTACCGCCTGACGCACGATAGGGGTATTGACCATGTGATAGACACCGTCGGCGGGCGTAACTTCGCCGATTCTGTCCGCGCTGTCGCCTCACATGGCCGCATCTCCCTGATCGGGATGATGGACACGCACGATACGTCAGCCTCTGGCGGACTGCTGTTGCTCAAATCTCCGACGGTTCAGGGCATCGGCGTGGGGCACCGGCGGGCGCTGGAGGATCTGGTCCGGGCGGTGGATGTCATAAACCTGAAGCCGGTCATCGATAAAGCCTACCGGTTCGATGAACTGCCTGCGGCACTGGCGCATCTTGACCGGGGCGCATTCGGGAAGATTGTTATCAGCCTGGACTGACAGCGCGCCCGGCCTTAACCAGGGCCAGCACAAAACCATCCCATCCCTTCTCACCCACCGTCTGAATGGCGGTGGCGTCAAGCCGCTCATCCTCAGCAATCATCCGGACAAACTCCCGCAGGCCCCGGACATTAGGATCGTGACTTTCCGCATCAAGCACCTGTCCGCCACGCACCGTGTTATCACCGACGATAACCGTGCCCGGGCGAGAAAGTCTGATGGCCCATTCCAGATAACATGGATTGTTCACCTTGTCGGCATCAATAAAAATCAGATCAAAGGGCGCCTCCAGGTCAGGCAGGATATCAAGCGCTGCGCCAGTGTGCAGCGTAACGCAGTGCGTCAGCCCGGCTTGATGGATATTCTGGCGGGCGACCTCTGCATGATGCTCACTGTATTCGATAGTGGTCACGCTTCCATGCTGAGGAAGCGCTCTGGCCATCCAGATCGTGCTGTATCCGCCAAGCGTACCGATTTCAAGAACCCGGACGGCCTGCGACATCCGTACGAACAGTGACAACATTTTTCCCTGCAAAGCAGACACATCATGAGCAGGTAAGCCCTGCTTTGCGTTGTTAGAGAGCGCGAAATTTAATTCAGCATCTTCGGGCGCAAGCTTTTCAGAAAACCAGGCATCCACCTGTGCCCACTTATCTGAATCTGTCGAGGGATAGTCAGGGATTCGCATAGGTTATTCACTCTCCTCAGAAAAGGTGTTTTCCCGGCGCGGCTGGCCCGACAGGGCCAGGACAGCCAGCGCGCAACACAGTGTGATGGCTGCCAGCACCCGGAAAAGGCACAGATAGGCGCTGTCATAACTATTCTGGACCACTGCGCGGGAAACGCCGGGTAAAAGTGTTATTGCCTGCTTAAGATTGCCGCCTCCCAGCCAGGCTGCCGCCTGGTGCATCTCCGCTGATGTCAGCCCCTGAACGCTTTTGCTGAGGTTCACAGCGTTCATTCTGGTAAGAAAGGCGGAAACCATCGCCAGCGCGATGCCTTCTCCCGCTACACGAACGGTGTTGAACAGGCCGGCCGCCATCCCGGCTTTTTCAACCGGAACCGCAGAGAGGGCAAGTCCATCCATCAGCCCCCACGGCAGCGCCGCGCCTGCACCGGTTATCAGCAATGCGACGATAAGCAGCAGGGTGCTGTGACCCTGTAACGCCTGCCCGAGGAAAAGTAACCCGGCTGCCGCGATCATCAGCCCGGATGCTGACACCACGGACGGTGAAAACCAGCGCGTCAGCACGGCGGCGCAGGCGGGAAGAACCAGCATCGGTGCAGTCAGGGCCATAAGGAAAAGCGCACTTCGCGACTCACTGAATCCATTGCCCCCCATAAAGTGCAGCGGAACGATGATCAACAGCACAACGTAGCAGTAGCAGGTTGCCACCGGCAGCAGCAGAATCCCGGCGAAGCGCGGGCTGCGCAGCAGGGAAATATCGAGCACAGGATGGGCAATGCGCTGACAACGCACAATAAATGCACCCAGAAACAGTATGGAGCAGAGGAACAGCACCAGCGGCAGAGGGGATAAAAACCCGAACGTGGGTAACAGCATCATCGCAGTGGTAAACAGAATCAGCGCCCCCGTAAACAGCGTCAGCCCGGCTTTATCTGCCGGATGAGAGGCGTTCAGCGCCGATAGCGGCAGGTATGCTCTGCCGGCGAGCAGCACGCCGCCTGAAAGCAGCGCAAACAGGGTATAGACCCAGCGCCAGCCGAGGGTATCGGTAATAAAGCCCACCGCCAGCGGTCCAAACGCTAAGCCAGCGCCGAAGAGGGTGCCGAGCAGACTGAACATCCGCGTCCGGTCTGTGCCCTCATAGATCCCGGCCAGCAGCGCGCTGCCGCTGGCTAAGAGCATGGCCGCGGCCAGCCCCTGCAGGGACCTGAGCAGGCCCTGCATTATCAGGTTGTTCATCACGCCGATGATGAGACTGCTGAGACAGAACAGCGCTGCGCCAGCGATAAAAACAGGTTTTCTGCCGAGGGCGTCTGCAGCAATGCCTGCTGTCAGCAGAAAACTGCCAAACGTCAGCATAAATCCGTTCGTCAGCCATGACAGCTCGGCAGGGGAACCGCCCAGCATGTGCTGGATGGCAGGCGTGGTAACCACACCGCCGGTGAAACTCAACGGTAAAAGCAGCGCCGCCATAAAAACGGTAAGGGCGGCTGGGGTTCTGGTGTGGCGAAAAAGCGCGCGGGCTCTGTATGACATAACAAGACCTTTTATCCTGACAGCGAATGAGTGAAACTGCTGCGATGTTATTGCGGACATCTGAGCGGATAAATAGACTGGATGGACGGTCTCAATGGAGATAAAGTTGATAATCGATGGACAGCCTGACTTCTCTCACCTCCTTTGTACGGACAGCCGAGACGCTGAGCTTTGTTCAGGCTGCGCGACTGCTGGGAATTTCAGCGTCAGCAGTTGGTAAGAACGTCGCCAGACTTGAACAAAAACTGGGCGTGCGGCTTTTTAACCGCAGCACAAGAAATGTGAGCCTGACGACGGAAGGGGCGGCACTCCTGACCCGATGCAAAGCGATCCTGGAACAGCTTCAGGAAGCTGAGTCAGCACTGGCGAGCAGTGTCGCAGAACCCGCAGGCAGACTCCGGGTCTCACTCCCCGCCGCGGGCTACAGATTACTGCTTCCTGCACTCCCCGCGTTTACCCGCCGTTATCCTCAGATCGAACTGGATCTGGATTTCAGCGATCGGCTGGTGAATATCATCGACGAAGGATTTGACGTGGCTATCCGCAGCGGCGAGTTAGCTGATTCCAGGCTGACGGCAAAGAAGCTGGGTCATTTCCGCTTCCTCCTCTGTGCCAGTCCCGCTTATCTGAACAATTCCGGGGTTCCGGCGTCAGCGGATGATCTGGCTGAGCACAGGTGCATTTTTTTCCGCCTGCCCGCCACCGGCTTGCTACAGACGTGGGAGCTTCAGGGGCTGCGGCCCGGTGCTGAACCCAGAGCGGCATCGGTGTTGACGGTAAATAACATTGAAGCGGCGATTGGCCTGAGCTTATCGGGAATGGGTATCAGCTATCTGCCCGACTTCGCCGTTCGCGACGCGCTGGCTGAGGGACAACTGAAAGAAGTGATGCAGGGTTGCTGTACACAGCAGGGGCACTTCTCCGCCGTGTGGCCCTCCGGCCGCTACCTCTCCGCCCGGGTCCGCTGCTTTATCGATTTTATTGCTGAATCGGGACTGGCCCTCTAAGACCGCGTCACGCCTGCTGCGGCGGTTCAAACCAGGGTGTCACCAGCATATGCGGAAGGGCGAGCGCGGCAAGGGCGGCAAACAGCGACCGGATGCCCGCAACGTCACCGGGTAACATCATATAAATGATCAGCGAGGCCAGCACTATGGCCGCGGTCAATATCGGCCAGGTCAGATGGAGATAGCCCGCGTACGTGGTAAAGCCCAGCTGGTCACGACGCAGTCGGGTTTGCGGCAGCGCGTGCAGAATCAAAAATCCCATCGAAAAGCCGACGAAAGGCGGCAGCAGCAGCAGCGCCAGTATGCCCGCGATAAGATGTCCATCCCGCCGAAGAAGCCCGGTGAAAGTCAGCCCCAGCGCACCGATGCCACCGAGGATCGCAAGGGCCGCCGTCACAGACCCCGGCATCACGGAAGCCAGCCCGGCCTGATGCAGGATAGACCTGAACGCGGGCAGATGAAGGGTGGCCGGGGCCGCTATCATCGTAATCCCCCGCGCCAGACGTTCTGTCAGTCCGCCGTGCGGTGCATCCTCAAGAGCAAAATGGACAGCTGAGGCGACCAGAAAACCGGGCAACGCCAGCCCTGGCGCGCGGTACCACCAGAGCAGACAGAGCGCAATCACTGCGCCATACAGGGCCAGAAACGGCAGCCGGCGGCGACGCTGAACCACGTCCAGATCGCTGGCGCCATGCGCCATGCCGATAATCCCGATAGCGATAACCGCAAACAGCACCTGTACGGACAGCGGGCAGAAGGAGGCAGCCAGGGCTGCCCCCCACAGAGCCATCCATCCGGCCCCTGATCGTGTTATCACTTCACGGTACCCGTGCGGCGGGTATGGTCGAGCGCTTTTTCCAGATTAGCCGCCGCGTAAAAGGCATAGAAGACCTTCGCGATGATATCCAGCACTAAAAATGCCCAGACCGATGAGGGGTCGGTAATGATTTTCAGGCCTTCCGGACCGACGAGGAACACAATCGGATAGATGAACCAGACGACGGTCAGCAGCGCGACATTTTTATTGTAGGCACCCGCCAGTGCACTGCCGCGATTGGCCGCCATGGTGCGAAGCGGTCCCCACAGCAGGTAAACCACACCCAGAAACGCGGCACAGGACCAGAGGTACCAGACCCATTTCGCCGCCGCCGTTTCAGCCAGTGACGAAACCAGACCGGTGATAATCATCATGACATCCAGCACGATGATGGCAGTGAGAAAACCGCCCATTTCACCGGGTTTACCGTGTTCATGGAAGGCGAGCATGACCAGTCCTGCCAGTAAAATCGGCGTCGTAATCGACCAGTCAGCGTAACGCGCCAGATAGACGGTGCTGCCGCTGTCCAGCGTCAGATTACCGAACCCGAATGCCATGGCCAGATAGGCGGTGGCGGCGATAAAAGGGACGGATGCATGCATGAGGGTATGATGACGGGAAGGAAATGTTTTGCCGCCGGTGGCGTAAATAACCAGTGACGCAATTGCCATGACCGAAAACCCGATCAAAAATGCGGTTTGATCCATGTTAATCTCTCCTGAGCAGTAGCGCGGAAATGCCGCCTGCTGCGTTGCCATAAATTGAATGCGTTTATATTCCGAAAAGAATATGCATTCAGTATATGGCGATTTCAGCAGCCTGCTCATTGTCAGGACGATTTCCGCCTGCGGGTTAAAATAAAGAGGGTGAAAAGCCCTCGTTATCTGATTTAAAAAAGAACGGTGATGTTACGTTCTGTTTCTTAGCGTTTCGTTTTCCGATCGGTTGTCGGGTTGCCGTCAGGCTTACTGGTTATTTTATTCTTAAAATTCAATTACCTGAATGCGTTGAGAAACGGAGTTTCTGTTTCACCCAAAAAAGAGAAAGTACAAGGAAAATATTTTTATCTGGAAAAATGAACACGCTGTACTAAGTCAATCCCGTGACGACATCAGGATTCAGGTCAGCGATGAGTGAAATAACAGAAGTCAGCACCTCTTATTGCCCACCAGGATAATCAGTAAACCCGAAACGGCGTGCTGAATAGTGACCCGACAGAAAAGGGAAATATCCTGTAAACGATCGTCGCGGGCTGAGGCGAGGGCGGTAATAAGTGCGGGAAGAGGACGGAAATAGTCAGACCCGCATCGTCATTCGTTTATCTGCTTTAGTCTTTCGGTTCACCGCTGCGTGTTGCGCAGACCGCATCTGTTTTGCTCTCTGCGCCATGATTATGCCTGCGTGAACGCTGCAACCGGTCAGTGATGTCTGGCACCAGGGCGGAAAGCCTGCTGTTTAGCCAGCAAGGCAATCACAAACGCCACTGCCATCAGCGCCATCAGCGCCCACGGAAATGAAGCGGCACCGGCACGATTGAGCAACAGTCCGCCGAGAATGCCGCCACTGGCGATCGCCAGATTCCACGCGGTTGTCACCATCGCCTGAACCACATCCACATGGTTGCCAGCCGAATCAGCGGCGGCCGTCTGCATCTGGGTTGATGCCCCACCGAATGACCATCCCCAGACGATAACCGCAAGGAAGATAACAACCTGTTCCCGCATGCCCATAGCCAGCACCACAGAGACCGCAGCCAGTGCCGCCAGGCTGAGCAGCACCAGCCTGCGCAGGTGGCGATCGACCCAGATGCCGGTTATCCCAATCCCGGTTAATGCGGCCAGTCCGAACACCAGCAGGATAAGACCGACAGCGTTACTCATGCCCGACAGCGCCAGAAAGGGCCCGATAAAGGTATAAAGAATGTTATGGGCCGTCATCCAGAGAAAGATGACCGCCAGCACCGGGCGAACACCCGGCATCCTGAAAACCTGCCAGACGGGCAGACGGCAGTCTGCCTTCTGTCCCGGCAGATCAGGAACGGCAACCCATGCCCAGATAAACAGCACAATCGCCAGGGCAGCCATCACGCCAAAGGCGACCCGCCATCCCAGCATGTTTCCCAGCCAGGAGCCTGCGGGTGTGCCCAGGGATAACGCAACCGGAATGCCGACCATCGCAATGGCCAGGGCGCGACCCTGTAAATCTGGCGAAACAAGACGCCGCGCATAGCCCGCCAGCATTCCCCAGGCCAGCCCGGCCGCCACACCGGACATAAAACGGGCCGCCAGCGTGAGCCAGTAGCTGGCAGAAAAGGTGGTGATGGTGTTGAAAATCACAAAGATCCCGATAGCGAGCAGCAGGACTTTTTTGCGGCGCCAGCCGCTGGTCAGCACGGTCAGCGGGATCGCCGCCAGCAGTGACCCCAGAGCATAGAGACTCACTAACTGTCCTGCCATCACCTGAGAGACGCCGAGTCCCTGACTGATGTCCGGCAGCAGACCGGCCGGCAGGGTTTCGGTCAGAATGGCGATAAAGCCGGTCATGGCAAAGGCCAGCAGGGAGGCGAGCGGCAGACCCGCCTGAGCGGTGACTTCACGGGGTTCAATATGGGCGGACACGTTAACCTCTTTTAATCTCACTAAAGGAAAGAAGCCGCTGACAGCGGACTTCGTAACATCTGTACCGATTGGTATGTTTATCGAAACTAGAGATCGGGTCGTCACTTGTCAAGCACATATGTATCGATTAGTATTTAAGTCTCACAGGCATGAACAGGAGGGGCTATGGCTCAGATGGGACGTCCACGTTCGTTTGACCGGGACGAGGCGATTCGTCAGGCAATGTTTCTTTTCTGGCAGCATGGCTTCGAGTCCACCTCGCTTGCTCTGCTCAAGGCCAGTCTCGGCAACGGCATTACCGCACCGAGTTTCTACGCCGCATTTGGCTCAAAAGAGGCGCTGTTTGAAGAGGTTGTCGACTGTTATCTCTCCTCATACGGTCAGGTTAACGACTGTCTCTGGGACGACGAGCTCAGGCCGTTTGATGCCATAGAACAGGCATTGCGCGCTTCCGCAAAGATGCAGACCGATCCGGGGCATCCCAGCGGCTGTCTGATCGCCTTGTCCGTAAATACCTGTTCCCCTTCAAACGAGCACATCCGCACCTTACTGGCAACGCAACGCCAGCGCACCCGGTCGGGGTTTTTGCGCTGTGTCGTCAGAGCCAAAGAGGCGGGCGAGCTGGCTGCCGACACCGATGCGCGTGCGCTGGCACAGACCTTTCACAGTTTTGAGACAGGACTTTCGACGGAAGCGCGGGATGGGGCAACGGGAGAGGAACTGGATGCAGCCGTGACGGCTGCGCTGAAAGTCTGGGAGAGGTTTACAACGAAGGCGGCATAGCCTGAAGCCATAGACGTTTCATCATAAAGCCCGCACCGGGCGGGCTGAATACGTCTACAGGCCGACCAGCGTAATGCGTTTCCGGGCGGTCAGCGTTTCATACAGCGCTTTAGCCAGACGGTCAGCTTCCACCACGCCACATTCCGACTGCTCGCCGTCGGGATCAGCCCAGAACGATTTAATACGCAGTGTGGTGTTGATCCTGGCGACGCGCTCCATCTCCAGCACGGCAAGCACCTGATGCCGCATCTCTCCCCCTTTAACGCTCGATTTAGCCTCTATCACGGCTGCGCGGGTGGCTTTTCCGTCATAGATGACATGGCAGCGTGCGCCGTTAAGGTTGAAAGTATGAAGCACCTCATAAAGGCCCTGAACTGTCTTTGCACTGTAGGATAATGGCATATCAAACATAACAGATCCCTCTGACGCGGAACGGTGTGAGCCCCCAGCATAGGTGAACTGTAACCAGAGGAGAAGTTACTGTTTTTTAATGAGAAATATAGATATCTAAGGATACTGTAACGTCCGTGATTTTTATTCCAGTTCTGGCTGGCACTACCAGAAAGCGAAGCGCGAAAAGAGGAGGCCTGGCGGGGGCGGATTTGGGTTAATAAAAAGCCTGCACGAGGCAGGCTAATCGTTCCAGCAGAATGTATGCACACAATCTGATATTTGTCTGCTTCCGCCATCGTACAGGAGAAATATTAGGATAAGATTAAGAATAATCGCTATCTCAACGCATTAACTTTTGTTGTGCGCGACGTCCTGATTACGCGGCGTGCGGTCAGTTTATTTTTGTGCCTGGGTGTTTTGCTCAGCCTCTTTCTGTTTTTTCTTCGCCATATGATGACCGACTGCGCATCCGGCTGCGGCGCCAGCCACACCATGATGGGCAAGATGACCTGCCACGCCGCCTGCTACGGCACCCTTCAGACATCCGGCAGCGTTAGCCTGCAGGTTGACGGACAAAAACAGACCGGTAGCCATAACGATAACTGATAATTTTTTCATCTCTTCCTGTCCTGGTGTTCGTGGTTGTATGTTCATGCCGACAGAGCATAGCCGCTTTTTTTCACTTCAGGCTGGCCCGGTCAGAGTTATCGCGAAGTTAGTTACCGGTCGTTACGCTTTTGTCGTTCTTCACCTCAATGCGTGATTTATTTCAGCGGGTGTCATACTGGATCGAAATTAAACGACAGATAAACGAAAGCAGAATGCGTTCATCTCTTTTCTCTCTGTTTAACCGGCGATGAGAATATTGAAGGCTGTAATGAAGCAAAAAAAATAAATAGTCCGTTTTTATTTTCATTCCTGAAAATGTTTATTAGTTCAGCGAAAAAAAATTAAAAAATGAGTTGATCCCATATGGCAAAGATTGTTGAAATCAGGCGGCAGGTTCAGCCGGCGGCTATTTAATTATTGTTTAGCTTTCTCAGCTGAAAGATAAACAAAATCTAAATAGATGAGCACGGTGAAATTATTTAACGCCATGCAGGGGAGTTCACTGAACTGAATTTCACTCCTGTTCTGGAAAACATTCTTTAATGCTTTCCTGTGATTAACCAGAACGAATGACACTATCATGAAAAATATACTCATTACCGGGTCAACAGGTTTTTTAGGCGGCGCTGTCGTCGCCCGTTTATTGCAGAACAGTCCCAGGGACAGACTGCTGCTCCTTGTCAGAGGCGAAAATGTTGAGGAGGGGGTAAACCGCGTTAAAACAAACCTAAAAAACTTTGGGTTAGATGAGTCATTAATCAGCACGATAGAGAGTGAAAATATCATTCTGGGCGACCTCGCCTTCACGGAAAACTTTATCCACGACACGCGCCTTGACGACGTGACGCACGTGATTAACTGCGCCGCCGTCGCATCCTTTGGCAATAACCCCTTTATCTGGAAAGTGAATGTTGAGGGCACGTTTCAGTTTGCCGAGCGCATGAGCCGCGTTGCGGGGCTGAAGAAGTTTATCCACGTGGGTACGGCCATGTCCTGCGCCCCGGAACCGGGATCGCTGGTGACCGAGAGCGAGCTGGACTCCAGCCGCGATCAGCACGTTGTCGAGTACACCTGGAGTAAGGCCTCAATTGAAAAACTGATGACGGAAAAGCTGCCCGGGCTGCCGCTGGTTATCGCGCGTCCTTCGATTGTCGTGGGCCATTCCGATCAGGGTTGTCTGCCATCAGCCAGCATTTTCTGGGTGTTCCGGATGGTGCTGGCGCTGGGTAAATTCACCTGCGAACTTGGCGATCGGATTGATGTGGTGCCGGTTGATTACTGCGCAGAGGCACTGGTACTGCTGCTTGATGCGGAAGCGGTGATCAACGAGGTCATTCACATTTCTGCCGGGGCGCAGAGCAGTGTCACCTTCGCGGAAATTGACGAGGCGATGGCCAGAGCATCCGGTGAAAAAGCCCTGGGACCGGATTATCAGAAGGTCTCCTATAAACACCTGGCGGAGAGCAGAAGAACCTTTAAAGATCTGTTCGGGCCCTGTAACGAACGCATCATGCTGCGAGCCATGAATTTATATGGTCATTTTTCCAATCTGAATGTGGTCTTTGATAATTCAAAATTACTGCAGCTGGGAATGAGCAGGCCTTCACGCTTCACCGATTATCTGGATCGCTGTGTGGTGACGACGCGCAATTCCACGATTGCAGAACTGATGCAGGTGGACTTTAAATAGCAGAGTCCGGGCGTGGATGGCTGGGGTATTGAGCTCAGGAGTTGATGTGAAAATGAAAAAGCGCTTCCGGAGGGAAGCGCGTTATTTTCAGAAGGTGAACGTCAGACCGGCATAATAGGCACGACCCGGTTCATTATACGTTGAAGCCCCGTCAGCTTCGCGATACAGCTGTTTATCCAGCAGATTATTAATCCCGGCATTGGCGCGCAGGTTTTTTGTAATATCATAATTAAAGTTAATGCCAAAGACAGAATAAGCACCTACTTCACGATCAGACATCGATCCATTTTCCGTCCGCGACTCGGCATGGCGGCGCGGTTTCTGACGCCCATACATCGTCCAGTTCAGGTCAGTCGAGAAATCCTGCGTAACCTGCCAGTCGAGCAGGGTATTAATGGTATATTTCGGGATGATCGACAGCGGGTTTCCGGTCTCCTTATCCTTAGACTCGATCATATAGGTGGCATTAGTGCGCCACTCCAGTGTGTCCCGTACCAGCGGGATCGTGACGTTACCCTCCAGCCCCTCAACCACCGCTTTGCCGCCGTTACTCCATTGCAGAATATTATTGCCATTGGAGGCGTAGCCCAGCACCTCGGTACCGGAGACGATTTTGTTTTTATAGTCATTGCGGAACCAGGTGATCCCCGCAATATATCCCTGCTCGCTGTACTCAATACCCAGCTCTTTATTAACGCTGACTTCAGGATCAAGATTTTCATTACCCAGCAGATAGCAGCTGCCGCGCGCAACATTGACCGGACAGCCGTTGCCCCGGGTCGCCAGTAAATAGCCTTCACTGGACTGATAGAGGTTGGGGGCTTTAAAAGCACGGGCAATACCCGCCTTCAGCGTAAAACTGTCGCCCAGTCCCTGCGAGATATTCAGCGACGGACTCCAGTTAGCGCCGAACGTATCGTGATAATCAAAGCGCAATCCGGGGATCACTTCAGTGCTGTCCGTCAGGGCGATGTTATCTTCAACGTAGAGGGAGCTGAGCGTGGCGCTGTTTTTACTGTTACGACTGCCGGGGTCACCACTGACTCCATTGATCGAAACGCCTGGCGCACGGGTGCCGTTCATGGAGTTGGGATCGTTCAGCTCATCCCGGTTCCACTCGGCGCCCAGCGTCACGGTCTGCTCACGCAGCAGCTCCTTGGGGAAGCTGATCTCTCCGCCAGCACGATAACTGTCGAAACGGCTGGTCGAAAAGGTTCTGCTGTTGATCCGGCCTTCACCTGAACCGGCTGTGCCTTCGTTCAGGCGGGTATTGTTGGTTTTTTCATAGTTGAAGGTGAGTTTCGACTGTCCCCAGTCCCAGATCCCATTGTGGGCAAGCCCCCAGGTCTGACGGTAGAGCCGGTTGGTCTCCGCGCCATCGAGCGATTCGATCAGCGCATTACCGGCCCCGTTGCTGTACTGCGTATCACCGGCATAGATATTGCCCTGGCGGCTATAGCCGTAACTGAAATCCAGCACCTGAAGCGGCGTGATCTTCCAGGAGAGCACGCTGTTAATGTCTTTGTTGCGTACACCTTCACGACCGGCGGCAGCCGAGCCGTTCTGCGACTGGTTAATATCGAAGGCATCACTGTCGGTTTTGTTGATATTGCCATAGAGACGCATGGTCAGCGCATCGCCTGCCAGTGGCCCGCTCAGATTGAAGTTGGCGCGGCGCGTTGCACCCTCTTTATTATCTTCCGGCTGGTTGGTGTAGAGCGACAGCGAACCGCTCCAGTGATCGGTGGGACGTTTGGTAATGATGTTCACCACACCGCCGGCCGCGCCGGAACCATAGCGGGCTGCCGCCGGTCCGCGAATGACTTCAATCCGCTCGACCATTTCGGGTGGCACCCAGTTAGAGTCACCGCGGGAGTCACGCTCGCCGCGCCAGCTGTATCGAACCGAATTGCGTGACGTGGCAGGAACGCCATCGATCAGAATCAGGGTGTTTTCCGGCCCCATGCCGCGAATGTCGATCTGGCGATTATTGCCGCGCACACCGTTAGCACTGTTGCCGGTAAGATTAACACCCGGCATTTTGCGGATAATATCGGAGAGGTCATTGACCGGCGGATTCTTTCTGATGTCCTGCGCGGTGATCACCGATACCCCCGGCTGCTGCTTTAACTCCTCTTCGGCGGTGACCAGCATGGTCTGATCGTCGGCCAGCTTCTCCGTCTCTTCCTGACTCGCCCCATTGGCAGAAGTACTTAATACGCCAGCCAGCAGCAGCGCAGCAGGGCGTTTATGGACACGCATGGTTACATTCACTTAGAAGTTCTCCCTGAATCGTTAATGTATGTAAGCAAATGCGTATGATAATGATAATAGTTCGCATTGTATATCGCAGCAGGGCATCTTTACATTCCCGCATTCGCGATCGTGCTGTCGCCTCAGAGAGCGGCAAATTCGTGCAGAAAGCGTACAGGCGAGAGGCATCGGGTTCTGTGTCATGGCCCGTTTTAATTCTCAGATTTCATCAGAATGCGTTTCTGTGACTCCAGACTTAATAGGTCTGGAGTCACAGCGACTGAGTCAGTAGAATGGCCCGCCTGTAGAGTGAACGGGAGAGTCATGTGATCGATCGGACATCCAGCCCGGTGCGCTCCGCGCATGTCGGCCAGCACGTCATGATCTGGCTGGAGCAGGTTAAGGCCGCCTCGTTAGGTGAGCTGGATAACTTCGGGGATGAAGGAACCGTAGAGCAGGTCATGAAGGTCTGGGTCAAACTGTCGCTGCTGATCAGCCGCCGCCGTCCGGAGATTGCCGTTTCTTCCCTGCTGAAACATGTTCTGCCCGGTATCGGTTCTCAGCCGCTGAAAAACCTGACGCGTCTGCGTCTCAACCGTCTCTATAACATCCTGATTGCGGAAGGGAAAAAGGAGGAGGCGCGGCGGGTCTTTGCACTGACGAAACAGTTTCTGGCCTGGGCCGAGATGCAGGGCTATCTCGATCACTCCCCGATTGCCTCAATGAAAAAGCGCGATGTGGCGGGCCGGGCATCACCGCCGCGCAGTCGCCAGCTGAGCGATGCGGAGATCTGGGTTTTCTGGCACGGGCTGGATAACTGGGCACTGTCGCAACAGGCGCGCTGGGCGCTGCGGTTGTGTCTGGTCAGCGCCCGGCGACCGGATGAGATTGTGCAGGCGCAGAAAGCGGAGTTTGATCTGCAACTGGAACTCTGGAAGCAGGGCACCCGTAATAAATCGCAGCGGGAGCATGTGCTGCCAATCTCACCGCTGATGCGTCAGTGCATCGAGGCTCTGCTACAGGCCGCCGATCCGGACTCCCCCTGGCTGGTGCCCGCACCCCGCGATCCGCAGCAGCCGCTCTCTAAAGGCGCGCTCAATCAGGCGCTGCGCCGGATGATCCGCGCCCCGCGCGGGCTGGGACTGGAAGCCTTCACGCCGCGCGACCTGCGCCGCACCGCGCGATCCAAACTCTCTGCGCTCGACACGCCCAACGACGTTGCCCGCAAAATCATGAACCATGCGCTGGAAGGGATCGATCGGGTTTATGACACGCACGACTACCTGAGCCAGATGCGCATCGCCATGAACCGTTTTTCTGCTGCCGTTGAGCTGATCATCGCCTGCGAAAGTTATCATCAGCTGCAACACCGCTATGAGGGTGAAACCCTGTTACTCGACGAGCGGGCTATCATGGCGATGGCGCCCTGACAGGACCGTCAGAAGTGGTAACGCAGCCATGCAAAGTAGACGTTGCCGTTATTGTGCGTGCCGGGGATGTAGGTCATCTGGAAATCGAGATCGCCATAGCCGATGGCGGCAAGCGGCAGTATCGCCGGCACCGGGATGTAATCCCAGTTGTGACGGGCCGTCACACCGGCGGTATAACCCGCGCCCCAGTGGAAATTCTGATCGGCCAGCGGACGCCACGTCGCCACCCAGCCGTAGCCGCCAAAGGGCTCCCACTTATTAAAGGAGTCCTTGAACGCCATTAAGTAGATACCGTTCCAGTTGCCTTTCTCATCGTAGCGGGAGATACCGCCACCGGCGCCCCAGGGCCTTTCATTATATCTATCAATATGTTCCCGGTCGTAGGTCGCACGGTTGTGCCACGTGATAGCGGGCAGGTAAAAATCGATACCCTGTGGCTGCTGCCAGGTTGTGGCAACGTTATTGCTGAAGGTGTTCCAGCCAGCACTGACATTCTGCACCAGTGTGGCAGACCAGGCAGAATGGGCTGAAAACAGACTCAAAACGGTCGTCGTCATCAGCGCATTGAAAAGGGATGTTTTGCGCATGTGCGAATTCCTGCAATCTCTGGTGTTTAATAAGGTAATAAAAGGGTTAAGGCGGGTATTGTGGCATGAAGAGTGACAACTTCAGGTCAATGAACGGCCCTTACGGGATATTATAGTGACGGTAAGCGAAACGGCACCCGAATTTTTCTGATAAAGCCGCCGGGATTTATCGGGCAGCTTTTCCCATCTCCCTCGTCCCGGCTTCTCCGGCACCGATCATTTCCTGAAAAAACCGGCATCATCTGTTAACAAAATCTTGCAATGAAAATCGCAATGCGTATATTTCTCATTTGCTTTAAAGATTTATCACACCCGCCTCAGGCGCACAGGGAAAACGTTTCTGGTTCCTCAAACCAAAATCAGGGCAGCGATGTCCGCAGGATGCACGGTCGTGACAGTGGCAGATAAAAATCATAAAGATAACTGAGGAATAAATGAACGCATTTGAATTTCAGCGTGCCGGGGAAACGGGCGCGACGGCTTCGCACCGCCTGTTCCGCCTCTCCCTGCTGGCTGCCCTGGTTGCCACCTCACTGGGACAGAACGTGGCCCGTGCCGCAGAAAGCGCGGCACCCGCCGTCAGCGATGAGCAGACCCTCACCGTCAGCGCCTCTGCCGATGACGGCGTGACAACGTCACCTGCCACCGATTACAGCGTACCGGTTACCCGTGCAGGGACAAAAATGCTCGGTACCGTGCGGGATGTGCCACAGTCTGTCAGCATCGTCAGTTCGCAACGGATGGCTGACCAGCAACTGCAGTCGCTGGATGACGTTCTGGCTAACACCACCGGTATCCGCGGCGTCAGTGTCGATATGGATCGCACCAGCTACTACTCCCGCGGCTTTTTGATCGACAACTATATGGTCGATGGTATTCCGACCGCATTTGCCGAGCGCTGGAATCTGGGTGACGCGCAGACCGACATGGCGCTCTATGAGCGTGTTGAAGTGGTGCGCGGGGCAACCGGTCTGCTGACCGGTCCGGGCAATCCCTCGGCCGCCATTAACATGGTGCGCAAACATGCGGACAGCAAAACGTTCGGCGGCACCGTCTCCGCCAGCTACGGCAGCTGGAACAAACAGCGTTATGTGGCCGATCTCTCGGCACCGCTCAGTGACAGCGGCAATGTCCGTGGCCGGCTGATCGCGGGCTGGCAGGATAACAACAGTTTCATTGAGCGCTACGGCGCTAAAAAACAGTTTATCTATGGCGTGGTTGATGCCGACCTGACCGACTCTGCCACGCTCTCGGTCGGGTATGAGTTCAGCCAGGTTAACACCGATTCCACGATGTGGGGGGGCGCGCCGCGCTGGTATACCGACGGAACGCAGATCCACGCCCGTCGCGGCTATAACACCGCGCCTGACTGGGCCTACAACGACAAAGAGAACCGCAAGCTCTTCGTCAACCTGAAACAGGACTTCGCTAACGGCTGGAACCTGACGCTGAACGGCACGCACAATGAGATGCGTCTGGACAGTAAGCAGATCTATCTCGATGGCTTCTTCGATCGCAACAGCGGCGCGGGTGTCTCCTCCTATGCCAACTACCCGGTGGTGGGCGGGACCGGTTACAACACCGGAAAACGCAAGGTGGATGCGGTCGATGCCTTTGCCAGCGGCCCTTATGAGCTGCTGGGACGTCAGCATGAGCTGATGGTAGGCGTCAGTTACAGCCGTCAGGATAATAAATATTTCAGTACGTTTGAGAACATCTCCCCTGAATCGCTGGGCAACTTCAACGATTTTAACGGCCAGTATCCGGAATCGGCCTGGACACCGCGCCTGCCGGCCAGCGATACCCAGCTGGTGCACCAGAAGTCGACCTATATGGCGACCCGCCTGTCGCTGGCCGATCCGCTGCATCTGATCCTCGGCGCCCGTTACACCAACTGGAATCGCGAAACACCCGGCGGTGAGATGGAGAAGAACAACACCACGCCGTATGGCGGTCTGATTTATGACTTCGCCGAAAACTGGTCTGCCTACGCCAGCTACACCTCGGTATTCCAGCCGCAGGATTATCGCGATGTCAGCGGGGCGTACCTGTCGCCGGTGATCGGCAAAAACTATGAGGCCGGTCTGAAATCAGACTGGATGAATAGCCGCTTCACCATCTCACTTTCCGTGTTCCGCACCGAACTGGATAATGTCGGTGAAGCCACCACGCAGATCGTTCAGGGTTCCGGCGATGTGGCCTATATTGGCCGCAAAGGCGTGGTAAGTCGCGGCGTGGAGTTTGAGGTCAACGGCGCATTAACCGATGACTGGCAGATGACCTTTGGCGGCACGCGCTACATCGCAGAAAACCGCGATGGCACGACGTTCAATCCGCAACTGCCACAGACCAGCTTCAACCTCTTCACCAGCTACCGTCTGCCTGCTCTGCAGGCGCTGACGCTGGGCGGCGGCGTCAACTGGCAGACGCACATCTGGAACGATGTCGGTGCACCGGAAGGCAATGGCACCTGGCGGGCGCGTCAGGGCAGCTACGCGCTGGTTGATCTCTTTGCCCGCTATCAGGTGAATAAAAATCTGTCGCTGCAGGGTAACCTGAATAACCTGTTCGACAAGGCGTATGACACCAGCGTCGCCAGTTCGGTGGTCTACGGCGAGCCGCGTAATTTCTCGGTCACCGCCAGCTACACCTTCTGATCGCACTCCATGAAAACGCCTCAGACGGGGCGTTTTTTTTCGGATCATGCCGCCTTCAGGCAAAACGCAGCGCCAGATTAAAGCCCTCTCCGGACGCCACGACAATCGCCTCAGCCTGCTCGTGGAACAGAATATTCCCTGCCAGCAACGCGTTTTTCACCAGGGCGAGATCGGTTGTGACAAACCCCAGCGCCACCATCCGGGCGCTGCCATCATAATCCTCCGGCAACGGGCCGAAGCGCTGTTGCGCATAGTCAGCGGAGGCAAAGCGTACCGTGGCAGCCCCGGCGCGCAGCACGAAAGCGCCTTCCGGACAGGCGAGAACCTTTGCGGCACCAAAAAGCCGGCTGTAGACCTGCGCCGCGTGCGCCGGGTCCTGAGCGACGATGACAAACTCACTGATATTTTGCACCCCATTGGGATGGCGCTGCCAGGCGGGCTGCCACACCGTGTCCGGCGTCAGATGCTCGCAGAAAAAGGATCGTCCATTGGGGATCAGTGAGGCACGCAGCCGCACGGTCCGGAAGTGCGCTTCACTGACCGAGCCATCCGGCAGGGTCACCGGCCGCCAGAAGGCGGCAGGCGGGTCGCCATCCAGATCCTGTCTTTCCAGGTGCAGAAACTCACTCTCTGCATCGCTGCTTTTCCACACCAGTCCGCTTAGTCCCAGCGGTGAATTCCACAGGTCGGCACGCTGGCTGCCTTTGCCGGGCTCATAGCCGAGCAGTTCCAGATAATTTTCGCCAAAAATAGCCAGATGATTGCTCGATCCCAGCGAGTGGTGGCCCCGCTCGGTGAGCTGAAAGCCGAGCCGCCGGAAGCGGGCGCTGGCGTTATCCAGCTGGTCGGCCACATTAATGACCGCGTGGTCGAGAACCGGTTGCGGCACCGGAACAGCGATCGTCGTACGCTTTTTTTTCGTCATTGCGCTACCACTCTCTGCAGCGCGCGCGGCACCAGCCGGGTAAAATACGCTACGGCCGGGCCTATCAGCGCCTCATCCGGATCGAAAGCGGCGTGATGCAAACCATACTCGCTGGCACTGCCGATGCTGACAAAGGCGCCCGGCACCTGTTGCAGGTAGAAAGCAAAATCTTCGCCACCCATCTGTGGCGTCTCCGCCTGTTCAGCGAGATAGCCGCTCTCGCGGGCGACGTCCAGCGCCACCTCCACCCACGGCGGGGTATTGATCAGCGCAGGCGGACCAGCCGTCCATGCCAGTTCCGCGGTCGCGCCAAATCCTCCAGCAATACCCTGAATCAGTGCCCGGATGCGATGCGGGATCTGCTCGCGGATCGCGCTGTTGTGGGTACGCACGGTTCCCTCCAGTTCGACGGTCTGGGGCAGCACATTCCAGGTATTCCCGGCGGTAAAGCGCGTGACGCTCAGCACGACGGTTTCCAGCGAGCTGAACACCCGACTCGGCAGGGTCTGCAGGGCCGTCACAATATGGCTGGCCACCACAATAGAATCGATGCCCTCCTGGGGGCGGGCAGCATGCGCGCCTTTGCCCGCAACGCGGATCACAAAGCGATCCACATTGGCATAAAACGCGCCCGGGCGGCTGCGCAGGGTGCCCAGCGGCAGGTCGGGGGCATTATGCAGGCCAAATATCGCCTTCACGCCCTCCAGCGCACCCGCCGCGATCAGCTGCTGCGCACCATCGAAGGTCTCCTCAGCAGGCTGAAACAGAATCCGCACCCGGCCTGGCAGCGTGCTTTCCTGCTGCTTCAGCTGCAGGGCAACGCCCAGCATGACGGCGCTGTGAACGTCATGGCCGCAGGCGTGCATCACACCCGGCTGACGGGATCGCCACGGGCGGTCGATGATCTCCTCAATCGGTAGCGCATCTATGTCAGCACGCAGGGCGATGAGCGCTTCACCGTGACCCATTTCTGCCACCACGCCCGTTTTCAGCCCCAGCGGCAACAGCCGTATCCCGGCCTCGGTCAGCCAGCGGCTCAGGCGTTCCGTGGTGGCAAATTCATGATTCGAGAGTTCAGGATGCTCGTGCAGTTCACGCCGCCACTGCACCAGCTGTTCGGTTAAAGGCAATGTCATGGTTATCCCTGTGTTTCCGGCAGAAAAGGCTCGCCCGGCGTCAGCATCAGGCGGCTGGTCCAGGCAAAAAAGGTTGGGCATGAATCAGAGCGGGCAGGGAGAGCATGGCGCAGGGTGAAATAACGTCTTCATGATAAATTCCTTTGTTATTAATTGCCTCAGCAGGCGGAATCATCATCGAATGACGCAGGGCGCAGATAAAGAAACGAATTGGTCAAAGCTTATCTGAAAAAAATAAATGCGGATTGCTGTCAGCTTCTCATACCAGTCGAATCATCCGCCACTCTCTATGATAGCGGTTATAATTGTGCATATTTTGTTCGTAGCTAACAGATAACCCTATCCCGATGGAGTTTCTATGAATAATCTGCATGTTGCTATTATTGGTGCTGGCGCAACCGGCGTGGCCGCATTTATTGCCCTTGTCCGACAGGGGGCCTGCAAACGCATTACACTGCTGGATGCGTCGGGGCCCGCCATCGGGCAGGTTTATGCCAGTCAGCATCCGGAACTCCTCTGTAATACCTCTGTTGAATTAATGTCTCTGTTACCGCCGCACTATCACGATTTACTTCATTACCTGCATGAGCATACAAATAACGGGATTACGCTGGCAGATTTTGTTTCCCGTAAAATCATCGGAGATTATATTCAGGATCGATATACCCGTTATCTCTCCCTGGCTTATCAGCAGGGCATAAGCGTCTCCTTTATCAGGGATGCGGGGAAACAGGTTATGCGTCAGCCGGGCGGTGATTATCTGATCGAAACCCGGCAGAGCGGCACCATTACAGCCGATGCGGTAATCGTCTGCACCGGTTACACGCATCCCGCGATTCCTGAGGCCCTGTCATCCTATCAGGGCGATCCTCTGTTTTTCGCTTCACCCTATCCGGAAAAACTGATGCTGGAAAAGATCCGGCCGGATAGTCATGTCCTCATCGTGGGAACACGGCTCTCCGCGATAGATGCGGCATTAGTTCTTTGCCGACAGGGTTGCCGGGTCAGCCTGGTTTCTCCCTCCGGCGACCTGCCGGCGGTGCGCTCTGCCGTCATGCTCAGACCCATTCAGGCTTCGCGACTCGCCTGGCTTACAGACAGCGCGGTAATCAGTGAACAGGTCAGGCCGGACATCAGAAAATGGGTGATCCGGCTGCTGGCTCACGCCTCGGCGACCTCCCTCAGAGAGCAGTTTGTCGCAGAGGCGGAGAGTATCCAGCGACTGCGGGAAGAGAGTGAACTGGCGCGTCAGGACAAAACGGAATGGCAGTACAGGATTGTCGGAATGATTAACGCGATCAATCAGCATTCGCACACACTCCCCGAGGCGGTTAAGCACTCCCTGAGCGCCTTTCTGCGGGCAACGGGACGCTATATCAGCGCGATGCCCTTAAAGAATGCCGAAAAATTGCTTGGTTATGTTGATAGCGGGTTATTAAGCGTTGAAAAACTGAGGGCTGACTCTCTGCAGAAATCAGATTCGGGCTGGACCCTCAGCAACCCGCAGGGCGAAATCACACACTTTGACGCCCTTGTCTGTGCCACCGGCTACGCACCGCCCACACATTCGATGACCCATAATGGGCTGCTCCTCGCGGATGCGCGTGACGCTTCAGCCGCACCGCCCCGGCTGAATAACCATTTGCAGCTGCATCTGGCCCACAGGGTGTCGCCTGAATCTGTCTGGCTGGCAGGCATATCAACGCATCTGTCCGTCCCGGTGGTGAATGCGCTGTTTGTCGCGGTCGAACAGGTGAACAGAATTGCACAACAAATCAAAAGATTATAAGGATTGAGTGATCGCGTTGTGATGCCGTCAGAGCAAGAGGCCTGCGTCCGGCCCCTTACCCTGACGAGACGCTACTCAGTACAGAGTGCCTGCTGGCGACACTGACTTTCGCGCAGAAACGCGCTGACCAGAACGAGCCACAGCAGACCGCAGGTCAGATTCACCAGGCTAAAGCCGCCGGTGCCGAAGCTGAAATAAGCCGTTTTCGCGGCTTCAATGCCCAGCGCAATAATCAGGATGCTCACCATGCCCAGCAGTGCCGCGACGCTGCCTTTTCCGGCGCTGCTGGAAAAGAGCGTCATACGATAAAGTCCGGCGTTAATCAGCCCGGTGCCGAAGCCGTAAAGACTCATTCCGGCCGTGAGCCACAGATAGCTTTGCGGATTCAGCAGGGTGGCGACCACCGCAACGGTCAGTCCGCAGACTACTGGCCAGGCACCCAGCTTTACCGGCTGTTCAATCGGCAGACGGCTGGATAAACGGCCCAGCGTCAGGTTGCCCGCAATCATCGCGGCAAAGACCGGCAGCTGAAGCAGGGCATAGTCGATGCGGCTCAGTTGCGCGCCGTGGATCAGGATGACGGGTGAAAGCGCCACCCAGGCAATGCAGGGGACGCTGACCAGTCCGATAGCCAGTGAACCGCGCATCACCTGACGATCCTTCAGCAACGCCGCGTAACCGCTGATAATCGATCGCAGCGACAGCGCTTTTTGACGATCGCCCGCCGTTTCAGGCATGGCATACCAGAGCCCGGCCAGCGCCAGCGCCGCAACAGCGCCAATCAGCCAGAACAGCGTGCGCCATTCTCCCACGGTCAGAAACGCCGCGCCCGCCAGCGGCCCGGCCAGCGGAGCCAGCAGGGCGACGTTGGCCATCAGCGCCATCATTTTGATGCTGAGCGACTCGGTAAACGCCTCCTGGATCGCTGCATAACCCACTGCACCGATGAAACAGAGGCTGATCCCCTGCAGGAAGCGCAGCAGAACGAACTGCTCAATGCTTTGTACCCAGTGCGTTGCGATGCAGGAGAGCATAAAGAAGGTCACGCCACCGATCAGCACCGGACGCCGTCCGATGCGGTCCGAGAGCGGGCCAAGCAGCCACTGCAGCAGGATGCCACCGGCCAGGTAAGCAGTCAGGGAGGTGGAGACCCACTCCGGCCCCACCTTAAACTCCTGAGTCACCAGCAGCATACCGGGCTGGATCATGTCATGGGCGATATAGGTCGCAAACTCAAACAGCACCAGCGACAGGGGAAAGATCAGATGCCGCCGGGTCAGCTTTGCGACCGGAATAAAAGAGGACATTACAGATTCCTGCGATAACTCATTAAAAAAAAGGCGGCCACCCAGGTGACCGCCTGACCATTACGTGACAGGGTAACGCTTAGCGCCAGCGCGCGATCGGGTTGACCAGGGTGCCGGCAAATTTCAGGTTCTCCGCCGGGTCGGTGAGGTTGATCATCTGCTGGTTGTTGGCCAGCTGCAGGCGGTTAAGGCAGGAGCGGGTGAACTCTGGCGCAAACATGTCATAGCGCGCAAACTTCGTCGCCAGCTGCGGATGCGCCTGCTGATAATCCTTCACGCATTCCGCTACCGACTGCCAGAACTGCTCCTCAGGCAGTGTGCCTGACTGGTCGAGGATCGCGCTGATAAAGCGGAAAATGCAGTCAAAGACGTCGGTGAAGATCGACAGCAGTTTAAGCTCCTCCGGCACATCCACCGCCAGTCGCTGCACACCTTCCGGCAGCACGGCATCCGGGTTCATCACCGCGATCTCCTCGCCGATATCCTTCATATAGGCGCTGACCGGTACGTTGTTTTCCAGCAGCATAATCAGGTTTTCGCCGTGCGGCATAAAGACCAGGTCATGCTGATAGAAGCAGTGCAGCAGCGGACTGAGGTAGCAGGTCAGATAGCGATCAATCCACTGCTTCGCGGGTAAACCGGAATCGGCAATCAGCGCGGGCAGCAATGCCTGCTGATGGTGATCGACGTGCAGGAACGAGGCCATGGTCATCAGACGCTGACCGGGTTGCAGGCTGGCCGCCGGATTATCGCGCCACAGGGCGGCAAACATCTTCTTGTAAGCGGAGTCGCCTTTAATCGCCTGCTCGTAATAGCGGTTGTGATAGCCGACCGAAGCAACTTCGCGCAGGATGCGGAAATCGCACTTCTTCAGCCAGGCATCGCCTGTCACCAGCTGCTCCAGCCAGCCGTTGATGGCTGGTGTGGTCGCCATGTAGTAGGGCGACAGACCGCGCATAAAGCCCATGTTCAGCACCGAAAGCGCGGTTTTCACGTAGCGCTTTTCCGGCTGACTGCGGTTATAGAAGGTGCGGATGGACTGCTGCGCCTGATAGGCGTCGTCGCCCGTGCCGAGCCAGACAATATCGTGATTCGCGATGTCCGCGGCGAAAACCGTCAGCAGTTTGTTCTGCCACTGCCACGGGTGCACCGGCATCAGGATATACTCCTCAACCGCCAGCCCTTTTTGCTCCAGCTGCGCATTAAACTGCTCAACGGTGTTCTGGCCCAGCTCATCACGCAGCAGCTGCTCGTAACTCAGCTCGCTCAGGCTGGCGAAATGCGCATTGCGGCGATGGACCGCGACCCAGATAAGGTGAACCGGCGCGGCGGCTTCGGGTGCATAGGCCAGGTAGTCCTGCGCATCAAAGCCGATGCGGCCGTTGTTCGCGACAAAGCAGGGATGACCTTCGGTCATGGCCGCCTCAACGGTCTGGAAATCCGCGGAGACCAGTGCCTGACTGTCCGGATTGTGCTTCTGCAGCTTATAGACAGCGCTACAGAGGGTGCTGCTGATCTCTTCCATGTAGGTAGCCAGCAGCGCCTGGGGAATGCCGATCTCCCCGTTGAACTCCACGATAAACTTCAGCGCATCCAGCGGCAGATCATGGCCATTCTCCTGCTTACGGAGCGAACCCGCGTCAATCTCCCAGTGATCCAGCGCCAGCCGCGCCGCGCGGAAATGGTAGCTCGCCTCGCCACCCGGCACCGCCAGCTGATAGCTGCCGTTGCCGGATTCCTGCGGCGCGATGATTTTTTCATGCGCAAACTCGGCAATCGCTTTGCGGATCAGCATGCGGTTTGCCTGCGCCCAGTTGTCGCCCGTCAGATGCGTGCCGTTCATCAGTGAAGAGGGGGTGGTCATAGTCTGCGACTCCTGCAGTAACGCGTGTTGATAATCTTCCCGCTGGCAGAAGGCCAGCCAGGCGGTTTTATGGCCCAGGTCGAGGGTATGCTGATAGCGGAAACCGGCACGCCTGTTCAGAACGTGGATCTTCTCGTTGCGCACGTCCGGCTCGACCACCACGCGGTTCACTTCGGGACGGCTGAACATATAGTCCATCACCAGCGAAAAGACCTGCCAGCTGAACGCGCGGATCGGCTTGCTGGCCGGGGCAATCAGGATGTGCATGCCGTAGTCATCGGGCGCAGCCGGGTAAAATTTTCCAATCTCATCATCACAGGCGCGATAACACTCAATCAGACAGATCGGCTGATCGTTGCAGCAGCCAATCAGTGCCGCTTTGGGATCCTTTGCCGTCAGTGTCTGATAGAACGCCGCAACCTGCTCCAGGCTCTGCTGCTGCATGCCCCAGAAGCGCGCATAGTCGCGGGTGACCCAGCTGTGGATGAGCGGCGCATCGCTGGCCTGCATCGGACGAAGGGTGAACAGACCCGCGGGACGGCGGGCGCTGAACAGGATAGATGAACTCATTTCAGCGCTCCGTTTTAGCCGGGAAGGTCTGGAAGGCGATCTGACGCTCGATCGGGTAAACCTCGCGTCCGGTCAGTTCGCGCAGCAGCACCGAGTTGCGGTAGCAGGCCATCCCCAGATCCGGGGTGACAAAGCCGTGGGTGTGTAGCTCGGCGTTTTGGACAAAGACCTGATTGTGATGGTCAATGCTGTAGTTGCGCTGCACGTCGTAACGGCCTTTCTCATCCCAGCGCAGACGCGCGGTGATCCCCTCCAGAAACATCGGTGGCCGATAGTGATAGCCGGTTGCCATCACCAGCCCTTCGGTGCGGCGGGTAAAGGTACAGTCCTGCTCCTCCTGATGCAGCGTCAGCTCAAATTCCCCCTCCGGCAGCCAGCGCATCGCGGTCAGGGCCGAGTGGGTGAAGAGATTGACGTTCAGATCGCCATCGAGCTGTTTAACGTACATCAGATCGTAAATGTCATTAATCAGGCTGCTGTTGATCCCCTTGTAGAGGTTCTTATGACGGGCATTGAGTTCGTCGCGGGTGCTGGCAGGCAGGGCGTGGAAGTAGTCCACCCACTCCGGCGAGGTCATCTCCAGCGTCAGCTTGGTGTACTCCAGCGGGTAAAAGCGCGGCGCTCGGGTGATCCAGTTGAGCTGATAACCAAAGCGATCGATATCGGTCAGCAGGTCATAGTAGATCTCCGCTGCACTCTGACCGCTGCCCAGCACGGTTATCGACCGCTTCTGCTGCAACGCGGCTTTGTTCGCCAGATAGTGACTGGAGTGGGTCAGGCGCTGACGATGCGGCTGGCTGCATTCCGGCATCCAGGCCACCGGGCCGGTGCCGAGAATCAGATGGCGCGCCTGATAACGCTGTTTCTCGCCGCTGCGGGTCTCCCTGACCTCCAGCTGATAGAGGCCGGAGGCCTCATCGTAGCTGACATACTCGACGTGGCTGTTCCAGCGCAGATTCGACAGCTTTGAGCTGGCCCACTGGCAATACTGGTTGTACTCCTTGCGCATCAGGAAGAAGTCTTCCCGGATGTAGAACGAGTAGAGTTTCCCCTTCTCCTTCATGTAATTAAGCAGGCTGTACGGGCTGGTCGGATCGGCCAGCGTCACCAGGTCAGCCATGAACGGGGTCTGCAGATGGGCGCTTTCCAGCATCATGCCGGTGTGCCAGTCAAATCCCGGATTCTCATCCAGGAAAAGACCGTTCAGACCCTCAACCGGCTCACTCAGGCAGGCGAGACTCAGGTTAAAAGGGCCGATGCCGATGCCAATAAAATCGTAAACAGGACTCTTCATTTCACATCTCTCCCTGGTTCGCCGCGCGCAGCGCAGACGCCCGGACCTGCTCGCGGCCATAGTGCGCAATCAGGCTCAGCACATCTTCGAGGTCGGCAGGGGTCGTGGTCGGATTTAGCAGGGTAAATTTCAGGTACTGACGGCCGTCGACTTTGGTGCCGGCAATCACAGCATTTCCGGAGCGGAACAGCGCTTTGCGGATCGCGGCGTTGATTTCGTCGATCTGCGCATCACTGGCGTGTTTGCCCGGCACGTAACGGAAAATCTGGGTGGTCAGCTCCGGGGCGTGCAGCACTTCGATAGACGGGTGATCGCTCAGCAGTTGATGCGCCGTCTGCGTCAGCGCGATCAGGGTATCGAAGGCCTCACCCAGCGCCGCCGGCCCCATGACGCGCAGCGTCAGCCACATTTTCAGGGCATCAAAACGGCGGGTGGTCTGAATGCTCTTGTTGACCAGATTTGGCGTCCCTTCCTGCTGGGCGCTGAGCGGATTCAGGTAGTCGGCATGGTGGGTGACATGCTTCAGGTTCTGACTATCCCGGACGAAGAAGGCCCCGCAGCTGACAGTCTGGAAGAAGGATTTGTGATAATCGACGGTGACGGAATCCGCCCGCTCAATGCCGTTCAGACGTGAGCGATGCTGCTCAGAGACCAGCAGCCCGCAGCCATAGGCGGCGTCAACGTGCATCCATAAACCGTAATCGTCACAGAGACGGGCGATTTCCGGCAGCGGATCGATGCTGCCAAAATCGGTGGTGCCGCTGGTAGCGACAACCGCAATCGGGATCAGCCCTTCGCTGCGGCAGCGCTCAATCTCCTGCGCCAGCAGGGCCGGGTCCATGCGGAACTGCTCGTCGTGATCGATAGCGATCACCGCATCGTAACCCAGCCCCAGGATCGCCATCGATTTCTGGATGCTGAAGTGGCTGAGCTTCGACGTAAAGACGCGCCACTTCGGTGCGGTCTCTGGCAGGCCGCGCTGCTTGATCAGGTGACCGGGATGATGCGCCGCGCACCAGCTGTCACGCGCCAGCAGCATCGCCATCAGATTCGACTGGGTGCCACCACTGGTGAAGATCCCGTCTGATCCGGCGGGCAGGCCGATGCGGCCCAGCGTCCAGTCGATCACCTTCTGCTCAATGAGGGTGCCGCCTGCGCTCTGATCCCAGGTGTCCACTGAGCTGTTCACCGCCGCCATGATCTGTTCAGCCATCAGCGAAGGCAGCACTACAGGGCAGTTGAGGTGCGCCAGATATTTCGGGTGATGGAACCAGACGGCGTCACGCAGATAGAGCTGACTCAGCTCCGCCAGAGCGTCATCGTTGTTACCCAGAGGACGGTCAAGATCGACATCGCTGAATTCCGCCGCCAGTTCATGAGGCAGGATGCCGCTGAACGGCTTCTCAACACCGGTGACGGTGCGGGTCATCAGCGCCAGCACCTCCTGCGTCTGCTGCGACCAGGCAGCCAGTTGCCGATCGTTGAAAATCGCCGTTTCGGCCGTGCAGGCAGTGGAGGCCGGTTCGAAGTCCTGTGCCGATTGAATAGATGAGCGTAAAAGCATGTTCAGTTCCTGTGCGTTAAAACCATAACCCTGCCGACCTGAATCAGCAGCGTGGGATATCCGCTCAAAACTCCAGTAAACATAAAAATGACTAACCAGATAAAAGCCCTGACAATCCTGGGGACCAGGGTTTTCATCCTGAAACAGGTAAATACCGCATATTTTTTGTGGATTAGGCCGCGTTTATCGCGTTGTTATATGCGGATGAGAGTGTAAATGTTAATCATTATCATTCAAATGTTTTGTTGTTAAATTTTATTTATTAGCGCATCTAATGTTGAAAGTGTGACTCAGATCACTTTTCTGAATCGGAATAGTCCTTTTTTTGCGGCTTTCAGGGCCAGCAGTAGGCAGTGAAACAGGCAAAATAGCGACTGCAGGCGGAGCAGAAGAGAACGGAGAGGGGACGAAAAAGGGGCGTCTGACGGGTCTGAGAAGGGCGGCATTCACCTGAAAAGGAACAACCAGAAAGTCACGCCTGCCCTTTCTGGTTGGGATCAAAAATGGAAACTAACCGGCATCGGTTTCGGCAGGCACTTTCTTTCTGGCGGTGAAGTTATAGAGCACTAACAGGGCGAAAATACCGGTAACGATCAGGGTAATGGTGCCCTTATCCATAAAACGAGCCATGTTGCCCAGCAGAATGCCTGTAACGCCGAAGTCGGTGTCCGAGAAGGTGGTGTTGGTCAACCCAATCTGTCCAAGCACGGGCAGCAGCGCCACCGGCAGGAAGGTGATTAACAGCCCATGTGCAAAGGCACCGCAAATCGCCCCGCGTTTGCCGCCGGTCGCATTACCAAACACTCCCGCGGTGGCACCGCAGAAGAAGTGAGGAACCACACCCGGCAGAATCAAAACCCAGTGCAGCTGGCCGAGGACAAACAGCCCCACCAGACCGCCGGCAAAGCTGGAGATGAAGCCAACCAGAACCGCGTTCGGGGCATAGGGGAAGACAATCGGGCAATCCAGCGCCGGGCGGGCTTCCGGCACCAGTTTTTCTGAAAAGCCGGTAAAGGCCGGGACAATTTCAGCCAGGATTAAGCGAACCCCCTGCAGAATGATGAAGACGCCTGCAGCAAAGGTAATAGCCTGAATAAACGAGTAAACGAGGTAGTTCTGACCATTGCTGAAGGTGGATTCCACATAGGCTTTACCGGCCGAGATCGACAGGATTAAGTAGATAATCATCATCGTCAGTGAGATGGAGATGGTACTGTCGCGCAAAAAACTCAGGTTTTTTGGCATGTTCATCTCTTCGGTCGAGCGCGAGCCTTTGCCTACCAGAGAGCCGATCCAGCCCGACAGGACATAACCGATGGTGCCGGTGTGCGCCAGCGCCACCTGGTCACCGCCAATGATCTTCCGCATATAGGGCTGAGCGATGGCCGGAAACGTGGCCATCAGCATCCCCAGTGCCAGCGAACCGGTATAGATGAGCTGAATGCCTTCAAAACCCGCGACCGATAATATGATCGCGATCATGCAGGCCATATAAAAGGTCACATGCCCTGACAGGTAAATATATTTAAGCCGGGTGAACCGGGCGACGAGGATATTGGCGACCATACCAAAGGCCATAATCATCGTGGTCGGCGCACCATATTTTGCCAGTGCAATCGAGACCATCGCCTCATTATTCGGGATAATGCCCTGAACATTGAACGCATGTTTAAAAATGTCGCCAAGCGGCGTCAGGGAACCGACCAGAACGGTCGCGCCACCGGCCAGCACCAGGAAGCCCAGAATCGTTTTTACCGTGCCCTTAATCACATCCGGGAAGGGTTTCTTCTGCGCAACCAGGCCGAAAAATGCCACCAGTCCGACTAATATAGAGGGCACTTTCAGTACGTCGACGACGAACTGCAAAAGATTTTGAGTAAACATATTAACCTCGAGGGTAAGTGTTTATCGGGTTATAACTGTCCGTTTTTCTCAAAATAGTCTCGTATTTTTTGCTCAATCTCTTTCAGGTCAATGATGTTATTGATGATGATGATTTTCTCTTCCGGAAGATTGGCGCTGTAGGCAATATCTTTTGCCATCACAAAAATATCCGCCACGTCGGGCGTTACCGAGCCGAGATCGGAATGTTCAACCTCAGCCTCCACCCCTAATGTCTTCAGCACTTTTTTGATGTTCATTTCCATCATGAAACTGCTGCCCAGACCTGAACCACACACTGCCATCATCTTCATATCCGACCTCATTCTCTGGTGATCAAAATTAACGTGTTAACGGGTACATCAGACGCCTGACAAAATTGCCAGCAGCGCTTCATGGCTGTCTGCATTAAAAACCTGCGCCATGATGTTCTCATCGGAGAGGACTTCCGCCAGCTGGGAAATCATTTCGATATGGCTGTTACTGTCCGGTGCGGCAAACATAAAAAGCACTTTCACCGGATCGTTCTCTTCAGAATCAAATTTCACCGCCGTTCCCAGCAGCAGCACCGACAGCCCCAGTCCGAGCGCGCCCTGTTCAGGACGAGCGTGAGGCATGGCAATCTGCGGAGCGATAACAAAAAAGGGGCCGATCGCCTTTTTTTGCTGGATGATGGCATCAATGTAAGCCTGTGAGATGACGCCTTCGCTGAGCAGAGGACGCCCTGCCAGCACAATCGCTTCCTGCCAGTCAGCCACGCGCTCCACGTACTGAATTCGCTCGCTATTCAACCAATCCGCCAGATGTGACATCGCTGTAATCCTGTCTCTCGTTGCGCGTTCAAAGTTAACGCCACGCAGATGCCGTTTGCGCGTCGCCGCGCTCTTCGGCACAGCTGCGTTCGTTAACTCTCCCTGAACCTGTACAGACACTTTCCAGAGATTCGCCCTGATGACTTCCCGCTGTGAGGGGGCCAGCCGGTGGATGAGTGACCCGGCAACACATCTGTACAGGTTAAAGATGTCTAGTCATCCTGATGATGTCCTTCGACGTGTAGGGACACAACCGCTAAAATTAAAATATGGCTACACAGGCTTAACATCTGTGCCAATTTGATAGGTTGGTCACATATTCACCTGACCGGAGTAGTACTTCTCCGGCAATGTCAGGCAGAAAGGGAGTGGCACGGATACAGGGAGTCTCTCCTTCACGCAAATGGGAAGAACGTCGATGGCTGATGGCATGACTGAAAAGCAGAAAGAGGTGGTCGATTATATCCTCACGCGGATTAAAGATGACGGCCTTCAACCCGGCGAAAAGCTGGATACGGAAATAGCTATCGCAAAGTGCCTCGGTATTACCCGCACAACGGTGCGTGAAGCGACCCGAATTCTGGTGGAGCAGCAGCGTATTTATCGGGTGAAGGGATCGGGGATATTTGTCGGTGCGACGGAGATCAGTAGCCAGGCTCACCGATATCACGTGCTTTCCCCGTTTGATTATCAGGCGCAGAGAAACGGACACAAAGGCGTCCGTAAAATTATCTCTGCCAGCATTATCCGGGTGCCATCGGCAGAGATGGCGCAGGCGCTGCGAATTAAAACCAGCGATCCGATCTACAAAATATTACGACTGATGTGCTTCGATGAGACGCCGGTGGCGCTGGAACATATTCATCTGCCGGTGAATATGTTTAACAGCATGGAGTTCAGCAAGCTGGAAGTGTCGAAATATGCCTATATCGAGGAAGTGACCGGAAAAAAAGTGCAGCTGCGCGACCAGCATTTAACGGCCATTAACCTGACGCAGGCTGAGACGCTGGCATTACTGAAATTAGGGGCAGGGGATGCGGTTATCCAGATTAATGAGACGGTTTTTCTCGATGATGGCGTCCCCTGCGAGGTTAATGTGGCGATTATCAACACCCGCTTTTTTCCACTGAAGCAGAACTCTCAGCGCCCCTGAATAAAGCGGGTAATTCAGCGCTTCACATAAGACGATTTTGTGCAATCCTTTGCCACTCTGCATGTTTTATTCACTCTGAACCCGCCCTGATAAGGCGATAACAGGCCCGGCCTCGGGGCTTTCGTCGCTTATTTGTCTTTTATTTCGCCGCGCCCCGCCAATATGACGAATTCAATAAAGCATAAAACAATATGATGTTTTACCAATAATCGCCTGCGCAGCACACTGGTCAGCAACCGGAATCAATAAGGACCAGGTGAATGGCATATCAATTAAGTCTGTTAGACAAAGCGCCCATCCTGCAGGGCGAGACGCCTGCGGCGGCGCTTCAGCGCACGCTGCAACTGGCGCAGCGGGCAGAAGCGTGGGGCTATCACCGCTTCTGGCTGGCGGAACATCACAACACTGCACAACTTGCCAGCCCTTCACCGGAGCTTCTGATCGCCTGGATCATTGCACAGACCCGCCATATCCGGGTCGGATCGGGCGGCGTGATGTTGCAGCACTACAGCCCCTATAAAGTGGCCGAAAACTTCAACCTGCTCGCCTCGCTGGCGCCGGGGCGCATCGATCTCGGCGTCGGGAAAGCGCCAGGCGGGTTACCGCTCTCCACCCAGGCGCTGCAGCGGGGTGTTGATGCCGCCAGTAAAGGCAGCTTTGCCGAACAGCTTCAGCTGCTGGATAGCTGGCTGAAACCGGATCAGCCGAAACCGGATGAAGAGGGGCTGGCGGCGACACCGCTGCCTGCGCGTCCGGCTAGCCGTTTTCTGCTGGGGGCCAGCGAAGAGAGTGCACGGCTGGCTGCCTCGCTGGGCTGGCAGTTTGTCTTTGCGGCGCATCTGAATGGTGACCGCGCGTTGCTTGAGCATGCGCTGAGTACCTACACCCGCCTGAGTCACGGTCAGCGCGCGCTGGTTGCGGTTCAGGTGGTGGTGGCTGACTCGCCCGCCGAAGCTGACCTGCTGGTTGCCTCTCTGCGCCACTATCATGTGGCGGTGAAAGGGGGCCCGGGTGTCAACGTCGCCAGCCTGGAGCAGGCGGAGCGCTTCGTGCGTCAGGGGGGCTATCGCGACTATCAGATTGAACCTCGCACCCCGTCACTGCTGAAAGGCACGGCGGCGCAGGTGCATGCTCAGCTGGACGCCCTGCATCATCACTTTGCTATCGACGAGTTCGTCATCGATACGCCCGTCACCGATCCGGTTGCCCGCCAGCGCTCGCTGGAACTGCTGGCCACCCATCATCTGGTTGCTGCCTGAACCCCAGCCAGCGGAGAGTCATCATGTACCCTGAATCACAACTGATTGAATGGCGACGCGAACTGCATACCTGGCCGGAGCTGTCCGGTCAGGAGTTTGCGACGACCGCACGGCTGCGCGGCTGGCTGCAGGCCGCAGGCATCCGGCTGCGCGATTACCCGCTGGAAACCGGTGTGGTCGCTGAAATCGGCCAGGGTGAAACGGTGATTGCTCTGCGCGCCGACATTGACGCGCTGCCGATCCATGAGGCGAGCGGGGTGCGTTTTCACTCCCGTCATCCCGGCGTGATGCACGCCTGCGGTCACGACCTGCACAGCGCGGTGATGCTGGGCGCGGCCCTGCAGCTTCAGGCTCAGGCCGACACCCTGCCCGGACGGGTGCGCATCCTGTTTCAGCCCGCCGAGGAGATTGCGCGTGGTGCCCGGCAGTTCATCGGGGCGGGCGTGCTGGATGAGGTGCAGGCTATCTTCGGGATGCACAACGAACCTTCGCTGCCGCTTGGTACGTTTGCCACCCGCAGCGGCGCGTTCTACGCCAATGCCGACAAATTCATCATCCGCGTGACCGGCAAAGGTGCGCATGCTGCCTACCCGGAGCAGGGCGTCGACAGCATCGTGACGGCCAGCCAGATTATTCAGGCACTGCAGGGGCTCACCAGCCGCAGTTTTAACGCCTTCGACAGCCTGGTGCTCAGCATCACCCGCATCGACGGCGGCAAAAGCTGGAATGTGTTGCCGGGCGGGGTGGAGTTTGGCGGCACGGCACGTACGCACGACCTGCAGGTGCGCGCCGACCTGGAGCAGCGGGTGCGTACCCTGGTTGAGCAGTTTGCCGCGGCCAATGGCGCGCAGGCGACCCTGACCTGGCAGCCTGGCCCGCCGGTGCTGATCAACGATCCCCACTGGGCAGGATTCTGCAGCGATGTGGCCCGCCAGGCGGGTTACCGGGTGCAGACCGCCGAACTGCATCTGCTGGGTGAAGACTTTGCTTTTTATCTGCAGCAGGTGCCCGGCGCCTTTGTCAGCATCGGCAGCGCCAGCGAGTTTGGCCTGCATCACGCCAGCTTTACCCCCGACGAGGCGCTGATTGCGCCCGCCGCTGGCTACTTCGCTCAACTGGCCCGCCAGGCGCTGCAACATCTCAGTGCGCGATGTCAGGCGTCCCTTCCACTCTGAATAGCATTTATCTGCTGCCGTAACCGCACGACGGTGCTGAACAGCGTCGTCAGGCACCGCGACGATTAAAAAAGAGAGAACATCATGACCACAAGACAACTTCGGCTGGGCACCATTCTGCATGGCGCCTCAGGCAACATGTCCGCCTGGCGCCATCCGGCGGCCCAGGCCGATGCCAGCATCAGCCTGGATTACGCCAAAAAAATCGCCCGTAAGGCGGAGCAGGGCAAACTCGATTTTCTGTTTGTCGCCGACGGGTTGTTTATCAACGAGAAATCGATTCCCCACTTTCTCAACCGCTTTGAGCCGCTGACGCTGCTCTCGGCGCTGGCCGGTGTCACGGAGCATCTGGGGCTGGTCGGCACCGTCTCCACCTCCTACAGCGAGCCGTTTACCGTGGCGCGTCAGTTCGCCAGCCTCGATCATCTCAGCGGCGGGCGCGCAGGCTGGAACGTGGTGACGTCACCGCTGGAAGGATCGGCAAAAAACTTCTCCCGTCAGCAGCATCCGGAACATGCGCTGCGCTACCGCATTGCCGATGAGTATCTGCAGGTGGTGAAAGGGTTGTGGGATTCGTGGGAGCAGGATGCGTTTGTGCGGGACAAGGCGAGCGGGCAGTTTTTCGATCCGGCGAAGCTGCACACCCTGGATCATCACGGTGACTTCTTCCAGGTGCAGGGACCGCTGAATATCGGCCGTACGCCGCAGGGGCGTCCGATTATCTTCCAGGCGGGCGCATCCGAAGATGGCAAAAAGCTGGCGGCGCGCCATGCCGACGCCATCTTTACCCATCAGCCGACGCGCGAAGAGGCGCAGGCCTTCTATCAGGATGTGAAGCAGCAACTGGTAGCCAATGGCCGTCAGCCGGAAGATCTGCACATCTTTCAGGGTGTCAGCGTGATTGTGGGCGATAACGCCGATGACGTCGAACAGCAATATCAGACCACTGCGGCGCTGGTTTCGGTGACTGATGCGCTGAACTACCTCGGCCGCTTCTTTGACCATCACGACTTTTCGCAGTACCCGCTGGATCAGCCGTTCCCCGATATCGGTGACATCGGACAGAACAGCTTCCGCAGCACCACCGACGAGATCAAACGCAAAGCGAAAGAGCAGGGTCACACCCTGCGTCAGGCGGCACTGGAAGCGGCCACCCCGCGCCCCCTGTTTCACGGCACGCCTGAAGAGGTGGCGGATGGCCTGCAGCTCTGGTTTGAAACCCACGCCACTGACGGCTTTATCATCAATGGCGGCACGCCTGACACCTTTGAACGCTTTGTCGATCGGGTGGTGCCGATTCTGCAGGCTCGCGGCCTGACGCGCCGTGACTATCCGGGCACCACCCTGCGCGACAGCTTCGCCCTGCAATCCCCCGTTAATCAGTTCACCTCACAATAAGAGTCCGGATCATGCAAAAACCCTTACGTCTCATCGCTCTGCTTATGCTGGCCGTCAGCAGCCACGCTCTGGCAGAGGGCACCAGCGTCTCCTACAACGGCCAGCGTGTCAGCGTGGAAGCCAATAAAACGCCGATCAACACCGCGAAAAATGCGGAGGCCATCGCGCAGCTGCCCGCCGGTCACCATTTTGTGGTGCCGGGCGCGTTCACCGTGGCGGTGGCCGCGCTTAACTCTCCGCCGCTTACGGTCTTTTCTGACGACAACAAAACCCTGCTCGGCAGCGAGGTGGATATCGCCCGGCTGGTCGCCGACAGCCTGGGACTGAAGCTGAATGTTGTCCCGACCTCCTGGGAGGACTGGCCGCTCGGCGTCGCCTCGGGCAAGTATGACGCGGCAATCTCGAACATCACCGTGACGAAGCCACGCAAAGAGAAGTTCGACTTCGCGACCTATCGCAAGGACTCGCTGGGCTTTTATGTCCGGACCGGCAGCCCGATTCAGTCGCTGACCAAAGCGGAGGAGATTGCCGGGCTGCGGATCATCGTGGGATCCGGCACCAATCAGGAGGCGATCCTGCTGGCGTGGGATAAAGAGAATCAGGCTAAGGGCCTGAAACCCTTTACGCCGATCTATGCCAAAGATGATGCCGCCCAGACGCTGGCGCTCCAGTCGGGTCGGGCAGACGCCTATTTCGGGCCGAATGTGATCGGGGCCTGGAAGGCGGCTCTGACCGGGAAAACCCGGCTGGTGGGGAGTGTGGATGGGGGCTGGCCAAAAGCGGCTCACATTGCGGTGACGGTGAAAAAAGGCAGCGGTCTGGCCGAGCCGATCAGCACGGCGCTGAATGGCGTGATCGGCAATGGCGACTATCAGAAGGTGCTTAACCGCTGGGGCGAAGGCGTTGAGCAGATTGGTCATTCTGAAGTTAATCCCGCCGGACTGGGCGATTAAGGAGCTGAGATGAGTGAATTAACGTTTCGCGAGGTGTCACCTGAGGCGCCAGAGCTGCAACCGATCCTGGGCGGCCTGTTCGGTGAATATGCCGCTCGCTATGGCGACTACTTTGCCCGGCTTAAGGAGCAGGAGCTGACAGAGTGGTATCTGCCGCCGCAGGGGCTGTTTATTGTGCTGGAGCGCGACGGCGAGATCATCGCGATGGGTGCCTACAAACCTTATGACCTGCAGACCGCCGAGCTGAAGCGCATCTGGACCCGCAGCGATCTGCGCCGTCAGGGTCTGGCGCTGGTGGTCCTGCAGGAGCTGGAGCGTCGGGCCCTGCAGGCGGGCTACCAGCGGCTGTTTCTCACCACCGGCTTCCGTCAGCCTGAGGCCGTCCGGCTCTACACCGGTCACGGTTATCAGCCTCAGTTCGATCTCAGCGGCGATCTGGAGCGTTACGGTCAGCCGCCCCACGACGGGCGACTGCGTTTTATTAAAGTGATTGGCGTGTATAACGTCGCGGAAGCGAGTTAAGGATCGACGATGAGTAAACCTCAGCATCAACAGTTACAGGTGGTGCCGGCCCGTTATCCGGCACGCACCGCTGGCGCGATCGTTGCGCTGTTTATTCTGGCAGGCGTCGTGCAGTCGGTGGCCTTTAATCCGCGCTGGGAGTGGGGGGTGTTTGCACGCTGGTTCTTTGATCCGGTGATCCTGCACGGTCTGGGACAGACGCTGCTGCTCACCCTGCTGGGGACGATCTTCAGCCTGCTGGCTGGCGGTCTGCTGGCTCTGGCGCGCCTCTCCTCCTCCTGGCTGCTGAGCACGCTGGCATGGGGCTACATCTGGCTGTTTCGTTCACTGCCGCTGATCGTCGTGCTGATTATTCTTTATAACTTCTCCTATCTCTATGAAACGCTCTCGATAGGGATTCCGTTTACCGGCCTGTCGTGGGGCGCGTTTCAGACCATCAATGTGCTGGGACAGTTTCCGGCCGCGGTCATCGGCCTGACACTGGTGCAGGCGGCCTACAGCGCGGAGATCATTCGCGGCGGCATTCTCGGTGTCGATCAGGGGCAGGTGGAGGCGGCTTCTGCGCTCGGCCTCTCTGCCACGCGCCGCACCTTCCGCATCATTCTGCCGCAGGCGCTGCGCACCATTATTCCGACCACGTTCAACGAGATCATCAGCCTGGCGAAAGGCACGGCGATGGTTTATGTGCTGGCCATGCCGGAGCTCTTTTACACCATTCAGATGATCTATAACCGCAATCAGGAGGTCATCCCGCTGCTGATGGTGGGTGCCGCGTGGTATCTGATTATCACCACCGTGCTCTCCGTCATTCAGTACAACGCAGAACGCTGGATGGCCCGCAGCGTAACGCGTGAACCGCAACCCTCTCGCTGGCGTCAATGGCGCAACCGCGTCTCGCCACTTCAACCGACCGAGGAGATCAGCCATGTCCGAAGCCATTGATTATCGCCTTTCTCACACCAGCGGGGCCATCAGCATCACCGGCGTCAGCAAACGTTTTGGCAAACATAAAGCGCTGGATAATGTCTCGCTCTCCCTGCCGCCTGGCTCGGTCACGGTGATCCTCGGCCCCTCCGGCTCCGGTAAATCCACCCTGCTGCGCACCATCAATCATCTGGAGCGGGTCGATGAAGGCTTTATTCAGATTGATGGCGACTATATCGGCTATCAGCAGCGCGGCAACAAGCTCTATGAGCTGAAGGAGCAGGCGATTCTGCGGCAGCGCATAAACGTCGGCTACGTCTTCCAGAACTTTAACCTGTTCCCGCACCTGAGCGTGCTGGATAACCTGATTGAAGCACCGATTGCGCATCGCCAGCTCTCCCGGCAGGCGGCGATTCAGCGGGCCGGTGAACTGCTGGACATTGTCGGCCTGCGCCACAAAGCCGATGCCTGGCCGCGCCACCTGTCAGGCGGGCAGCAGCAGCGCATCGCTATCGCGCGGGCGCTGATGCTCAATCCCAGGGTGATGCTGTTCGATGAACCCACCTCGGCGCTGGACCCGGAACTGGTCGGCGAAGTGCTCGATGTGATCAAGAAGCTGGCGCGCTCCGGCACCACGCTGGTCATTGTGACGCACGAGATCGGGTTTGCCCGCGAAGTGGCTGACCATGTGGTCTTTATGGTGGATGGCCGGATTGTGGAGCAGGGCACGACCCAGCAGGTGCTCAGCAATCCGCGTCACGAGCGCACCCGTCGCTTCCTGGCGCGCGTTTTATGAGGCGCCTGACGCCCCTGGCGCTGGCTTTCGCGGGGCTGATCCCGGCGCTCTCCATGGCCGCCCCGGAAAAGCCCGACATCCGCCGCAACGAAACGCCCATCCATGCTCCGGCTAATCCGCTGGCGATCGCTAAAATTCCGGCGAACTATCACTTTATCGAGCCGGGCACCCTGACCGTAGCGACCTCAGCCACAAACTCGCCGCCGCTGGCGCTGCTGGCCTCTGACAACGTGACCCGCATCGGCAGCGATCCCGACATCGCCAGGCTGCTGGCTGACAGTCTGGGGTTAAAGCTGAAGCTGGTGCCGGCCTCATGGGAGGACTGGCCGCTGGGGATCAGCGCCGGACGCTATGATGTGGCGATGTTTAATATTGCCGTCACCGAAGAGCGTAAGAAGAAGTTCGACTTTGCCACCTATCGTGCTGACAACCATGCTTTTGCGGTGAAAAAGGAGAGTCCGATCAGACAGATCAGTGCCCCTGCTGACATTGCCGGGAAGCGCATTATCGTGTCGTCGGGCACCAATCAGGAGCGGATTCTGCTGAGCTGGGATGCGCAGAACCGGGCAAAAGGCCTGCCTGCCGTGACGCCAATCTATCTGACCGATGATGCCTCTGCGACGCTGACGCTGCTGTCGGGTCGGGCCGACGCCCTGTTTGGCCCGCACTCCATGGCCGCCTGGAAAGCCGCCTCGCGCGGCCAGACCCGACTGGTAGGCAACGGGCCGTTCCGTGCCTGGGTCGCCGTCACCACCAAAAAGGGCAATGGCCTGGCCCCGGCTCTCCAGACTGCGCTGGATGGCACCATCGCGGGCGGCCAGTATCAGCAGGTGCTGGCCCGCTGGGGTGAACAGGATGAGGCCGTCGACCACTCCCTGATAAACCCGCCGGGTATCGTTTACTGACACCGCCAGACCGGTTGCTCTGCGCTAACCGGTCTGGTGCACGGCATGCTGATAACCCGATAATTGCACTACACTCTCCGGCGTGACTGTTTTATCCTGCCCCCTCAAACTCATAAAAAATTCTGTTGTGTGGCGGAGTACCAGCCCTGGAAGCCCATGAAAATCAGATTCCTTTCTGCCAATGAGCAAAAGCTGGCGGAGGTGCGCAAGATACTCGAACCTGTCGGGGTCGAAGTGCTGCCCATCGCCCGTCGCATCGAAGAAATACAGACAGAAAACGAGCTTGACCTGGTGCGTGACAAGCTGACCAAAGCTTTCGCGCTGATCGGGCGGCCGCTGTTTGTTGAGCACACCGGCCTCTATCTGGATGGCTTGAATGGGTTGCCCGCGGGTCTGACCCGCATCTTCTGGAATCGCCTCGACGCTGAGCGCTTTACGGCGCTGGTGCAGGGACTCGACAGCCAGGCCGTCACGGCCAAAACGGTGCTGGGTTACTGTGACGGCCGCAAGATGTATCAGTTTTCAGGCGAGCTGCGCGGCACCATCGCGGCAAAACCCGCCGGCACGCGCGGCTTTCAGTGGGACTGCGTCTTTATTCCCGAAGGCTATGAGCAGACCTTTGCCGAAATGGGTGAACTCAAGAATGAGATCTCCATGCGGCGTATCGCGCTGGATCGCTTCGCCACCTTTTTGAAAACCGCCCGGGGAGTGGCATGAAACCTGAACTCAAACGCGCCTATGATTCCGGCAAACTGATCCTGTTTGCCGGTGCCGGTATCTCACGCAATTTCGGCCTGCCGGAGTGGCATGAGCTGATTGCTCACCTCGCGCATGAACTGGGCTACGATCCTAAAATCTTCAATACTTACGGCACGCACCTGTCGCTGGCGGAGTATTACAAACAGAAAAAAGGCTCGCTGGGCCCGCTGCGCAGCTGGATGGATCGCGAATGGCACCGGCCCGATATTGATGTCCGCTCTTCTGAAATTCACACCATGATTACGCAGGGTAATTTCTCCCGTATCTACACCACTAACTACGATCGCTGGCTGGAAGCGGCGCATGAGGCGCACGGGGTTCCCTATTATAAAGTGGCGAATGCCGCCGATCTGGTGTCGCTGACCGAAGAGAAGCGACACATCATCAAACTTCACGGCGATTTCGACGACGATACCTCCATCGTGCTGGATGAGAGCAGCTATTTTGAACGTCTCTATTTCGACTCGCCGCTCGATATCAAACTCACCCACGACGTGATGGGCAATTCGGTGCTGTTTGTCGGCTACAGCATCAGTGACTTCAACATTCGCCTGCTCTTTTACCGCCTGACGAAAATGTGGGGCCGCACCGGGCTGGCAACGGCCCGGCCAAAATCGTACCTGTTTACCAACCGCAACAACCCGGTGGCAAAAGAGGTGCTGGGGCAGTGGGGGATCGAGGTGATCGTCTCGGAAGAGGATGATCCGCGTAAAGCGCTGGCACAGTTCCTGGAAGAGTTGCTGGTGTAATGCCCGTATCGCCTGCTCAGAGAGTGGCTGCTTACAATCAATCAATGCGTGGCGTTATGATCAGAAGTGTTGTGAAGGGTACAGTGATCGGTTTTACGGGGCTTGTTCTGCTGGCCCTGACAGGGACAGGAACGCTGATCTATCTGAAAACGGGTGACCAGTACTACAGTGAGGAAAACCTTGCGGCGTGCAAACATTACACGGTTGAGCAGGCAAAACAGACCGTGCTGAGTGCCTGGCTGAGACAGCCCAACGACTGGCAAAACTGGCATGAAGCAGCCGAAGTCGCCCGCCAGAAGGGCATACGGTTCATTGACGCAGAGATAAGCGGCCCGGCTGAGCAATGGCTGGTCCCTTTTTATGCAGAACGCATTACGGGCAGAAAGCAGTACGGCATGCTGGATTGCGGCAAACTCACCGTTGAGTTTGCGTCAGATTAGCAAACCCTGCGCAATAACAAGGTCTGACTGCCTGTTCCCGTTAAACTCCATTCTCTGCTGGCAAAGCAAACCGAGCATGATATACTGTATGTATACACAGTACCTGAGGGCGAAAAGATGGCTGTTGAAACAAAATTTGTAGTAGTCAGAAAGGGTGAAGAGAAGATGACGTTTGCCAATAAGAAAGAGGCCGATGCCTACGACAAAATGCTCGATATGGCCGAAGCCTTCACCGACTGGCTGTTACAGCATCAGCCCGCGATGGACGAAGCACAGGCGGAAACGCTGGGCCTGCTGATTGCTGAGCAGAAAGAGTCGGTACAGCATATCCTTCGCACCAGCAAACTGCCGGAGGCGACGACCCACGCTTCCCGCTCAGACGATGCTGACAACCAGGCTGATGAGCCTGCGGCTAAGAAAGTGCGCGCAGTAAAAGCGGCCTAATCTTCACCTCAACGCCGGAAGCGAACCTTCCGGCGTTGCTGTTTCTGACTTAAGATTCTCTTCCCGTCTCATCCGTATTAGCTCATTAAATGAGCCCCATCGTTCATCGTTATTCCTGAGCGCTCTGATTCTGACAGTACAGGCGGGGGTAATGCACATTAAAATTCTTTTCTGAAAAATATAAACTCATCAAAATTCTTTGCCCGCACTCTCCCTCTGCCATTCTGTGCGATTCATCAGTGATGACGGTCGGGCTCAGACAGGGTCAGCATGCCTGTTCCGCCTCTATTAATCTCTCCTGGCAGTAAATAAGGCATCCTGAAACAGAGTAAATCCTGCTTAAGTCCGGAAAGTAAATGTGAAACCCTTCCCCAGCCATTGACCAGGAAGATGCTACTGAATTTTTTAATTCTTTTATGAACCTGTACGTTAAAAACGCGCTTTCCAAAAAAATTATCATATTGGACTTTTTTTTAATTAACATCTACCGCCTGTCATGTATAGAAATCATAAAAAAGGAGAGGAGGTTCAATTTTGATTATACTTGTGAATAAAAAAACCAGAAGCCTGTTTTGTAAAGGAAAGGTAATTTCCCTGAGCAGGAACGAATTCACACTTTTTATTTTTATGATCAAAAGCAGGAAGGCAAGGGAGATTGATGTTGCCGATTTAATTTTACAGGTATGGGAAGCAAGATATAAATCCATCTCTGCTAATAATATCTCTCAGCTTTTCTATCTGTTGTGAAAAAAAGTTCAGATAATAGACCCCCTTTTGAATCTGACTTACTCAAAAAGCAAAGGCGTTCAGTTTTTTATACCCAAAAGCCTCGTTTTTATCATCTGTAATGAAAAGCTCTACTTCTTTTTACAAAAGAAAATGACCTGGTTCAGGAAATTTACACGTCGCACTCTTTTTTTTATTTGAGCATTGCGCTGATCTTCATTATCACTATATCCACTCCAGTTACGACAGGAGGCGTTAACATGTCAGGGGAGATATATGAGAAATGAACCTGAAACAATCTGGCTGATGATCTTCTTGCTGATATCCTTTTTCGGGGGCGTAACAAGATATCTGTTAAGTGCTTACGCAGGAAGAGCAGCGCCAACGATACAAACACTTTTATCTGCGCTGACCATCTCAATTTTCTGGGGACTTCTTGGAGGTATTATATGTGTTAATTATGGATTAAGTCTGTATGAAGCCATTGTTATAAGTGGGTCTGTCTCATTTTTCTGTGGTGGATGTGTTTACCGTTAAATCTGAAGAGGTTAAATAAGGACATTCTATGAGCAACCAGATTGCAACTGCATTCCCGTTAAAAACGTTCCGCACTGATTTTTTAAACTGGTCAAAAGAGACATCCGGAAAAAACATTCTCTCATGTTCACCTAAAACCAGTGCTGAATTACTCGATGTCATTAACTGGGCTGTTGATAATAAATTCAAAGTTCGCCCGGTAGGTATTCAGCATAACTGGTCAAGATTGACTATTGATAATAATGCTGACAACAGTGATGTTGTCCTGGTTGACATGACGAAACATCTTAATGCTGCAACGATAGTTAAACATGGTGATTACGGCTATGTCACGGCTCAGACCGGCATTCAGATGGAAGCTCTTGTTACTCTGCTTGAGAAAAAGAAATTGGGCTTTTATAGCATGCCTGCACCAGGCGATCTGACGCTTGGCGGTGTCCTCGCAATAGGAGGACATGGAACCGGCATCGCCTCTGTCAATGAAGAACGCCCCGCAGGGGGGAGCTGGGGAACCGTCAGCAATAACATTGTCGAACTCAAAGCCATTGTGTGGGATGACAAGCTTAAGCAGTACGTGTTGAAAACGTTCGAAAGAACCAACCCGGAGATATCAGCCTTTATGGTGCATGTCGGGAGAGCATTTATTTATGAAGTTAAACTTCAGGTGCCGCGCAACAAGCGTTTACGCTGCCAAAGTTTTGTCAATGTTCCCGCCGTCGAATTATTTGGTCAGGAGGGTGAAGGTATCAGAACCTATACCTCCTATCTGGATAAATGCGGGCGTGCTGAGATCATCTGGTTTCCGTTTACTACCACACCATGGTTAAAAATCTGGACAGAGTCTCCAGCCTACAACAGGATATCTAAACCCGTCCATTCTCCCTTTAACTATCCTTTTTCGGATAATATTCCTGTTCAGGTTTCCGATTTGGTCAGGAAGATTCACAATGGCTTTCCGGAACTCACACCTTCATTAGGAAACCTGATGTTCAATCTGGTCAATATCGGACTTGGTGCGACAATCAGTAGCGACCTGTGGGGGTGGAGCAAAGATGTCTTGATGTATATCAAGCCAGACACGCTTCGGGTGACGGCTAACGGCTATGTCATCATCACCCGCAGAGAGAACATTCAAAAGATACTCAGTGAATTTAAGGCGAAATATGAGAGCATGGTGGATATCTACAAAAAATCTAACGCTTATCCCATGAATGGTCCGATTGAAATTCGTGTGACCGGTTTAGATAATCCAGCTGATACCGATATTGCTGGTGCTGTTCCTCCTGCACTCTCCGCAGCCCGGCCTGTTGATGCTCACCCTGAATGGGATGTTGCAATCTGGCTGGATAATCTGACAATGCCTGGTACTCCTGACTCACTGAAGTTTTTCAGAGAGTTGGAAGAGTGGGTGTTCAATCACTATTCTGGCGATTATGCAACGGTACGCGTTGAGTGGAGCAAAGGCTGGGGATATTCAGAAAAAGATGCCTGGGATAATGAGACGGTTATCGACACCCTTATTCCTGATAGCTTAACTCAGGGTATCACCGATGGGTATGACTGGCGTTTTGCAAAAGCGACGCTCGATAAGTATGACCCTCACTACCTCTACTCTTCACCTTTAACCATGAGGCTTTTTAAAGCGACCCTGTAGTCATCATTCGGTCGCTATGAATGAAGCCACCTAAACGGTGGCTTCATATCCGGATAGCTTATTTTTAATCACCCCATTCCTCATTGAAATGGTAGTTAATCTGACTGGCATCGCCACCCAGCGCACTGCCTAATGAAGCAATCGTTGTAAATATAGCAAAGCCAATCGAGTCAAGGGCGTGATGAATGCTTCCTAAGCCGATGGCATCCAAAAGTCTCCCTGGAAAAGAGAGCAGGGGGGTATTGAATAAGTCGTTAATCAGCTTTACACCACCAACAATAATTTCACCAACGTTGCCACCTGAGACTGAGTTTACTTCGCTTATAGTAAGTTCACGCATTGAAATTTCCTTATCACAATAATAAATGGCAAATTTATTACAAAATAATTCCGCCTTCAATTGATGGTTGCATAAGCCAGACAGGCTGTCAATAATCCGGAAGCCAACCTCTTTTCATGATAAAATAATAAATCTTCTCCAGCCTGATATCCGGAAGGAGTCGTTTAAATTATTTGTCATTATTCAGGATGTCTATTTCCGGTTTTTTATTGTGCCGTCGCGATCTCAGTATCGGTGGCATGTTAATTCGCTCACGCTTTTTCTGAAACAGAAATTCCCCGGCTTTTCACTGCCCACGTTCGATATTAGTGTGGCCCCATCATCTGCAAAGGGTTATTACTGGTTAACAGGAAAAACCTGAGCGTTTCACGGTTTCTGCCACTGTGAGGCGCTCAGGTTTTTTTTGCCTTGCTCGTCCCTTCAGCTGGCTGGAACTGCAGCCCGGCATTCAGTACTGGCATCGCCCGGCGGGTATCGCCCGCACTCAGGATGCCTGGGTGACGGAACGTAAAACCGTGGTGACATTTTAAGTTTCCCTGTGGAGCAGGATCGCCGTCACGCTTTTCACTGAGGCAGATTGAGGTCCGCCTTAAAAATGGTAGAGTGCGCGTACTGGATTGTTACTGCTCAGGCAGGCAAAACCTGATTTCTGGCGTCAGCCGGAGGTCAGGTTTTTTGTTTTTGGGGTCTGGATGAAAATCGCCAAAGTGCTTAATAACAATGTGGTGGTGGTTCAGGACGAACAGGGACGTGAGCAGGTCGTGATGGGACGCGGACTGGCTTTTCAGAAGCGTGTCGGGGACAGTCTTGATACCGCGCAGATTGAGAAAGTATTCGCGCTGCAAAGCGATCTTCTGGTGCGCCGTCTTGAGGAGTTACTGAACCAGATCCCCGCTGAGGTCATGACGACCTGCGACCGCATTATCAACCTGGCAGCACAGCGATTAGGGAAACTGCAGGAGAGTCTCTACATCACATTAACGGATCACTGTTTCTTTGCCATCGAGCGGCAGAAGAAGGGGCTGGCGATAAAAAACGTGCTGCTCTGGGATATCAGGCGACTCTATCCCCGGGAGTTTGAGCTGGGTCAGGAAGCCCGCGCCATCATTGCCCGTCGTCTGAATGTGGAACTGCCTGAGGATGAAGCCGGATTTATCGCGCTTCATCTGGTAACGGCTCAGCTCAACAACGAAATGCCGGAAGTGATGGATGTGACGCGGGTGATGCAGGACGTTCTGCAACTGGTGAAGTATCAGCTGCAGCTGGACTATGACGAGTCATCGCTGAGTTACCAGCGGTTCGTCACCCATCTGAAGTTTTTTGCCCAGCGGATGCTGACACGAACCGTCGTTGATGACGATGATGTGTCACTCCATACCGCGGTCAAAGAGAACTATCCCAAAGCGTGGAAATGCGCGGTGAAGATCGCGCAGCATCTGCAGCAAAGCTATCAGCGCGATCTGACAGCGGAAGAGATGATGTTTCTCGCCATTCATATCGAACGGGTGAGAAAAGAGGGGCGTTAACCCCCTGAACCTGGATTGTTACTGCGTAGTGCAGGCAAAACCTGAGCGCGGCCTCTGAAAAGAGGTCGTTCTCAGGTTTTTTTATTTTTGGCTCCCTCAACGGATGTCTGCGGACATCGCTTGTAAGGAAAGAGAGATGGAATATCAGAAACTGGCGCAGGAGATCCTCAGCCATGTGGGTGGTAAAGCGAACATCGTCAGCCTGGAGCATTGCGCCACCCGGCTTCGTTTCAGACTGAAAGAGAGTCAGAAGGCGGATGCGGAGGCACTGAAGAAAAACCCGGGTGTGATTATGGTGGTTGAAAGCGGCGGTCAGTTCCAGGTCGTCATCGGCAACCATGTGCATGCGGTCTGGCAGGCGGTTCGCGCTGAAGCGGGACTGCGCGATGACGCCCCTGTCGCAACGGATGAAAACGCCAGTGGCGGTAATCTCTTCAGCCGGCTTATCGACATTATTTCAGGTATTTTCACCCCTTTTATCGGCATTCTGGCCGCTTCGGGCATTCTTAAAGGCCTGCTGGCCCTGGCTGTGGTCTGCGGCTGGCTTTCCGTTGAGAGCGGCACCTATAAAATCTGGTTTGCTGCCAGTGATGCGCTGTTCTTCTTTTTCCCGCTGGTGCTGGGTTACACCGCCGGTAAGAAGTTTGGTGGCAATCCCTTCATCACCATGGTGATCGGCGGGGCACTCACCCATCCGACCATGATCGCCGCCTTTAATGCCAGCCAGCAGACCGGCGCAATGGCGGACGCGTTTCTGGGTATCCCTGTCACCTGGTTCAACTACAGTGCGTCGGTCATTCCGGTGATTCTTGCCGCGTGGGTGAGCTGCTGGCTGGAAAAACAGAGCAACAGGCGGCTTCCTGCCTCAATGAAGAACTTTTTTACGCCCCTGATCTGCCTGGGCGTTACCGTGCCGCTCACTTTTCTGGTGATTGGCCCCGTGGCCACCTGGCTGAGCATGATGCTGGCCAACGGCTACCAGTGGATTTATGCGCTGGCCCCCTGGCTGGCTGGCGCCGCCATGGGTGCGCTGTGGCAGGTCTGTGTGATCTTTGGTCTGCACTGGGGGCTGGTGCCTCTCATGATCAACAACCTGGCGGTGCTGGGGCACGACTCAATGCTGCCGATGCTGCTACCCGCCGTCATGGGTCAGGTTGGCGCCGCGCTGGGGATTTTCCTGCGCAGCCGTGATGCCCGGCAGAAGGTGCTGGCTGGCTCGTCCGTGACGGCAGGGATTTTTGGAATTACCGAACCGGCTGTGTATGGTGTCAATCTGCCGCTGCGTCGTCCCTTTATTTTTGGCTGCGTGGCGGGTGCTATCGGCGGGGCGATTGTCGGCTTCAGCCACACACACGTTTACTCCTTTGGCTTTGCCAACATCTTCACGATTGCTCAGATGATCCCGCCCGGCGGGGTCGATGCCACGTTATGGGGCGGGATTGCCGGAACAGTGCTGGCGCTGTTTCTGAGCTGCGGCATGACCCTGCTTGCCGGTATGCCCAAAGCCGCCCCCCCTGTGGCGGCGACACCCCTCTCCTCAGACGAAAACGCGATCCTTTCCCCGCTGTCTGGCACCGTGCTGGCGCTCGATAAGGTGCCGGACGCCACGTTCGCCAGTGGCCTGCTGGGACGCGGTGTCGCCATTATTCCGCTTGATAACAAAGTCATCGCGCCGTTTGGCGGTGAGGTCGCCTCGCTGTTCCAGACCCGGCACGCCATCGGCTTACTGAGTGATAGCGGCGTCGAGCTGTTGATCCACGTCGGCATCGATACGGTGAAGCTCGACGGCAAGCCGTTTATCGCACACGTCAGCGCAGGCGACAAAATTCAACCGGGCGATCTGCTGCTGGAATTTGATCGTCAGGCGATCCTTGATGCCGGCTATGACCTGACCACCCCCATCATTATCAGTAACAGCGATGACTACGCTGATGTCATCACGGCTGCAGCCAGCACCGTGACGGCCGGACAACCGTTACTCAGCCTCAGCCATCAATAACAGGAGAACAGCATGAAAACTTTCCCGGATTCATTTTTATGGGGCGGCGCCGTTGCCGCAAATCAGGTGGAAGGGGCCTGGCGTGAGGCGGGTAAAGGCCTTTCGACCTCCGACCTTCAGCCGCAGGGGATTTTTGGTCCGGTATGCGAGCGGGGCCCAGGCAGTCAAAGCCTCAAGGATGTGGCGATTGATTTTTACCACCGCTATCCGGAGGATATCCGCCTGTTTGCCGAGATGGGTTTCAGCTGCCTGCGGGTCTCAATTGCGTGGACACGCATCTTTCCGCAGGGTGATGAGCAGCAGCCTGAAGAGGCGGGTCTGGCTTATTATGACCGGCTGTTTGACGAGCTGGCCGCGCACAACATCACGCCACTTGTGACACTGTCACACTATGAAATGCCCTGGGGGCTGGTGAGGCAGTATGGGGGCTGGGGCAATCGGCGGGTAATTGATTTCTTCAGTCACTACGCCCGCACGGTATTTACCCGTTACCGGCATAAAGTCAGACTCTGGCTGACCTTTAATGAGATTAACATGTCGCTGCATGCTCCGCTGACCGGGGTGGGTCTGCCGGAAACCGCCAGCAAAGGGGAGGTGTATCAGGCGATTCATCATCAGCTGGTCGCCAGCGCGCTGGCGGTAAAAGCCTGCCATGAAATTATCCCTGACGCCCAAATCGGCAACATGCTGCTGGGTGGGCTGGTCTATCCATTGAGCTGCAAACCCGAAGATGTTCTCGAAGCGCTGCAGGAGAACCGGACATGGCAATTCTTTGGCGACGTTCAGTGCCGTGGCGCTTATCCGGGCTACATGTTGCGCTTCTTCCGCGACAACCATATTGCCCTGGAAATCACCGACGCCGACCGTGAAGCGCTGAAATCGACCGTCGATTTCATCTCTTTCAGCTACTACATGACCGGCTGCGTCACCGCCGATGCCGCGCTGAATCAGCAGCTGCGGGGCAATATCCTGAGTATGGTACCGAACCCCCATCTGCCCGCGTCTGAATGGGGCTGGCAGATTGATCCAATCGGCTTGCGCACGCTGCTCAATCTGCTGTGGGATCGCTATCAGAAGCCGCTGTTTATCGTTGAGAATGGGCTAGGCGCGAAAGATAAACCCGATGCCACCGGGGTCGTGCAGGATGACTACCGCATCAGCTACCTCAACGATCATCTGGTGCAGGTCCGTGAGGCGATTGAAGATGGCGTGGAGGTTATGGGCTATACCAGCTGGGGCCCGATCGATCTGGTCAGCGCATCGAAAGCCGAACTCTCTAAACGCTACGGATTTATCTACGTCGATCGCGATGACAACGGTGAGGGTTCACTGGCGCGCAGCCGCAAGAAAAGCTTCTACTGGTATAAAGAGGTCATCGCCACCCGTGGAGGATCGCTGAAAGGGTGATCGCCGCGGGAAAGCGACATCGCGCTGCCTGCGATCTCTTTTCCCTCCGTGCAAAACCGGCTGAGTCAGGGTGTCTCGCCGGTATTAACCTGATAGCGGGTGCTCCTGCCGCCGCCTTCCAGACGGTAAAGGCACCCTTTTTCGACCAGATCCGCCAGATGTCGGGTTGCAGTCGCTTTACTGACTTTTGCCACCTTCTGATACTGACTGGCGCTGATCCCCTGTTCAAATCCCTGCTCGCCGCCATCCAGCAGCCGGTTCAGCACTTTAACCTGCTCCTGACTCAGTCCCGTTCCCTGATAGCGCAGCCAGAATCGCGCCTTAATCTGCGTGCGGTCAATCACGCTCATCGCCTGTTGCAGGCTCTCATCAAGGATATCCAGAAACCACACCAGCCAGCGGGTGATGTCGGTGTCACCTTTTTGCGTCTGTTCCAGAATGCGGTAATAGTCCGCACGGTGCGCCAGAATGGCGGGAGACATGGCGTAGAGACGGATACTCTGACTGTCGGCCTGCGCCAGTGCCAGGTCGGTAAGTGCCCGCGTGATGCGGCCGTTGCCGTCATCAAAGGGATGCAGGGTCACAAACCAGAGGTGACAGATCGCGGCCCGCAGCAACGGGTCGAGCATGACGTCCTGCTGGCTCTGGTTAAACCACGCTATAAACTGCGCCAGCTGCGGCTCCAGTCCGTCACGCGGCGGGGCTTCAAAATGGACAGTAGGCCGGTCGATACGCCCTGAGACCACCTGCATCGGCTCGCTGCCACGCAACATCCCGACGCTCAGACGCTGCACCGTCCATTCATCTGCCGGAAACAGCCAGTGATGCCACTGATACAGTCGCTCCATCGTCAGCGGCTGGCTGCGATTGTTGATCGCGTCCAGCATCATCGCCGCCAGGCCCTCTGAGCGGTCAGAGACCGGCCAGGGCTGCTCTTCCGTGACGCCCAGCCGCCGCGCCAGCGACGAGCGGACCGACTGCACGTTAACCCGCTCCTCTTCAATGGCCGATGAGGAGAGGATATTACTGAGCAGGGTATCCAGCGTCTGGCTTTCGCTGTCGGGGTGCAGACTGGCGCGGCCCAGCAGCAGGCCTCGCTGCTGCTGCAGATGGCGCAGGCGCGGTAACAGCACGGCATCCTGCCAGTGAAAGTGGGGCCAGTCGGCCTGTTGCCAGATCCAGTGGATGTTCATCGTCAGCTCAGGGTCAGGGAATGAGCCGAATCACGCATCTTATTCGGCTCATAGAATGAGTCGATAATAGCAAACATTCGGCTCACAGAATACGCTGGCGGACCTGAAGAAAGAAAAAGGGCCCGAAGGCCCTGTCTGTTTAGCGGGAGAACTGAATAAAGGTGTCTGAGTAGTAATGTACAATCCAGGCAACATAAGCCAGCCAGATAATTAACCCACCTGTTAAACCGAATTTACCAATCATTGATTTCTCTCCACAGTGATAAGGGTCTGCAGCAATGTTTTACATAAACTGACAGTTGTGGAGAGCGGCTGTATTGTCGCAGATCAAAAAAATCCCGTTCATCATTCACGACATAATCCCTTAGCGATCAATTTCCCCGAAATAATCAGGCGGCGTTCTGCGTGCCGCAGGCTGAGCGCAGGGTAAAGTTCAAAAAAACGCCGCCGATAGATGATCTCAGGAGCACTATAACCACAAGGAGGTAAAGAGCAGGATCATTTCCAGGGGAAAAAATTATGTCCAGTTCGTTACTAAAAAATAAAAAAATGAGTACCCGTGCGCAGATGCTGCTCATGGGCGGTTTAACCATCACGCTGGGCTTTACCGTCACCATTGGTGTCCTCAGCTGGCAGTCCGGTAAAGAGCAGAAAGCGCTGGCAGAGAAGTATCTGCAGCAGATTGCCCAGAGCCGGGGTCTGCAGGTGCAGCAGGAGCTGACACATGCACGCGATGTGGCCAGTCATCTTGGACAAAGTCTGATCGCTTTACCGCATGCAGGCATTACCGATCGCAAGGCAGCGGACAAAGTGATGGAATATGCGCTGCGCGCCAATCCTGAGTATCTGTCGATGTCAGTGATATTCGAACAGAATGCGTTCGATGGCCGCGATGCGGAGTTCGCCACCCAGCAGGGTCAGGCGCCACAGGGCCGCTATGCCTGGTTTGTTGACCGTGATGCCTCAGGCCATTACGCCATGCATCCTCTGCTTTCTTACCTCACGCCGGGACAGGGCGACTACTATCTCATCCCGCAAAAGTCTCAAAAAGATACGCTTACCGAACCCTATAGCTACGCCTATAACGGCGTGCCGACATTACTCACCTCTGTTGCTGCGGTGATTATGGATCAGGGCACGCTGAAAGCGGTCGTCACGTCAGATATTTCGCTGGCCTCGCTGCAAGCGAAAGTGAACCAGATTAAACCCTGGCAGGGCACCGGCTATGCGCTGCTGCTCTCCAATGGCGGCAATGTGGTCTCATCGCCGGTTAAAGAGGAGGCCGGAAAACCCTGGAAAGGCCAAACCGATAACTTTACCTCGAAGGTGGTGCAGCATTTTGATGGGGTACTGGGTGAAGAGGCGCTGGTCACCTGGCAGCCGGTCGTGATCGGCAACAGCGATAAGCCCTGGTATCTGGGTGTGGTCGCGCCGGTCAGCCAGGTGATGGCCGCCGCCAACCGCCAGCTGATGTGGGCGGTGATCCTGATGGTGGTGAGCATTCTGCTGGTCGGTACGGTGCTGGGTATGCTGTTCAGCCGTAAGGTGCTGCGTCCGATTGGCGGCGAGCCGATTGAAGCGGCTCAGATCGCGCTGGCGGTAGCCGATGGCAAACTGGATAACGCGATTGCCGTGCAGAAGGGCGATCGCAGCAGCCTGTTCTTTGCCCTTGAGACCATGCAGACCCAGCTGCGACAGATTGTCGGACAGATTAAAGATGCCAGCGAATCAGTGCGTCAGGGAGCAGGGGAAATTGCCAGCGGCAACCTCAACCTGGCGTCGCGCACCGAGGAGCAGGCTGCTGCGCTGGAGCAGACCGCCGCCAGCATGGAGCAGATTAGCGCCACGATTCGTCTGAACGCCGACAACGCACAGCAGGCGACCAGCCTGACCGAAAACGCCACGCACATCGCCAGCCGCGGTGCCACGCTGGTCGGTGAGGTCGTGCAGACCATGGCGCAGATTGATGACAGCTCGAAGAAAATTGGCGATATCACCACGATGATCAACAGCATCGCTTTCCAGACCAATATTCTGGCGCTGAATGCGGCAGTGGAAGCGGCGCGTGCTGGTGAACAGGGACGCGGCTTCGCCGTGGTCGCCAGTGAGGTGCGTAATCTGGCCCAGCGCAGTGCCAACGCTGTGAAAGAGATTGGCGCGCTGATCGAAGAGTCAAGCGTGCGGGTCGAAAGCGGCGTCCGGCTGGTGAACGATGCCGGTAAGACCATGCAGGAGATGATGCAGGCGGTGAACTCGGTGCAGGGGATTATCGGTGAGATTGTCACTGCCTCTGACGAGCAGGCGCGTGGCATCAGTCAGGTCACTATTGCCGTCAACGAGATGGATGGTACCACCCAGCAGAACGCCGCGCTGGTGCAGCAGATGTCCGCCGCCGCCAGTTCACTGGAGGATCAGGCGCAGCAGCTGGCGCAGACGGTGGAGCAGTTTCACCTGGCATAAAACGCACTGACAACGCCGTCGCTGCGGGACAGGGCGATGGCGCAGACCTCTTCCGCAAAGTCGCAACACCCGCCATCCCTGGCGGGTTAGCCCTCTGTGTGGGCTGTCTGATGCAGATTCATTACGCCTCTGTCAGGCGCTCACCGCTGATGGCATCAAACAGGTGCATCCTGTCCGGATTAACCGTTACCGGCAGCGTGCCACCCGGCACGGCATCACTGCGGCCGCTCAGCTGCATATGCAGCAAAAATCCCTGCCACGTCAGATGTAACAGCGTCGACTCCCCCGTAATCTCAACGATATTCACCGTCGCCGGTTGCCCGCTGACATCGGTGATCAGATCGTGAGGGCGCACGCCCAGCGTGACCGGCTGACCCGCCTGCTGCTGTGCGGCACGGTGCCAGCGGGAAGGGAGCCGCAGCCACTGCTCACCACAGCAGACGCCAGGCACGGCGTCCCGTACTTCAAAGCGGGCATCCAGCAGATTCATCGGCGGTGAGCCGATAAACCGCGCCACGAAGGTGTTAACCGGGCGATCATAAATCGCCAGCGGCGCACCCTGCTGCACGATAACGCCATCCTTCATCACCACGATCTGATCGGCCAGGGTCATCGCTTCGACCTGATCGTGGGTGACATAAACCATGGTGGTTTTAAAACGCTGATGAAGCGATTTGATTTCGGCGCGCAGCTCCATCCGCAACTGCGCATCCAGGTTTGAGAGCGGCTCATCGAACAAAAATACCTGCGGGTTGCGCACCATCGCCCGGCCCATCGCCACGCGCTGCCGCTGTCCGCCCGATAAAGCCCGGGGATAGCGCTGCAACAGCTGATCGATGCCGAGAATGCCCGCAATGCGGGCGATTTTGCTCTTCTGCTCCTCGCGCTTCACCTTTTTCACCTGCATATGAAACGCCAGGTTCTCAGCGACGGTCAGGTGCGGATAGAGCGCGTAGCTCTGAAACACCATCGCGATATCCCGGTCGGCGGGGTCGAGATCGTTGATGCGCTTTTTGTCGAGCAGGATGTCGCCGTCAGAGACGCTATCCAGACCGGCAAGCAGCCGCAGCAGGGTGGATTTACCGCAGCCGGAGGGACCGACCAGCACGGTAAAAGTGCCGTCAGGAATGGTTAAATCCAGCGGCTGCAGTACGTTCTGTTTACCGTAGCGCTTCGCCACCTGTACAAGTTCAACACTGGCCATGGTCAGCGCACCTCATTTGAAAGTTGGAGTTGTTGCCAGCTGGGATAGCGGCGCGGTGAGCTACTGATTGCCTGTGACGCCACGTCAATGCCCCAGCGCAGGGCGGTATGAGAGGAGTGCTGATAGAGCAGAGCCGTGAGAAAACCGGCATTGAAACTGTCCCCCGCACCGATGGTGTCGACCACCGTCACCGGTTGTGCGGCGGCGAATTGCACAGAGGCGGCAGACCAGAGGCGTGCGCCCTCCGCGCCGCACTTGATCACACATCCGCCGCGGCCGCTGAGCCGGGCTGACAGCTGTTTGCCGCTCTGCTCCAGCAGCTCTGCGCCCGCCAGACCCAGCGCCTCCACCTCATTCAGCAGCAGCCAGTCGCAGTCCGCTAACCATGCCGCAATCTGTAAGCGAAGGGCATCGCTCCAGCCCGCTGGCGGCCAGCCGGTGTCCACCGCCACACAAAAACCACGCTGCTGTAAGGTGGCCAGCAGCGCGGGATAGTGTGCATAAAGTTCCAGGCAGAGAAAGGTGCCACACAGCAGCACGATGTCACCCGGGATGGCCTGCGGCGGCAGCTGAGCCAGCACATCGTCGACGGTCAGCAGGGTGATGTGCCCGTAGTTGCTGAGAAAGGAGCGTTCGTTATCGGGGTGAGTCACGCCCACCGTCAGTGACGTCTCGCAGGCGTAGCGCGGCCACTGCTTCGCGCTGTGCGGAAAATGGCTGGCCAGCCAGTGACTCAGACCATCATTACCCTGGTTGGCGATAGCGCGATGCGGCACCTGCATCGCCTCCAGCGCCAGCGCGCAGTTTCCGGCCGAGCCGCCGGGCCGAAGCTCACTGTGCTGCAGCATCACTTCGGTGCCGCGCTGCGGCCAGTCACTGAGCGTACTCATGATTAAATCGACGTTGATATTGCCCACCACATAGAGGGTGGCGACAGTGGAATGGTTCATAGTTATCCCTTACTTCCCCCGCTGGTGAGGCCACTGACCAGCGTTTTCTGCAGCCAGATGGCGATAAACAGAGGCGGTACCGATGCCAGAATGCCAATGGCGGCGATCAGCCCGTCATCTGTCGCCCGTCCGGCGGTAAAACCGGCGATGGCGACCGGCAGGGTCTGGGCCGACAGATTGCTGGTGAACAGCAGCGCGTAAAAAAACTCATCCCAGGCGAGCAGCCAGCCAAACAGGGCAGCGGCACCCAGCACCGGTTTTGCCAGCGGCAGCGTGATGCGCAGCAGAACCTGCCAGAAGCGCAGGCCATCCAGCCGGGCTGCCTGTTCGATATCACGGGGCAGGGCGTCGAACTGATTCTTCAGCATCCAGGTCAGAAACGGCAGGATCAGCGAGCAGTAGACCATCACCAGACCGGGACGGGTGTTGAGCAGACCCAGCTGTTGCAGCAGGAAGTAGAGCGGCAGTACAAAGGCCACGGGCGGCACCATATAGATCGCCAGGGCGCCGGAAAGCCAGGCATCGCGACCGCTGTAGCGTGAGAAGCTGAACGCCGCCGGGATCGCCAGCAGCAGGGAGATCGCCGTGGCGACCGACGCGACCAGCAGGCTGTTTCCCAGCGCATGCAGGAAAATCGCGCCCGGCTGGCCAGGTGCCAGCGAAATCAGCCCCTGATAGCGGCTGAAATCCCACTGGCGCGGCAGCCATTCTAACGGCACCCGGGAGAGATCGCTGGCGGAACTGACGCTCATCAGAAACAGCCAGCCCATCGGGGCGAGAATGCTGAGGGCGACCAGCAGCGCAGCCCCGTAACGCAGCCCCTGGCGCAGTTTAGTTTTCATAGGCGGAACTCCGGCGGCGCTGATGCCATAACATCAGCAGATAGAGCGTGATCAGCAGGGCGCACATCAGGGTCATCAGGATCGCGTAGGCAGCGCCGCTGCCCGCGCGCAGGTAGCTGAACGACTCCTGATAGACGAAGAAGCTCAGGGTTTTGGTGCTGTCCACCGGCCCGCCGCGCGTCATCACATAGATGATGTCAAAAATTTTAAAGGCATCGATGGTGCGCAACACCAGCGCCACGCCCAGCGGCGCGACAATCGCCGGGAAGGTGATCGCCCGGAAACGACGCCAGGCGGAGGCCCCATCCAGTCGCGCCGCCTCAAACAGATCGTCGGGGATCGACTGCAGCGCAGCCAGCACCAGCAGGGTCACCAGCGGATAGTTTTTCCAGATGTCTGCAAACATCACCGCATTCAGCGCGGCATCCGGCGACCCCAGCCAGCTGCGATAGCCGTCAATAATGCCCAACTGGGTGAGCAGGGCGTTGATGCTGCCGTAGTCGGGGTTGAAGTTCAGCCGCCACATCATGGCGTTGACAATCGTAGGCAGCGCCCACGGCAGGATCACCAGCACCCGCAGTACGTTGCGTCCGTGGAATCGCTGATTCAGCAGCAGCGCCACCAGCACGCCGATGATCCCTTCACAGATGACAGAAACCACGGTGAAATAGAGGGTACGCCAGATCGAAGCCCGGAAATCGGGATCGCTCAGCGCATAGAGGTAGTTTTCCAGCCCGACCCAGCCTGGCGTTTCCCCGCTGCCAATCAGCGCAGCATCGGTAAAGCTGAGCCAGATTGTGCGCACCAGGGGCCAGGCGGTCAGCAGCAGCATTACCAGCAGCATGGGTGCCAGCAGCACCCATGCCTGACGCTGTTCGCGTTGACGCAGACTCAGCATCATCACTCCTTAACGCAGCCGGGCGGCGCTTTTATCGACCGTCGCCATCGCATCCTGAGCCGACGTTTTGCCCAGTAACACCTGCTGCAACTGCTGCTGGAGCTGGTTCGACAGGCGCGAGTAGTCGGCCGTCTCAGGACGTGACAGCATCACGTTAAGCGATTTATCCGCCGCGGCGATCAGACTCTCCTGACCTTTTTTCACCGCCTCATCCTGATAAGACGATTTCCAGATCGGCAGGCTGAGTTTCGCATACTGATTCTGCACCGGCTGAGAGGTCATATAGCGGATGTACTGCCACGCTTCATCCGCATGGCTGCTGCCTTTGGTGATACCCAGCCCCATTGAGCCGTTGACCGCACCCACTTTGCCCGGTGCATCCCCCGGCGCAGGCATGATGCCCACCTCACCCGCCACTTTGCTCTGCTTTGGATCGTTGGCCATGTTGTACATGTAGGTCCAGTTCAGCGCGAACGCCGCATCGCCATTGGAGAACGATTTACGCACATCCTCTTCCAGATATTCACGCGACGCCGGATTGCTCAGCCCCTGATCGAGTGAGCTTTTCATCAGCGCCAGCGCCTTCAGAGAGGCCGGGCTGGAAAAGCTGAGCTTGCCGTTCTGATAAAACTGGCCGCCAAAGCCGGAGACCAGCGTGGTGTAATCACACACCAGCGCTTCCGCCTGAGACCAGCTCCAGACGAGCGGATAGGTGACGATCTTTTTCTCTTTAATGATTTTCGCGTCATCCAGCACCTGCTGCCAGGTCTCTGGCAGCGTCGTAATGCCCGCTTTCGCCAGCATCGCTTTGTTGTAATAGAGGTACTTGGTGTCGAGGATCCACGGCATGCCGAGCGTTTTGCCTTTGAAGACCACCGTGTTCATCGCACCCGGGAAAACCTTCTCTTTTTCGTCGGGGGTAATGCGTGATGAGACATCCTGCAGCAGATCGAAACGGCTGAATTCTGCCGGCCAGATGGCATCGAACAGCACCACGTCATAACCATTGCCGCCCGCACCGCGCGCCGCCACGATCTTGTCATGCAGGGCTTCATAGGGAACAAACTCCAGATTGACGCTGACATCCGGATGCGCTTTCTGAAAGTTCTGCGTCATGGCGCGGATATCATTTTCGCTGTAGGCGGCCTGCGTCATAAACAGGGCATTAATCTGCGTGGCCGCCGCTGCGCTGCCTGCGCTTAACATCAGTAAGGCGGCAAAGCCGGCTTTGAGTCGGGGGGTATAACGCTGTGACATGGTCTTCTCCACTATGCAGCAACAGGCTGTCGGTTAATTAAATCAATTTGATTGATTTAATCAGAGGCGTAATGGTCAGCGGGCAGGCTGACCTGTCAGGAATTAAGCAAAGGACGTGCCAGTAAAGGGCGGTAACAGTAACAACGTCGTAACAACGCTGGCGCCCAGCCTGCGCTTTTATCGCCGCCTTGCCTATCCTGAACCGCAGAAATTGCGTACACGATCAAAGATATTGTTTGCCTCCATTCCTCCGCATACCAATACTGTGAGGTCGCGCTGTAAGGGAAAACAACATGAGAACCTCGGGCACCAACCTTGAACATGCGCGGGCGCATAACCGCCGTGTGGTGATTGAAGCGATTCGTCTGCATGGTGAGCTGACCCGTGCCGAACTGGCACGGCTGACGGCGCTGACGCCGCAGACCGTCTCCAACATCGTGGCAGAGCTGGAGCAGGCTGAACTGCTGACCAGCCGCCAGCCACGCCGCAGCGGGCGTGGTCAGCCCTCCATTCCGGTCACGCTGAATCCGACCAGTGCCTGGTCGATAGGGATTCACCTCGATCACCAGACCCTGCTGCTGGTTCTGGTCGATCTCAGCGGCGAAGTCCACTTCCGCCGCCTCCTGCTGGTGCAGAAGCCCCAGCCTGCTGCTACCCTGGCGTGCATTGCTGACGTGCTGACGGAGATGCGGGCCTTTCTCGGCGCGCAGTGGCAGAAAGTGTTAGGCATAGGCGTGGTGATGCCGGGACCGTTTGGCGTAGAGGGCATCTCATCGGTGGGGCCGACCACCCTGAACGGCTGGGAGCAGGTCGATATTGAAGCTGAACTTGGCGCGATCAGTGGCCTGCCGGTGACGCTGGAGAATGACGCCACCGTGGCCGCCATTGGTGAACGGTTTCATGGCATCGCCCGTCAGCTTAACTCCTTTATCTATCTCTATATCGGCACCGGCCTGGGCGCAGGGATCTTCACCGATGGCCACATCTACACCGGCCATGCCCATAACGCGGGGGAGATCGGCCACATCGTGGTCGAGCCGGGCGGGCGCGACTGCTATTGCGGCAATCAGGGCTGTCTTGAGCGTTATGTCTCGTTACAGGCTGCCTATGAGTTCTGCGGCCTCGATCCGATGCGGGCGCTGCCTGACGACCTGCTGCAGATTGATCCTGCGCGTTTCAGTGCCTGGATTGAAAGCATAAAGACGCCACTGCGCCAGGCAATCAATATTCTGGAGTCGGTGTTTGATGCAGAAGCGGTGATTATCGGCGGGATGATGCCCGCGCCGTTGCTGGAGCAGATGGTCGCGCAGTTACCGCCGCTCTATCAGTCGGTACGCGGACGCTATCTGAATGCGATGCGACTGAAGACCGGCATGACCGGCAGCGATACCGCCGCGCTGGGTGCCGCCGCGCTGCCCATCTTCGATGAGTTTAACCCGCAGTTTCAGGTGCTGATGAAGTAGAGAGGAAATGGCGCTGTTGCAGACAACAGCGCCACCGGGATCAGCCCGGATAGATCCCGCGATCTTTACGCGCCATCAGGATACGCTCACACGCCACGATGTAGGCCGCGGTGCGCAGCGAGCAAGCTTTCTCTTTCGACTTGTCCCAGACGTGAACCATCGCTTCTGTCATGATCTTGTCTGAGCGACGATTGATCTCATCTTCACTCCAGAAGAAGCTGGCCATGTCCTGCACCCATTCGAAGTAGCTGACGGTTACGCCGCCCGCATTGCAGACCACATCCGGCACCACGATAATGCCGCGTGAAGCGAGCATGTCGTCGGCGTCAGGGTAGGTGGGGCCGTTCGCGCCTTCCAGCACGATTTTGCAGCTCAGCACCTCAGCACGCTCACGCGTAATCTGACCTTCCAGCGCCGCCGGGATCAGAATGTCCATCTCCGTCGTCCAGAACGCCTCTTTCTCGATGCTCTGCGCGCCCGGGAAACCGGCGATCTGCTTGTGCGCAATCTGCCATTCCGTCAGGGCTGCCATGTCGATACCGTCGGCATTGAACAGGGTGGCCGTGTGATCCTGAATCACCACCACGCGCGCGCCCGCCTCATCAAACAGTCGGGCCGCTTCACTGCCGACATTACCAAACCCCTGAACCGCCACGCGGGCACCTTCTATTTCAATGTCTGCGCGACGCGCCACTTCGCGTCCGGTGATAAACACCCCGCGGCCGGTGGCTTTCTCACGGCCCAGCGAGCCGCCCAGATGAATGGGTTTACCGGTGACGACGCCGGTGACGGTGGTGCCGAGGTTCATGGAGTAGGTGTCCATCATCCACGCCATCACTTTACCGTTGGTGCCGACATCCGGAGCCGGGATATCTTTCTGCGGCCCGATGATGATGCCAATCTCACTGGTATACCGGCGTGTCAGACGCTCCAGCTCGCCCTCAGAAAGTTTAAAAGGATCGACGCGGATGCCCCCTTTAGCGCCACCGTAGGGCAGGTTGACGGCCGCACACTTGATGGTCATCCAGGCGGAAAGCGCCATGACTTCGTTAAGGTCGACATCCGGATGATAGCGAATGCCCCCTTTGCCGGGACCGCGTGAAAGGTTGTGCTGAACGCGATACCCTTCAAAATGGCGAATTGAGCCATCATCCATCTGCAGGGGAATGTCGACAATCAGTGCCCGCTTGGGATGACGTAAAGTATCTATCCAACGTGAAAGATCGCCCAGATAGGGCGCAACCCGGTCGATTTGCTGCAGGTAGGTTGACCAGGCAGATGTGCTGCTTTCAGACGCATAAGATAACTTATCCATAAAAAACCTTTCTTAATGAAGTTATTTATTGTGTGGAGCCGTGGATGACGCGCGCATTGTTTTGCGCCGTCATAATCTAACACTCCTGAAACAAATAAGATGTGGCAGGCGCCCGGTCCTGACCAGGTTATGCCCCATTCCGGGGCAGAAAAAGTGAATAGTTTGCTGATTACACCCCCTGCGGGGCGAATAATGATGCGCACGAAGTGCGTATTTTGTGCATAGCGTGAGAAAACTCGCTATCTTTCAATTCTTTGAAGGCGTTCAAAAAGTTAAAGAATTGATCGACGCGATATTGACTTTATTGCACCAATTAAGTGCATGAGAATAAGTAATCAACCGATTACATTAAGTAATGGATAAAAGGTGAATAGCGGTGATTATTCAGCAGGTTAGGAAACAGCCGGGAAAAGTTAAAAAATAAGAGGCCAGCGCTGCTGGCTGGCCTTATCAGATTAGTGAGTCAGCGCCTGTTCCGCTTCCTTCAGATCCTGACGCGCCTCAGCAAGCTTCTCTTCACGCTTGCGGATTTTGCTGGCACTGCGTTCTTCGGCTTTAGCCTGAGCCAGTTCCTGTTCGCGCTCCTGAACCTTGCTGCGCTTTTCGGCCACTTTTTCCTGACGCTGCTTCAGCAGGCCGCTTTCGGTGCAGTGCTCTTCAACTTCACGCCGCGCTTTTTCCAGCCCGGCAATCTGGTGAGAATTATTGTGCTGTCGGGCAAAGGAGAGCTGCGTCTCAATCTCCTGCTTTTTCGCTGCACAACCGGTTAACGCAGAGTCGGCATGCGCCGCCGTGAAGGTCAGGGGCAGCAGGCAAAGGCTGAGGGCCAGTAAGGTCTTTTTCATTGTCGTCTCATCTGTGAGTCAGGAGGTGGAGACAACAGTATACGAAGCCGCCTTAAGCGGTTCTTAACAGAAAAAAATATTCACTGGCGCGGAAAAAGCGGAGAGGGGGAAAGGCTGCCTGCTGTCAGGCAGCGCTTGAGGCGGTTGACCGGGAAAGGCTAAGGCGGCAATCAGGACCACTGAGCATGACGGGATACCCCTGCTGACTCTGCTGTCTGAAATAGTCCTGCATCACCTGACTGATGCCGGCACCACACCACATGACATGATGCGCATGGCGTCCGGTGTTAAACGCCGGTTGTCCGCTGGCACTGGCATCCACCTCGACAGTAAAACCCATCGCGGTCAGACGAATGGCTTCCAGCCAGATTTCGGTTTTGTCCATGACGCTTACGGCTTCGAGAAACAGCGGAACAGAGGCGTGGTTTCGCGCCGCGTCACGCATCATCAGGTCAGCCTGCTGCTGCACCGTTTTTTCAAACCGGGCAAGACGGCGTGTGGCCCCCTGACGCCGGTCTGCGTGAAGCCAGACACTCAGAGGGCGCAGCAGATTAATAATGAAGTCATCACCGCTGTAGTTACCGGACATATTGTTCATCTGGCGCGAAAGCGACAGGGGTGTCCCGAACTCAAGCTGCCAGAGCATGTCACCTTTACGCGCCGCCCAGCCGTGGGTCATGATCGAGGTGGCGGTCTGCTGACCCTGTCTGATCTCCTCAGGCGTCGCGCCCGTGGCAGTTAAGTCAACCAGCGTGCGGATTTCACTGAGCTGTGCATCACTCCAGTGTTCAGCGTGTTGTCTGGGTGTCAGTAACCCCTGCTTCACCCAGCGCTTCAGGTTCGCAGGATGCGTGCCGGTTATTGCACAGACCGTTTCCGTTGTATGAAAAAGCATATCGTGCCCTCTGTTGAGGGAATGGCCGCCGGGGTTAACCGGGGATGAACGTCTACTATGAACCTGATAACCGCTAATGAACAGGGGGGCTCCGGAGGAAAAACAGCAGCCACGCGGCGTGACGCTGCGCTTATTCGTCGTGAGCAGCCGGGTAAATTGAGGCTGATCAGCAGGTTAAAAAATCTGCGGCCCGTGAAAAAAAAGACTGTTTATTTATTCAGTAAAAATTCTTTACGCAACTATACCAGGCAAACCAGGGATATTTTAACTTTTTTAAGAGGATACCGATCTCTCCTCCTCTTTTATCTGCCAGGCAAACGACTAAAATATGGGGTTCTGATGATCAGGAGAAAGAGTGCCCAATGCCTTATCGTTTTACCTTCGCCGCGTTGACGGTTACTGCGTTATTAACCGGCTGTGCGAAACAGACGCCCAGCGATACGCCAGATGAATTTGCTGCGGGTCCGACGCAGATTGATGTTTCACACGTTAAAACCCGTGCCGATGATGGTTCAAGCGTCTTCCTGACGGTAGATGGCAAAGATGCCGGTAAATTACCGAATGGCGAAAGCATGCTGCTGCACGTTCCGGCCGGAAAACACCAGATTGGCGGTTATGTACCGACGCTGTTCGGGATGGGGCGCGTCACCATCGCACCGGTGGAAGTGACCACGTCACCTCAGGACGTCAAAAAAGTGGCCTATACGGTCACCCGTAACAAAGCCACCTTTGTCGAGAATAAGGACGAGCAGGGCTGAGCAGAGGACAGCGGAGAGCAACGCTTTCCGCTGAACGCGCCGCGTTATAAGCCGAGTTCACTCAGGGAAGGGTGATCGTCAGGCCGGCGTCCCTGCGGCCAGTGGAAAAGCCGCTGCGCTTCGCTGATTTTCAGATCGTTAATGCTGGCAAAGCGCTGCTTCATCAGACCCTGCTCGTCAAACGCCCAGTTCTCATTGCCGTAAGAGCGATACCACTGCCGCCGCTCATCGTGCCATTCATAGGCAAAGCGCACCGCTATCCGGTTTTGATCGAAACTCCACAGCTCCTTAATCAGCCGGTACTGCTGCTCCCGCTGCCATTTTTGCTCCAGAAAGGCGATGATCTCACTGCGGCCGGTCAGGAAGGTATCGCGGTTGCGCCACTGGCTGTCCACAGAATAGGCCAGGGCTACCCGCCCGGCATCGCGGCTGTTCCAGCCATCCTCAGCCAGACGCACTTTCTCTGCCGCCTCTTCAGGCCGGGTAAAAGGGGGTAAGGGCGGACGTGAAGTTTCCAATATTTCTCCTTAACGGCGCAAAGGCCCGGATGTTATCGCTAACCGGGCTGAGTTACGTCCATATTAAAGTTCAAGCGCGTGGATCTGGCAGACGGCACGGGCCGCTTCCTGACCTTTTTTCACGAAGTGCTGGGTGTAGAAGTCGATAAACTCCGCCGAAGGCTGGAAGTTATGCGGCGTCAGGGAGACCGAGAAGACCGGCACGTTGGTGGCCAGCTGGGCCTGCATCAGACCACTCACCACCGCCTGAGCCACAAAGTCATGGCGATAGATGCCGCCATCCACGACCAGCGCCGCGCAGACAATCGCATCAAAGTTGCCGGTCTGCGCCAGACGCTGTGCCAGCAGCGGCATCTCAAATGCGCCTGGCACATCCCAGGTTTTGATCTCATAGGAGGTTCCCCGGCTCTCCAGCTCCTGTTCAAATCCGGTCAGAACCTGAGAAACGATTTCGCTATGCCAGTTAGCTTTAATAAAGGCGACTTTCAACGGCTGCATGACTTACTCCAGTAAAAGGTAATATCCCGTGGTAATGAGCGCGATGACGTCCCTGAACCCCGGATGAAACGTTAAGCCGGACAGGCCGGTAACCTGCTGACTCTCATCACTATACTGTAATGTAAACAGTCTGTGTCCACCATTGTCATTATGTGTGAATAACCTTTCCTCCCTTTGCGGGGATTAAACCCTGTCAGACAGCCGCCAGAGCCGTTCAGACGTCTGATCCTGCCCGCAAAATCCCTTTCACCGCCCGGTTTGCGTAACAGCTTCCGGTTATGAAACTGCTTAAATAAAATACTGGATATCTGAACAGTATTTTGTATAATAAATGGACTGCCCGCCGGGTATTGGTAGCGTTAGCGAGGGGTGAACCCATGATGATTTCGACTGAAAGCCTCAAATCTCTGGAACAATCGGTCACAATGAGCAGCCGTGAGCTGGCTCAGATGACCGGTATTACACATGGAGAAGTGAAGCGGTTAATCAAAAGTCTGGAAACGGCTCAGCGTCTTTCTCAGCCGCTCAAAGTGAATGACTATGAGCGCGAAGGGGAGGTGCGTCAGGAGTACCGCCTGAGCAAGCGTGACTCCCTGCTGGCCGTGGCACGCCTGTCGCCAGGCTTTACGGCCGAAGTGCTGGATCGCTGGCAGGACCGGGAAAGAACCACCCATCTGCCGGACTTTACCAACCCGGCTGAGGCTGCACGTGCCTGGGCTGAACAGTTTGAACAGCGTCAGGCGGCGGAGCAGCAGCTGGCTCTCTCCGCGCCTAAGGCCGCCTTCTTTGATAACTTCGTTCAGGTGGATGACTCGCTGGGCTTTCGTCAGCTCTGCAAAATGCTGAAAGCGAAAGAGCCGGAGTTTCGTCAGTTTCTGCTGGAGCGCAATATCATGTACCGCGCCAAAGGTACCCTGACGCCGCAGCATTACCATCTGCAGGCCGGCTACTTTACGCTGCACACCGGCACCGGCGAAAACCAGCACGCCTTCTCACAGGCGCGTTTTACTGCAAAAGGGGTGAAATGGGTGGCAAGCCTGTGGGCAGCGCATCTTTCCGCTCAGCCAAAAGGGGCCGCTGCGTAGCGGTGCCTCTGGCCTGGCGGGCTGGCGCGGCGTGACTGGCAGAGGTTAAGGCGCAGGCATCCGCTCATACATACTGTGCTGACATAAAAAAGGCCGCATCGGAATGCGGCCTTTTTTGATTTTCCTGATCCCAGGGATGCGTTGCTGGCGATTACCAGCCTTTAATTGCATCGCCTTTATAAACTTCTTCCGCTTTAGCCGCGACTTCAGGCGACTGCAGCGCCGCTTTCAGCTTCTGAATTTTATCGCTGTCTTTATTGTCTTCGCGTGAAACCAGGGCATTGACGTAAGGCGAAGAGGCGCTCTCCATAAATAAACCATCGCGGTGAGCGGATAATCCTGCCTGAGCCGAGAAGTTCGTATTAATGATCGAGAACGCCACGTTCGGATCATCCAGCGTGCGGGTCAGCTGCGGCGTATCCACTTCAACCAGTTTCAGGTTTTTAGGATTTTCGATGATATCCAGTGAGGTGGGTAAATAACCCACACCCTCTTTCAGCTTAATCAGGCCCTGCGCCTGCAGCAGCAGCAGGCTGCGTCCCAGGGTGGTAGCTTCGTTAGAGATGGTCACTGTCGCACCATTCTGCAGCTCACTGATGTTCTTGATTTTGTGCGAATAGGCAGCAATCGGGAAGACGAACGTCTTGCCAACTACCGCAAATTTATAGCCGCGCTCTTTAGACTGATCTTCCAGATAAGGCAGGCTCTGGAAAGCGTTGGCGTCGACTTCCTTGTTATTCAGCGCTTCGTTCGGCAGTACATAGTCATTGAAGTTCAGCACTTCGACATCGAGCTGATATTTATCTTTTGCAACCTGTTTCACCACCTGCCAGATCGCTTCGTCCGGCCCGGTATTAATCGCCACTTTGACTTTGTTATCGTCATCTTTAGAGCAGGCGGATAATAATAAAACAGAACTGGCCAGTAATGCGGCAAACAAACCTTTCATTATCAGAAATCCCTCAGAGAATTGATGGCTTCAAAGATAATACAGAAATGTCAGGTTGCGAACTGACGGAGGGATATATCTTATAACCATATACCGGATATTGTTCATTAATTCATCGGGCTGGCGGCTTATGCCCGTGAATTAACCGATGCCATTCACGGCTGTCCGGGCGGTTTTATTCCTCTGGCGCACTCATCCGGTCAACATCCCCTCAGCCAGTACGCGCATTCTCTTCTACGCTTAAAGCCTGCGGTTCGCAGCATTGCATTGATTGTTAACAGGGAATACTGATGTCAAAAGATGAAGAGAACGGGATCGAAGCGGTTGAAGTCATGCGCAGCGGGGAGGCCTGGAACGGAGAGGTCATTGAATCCTATCCGCAGGGCGAGCCGGAACTGACCGTAATGCGCCTGTCACTGCCTGCCCATACGTCATTGCCGTGGCACACGCATCCGATGCCGAATGCGGCGTTTATCCTTTCAGGCACCCTGATTGTGGAAGACAAAGCGAGCGGGGAGCAGCGTACCTTCCACGCCGGAGAGGCGCTGAATAAGACGGTTAACAGTGCGCACCGCGGCTACACCCTGGAGGAGCCCGCCGAGCTGGTAATTACCTATGCCGGGGTCAAAGGACAGGCGCTGACCGAGCCACTGCCGGGGGAACCCGAAGAGTTCTGACACCCTTGCAAAAACGGCGGTGCAGCGCGCTGCCGTTATTCATCCCGCCCGCAGCGCCGCCGCTATTCACTTCCCTGATAAGCGATTCGCCAGAGCCTGCATATCCACATCCTGAAACCGCTGTTTTAGCGACAGGCGAGGCGCGTCACAGCTGAGTTCACGTGCGCTCAGAAATGGCATCGTGAAGAGGAGTGAATCCCGGCACTGATTATGTGCAACGCACGCTGCTGACTCACCATCACGGGGCCTGCCGTTTTACAGCCTTTATAAGTGCATGATTAAATAGAATTTAAATTCTGGTACGCCAATTGCAATAACCCGTTCAGTAAGCAGCGCACTACACAACTGATACTGAATAGCTGGCTAGGGTTCCGGTTCACGCAGGTGAATGTCTGGTCCGAGAGCTGGCGACCTCTGCGAGGTTACACGGCGGGACAAAAGCCCGGGAGACAGCGGCACCATCTGGTGTCTTGCGCTGCTCCCGTTTTTTTGTGCCAACCAGAGGTCAACCATGAAGACATTTTCCCTTCTCCGCACGCTCATTCTCTCCCTGGCACTGCTGGCCAGTGGGCCTTCTTTCGCCGCAGTTAAAAAAGAGTTCAACGTCTGCTGGACCATCTATGCGGGCTGGATGCCCTGGGGCACGATCGCTAATGAAAAAATCATCGATAAGTGGGCCAGCAAATATGGCATTAAAATTAATATCGTCCAGCTGAATGACTATATCGAATCGATCAACCAGTACACCGCAGGGCAGTTCGACGGCTGCACCATGACAAATATGGATGCCCTGACCATTCCCGCCGCGGGCGGCGTCGATTCCACGGCGCTGATCACCGGCAGCTACTCCGAGGGTAACGACGGCATCGTTCTGAAAGGCGTGAATAAAAAACTCAGCGACCTGAAAGGCATGTCGGTTTATCTGCCCGCGCTGTCCGTATCGCACTATCTGCTGGTGCGCGGTCTGGAAAAGGCCGGACTGCAGGAGAAGGATGTTAAGGTCGTGAACACCTCTGATGCCGATATCGTCTCCGCCTTCGGCACCAGCGGTGTCAAAGCCGCAGTGGCCTGGAACCCGCAGCTTTCCGTCATCAAAAAGAGTCCGCAGACCACAGAAGTGTTCAGCTCCTCCGCCGTGCCGGGCGAGCTGATCGATATGATGGTCGTGAACACAGCAACCCTCCACGATAACCCCGCACTGGGCAAAGCGCTGACCGGTGCGTGGTTTGAGATGATGGCAAAAATGCAGGCGGGCGATACTCAGGCGCTGAGTGCGATGGCCGCGGATTCCGGCACTGACCTCGCCGGTTATCAGGCACAGCTCAAAACCACCCATCTGTTCCCGACTCCCTCCGCCACAGAGGCCTTTGTCGCCTCGCCCGACCTGGCAAAAACCATGCAGCGCGTGGCCGCGTTCTCTTTTGATAAGGGTCTGCTCGGCGAGGGTGCGCAAAGCGCTGACTTTATCGGTATGGCCTTTCCCGGCAACCAGACCCTCGGCGACAAAGCCAACATCAGACTGCGCTTTGACGACAGCTATCTGAAGATGGCCGCGGCAGGCCAGCTCTGAATTCCGGGCTGAGGAGCTTACGCCATGCGCCACATTAACCGTTATCCCCGGCAGGGAATGCGCCTGACGCTGATGCTGTTGCCGTTTGTCTTGCTGATCGCCGCCTGGTTTATCAGCTCGGCGGTGCGGCTGGAAGCAAACCCGCAGGATAAACTGCTGCCCGGTCTGTCGCAGATGATCGCCGCGGTTGACCGGATGGCGTTCACGCCCGATAAACGCAGCGGTGAGTTTCTGCTTTGGGCGGATACGCTGATCAGTCTCACCCGTCTGCTGACGGGCCTGATGATCTCTGCGCTGATCGGCCTGGGCATCGGTATTGCCGCCGGGGTGTTTCCCATGACCCGCGCGGCGCTGTCGCCGTTTATGACCGTCGTGTCGATGATCCCGCCGCTGGCGCTGCTGCCGATGCTATTTATCGTCTTCGGGCTGGATGAGCTGTCAAAAGTGATGCTCATCGTCATCGGCATCACCCCGATGCTGGCCCGCGACCTGGAACAGCGGGCGCGGGAGATCCCCATCGAGCTTTTCATCAAAGCCCAGACGCTGGGCGCGAACAGCTGGACGGTGGTATTGCGGGTAGTGCTGCCCCAGCTGCTGTCGCGACTCATTACCTCGCTGCGCCTGCTGCTGGGTTCGGCGTGGCTGTTCCTGATCTCCGCCGAAGCCATCTCTGCCACCGCCGGGCTGGGTTACCGCATCTTCCTCGTCCGCCGCTACATGGCGATGGACGTCATTATTCCTTATGTCATCTGGATAACCCTGCTGGCCTGGCTGATGGATCTGGCGCTGCGTCAGCTGCACAAAGCCTGTTTCCCGTGGGCGGAAGGAGGCCGGGAATGAGTTTTATCGATATCAAAAACATCTGGCAGGAATATGGCGACCACGTGGTGCTGGAGCGCATCAATCTGCAGGTCAGGGAAGGGGAGTTCTGCTCGCTGGTGGGCGCCTCCGGCTGCGGGAAATCGACCTTCTTACGACTGCTGCTCGGTCAGGAGCAACCAACGCGCGGCACCATCACGCTCGATGGTGAGCCGCTGCCGGCGGAGCCCGATCGCAGTCGCGGCGTGGTCTTTCAGCGCTACTCGGTTTTTCCTCATCTCAACGTGCTGGATAACGTCACCATCGGTCTGGAACTGCCGGCGTCACCGCTGTGGGGCCGGCTGCTGGGCGCCCGAAAACGTCAGGCGCGTCAGCAGGCCAGAGAGATGCTGGAGCGAGTGGGGCTGAGCCATGCGCTCGACAAATATCCGGCGCAGCTGTCGGGCGGGATGCAGCAGCGGCTGGCGATTGCCCAGGCGTTTGTCATGCAGCCACGGGTGCTGCTGCTGGATGAGCCCTTTGGCGCACTTGACCCCGGCATCCGCAAAGATATGCACGCCCTGCTGCTTCAGCTCTGGAGCGAAACCCGCATGAACGTCTTTATGGTCACGCACGACCTTGCCGAAGGGTTCAACCTGGGCACCCGGCTGCTGGTTTTTGACAAGGTGCGCCTCGATCCCCAGGCACCCAATGCGTGGGGAGCGCGTATCACCTATGACATTCCGCTCAACGAGACGCGGCTGTCCCAGCTGGCGACCGGCCGTAAAGACAACATTTACCCCTTAAAGGAGATCGCTCAATGACTGCACTTTTTCACTCCGGCCCCAGCCTGCGCGAAGAGCAGATTCCTGGCGGCGCGCATACCTCGCTGATCCTGCGTAAGGGCGGGATCCTGCGCCTGACCGATATCGACGGCGGGGCTAACGTCAGCGCCATGATGCTCAATCCGCACGAAAAAAGTGAACGGCTGAACCTGCCCGACACCCTCAAGGGTCAGCACACCGCGCGGCTGACCACCGGCCACTGTTTTTACTCTGATATGGGTCGCGTCCTGGCGGCTATCGTGGCGGACAGCTGCGGCTGGCATGACCCGTTCGGCGGCGTCCTTAACGCCGCCGAGACGCACGACAAGTACGGCAGCGGACGCTATCAGGAACTGCGCAACGGTTTCTACCGTAACGGCGTCGATAACCTGCTGGTGGAGATGGGTAAATGGGATCTCGGCCTGCAAGACCTGCTGATGGTGGTGAACTTTTTCAGCAAAGTCACGGTGGATGAGGCGGGGCGCTTTGCCTTCATTTCAGGCAACAGTCAGCCCGGCGATTTCGTTGAGCTGTATGCGCCGATGGACGTGCTGATCGTCCTGACCGCGCTGCCTCACCCTCAGGATCCCGCCACTGAGTATCTGCCGCGCCCGATTCAGCTGAACTGGTATCAGGCCGATGCGGGTCAGGCCCTTAGCGACGCCATTTTCACCCGCGATGAAAATCAGCGCGCCATGCAAAACACCCAACACTTTTCCCTGTAAGGAGGCTATGATGACAGCGATTACCTCTGATTATCATCCTGAAACGGCAGTCTGGCGTCATGTGATCCCGGCCGGGGAGCCCTGTCTGTTCGAGGTCAAAAAAGGGCAGCGGCTGCGGCTGCTCGATCTCGAAGGTAACCAGGCGATCGATACCCTGTTCTATCGAGCCGATAACCCCCGCGAGCGCTACGATCCCCAGCGCACCCTGCGTCGTCAGGGAAAGGTCTATCTGACTACCGGCAGCGTGCTCTACTCCAATCTCGGTAATCCGCTGCTGACCCTGGTTGCCGATACCTGCGGACGCCACGACACCCTGGGCGGGGCCTGCTCCCAGGAGAGCAACACGGTGCGCTATGCCCACGATAAGCGCTACATGCATAGCTGCCGGGATAACTTTCTCTGCGCCTGCCTGCATGATGGCCGCCTTCACAAGCGCGACATCGGCGCCAATATCAACTTTTTTATGAACGTTCCGGTGACGCCGGAAGGGGGGCTGACCTTTGAAGATGGACTGTCAGCCCCCGGCAAATATGTTGATCTGATTGCGGCGTGTGACGTGATGGTGCTGATCTCGAACTGCCCCCAGCTCAATAACCCCTGCAACGGCTGGAACCCGACGCCTGCAGAGGTGCTGGTGTGGAACTGAATCTGCATCCGACAGCGCGACAGCCGGGCCTGACATTCCCGCTCTGATCGATCGCCTGTCTGCCTCTACCGCCGCTGCACTGTTCAGGTGCCGGTCATCCCCGGGGACGGCCCCAGGGAATAGCAAATTCTGCGGGACGACCCGCCTCCCTGTGAGCATCACCTATGTTTGATACGTTACTGATTGCCAATCGTGGCGCGATCGCCTGCCGCATTCTGCGTACCCTGCACGCCATGCAGGTGAAAGGCGTCGCCGTTTACTCTGAGGCTGACCTGAGCAGCCTGCATATCCGTGAGGCGGATAGCGCGATCAGCCTGGGCGACGGGCCCGCCGCGCAAACCTATCTGGTGGCGGAGAAGATCATCGCCGCCGCACGGCAGAGCGGGGCGAAAGCGATCCACCCCGGCTACGGTTTCCTCTCGGAAAATGCCGACTTTGCCGAGGCGTGCGAGGCGGCGGGCCTGATTTTTGTCGGCCCCACGCCGCAGCAGCTGCGTACTTTCGGCCTGAAACACACGGCACGCGCGCTGGCAAAAGCCGAAGGCGTTCCGCTGCTGGAGGGAAGTGAACTGCTGGCGGACCGCCATGAAGCCCGCCGGGCAGCGGCCCAGGTCGGCTATCCGGTCATGCTGAAAAGCACCGCAGGCGGCGGCGGCATCGGTATGCGCGTCTGCCGCGATGAGGATGAACTCGCCGACGCGTTTGACACGGTGCAGCGTCTTGGCCAGAACAACTTCAGCGATGCCGGGGTCTTTCTCGAAAAATATATCGAACGCGCCCGTCATCTTGAGGTACAGATTTTCGGTGATGGCAAAGGCGGAGTGATCGCGCTCGGCGTGCGTGACTGCTCGGTTCAGCGTCGTAATCAGAAAGTTATTGAAGAGACACCTGCACCCAATCTGCCTGACGGCATGGCAGAGGCGCTCTGTTCCGCCGCCATCGCCCTGGGCAAAGCAGTGAACTATCGCAGTGCCGGAACGGTCGAATTTGTCTATGACAGCGCGGCGCAGCACTTCTATTTTCTGGAAGTGAACACCCGCCTTCAGGTCGAACATGGGGTCACGGAGCAGGTGTGGGGGGTTGACCTGGTGCAGTGGATGATCGAACTGGCCGCCGGGGAGCTCCCGCCACTGGATCGTTTAGCCGCCACGCTGAAACCACAGGGCCACGCCATTCAGGCCCGGATCTACGCGGAAGATCCGGGACGGCAGTTTCAGCCATCACCCGGTCTGCTGACCGATGTTTTTTTCCCGCCAGCCGGAGGAAAGACGCTGCGTATCGACCGCTGGGTGGAGGCGGGCAGTGAAGTACCGCCCTTTTTCGATCCGATGCTGGCGAAAACCATCGCCTGCTGTCCCACTCGCGACGAAGCCATTGCCACGCTCGCTCAGGCGCTGGCGGAAACCCGGTTATATGGCGTCGAGACCAATCGCCTCTATCTGCTGCAGATACTGGCTTTTGCGCCATTCACCACAGGGGAACCCTGGACCCGCTGTCTGGAGCAGCTCAGTTATCAGGCGGCTACGCTGGAGGTGCTGAGTGCCGGAACCCAGACCAGCGTGCAGGACTATCCCGGCCGTCTGGGCTACTGGGCGGTGGGGGTGCCGCCTTCGGGACCGATGGATGACCGCGCGCTGCGCTTCGGCAACCGCCTGCTGGGCAACGCTGAGGGCGACGCCGCGCTGGAGATCACCCTTAACGGCCCGACCCTGAAACTGAATACCGATGTGCAGGCGGTGGTCTGCGGAGCGCCGCTCCCCGTCACGCTGGAGGGGGTCGATCAGCCGATGAATACCGTCTTTGCTGTTCCGGCAGGCTCAACGCTGAAGCTGGGCGCGATCGCAGGTTCAGGCGTCAGAAGCTACCTCTGCCTGAGCGGCGGGATTCAGGTGCCGGATTATCTGGGCAGCAAAAGCACCTTTACGCTCGGCCAGTTCGGGGGACACGGAGGCCGGGCGCTGCGCAGCGGCGATGTGCTTCACCTGGCACCGCGCCCGGCAGACGTGACGGGCACAGCACTGCCCGCCTCGCTCTGCACGGGGCTGGCCGCGGTGCGCACGCTGAGGGTAATTTATGGCCCCCACGGCGCGCCGGAGTTTTTTACGCCCGACTATATCGGGACTTTTTTTGCCACCGAATGGGAAGTGCACTTCAACTCCAGCCGTACCGGTGTTCGCCTGATTGGACCGAAGCCGATCTGGGCCCGCGAGAGCGGGGGTGAGGCGGGACTGCATCCTTCCAACATTCATGATAATCCTTACGCGATTGGCGCAGTGGATTTCACCGGCGACATGCCGGTCATTCTCGGTCCCGATGGCCCCAGCCTGGGCGGCTTCGTCTGCCCGGTGACGGTCATCGAAGCGGATCTCTGGCAGCTGGGGCAGCTTAAAGCCGGTGATAAGGTGCAGTTTGTGGCGGTGGACATTCCCACCGCCCGCCGACTGGCCGCAGGAGGACGTGCCGAGCTGGCAACGCTTCAGCCACAGACGATCGCCTGGCAGCCGGCACCGCTCACGTCGCCTGTCGTGATGACCTGCGGCAAAGAGGATAAGCGTCTGGTGGCGCGTCTCTCAGGCGATACGCATCTGCTGCTGGAAGCTGGCGAGCCGGAACTGGATCTGGTGCTGCGTTTTCGCATCCACGCGCTGATGCAGGCGATGGAAGCGCAATCCCGTCCGGGTGTCGTTGATATCACGCCCGGCATCCGCTCCCTGCAGATCCATTTCCAGCCGGAAACCCTGACCCCGGAGGCGCTGCTGGCGTGGGTGCGGGAGGCGTGGGAGGGGGTCTGCACAAGTGATGACCTTCAGGTGCCGACACGTGTGGTGCATCTGCCGCTCTCCTGGGACGATCCCGCCTGTCAGAAAGCGGTCGGGAAATATATGACCACCGTGCGGCAGGACGCCCCCTGGTGCCCGGACAATCTGGAGTTCATCCGCCGGATCAACGATCTGCCGGATAAGCAGGCAGTATGGCAGACGGTGTTTGATGCCCGCTATCTGGTGATGGGGCTGGGCGACGTCTATCTCGGCGCGCCCGTCGCCACACCGCTGGATCCCCGCCATCGTCTGGTCACGACGAAATATAATCCGGCACGCACCTGGACGGCAGAAAACTCGGTGGGGATTGGCGGGGCTTATCTCTGTGTCTACGGCATGGAAGGGCCTGGCGGCTATCAGTTTGTTGGCCGCACGCTGCAGATGTGGAATCGCTATCGGGATGTCGCCGATTTTGGCGGTAAGCCCTGGCTGCTGCGCTTTTTCGACCAGATTCGTTTCTATCCGGTTTCGGCTGATGAGCTGCTGCAGATCCGTCGCGATTTTCCCGTAGGACGCTATCCGCTGCGCATAGAACAGGGCACGCTGCGGCTGGCGGAATATCAGCATTTCCTCGACCGTGAAGCCAGGAGCATCAGCGCGTTTCGTCAACATCAGCAACAGGCCTTCAATGCTGAGCGTGACCGCTGGATAGCCAGCGGACAGGCACATTACACCACGCAGGAGAGTGAGGTGGCGGAAACGGGAGACGCGCCGCTTCAGGACGGGGAGCAGGGCGTCGAAAGTCCGGTTTCCGGCAACCTGTGGCAGGTTCAGACCGCAGCGGGATGCCGCGTGAAGGCGGGCGATACGCTGGTGGTGCTGGAATCGATGAAAATGGAGATTCCGCTGCTGGCCCCCTGTGACGGGGTGATTCAGCAGGTCAGCGTGCAGCCGGGCAGCGCCGTGCGGGCAGGACAGCGGGTGGCCATTATTCTTGAAGATCGGTCTTAACAGCCCTGCGTGACAGGGTCACCTGTCATGCAGAACACTTCTTAGCCTGCGCCCGCTTCACGCAGCCAGGTAATCAGCGCCTCGCTGCCCGGCTGACTCAGCGTGCGCTGCGGCCAGGCAAGATAATAGGGTTTGCTCAGCGGCAGACTGAAATCGTCGACGATCACCAGTTCGCCCCGCGCCAGCTCCGCCGCGATCAGGCGGCGCTGCCCCAGCAGCAGACCGGCCCCCGCCACGGCAGCATCAATTGCCAGCGAGGTCAGATTGAAACTGAATGCGGGCTGCGGAGCCGGTTCGTCCACGCCTCTGGCCTGAAACCAGCTTCGCCAGTCCGGCAGGAACCGGCCCTCATTGCCCCAGTCGAGGTGAATCAAAGGAGCCTGACGGAAGATCGTTTCTGGCGTATAGCGCTGGAGTAAGGCGGGGCTGGCAACCGGCAGCACCTCATCATGGAATAACCACTGTTTGTCCAGCTGCGGATAGCGATCTTCGCCAAAGCAGATGACGAAGTCTGCAGGCATCGCTGTGAAATCAACCTGCGCGTGCGTGCCGTGTAACGACAGATCGCTATCGGGGCAACAGGCGCGCCAGCTCGCCAGCCGGGGCAACAGCCATTTGGACGCCAGCGCGGGTAAGGCATAGAGCGTGAGTGTCGGCGCTTTCGCCGCATGGCGAATGTTCTGCTGACCCAGGTGCAGGATATCAAAGGCTTCGGTGACGTAACGCAGATAGGCCTTGCCGGTGTCAGTCAGCATCACGCCGCTCTGGGTGCGTAAAAAGAGCGCACTGCCGAGCTGCTCCTCCAGCTGACGAATCTGCTGGCTCACCGCCGCCGGCGTCAATGCCAGCTGGGCCGCCGCTTTCGCCAGGCTGCCCAGTTCGGCGGCCACTTTAAAGGACTGGATAACACTGATTTTAGGCAACCGGGGTGAGTGGGCAGGCATTAACGCTTCCTTATCAGGGTATTAAGTTTTTATCGTTACACAGGCTTAGCAGGCGACAGGTAGAGTAGCATCACTCCTGCTCATGATGAGAACTGTTGCTATGACTGACTCCCTGGTTCGTCTTGATCTTCATCCGCTGGCCGATCGTGGCTGGCGTCACCGCTGTCGTGAACAATTGAACCACGCTGGCGCGCTGGTCCTGCGTCAGTTCTTACAGACCGCCGCTCTGGAAGCGATAGTTCAGGAGGGCAACGCGCAGCGTCACCTGGCTTACCACACGCTCAGCAAACATAACGTTTATCTGATGAAACCTGATGCGGACTTCAGTGCCGATCATCCGCGCAATCGTGACGTGATCAGCACCAAAGGCTGCATTACCGATGACGCTATCGCGACCGACTCCCCGCTGCGTCAGCTTTATACGGATGAGCTGTTCAAACAGTTCCTGTGCGACGTGCTGGGAGAGGACGCGCTCTATCCCTATGCCGATCCGCTTTCGTCGATCAACCTGCATTATGCGCCTCACGGCCAGGAGCTGGGCTGGCACTTTGACAACTCCTCTTTTGCTATCACCCTGCTGGTGCAAAAACCGCAGGCGGGCGGGGTGTTTCAGTATGTGAAGGATCTGCGGGATGCCGATGCCGGTGAGATGAATTATGCAGGCGTCGCGGCGGTGCTGGATGAACGGCTGCCGGTCGAGGCCTTGGCGATTGAGCCCGGCGATCTGGTGCTGTTTCGCGGGCGCAACGCCCTGCACCGCGTGACCCCGACCGAAGGTGAGGTGACCCGCATGCTGGCGGTGCTGGCTTACAACACGCAGCCCGGCATTGCGCTATCCGAAACCGCGCGGATGACTTTTTACGGCAGACTGTGAAATCAGGGCACGCCAGCCGCGCTCAAAGATTTGCTGCGTGCGGAAAGCCACTAACGACCGCCAGTCTGCATCGCAGGGCCAGAATCCTTCGACAAGGTTTGCTTTGATCCTCTGGCCCTCTGCACTGGCGGGGTCGCCAGAGAGATGAAGCCAGTGATCGTCCCGCACCCGCCGATGCATCTCTTCCCCTTCATAAGTTCCGCATTCGACCACCAGCGGTAAAATCAGCGTGCCGGCAAGGGAGGTCAGCAGATACTGTGACAGATAGCCTGTTGCGGTTGCCGTAATGCCGGTGGCGCTTTCCCGCCCGGCACCGGTATAGAGCAGCGTCAGCCACTCGCCATAAATGTCTTTGCCCCACTCATGGGCGGCATAATGCTGCTCTGCAATGGAGAGCAGCATGGGATGGCCCCAGGCTCCGGCTCCGGTGTGGAGATCGAAGCTGATGATGGTTTTCGCCACGGAGAGATGCTGCGCAACGATCTCCGCCATCGTGTTAAAGGACCAGGCGGGCTGTGTTCCGCCAAAGAAAAAGCCTTCAGCAGACGTATACTGTCCCGCTTCTGCAATGCGTTTAACTGCCTGCCAGCCGGTGTCACGCAGGACTTCGGTCAGCTGCCGATCAGCGCTGTCACGGTCGCCATGATAAAGGGAGTGTAACCCGGCGTAGGCGGGGTTAGCGGGCAGCGGCTGGCTGAAGTCAATAAAATGACGGTTAAGATCGATATTATCTTCATTGACGCGCCGCAGATGGGCCGCGCCCCAGGGATTAAGCAGATGCACCAGCACCAGCGCCGTGTCAGCAGGGAGCGCGTTTTCGTCGCGCGTCTCCAGCCAGGCTATCTGGCAATCCGAGCCATAATAACCTTCGACGCCGTGTATGCCGGAGATAACCAGCATCACGCGTGACGCGTCGGCAGGACCCCGTCGGGCCACATCCGTATAGAGCGCCTCGCCCTGCGGGCCAGGCAGGGGATGGCGGTAAGAGGTCACCACCGCACCTGTGCGCTCTGCAGCCACCAGAAAGCGTGCGCGCTGAACCTGATAGTCGGGCAAGGCCATAGTTTCCAGACGCCTGCAATCGTCGCGCGGGACCGTCACGGGTAAACCCTGAATCTGAAGTACTTTCTGGTCAGCTGGTCGTAGGTGCCGTTGTGATGAAGCTCCGCCAGCGCCGCGTTGATCATCTTCAGGTTAGCATCATCGCCCTTGCGTAACGCGATACCCACACCATCGCCAAATATCGCTTTATCCACCAGGGTGCCTTTAATGGCGTAAGGCTTGCCTTCCTGAGTAGTGAGAAATCCCTGCTCAGCGGAAACCGCGTTGGCCAGGCTGCCATCGAGACGCCCGGCAACCAGATCGGGATAGACCTCCATCTGATTAGGGTAAGAGATGACTTTCACGCCCTGGCCTTCCCATTTAGTTTTGGCGTACGTTTCCTGAATGGTGCCCTGAGCCACCCCGATCGTCTTGCCGCGCAATGAGGCAACGTCGGTCGTCAGATTACTGGCCGCCGGTGCCAGTAACGCACTGGGGGTGTTGTAGAGCATGTCACTGAAAGCCACCTGCTGGCGACGCTTATCGGTCATCGACATCGCTGACAGGATGGCATCAAATTTCTTCGCCTGAAGGGCAGGGATGCTGCTGTCGAACCCCATCTGCACCCACTGACACTTCACCTTTGCCTGCGCACAGATGGCATTACCAATATCGATGTCAAAACCCTGCAGCGACCCATCTGCCGCCTTAGATTCAAAAGGGGGGAATGTCGGGTCAACCCCGAAGCGCAGCGTCTGCTGCGCCAGAGCCACCTGTGAGAAAGCGGTGAGCGAAAACAGTAACGCGAGAGAGACGTTCTTTTTCATGTTTATTTCCCGGAGTCAGGTGAATGTCATAGTGACCTAAGATTTAATAGCATGGGGGTTCTCTCATCACCAGCGAATAACCGCACTGAACCAGAGCAAAATCTTATAGTAATAAAGGGGTTAGCGGGTTTTTATGCGGTATTGACTTTTGCTTAATGACGGACCATTACCCTCTGAGGGACGTGAGCCGCTGATGCAGGAAATCGATAAACGATCGGACTTTCTCAGGCACATGGCGCGTATTGGGGTAAAGCGCATAAATCCCCTGCTGCGGAAAGTGATGATCGGGCAGCAAGCGAACTAATCCGCCATTCGCAATGTCATCTGCAACAAGCCACTCAGGCAGGATCGCCACGCCTGCCCCTGATAACGCAAAAGCCCGTAAAGATGAAGCGCTGTCGGCGACAATCCTGGCGGGGTGACGGGCGCTCAGAAGCACACTCTCTCCGTCCGGGGTCACTATCTGCCAGCTTAAGGGCGTCGACAGACGACTGTGCGCTATCCATGTTGCTGACGCGAGCTGTTCGGGATTCTTGATGGCGGAGTGAGCCAGGGTGTTGAGGTAAGAGGGCGCTGCAACCGCATAAATCGCAAATTGATCGAGGCGTCGCGCATGATGAGTCGAATCGGCAAGATGACCCAGACGTATCGCCACATCAAAGCGCCCGGCAATAAGGTCATCGGTCTGAGACGATGACACATGCTGTATCCGCAGCTGAGGGTGTTTTTCCGCAAACGCAGCCAGGGCTGGCACGATGACGCGCGCACCATACTCAGGGGTAGTCGTAATCCTGAGTGAGCCGCTTAATCCTGTGTGATCGCCGCGAACATCCTCCAGCACGCTTTCCGCATCCTGAAGCAGCTGAAGGCAGCGATGATAAAATCGTTCGCCGGTATCGGTGGCTGAAACACGTCGGGTGCTTCTGACGAGTAACGAGACACCCAGCTCTTCTTCAAGCTGTTTGATGTTGAAGCTCACGACGGCCCGGGTAAGTCCGAGCGTCTGAGCGGCCCCGGTAAAACTGCCAGCCCCGACGACGGCGACGAAGATTCCTAGCCGCTGCATATTGATCATTGTGCTTCCTTTGGGTGAGACCATTGTCAAAATAATTTTGACAGTGTAACAAGCGGGGGTGAATTTATCCCCATACTGGCTCCCCCTATACTGCGTGCCTCCTGTTCTCTACGCCGGAAAAAATATGAGTTATCGCGGGCGCGTGGCCAGCCTTTATCTGCTGGGTTTTTTCGTCGACTTAGTGAATATGTTTATCGCCAATGTGGCATACCCTGAGATCGGCAGACAGTTTGATGCACCGGTGAGCCAGCTGGCGTGGATAAGTAATGGTTACATCCTGGGTCTGACACTGGTCATCCCGCTGAGTGGCTGGCTGGCCAGGCGTATAGGGTCCAGACGCCTGTTTATGCTTTCACTGCTGGTTTTTATGGCTGGCACCTGTGGCACAGGCGCATCAACCTCAATGGCTCAGCTCATCCTGTGGCGTTTCATCCAGGGTCTCGGCGGCGGACTGTTGATCCCCCTGGGTCAGACGATGACTTATCAGCTCTACAGGCGCAGTGAACGCGCAAAGTTATCGTCTGCCGTCATGCTGGTAGCTTTGCTCGCACCTGCACTTTCGCCTCTGTTGGGGGGTGTGCTGGTGGAGAGTCTGAACTGGCGTTGGGTGTTCCTGAGCAGCCTGCCACTCGCGGGTGTGGCGTTTGTTCTGGCGGCATGCTGGCTGAAAGCAGAGAGGGCGCAGGAATCATCTGAAGCTCTGGACCTGGTGGGTTTAATCAGCAGCTGTACCGCGCTCACGCTAATCCTTCTCGGGCTGACCGCGCTGGGTGAAGCTGACCGCTTTGCTCTGGGGGCAGGGATGCTGCTTATGGGTGTGATAACGCTGGCTGGCTACGTGAAGAACGCGCTGGGAAAGCGCCATCCCCTGATTAACCTGCACCTTGTCAGGGAGCCGCTTCTGCAGACCGCCATGCTGATTTATCAGTTCATACCCGGGGTGTTCACCGGGGTCAGTATGCTCACCATGCTCTATCTGCAAAACCAGCTTGCTATGCACGCAGGCTTTGCGGGCGCACTGATGCTGCCATGGTCACTGGCTTCCTTTGCCGCCATCAGTCTGACCGGCAGGCGATTTAACCTCTGGGGACCGCGCCCGCTGTTTATCGCTGGATGTCTGGTGCAGGCTGCAGGCATTGGTATGCTGGCAATGACAGACCAGACAGCAGATGCCGTTGTTTTTGTCATCGCATTCACGTTGATGGGATTGGGTGGCAGCTTGTGTAGCAGCACGGCTCAGAGTTCTGCATTTATTCAAATCACCCATAACGATCTGGCTGATGCCAGTGCCATATGGAATATCAACCGGCAACTCAGTTTTTGCCTGGGTGTCACACTGGTCAGCCTGCTGTTTAACCTGCTGGTGAATACAGGCTTCCCGGTGATGCGCGCTTATCATCTCTGTTTTGTTATAGCGGCATGCAGCGCTGTCGTTCCTGTGCTGTGCTGTTTTCGTATTTCAAATCAAAAGGTTGTTAGTACCCTTAATGAGGAGTGAAAAATGAACCGTTACTGTCAGGAAGTTCTGGATGCCCATACGCTGATCAGCCGCTGGCTCGGCGATGAAACGGCTCACGATGACGTTTGCGAGAAACTGCTGGGCCGTTTTAGTCCTGCGTTCTCCATGGTGACACCGGGCGGCACCGTGCTGGACTTTGCTGCTCTGAACACTTTTTTCCGCACGCAGCGTGGGGCAAGACCGGGTCTGAACATTGATATCGGCGATATGCAGGTCATTGCTGAAGGCGAAAAATCTGCCACCGTCGTCTATAAAGAGTGGCAGCAGCTTCCCGGACAAAGCGCCACGCTCCGTTTTTCTACGGTGGTGTTTGAATCAGAGGATGATGGCAATATACGATGGCGCCATCTGCACGAGACAGCGTTGCCGCAGGCATAAAATCAGATGGCTGCTAAATGCGCATAATCTATCTTATGTTAAATAAGTGTTTCAGAGAGCATGCTGCTATGCGAACCGTTGTTGTTGTGCCCTACGATAATCAATGGCCTGCACTGTTTGCGGCCGAAAGTGTCATGCTAAAAACATTACTGAATGGCGCGGTTATCGTCCTTCATCATATCGGCAGTACGTCAGTACCCGGACTTGCGGCCAAACCCATCATTGATATCCTGCTGGAAGTAACTGACATCAATGCACTGGATACCTGCTCCCCTGCATTGAGCCGCGCCGGATATCTTGCGCGCGGTGAATCGGGCATTGCCGGACGCAGATATTTCACTAAGGGAGGCGATCAGCGCAGTCATCATCTGCATGCGTTCGCGGCGGGAGATAAAGAGATTTTGCGGCATCTTGCCTTTCGTGATTACCTGAGAGAAAACAGACGGGTTGCTGATGATTACGCTGAGCTTAAACAGGCGGCAGCTTCACTGTGCCGCAATGACAGCCAGCGTTACAGCGCGCTCAAGACCGATTTTATAGAACACCATCTGCGGATGGCGCTGCGTGCCATGAACAGTCAGTCGTGACGCGCCGTTATGTTAAATGAGCATGCGCCTTTTCATTTCCGCGACGGACTTCCGGCAGAGAAGACAACCCTCTGACATTTATGTAATCATTCAGTAAAATTCCTGTTCTGGTTATACCTCTATGCTCTCGGTGCCCTTTCCCGTCATTACGCTGATTGCTCTGCTTTTGCTGATCGCGGCCCTCTGCATAGCAGGCGCGCGCCATAACGGCGCACTGCGCTTCCTTTTTGCCAGCTTCATCCTGATATTAATCAATACGCTGCGCTGGGAGTTTCACTCCGATCTACTGAGAAACCTGCAGTCAGTCATGGCCATTTTTCTGCCCGCTATTGCATGGAGCAGTTTCGTGCCGCCCGGCGAGCACAGGCAGAAGCGCTATGTGCTGATGCTGTTTGTACCCGTCGTTTTGTCACTACTGATCCGACTGCTGTGGGCGCCGGCGACAGATGTCGTGCTGGGCATACTGTTTTTCAGTTATGGCGTGGCTCTTTTCAGAGCGACGGGAAAACCCCCTTTCCGTTCTCTGCGACCGGGTGAGATTTCTCACTCTGACAGGCTCGCGCTGTTTGCGGGTTTCTTTCTCTGCTCCTCTTCGCTGACTGACCTTCTGATTGCTGTCGACTTCAGCTTCAGCGGGGGGAAATATGCCACCTCGATCGTGGCAGTTACGCAATTTGCGCTGCTGCCTCTGGTGGGAACGCTTATCTTCAGACTCATCAATCCGCCCACGCTCATCGGGTCAGCCCCCGGTCAGGAGCAGAACAGAGATAAAGAGAGAGCCGGGACGGCTGAGTTGACCGCCTTATACAGTAAGCTGGAAAAGCAGGTTCGTGAGGATGAACTCTACCTGAATCCGGATGTGACACTGGCGCTGCTGGCGAGGAAAACCGGCATACCTGCCCGCCATGTTTCTGCCGCCGTTAACTCGGTCAGACAGTGCAATGTTTCACAGTGGATTAATGGATTCAGGGTTGAACGGGCAAAAGCGTTGCTGATTAACACCGCTCTGCCCGTGACGCACATCATGATGGAATCAGGCTTTATGACGAAGTCTAATTTTAATCGTGAATTCCTGCGGCTTTCCGGAACGTCGCCGGGGGCGTATCGTCAGCAGGCGCGGGATAATTCAGGGCTGACTGCAGAAAAAGCGTGATTTGGCTCGTCAGTTGCTGATGCAGTGCTCCGCGGTCAGCGCCCCGATCATCCTGACACACGATGCCGTCGCCGGGAGAAGCTTCATCTATAAGCTTCTCGCCACCCGGTTTGCATAACTGCATAAAACTGAAATGCGTAGCGCCCTTAACGATGCGGTAATGGTGCAGGGATGCAGGCAGGTTATCCGCAATATAGGCAGACTCCTGCGCCGCAGGCAGCTCTCCCAGGCTGTCATTACCCGCCGCCAGGATAAGAATAGGCAGCGTCATTCGGGTGAGACTTTGGGAAGTAAAACCCGGCGCTAAACCCGCATCGAGTGAAACCACGGCACCGATCCTGCTATCACGAAGATCAGAGAAGCGATCCTGTGCGGCCACCTCATTCATTCCCAGCTTATTTGTCAGCCTGCAGTCACCACGACGCGGAAATCGCTGACAGCTGCTCAGGAAAAGCGAAGGGTCGAAACGCGCTCCGGCCAGTGAAAGCACCGTCCATCCGCCAAGCGAGTGCCCGATAGCCGCGATTCGTGTGGTGTCCGCAGCGCCAGCAAGATCGGAATGGAGGCTGATGAAATCAATCACCCGCGAGAGTTCACGGGGGCGCCGCCACAGTTTTTTGGCCGCGTCAGGATTCTGATCGAACGTCGTCGTACCGGGATGATCGGGAGCGGCGACAATGTATCCCTGCGCGGCCAGGGCGGCTGCCAGCCAGGAGAGGTTTCTCCAGCTTCCGTTGTAGCCATGCGAAATCACAACGAGAGGATGCCTGCCAGGTATCGGGGAGGCATCAGGGATCACGCTGACCCCGACAAAAGCGGCATTTTCTCCGACCGTTTCTCTCTTCCCTTGCTGGATTGCCGGATACCAGATGGCCACACTGAGAGGACTTCCCGCCGAGTCTGATAACTCCACCTGCCGGAATCCCGGCGCTGCCTGTCCTCCTGCACAGAAAAATAAAAGGGATAACGCGATAAGGCGTGTTCTGACCATGAGTGATGCCCTGCTGTAATGAGTGAAGGCACAGTAATAATCCGCTGCAGGGTTTCAGCGCGTCCTCAAACACGATCCAGGTCCTGATTTTTACCGGCTGCGTGGTTTTTCGCGCTTTCAGACCCTCAATAGCCTCATGACGTGACCCGGTTCAGAAGGAAGATCCCGACGTGCCCATCGGCAGCGTCGGGACAGCAGGGGGCGTTACTCTTTCGCGATCGGCGTCTCGCTCTCGTCAATCTTCGTCTCGCCCTGAATGCTCCTGATGCGTTTCTCTACATCACTGACCTGCTCGCTGCTGTGCAGCAGGGTGTAAGTCAGATCAAACGCGGTGCTTGCACCCGGCTGCAGCTGCTTTACGCGCTTCTGCTCACGTTCAATCGTCACCGGATAGGCATAACTGGTACCGGGTTCAATACCGGTGACATAACCCTGTTTCAGGGTGTCGGTATTTTTCCACAGGGTCAGCAGCGGCAGCTGGCGGGTATCAAACTGGATTGAGGCACCGCCCGTCCCGGCTTTATTGATGACTGCGGCAACGGTCTGGTGATTGCTGTCCGACAGCGGCTTGATGTTAAACACCATCTCATCAAAATCTTTGGTCGGACCTTTATAGGTCTGCCACTCTTTTAATCCGGCTTTGGCATAGTCGTTGAACGGACTGATACCGGACATCGGTGCCAGGAAGCGTGCGCCCTCTTCCAGAATCGGCGTGCCGAAGTTGCTGTGATAGATGATCTGATAGTCATGCGGATAGTCAGCATGGTTGGTCAGCACATCATGCAGGCTGAAGCTGTTACTGCCCGGCACATAGCGCAGTTCGGTCAGGGTCTGCAAATCGGCTTTCTTAAAGGTGCTCTCTTTAATCAGACCCCGAATGCGGATCTCATGGGGTGCCGCATCAGCCACTTCAACCTCCAGCTGAGAGACAGGTGTGTTACCGGCTTTGCCGTGCAGCGTATAGATGCGCCCTTCGTCCGTCACCGGATGACCGGTCCATTCATAGCCGCAGCGCACCATCATCTCATTAAAGCCATCCAGCCAGCCCAGGCCATTACGGCTTTCAAGATTGATGTAAGCCGGGTTGACCACCTCTTTCACGGGAGAATCCCAGCCCATACGGGAACCAAAACCTTCCACGCGCAACAGATTCATCCCGCGGGTCGGACTCAGCGTAATGGTCAGGCCATCCTGACTGCGAATCGTCAGGATCTTACTGCCCTCCTGCTTACCGCCGTGGAGCACTTTCTGTTCGATGCTGAACGGTTTACCCTGCAACTTCAGCTCACCGCTGGAAATCTGCCAGTTTCCCTGCTCCGTGCCTTGTTCAGCACTCGTCAGCACCCAGGTTTTTGCCGCAGCAGAACCTGAAACCAGCACCGCCAGTACTGTTAACGCCAGTTTAATCTTCATTCATCGCTCCGTTAGCTGAATCGTTTTTTCATAACATAAGTAAAATTTACTGACTGAAGGTTAAAAGAAACGTGACGATGCTCACCTGACGTGAAATGGCTCTGTTTTAGCGACAGTAATGCGGGCTGAATCACATAAAAGCGTCCGGAAATGAATAATCACGACGGATTTTGTGAAACTGAACATGTCTGGCTTTACTCGATTCAGCCTGTGACACGCACTGTTCTCATAACCGGCAGATAACAGTGGATTAAAAAAACGATAAAAAAACTTTCAGACGCCGCAACTTTTTCCAGTTTTAAACGAACCTGTTAACAGGGACGTCAGACAACCCCGTCTGATCGTCAATGGAGAGAGTAAAGCCAATGAAAAAGACCCTGAAAACCCTGGCTGTCGCGACGCTGCTGGCCCTGAGTGTTCCGGCAACCTCCGCCTTTGCGGCATTACAGGCTGGAGAGAAAGCGCCAGATTTTAAACTGGATGCGGCCCTGGCGGGTAAATCCACCACCTTTTCACTGCAACAGGCCCTGAAAAAAGGCCCGGTTGTGCTCTACTTTTTCCCTGCGGCCTTCAGTGCGGGCTGCACGCTGGAAGCGCATGATTTTGCTGAAGCGACCGACGAGTTCAGTAAACTGGGTGCGACCGTCATTGGCGTGACCGCGGGTAACACCGATCAGATTGCGAAGTTCTCTCAGCTTGAGTGCCGTGACAAGTTTACCGTTGCCGCCGATCCGGGTGCGAAAGTTGCCGCAGAGTATAAGAGCACGATGGAGATGAAGGGGCAGAAGGTGTCAGACCGCACCTCTTACGTCATCGCGCCCGATGGAAAAATCCTGCTGAGCTACACCGATAAAAACCCTGACGCGCATATCCAGAAAGCCATGGATGCCGTTAAGAAATATCGTCAGGCCAACCCGGCATAACTTCATCATCTGAGCAGGTAAATCATGCTGACTGCGATTGCAGCCGCCTTTCTGGGCGGCATTATTCTGAACCTCATGCCCTGCGTGTTTCCGGTGATTTCACTGAAAGCGCTGAGCCTGATCCGCCATCACGCTACCCCTTCGCACGCCAGAGCGGAGGGCGTGGCGTTTCTGCTCGGCGTCGTGGTGACCATGGTCGCCCTGACGGCGGTGCTGCTGCTGGCACGGGCAGGCGGTGCATCGGTGGGCTGGGGCTTTCAGCTGCAATCGCCACTGGTCATTGCTGCCCTGATTCTGGTGATGCTGGGTTCGGCGCTGAACCTGCTCGGACTGTTTGAAGTCGGGCTGTCGATACAGCGGGTTGGCGGCGTGGGAAGCGACCGCGGTGGTCTGGTGGGGTCGGCACTGACCGGCGCGCTGGCTATTATCGTCGCCACGCCCTGTAGCGCACCTTTTATGGCGAGCGCAGTAGGCTACGCGCTGACGCAGCCCCCGCTGGTCAGCCTGGTGATCTTTATCGCGCTGGCGCTGGGCTTCGCTGCCCCCTTCACCCTGATCTCCTTTTTCCCGGTGCTGGCGCGGATTCTGCCAAAACCGGGCGCCTGGATGAACACACTCAAACAGGGCCTGGCCTTCCCGATGCTCGGCGCGGTGGGCTGGTTGATCTGGGTACTGGAACGTCAGGCAGGCTCAGCCGCTCTGGCCGCGATCCTGGCCTGCTGCCTGCTGCTGAGTTTTGCAGCGTGGCTGTATGGCATGGCGCAGAAACGCCGTATGATGGGTCAGCATCACGGGATGCTGCATGTTGCCACCGCGTTTTTCCTCGCGCTGGTCGTGGTGCCTTTGATGAACCTCAACAGTTTTGCCGCCGCACCTGCCGACACAGATAGCGCCTCACAGGCGGCCGCTGCCGTTGCCTGGTCACCGCAAAACGTTGACGCGATCAAAGGCCAGGGCAAGCCCATTTTAGTGAACTTCACGGCCTCCTGGTGTATCACCTGTCAGGTCAACGACCGCACTTCGCTGTCGACGCAGGCGGTAAAAGCCGCGATGGCGCGCACCAGTACGATCTACATGGTGGCGGACTCCACCCAGTACAATCCTGATGTGGAACAGGCACTCAGCGACTTCGGTCGTGGCGGACTCCCGCTCTACGTGGTCTACCCGGCTGACGGGGGGAAACCGGAAGTGCTGCCACAGGTGCTGACGCCGGGGATTGTCATTTCAGCGCTGGATAAGGCGACGGAAAAAGGAAAGAAAACCTGAAACGACTGAACCAACATGCGCCTGGGGCGCTGACCGGCTGATGTCCGATGCCAGAAACTGATCGGCGCGCACAGCAGTGGCCAGCGCTGATGGCACGCGCACAGGCGGGCGACAGAGCGGCCTATAACCAGTTACTGAAAGCGATGGTTCCGGCCATCCGGGCGCTGGTGTGCAAAAAAATCCGCGACGAGGCCCTGGCTGAGGATGTGATTCAGGAGACGCTGCTGGCGATCCACCGGGTGCGGCATACCTACGATCCGCAGCGGCCTATCCTCCCCTGGGTAGCGGCTATCACCGCTGCCCGGACCATTGATGCGCTGCGTCAGCATGGCCGACGTCAGGAAGTCCAGGATGAGGAGGTGCTGCAACGCCAGCCTGCTGCCGGGGCTGACACCGCCGCCGATGCCGATATCCTCTCGGGTTATCTGGACACCCTTCCGCTGCGCCAGCGGGAAATTGTTGAATCCGTACATCTGCGTGAGCAGAGCCTGGCGCAGGCGGCCGCTGAAACGCATCAGTCGCTCTCTGCGGTTAAATCCCTGTTGCATCGCGCAATGGTTAATCTTCGTAAATATGGACGGGGTCATCATGAAAAATCATGACCAGTTAATCAATCAGCTCAGCGCCTCTGCGCAGCCGGTACGGCGGGTGTGGCCAACACCCTGGCGGGTGGCGGGCTGGATCGCGCTGGCCCTGCCGTGCGGTGCGCTGAGCAGCTGGGCATTTCACACCAGGCTGACAGACTGGTCGCAGCCCGGCGCGTTACTGGCGCTTGCCGGCCTGGTGCTGTCACTTATCATCGCGGGCAACATGCTGGCGGCGGCCTTTACACTGAGCATTGCGGGCAGGAAACCCCTCAGCCTGCGCGGTTCGGCGGTGCTGACGGCAATCTGGCTGGCGCTGAATCTGATCAATATGTCATCGTCGGAACCGCCAGCGGCAGCAGGCCGGTTTGGTGAAGGGATACACTGCTATCTGTTTATGCTCTCTGCCAGTATGCCGATGATGCTGATCTCTGTGGTTGCCCTGCAGCGCACCCGATCACTCCATCCGGCGCGCAGTCTGGCCCTGACCGGCTGCAGCAGCGCATTCACCTCATCTATGCTGCTGTCGCTATGCCATGAAACCCACCTGCATGCCATCGACTTCTCCATGCATCTGGCCGCAGGCCTGACCATCGTGGCTCTGACGGTGCTGGCGGGCCGCCGCTGGGTCAGGCTGGAGAGGTAACCGCGACGGCGTTCACACTCTGCAGCCGCTTTACCCCGCGCTGACCACCCCCGCTCTCCGTGTTAGCAACAAATCCGGCGCGGAGGCTGTCAAAACTCAGGCTTTGGCGTAGGCTGAAAGCTGGCTGGAATTACGACACGGGAGAAGGCAATGCACGAAGAACTAACGGCTCAATGCCACTGTGGCGCAGTGGCATTCAGGGTGACGCTGAAAGATGGGTTTAACACGGTGCGCCGCTGCAACTGCTCATTTTGCCGGATGCGCGGCGCAGTCGTGGTATTTGCCACCCACGTGGCGTTAACGCAGGGTGAGGCGCAGCTCACCGAATATCGCTTTAACAGCAAACAGGTGGGACACTACTTCTGCTCGGTCTGCGGCATCTACACCTTCCATCAGAGCCGCTCGCAACCCGATCAGTTCGGCGTGAACGTCGCCTGCCTGGACGGGGTTTCGCCCTTTGATTTCACCGACGTGCCGGTCTCCGATGGCATGAATCACCCCAAAGATGGCGGCGCCGGTGGGATCGCGGGTCATCTGGTTTACACGACGACCCGCTGAGCCAGCCGGGAAGCACTAATCCCGGCTCGGTTTGCCGCTGAAACGGGTGATCGGCTTCTCCTCTTCCCTGTCGATCTGCTGAGAGAAGACATCCAGCGCCGTCAGGAGAGGACGCAGGCCGCGCCACAGCTCCTCATCATTGAGCAGACGGATGATGCCGCGAATGCCCGGCGCGGCTTTTTCCTGACGGGCCTCTTCCCGCGCCGGTTTGACGGCCATTGCCGCCTCACGCACTGCCTGCAAAAGATGATTGAACCGCTCGGGCGGTACGCTGCCCAGCGTCATCATCAGCAGCGAAATGTTCTGAAGGGCATTCTGCGTGCCGGGCTGATTAAGACCCGATACCAGAATCTTACCCACCTCGCTATTCGACTTCACCAGATCGTTCGCCAGGCGCAGAAAACCGTGCTGGTGGAGATTTTCAATCAGCTCATCCATCGCCTCTCTGGCGGTCGGTTCGGTTCGCGCAGGCGTGACCTGATATGTTATCCGTTCAGCCATTAAAATTTCTCCGGTTTTTCAACATGTTCAGGTGGCTCACGATAGCCGGCCTGCTGCCACTTTTGCTCAATGGGCAGATGATCGAGTGGGGTCCGGCTGCCGTGCCGGAAGTTGTGAAGCGGCATCGGATCGGGCTGCGGCCGGCGGTCAATGCGCTTCATATTGACGGCAATCTCTTTATAGGCGGGTGTGTTGACATCAGGATCGTGATGTTCCCCGGTCAGGGCATTAACGCCATCCTTTCCGTGGTGGATTGGCATAAAGAGAATATGACCGGCCACGCGTTCGGTAATGACAACGGGCACATCGACCGAACCGCGCCGCGAGGTGATACGCACCCACTCCCCTTCGGTCAGGCTGCGCGACGCCGCCAGCTCAGGTGAGATCTCCACAAAGGCGTTGGGCGAGAGTGACAGCATGCGTCCGCCCTGCCCGGTCTGATTCATCGACTGAAAATGCTCCAGCATCCGGCCGTTATTCAGCAGCAGATTATATTCCGCATCCTCCTGCTCGGCGGGAGGCTGCCAGCTCAGCGGATAGAGCCGGGCTTTGCCATCCGGGAAGTTAAACCGCTCGGTATAGAGCCGCGGAGTACTTTCGCCTGCCGCGCTCACCGGCCAGAGCTGGGACTGCCAGCCGACCAGCTGTTCATAGCTGACGCCCGCAAAGATTTCTGCAATCCCTGCCGCTTCCGCCATGATCGCACCGGGATTCGGATAGTGCCACGGGTGGCCCAGACGGGCGGCGAGTTCGGTAAAAATCTGCCAGTCAGGTCGGCTGTCACCCAGGGGTTTCATCGCCGGAGAGAAGTGCTGGATACGCCGCTCGGTGTTGACATAGGTGCCCTCTTTTTCGACGCTCGGGCAGCCGGGTAAGACGACATCGGCAAATTCAGCGGTGCGCGACATAAAGATGTCCTGCACCACCATAAATTCCAGTTTACTGAAGGCAGCGTGCACCGACGCGGAATCGGCATCGGCAAAGGCCGTATCCTCCCCGGTGATGTACATTGCGCGAATCGTGCCCTCACCGGCCTCTTTCACCATTTTAAAGTTATCGGCCCCCGCTTTGTCGGAGAGCGCTTCCGGTGCCACGCCCCAGGCATGCGCCCATTTTTCACGCATTGCCGGATCGGTCACTTTCTCATAGCCAGGGTAGAGATTACTCAGACAGCCAAAGTCACTGGCGCCCTGCACATTGTTATGGCCCCGCATCGGATAGCCACCGGTGCCGGGCCGGCCATAGTTGCCGGTGACCAGCAGCAGATTCGACAGTGCCGTGCTGGTGTCTGCGCCGTGGCTGTGCTGCGTGATGCCCATCGCCCATAAAATACAGGCACTGCCCGCCTGGCCGATCATCTCTGCGGCTTCGATCAGCGCCGGTTCGCTCAGGCCACAAATCTCGCTGGCAAAAGCCAGGGTAAAGGGAGCCAGTGAAGCCCGGTACGCCTCCACCTGATTAACCCGCTGCGCCAGAAATGACTCATCGGCATAACCGTGGTCAAACATATATTTCGCCATCGCTGAGGCCCACACCAGATCGGTGCCGGGACGGATGCGCAGATAGCAATCGGCACGCTCTGCCATTTCATGACGGCGCGGATCGACAACCAGCAGCTTCTGACCGCGATGTTTGTGACTCTGTTTGATGTGAGAGGCGATAACCGGGTGGTTTTCAGAGAGGTTACTGCCTACCAGGACTATCAGTTCCGTCTGCTGCAGGTCTGCAATCGTTCCGGCGTCACCGCCATAACCCACGGTGCGAAACAGTCCCTCTGTCGCCGGGTTCTGGCAGTAACGGGAGGAGTTGTCGACGTTGTTAGTGCCGAAGATCAGCCGGGCAATTTTCTGCGTCAGATAGGCTTCTTCGTTGCTGGCTTTACTGGAGCCGATAAAGCCAATCGCATCCCCGCCGTGACGCCGCGCCACGGCCTGCAACCCCTCCGCCACCCTTTGCAGCGCCTCATCCCAGCTGGCGGGCCGGAAACGTCCGTTCTCACGGATCAGCGGGGTGGTCAGTCTTTCAGGACTGTTCACGAAGTCCCAGCCGAATTTGCCTTTCACGCAGGTCGAAATACCGTTGGCGGGGGCCTCTGCCACCGGCTGAATTTTCAGGATGTGGCGATCGCGGGTCCAGATTTCAAAACTGCATCCGACGCCGCAGTAAGTACAGACCGTTTTAGTCCGTTTGATTTCCGACTGCCGCAGTGCCACATCAATTTTTGAAACGCCGGTGATCGGCTCCATGCCGATGCTGTTCTCCAGCGCTTTGACGAAGTCGATAAGCGGGCGCTTCAGCCCTTCATCCATCGCCGTAAAAGGTCCCGCATCGGGCTGCATGGTTTTTTCCAGCAGTGCATTGCAGGGGCAGACGGTGACGCAGTGACCACAGCTGACGCAGCTGGAACCGGCGATTTCGGTGCCGCCATCCCACAGCACACGCGGGTGGGCCTGAGTGTAGTCAATGGAGAGCGTCTCGTTAACCTCGACATTCTGGCACGCTTCAACACAGCGACCGCACAGGATGCACTGGTCAGGGTCGTAGGTGTAAAACGGATTAGAGTGATCTTTCGCGTAGGGCTTGGGCTGATGAGGATAGTACTGAATCGGAATATGCATATCGGCCACGGCGTTATGCAGCGTGCAGTCCCCGGTATTGTGTTCGCAGACGGTGCAGTAGAGCTCATGACGGTTAAGCAGGCGATCCATCCCCTCCTGCTGCATCGCCTCCAGCACCTGGCCTTCACTCTGCACCGTTAAGCCCTCTTCGGTTCGCAGCGTACAGCCCCGCACCCGCTCACCGTTGGCTTCCACCCAGCAGACATCACAGCTCTGTAAGGGCGACAGCGCCGGATGGTAACAGACATGAGGCAATTTTTTTCCCTGGGCATCCAGAAAATCGATCAGCGGCTGGTCGGCCAGGCCCTGCATCCGTTCACCATTGAAAACAATAGTGCAGTAATTTTCACTCATATAAGCCCCATGGCGACATTGCGAATAGCTTCCGGCTGGAAAAATACCCCTGAATTTATAGGGTTGCCTCACAAGCTTAGTGAGGATTAGCCACTACGCCATCTGTACGGCTACGCTTATCCGGGTTAATCGCTGACAGTTAAGGCTTTTTTTAAATGTAATGACTTTTTACCAGCCAAAATCAGCGCGCCTGATGAGGCAGGCGTCGGACGATGCCCGGCTCAATGGGGTTCCGCTGCTAAGCGACATTTATGCCGCTGCTGAAGAAGGGTGTTCAGGCCTCTTATCAGGTATGTTGTAACTATGAAAAAGTGAGAAGCCATTTATCTGAAACGTCACGCGCGTTTTATCCTGCCTTGCATAACGCTTTTTTCGGCAGAAAACGTCTCCGTGTTTATCTGACAGGTGCCGGTTTACCTTACCGCTTATTAACTGAGTATAATAACGCACCGTCACTTCATTATTTCAGACGAAATAAGGCTGAAACGATTTTATCGTCTCGGCCGCTCTATGGATTATTATGATGCCGCAACAGCCCTATTCTCCTGTCCGCTGGTCACTCCTCTCAGCCTGTTATAAACAGGAGGATGAACTGAGCCTGTCCCGATATTGCCCACCGTGAAATTCGCGCTCACATCAGGCGTGGGCGCTCATCATTTAGCCATACCAATCAGCCATTTATCCGAATCAGTGCGCCCCTGCAATAAAAGGATGATAATGATAATTGTTATGGTAATATCCTGTTAACCCTGCCCGTGACTTCTCATCAGGGCCTTCTGGTACGTCATGATTAATTAACTGACCAGTAAATAACTGGCTGGAATGAGGTTCCAATGAATCCCATCGTATATATCGTTGACGACGACGCAGCAGTGACCTCTGCATTGTGCAATCTCTTTATTGCTGACAATTACACGGTCATCGCTTTTTCTTCTGCGCAAGCGTTTCTGGCGCACACGCTGACGTCCCTGCCCTGTTGCCTGATTCTGGATATTAATCTGCCGGACGCAGATGGGTTTGATATCGCCCGGTCGTTAATCGATCGCGGATATGCCATTCCCACCATCTTTCTGACCGGCTTCGGCACGATTCCGGTCACGGTGCGGGCGATGAAAACCGGCGCGTATGAGTTTCTGACTAAACCGGTCGATCCCGACCGTATATTGCAGGCGGTCTCGGAAGCCTTACGCATCGCTGAGCAGAATATGGCTTCCTCCGAGGAGCGGCGAGAGTTACTGCAGCGACATCAGACGCTGACCCCGCGTGAAAGTGAGGTGATGCTGCTGGCAATCAGTGGCCTGCTGAACAAGCAGATTGCCGCCGAGATGGGTGTCAGTGAAATCACGGCAAAAGTCCACAAGCGGCGGGTGATGGAGAAGATGAATGCGCGTTCGCTGACCGATCTGGTCCGGGCGGCAGAACGGCTCAACATCGATCATACCCGGCGTCGCTGAGTGCCTGCGCAGCGACGCTGCACCCTTATCCCAGCGGAAGCGTGAACCAGAAGCGACTGCCGCCTTCCGCCCGGTTTTCCGCACCTAACTCACCGTGATGCTTTTTGATGATCCCTTTGCTGATGGTCAGCCCCATCCCCATGCCGCTTTTTTTCGTGGTGTAGAACGACTCAAAGATCCGCTCACGCACCTCATCCGGTAAGCCGCAGCCGCTATCCTGCACCTCAAACCGCAGCGTTTCCGGCGTCGGGTTTTCGGAGGTGAGACGCAGCAGGGCTGCGCGGGGTAATTCATCGGACATGGCATCGATAGCATTGATCACCAGATTCAGCAGCACCTGCTGAATCTGCACGCGATCGCAGAAAATATCCGCTTTTACGGCCCTGAACTTCAGCTCCAGGGAGATCCCCCGTCGCTCCAGTTCAATCCTGGAGAGCGCCAGTATATCCCGGGCGATCAGATGCAGATTCTCAGAGGCGAAGTTCGATTCGTTGTTGCGGGTCAGCGCCTGCAGACCACGAATAATCTCCCCGGCTCGCTTACCCTCATTGATAATCTCATTAAGGCCGCTGGTAACATTTTGCAGCATTAGCGGTTCCCGCTTTAACCAGCGCAGGCTGGCTCCGGCGTTGGCGACTATCGACATCAGCGGCTGATTAATTTCGTGCGCGATGGACGCAGTGAGTTGCCCGACCGTGTTAGCGCGTGTTACCCGCGCCAGATCGGCCTGCGCCATTCGCGCACTATCTTCAGCCGCGCGCTGTGAGGTGATATCCGTAATCGTGCCGAAGTACTCTTTAACGTCGGGGTAGTTTTCTACCGGTTCGCCGATGCCTTTGATATAGCGACACTCACCGTCCGGTCTGAGCACGCGGAACTCAGCCTGCATACTGCGTCCCTGACTGACGCTGTGCGTGACGAGTTCGCTGATACAGGTGTGGTCATCGGGATGCACCCGGGTCAGAAAGTCAGCCATCGACAATCTTTTCTGGCCGGCGGGCAGGCCCATAATGCGGCCATACTCATCGGATACCCGCATCATGTCCTCAGTGACCTCCCAGCGCCAGGTGCCGGTATGGCTGATCTTCTCGCCAAGCATCAGCGAAGTTTTACTGGCGCGCAGCTGTTTCTCTACCCGTCGCCGGTGGTTGTTCTCCTCCAGCAACTCGGCGTAGAGTCGTGCCGTCTCCAGCGAGACGGCTGCCTGCGCACTCAGGGTTTTGACAATGTGCGAGTGTTCAGCGGTAAACGCGTCGGGCATCAGGCGATTTTCCAGATAGAGCACGCCAACCAGCGTCGCCTGCCTGAACATCGGCACACACAATACGGCGGCACCCGACGCCACCAGATAGGGGTCCTGACTGAAGGGGCTGAACGCTTCCGGTTTGCCGGTGCGGATCTCCTGACCGGTGCGGATGACGGCAGAGAGAACCGACAAAGGGAGATCGGTCGCGACCGGTCGCTCTTTGACTATCTGCACCCGCACGCCATCGGCCGTACTTTCGGCCCAGGCCTGCGTCTCCGGAAGGCTGCCCTCCAGAACCCGGATGAGCCTGCAACGCTGGGCCCCGGCGCGTTCCAGCAGCATACGCATCAGGGTATGCACCAGCCGATCCAGATTGATCTCCTCGGTCAGGGCACGCACGGCCGTCAGCATGCTCTCCAGATCGTAAAAAGAGGCATTCTGCATAAAGGGGATGGTGGTCAGTGCACTCTCCGGCACTGGCACAGTCTGATGCGGAACGTGCTGCTCCAGCTGGTGCACCAGCGCCTGCGCACCCCAGTTTTCCCAGCTCGCCATCGCCGCTTTAAGATAGGCGTCCGCGGCGGTATCAAGCTGCAGGGCTTTGCAGCAGCGGCCCGCCAGCTGATTCGCCAGCGCATGAATGTGCAGATAACCCGCCTGGCGTGAGAGCCGGATCGCCTCCTCATACAGCGTCAGCGCATCACCCGTCTCCTGCCTGAGGCGCGCGCGCTCTGCCCGCAGCAGGGCAACTTTGTCAGCAAACAGTCCCGGGTTGAGGCGAGCCCAGCCCGAAAACGTCTCCAGATGGTGATCCAGCGCCGCGCGGTCTGCTGACCGGCGCTGCTGACACAGTGATAAGGCGCTGTAAAAATGCAGATCCATCAGGTAGATATAAGCCGGAACCGCGCTGATCAGTGGGCGAATCTCCGCAAAACAGCGCAGTGCGTCATCATATTCAGTGGCATAAAAATGCGCCATTCCCTGATAGAGACCGGCCCAGAAGCGCACCATCGCTTTAGGGCCAGCGACCGGGCCCGGTTCACTGCCCGCCACCAGCGGCAGAGAATCTGCGCGATCCCCGGCCCTGAACCCATTGCGGTCACGCAACTGCACCACCAGGTGCTTCTGCATCACCAGCACGTTTTCGACATCGGGATAATGCGTTTCACGCGTAAAGGCGAGGCCCCGCTCAATGGAGGTCTGCACCGACTCAAGATGATCGCCCCGCGTCAGCATGTTCATAATCTGATGACGCAGCGCAAGGCAGGCAAAGGAGCGATCGCCATGCTGCACCGCAACACGGAAGCTCTCCCGGGCAGATTCCACCGCAACGTCAATGGGCTGCGTCCAGATCCCGACCTGATCCAGCGGCAGCATCGTGCGCGCTTTATAGCGGGCAAAATCATGCTGCTCCACCAGTTCACGGGCCACCCGGCCACAGGCATAGGCAAACTGCCACGCCTGATAGCGTTCGCCAATCAGCACGCTCAGCCAGGCCAGGCTGAACGCAGAAGCGCCGGTCATGCCGTGATCCAGCGTCATCTCCAGCATACGGCAGACCAGTAACAGATGCAGTTGCGGACAGTCGTAGGCGGAGACATAAATGGTGCTGGCCATCAGATCGAGCACCGCTTCAATGTCACGATTCTCGTTCAGCGGCAGGCGGGAAAAGGTGGCATGCGGCGAGTCACCCATTCTCGCCCTGAGCGCCTGCCAGGCGGCGTCAATCTCCGACTCATCCGGGTCACGCCTGAAGTGCACGCCGGAAACTGCCAGCCAGGCGAGTGCGGTTTCCAGTGCGAGATGGTTGTCAGACTGCCGCATATGGATTTCGGTAGCCAGACAGGCTGCCAGCGATTTCTCACTGAGCGTGCCCGGTTTGCTCAGCAGCTGGCTACAGAGCATTTGCGCGGTGGCAAGATTGCCCTGTAAAAACTCGCACTCCGCCTCATCGATACGCAGCATAAAATCACGCCCGCTGACGCCCTGCTGACCCAGCCGTTGCGCAGTGCGCAGATAGCGCAACGCTGAAAGATAGTCCCCGGCGCGTTTCGCCGCCTGTGCGGCACGCAGGCAGAGCGGATAATAACGCTCGCAGTCGGTGGCGCAGAGCGGCAGTTCAGCAATTCTGTCCACGTGATAAACCGTTCTGAAGAGCGCCTCATGACTTTCAGCGGTAACGGCGGCGGCTGTCAGCCAGGCCGCGGCCTGCTGATGAAGATGCTGTTGCTGGCGGAGATCGAGCAGTAAAAACGCCGCGTGATGGACCCGGTCATGGGTAAAGGCGTACTCCCCGCCCTCCAGGGTAATGAAGCGACCGCTGACGGCCGGTTCAAGCCATTCGATAATTTGCGTCACAGGATGCGCGCTGATATGAGCGATCAGGGCGAGTTCACCACTGGCACCCAGACAGGCCAGCGATCCCAGCAGCTGGCGGGTGATCGCCGGGAGCTGCGCCAGCTGATCGAGGACCAGACCGGCGACATTGTCAGTGTACTGTCGCGCAATTAGCTGCGCGCGGTCGTAATGCCACTTCAGCGGGCTCTGACGCACCGCAATCACCCCATCCTCTACCGCCTGCCGAAAGAAGGTCTGAACAGAAAGCGGATTGCCGCCGGTTTTCTCATAGAGGATATGTGCCAGTTCGCGATGGCCGCAGGGGCGGGAATGCAGCATGTCAGCCAGCCAGCGGGCGATGCCTTTAACGCTGAGCGGCTGGGGCGTCAGCACCACCACCCGCGCCGCGGAGGCTCTGATCCGCAGCAGAAATCCGGCCACCATCGGACAGGGCATCGCGTCTCCCTCCCGGAAGGCCAGCACCAGCATCCAGGGCAGATGGGCATTACGGGTGACCAGATGCTCCAGCAAATGCAGCGTGGCATTGTCTGCCCAGTGAACATCATCAATCAGCAACACCAGCGGCCGCTCAGGCGTGGCAAAAGCGTCAATAAGCGCAGAAACCATCAGATTGAACTGCTCGCGGGCCTCCTGGGCAGGGCGCACCACCGGCTGCACCGCCCGGAGGTTGAGCAGCTGTTTCAGCTCCGGCACCAGTTCAATGGCCAGATCGGCATAGCCGCTCAGGCGTTGCCGCAGGCGAATTCGCCATTGGCTGACCTCCGGAGCGGACAGTCCTGACAGGTAAAGCGTTACGCTGCGCAGCGCGGAGGCGAGCGGGGCATAAGGGGCCATCGGCGAAAGCGGGTCGGCCTTGCTGGCCGCCAGCAGTACCTGTCGGCGCTGCAGGTTTTTCAGAGCAGAGGCGATAAGGGCCGATTTGCCTGAACCGGGCGCGCCGCTCAGCATGACCAGGCGCTGCGTACCGCTGCGGCTGACGTCATCCAGCGTTCTCAGCAACTGATGCGCCTGCGGATGCTGCATAAACAGACCCGTGGCGCGAAACCCGGCGATAAACGGTTCCTGCAGGCCGGGCGTGAACGGTTCGATGGTGTTCTCTGCTGTCAGCGTCGCCTGACAGCGGCGTAAGTCAGCCATCACGCCCTGAGCCGTCTGGTATCGCTCAGCGGGTGATTTGGCCAGCAGGCGCAGCAGAATGGCAGAGAGAATGGCTGGCACAGCCTCTCTGACCTGATCGGCAGGCCGGGGAGCGGTGGCAATGTGATGGTGGATCCACTCCGCCTCACCCGCACAGGGAGAGCCAAAAGGAAGCCTGCCGGTCAGGTATTGATAGAGCACCACGCCCAGGCTGTAGAGATCGCTGAGCGTGCTGACCGGATGGGGTGTCCGCCCGGTATGTTCAGGTGACATGTAGGCCAGGGTCCCGCCAGAGGCGCGCAGACCCTCCGCCGACTGCCCCGCCAGGGTGGCGAGCCCGAAATTACCCAGCAGAAAGCGGTCATCGTCACCGATGAAGAAATGGTCTGGCTTGATATCCCCATGGACGATGCCCTGATGATGCGCCTGACTGAGCGTGGCGCAGAGTCGCAGTGCCACCTCGAGGAAATCCGCCAGGGTGCCAGGAGGATGCGCCAGCCTGTGCGCCAGGGTCTGAAAGGGAAAGGCAGGATAAACGAGCGCATAACGATTCTGGTAGCGGGTGGAGCCTGTGGCGGTGATGGCCCAGCGTGGCGAAAGATATCCCGCCAGCGCCCGTTCATTCTTAAGCCGCTGCGTGGCCTGATACGTGACCTCGTCACTTTGAGGCGTCGCGATGATGAATGCGTCGCCGGAAGGACGCTGAACCGCTATCCAGCACAGGCAGCCATCCTGCGCCAGCGTGGTCAGCGTGTCGGTTTCGTCAGGGGTGGAGCCCGCGTCGTCACCCTCATGAACAGTGAGTGAAAGAGTACTCATCAGCGCGCTTCTCCCTGAGATAACGCACAACGGATCAGCGTCAGCAGCGTATCAACATCAATGGGCTTGCGCAAAAAGGTCACGGCACCCAGTGCCACGGCATACCAGAGCGTTGTCTCTTCCTGATCGGCCGAGATAAAAATGACCGGCGGCAGGCCGGGCCGCTGTTTCAGAAGCGTAAACAGCTCAAAACCGGACATCCCCTTAAGTCCGATATCAATAATCAGCATCGCCGCCCCGGCCAGCGCATCATCATCGTTCAGCAGCGCCTCACCGGACTCAAATAATCGGGTGGCGTAGCCGTCTGAATGCAACAGATTGCTCAGTCCACTGCGGACCGCGCGTTCATCATCAACAATGATAATACGCTGTGACAGCGTCATGAAGATATCCTCTGGAACGCCTCACCCTGTGGCAGGCGAGGACTTAGGGCGTTTTATCGCCGTCGGGCGGCGGTGTGCCACTGATTTTTGGCACACATTCATGGCGAAACCACCTCAGCGTGACGGGCTGGCGGCGGCACAGACGCGTCGCCAGCGGAACCAGCTGCTCCCCCACCAGCATGCCAAAGAGTCCCAGCAGCGCCATGACAGGCGGTGCCGGTGAATTGACGTTGATCAGGGCATAGATTACCCCAGCCAGCAGACCCACCGCGAGAGAAATAATGTAGGATTTCAACATGATCGGCTTATCCCGTTGTGGCTGTCACAGGCCGCGCAAAACTCTGCTGCTGAATAGTGGCAGGCTGCTCAGCAGGCAGGATCGCATGAATCAGCGCCCCGCCCAGCAGCATCCCCAGCAGTCCCACCAGCGCAATCGCTGGCGGAGCGGGCGAACGCACCTTAAGCAGGCCATAAAGCACACCGATTACACTCCCTGCCGCCAGGGAAAGAAGAAAAGGATTCATCACCGGACTCCTGTTTTGCCACGCTGCTGACCGGAACAGGGGCACCGATCAGCAGCACGCGACTTAGCGGACGGGTGCGTGCACCGGAGCCAGGGTACGGTGTTCACTCTTCTGACGGGATGGCGCTTTGTGCACCATGGTATAGGCGTAATCCACACCAATGCCGTAGGCTCCCGAGTGTTCTTTGGCAATGTTCATCACCGCATCGTAAGTGTCACGGTTGGCCCAGTCACGCTGCCACTCCAGCATTACCTGCTGCCAGGTGACCGGCACCACGCCCGCCTGAATCATGCGTTGCATGGCGTAGTCGTGCGCTTCTTTGGTGGTGCCGCCAGAAGCATCCGCCACCATGTAGATCTCGTAATCCCCTTCCAGCATCGCGCACAGCGCAAAGCTGTTATTGCACACTTCCGTCCAGAGGCCTGACACCACCACCTTTTTCTTTCCGTTTGCCGCCAGCGCGTCACGCACTTTCTGGTCATCCCAGGAGTTCATTGAGCTGCGCTCCAGAATATCCTGTCCCGGGAATACATCCAGCAGCTCCGGATAGGTATGACCGGAGAAACTTTCCGTTTCGACCGTCGTGATGATGGTGGGGATATTGAAGACTTTCGCCGCCTTCGCCAGGGCGACCGTGTTGTTTTTCAGCACCTGACGGTCAATGGACTGCACACCAAAAGCCATCTGCGGCTGCTGGTCGATAAAAATAATCTGGCTGTTATGTGGCGTAAGGACTTCAAGCTTAGCGTTGGACATGCGTTCACCCATAGAGGTTAAGTAACGGAATTCCGCCAACCGGCGCGGAGCAAAAGGAGCAGCCTGTGCCGGGTTAAGACCCCGCAGCTGGCTGTCTGAACCCAGTTTAGGGTGAGCTTTCACGGCAAACTATTATCTCTGCGTATAACTATACGAAGGTATAGGTATCCCTCTGTATAACTAGACGCGCCCTCAGCCCGCTCACCATAATCCGCCTGATTCGTGGCCGCCTGTCTGCGGCACTTCCTGTCCGGCGCGATGCCGGACAACCCCGTTGAGGAGGATCTATGGTTACGCTGGGTAAAGCTGAACTGATACTGACCCATGGCAAATTTCATACTGTTGACCGCAGCAATCCGGTGGCAGAAGCCGTTGCGATTCGTGACGGAAAATTCGTTGCGGTGGGAACGCTTGCCGACGCGATGGCGTTTCATTGCGACGGCACCAGGGTGATCGATCTTAAAGGTCACACCGCCGTGCCTGGTCTTAATGACTCTCACCTGCACCTGATCCGCGGTGGCCTGAACTACAACCTTGAGCTGCGCTGGGAGGGCGTTCCCTCTGTCGCGGATGCGCTGAGGATGCTGAGAGATCAGGCACTGCGAACCCCGACGCCTCAGTGGGTACGGGTCGTGGGCGGCTGGACGGAATTTCAGTTTGCCGAGCGGCGCATGCCGACGCTGGATGAGATCAATGAAGCAGCGCCCGACACACCGGTCTTCCTGCTGCACCTCTATGACCGCGCCCTGCTCAACCGCGCCGCGCTGAAAGCGGTCGGCTACACCAGAGAGACGCCCAACCCGCCGGGGGGAGAAATCCAGCGCGACAGCAACGGTAATCCTACCGGCCTGCTGATCGCCCGTCCCAACGCCATGATCCTTTACGCCACGCTGGCGAAAGGCCCGACGCTGCCACTGGAGCAGCAGGTCAACTCAACCCGGCAGTTTATGCGTGAGCTGAATCGCCTGGGGCTGACCAGCGCCATTGATGCGGGCGGCGGCTTCCAGAACTATCCCGAAGATTACGAGGTGATTGCAGAGCTGCATCAGAAAAAGCAGATGACGGTGCGCATCGCCTATAACCTTTTTACCCAGCGTCCGGGCCATGAGCTGGAGGACTTCGAAAAGTGGACTGACATGCTGACGCCAGGTCAGGGCAGCGACTATTTCCGTCACAACGGCGCAGGTGAAATGCTGGTCTTCTCAGCCGCCGACTTTGAAGACTTTCTGGAGCCGCGACCCGACCTGGCCCCCGGCATGGAGGATGAGCTGGAGCGCGTGGTGCGTCATCTGGTGGAACATCGCTGGCCTTTCCGCCTGCATGCGACTTATGACGAATCGATTAGCCGGATGCTGGATGTATTCGAGAAGGTCGACCGTGACATTCCGTTCAACGGGCTGCACTGGTTCTTCGATCACGCGGAGACGATCACGCAGCGAAATATCGACCGTATCAAAGCGCTGGGCGGCGGCATTGCCGTGCAGCACCGCATGGCCTTCCAGGGGGAATATTTTGCGGAGCGTTACGGCATTGAGGCGACCCGCCATACGCCGCCGGTGCATAAAATGCTGGAAACCGGCGTTCCGGTCGGACTCGGCACCGATGCGACCCGCGTGGCCAGCTATAACCCCTGGACCGCGCTCTACTGGCTGGTTTCCGGCCGCACCGTGGGCGGCATGCAGATGTATGACGTCAATGCCCGCCTTGACCGCGACACGGCGCTGATGCTCTGGACCCAGGGCAGCGCCTGGTTCTCCAGTGAGCAGGGCAAAAAAGGTCAGATCCAGGTCGGACAGCTGGCGGATCTGGCGGTGCTGAGCAAAGACTACTTCGGCGTGCCGGAAGAGGAGATCAAGGGCATCGAGTCCGTGCTAACCGTGGTGGATGGCAATATCGTCTATGCCGCCGGTGCATTCAGCACGGAGGCACCGCCCGCCATTCCGGTTCTGCCAGAGTGGTCGCCGGTGGTCAGGGTTCCCGGCCACTATCGCAGCGCGCCGCCGGTGGCACAGAGCCGTGCCGGGATGATGCCTGCCGCGCACCATTGCAGTGGCCCGTGCGGTGTCCATCGCCATTCGCACGAAATTGCCCGTGGTGCCGGCGTGCCGGTCGCTGAGGATAACGCCTTCTGGGGGGCGCTGGGCTGCAGCTGCTTTGCATTCTGATGATGAAGAACGTATCTGCTTACTCGCCCCGTCTTAATGCGGGGCTGTTCTTCCTGCGCCTGACCGGCAGCCTGCTGCTGCTACAGGTGCATGGCGTGCCGAAAATTCTGCATTTCAGCGAAGAACTGACGCGTATCGAGGACCCGTTTGGGCTGGGCCCGATGATGAGCCTGCTGCCGGCCATTCTGGCGGAAGTTATCTGCCCGATCCTCATTATCTTCGGCTGGGGGAGTCGGATTGCCTGCCTGCCCATCATCGGGGTTCTGCTGGTCGCGATGCTGGTGGTGCATCCGGACTGGTCACTGGCGGAGGGCCAGTTCGGCTGGCTGTTGCTGATCATCTTTACCACGCTGGCACTGACCGGGCCGGGCGACTGGCGGCTGGGCGCGGCAAAACCCCGGGAGGTTCGTCATGGCGCAGGCTAAGGATATTCAGCTGTCTGAACAGGCCCTGCCTGGTGAACAGCCCGCTGGCGAGGTGTCGCCCTTAGCGCCACTGCGCCAGCCGGTGTTCCGCATGCTCTGGATTGCGACCGTGGTTTCCAATATCGGGTCATGGATGAACGATGTGGGGGTCAACTGGAGCATGCTGACGCTGAGTGCTGACCCGCTGGCCGTCGCGCTGGTTCAGGCGGCCAGCAGCCTGCCGATGTTTCTGTTCGCGCTGCCTTCCGGCGTCATGGCCGATATCATTGACCGTCGTAAATACCTGCTCTTTTCTCAGCTCTGGACATTTATTGCCGCCGCCGGCCTGACGCTGCTCGCCTGGACCGGACAGGTGACACCGGAATACCTGCTGGCCGCCGCCTTTTTACTGAGCGCCGGGGCTGCCATGAGTTCGCCCCCCTTCCAGGCAATCGTGCCGGATCTGGTCGCAAAAAAGGAGCTGGGTGCCGCGATTGCCCTTAACTCGCTGGGTATCAATATCAGCCGCGCGATAGGTCCGGCGCTGGGCGGCCTGATCCTGTCGTTTACCGGCCCGTGGATGGTCTTTCTGCTCAATGCGCTGTCGGTGCTGGGTGTCACCTGGGTGCTCTGGCGCTGGAAAGCGGAGCCGGCCATTCAGCGTCTGCCCCCTGAGCACTTCTTTTCGGCGGTGCGCGCCGGTCTGCGTTATGTTCACGCTGCACCGGTGTTGCGAAACGTCCTGGTTCGCACCCTGGCATTCTTTCTGTTTGGCAGTGCGGGCTGGGCACTGCTGCCGCTGGTGGCGCGGCGTGAACTCGGCCTCGGCCCCGGCGGCTACGGCATCATGCTGGCCTGCATTGGTGTCGGCGCGATTACCGGCGCGGTGCTGCTGCCGCGTCTGCGGCGTCATTTCAGTTCCGATCGCCTGATGGTCATCGCCAGCCTGATCTTCGCCCTGACCCTGCTGGCACTCGCCTTTGTGCGCCACTTCTGGCTGCTGAATGCGTGTGAGTTCTTCACCGGGCTGGCCTGGATTACGGTGCTGTCGACGCTGAATCTCGGCGCACAGCGCAGTGCCGCGAAGTGGGTGAAAGCGCGTGCGCTGGCGGTCTATCTGACGCTCTTCTTCGGTTCTATGACCGCAGGCAGCGCAATCTGGGGACAGCTCGCCTCCCGCTTCAGCATTCCACTGTCACTCTGCATCGCCGCGGCAGGGATGGTCATCGCCAGCGCGACCGTCTGGCGCTGGCGGCTCGATCAGGACCCCGATCTCAATCTCGACATAATCGGGGATGGCGTCACACCCCCCGCACTGGATATCCGGCATGAACGCGGACCGGTGATGGTGAATTACGAATATCGGGTTACGCTTGATGATGTACACGCCTTTACGATCTGCATGCAGGATATGCGGCGGGTGAGGCGTCGCGGCGGCGCCATCAGCTGGTCTCTTTATGAAGATATTCTGCAGCCCGGCATTTTCGTGGAAACGTTTGTGGTGGGCTCCTGGGTCGAACATCTGCGGCAGAAGGCGCGCTACACCATGAACGATAAAAAGATTGAGCGGCGGGTTTTCGCCTTTCATCAGGGTGAAACCGCCCCTGAAGTTCGCTATCTGGTGGCCCCGGTTTAACGGGCGCATCACCGACATATCATCCATCACGTCAGACAGAGGGCAATATCATGAGCACGTTTAAAGCAACCGACGGCACGCAAATCTATTTCAAGGACTGGGGCACCGGCAAGCCTGTTTTATTCAGTCACGGCTGGCCGCTGGACGCGGATATGTGGGATAGCCAGATGAACTTCCTGGCCGGGCGCGGTTATCGCGTGATTGCCTTTGACCGCCGCGGTTTTGGTCGCTCCGATCAACCCTGGAACGGCAATAATTACGACACCTTTGCCTCAGATATCAACGATCTCATCACCCATCTGGATCTGCAGCAGGTGACGCTGGTCGGTTTTTCTATGGGTGGCGGCGACGTGACGCGCTACATCGGCCAGTATGGCAGCGATCGCGTGGCGGCGCTGGTGCTGCTGGGTGCCGTCACACCTATCTTCGGTAAAACGGCAGACTATCCGCAGGGTGTGGATATGTCGGTCTTTGAAGGTATCCGCGACGGCCTGCTTAAGGATCGCGCCCAGTTTATTAAAGAGTTTGCCACCCCCTTCTATGGCACCAATGCCGGGCAGACCGTTTCCGAGGGCGTTCTGACGCAGACGCTGAACATTGCCCTGCTGGCCTCGCTGAAAAGCACCGTGGATTGCGTGACGGCTTTTGCCGAAACCGATTTCCGTGCAGACGTGGCGAAGGTGAAGGTGCCGACGCTGGTGATTCATGGCAGCAACGATCAGGTCGTTCCGTTTGAGTCTACCGGTAAAGTGGCGGCGGAGATGATTGAGGGGGCGGAACTGAAGGTTTATGACAATGCGCCACACGGTTTTGCGGTGACGCATCAGGATCAGCTGAATCAGGATCTGCTGGCCTTCCTGAACGCACTCTGACCCACACAGGGCGCAACCGCAACTGCGCCCTTTTCACCCGCCTGCGCGCCTTGCCAGCGGCAGCCGGTTCATGCCGGATTGTCCCCCGCTGTCGCTTCACCTCCCGTCATTGTGCCGGAATCCGCATCTTTAACCACTGGCCCGCACCACCAGCTCAGCCGGCATCACTACCCGCTGCGGCGGCACATCGGGCTGGGCAATTTTTTGCAGCAGCAGCTCGCAGGCCCGGCGCCCCATCACGCCTGAAGGCTGTGCCAGGGTCGTTAACGGGGGTGACACCATCTCCGCCAGGTCGCTGCCATCGAACCCCACCACGGCAATATCCTGCGGGATCCGCAGGCCCGCCTGCTGGATCGCCGCCATCGCCCCTGCCGCCAGCGTGTCAGACACGGCAAACACCGCATCGGGCCGCGTCTCCCCGGCCAGCAGCGCAAGCATCGCCGCTTTACCGGCGCTGAAACTCAACGCGCTGGCGCAGATGATGGTCTGCCATTCCCGCTGCTCCTCTTCCAGTTGCCGGAGGTAGCCCTGCTGCCGCAGCCGGGCATATTTGTAGCTCAGATCATGATTGATCAGCGCAATACGCTGGCGTCCCTGGGCGGCCAGATGTCGCACCACAGCCTGCGCGGCACGCTGATCGTCAATGCCGACGCAGGAGACCCGCCCCTCATCATCGTGTTCGGCGCACTGCACCCAGGGCGCAGCGCCAATCAGCTGACTCAGCTCCGGCAGCTTACTGAAAGCGTCCATGGTGATGATGCCATCCACCATCTTGCCGGAAAGCAGTTGCAGACTGGAACGGGATCGGGCGATATCGGCCCCCGAATTACAGAGCAGAATGCGATACCCCTGTTGCTCCGCCTGCGCCTCAATGCCTTTCACCACTTCAGCGCAGAAGGGGTTAGAGATATCGGAGACCAGCACCAGAATCATCGAGCTGCGGGCGGTGCGCAGCTGTCGCGCCAGCAGATTGGGCTGATAGCGGCTCTCTTCTATCGCCGCCAGCACTTTCTCCCGGTTGGCCGGTTTAACCCGGTCGCTGTTATTCAGCACTCTGGAAACCGTGGCGACGGACACCCCGGCCATCCGGGCGATTTTCTGAACAGACATAGCGCTCCCTGTTTTAATCCTGTGCGGTTCCGGTTATCCGCGCACATCACGCGTCGCGATCCAGCCCCAGTTGCTGACGCACTGACGGGCGGTTTTCACCGGACGCGGCAAAATCATCAAAGGCGCGATCGGCCACCGGAATAATATGACGCTGGATAAACGCCGCACCTTCCCGCGCGCCCGTCTCACCCCCCTTCAGGCAACACTCCCACTCCAGTACCGCCCAGCCGTCATAGTCATACTGCGCCAGCTTACTGAAGATGCCGCCGAAGTCTATCTGGCCGTCGCCTGGCGAGCGAAAACGCCCGGCGCGCGTCAGCCAGGGCTGATAGCCGCCATAGACCCCGCTACGCCCGTTAATCTGATACTCCGCGTCCTTGACGTGAAAGGCTTTGATGCGTGAATGGTAGTGGTCGATGAACTGCAGATAATCGATGTGTTGCAGGTGAAGATGGCTGGGATCGAACAGGATATTGCAGCGGGGATGATGATTGACCTCAGCCAGAAAACGTTCAAACGTGACACCGTCATGCAGATCTTCGCCGGGATGGATCTCATAACAGAGATCAACACCGTGCTGGTCAAAAACGTCCAGCAGCGGCAACCAGCGGCGCGCCAGTTCGGCAAAGGCTTCTGCAAACAGCGCGGCATTGTGGGGCGGCCAGGGATAGAACCAGGGCCAGGCAAGCGAGCCGGAGAAGGTGGCGTGAGCGCGCAGGCCGAGCCTTTCCGACGCGGCTGCGGCACGTCTGAGTGTGGTCATCGCCCACTCCGTGCGCCTGGCAGGATCGCCACGCAGCGTTGCCGGTGCAAAATTATCGAAGGCGCTATCGAAGACGGGATTGACGGCAATCAGCTGCCCTTCGAGATGCGTCGACAGTTCGCTGATTTCGAGGCCAGAATCGGCCAGCACCCCCCGCACATCATCGCAGTAAGTCTGGCTCACCGCCGCCTGTTCGAGGTCAAAAATGGCGGGCTGATGGCAGGGGATCTGCAGCGCCCGGTATCCCAGTCCCGCCGCCCATTCCGCCAGTCCGGCCAGCGAGTTGAACGGAGGCTGAGAGGTAATGAACTGTGACAGGAAGAGTCCCGGCCCTTTAACTGTTTTCATCTGTCGCTCCTGCGCGCCGCCAGCGCTTATTCACGGTATCGGAATGAGAAGAAGAAGATAATCGCGATCAGCGCGGCGGCGCCCGCCGGGATCCACCAGAACAGCGCCCAGTTCTGCGCACTCACCTGACCCGCAACCAGATGGTTGTAGAGCGCGCCGGAGATTTGCGAACCCAGCAGCATGCCGATGCCATAGGTGAACATCACCACCATGCTCTGTGCCTGTCCCTTGACCTTTTCACCGGCGATGCGATCGGTGTAGATAAAACCCACCACAAAAAAGAAGTCGTAGCAGACGCCATGCAGCAGAATGCCGAGGTAGATCAGGGTGCGCGTCTCATCACTCATGCCCAGTGCAAACAGGGCATAACGCACAAACCACGCTGACATGCCAATCAGCAGCATCGCCTTCACGCCAAGGCGGCGAAACAGCAGCGGGATGATCAGCATGAAGAGAATTTCAGACATCTGGCCCAGTGACATCAGTGTGCTGACGTTGCGGACACCGGCATCCGCCAGCCAGGAGGCGGTGAAGGCGTAGTAGGTGCCCAGCGGAATCGAGATCAGGGTGGCGCACAGCGCGAAGACAAAGAAATGACGCTGTTTAAGCAGGGCAAAGGCATCCGCGCAGAAGAGATCGCGGACTTTCAACGGCAGACCTTTAGCCGGCGCTGGCGTGTGCGGCAGCGTCAGGCTGTAAAGAGCGAGCAACACGGAACAGAGTGCGGCCAGCTGGAACACGGCCACACTGTCGGCAATCGCGGCGACGCCAATAAAGATCCCCGCCGCAATCCAGCCGATAGTGCCGAAAACCCTGACGATGGGAAAACTCTTCTCACTGCTGGCGAGGCTGTGAAAAGCGATGTTGTTTGCGAGCGCCAGCGTCGGCATAAAGCAGAGCGTGTAGCCAAATAACAGCGCGATCAGCAGCGCCCCGTTCTCTGCCATAAGTGCCTGTGGCACAAACCAGAGAATCATCGCACCGGCCAGATTCATCACCGCCATCACCTTCTGGGAAGGGAAAAAGCGATCCACCAGCATGCCGAGCACAAACGGTGACAGAATCGAGGCGATAGGCCCGGCAGAGAAGGCATCCCCGATCAGCAACGGCATGTTGTGGCGGGTCATGACCAGGCCCAGCGTCACCGACCAGCTGCCCCAGATAAAGAACTGCATAAACATCATCAGAGAGAGGCGCGGAACCAGCAGCTTATGCTGCACCCGCTGGCCTGCACTCTCCTGCACCGTTGCAATCATAGGAACCTCACCCGTGAGTCATCGATTACCTTGTCTGAGTGTAAAAGTAATCGATTACAAAATGAGCTTCTCTCGCCGGGATCACAAATTATTAACGCTGCGTTATCATTACGCGCTTTACACACGCGCCGGACGCTGCAGATCATGAGCTGACATTCGCCATCTGCGTTTTGCGGAAACGGTAACGCTCATAGAGCACGGCGTAGAGACCGCCTGTTACCACCAGGATCGCACCGACCACGGTGGCCGAGTCCGGCAGGCTGCCCAGCAGCAGATAGCCCACCGCCACCGACCATATCAGGGTGGTGTAGTCAAACGGGGCCAGTAGTGAGGCCTCGGCGTAGCGCAGACTCAGCGTCATCAGAATCTGGGTGATGCCGCCCAGCAACCCGCAGCCCACCAGCAACGCCAGTTGATTGCCCTGCGGCACCTTCCATCCGGCAGGCAGCGTAATCAGCGACGTTAATGCAGTGGTGATGGCGAACCAGAAAGCAATAGCGCCCGGTTTCTCTTTGCCGTTAAGAAAGCGGATCTGAACCAGTGCGCAGGCGGTACAGAAGGCCGCCATTAACGCCAGCAGGATCCCGGCCGACGCGGAGAGCGAGAAGCTGCCCTGCTGCGTCAGCGAGAGATGCCCGGAGAACATGACCAGAATGCCGGTGAATCCCATAAACACGGCAACCCAGCGGTGATGACGGACTTTTTCACGCAGCAGCAGCGCCGCCAGCAGCACGGTAAACAGCGGCGCGGCATAGTTGATCGCGGTGGCATCGGTCAGTGAGATATAAAGCAGCGAAAGATAGCTGAAATAGAGCCCACCGGTCCCCGCCAGCCCACGCACAACGTGGCCGCGAATGTTACGGGTGCGGATGCCGTCCAGCACGCTGCCCTGGATACGCAGCCAGATGAGCAGCGGCACCAGCGCCAGCAGCGAGCGAAAAAAGATCACTTCGCCAACCGGTATCGCCCCATCCAGTTGTTTTACACAGGCCAGCATCAGCGTGGAGCTCAGCGCAGCCATGACCTTCATTGCGATGCCAGCAGAGGCGTTCATAGAGCAGATAACCTTCCGGGTGGTAAACGTCAGCAGGAGAAGTTCTTTGCCTCTATAGTCGCACAGCGATAAACGGCTATCTGCCGCGATAAGCCTGCTGACGGCATTTTATCTTTTTTTCTCACCGTTTTACGGCATGAAGAGGTCAGCGGCTCATCCGCTGTCAGGAGGGAGTGGCTTAATGGCTGGCTTCAGAACGCAAAAAACCCGCACAGGGCGGGTTTTTTCAATCATCAATGCTCGCTTAACTGCTCAGGCTGTTGCCGTCATCGCTATCGTAAGCCGCATTGATCATCAGATGTTACATCGGGACAACGTTTGCCGCTGATGGGCCTTTAGCGCCGTTTTCAATGGTGAATTCGACCTGCTGACCTTCATCGAGGGTTTTATAATCGTTGCTCTGAATGGCAGAGAAATGAACGAATACATCTTTGCTGCCATCCTGCGGGGAGATAAAACCAAAACCTTTGCCCGCATCAAACCATTTTACTAAACCAGTCATTTTATTCGACATCGATACTTCCTTAATAATGAGCCACAAGGTGGCAGAGATGGCCTGTCTTCCAGAAATAAACTTACCAGGATTTTAGGAGGAGACTCACGAAGAAGGGGTATCTTGAGATATCGCTTGCACTGAGGACTGCTTGACTAAAACTGCTTTGATAAGGTCTGTGTTCCAAACCGATGACGCTATTAAGTCATGCCTGACCGACATTAGCAAACATTATTTTAATTTAATTTTAACATCCAGACGGCCAAGCATCTTTACTGATTTGTCTGGCCTTTTTTATTTCCGGGATTGCGGAAAAGATAACGAACGCTGAATCTTTAAAGCCGCAACCCGGTTCTGAGGCTGGCTGCACCCCGTTTCCCACGGGTTTCAGCCAGCCCCGCGCAGCGACAACCCCGGCTGCCGCTGCGCCCTGCCCGGCGGCTATCAGGCCAGTTCAGCCTGCTGGCGGGCGGCATGCCGCGCCGTCATCACAAAGACCATCAGGCCGCCGACCCCCAGCGCCACGCCAACCCACGCCGTTGACAGCCAGCCATAACCCAGCGACACCGTCAGGCCACCGAGATAGGCGCCCATCGCATTGGCGATATTCAGCGCCGAATGGTTCATCGCGGCTGCCAGGGTCTGTGACTCATTGGCAACATCCATCAGGCGGATCTGCAGTGATGGCAGCAGCACTGAACAGGTACCGATCAGGAAGGTCGCCAGCAGGCCGGTTGCCACATGCTGGACCAGCACCGGGAAGGCCAGCATCACCAGCACGTTCCAGAGCAGTGTCCAGCCGATAATGTTCAACACCGGCCCATCCGCCAGACGGCCACCGACCAGATTACCGATGATCATCCCCAGCCCGAACGCCACCATCGCCCACGGGATCAGCGAGGGAGAGATACCCGCAATATTGATCAGCGTCGGCGCGATATAGCTGAAGATCGCAAACATGCCGCCAAAACCGACGGCGCCCACCAGCAGAGTCAGCAGCACCTGCGCGTTTTTCAGCGCACCCAGTTCACGCAGCGGATGAGCCTCTGTATCGCCAGGTGTATAAGGCACATAGCGGCCAATCAGCAGACAGGTCAGCAGACCAATCGCGCCGACAAAGGTGAAGACCACGTGCCAGCTGAACAGCTGACCTATCCAGGAGCCGAGCGGCACTCCGATCAGGGTGGCCACCGTCAGTCCCAGCATCAGCGAGGCCAGCGCACGGCCCCGCCGCGCCGGCGACACCAGTGACGCCGCGACCAGAGAGGCCACGCCAAAGTAAGCGCCGTGCGGCAGGCCGGTCAGAAAACGCGCCACAATCAGGCCGTGGTAACTGTCGGCCATCGCGCTGGCGACGTTGCCGATACTGAACAGTGCCATCAGGATGAGCAGCAGCGATTTACGCGCCATCCGCGCCGCCAGCACCGCAATAAATGGCGCGCCAACCACCACCCCCAGCGCATAACTGGCGATAGCGTTGCCCGCCTGCGGTTCGGTGATGGCGAGCGAGCGCGACACGTCCGGCAGCAGGCCCATCATGATGAATTCGCCGGTTCCGATGCCGAAGCCGCCCAGTGCAAGGGCCAGCAATGCCCAGCGGACAAAACCGGCATCGTCGGTTTTATGATCTTTTCTTAACAAAATGGATTCCCAATGGCCTGAGCTGAAAAACTGAAGTGAGCCGGAGGAAGGAAGCAGAGCGTGTTCCGTCCGGATGAAGCGGCCAGACTATAAAAAGTCAGGCCGCGCATGGCAACCCATTTTGTGATCTGGCGCACATTCCATCCGCACAGGCGACTATGGCATGCCGGTATTCACCCGACGGCCGATGTCTTTCAGCTGGGAATACTTCTCCAGCAGCTGAGGGCCATCATCGAGGCTCATGGCAAACATCCACATATAGGTCATCACCGAATAGATGTGACCCGCGCTGGTGCCACCCCGGCCCGCCATTAACGCGATGGTGCCAGCAAACAGCAGCGCGGCCATGCTGCCGATGGCCAGATAACCGCAGGCTTCCCGATTAGAGAGACGGATACGCAGGCTGGCTAAAACCCCATAATGACGGCTGAGTGAAGCGGCGTTCGCATGGGTAACGAAATTCACCTCTTTCTCCAGCCGGTTGTTAAGTCGATTAAACAACGCATCATTTTTGCGGGTAAAGCCTGGCAGAAAACAGGCGAAAAACAGCAGGATCGCCAGGCACCCTGCGCCAGTCCAGAACTCAATGGCCAGCAGCATCACCGCCGCCCCGGTCATCGACGCCAGCGAGGTAATCAGCACCGGCAGATGCTTCTCAAAGAAATCGACAAACTCGCGTGATAACGCCACCCTTGCCGCAATCGTCGACGCGCTCTGATTTTCGCTGCGCTGCGCCACAATCACTGGCACCGCCAGCTCCGCATAGATGCGGGCAAAGGTGTGGGTGTCGACGCTGCGCCGGGCTGCGCCAATCGCCCACATAGTAAACACCATCGCCGCATAGAGTATCGCCTGCCAGGTTCTGCCGGAGAGGATGGCATTGATAGCAAAGCCCGCCAGCAGCGGATAAAGCAGATACATGACATTTTCCGCGACCACCAGCAGCAGCGTAAAGAAGAGCTTGCGGCGATGGCGACGGCCGAGCGCTTTCAGTGTCAGAATAGCGCTGCGGGGAGCCGTAACGGGAAAGATAAGTTTAGAGGAAGACATCGTTTCTGTTTCTGATAGTGTTATCCTTGAGCGGTTGCTCAAGTATGAAAAAGAGTCTATTTGAGCATTTGCTCAAAGTCAATGTGAGAGTCATGATGAAAGCGTCAGCAGAAGCACTGAAGACAAAAATCCTGGATGCCGCGATAGCATTATTTATTGAGAAAGGGATAGAAAAGGTCACCACCCGCGAGCTGACCGAGTCGGTGGGCATTTCACGCAGCCACATTTATCACTACTTCAGTAACTGGCAGAGCCTCTGTCTGGCCGCACTGGAGCGCTTCATGCGGCAGGATTATGAAGCCTTCGCAGATTCCCTGTCCGGCCTCATGCCGCGTCAGAAACTGCTGCGCCTCTTTGAAAGCCATCTGCCCGCCGCACCGGATGCCACCTGGCAGCTCTATGCCTCCTTCTGGCAGAGTGCGGCACACTATCAGCCCTATGCCGGGCTGGCAGAGACGATGACGGCAGAGTGGCAGGAACTGATGGAAACCATTATCCGTGACGGCGTCACTGACGGGACACTGCGCTGCGCCGATATCGCCCGCACCGCCAGACAGATCAGCGCCATGCTTAACGGTTATGCCGACTTACTGACGGTTAATCCCTCAGAAGCGAAGGCGCGTGAAGCGCTGGCGGATTTAAACCAGTTTATAGATTGTGTGCTGGGATAAAGCGAATAAACCGCGCACTGACTACGCTGCAACGGGACGTTTTTAATTAAATGTTAAAAAAAGGTTTATTATTTTAATTGGTCATTACATCTGTAGCGGGATATATGCAGCTTCGCTAATTAAACTGACTTATGCTTTTTCTGTCTGAAAAGTGCCCTTTTTGATAGCGTTTCGGCTCCGAAACAGCTGTTTACACAGATTATTATCATTGACTTAGCACAGGCTGTGAGCTGTAAGCCGGTGTTTTTTCGCCATTTATTATTTAACCATTAGCGAAGCGGCAGTAAAGCATGCGGTCACAATCTCAACAACTGGTTGATAACTATAGTAAAGAAGCACTTTTTTTCTGATCAAATTAATCATTGAGTCGGACCTTAAAAACCCCTATATTGGCCGCGCTTTAAACATACCCATGACTTTTTTAATTCATTTATTCAACTGAGACGTTACTCCCGTCGCGGTTGTAGGAGAGATATGATGACGGATAAAGTCCGTATTGACAGTTCGAATGCACAGACATTAAACGCAACCAATGAGACCTATTTAGCCCGTCAGGCCGAATTTGAATCTAACGTTCGAAGTTATCCGCGCAAATTGCCGTTCGCTATTGCGAAAGCACAGGGTGTCTGGATCACCGACGTCGAGAACAATCAGTATCTTGATTGTCTTGCGGGTGCCGGAACGCTGGCATTGGGCCATAACCACCCAGACGTTCTGCAGAGCATTCAAAATGTCATTACCAGCGGCTTGCCGTTACATACTCTGGATTTAACCACGCCGTTAAAAGACGCGTTTTCTGAGTACCTGCTCTCCCTGTTACCAGGCCAGGGCAAGGATTACTGCCTGCAGTTTACCGGCCCGTCCGGCGCCGATGCCGTGGAAGCAGCGCTGAAGCTGGCGAAAAAGCACACCGGCCGTTCCGGTGTTATCAGCTTCTCCGGTGCCTACCACGGTATGACCCATGGCGCGCTGTCAGTGACCGGTAACCTGTCACCGAAAGAAGCCGTTGACGGCATGATGCCGGAAGTGCAGTTCATGCCTTATCCGCACCTCTACCGCTGCCCGCTGGGCATTGGCGGCGAAGCGGGCGTGAAAGCGCTGACCTACTATTTTGAAAACCTGATCAACGACGTTGAGAGCGGTGTGCGTAAACCTGCGGCGGTCATTCTGGAAGCCGTTCAGGGTGAAGGCGGCGTGAACCCGGCTCCGGCGGAATGGCTGCAGAGCATCCGTAAAGTCACCCAGGAGCACGGCATCCTGCTGATCCTCGACGAAGTTCAGGCAGGCTTTGCCCGTACCGGTAAATTCTTCGCCTTCGAGCACGCGGGTATTGAGCCAGACATCATCGTGATGTCCAAAGCTGTGGGTGGCGGTCTGCCACTGGCCGTGCTGGGCATTAAGAAAGAGTTCGATGCCTGGTCACCGGGTCACCACACCGGCACCTTCCGCGGAAACCAGCTGGCGATGGCAACCGGCCTGACCACACTGAAACTGCTGAAAGAGAACAACATCGCAGATAAAGTCGCGGCACAGGGCGAACTGCTGAAAGGCAAACTGAACGAACTGCAGCAGCGCTACCCGGTGATTGGCAACGTCCGTGGCCTGGGTCTGATGATCGGTATCGAGCTGGTGAAACCTGACGAAGCCGCTGATCACATGGGCAGCTTCCCGGCTGACGGCGAGCTCTCTGCGCTGGTACAGAAGAAATGTTTCGAGAACGGCCTGATCCTGGAGCGCGGCGGACGTCACGGTAGCGTATTGCGCCTGCTGCCTTCCCTGCTGATCACCGATGCTGAACTTGACGTGTTTATGGATAAATTTGAAAACGCCCTGCTGTCAGCTGGCGTGAAACCAGTATAAGTGGAGTGAATGCAATGTCCCGGTTAAACCCAATCCTGGCGGCCTCATCTCAGAGTACCGAGGCCTACCAGCAGGCGATCGCCCAGAGTAGCGCGGCGGTCGTTAAGTGGCTGGAACAACCTGAGATGTATCAGGGAAAAACCGTCGCAGAGCTGCGCGAGCGTATTACGCTGGACTTCAATCCTGACGGCCTGGGCAACCAGGCTGCGATTGAACGTGCCATTGAGTACTTCCTGAAAGACAGCCTGTCGGTGCATCACCCACAGTGCGTGGCGCACCTGCACTGCCCTAGCCTGGTGATCAGCCAGGCGGCGGAAGTGCTGATCAACGCCACCAACCAGAGTATGGACTCCTGGGATCAGGCGCCCTCTGCAACCCTGATTGAGATGAAGCTGATCGAATGGCTGCGTACCCAGGTGGGTTATCAGCCGGGCGATGCCGGTGTCTTCACCAGCGGCGGCACCCAGAGCAACCTGATGGGCCTGATGCTGGCGCGCGACGCGTGGTATGCCCGTCAGGGTCATTCTGTTCAGCAGGATGGCTTAACCGGTGACCTGAAGAAGATGAAAGTCTTCTGTTCAGAAAATGCGCACTTCTCCGTTCAGAAGAACATGGCGCTGCTGGGTCTGGGTTATCAGTCCGTCACGCAGGTGAAAACCGATAGCTTTGCCCGCATGGATATGGATGACCTGCGTCACAAGCTGGCCGCAGCCAAAGCCAACGGCGAGCATATTCTGGCGATTGTTGCCACCGCAGGCACCACCGATGCCGGTGCGATCGATCCGCTGCGTGAAATTGCCACGCTGGCGGCTGAAGAGAACATCTGGGTTCACGTGGATGCGGCGTGGGGCGGCGCACTGCTGCTCTCCGAGCTGTATCGCGACTATCTGGACGGCATTGAGCTGGTGGACTCCATTACGCTGGACTTCCACAAGCAGTTCTTCCAGACCATCAGCTGTGGCGCTTTCCTGCTGAAGGAAGCACGTCACTACGAGCTGATGCGTTACCAGGCTGCGTATCTGAACTCTGAGTTTGACGAAGCGCAGGGCGTACCGAATCTGGTGTCGAAATCCCTGCAGACCACCCGCCGTTTTGATGCACTGAAACTGTGGATGGGTCTGGAAGCCCTGGGTCAGAAACAGTATGCCGCCATCATCGACCACGGTGTGACGCTGGCACAGCACGTGGCAGCGTATGTTGATGCGCAGCCGGCGCTGGAGCTGGTAATGAAGCCGCAGCTGGCGAGCGTGCTGTTCCGCTACCGTCCGGCGCATCTGGCGCACCTCAGCGACGCGGATATCGCGCTGCTGAACCAGCGTATCGGTGATGCCCTGCTGGAGTCGGGCCGTGCTAACGTCGGCGTGACCGAGCACGATGGCGTGACCTGTCTGAAGATGACGCTGCTCAACCCGACCGTGACGCTGGAAGACATTAAAATCCTGCTGACGCTGGTAGAAACTACGGCTCAGCAGCTGGTTTAACGGTTCTGCTAAAACTCTGGAGGGCGCCTGAAGGCGCCCTTTTTTTATGCCGCTGTTTCTCTCTTTTCCCGCTTTCCGGTCAATTCAGTATCAGGATCAAAGAATGCGATCCCGCCATCAGGCACTCTCTATGGGTGTTGTAATTAAAGCCGAGCTGGCCAGCCGTTACGGCCCCGGTATCAGACCTCACTGAACTGTCAGGAATACACATTTACTATCATGCGTAAAATTTTCATCCTCCTTCTGGCGTTAGCGATGGCCGCCATCATCCTAATCGCCGATAGTCACGGGACCAAGGTTCACAACCGCGATCAGATTTTCAGCCTGAATGCCCCCTCCGGGCGCTGATCCTGCGGTCACCCCTCATCCAGCGCTCGCTTATGATCGTCTTTGTTCAGCGTCATCAGCGCCACAATACTGACCAGTGCGGTCGCCATGACATACCAGGCGGGAATATCGGGATTGCCCGTCTCTTTAATCAGCCCGGTGATGATCAGACCGGCACAGCCGGAGAAGAGCGCGTTAGAGAGTGAATAGGCCAGGCCCAGACCGGTATAACGCACCCGCGTCGGAAACATCTCTGACAGCATCGCCGGTCCCGGCCCGGCCAGCAGGCCCACTACACCCCCTGCGATAAAGACCACCAGCCCTTTCAGCCCGGTTGCGGTGTTCTCAGCCTGCAACAGGTTGAGCAGCGGCAGAGAGAGCACCAGCAGCAGGATCGCCGCAGACACCATCACCGTCCGGCGGCCTATCCTGTCGCTCAGCATTCCCGCCGGAATAATCGTGACGGCAAAACCGAGGTTCGAAATCACCGCAATCAGCAGCGCCTCATTAAAGCCGGTGTGCAGTGAGGCCTGCAGGTAGGTCGGCATAATCACCAGCCAGGTGTACCCGGCCGCCGACCACACCATCAGCCGGCAGATACCGAGCAGAATCGTTTTCAGGGTGTCACTCAGGCTGGCGGTCACTTTTTCGCGGGGCTGCGCCTGCTGCCGGATAAACGCCGGGGTCTCCTCCATGCCAGCCCGCAGCCAGAGCGCGATACCCCCCAGCGGCAGGGCAACAAAGAACGGGATGCGCCAGCCCCAGCTCTGCATCTCTTCCGGCGTCAGCAGCCGCGAAAGCAGCGCAACAATCGCTGCACCCGCCAGCAATCCCAGCGCAACGGTAAAGGATTGCCAGGCACCATACAGGCCACGCCTGCCGGGCGGAGCAAATTCGGTCATCAGCGACACCGCCCCGCCATACTCGCCTCCGGCAAACAGCCCCTGCAGAATACGCAGCCCGGTAACGATCAGGGGAGCCAGCACGCCCAGCTGGGCATAGGTCGGCACCAGGCCGATAGCCGCAGTGGCCAGCGTCATCATGATCAGCACAAAAATCAGGGTGGGCTTGCGCCCAATCCTGTCGCCCATCCGGCCAAACAGCACGGCGCCAAGCGGACGGAAGAAAAAGGCGATGGCAAAAGAGGCGTAGGTCAGCAGAATACCGGTCAGCGCGGATTCGCCCTGAAGCCGGAAGAAGTTCTCCGCAATCAGGGTAGCCAGGAAGCCATAAACGGCAAACTCATACCATTCAATGAAATTTCCGACCGAACCGGCAATCAGGGCACGTTTGCGGCGGGGGGAGCTCAGCAGATCAGTATCGGAAGCGGACATGGCAGGCGATCCTCAGTCAATCATGGGTCGCTTATGATTAGCACAATCGCTGCACGGCTGCGCACGCTTCTGCCCGTCACGTTAGCGCGGACACAGAAAAAAGGGTGATAGCACGGTGTGACAGACCTTTTTCATCCTCAGCCCTTGCACATCCGCTTTACCGTTGTCAGGATGTGCGCCATTGACTGAATCAGGCGAAAAGATAATGAACGCGCACACCTCAAAAGATCCTCTGCACGGCGTCACTCTGGAGATGCAGATCAACCATTTAGTCGCGCAGTATGGCTGGGCGGAGCTGGGAAATCGGGTCAACATCAACTGCTTTAAAAACGATCCCAGCGTGAAATCGAGCCTGAAGTTTCTGCGTCGCACCCCCTGGGCGCGGGCGGAAGTGGAAGCGCTCTATCTCGCCTCGCTAAAAGCGTAACCCGGCAGAGGACGCGGCCCCCTTGTCTCTATGAAACAGAGCCGGGGTAAGTCTGAGCTTATCCTCTGTTGTTACTGATGCTGCACATCCCGGCATGAACACGCCCGCGGGTGAACATTATGCGCAGCATCGCTTTCAGCGATAGCCGGGACAAGGGCAATCCTTCGCCCTGACAATCTTAATCCTGACGATGAGCAGTCTCTCTGGCTTTCCACAACGCGAATAGCGTAATCGCCAATGCCAGACTGACGTACAAAGAGACCCACAGCGTGCTGCCCATTTCTTTAAATAACGTGGTGATGATCAGGGGCGCAAAGCCCCCGCCGACAATGCCCGCCAGGGTATAGGCCAGGGATGAACCCGCGTAACGCACATGTCCCGGAAACTGCTCAGTGACAAACGCGGCCTGCGGCCCGTACATCATCGCATGGATCAGCAAACCGCCAATCACCGCCAGCACGATCAACACCGGATGCGCGCTATCAAGCAGCACAAAGAACAGAAATGACCATACAATCGCCAGCAGCGCGCCGGTAATGTAAACAGGGCGTCGTCCCCACCTGTCTGAAAGCGCACCAAACATCGGCACCGTAATCGCGTTAACTATTGCGCCCAGCATTGTAGCCATCAACGCCAGCGGTCGCGGTAATTGCAGCACGGTGGTGACGTAGGTCAGCGTAAAAACGACCACCAGCGCGTAAAGGACATCAGAGCCGATGCGCGATCCCCCGGCAATGAATAGCTGTTTCGGATAGTTTACGAAAACCTCTTTTAACGGGGTGTGCGTGGTTTTCTCCTGTTCCTGCATTGCGACAAAGGTGGGTGTCTCTTCCACACCGCGACGCAGCCACAGGCCAAATATCACCAGTACCAGGCTTAGCAGGAACGGAATGCGCCAGCCCCACGCCTGAAACTGATCGGCGCTCATCATCACCGTAACCAGCGTAATAAAGCCCGTGCCGATCAGCGTGCCGCAGGATGGACCAACCTGCGCAAAGGAGGCGTTACGCCCGCGTTTATTCGCGTCGCCATGCTCCATCGATAACAATACGGCTCCTGCCCATTCTCCGCCCAGCGCGATGCCCTGCACAAACCTCAGCGCGACTAACAGAACCGGGCTCCAGATGCCCCAGACCGCATAGCCCGGCAGCAGGCCCATTAACGCCGTGGTCACGCCCATTATCACCAGCGTGATGATCAACACCGCTTTACGCCCCGCGACATCGCCAAGGTGGCCGAACACGAAGCCCCCCAGCGGACGTGAAATATAGCCTACCGCGTAGGTCGAAAACGCCAGAATGGTGCCGACCAGCGGATCGAAGCTGGGGAAAAAGATATGGTTAAACACCAGCGCGGCCATAATGTTGTAAACGGTAAAGTCGTACCACTCAAGCGCGGTGCCAATCGAACTGGCAGCAGCCAGACGCCCGGTCTTCGATTTGGTGCGCACGGCGCCTGCTGCATGTTGCAGAGAATCGGTATCAGCCATGGGTCAGCTCCTGTTTTGTTAACTGCCAGTTGAGGGCATAACGCTGTATCTCTCCCGCAAACAGCTGTGCCGCGGCCGCAGCGAGGCGATCGCAGCTCCGTGCATCGCTGCAATGAATCAGCAGCATCGGCTGCATTTTCCGCTGATCCTGGCTTTCCTTCGGTAACGGCGAACTCAGGACGCTGTCTGGCATCAGCACGCAGGAGGAGATGTAGCCCGGCGTCTGGCTTATTTGTTGCTGCCAGGCGCTTAGCGCACTGCCATCGATCGCCTGCAGCGTTAACACCGCTAACTGATTGCCCGTGCCTTTGCCATGCTTGTGCACGACCGTGCTCACCCGGCGCATGGGGTTAACCATTTTTTGCAGATTCTGTACCGACCATGCCGTCTGGTGCGTGAATGCGGCGTGATAATCGGCGCTGGTAAAGGCGTCCAGCGAGTCGGTTTCATATAAACCGAGATACTGATACTCAGCGTTAACTGCCTGATAGCGTGTACCGCTCAGGAATCCCGCAATGGCTACACGCTCCTCTACGTGTTCATGGTCATACCACTGGTTAAAGTCAGCCTCATCTTCAGCGCCAATGTTGGTGGCGACATACAGCATGCCGTGGGGTTGAGTCATCATCAGGATCTCCGGTTAAGGGCAGTTTCCACGGCAAGCGACCAGCTGATTAAGCGGGCGTCATCACCATGAATCGAAGCAAGGCTCAGGCCAACCGGAGCAGAACCCGGTTGGTGGCAGGGTAAAGAGAGCGCACAGCCGTCCAGCATGTTGATAATGCTGGGGTTGCGCAGCATCAGCGCGTTGATCTCCATATAGCGCTGGGCATCACTGAGTGACGCGATAGTGGGCGCGACAAGCGGAACGGTTGGCATGAGTAACGCATCAAAATCCCCTAGCGCTGCGTTGATGCGCTGTTGCCATGCAGCACGCTGCTGGTAAAGCTCAGTGGCATCCTGCACGGTGAGATGGCTGCCGCGCTGGATGCGCACCAGCACCTGGGGATCGTAAGCTTCAGGGTGTGCCTGCGCGCTTTTTTTATGCCATTGCCAGGCTTCATAAGCCGTAATGCCGCCACGCGCATTCATAGCATTCAGCTCATCCAGCTCAGGCAACGTGATGTCGGTAACTGTCGCACCCGCCTGCTTCAGAAGCGTGATGGCTCGCTGCCAGGCCTGCGCCACATGCTGATCCAGACCATCCAGTACGCGCGTTTGTGGCACGGCAAAGCGCGCGTTTCGCAGATCCAGCGACTGTAACGCCAGCGGCCGATCGGCAATGACGCTATCCAGCAGCCAGCAGCTGCGCACGTCGTCCGCGATCACCCCGATGCTGTCGAGTGAGGTCGAGAGCGGTAACGTTCCCCGCTGGTTGATGCGCTTTGCCGTGGGTTTGAAGCCGGTCAGGCCACAGAGTGCAGCAGGGATCCGCACCGAACCGCCGGTATCGGTGCCAACGGCAGCCAGACACATGCCCTCAGCAACCGCCACGGCCGCGCCAGAGGACGATCCGCCGGGGATACGCTGCTGTTCGCGCTGCCACGGATTGACTGGCGTGCCGTAATGGGGATTGATGCCTAAGCCAGAAAAAGCGAACTCCGTCATCGTGGTTTTACCGACGATGGCGGCGCCCGCCAGCAGCAGCTTATCGACGACGCTGGCATTGGCAGCCGCCACGGGCGCATCGGCCAGTAAGCGTGAACCGGCCGTGGTCACCTCTCCCTGGACATCGAACAGATCTTTAATGCTGACAGGCAGTCCATCGATGGGACTTAGCGCCTGCTTTGCCTGCCAGCGGGCGTTTGCTGCGCTACAAGACGCGGCGTAGCGTTGCGTGAACACCAGTGCCCCCTGTTGTTCAGGATCCTGCGCGGCCTGCAACGCGGATTCAGTAAAGGCTTCGGGCAGAGCATCGCCGCTCTGCAACTGCTGACTGGCTTGCCAGAGTGTGGTCATCGGCGCTCTCCTCATGCCACCACCGGCAGCGCGCCGGTGGTGTAAGTGTGTTCCAGCGTGCGATTAAGCACCGGGTCGTGCAGTGCCATGCGGAACTGGCTGGATGGCCGGATGCCGCCAATGGCGCCCAGCGTGCCGCAGGACATAGCAACGCCCTCTTCCACGACACCGCCAGCAAAATAGCGCGCGAGCAAATCCTGTGGTGTCAGCAGTGAGGCTAGCGTGCCCTGTTGATAGATGACCCATTTACCCTGCTCTTTAATCCATGAGCTGAGTTCAAGCACATCCCAGTGTTCGGTAACGTCGCTCATGCGCCACGCGGCGCTGGCAACCGGCTTGATGCACGCCTGCTTAGATAGCGCAACGCTGAAGGTTTCCAGATGGCGGTCGGTATGATCAGACGTGAGGGACACCCATAATTCGCCGCGATGCGAGAAAACGAAGGGTTCGGCTTCGCCGGAGGTCTGCTCGCCTACCACTTCAAGCTCTGATTGCTGGCTGAGCTGATTAACCGCAACCCGGTAAAAAAGCGGAACTGCACCGGGTGCGGGCACGCCGAGGGCTTCTAATTCACGAATATGGTGCAACACGGCTTCCTTATCGCGGCCGGCCCAGCCAGCAATAATGAAATGCGTAATGTCCACGTTCAGTGTGGTCGCGGCTTTGTCGCACGTAGAGAATCGCAACTGCATGAGAAAACCTCCGGTTGAAAAATCACAGTGAAATTTCACAGTAATTTTAAACTAGCGATTTTCATGCCAGATTTTTGTGTAAGATGTCTTACAGGTAAAAAAAGGAACGTGGTGATGAGTGAATCAGTAGCGCAAAATGTGAACCCAGGCAGCGCAGATAAAAGCCTTTCTCTTAACGAACAAGCCTATCTGGCTTTCAGGCACAAGCTCATAACGTTGCGTTACAAACCTGGCGAATACCTTAATACTGCTCAGGTGATGGATGATCTGGCGATAGGCCGTACACCGGTTAATCAGGCGGTTCATCGCCTCGCAACTGAAGGTTTACTGCAAATTATCCCGCGTAAAGGCGTTATGGTGGCGCCATTATCAATTGATGACGCACTGGAGTTGATTGAAGTACGGCTGGTAAATGAAACGCTCTGTGTTGAGCTTGGCAGCCAGAAGGTAACGGATGCGCAGCTTGAGCGTCTGCGTCATCTTAATCAGCAAATTGATGAGGCGAGCCAGTTACGCAGCCGCGAACAGATGATGCTGCTGGATCGCGAGTTTCATCAGGTCCTGGCCGAGATAGCCGGTAATCGTCATCTGGCCGATATCCTTAGCGTGATTCATGCACAGGCGCAGCGCTTCTGGGCCACCACCCTTTCCAACGTGGCGCATATGGATGAAGTGATCGCTGAGCATAATGAAATCATTGCCGCGCTGGAGTCAGGCGATACGCAACGTGCAGCCGAAGCCGCACGTGCGCATATTTTCTCATTTAAGCGCGCCCTACTTTCCGCTTAAAGACCAGGCCGCGTGCCGTCGCCAGTTCCCTTTTTAACAGCACCTGATTGATTTCAGTTTATGCAAGACCCGGTTGCTGCGAGCGGCGCGCTAATGATGGCTGGCGGCTGATATCGTTTTCAGGGGATCAGCGGCTTTCGCGAACATGATATGTCCGTTGGGGAGTGTTGCCGGTTCGCTGTTTAGCCTGGGGCAATCGCGTTGAAGCGGGGGCATATTCGCCTGGTGCCAGAAGCGGACGATGCTTGCGACATGGTATGTTAGTTTACGGAGGGCTGGTCAAAACGGATCATCCTCCCGCACCACCTGTCTCAATACTGTGGCGGAAGTAATATGTGAAAGTAATTAGCAGGCTACCTTCACCGTACAGATTTAAACAAATTTCAGGACCATATGAGATCCCTGGGTTTTTTTGACTGCTTCATCAATATAATGCTGGCGAACAGCATCAGTCACAGGTTCACTTTCATAGGGGGGTTCAAACTGTTTCATGGTGCTTTTTTCAGCCACAAAACCACCCACGACCATTTCACCTTCTGCCCTGATTTTTTTGCCCTCGATATCAAGCATCACATATGAACTTGTGCCTGTAATTTTCATATCAGTTATCCCTTACAAAAATGACTTTTTCCGTCTGTGATATCGGATCGATTGTACTGATTTTCGTGACATTATCATTGCCCATCAGGCGCGGTAACTCAACGTTTTCCCATATATTACCTTCACGCAGGGACTGCCCCACTACGGCCCTGACTTCTCCAGAGACCTGTTTTGCATAAGACGCGGAGACATCCTCCCAGGCCTTGATGCTCTGCGGGTTATCGAAATCCCATTCAGGCATTTTAATATTTTTATCTTTGATTGTGGATTCGAGCGTGACACCGCCCCGGGACTTCGCGATGGCTTCTGCGACGTCAGGACCGCCGACACCTTCAGTACGTCCTGACCAGAAAAAGGCACTGTCCGGATCAGTGGCCAGTTGGGGTTCTATTTCTTTAAGGTTGATGAGGCTCTTAGGCGTGTTACGCCACGCATTAAAGGCTGCGCCTCCTTTTGCACCTGCAAGGCCGCCTGCAAACGCACCGCCTAATGAAAGCCACTTCTGACCATCAGAGCCTTCTCCCCATAATTTCCCGCCTATGTAAGCGCCGCCATAACCTCCACCAAGACCTCCCGCAAAACCCAGCAGGGCTATCGCCGGTCCTGCCAGAACGGTCGTGGCCGCAAGGCCCACGCCCAGCAGTACTCTGTCCACCCAGTCAGGAATTTCAGGACTGATTACGTCAGTCTGCTCTTTAATGCCACCAATAATGACGTTAGTAGATCCGCCGCTGATGACCCCACTGCAAGTCAGGCGGTCCCCCATCCTGGCAGCGGGCAGTCCGTTGATACAGACGCGTGAAGATCCTTCTGCCACCCGCTGTAAAGCCGGGCCATGCTCGTCACAGTCACCTACAGACATATGCGACATCACCGCCGGTCTTCCGTTGATGAATACGTTTGATGAACCAGTAACCAGATGGCCGGTTTCGTGGTGGGGTGCCCATGACATACTGCCGAGAACTTCTCCCAGTCCGCCGCCGCCAGCTGCGCCTGCGACCGTCGCGGCCAGGACTACTGTTCCGACGCCCCCCGTGGCCAGCGTGAACGCCGCACCGGCAATGGCCCCGCCTATCAGACCGAGCACCAGCCAGCCTTTAGAGGCGGAGTGTTCTATGCCGTCCCCCACGCGTGCAGCGGAAAAAGCTTCAGCGGCACCACTCATTTTTCATTTATCCGCTGGCGGAGGTAAGCCTCAACGACTTCAGTGGTATCAAGGCCGTCAATACCCCGGACAGTTCTGGCCAGAAGCAAACTTGATATCAGTCCAGGTCTCCTGGTACCTGCCATCTCCCACAGCGCAAAGCGGCCAGCATGCTCGCCATCAGGTATCGGAGACAACATCAGTGGTTCACCGACAGCGTCAAAGAACAGATAGTTGCCGTTCCTGGCCCGGCTGAGATCAATCGATGAGTAGAGGTCAGAAATTGAAGGGAACACATTCAGTTCGCGGCTATCACGGTCAAAGCTAAAGAAGAGTTCCTGGCTGTCGGCGGGGATCTGGCTCCCCCTTGCGGTAGAATCTGGTGCATCGTCCGGAAAGGTAATGCTGTCCGTGATGTTGTCATAGATACGGCCATGGTAATCGTCAAACGCATCCGGGCAGGTGCCAATGAAACAGAGCAGCTTTTTTCCCGTATTATTTTCAGATGTCAGTACCACCCTCTGCTTCTGAAAGATGATTCTTTCGCCAGATTTGAAACTGTAAAACAGTTCCAGGGCCTGCCTGCCATTCAGTTCAGTGAGCCGGGCATGATTGAGTGAGAGATCCTGCAAAGTCGCCTGCAGTTCGGAAGACAGTCTCTGGGATACTGACTGAAGCGTGTCTTCTGCAGCAGCGGTTGCACGTGAAATCACAAAGGTGAATTCATTGGCATTCGTATGGCTTAGGGTAAAGAGGTTCATGGTGCGATCGCGAAATACGTCAGGCACCGTAATGTTGCAGTCCTGCAAGGTATATTCAGACATGTAAAGCTTCTCCGGTCCGTGAGTCCGGACCAGAATATCAACGTTTATTAAATGATCCCCAGGTAATACTGATTTAAGTTTGATCTAATTCAAAGGTGTTCTTTACACCTTCTGACCTGCTACCTGATAATTCACACAGAAGGCTGTTATCAATGTCCGCTTTTCGCTCTTAGTGGACATTGGCCTGCACAACGTCCTCTTTGTGCCATAAGCGGAAGTTGCTACCTGATGCTATGTATATCTAAAGAAATATATGGTGACCATGTTTATGTTATCGGCTAGTCGTCCGATATATAAGCTAAAGATGCGAAGTGCGATAAAGGATGATGCATGAGGGAACTGACTGAATTAATTGATCAGCAAAGCTCTGGCTGGCTTATGGTGCAGCAATGGTTGAAAGAAGCGAGCAATCACTATGAAGTGCTTCCCTGTAATCCGACTCTCGCAAGATCTGCGTTACATCAGCTTCAGGTAACAACGCTCTCCCCGCTTGGCGCTGTGGTTTACGAAACGGGAGGCATCCTGATTGATAATGGCTGGTTGCGGGTTTTAGGCTCCGGTCATCCCAGGCTGTCGCGAGCTCCTGCTTCCTGGACGCGATCGGTAACAACAGGCCAGACATTACAGGCGCTCTTAGTTGCTGATGATGTATCGGGGGGCTTTTTTGCACTTAACGGTGGTGAATTCGGTGAAGATCGAGGCGGTGTATATTATCTCGCACCGGACTCTCTGGAATGGGAAAGCCTTGATATCAACTATTCAGGTTTTCTGCTCTGGGTTCTCTGTGGCAATTTGGATCGATTCTATCAAAGCGTACGCTGGACAGGCTGGCGTGAAGAAACATCTGAAATAAAGGGGGACGCGGTTTACTCCTTTTATCCTTTCCTATGGACCGAGCCACAATTGCCTGTAGAGCAGCGTTCACGAGCTGTTGTGTCTGTTGAGGAGCACTGGTCATTTTGCATGAATTTACAACATCAATTAAACAATATGCGCAGCGACTGACCTCCTTCGTGTAGATTAAGACACCAGGATATAAGTAATACTCTGAACATTTTAAGAGCAATAGCTAACCTCCGCTTCTCGCTCATAGCAGACATGCCGGTCCAATGGCTGCTGCCTGCCAAAAGCGGAGCTCTATAAGAGCTGTAAGGTCAACGACCACGATGCTTCTCTAATCGAATAAAAGCGCCATCAAATGTTGTCTTATTACCCCAGCCGAGTTGCATGTAGGATTTGGCCGCACGGCTGTTTTTATCTGTTTCCAGCCAGGCAAATACTTACCCTTTAAAAGCCTGAGGGGTTTTATTATAATATTTAACAAAAGCTCTCCTCATTCTTGATGAATTGCCAAAACCGCAGTGCTTTGCTACTTTCTCGACAGAAAGGCCTGAGTTTTCCAGCATAGCTTTTGCTGAATCTAACCGAATTCTTTCAACTAATTTCGCAATTGTTGTGTCTGTTTCTTTAATAAAAAGCCTGCTGAGCTGTCTTGGGCTAAGACATGCTATTTCAGCAAGAATTTCGATTCGTAAATCCTGATTTAAATGCGCATGAATATAATTTAAAACTTTTTTAATTTTCGACGACTCAGCTTCTAAATGTAAAAGAGGGGAAAATTGCGTTTGTCCCCCTGTGCGCCGTTGTGCTACAACAAGTTCCTGAGCTACCTGTAATGACACAGCAAAGCCAAGTTGATCTTCAATTATTGCAAGTGCGAGATCGATACCGCTGGATATTCCAGCTGATGTCCAGACACTTCCATCTTTTACAAATAAGTCATCAGTATTTAGCGTAACCTCAGGATATAATTTTTTAAAAGCATTCTTGTGTTTCCAATGTGTAGTGACTTTTTTACCATTCAGCAATCCTAGCTCAGCGAGAACAAAGGCCCCCGTGCAGATACTGCCATATTGTTTACTGTTCAGGCATGCAGTTCTGAGTGCCGTACCTTCACGGCTGTCTTTCAGAATACTTCTACTACCCTTTCCTCCAACAATCAAAAGTAAATCGAATTTTTCAGCTGGATCAAGCCTTTGAGATTCAACAGAAAATCCTGCTGTGCAATTAATCATACCTCCCTTGTGAGAACATACTTGTAGCTTATAAAAAACAGGATGGCCTGTGAATTTTACCATCTGAAAAGCAGCTAAAGGCCCACTTAGATCAAGCAGTTGAAAATCATCAAATATGTAAAAGCCAATGTTCATGATGTCCTTTTTTGAATGATTAATGTCATTTTTGCCAACATTGTAGATGGTAAGCTGATTTCTGACCATTTCAATTTAAGGAAAATCCCATGACTAACCGCTTCAGAGTTTTGATGCCAATTTATAACGGCGTAACGCAGCTTGATTTTACTGGTCCCTACCAGTTCTTCGCCCGTACGCCTCAGTTTGAAACGATCCTTGCGTCTGTAGGCGGTGAGGATATTCATGCGGATGGAATGCATTTCACGGGGCTTAGCGATCTCTTGCTTGAGAAAGAATGTGACGTACTGTGTGTGCCTGGGGGCAGTGGATGTACAAATGCTATTGAGAACGAGAGGTTTATGAAATCTATAGTAGCGCTGGCTCACACTGCCTCATACATAACTTCTGTTTGTTCTGGCTCATTAATACTCGGCGCTGCTGGTTTACTCATAGGTAAAAAGGCTGCCTGCCATTGGGCATGGCGCAACCAGCTTAACCTGTTTGGCGCAATTCCGGATGAAGGGCGTGTGGTCAAAGATGGAAATATCATTACAGGTGGAGGAGTAACAGCGGGTATTGACTTTTCTCTGGCTTTAATTGGTGAGCTCTGCGGTGATGATGTAGCGATGCGAGTCCAGTTAGGGCTGGAATATGCTCCACAACCTCCTTATGACGCTGGGCGTCCTGAGACTGCTCCAGCCTGGATAGCTGCGGAAATGAAAGCATCTGCCATAGAACGCGTGTATGAGCGGATGCATATTCTGGAAAAGGCAGCGAAAAATATTCCTAATCTTTTACAGGGCTGATTGCCTAAAAAATTATAAAGGTGAAATATGAACAGAAGAGATTTTATTTCTTCATATTGCTGTGTTCTATGCGCTTCTGCACCTGTCTTTAAAGCCATTGGTAAGAGTTCACCCACTCTGCCTATGTCAAAAATTAATGGAAAGCTACCTGCTACACTGGCTGGAATAACTATACCGCATACGCGTTTCGCTGATGGAGCAACCGAACTTGTGGCATCCTGCTCAACAGCTCCACTTTTTAACCATGTCGTAAGAACTTATTTGTTTGGTGCTTCTATTGGAAAAAAACTTGGCAAAATTTTCGATGAGGAAATGCTTTATTTGGGTTGTATAATGCATGATCTGGGCCTCACGGAAAGATTTATTAAAGATGCCAGGTTTGAATTAGATGGAGCCGATGCAGCACGACAATACCTGGTTGATAATAATTTCTCTGAAGAAAAAGCAGATGTTATATGGGATGCGATATCTTTACACGCGACTATGGAGTTGCCAGAACGAAAACGACCAGAAATTGCGCTTGTTCACTTAGGCGCATTTATGGATGGTGGGATGAATGCAAATATGTTCCCAATGAGCTTTTTTGAAGAAATATTTGAGCGATTTCCACAAAATGGGAATAAAGCTCATTTTATGGAGCTGGTTGCCAACGTTTTGAGAAAAAAGCCACACACAGCCTATCTTTCATTCGAAAAAGACATCGGAATAAAAATGGTGCAGGGATTTCCTGCAATAAATTATTGCGATATAAAGCCAAAGTATCCTTTTAACAGATAAAAATCTTTCCTGTTAAATCATAGCGCCTGGGACAGATTTTACTTACTCCCTTATGCAAGGGAGTACATATAACACTTTTGACCAGGAGCGCTGACTTTAGACGCTGATCTGTTGGCTTTTTATCCTATGCAGCTTTGTGTGATAACAATCGTCATTGTCCGTTTTTCGCTCAGAGCGGAACTTTAGCGCCCAGCGTCCGCTTCGTGCCAAAGGCGGACATTGCGATAGCACTGGTAATGAAGAACTTATAATACAGAACGACATAAGTCAGGCTAATTTAATGCCGCGAGCGCGCAGTGTTCTCTGATTTAGGGTCAACGCATCAATCGTTCTGTCCCGACTTGAACGAATGTGCGTGCTTACAAGAGAGCACGCGGTTTTAATGTCATCCTGCTTCAGGGCATTCACTAATATGTGATGTTCTTCCCATGCAGCCTGTTCGCTTCCACTGTCCAGCCAGCGGGCCCGTGACAGTTGCTGAAGAACATCTTTCAGGCTCTCAGTAAGAAACTTATTCGCGGCCAGGTTTGCCAGAGCAAGATGAAACTCCGTACCGGCACGGCTCATCTCCTCTTTAGACGCAAGAGTTTTGTCAGTTTCCAGAATACCGACAAGTGACTGCAATTGGTCATCCGTAATTTTTCCTTCCGCCATACGGAGTGCAGATATCTCAAGCGCTTCGCGATAATCAAACAACTGTCGAATTTCTTCCGGCTCCACTGGTGCCGTCATCCAGCCACGTCCCTCACGACGCAGAAGTCCCTCATTTGCCAGCCTTATGAAAGCGGCCCTGACCGGCGTCCTGGATGCGCCCAAAGCAGCTTCAGCCCACCTTTCTGTGATGCGTTCACCTGGACTGATATCCAGATTCAAGATCATTTCTCTTAGCCGGTTTTCAACCTCTGTCTGCTGCGACATATCTCTAGTCCCATCTTTGATTGACATCACTGAGCTCAGATCTGTATGGTATCCCATTTTGGTATCCCAAACAAATTCCAAGGTTGATTTATGTCTGAAACGGGCAGTCCATTCTGGCATCGCAATCTCATTGTCTGCATGGTGGGATCGTTTTCTACCGTATTTGCCATGACTCTTATGCTGCCTTTTCTGCCCCTGTTCGTTGAGCAATTGGGCGTTTCCGGGCACGCGGCCATTGTGCAATGGTCTGGTATTGCCTACAGCGCAACGTTTCTGTCAGCCGGGCTCATTGCGCCCATCTGGGGTCGTCTGGGCGATCGCTATGGCCGCAAAGCCATGCTTGTCAGGGCGAGTTTCGGTATGGCGCTTATGGTTTCACTGATGGGGTTTGCCACGAATATATGGCATCTGCTGATCCTGCGGCTTCTGGTCGGGCTGGCGGGCGGATACTCTTCCGGCGCTACAATCCTTATCGCCGTACAGGCCCCCGCAAAACGTTCCGGATGGGCGCTGGGTATGATTGCCTCCGGCGTCATGGCGGGAAATCTGGCCGGACCGCTTGCAGGAGGCTGGCTTCCGCCGCTAATCGGCATCCGTACCACCTTCTGGCTCGCCGGCGCGCTTATTTTCATTGCGTTTCTGCTCACAATGCTGCTTATCCGGGAGCCGGTTAAATCCTCCGGCAAAGAAACAAATAAGGAACCTGTGAGCTGGTCACAGCTTCCCGGCAGGGCCGCTGTCATCTGCATGCTGCTGACGGGCCTGCTTCTTATGCTGGCAAACATGTCGATTGAGCCCATTATCACGGTATTTATCCGCACTATCACGTCAGATGCGGCGACGGTCACCCATACCGCAGGGCTTGTTATGTCTGCCGCCGCGCTTGGCAGCGTTATATCTGCTTCCTGGCTGGGCCGGCTGGCAGACCGGATCGGGCACGTCCGGATAATTACCGGTGCCCTGACAGCGGCGGGACTGCTCCTGATACCGCAGGCATTTGTAACGGCGGGCTGGCAGCTTATTTTTCTGCGTTTCCTCATGGGGATCGCGCTGGGGGGGCTACTGCCCTGCATCGCAGCCGTTATCCGCAGCCGCGTACCTGAAGAGCGCGTCGGGGGGATAATGGGTTACTCCGTTTCCGCCCAGTTTATCGGACAGTTTACCGGTCCGCTATTAGGCGGATTTACGGGTGCCCATCTCGGCATGCGTTTTGTCTTTCTGGTTACCAGCCTGCTCATGCTGGCTGGCGCCGTCCTCAACTGGCGCGTTCTGCTGGAACGCAATGCCAGATCGCTTAAATAATTTCTCTGGAGATTTAAATGTCTACTATTAAAAAATTTGAACCCGTTAAAAGTGTGCTCCTGATAATGGATTATCAGAATCTGATTCTGGAAAATTATCTAAGCGAGAAAACCGCAGCGGACGTACTGGCCAGAACTGCCGCCCTGGCTGATGCAGCTCGTGAGGCAGAGATTAAGGTGATTTATGTCACAGTTGGCTTTCGCGAGGGACATCCGGAAATCAGCAGCAAAAATGCCCTGTTTTCAGCCATTCGGGAAAACGGGCTTTTAGTAACGGGCGCCACTGAAAGTGCGATCCACCCGGACGTTTCGCCACATCCAGGCGAAACGGTCATTATCAAGCACCGTATTGGCGCCTTTAGCTTTACGGATCTGGATATGATCCTTAAAGCTAACGAAATCCAGACGCTGATAATGGCAGGCCTGACGACGAGCGGCGTAGTGCTCAGCAGCGTCCGACAGGCCTTCGATCTGGATTTCAACCTGATAGTTGCGGCCGACTGCTGTGCAGATGCCGACGAAGACATCCATTCAGTTCTGATCAACAACATACTGCCGCAGCATGCTGAAGTGCAGACTGCAGATAAACTGATAGAGAGAATGAGTACCGGTAAGAACTGATAGCTGATCAGTTGCCGGTCAGCTGGTCATCATTTATAGCAATGTCCGCTTCTCGCTCATTGAGGTCCTTTATATTTGGGGCTTAGCCCTTCATCGTTATAGGAATCATAGGCATCTACCCACATCCTCACCAGTGTTCAGAGGATGTTAAAACGTGCAGATGTTAACTGATAACCTTCGTAGTAGTGAAGGTGAATGCCCCACATTTTGGTTTCGTAAAACCATAAAAAACTTGCCCACTAAAATAAAACATGCTAAGTGGTTGACATTGGTCTAAATTAGGTCTAAATTAAGACCACCTTCGGGTAACCCCATGCGGATGGGGTCACAATATGATGATTAAACTAAAAGCGGCTTAAGTGCCGATGATTTGTTGACCACTTAGCGTCAGCACGGAGTTAAATGATACTCAAATGAAATGAGTTGCTTCGTTAAATAGAGGTTTATTAAGAGGAAAGACTATGAGAGTCGAAACCATTAGTTATCTGAAAAAGCACGCCGCGGTGCTTGATCTTGCAGAGCCATTATTGGTCACACAAAACGGTGTGCCCGCTTATGTTGTTGAGTCGTATGAAGAGCGCTTGAAAAGAGATAATGCAATCGCATTGCTGAAACTCTTAACTATCTCTGAAAAGGACAAAAGCGAGGGACGCACGTATAGTCGTGACCAGTTAATGGCAAGTCTTTAATACTTGCTATGACTGGAGGGCACATGCCTAAAAGCAACACAAAAAAAGGTGTTATTTACACCGAAACGTTCAAACTCACTGCTCGCAATCTTTTGAATTTTCTTTCGACCAGTGTTGAAGAGCCAAAAGAAGTACTTAATAAACAACTCGATGAATTTGAAAAGAAAGTTGATGTTTTCCCTGAGAGCTGTCAGTTTTCACCTGACTTGCTTGAATTAGGCTGTGACCGTTATCGTGAATGTATTACCAGGGATGGTTATCGCATCCTTTACTCCTACGATACAGAACAGGAGGAACTAACTGCCCATGTCATTCTTGGCAAGCGACAGTCAGTCCTTCAGTGTCTTTTCGAGAGACTAATCGCTTTGTAAAAGCAGATGAATGAAGCCACTTTAGTGGCTTTAATTTTATCTGCGATTTTTTACCAGCCGATTGTTAACTTGAGTAGACCTTCTATCGGGTGATTCGTCATGCCGCTCCGCATTGGTAGACGGATTTCGCTCATAAGGGACAACCATACTCAAATCTCCCACATTGCAGGAGATTTGGGTATGAACACGTCACCGTGGAACAAAGACCGTATCATAGGCCAAAAAAGACCACTTCAGATATCTCATATCTGGGGGATCCGAATCCGGCTTGAACTGGAAGGTAAAACGCGCGATTTAGCTCTATTCAATATGGCCTTGGACAGTAAGCTACGAGGCTGTGATCTGGTCAAACTCAAAGTATCTGATGTTGCATATGGTAGCTCTGTTTCAAGCAGAGCTACGGTGTTGCAACAGAAAACCGGTAGCCCTGTGCAGTTTGAGATAACCAAAGGGACAAGAGAAGCTGTTGCTGCATTGATAAAGCTTGGCAATTTGCATAGTAAAGACTTCTTGTTTCGATCTAGGGTCGGAACTAACCAGCACATTTCAACCCGCCAATACAACCGAATCTTTCATGGGTGGATAGAAAAGCTTGGTCTCGAAGATTCACTTTACAGCACACATTCCATGAGAAGAACAAAACCTTACCTGATCTACAAGAAAACCAAGAATCTCAGGGTGATCCAACTTCTGTTGGGTCATAAGAAACTGGAAAGCACAGTCCGTTATCTGGGCATTGAAGTCGATGATGCGTTAGAGATCTCTGAATCGATTGAAGTCTAAGGTTGTCAGGGCTGCAACAGCAGCCCTGTGCCAGAAGCAGACGTTAACAACGACTATAGACACCTACACTGTTATGTTAAATATAAGTGCTGGACATACCCCGAAGAGGAAGAAGCCACCTCATGGTAGCAGCCAGCTAATTACTACAAAGGGGATACGGTTTGGACGTCATGCTGGAAGACGTAAGGATCGGATAGCAGCTCAAATTGCTCGTCGTCCGGATAGGTAACTGCAATCTGGTACTGTTCGCCTGCGAATGCTTTCACTGCCTCAAGATCTTTCCAGAATGTTGCCAGGAAGAAATGCTCCCATTCACCCTGCATCTCTCTGCGTACGTATGCCCCAAGATTTCCTGGTGTCCTCTCTGAATGTTCAACCCCGGTTTTTTGCAAATGGTTTGCAAAGCCTTCTGCATGCTTGACCGGTACGCATCCGTGCCATGTTCTTACAATCATGTTTCTATCCTAATGTTTTGTAGGAATTTTTAACATAACATATGTGTGGAAGGAGATGTGATTCGTGATCGTAGTCTTATGTCAAATCAGAGTATCCGAGCATTATGGATAGCGATACTGGAAAATGCGTGGGAACAGACTCTCTGGTTTTATCGGAGAGGCTTTTTCATTGAAGGTGATGCGTGAGTCACAAAACCATTCCGTTCATAAAAGGGTATCGCCTGCTGTCGGGCATCGAGGAACACGAAGTTCATATTCCTGCTTTCTGATTCAGTAGTGGCAAAATCCAGCAGTTTTTTCCCTATCCCCGTGCTTCTTGATGCCTCATCTACGACCAAATCATCAATATGGAGATGTAATCCTCTGGCCAGAGTATGAACGGGACGGAAGCCCATCAGGCCAAGCATTTTCTCATTATCAAATGCGCCAACAAGCTCATAACCGTTCATGGTCTGAATTCTGACGCTTTCGATAAATTTCTCTTTGGAGATATTCCGTAGCTGTGAAATCAGACTGTAAGCATGATCCCATTCAAGCGGCAGTAATTTTCTGATTGAGATGTTCATAGTGCCCTCATTTCCATATAGGTTTCTGATTTTATAAGCCTATAAGGCATGATTCGCAACAGAGATGCTATGTTCAGCAGAGTGAACAAACTCAGTCGTCATCAGTTAAACGTCCGCTCTTCGCTCAAAGCAGACTTTCGTCACCTGAAACCACCACAAGCCTTAAAACACCCGCTTTAGTTGACACTAAACGCAACTGCTCGCCTGCCGGGAAGCCGTGACTTGGCAAGCCGTCAGCCTGAGGCACTGAACAGCACGCAATAAAAAAGCCCGCGCAGGGTGACCCGCGCGGGCTTTTCACATCAGGACGCGATTACAGCGCCATGTCGTGTTTGGCTGAAGGCGCTGCCTGCTCAGGCTGAGCCGCTGGCGCCGGTGCTGATTTGCCATCCATGTTGATCACAGGCGGCGTGGTCAGCTGCAGGGTTGCCGCAGTGTCATTCCAAACCTGCTGCAGCAACGGCACGTTGTCGTTCAGCTTCTGGCCATAACCAGGGATCATTTTGTGGATCTTGGCCTGCCACTCTGCTGACTTAAACTCTTCCGGGAACAGTTTCTGCATCACGCTTAACGCGATAGGAGCAGCGGTTGACGCGCCCGGCGACGCACCCAGCAGGGCTGCGACAGTTTTCTGCTGATCGGTCACAATTTCTGTACCCAGTTTCAGCACGCCGCCTTTCTCAGCATCTTTCTTGATGATCTGAACACGCTGACCGGCCTGAATCAGTTTCCAGTCCTCTTTCTTCGCGTCCGGATAGTACTCTCTCAGCGCGTCGAAGCGATCTTCATCACTCAGCATCACCTGACCGATCAGGTATTTCACCAGGTCAAAGTTATCGATACCGACATCGGTCATTGGCACGATGTTGTGGGTCGTGGTGGTGCTCAGCAGGTCAAACAGCGAGCCGTTTTTCAGGAACTTGGTAGAGAAGGTCGCAAACGGTCCGAACAGCACGACGCGCTTGCCATCCAGATAACGGGTATCCAGATGCGGAACAGACATCGGTGGTGCACCGGTGGAAGCCTGACCATAGACTTTCGCCAGGTGACGATTCGCAATCGCGCTGTTTTCGGTCACGAGGAACGAGCCGCCAACCGGGAAGCCCGCATAGTTGTCCGCTTCCGGGATGCCGGTTTTCTGCAGTAACTTCAGCGCGCCGCCACCGGCACCGATAAAGACATATTTCGCATCGACCGCGCGCTCGCTGCCATTTTTGACATCTTTGATGGTGACGTGCCAGGAATTGTCGCCGTTGCGCTTGAACTCGGTGACTTCAGATGAGGTTTCCAGACGGAAGTTGTTATTCTTCTTCAGGCTGCCGATCAGCTGACGGGTAATTTCACCGTAGTTAACATCGGTGCCGACCGGGGTCCAGGTTGCCGCGACTTTCTGCTGCGGATCACGACCTTCCATGACCAGCGGCGCCCACTGTTCGATCTGCTTGTGATCGGTGGAGAATTTCATGCCCTGGAACAGCGCGGTTTTCTGCAGTGCAGCATAGCGCTTGGTCAGGAAGTCGACGTTGTCGCCCCAGACGAAGCTCATGTGTGGTGTAGAGTTGATGAAAGAGCGCGGATCGTGCATCACGCCCTCTTTGACCTGTGCGGTCCAGAACTGGCGTGAAACCATAAAGGCTTCGTTAATTTCCAGCGCTTTGGACACGTCGATAGAGCCATCTTTACGCTCAGGCGTGTAGTTCAGCTCCATGTTGGCAGAGTGACCAGTACCGGCGTTGTTCCAGCCGTTTGAGGATTCCAGCGCCACGCCATCCAGCTTCTCAACCATGATCTGTTTCCAGCTAGGCTGCAGCTCTTCCAGCATGGTGCCCATGGAGGCGCTCATGATACCGCCGCCAATTAACAGAACATCGGTTTTTTCTGGTGAGGTTTCAGCGTGAAGTGCGGATGAAACTAACAGGGCCGCAAGAGACAGCGCGGGAATAACTTTTTGTGAATTCATCATTTTAATCTACAGCTCGGACCGTACTGGTTAAAAAAAGTCCTCAAAGTTTAAAATAATGTTATTTACGAGTTAATGCGAAATTAGTTATAAAATTAAAAATAGCAATTTAGCCTTAATTTAATTACAAAAGGCTTACTTTATTGATCGATTATTTTAACCACACATTAAGGGTGTCCTTTGAATTATACAATCCCCTAACACAAATATTCTTACTGAAACCGACGGCGGTCAGGCCGCTAAAACTGTACTGATGCGGCGAGTTAGCGTATGTTTCCCGGCGATCTCCCATCCGTACTGAAAGCCTATGACAAGCCAACCACAGAACCGACACGCCGTGACGAAACGACCCATGAAACTCAGTACCCTGACCACACTGATGATGACCGCGGTTATCTTCACCGTACTGCTGGCTGTCCATCTGCTCTATTTCGTTCAGATCGATAACTTTGCCCAGTCGCACCTGAAAGATAAGGCGATGGCGGTCGCCCGAACGCTGGCGGACAGCCCGGAAATTCAGCGGGGATTGCTGTTGCCTGACGGCAGCAGCCAGATCCAGCCGCTGGCCGAGGCGGCGCGTAAACGCAACAGCCTGCTGTTTGTGGTGGTGACGGATATGCGCGGCATTCGCTTTTCGCATCCCAATGCTGCGGTGATCGGCAAGCACTTTGTCGGTAACGATATCTATCCCACCCTGAGCGGTCGGGAGAATGTGGCGGTCAATCATGGTGTGCTGGTGGAAGCGTTGCGGGTCTTTACGCCGGTGTTTAACGCGCAGCATCAGCAGATCGGCGTGGTGGCGATCGGCATTGCGCTGAATGATGTGGCGGCGCAGATTGCGAAAAGCCGCTGGAACATCGTCTGGACCAGCCTGTTTGGCGGCGTGGTCGGGCTGCTGGGTATCCTGATTCTGGTCCGGCGACTGAAAACCATCCTGCTGGGTCTGGAGCCACACGAGATTTCCAGCCTGTTTGAGCAGCGCCAGGCCATTCTTAACTCCATCAAAGAGGGGGTGATCGCGGTAGACGATCACTCCCGCGTCAGCCTGATCAATCAGGCCGCGCAGCAACTGCTGCATGAGACCACACAGAAAACGCCAGCCAGCGGCGATCTGATTGCTGAAGAGAGCGTGATGCACCGCCACCAGCAGGATGCGCTGCATGCGGGGAAAGCCTGGTATGATGAAGAGCTGACGCTGGGAAATCGCATCCTGATCACCAACACCGTGCCGGTGCGCAGCCGTGACCGGATTATCGGGGCGGTGACCACCTTCAGGGACAAAACCGAGATCAGCCAGCTGATGCAGCGTCTGGACGGCATGGTAAACTATGTGGATGCGTTGCGTGAGCGGTCCCATGAATTCATGAATAAGCTGCATGTCATTCTGGGCCTGCTGCATATGAAGAACTATGCGCAGATGGAAGAGTACATTCTCAAAACTGCCAACGCCTATCAGACGGAGATCGGTTCGCTGCTGCAGAAGATCAAATCGCCGATCATTGCCGGTTTCCTGCTCAGTAAAATCAACCGGGTTACCGATGAGGGCCATCAGCTGATTATCGATGAGGCCAGTTTTTTGCCCGACTGCGGCAGTGAGGAGCAGAGCGCGGTACTGATTACGGTGCTGGGCAATTTAATTGAGAATGCGCTTGAGGCGCTGGATCCGGAGACCGAGGGTGAAATCCACCTCATGCTGCACTATCAGAATGGCTGGTTAGCCTGCGAAGTGAGTGATGATGGTCCCGGCATTGATGCCGCGCAGCTGAACACCATCTTTGAACGGGGCGTCTCCACAAAGGGTAAGGATCGCGGTGTCGGACTGTTTCTGGTCAGACAGCAGACTGAAAGCCTGGGGGGTAGCGTCAGCGTCGAGTCAGAACCCGGCGTCTTTACCCAATTCTTAGTACAACTTCCGTGGGAGAGAGGAATGATTACCCAATGATTAATGTGTTAGTTGTCGATGATGACGCCATGGTCGCGGAGCTGAACCGCTGCTACATCGGGCAGATCCCGGGATTTACCTGCTGCGGAACGGCCTCGACGTTACAGCAGGCAAAAGAGCGGCTGGCCCAGGCCGAGCCGCAGGTGGATCTGATTCTGCTGGATATCTATATGCAGCAGGAAAACGGCCTCGACCTGCTCCCGGAGCTGCGCAGCGCAGGCCGTCCGGTTGACGTGATTATTATCTCGTCCGCTGCCGATGCCGCCACCATCAAAACCTCACTTAACTACGGGGTGGTCGATTACCTGATCAAACCTTTCCAGTTTGCCCGGTTTGAAGAGGCGCTCACCGGTTGGCGACAGAAGAAGTCGCTGATGGATAATCATCAGTTTTACCAGCAGTCAGACGTGGACCAGCTTCTGCATGGCAACCCGCCGGGGGCAAGCGAACAGAAACGCCTGCCGAAGGGACTGACGCCGCAGACGCTGCGGACGCTCTGCCTGTGGATCGACGCCCATCCGGGGACCGAGTTCTCGACCGACGAGCTGGCAACCGAGGTGAATATCTCCCGCGTCTCCTGCCGCAAATACCTCATCTGGCTGGCGCAGATCAATATTCTGTTCACCAGCATTCACTATGGCGTCACCGGTCGCCCGGTCTACCGCTACCGCCTGCAGCCGGAATATCACACCCTGCTTAAACAGTACTGTCAGTGAACCAGCCGGTAATCGTCATCCAGCAGCTGAAACGAAAAGTGACGTTGTGACGAACAGATGACCCGCCTGTCGCGGGTCACAAACAGGGCTTCAATACCCGGTTTGTCCGCCAGACAGGCAATGCCCTGTTCCACGCCCAGACCATACAGCAGCGTGGTGTAGATATCGCCATCCAGCGACCGGTCAGAAATCACGGTAACGCTCAGCAGTTCGTTATCCAGCGGATACCCTGTGCGCGGGTCCAGAATGTGGTGATAACAGATCCCGTTCAGCTCGAAGTAACGTTCATAGATGCCGGATGTCACCACGGAGCAATTGTTCACGCCAATCACGCCGATCAGCTCGTCGGCTGCGCCAAACGGTTTTTTCAGTCCGATTGCCCAGCCCTGTTCATCAGGGGGTGCCCCCACGGTCTGCACGTTGCCACCCAGATTGATCAGCGCATGGCTGACCTGCTGCTGGCGCAGAAAGGCCTGCACAAGATCGGCGATATAGCCTTTGGCGATAGCCCCCAGGTCAATCTCCATGCCCGGTCTGGCCAGCATTACGCTGCGGGCATCGGCGTCAAGAATGACCTCATGGGGATCGATGAGCGCCTTGCGAGCCTGAAGCTCCGCTGGTGACGGCACGCTGTGCCCCTGAAAACCGATTTTCCAGCACTTCACCAGTGGACCGATCGCCAGATTAAACAGGCTGTCGGGCAGCAGGCTCACCGCATGCGCGCAGGCGATAAGATCGAACACCGGCTGGCTGACCACCACCGGATGCTGCCCTGCCGCATGGTTGATCGCCATCACCTCAGAGGCGGCGCGGTTCACGGTGAAGAGATTCTCCTGCTGTCTGATGAGCCGGAAAACCTGTGCGGCCAGGGTCTGATTGTCTTCGAAGAGTTTGAGCAGGATGGGTGACCCCATCAGGACGGCGGAGTAAGCATAGACACGCGCTTCAGGTAACATAGGCGACTCTGCTTCAGAAAGGGAAAACCGGCACCCGCCAGAGGCGGATGCCGGAGAGGACCGTTAACGTCGGGCGTAAGCGGCGGCGTTACCACCGGCCAGAATACCGAAGATGATGATATCGGCGACGGCGTTCCCGCCGATACGGTTCGCGCCGTGGATACCGCCAACCACTTCACCACAGGCCCAGGCACCGTTGATTACCTGTTTCTGAGTGTCCAGCACCGCTGTCGTGGTGTCGATGGTCACGCCCCCCATAGTGTGGTGAACACCCGGTGCGATACGAATCGCGTAGAAGGGACCTTCACTCAGCGGGTGACGCAGCGCGGTCTGACGACCGAAATCTTCATCTTTCTGCTGGATAACAAAGTTGTTGTAACGGGCCAGTGTCGCTTCCAGGGTGTGATGTTCGCCCATGTTAAGTTTCACCGCCAGCTCCGCCACGGTAGGCGCGCTGATGACAAAGCCTTTAGCGATATACTCGTCGGCCGCTTTGTTATTCATCCGCACCTGTTCGTCAAACACAATCCAGGCGCTCTTCTCAGGCAGGGCGATAATCTGTGCCGAGACTTTGTCGCGGGTTTCCATTTCATTATAAAAGCGCTTACCCGCCTGGCTGACCAGGATAGCCCCGCCGCCGCGAATGGATTCAGAGACCAGGTAAGAGGTGGTCTGCTCCACCGTTGGGTGAATCTGGATCTCACCCATATCCACCGTGCCCGCGCCGATTTTCTCCAGCATCGCAATCCCGCTGCCGGTAGCGCCTTTGTGGTTAGTGGTGACAAAGCCATCGAGTTCAGGACGGTATTTCACCACCAGCTCGCGGTTGGCACTGAATCCGCCGGTCGCCACAATCACGCTTTTTGCGTAGAGGATGCGGCTGTCGTTGTATTCATCGACCACCTTCACACTGGTGACCGCGCCATTTTCATACAGGATTTCTGCGACTGAGGTCTCCAGCAGAACTTCGATGTTACGGCTGTTGATGTTTTTCACCAGACCGCTGATCAGGAAGCCCCCCACCGCGGAACGGTCAGCCGGACGGTGCGTCCGGTCAATGCTCATCCCGCCGGTAATGGTAATGTCGTTGAGTTCGATGCCGTGGTTAGCCAGCCATTCGATCGCTTCCGGCGCCAGATCCACAAACTCACGCAGCAGCACCGGGTTATTTTTGAACTGACCGCCCTTCAGCGTCTCTTCATAGAACAGCTCTTTGCTGTCCTCGATACCTTTGAGTTTCTGGAAGCGGGTTTCGGCAGCATTCATACCGACCGACGCCTTGATGGTGTTACCCCCGATGGTCGGCATCTTCTCGATGATGACGACGCGAGCGCCCTCGTCGTGCGCCTGAATCGCCGCAGCCAGACCTGCCCCGCCACTGCCGACAATCACCACATCGTAATTCTGCGGTGCATTCGGGTTGCCCCCCTCTTCAATCACATGCGCTTTACTGGAGGTGGTCATGGCGCGTGAAACCGCTTTTTTCAGCGCCTCACTCTGGGTGGTTGCGCCGGTAATGGCGTCAACGTGCGGGCTGTTTGCTACCAGAATGCGGTTACGCAGGCTTTCAAACGTGGTGGTGAAATCGACATCCAGGGTGTCATCCGGCACCAGTGAAATGTCGGTGATACGGTCCGTGTCGAGCGTCACGTTGATTTTCAGCTTCAGCGCTTCTGCTTCCACTTTTTCCTGATAAACGCCCGCTTTGTATTTACGGCCCGATTCGCTCATGTCGCGGATCATCGCGTCGACCAGCGAGAAGCGCCACAGCGGTTCCGGGATCTGCAGCTCTTCGCGTTTGTTGCTGTCGATATAGAGTTCAAGGTGCTCGTTGTTGATGATCCGGTCAGCCCAGTTCGGGTAGGCGATACAGGCTTTACCAATCGCCACCAGATCGTAGCCTTTTTCCAGCGCCATCTCGGCATCGGCCCGGTTTACAACGCCGCCGACGCCAATCACCGGCACTTTTGCCAGTTCAGGCGACCGCATGGCGAGGTACTTCTCGATCAGCGGCGTCGGGTCCTGGGTATCCACAATCGACGGACGCAGTAGCTGGCCCACAGAGAAGTGGACATAATCCAGGCCACGCGCGGCCAGTTTTTCCAGCAGATAGAGGGTGTCGTCAAAGCGAATGCCGGGCACTTCGATCTCTTCAGGCGAGAAGCGATAGCCGATGATGAAGGAGTTGTGGGCGAAGCGTTCCGCCATCTTGTGGGTGATTTCCAGCACTTCCAGCGGGAAGCGGGCGCGGTTGTCGCGGCTGCCGCCCCACTTGTCATCGCGCTGGTTAGAGTTGGGTGAATAGAACTGCTGGATCAGATAGGTATTAGCGCCATGAATTTCCACGCCATCGAAACCCGCCTTGATCGCACGGTTCACCGCATCACCAAATTTGGTGATCATGGTATCGACTTCTTCTGCGCTGAGCGCCAGCGGTTTGGTGGCACCTTCTCGCGGCGCCGCGATGGCGCTCGGCGCAACCGGGGTTTTCCCGCCAATCAGCTCCGGCTCGACCATACGGCCGCCGTGATAGATCTGTAAAATGGCGGTAGAACCTTCAGATTTGATCGCGTCCGCAATACGTTTCAGACCGGGGATTTTATTGTCGCTGTCGATGGCAATGGCACCCGGAAAGGCCGGGCCGCGGTTATCGATAAAGCAGCACTCGACAATCACGGTTCCGATGCTGCCTGCCCGTGCGCGATAGTATTCAACCAGTTCACTGGTGACCGTGCCGTCATAGAAACCGGTACAGGTGGTCATCGGGGCCATCACCAGTCGGTTTTTTAACACGGCGCCATTTGGCAGGGTCAGTGGATTAAGGATGGGAGTGAGTGTATTCATTGCGATAAACTCCAAGATTTAAAAGTCTGGAAATTTTTTAGCGGACGCAAATTATCGCTTAATTAAGTGGTCCGATGTCATGCTGTTAATATACGCCTTTCTTTGCTTACGTAAGCGATAAATTTACTTATTTAACTTTTAAAGCATCTGGAGTTTTTATTTGCTGAATGGCGGAACTAAAGTTATATTTATTGTTAATCAAGGGTAACCAAAAATCAACCATTTGTTTACATTGAAATAAAACCATTCATTATCATAAAGTTATGTGATATCTTCCTGCTTTTCAGCCCTGCTCACTTGTTGACCCGCTTCACAAAAGTGTCAGAATGCCGGTGGCAGAAATATAAATAGAAAATAAATGTTAAAAAATCGCGAATAATGAATTAATTTCTTTGATCTGGATCAAAATTTATATTTGCAGAAATCGCATCATATTTACAGGCTTTTAAAAATGCTGCTCAATCCTCAGGCAGCGGATTAAAAAATCAGTGCATCGCGGTTTATTCTCACTATCAAGAATAAGAACGAAATTCATCAGTGAAGGTCCGGGGCGCAAATCGTATTCTTCTTAACTTGCAGATAAAACACTATGAAAACACTCTCAGCTGTAACTGAACCCCCAAAAGCCGCACCTGCGGGTGCGGGGAAAAAGAAAGCGATCATGCTGGCTCTGCCGGTGCTGGTGGCCGTGCTGCTGTTGCTGGTGCCGACACCTGCGGGCCTTGAACCCTACGCCTGGCACTTCTTCGCCATCTTCGTCGGCGTCATCGTCGGCCTGATCTTTGAACCTCTGCCCGGCGCCGTGATCGGCCTGACGGGCGTTGTCGTCATCGCGCTGTTCAGTCAGTTCCTGCTTTTCAGCCCGGCAGAGCTGGCTAATCCGAAATTCAAAGTCGCCAGTGAATCCTTTAAGTGGGCGGTCAGCGGTTTCGGTAACTCCACGGTCTGGCTGATCTTCGGTGCCTTTATGTTCGCCGCAGGGTATGACAAAACGCAGTTTGGTCGTCGCCTGGCGCTGATCCTGGTCAAATATCTGGGTCGCCGCAGCCTGACGCTGGGTTATGCCATCACCTTTGCTGACCTGTTGCTGGCACCCTTTACTCCGTCGAACACCGCGCGCAGTGGCGGCACCATCTATCCGATTATCGCCAACCTGCCTCCGCTCTACGGCTCTAAACCGAATGACCCAAGCGCCCGCAAAATCGGTTCCTATCTGATGTGGGTCGCCATTACCGCCGCCTGTATCACCAGCTCGATGTTCCTCTCTGCACTGGCACCCAACCTGCTGGCCCTGGCGCTGGTGAAAAGCATCATCGGTTTTGATATCTCCTGGGGCATGTGGTTCCTGGCCTTCCTGCCGCTGGGTCTGCTGCTGATTCTGACCATGCCGCTGCTGGCTTACTGGTTCTATCCGCCTGAAGTCAAAATCAACGATGAAGTGCCAAAATGGGCAATGGCTGAACTGGAGAAACTGGGCAGACTGACCCGCAATGAGATCCTGCTGCTGGTGTTCGTGGTCTGCGCCCTGCTGATGTGGATCTTCGCGACCTCGTGGATTGAGCCAGCCCTGGCGGCACTGCTGGTCGTGGTCCTGATGTTGTGGACAGGAGTGCTCAGCTGGAACGATATCACCAGCAATAAACCCGCCTGGAACACCTTTGCCTGGTTCGCTACCCTGGTGGCGCTGGCGGACGGTCTGGCTCGCGTCGGTTTCATCACCTGGTTAGGTAAAGAAGGTGGCATGCTGCTGCAGGGCTATGACCCGCAGATTTCAGCCGTCGTCCTGTTAATCGCCTTCTTCCTGCTGCACTACCTGTTTGCCAGTACCACCGCGCACACCACCGCGCTGTTACCGGCCATGCTGACCATTGCCGCCTCGATTCCTGGCATCAATATGCCGGTCTTCTGCCTGATGCTCTGTACCTCTCTGGGTGTGATGGGCATCATCACCCCTTACGGCACCGGCCCAAGTCCGATTTACTACGGCAGCGGTTATCTGCCGACTAAAGACTACTGGCGTCTGGGTACCATCTTCGGCGCTATCTTCCTGGTCTCCATGATGGTGATTGCCTATCCGTGGATGGTGTGGATGTTCTGACGGATACAACATGCAGATCAACGCGTTATAAGATACCATTCCTGCACTTCCCCGCTGCACCCGCGGCGGGGAAGCATAATAAACGATTAATTCGCCTATGATGTTGCGCCCCGCAGCCTGCTCGCGGTGGTTCAGCCGGTCATTAAGTGAGAAAAAATGTCGAACAAACCTTTTGTCTATCAGAACCCTTTTCCGCTGTCCCACGAAGAAACCGAATACTATCTGCTGAGCCGTGAGCATGTCTCAGTCGCCGAATTTGAAGGTCAGGAGATCCTGAAAGTTGACCCGCAGGCGCTGACGCTGCTGGCTCAGCAGGCCTTCCACGACGCCTCTTTTATGTTGCGTCCGGCTCACCAGCAGCAGGTTGCCTCAATCCTTGCTGACCCGGAAGCCAGCGACAACGACAGATATGTTGCCCTGCAGTTTTTACGCAACTCTGAGATTGCCGCCAAAGGCGTGCTGCCAACCTGTCAGGATACCGGCACCGCTATCATCATGGGTAAAAAGGGTCAGCGCGTCTGGACCGGCGGCGGGGATGAGGCCGCGCTGTCGCAGGGTATCTATAACACTTACATCGAAGATAACCTGCGCTACTCCCAGAACGCCGCACTGGATATGTACAAAGAGGTGAACACCGGCACCAACCTGCCTGCGCAGATTGACCTCTACAGCGTGGATGGCGACGAGTACAAATTCCTCTGTATTGCCAAAGGAGGCGGTTCTGCCAACAAGACTTATCTCTATCAGGAGACCAAAGCGCTGCTGAGTCCCGGCAAGCTGAAAAATTACCTGGTGGATAAGATGCGCACCCTGGGCACGGCCGCATGTCCGCCGTACCATATCGCATTTGTTATCGGTGGCACCTCAGCGGAAAGCACGCTGAAGACGGTTAAGCTCGCCTCGACCCACTACTACGATGGTCTGCCGACCGAAGGCAACGAACATGGTCAGGCATTCCGTGATGTGCAGCTGGAGCAGGAACTGCTGGAAGCCGCGCAGAAGCTGGGTCTGGGCGCACAGTTTGGCGGCAAATATTTTGCGCACGACATTCGCGTGATTCGCCTGCCGCGCCACGGTGCCTCCTGCCCGGTCGGCATGGGCGTCTCCTGCTCCGCTGACCGTAACATCAAGGCGAAGATCAACCGCGAAGGCATCTGGATTGAGAAACTGGAAGCCAACCCGGGCCGACTGATCCCGGAAGCGCTGCGTCAGCAGGGTGAAGGTGAAGTCTTACAGGTTGATCTGAACCGTCCGATGGAGCAGATTCTGGCGCAGCTCTCTGCCTACCCGGTCTCTACCCGTCTGTCTCTGACCGGCACCATTATTGTGGCGCGTGATATTGCGCACGCGAAGCTCAAAGAGCGTATCGATAATGGTGAAGGGTTGCCGCAGTACATTAAGGATCACCCGGTCTATTATGCTGGCCCGGCCAAAACGCCTGAAGGTTACGCCTCCGGTTCACTCGGCCCGACCACCGCCGGACGCATGGACTCCTACGTGGATCTGCTGCAGGCACACGGCGGCAGTAAGATCATGCTGGCAAAAGGCAACCGCAGCCAGCAGGTGACGGATGCCTGTCACAAGCATGGCGGCTTCTATCTCGGCAGCATTGGCGGCCCGGCAGCGGTGCTGGCGCAGCAGAGTATTAAGAGTCTGGAGTGCGTGGAGTATCCGGAGCTGGGGATGGAAGCGATCTGGAAGATTGAGGTCGAAAACTTCCCGGCCTTTATCCTGGTCGATGATAAAGGTAACGACTTCTTCCAGCATATTGAGCGCGCGCACTGCGCGAAATGTGTGAAGTAAGAGATGCGGTAAAAGCCCCCGATTTCGGGGGCTTTTTTTTGAAGATCTCAAAGGAAAATCTGGCTGTGGTAGCGAGCCTGCGCAGGGAACGGGGTCAGATCGGAAAGACGCAAAAGCCGTCATCCATGACACGCTCGGCCCGCGCCGTCCTGGCGCGGGACGCTTTCCTCCTCTGACCCCGTTCCCCGCGCCCTGAGTAAATTTACTGCTGTCAGATTCACCCTGCTTTGTCTTCAGCGTCGGTCTGCAATAAAGGCTATCGAATCCTTTTTAGCCACGCTGCAACCGCTGCAACGCCTCATCGATCGGGCTGTCGCCCTGAGTCAGTTCAATGATCTGATATTTAATGGATGGCTGTTCGATCAGCCCGACCAGGGTTGCCGCCACATCTGCCCGCGGCACCACGCCATAGGGGATCGCCAGGTCGGCATGAATCCGTCCGCTGCCCGCTTCGTCAGTCAGCGTGCCAGGGCGCAGGATCACCCACTCCAGGCGGCTCGCCACCAGCTCAGCATCAGCCTGTCGTTTGACCCGCATGTAGTTCTCAAAACCCTCTGAAGGGGTTTTGCCGCGACCTGCATCGGGAAAAGCCGAAACCAGCATAAAGCGTGGAACATCTGCCTGCTCTGCTGCTGCCACGGCCAGTGTCAGCCCCTCACCATCAATGGCATTGGTCAGCGCGATCCCGGCACCACCGGCCCCCGCCGTAAACACCACGACATCATGCTCAGCCATCAGCTGTGCCAGTTCCGCCGCGCTCAGTTGCTGAAGGTCGCCTGACACAGCCGTTGCGCCTGCCGCCTGCAACGTCTCAGCCTGCTCCGGTTTACGGTGCAGTGCCGTTACCCTGTGCCCCTTGCTGCTCAGCTGACGGGTCAGCTGCTGACCCACCTTGCCCGCAGCCCCGATAATGAAACATCTCGCCATGGGTTCTGAACCTCCACTGAATGATCAAATATGCCGGAAACGAAACAGGCGCCGGATAGGGCGCCTGCAGGTTTTTTACTCAGGAATCACTTTTTCCGCTTTCAGCTTATCGAACAGCTGGGTAAAGGAGTCCAGCGTGCTGCGATAGCCGGTAAAGCCCGCTTTGCGGCTCTTACTCATGTCGGTAAAGGCTTCCATCGGACGTCCCAGATCGGCATCGGTATGCCACCAGGAGGCGAGTTTATTGATATCCGCCTCACGCAGCTGATGCTTCTCTGCAATCGCCTGCCATGCGCTGGCGGCCTCATCCATCCGCCCTTCCAGCGGCATCATCTGCGCCGGATAGTCCGCCGCCTCGATACCAAAGTATTCTGCCAGTTTCGGCCACATCCAGTTCCAGCGGAAGACATCGCCGTTTACGGCGTTAAAGTCCTGATTAGCGGCATTAGGCGAGGTAGCAGCCCAGAGCAGCTGCTCAGCCAGCAGACCCGCATCGGTCATATCCGCCACACCGTTCCACTGCTCAGGCGAACCCGGGAAGATAAACGGCCAGCCCTTCTCTTTACACAGGGTGGCGTAAACGGCCAGCGTCTGCCCCATGTTCATCGCATTGCCTACCGCATAGCCGATGATGGTGTGCGGACGATGCACGCTCCAGCGATAGTCATACTTCTCAGCGCCAGCGAACAGTTCATCTTCCTGCGCGTAGTAGAAGTTATCAACCGGCTGACGGCCCTGCTCTTCGCGGAATGGCGTAACCGGCACCGCACCTTTACCGTAGGCTTCAAACGGGCCCAGATAGTGCTTCAGTCCGGTGACCAGCGCCACGTGAGAACCCTGCAGGCGATCGCCCAGTGCTTCAATCACGTTGCGCACCATGCCGCCGTTGACGCGGATATTCTCTTTTTCATTCTCCTGACGCGCCCAGACGCTGAAAAACAGCGCATCCGGTTTGACCGATTTCAGCGCGTCACGCACCGCATCGGCGTCGGTCAGATCGGCGGTCAGGCTGGTCGCACCCGCTGGCACGGCACCACGGCCGCGTGACAGGCCGCTGACCTGCCAGCCTTCCTGCTGTAATTTGTCTGCCAGTGCGCGACCGATTACGCCGCTGATGCCCACAATCAAAGCGTGCTTTTTCATTTGATTTCTCCTCAATTTGCGTAATGCTAAGCCTAATAGAGAATTCAGTTCTTATCTCTGTCATTTATTCACATCATTCTCAACCTGAGTTCACGAATCGATGCACGATCATCGCCTGAAAGACATCCTGCCGTTTGTTGCCAGCGTCGAATGCGGCAGTTTCACCGCGGCGGCCGAACGTTTGCATGTCACCGGCTCGGCGGTCAGTAAAAGCCTCAGCCGGCTGGAAACACGCTTAGGCTCGCGCCTGCTGGAACGCACGACGCGCAGTCTGCAGCTGACCGACGCGGGCAGCGCCTATTACCAGACCTGCCTGCGGGTGCTGGAGGATCTGGCCGAAGCAGAAGCGGTGCTGGCGGCGCAGCGCACCATTCCTTCCGGCCGCCTGCGGCTGGCTGTGCCCACCACCTATGGCCGCCTTAACGTCATGCCGCTGCTGATGCCCTTTTGTCAGCAGCACCCCGAACTGGCGCTGAGTCTGAGTCTGTCCGATCGCTTTGTTGACCTGTTTGAAGAGGGGGTGGATGTGGCGGTACGGATTGGCGGGGCGCCTGACCTGCCTGCCTCTCTGGGCTGGCGCAATATGGGTCGCGAGAAGATGCAGTTCTGTGCGTCACCCGCTTATCTGGCACGTGAGGGACGCCCTGAAGATGAGGCGGCGCTGCTGAATCACCCCGCCATCCTTTATGAGCGGGTGGATGGCAGCACCAAACCCTGGCTGTTTACTACCCAGGATGGGCAGGCGCACTGGCGGGAGGTGCCCTGGCGGCTGGCTGTCGGGGACGTTGATGCGCAGTTGCAGGCGGTTATCGCCGGGCTGGGTGTGGCACAGATGCCATCCTGGCTGATCCAGCGCGCCGTGGACGCGGGTGAACTCGACATTATTCTGCCGGAACTGCAGCCTGACGGGCTGACGCTGAGCGTGGTATGGCCACGGCGCAAACAGTTTCTGCCCAAAGTGGATGCGCTGCTGTCGGCGCTGAATGAACTGACCATCCGCTAATCTCTCTTCGTGCGGCTGGTGCGCCACGCTGCCAGCGTCGCGTGTCATAGCGAGGCCGGAACCCTGCGTCCGGCCTGCCGGGAGGATTACGGCGCCGTGATCACGATGGCCACACGGCGGTTCTGCGCCCGCCCCTGAGGAGTGCTGTTGCTGGCCACCGGGGCGCTCATGCCTAACCCGCGTGTGATGATATTCTCAGGGGGGATCGCCGCGCCCTGCGCCCACTGCGCCGCGACCGCGTTTGCCCTTTTCAGTGACAGCTGCTGGTTGTAATCCGGTTTGCCATAGTTGTCGGTGTGCCCGTCAATGCGCACATGCGCAATACCGGTCGAGGCCAGGTTTCTCGCCATCGTCTGAATGGTCGTTTTGCTGGCAGGGGTCAGTTCGGATTCGTTGATACCAAACAGGATTTTATCGGAGAGGCCCAATCCCCAGCCCTCCATGTTCTGCGTAAAGCCGGCGCTTTTCATCGCAGCGATCTGCGCCTCACTGAAGCGCGAAGTCGACTGACAGCCCGCCAGCGCCATCACAAGTAATACCAGGGAAAATTTCATTCTCATCTTTTCGCCTTACCTGCTCGTTTATTCCTGTACATGTTCATATCGGCACGTTCGAGAATGGCCGCGACCGTGTCACCCTGCTGTGACCAGGCATAGCCAACGGTCACCGAGGTCGTTATCTGCGTATCCCCGGCAAGCGTGATCGCCTGCGTGATAACCTCATGAATGCACTGCACCAGACGCTGAAGCTCCTCCTCACTGACGCGACTGCTCACCAGCATGGCAAACTCATCTCCCCCTAAGCGGGCAACCAGATCCTGATCGGCCGCCAGAGACAGGAGGCGTGAGCCTATCGCTTTTAAAACGTCATCGCCTGCGGCATGACCCCAGCTGTCGTTGATGCTCTTGAAACGGTCGCCATCCAGAAACAGCAGAGCAAAGCGCCCCTTCTCCTGCTGTCGATCCAGAAGCCGGGCGAGATGCGCCGTAAAGGCGCTGCGATTGGCCAGTCCGGTCAGCGGATCTTCCAGCGCTTTGGCCGCCAGCGAGCGATTGTCACGGATCAGCGAAGCCTTCAGCGACTGCATCTCCTTCAGCAGCGAATTGAGATCATCGGAGAACAGCTGAAACTCACTCGTCGGGCTGCCGGGTATGCGCAGGGAAAAATCACCCGAATGAATCACATAGTGAATGGAACTGGTAATGTTGCGCAGCGTCGCGACGATCCCCCGATGCAGGAAGGCGCTCAGCATCAGCGAGACAATCAGCACACACAGCATTCCGCTGGTCAGGATCAGGAAGGAGTAGCGAATAAATCGCATCGCGCCGGTCACGGTCCCTTCCAGCGTCAGTGTGCCGACCGTGACGTCAGCGTGATTGATGGCGACATTAAGCGGTTTGCTATACATCCACTCGCGTAACCAGCGTGAATACCAGCCCGTCGGTTCCTGCTGCGCATGCCAGCGGACCAGTTCAATATTATCCCGGGTGACGAGCTTTGCAGAGGCATAAAGGCCCTGCTCACCGAGCTGTTCAATTTTATTACGCGCATCGTAACTGTCGGCAAAAACGGTCGCGGCGGTCAGCGTCGTGCTGAGCGTGGAGCCGATCAGTTCAAGATTACATTTCTCATAATTTTTAATGAAGAGCAGCGAAGTCGAGGAGAGCAGCAGCCAGCACAACAGTAATATTACCGCCGCATTGATTGTGCTTATTTTCTGCAGCTTATTACGTATTGATGATTTGTCGTTTCTTACTTTATCGAATTTCATATTATTCGACTCTCTGGCGGGAGAGCAAAAGCACATCCGGACTCACCCTGACGCCACTTCTGGCAAGCGAGTCAAGGTTAACGGAAAAAAGCGTTCGGTCCGGTTGAAATATCAGGCAAAAAGCGGCCCCCACGGTGCACTCCGGGCTACTCTCTGCAAGGGTAAGCACCGCTCTGCCCTGTAGCTGCTGAATAGTTTTTGCCTGCTGCTGCGAGGTTTCCGCGCCAAAATAGAGTGCATCGCACCGGCGCGTCGCAAGCTGGCTGACAGTCGTTATATAGACAACGGTAAAGGTTGCAGCAGGCGAAGTGATATTTTCCGGCAGGGAGAGATGCCGTGCCGATGAAAAGACACATAACTGGGGCGGACTGTTCAGGCCGGGCCAGTGGCTGAAGCTGATAATTCCGCTGACGATACGATTGGCTTTGCCATCCCGTATTTCGCCATAAGCCAGATGAGGAATGAGCAGCAGCAGAATAATGAGTGTCAGGACGCTTCTGCAGACAGGGCGCAGGGAATGCAGCAAACAGGCATTCAGATAAAAAGGATATTTTACGGTCATACTGCGTTCCCGGAAATAGATCGCTCGGCAGGACGCCTGAATAAGCGCCGGAATATTAACACAGCGTTAATAAGAATTGTACCGGATGAATAATTAAACAGGGTGGCGGAAAACTATATTGTCTTTCTGTCACCGGGACTGTGACGCGATGCTGACCGGGAGACGGACATCGCGCCAGACGTCAGACATAGCCCATCATTTTCAGCAGCGACTGCACCTGGTTCATCGCTTCACTGCGGTGAGAAACGCCCAGCTTCTGATAGAGATTGCGGATATGGGTCTTGATGGTGGTGGAGGCCACAGCCAGCTCCCCGGCAATCTGATCGTTGCTGTAGCCCGAATAGATAAGCCCCAGCACCTGCCATTCACGCTGTGTCAGCGGGCTGGTGCGGATCAGCTCCGGCACGTCAGGATGGTTGAGCAACCGGCTGACAAACCCCTCATCGAAATGGGCAAACTTGTGACGGTGATATTTATTGATCTCCAGCAGGATGCGGCGGGCGCGATGGCTGTCCAGCTCATTCAGGGTATTCAGCTGAATCAACTGCCGCAGCTGTTGTGCCATCATCTCGCCTTCAATCACAAAGTGACTGATAAAACCGGTACTGCGCGCCAGCTTCAGCGCCTCGATCAGCACACGCTGCGCCTCCGCTTTGCGTCCAGTCTGCCAGTAGATCTGATTCAGCAGCAGCAGGTTGCGGTTCAGATCGCTCATCAGGCGCAGGGCGCGGGCATTCTCGTTCAGCTCTTCCAGCACTACTTCCGCCTGGCTGACATCGCCCAGCAGGATCTGCGCACGGGCAATGTTGCGCCACTGCCCCTGCAGAAAATGGTTGTTGGCAAAGGCAGGTTTTGGCGTCTGGCGCATCCAGTCGCGTGCGTTCTGACTGTCGCCGGTCATCTGCCAGTAGATCACCCGGACCTTATCGGCATTGGCAATCCAGTCGCTGTGCCAGTTGCCGTTGTTCAGCAGGTTTTCCAGCCGGTTAAGATAGCTGCGGGCATTATCCAGATTGCCCCGCGCCAGCGAGCACTGCACCAGCAGGCCCAGACACTGGATCTGCTGCTGCGGCTGAAAACCGTTCAGTACGCTGATGCCGTCGCGGGCGGCCTGTTCCGCCTCTTCCAGCCGCCCCCAGGCCCACAGCAACTGAGCCCGAATGCGCAGCAAAAACTCATGCAGCGGGAACTGCGCCAGATGCTGCTCTTCCACCAGCACAAAGGCGCGACTCTGGATTTCGTAGGCTGCCTGCAAAAAGCCCTGCGCAAACAGAATTTCGCTCTGCTGAATCAGGCTCCAGAGGGCGTAGTGCCACACCTCATCGCGGCGCGCCAGCTGCTCGGTCTGACGCATCAGCTTGAGGGAATCCTCCAGCTCGCCTTTGCAATGCATCACTTCGCCATGCACCGACATCGCCACAATACGGCTGTAGTGACGATTGCCGGGCAGCGTGTCGAGCGCCACTTTTGCCAGTCGCTCCGCTTCGTCAATGTTGCCGTCGTTAATCGCTACCTGAGCGCGTAATGAATTAAATTCGCCGCGCAGCGCCGCGTCAATCTCGCAGCGGCTGGCATGTTCAAAGCGTGCCAGCAGGCTGTCCACCTCGGAAAAGCGATGCTGAGTCTGCATCAGCCAGGCCTGCAGCAGCACCAGCATCGGGTTGTCCAGCATCATTTCCCACGGCAGCGCCCTGAGGGAGTTCTCCAGCAGCGGCAGCTCACTCTGATTGAACAGTGTCCAGGCGTGCTCCAGCAGCACGTCGCGCAGCATGCTGGCGTCGCCGGACGCCAGCGCATGATGAATCGCCTCGCCAGGGAAACCCTGCGCCATCCAGCTCTCAGCCGCCGCCCGGTGCAGCGCGGGCAGCTCCGCCGCCAGCTCCCACTGACAGCGCTGCCGCAGGAAATTACCGAACAGCGGGTGGTAACTGAACCAGCAGCCGGAATCATCCATGCGCTGCAGGAACAGCCCCTGACGCTCGATCTCTTCAAGCCGCATCTGGCCGTTCTCTTCGCAGGTAACCCGCGCAATGAGTTCATCATTCATGGAGCGCAGCAGCGCGGTTTTCAGCAGGAAATGGCGGGTGGGGAGATCGACATGATCCAGGACCTCCTCCACCAGATAGTCAGAGAGGTGGCTGGCATTGATGCCGGAGAGACGGCGGGCCGAATGCTGAGCCGAACTGGCTCCCTGCCGCGCCGACAGCACAATCAGCTGCAGCGCGGTCGCCCAGCCCGCCACATCGTCACATAACCGGCTGCTCTCTTCGCTCTCCAGCGGGGCCGCCAGACGACAGTCGAAGAATTGCCGCGCCTCCTGATGGGTAAACGCCAGCTGCTGACTGCCCAGTTCAATCAGTTGCTCGCGCACCCGTAAATTGGCAATACCCAACTGGGGCAGATTGCGCGACATCAGGATCAGCGTCAGATTTTCAGGCTGGTGACGCAGGAAAAAACGCATCGCATCGTGGATCACCGGATTGGTGATGAGGTGGTAATCATCGACGATCAGCCACAGCGGCTGCTGCCACTCCACCAGCTCGATAAAGAGCTGTGAAAACAGGGCGTTAAGATTGACATACTGCCGTTTCTGCGCCAGCTGTTCGCTGCGCGGACAGCCACCGTGGGTGGCCTGCTGCAGGGCCGCAATCAGGTAATCGGCAAAACGCTCCGGCTGGTTGTCGCCCTCATCCAGAGAGACCCAGCCCAGATCGCTTTTCCCCGCCGCCCACTGTGACACCAGCGTGGTTTTGCCGTAGCCCGCCGGACTGGTGACCAGCACCAGACGATAGTTTCCGGCTGCGGTGAGCTTTTGCAGCAGGCGCTCACGGATGACGGTGCCATCAAGACGCACCGGGCGGCTGAGTTTAGCGGGTATTAACATGGGCGCGCGTATCTCCGTTTGTCGAGCGCAGCATTATTTTACGCTTCGTAATTATTCCTTACACAGGTTCAGCATTTCGTCAGATGAATGCAAGCAAACCCATTAATTAAACTTTACAAAAGTGTGCGCTATCACACTCCTGAACCGATTTCGGATTAGCCTCATCCTCTCCACCCTCCCTATCCTCCTGCGCTAATTCTGTTCAGGAGGAGGAGCGCCAGCTTTCGCGCGGGCACACTGTCGCCATATTGACCCCTTTTTCTGTTTTTCCAGGAGATCAACCATGACGACACAGCCCGAATTTAACCCGATTCAGTTCAATGCCGCCCTGACCCGTCAGTGGCAGCGTTTTGGCCTGCGCGAAGCGCAGGAGATGACCCCATCACAGTGGTGGCAGGCGCTCAGCGGTGCGCTGGCGGATATGCTGGCCGCACAGCCAGGCGCCCCTGCACCCGCCACACAGCGCCACGTTAACTATCTGTCGATGGAGTTTCTGATTGGCCGTCTGACCGGGAACAACCTGCTGAATCTGGGCTGGTATGACGCGGTCAATGACGCGCTCTCTGCGTGGCATATTTCGCTGACTGACGTGCTGGAAAATGAGACCGATCCGGCGCTGGGTAACGGCGGACTGGGTCGGCTGGCCGCCTGTTTTCTCGACTCTATGGCCAGTGTGGGCCAGCCTGCAACCGGCTATGGACTCAACTATCAATATGGCCTGTTCCGCCAGCGCTTCGAACAGGGGGCGCAGCACGAAACGCCGGATGAGTGGCAGCGCGATCGTTACCCCTGGTTCAATCATAATGCGGCGCTTAACGTTCGGGTCGGACTCGGCGGCAAAGTGGTCACCACAGAGGGGCAGCCTCAGTGGCAACCGGCGTTTGAACTGGTGGGTGAGGCCTGGGATTTACCGGTCGTTGGCTACCGGAATGGCATCACCCAGCCGCTGCGTTTGTGGCAGGCGAAACACGCTGAGCCGTTTAACCTCAATCGCTTCAACGACGGCGACTTTCTGCGCGCAGAGCAGCAGGGCATCGACGCTGAAAAACTGACGAAGGTGCTCTATCCCAATGACAATCATCAGAACGGTAAAAAACTGCGTCTGATGCAGCAATATTTTCAGTGCGCCTGTGCGCTGGCGGACATTCTGCGCCGCCATCATCAGGCCGGACGGTCGATTGAAACCCTGCCCGATCATGAAGTTATTCAGCTGAATGATACCCACCCTACGCTGGCGATCCCGGAGCTGATGCGTCTGCTGCTGGATGAGCACCAGCTGAGCTGGGATCAGGCCTGGCAGATTACCCGCCACACCTTTGCCTACACCAACCACACGCTGATGCCGGAAGCGCTGGAGTGCTGGGATGTCCGGCTGGTGCGCAGCCTGCTGCCGCGCCATATGATGATCATTAACACGCTCAACGCCCGGCTGAAAGCCGTGGTCTCAGCACGCTGGCCGGAGGATGAGGCGAAATGGGCGAAGCTGGCGCTGGTTCACAATAATCAGCTGCGGATGGCGAACCTCTGCGTCACCAGTGGTTTTGCGGTAAACGGGGTGGCCGCGCTGCATTCGAAACTGGTGGTGCAGGATCTCTTCCCGGAGTATCACCAGCTCTGGCCGGAGAAATTTCACAACGTGACCAACGGTATTACCCCGCGTCGCTGGATCAATCAGTGCAACCCGGCGCTGAGTGCCCTGATCACCCGAACCCTCAACACGCCCTGGCTGAACGATCTCGATGCGCTGCAGGGGCTGGAAGCCTTTGCGGATGACGCCGCGTTCCGCGCCGAATACCACGCCATCAAGCAGCAGAACAAGCAGGCGCTGGTCGGCTGGGTCAAAAACCGCACCGGCATTGCGATCGACCCCACGGCGCTGTTCGACGTGCAGATTAAGCGCCTGCATGAGTACAAACGCCAGCATCTGAGCCTGCTGCATATCATCGCCCTGTGGCAGACGCTGGTGATCGATCCGCAGGCGAATCGTGTGCCGCGCGTGGTGCTGTTTGGCGCCAAAGCCGCGCCGGGTTACGCCCTGGCGAAGAACATCATCTATGCCATCAATAAAGTGGCTGAGGTGATCAATCACGATCCCCGCATCGGCAACCGTCTGAAGGTGGTCTTTATCCCCGACTACAACGTCTCCGTCGCGGAACGGCTGATCCCGGCCGCCGATCTCTCCGAGCAGATCTCGACCGCCGGCAAAGAGGCTTCCGGCACCGGTAACATGAAACTGGCGCTGAACGGTGCCCTGACCATCGGCACCCTTGACGGCGCAAACGTTGAGATCGCTGAACAGGTTGGCAGTGACAACATCTTTATCTTTGGGCATACCGTTGAACAGGTCGTGGCCTTAAAAGCTGGCGGATATGATCCCGCTCAGTGGCGTAAAAAAGATCCGCAGCTTAACCAGGTACTGCAGGCGCTGGAGGATGGCACCTTCAGCCAGGGCGATCGTCACGCCTTTGACGCGATGCTGCACAGTCTTGGCCCGGAGGGTGGTGACCCCTATCTGGTGCTGGCCGACTTCCAGCCCTATCTGGAGGCCCAGGCGCAGGTGGAAGCGCTCTGGAGCGATCAGGACGCCTGGACCCGTGCCACTATCCTGAATACCGCGCGCTGCGGGATGTTCAGCGCCGACCGCGCTATCCGCGATTACCAGCAGCGCATCTGGCAAGCGAAACGCTGAGGAACGCCATGAAAACGAATCCGGTTAAGGATGATTTTTCCGTGGCGGGTATCGCTGCGGAATATATTAACGCCCACGGCAGACCGCAGGCGATCCCGGCCCTGACCCGCCAGCGTCTGCTGGCGGTGATGCAGCCACCGCGTCAGCAGAGCACGCCGCTGCCGCCGGTGGTGATCTTTCGCAGCGGCGATCTGCTGAGCCTGTCCCCTCAGCTGACGCAGGATGCGCAGTGGCAACTCACCCGTGAGGCGGGAGAAGTCACTTCGGGTCGCTGTCATCCCGCTCAGCCGCTGCATCTGCCGCCGCTGGCGGAGGGCTACCATCAGCTGACGCTGCAGCAGGGTGCCCGGCAGTGGTTGTGCCGGATCATCATTGCTCCGCCCCGCTGCTATGAGCCGCCAGCGTTGCAGGCGGGGGAATCGCTGTGGGGAGCCTGTGTGCAGCTCTATACATTACGTTCGGCGGAGAACTGGGGTATTGGCGACTTTGGCGATCTGCGCCGGATACTGCCCGCTGTCGCGGCACGCGGCGGCGCGTTTATCGGGCTGAATCCCATTCACGCGCTGTTTCCCTCCAGCCCGGAGAGTGCCAGTCCCTACAGCCCCTCCTCCCGGCGCTGGCTCAATGTCCTCTATATCGATGTGAATGCGGTCAGTGACTTCCGGCAGAGCAGCGCCGCTCAGGCCTGGTGGCAGCAGCCGGAGACACAGCAGGCGCTGACGCAGGCGCGCGCCGCGGAGTGGGTCGACTATGCGGCGGTCACCCGCCTGAAAATCACGGCGCTGAGCCTGGCATGGCCGCAGTTCAGCCAGCGTGAGGCCAGCGATCCTGAGGTGCAGGCATTCCACGCCTTTATCAAAGAGGGTGGCGTCAGTCTGCAGCATCAGGCGCTGTTTGATGCCCTGCACGCCGATCAGATTGCGCAGGATAGCCAGCGCTGGGGCTGGCCGGTATGGCCGGAGGCGTTGCAGGACCCTGCCAGCCCGGCGGTGAAGACCTTTCTGCAGCAGCATGCCGATCAGGTGCGTTTCTGGCTCTGGCTGCAGTGGCTGGCCGCGCAGCAGTTTGCGGAGTGCTGGCACGGCTGCCAGCAGCAGGCAATGCCCATCGGCCTCTACCGCGATCTGGCGGTCGGGGTGGCCAAAGGAGGAGCCGAGACGTGGAGCGATCGCGACCTCTACTGCATGGAGGCCAGTATCGGTGCCCCGCCCGATATCCTCGGCCCGCGCGGTCAGGACTGGGGACTGCCGCCGATGGACCCGCAGGTGATGCAGCAGCGCGCCTGGGAGCCGTGGATTGCCCTGCTGCGCGCGAATATGCGCCACTGTGGCGCACTGCGCATCGATCATGTGATGGCGCTGATGCGACTCTGGTGGATACCGGCCGGGGAACCGGCGATGCACGGAGCCTATGTTCACTATCCCATCGACGATCTGCTGGCGATTCTGGCGCTGGAGAGCCAGCGGCATCGCTGCATGGTGATTGGGGAAGATCTCGGCACGGTGCCGGAGGCGATTGTCGATAAGCTGCGGGATGGCGGTGTTTACTCCTATAAAGTGCTCTGGTTTGAACAGACCTCCCCGTCGGGATTCCGTCCACCCGCCGCCTGGCCGCGGCAGGCGATGGCCGTCGCGACCACCCACGATCTCCCGACGCTGCGCGGCTGGTGGCAAAGCGACGATCTGACCACGGGTGCCCGGCTGGGCCTCTACCCGGACAAGGTGGTGCTGGCCGGGCTGTATCAGGATCGGCTGCGGGCAAAGCAGGCGCTGCTCAACAGCCTGCATCAGGTGGGCGCCCTGCCGAAACGGGCTGGACGGTCTGCCGGACGTACCGGGATGAGCAAGGCGCTGAACCGGGCGATGCAGCGCTATCTGGCGGACAGTCACAGCGCCCTGCTGGGTCTGCAACCGGAGGACTGGCTGGATATGGCTACGCCGGTCAATATCCCCGGCACCAGCGATGAATACCCGAACTGGCGACGCAAGCTGAGCGTCACGCTGGAGGCGCTGTTCAGTGATGCGGAAATCCGTGCACTGTTGCGGGATCTGACGGCGCGACGGAAGCGGTCAGCATGAATCAGGGGAGATGAAATCAGCGCGGATCAGGGATGGCCGCGCTGTATTGCATGAATAACGCTTTAACCTTAATGGCAGACAACGGCTCTTTCTCCTGACATTTCTATTAGTGAGTCCGCTCACAGGTCATATCTCCCCTCATTCAACATTATTTCAATTCAAAAAAAGGTGCGCCGGAGCGCACCAGATGGGACAACATCCCTGGTGTCGGGGCAGTTTCACCCCTTGCCTTTAACACCACGGATAAAGGTTTGCCGGGCGGAGATGGAACCCAGCCGTTCAGCTTCATTCAGCAGCTTCAGCGCTTTGTCGATATTGCCGCTGTTAATCGCCTGGGTGATCTGCTGATTAAAGTAGCGCTCAGTGTCACTCATGATCGGTTCTGCCGCTGTTTTCGTCGCTGGCAAAGGCGCGGCCGTGGCGGCAGGGGTTGAACGATAAGCGGGCGCAGGCGCGGTGTTACCGACGGTGACCGGGCCGGGACCGGACGATCCAAACAGCGGCCCGACCAGAATGGAGGAGCCGGAACTGGTCTGCATTTTCAGTTTGAGGGTGCCCTCCCGGCTGTGGCTGGCGATAGGGTCGGGGATGTCCGGCACAGCATGGCCGGTGCCCTGCGCGTAGGCTTTAGCCGGATCGAGCAGGGTGGTGGTCTGGGTCAGATCGCTGTCGGTGGTGAACACCAGCAGGTAAATTTTTTGCTGGCCCAGCGCCGGGGTCAGTTTCATCACCCCTTCCAGCCGGTCTGCCGCCATCACGCCCGGCTTCTGGTAGGTAAAGTAGCGGCTCGGGAACCAGGCGGCGGGCCGCAGAGTTTCATCCAGTACCAGCACGTTAGGCGCAAAAACCTGCCCGTTGGCCACTTCACTGCTCAGCGTCAGCGTCAGTTCGCCGATATTCGCTGGCAGGCTGTAGGCCGCCACCGGTCCGGCAATGTGCGGCGCGTTGAGCGTCTGCCCGCTGCTGGCGAGTTTTGTCGTCTGGGTCTGTGAGGCGGCCAGCGGCTGCCAGCTCAGGTGTTGCAGGGTTTCAGCAGGGACAACCGGGGCGGAGGTGAGATCCTGCGGCACCAGGTTGACGTCCGCCAGGGCGGGCAGGCTCTGTCCGGCCAGTAATGTTGCACTCAGGCAGAGTGCGGTCAGCGTCTTTTTCATTTTCATTATGCGTACCTTATTACAGGTCGCGGCATGCACCAGGCAATGGCACACCGCGACCAGAGAGATTCATCAGGCGTGCAGGCACGCCCGTCAGAAACGGTGCGGGTTTACCACCAGATTTCCATCTGCGCGCCGAAGGTAAATTCGTCGTTATTACCGCGGCTGTTGGTCAGGATGCCGTTGCCGGTTGAGTCAGCCGAGGCGAAGGTGGTGAGATCGCCGGCGCTGTCTTTGTTGTAGCCCCACTTCTCATCCCATTTGGCATAGGTAGCGAACAGACGCAGCGCCGGACGTGACCAGATGCTGTCACCCGCCTGCCACTGCTGTGCCAGCGTCACTTTGTACTGGCCGTTGCGCTCGCTGGCCTGCTGTGACTTCACATTGTCATAGCCCAGTTCCAGCAACGTACTCATGATCGGCGTCCATTTGTACATCGGACGTACGCCGACGGTGTACCACTCGGTGCCACGGTCGTTATCCAGATCGATGTTCTGATACATGGCGACATACATCAGATCCCAGCGCTCTGCCAGCGAGATGGCCCCGTGGTCGAGGATGCGGTACATGTCACCGTTGTTATTGAGACTGGTGCCCTGCGGCACCCCTTTGCCCTGCGAGGTCATCGCGTCGGTGGCGTACTGCAGTACAAATTTGTTGTAGCCCTTGAACATGCTCTGGGTATGTTCGGCGGTGAACATCCAGCCATCTTTTGAGGCGCCATCTTCCAGACGGTAGTCGTCACGGGCATTGGCACGACCGTAATCGACCCCCAGCTCCAGCACGCCATCCGGGTTGGTTTCCAGACCCGCCAGGCGCACATCAAACACGTCATTCGCGGTGCTGGTGGCGAAGTCACGGATACGATCGCTGGAGAAGGTGTAAGAACCGCCCGCTTCCGAGGAGCGGGTTGCCGCGAAGGAGAGCTTACCGAAGCCGAGATCGACATCTTCCAGACCGGCACCCGGTCCGGAGATATCCCAGTAGTAGAAGTCGATCATATGAACGTCATGACGCTGATAGAAACGCTTACCGGCCCAGAGGGTCGATCCTGGCAGCGCATCGATCAGGTTTTTTCCTTTCACATTGGCTTCACGGAATGCCGGTGAGGTGGCTTCCCAGTCGTTCTGCTGCGCTACGGAGTAAGCCACGTTGGTGTCGAAATAGAAGCTTTTGTCGCCCTCTTTCCACACTTCCTGGCCTAACTTCAGTTCGGCGTAGGTTTCACATTCGTTACCCAGACGGTATTTACTTTGAGCACCGGTGGCCTGAAAACATTGCTGTTCACCACCGCTGCCTGTCCAGCCGATGCCGGATCGGGCATAGCCGGTGAAATCGACCGCCATCGTCGGGGCGGAGAGCGTGCCCACCGCGACGGCAACGGCAACGGCAAGGGGAAGTTTGCGCAGAGTTAACATTTTCTATCTCCTGAGGTCATGGCTTTTATTGTTTTGGCAGGGCTACACACCCGGCTCCTGGTACAGCCTGCGGCATGCGCTCCCGTCCTCGCGGAACAGGTGACAACGCTCGGGCGGCAGGCCAATCGCCAGGATCGCGCCCTCTTTTACCAGCACGACGTCCTCCTGGCGGTAGACCAGGTTCTGACGGATTGCGGGAATCTCGATGTGGATCTGTGTTTCATGCCCCAGCTGTTCCACCACCTGCACTTCCCCTTCAAGGGTGACGTCGGCGATATCGCTGGAGAGCAGATGTTCCGGGCGAATGCCCAGTGACATATTGCTGCCGACCAGTACGCCGGCGCTGTCAACCGGCAGCCAGACCAGCTGCTGATTCGGCAGACGGACCTGAACCTGATCGAGGGCGGTGGCGGTCACTTTGACCGGCAGGAAATTCATTTTGGGTGAGCCGATAAATCCGGCGACAAAGCGGTTGGCGGGATAGTGATAGAGCTCCAGCGGCTTGCCGACCTGCGCGATGCGCCCGGCATCGAGCACCACAATTTTGTCAGCCAGCGTCATCGCTTCAATCTGATCGTGGGTCACGTAAATCATGGTGCGCTTCAGGCGCTTATGCAGACGAGAGATCTCAATGCGCATCTGAACGCGCAGGGCTGCGTCAAGGTTGGACAGCGGTTCATCCAGCAGGAAGACGCGCGGTTCCGCCACCAGCGTGCGGCCGATGGCGACGCGCTGACGCTGCCCCCCTGAGAGGGCTTTTGGCCGGCGATCGAGCAGGTGCGCCAGCTGCAGAATTTCGGCCACCTGATTGACCCGCTGATGGATTTCGGCCTTTTTTACCCCGGCCAGTTTCAGGCCAAAAGACATGTTTTCCGCTACGGACAGGTGCGGATAGAGCGCATAAGACTGAAACACCATGCCGATGCCGCGCTCGGCAGGCGGCACCTCATTCATGCGCCGGTCGCCAATGAGCAGCTCGCCGCTGGTGATGGTTTCCAGTCCGGCAATCATGCGCAGCAGCGTCGATTTGCCACAGCCCGACGGGCCGACGAAAACAACAAATTCCCCTTCACGAATGGTGAGATCGATCTCTTTCGACACCACCGTTTCGCCCCAGGCTTTTGTGACATTGCGTAGCACAACGCTCGCCATGATCCCTTCCCTCTTAGCTGCACATTCGTGTCTGCTCAGCGGCAGACGGGTTCCGGGGCTCACTATGCGAGAGGAAACCGGCGGTCACATCCTCCACCGCAGCGCAATCCACTGGGGGAGGAGACGGGAGGAGGAGAAACCGTGGCAGACGAGGCAGCCAGCGCGCCGCCGCGGTTTTTTGTGATCGTTCACGCAGACCTGCACGATTTTTTGCCGCGCCATCTCCCGCTCCGGACGCTTTTTGCCAGCGCGATCACAGTGATGGGCGGCGGGGCGTAGAGCAGAGGAGGATGAGATGCCGGTGTGGATACGCACAATGATGCCGACAGAGTCTTCACCACTTCCGCTAACAGGATGAATTTATGACGATGAAAACCGGAGCAAGAATTCTGGCCCTCTCGGCCCTCTCTGCCGTGCTCTTTTCGGCCAGCGCGATGGCAAAGATTGAGGAAGGTAAACTGGTCATCTGGATCAACGGTGACAAGGGCTATAACGGTCTTGCTGAAGTGGGTAAGAAATTCGAGCAGGAGACCGGCATCAAAGTCACCGTTGAACATCCTGACAAAATGGAAGAGAAGTATCCGCAGGTAGCGGCGACGGGCGATGGTCCCGACATTATCTTCTGGGCGCACGATCGGTTTGGCGGCTATGCGCAGTCGGGCCTGCTGGCGGAAATCAGCCCGGACGCCAGCTTCCAGCAGAAGATTTTCCCCTTCACCTGGGATGCGGTTCGCTTTGACGGCAAGCTGATTGGCTACCCGATCTCGGTGGAGTCACTCTCGCTGATCTACAACAAAAAGCTGCTGCCCAATCCGCCAAAAACCTGGGAAGAGATGGCCGGTCTCGATAAGCAACTGCGCGCTAAGGGCAAAAGCGCCATTATGTTCAACCTGCAGGAACCCTACTTCACCTGGCCACTGCTGGCCGCTGGCGGAGCCTACGCCTTTAAGCTGACCGACGGGCGCTATGACGTGAAAGATGTCGGCGTGGATAACGCGGGCGCGAAAGCCGGGATGCAGTTCCTGGTCGATCAGGTCAAAGCTAAAACCCTGAATGCGGATACCGATTATTCGATTGCCGAGGCGGCCTTTAACAAAGGGGAAACCGCGATGACGATCAACGGCCCCTGGGCATGGAGCAACATCGACAAGAGCGGGATCGATTATGGCGTGACCACGCTGCCAACGCTGAACGGTAAACCCTCTAAGGCGTTTGTTGGTGTGCTGAGTGCCGGGATCAACGCCGCCAGTCCGAATAAAGAGCTTGCGAAAGAGTTTCTGGAGAACTACCTGCTGACCGATGCCGGCCTGGATGCGGTCAATAAAGATAAGCCGCTGGGCGCGGTGGCGCTGAAATCGTTCCAGCAGACGCTGGAGAAAGATTCCCGTATCGCCGCCACCATGACCAACGCCCGTCAGGGTGACATCATGCCGAATATCCCGCAGATGGCTGCATTCTGGTACGCGATGCGCACCGCCACGCTGAATGCCCTGGGCGGTCGTCAGAGTGTTGACGCCGCACTGAAAGATGCCCAGGCGCGTCTGAAGAAATAATTTTTCCCTGCCGCCGGGGCAACCCGGCCTGAGTGACCGTTAAGGAAAACCGCATCATGTCAGGAAAACCGAAAACGCACAGTCTGCTGTTAAAGGGCGTTCTCATCGGAATGGGCTGTCTGCTGGTCGGCTATCTGCTGGTGCTGATGTACGCGCAGGGCGAATATCTGTTTGCGCTGCTGACGCTGATCCTCAGTGCGACCGGGCTGTGGATTTACGCCAACCGTCGCGCCTATGCGTGGCGTTATGTCTATCCCGGCGTGGCCGGGATGGCGCTGTTTGTCCTGTTCCCCCTCGCCTGCACCGTGGCCATTGCGTTCACCAACTACAGCAGCACCAATCAGCTGACCTTTGAGCGCGCGCAACAGGTACTGCTGAGCCGCACCTTCCAGTCGGGGGACGCCGTCAGTTTCGCACTCTTCCCGGCTGGCGACCGCTGGCAGCTGGTGCTGAACGATGGCAAAGCAGACTTTGTCTCGCCGCCGTTTCAGTTTGGCGCTGAACAGACGCTGAAAATGGCCCCCGCGACGCCACCAGCGGGTGAGCGGGCGACCCTGAGGGTCATCACCACCCATCGCCAGGCGCTGAGCCAGATCCATGCTGAGCTGCCGGATGGCCGTCAGCTGCGGATGAGTTCGCTGCGCCAGTTCTCCGGAACTCAGCCGCTCTACCGGGTGGGCGCGCCGGATGAGCTAATCAATCAGCAGAGTGGCGTGCACTACCGCGCCAATCCGCAGACCGGTTTTTATCAGGCCGTCAACGCCGCGAACAAATGGGACAACGAAACGCTGAGCCCCGGCTTCACCGTGAATACCGGCTGGAAAAACTTCCTGCGGGTCTTTACCGACGAAGGGATTCAGAAACCGTTCCTGGCGATTTTTGGCTGGACGCTCTTCTTCTCGCTGATCACCGTGGTGCTCACCGTCGCCGTCGGCATGGTGCTCGCCTGTCTGGTGCAGTGGGAGGCGCTGCGCGGCAAAGCCGTTTACCGGGTGATGCTGATCCTGCCCTATGCCGTGCCCGCGTTTATCTCGATTCTGATTTTCAAGGGGCTGTTTAACCAGAGCTTCGGTGAGATCAACGTGATGCTCAGCGCGCTGTTTGGTGTGAAACCCGCCTGGTTCAGCGATCCGACGCTGGCGCGCACCATGCTGATCATTGTGAATACCTGGCTGGGCTACCCCTACATGATGATCCTCTGCATGGGGCTGCTGAAGGCGATTCCGGACGATCTCTATGAAGCCTCGGCGATGGATGGCGCTGGCCCATTGCAGAACTTTTTCCTGATTACCCTGCCGCTGCTGCTGAAACCGCTGATGCCGCTGATGATTGCCAGCTTTGCCTTCAACTTTAATAACTTTGTGCTGGTGCAGTTACTGACCAACGGCGGGCCCGATCGTCTCGGTACCACCACGCCAGCCGGGTATACGGATCTGCTGGTGAACTACACCTGGCGTATCGCCTTTGAAGGCGGCGGCGGGCAGGACTTTGGTCTGGCGGCGGCGATTGCCACCCTGATCTTCCTGCTGGTGGGTGCGCTGGCGGTGATCAACCTGAAAGCCTCGCGGATGAAATTCGACTAAGCGTCTGGCCCGACAGGCGCAGACCCGGACCGTGAGGATGGTAAGCACGGTCCGGGTTCAGACTGACAAATCAAATTGCCTGATGGACCAGGTTTAAGGAGCTGTTATGGCTATGGTACAACCCAAATCGCAACGGCTGCGTCTGCTGACCACGCATCTGCTGCTGCTGTTATTTATCGCGGCGATTCTCTTTCCGCTGCTGATGGTGGTGGCGATTTCGCTGCGCGCCGGTAATTTCGCCACCGGCAGCCTCATCCCGGAGCAGATCTCATGGGAGCACTGGCGTCTGGCGCTGGGTTTCAGCGTGGAACATGCGGATGGACGGGTCACACCGCCGCCCTTCCCGGTGCTGCTCTGGTTATGGAACTCGGTTAAGATCGCGGCCATCAGTGCGCTGGGCATCGTGGCGCTCTCCACCACCTGCGCCTATGCGTTTGCCCGCATGCGCTTTACCGGCCGTGCCAGCCTGCTGAAGGGGATGCTGATTTTCCAGATGTTCCCGGCGGTGCTGTCGCTGGTGGCGCTCTATGCGCTGTTTGATCGTCTCGGCCAGTATCTCCCGTTCATCGGGCTGAATACCCATGGCGGCGTGATCTTCGCCTATCTTGGCGGCATTGCGCTGCATGTCTGGACGATAAAAGGCTATTTCGAAACCATCGACGGCTCGCTGGAAGAGGCGGCGGCGCTGGATGGTGCCACCCCGTGGCAGGCGTTCCGGCTGGTGCTGCTGCCGCTGTCGGTGCCGATTCTGGCGGTGGTGTTTATTCTTGCCTTTATCGCGGCGGTGACAGAGGTGCCGGTCGCCTCGCTGCTGCTGCGCGATGTTAACAGCTACACCCTTGCGGTCGGGATGCAGCAGTATCTCAATCCGCAGAACTATCTGTGGGGCGACTTTGCCGCCGCCGCAGTGCTCTCTGCGATTCCGATTACCCTGGTCTTCCTGCTGGCCCAGCGCTGGCTGGTCAGCGGCTTAACCGCGGGCGGGGTGAAAGGCTAAACGATCATCATTGTACGTTGCCACTGCTTACACAACCTCTGTTGTGGTTGAAGGATTCGGCGGCCTGCGGGCCGCCTTTTTTTACGCTTCCTCTGCCGGTGTACGACTGCCTGCCACCAGCGCCACGACAAGCGCGGTGATCGCCTGCTCGCCTGCCTGTTTATCGATATCGCCCCGTGCCACCGCGCCTGCGATAGCATCCGCGCCCCCCAGCAAGCCCCACATGCCTGCTTCGGCCATTCCGCTGCTGCCCGTAAACGGAGCAAACCAGCGCTGACAGCGGGCAATAAAGTCGAGCTGATAGTGACGTTTTACCGCAGCGAGTTCAGGCGTGGTGCTGAGCGCGGACAGCAGTTCAGGAATTTCACGTCCTTCCGTCATCACACAATCCACGTAACAGGCCGCGAGCACGGCCGCTTTTTGCTGCATCTGCATCGGCGCAGCCTCCATGGCCGCTTCCATCCGATCGGTCTGGCGGCGGTCGAAATCGTCATACAATGCCGCCAGCAGACCATGACGGGTCGTGAAGTGATCGTAAACGACGGGCTTACTGACGCCCGCTGCCTCACCCACCCGGGCCAGCGTCAGCGCCTCGCTGCCCTCGGCCTGCATGATCTGCCAGGCGACTTCTGACAGCTGTCGGCGACGCGCCTCGCGTGACAGACGTTTAGGGGAAGGCTTTTTCGCGGTCATGCGCTTTCCTCTCGGGCAAAAATCCGTTGCCCCCATTGCTGCGCCCGCTGATAGTGTGACTCAGGAAATCCCTCGTCGCTGGTCAGTAGCAACTCGCTGGTAACCACCGGCGCGCCACAATAATCAAAGATGCCATGATCGATCAGATTCCGCATGCTGCCGAAATAGCCGCGGCGCATGAAAGTTCGCGTATCGGCTGCACCCAGCGCGATCAGATGCACGGGAAGATGTCCGAGGCGCTTCACTATCCGGTCATCCTGCTCGTCGAAGGCCCAGCCTGCAATAAAGACCCGATCGATCCAGCCCTTGAGCTGCGCCGGAAATGACCACCAGTAAATCGGGTAGACCAGCACCAGCGCATCAGCACGATCCAGCCGCTGCTGCTCGGCCAGCACATCCGGCGGAGTTGCAGCCTCACCATTGAAACGTTGGTGATCGCTGAGCGTAAAACGCGGGTCGAACCCCTCAGCGGCGAGATCGGCCTGTTCAACCGTATGGTGGCCTGACGCCAGAACCCCCTGCGCAAGCTGGTCCGCAATGCGATGGGTGTGAGCATCATGATTGGGATGGGCAGTTACTATGAGTGCATGCATCGTCGTCACCTTACCTGATTAGCTATTAAGTTACTAAAGGTAGGTTACGGTTAGTAGGTTAGCAAGCGGTAACGTATGCAGAGATTCGGCTGACCGCATTCAGGGTTAAACCTGCTCATCCCCCTACGGCCAGCCGTTAACGACGATAAGCCAGCGAGCGCACCAGCCAGTCGCCCAGTTTCTGAATCAGCATCACCAGCGCCAGCAGCACGACAATGGTCGCTGCCATGATCTGATTATCGAAGCGCTGATAGCCGTAACGAATCGCCAGATCCCCCAGTCCGCCGCCGCCGACCACGCCGGCCATCGCCGAGAAGCCAATCAGCATCACAATCGTCAGGGTGATCCCTGCCACCAGCGCAGGCAACGCCTCCGGCAGCAGCACGCGGCTGACGATATGCCACAGATTGCCCCCCATCGACACCACCGCCTCAATGCGGCCGCGATCGACTTCATCCAGCGCGTTCTCCACGATGCGCGCAAAGAAGGGAAACGCCCCCAGGGTAATCGGTACGATCGCAGCGGTACTGCCCAGCGTGGTGCCAACCAGCAGGCGGGTAAAGGGGATAAGCGCGATCAGGAGCACGACAAACGGCAGCGCGCGTCCGGTATTCACCAGCGTGTTCAGCAGGAGAGAGATAGCGCGATTGGGCAGAATACCCTGTGGGCGGGTCAGAAACAGCAGGACGCCCACCGGCAATCCGATAGCGACGGTAAAAAGCGCTGCCAGCAGCACCATATAGAGCGTTTCGCCTGTGGCATTCAGCAGCAGTTCCTGAAAACGATCGCGGGTCATGCTACGCATCGGGTAAGAGCCTCCCGCTGATATTTTTCGATAAACGCCCTGTCCGCCTCGCCATCCTTCAGCAGCATCGTGCGGAGACGACCCTCTTCGCGTCCCATGATCTGGCTGAGGGTGCCGCTTTCCACCAGCTGCCCCTTCTCCAGCAGCGCGGCACCGTCACAGATACGCTTCACTACCGCCATCTCATGCGTGATCAGGACGATGGTGATATTCAGCTGCTGCTGAATATCTGCCAGCAGATCAAGAATGGAGAGGGTGGTTTCCGGGTCCAGTGCGCTGGTCGCCTCATCGCACAGCAGATAGCGGGGACGGGCCGCCAGCGCGCGGGCGATGCCGACACGCTGTTTCTGTCCCCCGGAGAGCTGTGATGGCCAGGCCGTTGCAAAGGCTGTCAGTCCCACCAGATCCAGCAGCGAGGTCACGCGGGCGTGGCGTTCGGCCCTGGGTATCCCGGCAATCTCCAGCGCCAGGTCAATATTGTCCCGCACGTTGCGGGAATGGAGCAGATTAAAGTGCTGAAAGATCATCCCCATCTGCTGCCGTTGCTGGCGGAGCTGCGCCAGACTCAGTCGGGAGATATCTTCCCCATCGATCTCAATCAGACCGCTGGAGGGACTCTCCAGCCGGTTCAGGCAGCGCAGCAGCGTGCTTTTACCCGCCCCGCTTCGCCCCAGTATGCCGAAGATCGACCCTTCACTGATGGTGAGAGAGATATCGTCTAACGCTGGCGCGGGTGCGCCAGCATAGTGTTTGCTGAGGTGACGGATATTAATCATGCTGATTATCCGCGACCGGAATCACGGAGCCCTGGTAGTTTTTCCGGATAAATGCAGCTACCTGCGGCGAACGCAGATCCTTTGCCAGCTGCACGACGCGGGGATCTTTTTCCAGTGCCGGGGTGGTGACCAGCAGGTTGGCATACGGGTTATGCGCAGCGGACTCCAGACCCAGCGCATCTTTGGCCGGATTCAGCCCCGCTTCCAGCGCATAGTTGCCGTTGATGATCGCGGCATCAACATCATCCAGCGAGCGTGGCAACTGAGGCGATTCAATCTCGATGATTTTGATTTTCTTCGGGTTTTCGCTGATATCTTTCGGCGTCACCAGCGTGGAGCCCGCTTCACCCTGCGCCCGGAGTTTAATGACCCCTTTATCCTGCAAGAGCCACAGCGCACGGCTCAGGTTGGTGGTGTTGTTGGGTACCGCAATGCTGGCACCCTCTGGCAACGCCGCCAGCGACTTCACTTTGCGCGAGTAGATCCCCAGTGGCTCAATGTGCACACTGGCGACGACGGCAAAGGTCTTACCCAGCGCCTTTTCCTGATCTTTCAGGTAGGGCAGATGCTGGAAGTAGTTCGCATCCACATCCCCGGAGGCGAGCAGTTCATTGGCGTTTACCCCACCGCTCAGCTCCACGATCCTGATGTCGAGTTTGGGATCCAGCGTTTTAACGTACTCCAGAATTTCGGCATGTGGCACCGGATCCGCAGCCACACGCAGCGGCGCAGCCTGCAGACTTTGAGCAATCAGCAGTGAAAGACCGGCCAGAGCCAGAACGCGCTTTTTAATCATCATCATTTATCTCTTATGGTTTTAGTGGGAGGTGTGTTCAGGATAAAAACGCTCTGCAACTTCCGGATGCGAACGCAGCCGGCCTTTGAGGTAATTCCAGCCGACTTCACGCAGCAGCGGGTTGAGCGGATCGCTGGCCGGTCCCTGAGCCAGCCCGGCCAGTTGCGGGGGCAGCGGGTAGATCGGCACAACGGCATCGAGCTGCGCACCGAGGAAAAAGGCGATAGAGAGGCGCTCGCGGCTTTGCGGGGGCGATACCACCCGATGAACGGTGGCGCGCAGATAGCCATTGGTCGCCAGCTCCAGCAGCTCGCCAATGTTCACCACAAACGCGCCCGGTTTGGGTAAGGCATCGATCCAGTTGTCCGGCGTCACTTCCACCTGAAGACCCGGCTGATCGTCCTGCAGCAGCATCGTCAGGAAGCCGGAATCTTTGTGCGCGCCGACGCCCTGGCGGGATTCGCCCTCGCTACGGCCGGGGTAGCGGATAAGCTTGATATGTTCGTTGGGATAGTCGCCATAGAGATTGTCAAAGGCGTTGCGCGGCAGATGGAGCGCTTCGGCAAAGGCGCGCAGCAGCTCCAGCGCAACGGCGGTCATCTGCTGCTGCCAGCGGGTGACGACGGTCTGCAGTTCCGGCAGGGCTTCAGGCCACTGATTGGGGCCCTGCATCCGTTGCCAGGTGGGCGAGTCGGCGGTTACAGGCAGCGCTTCGCGTTCAGCACCAATGTCAAACTGCTCGCGAAAATCGGGCTGGCTGCGGGTTATCTCCACGCCGGCCAGGTTATAACCGCGAAAATGAGGCGAATTGGCCATCCTGACGGCACTTTTGTCCGCCTGTGGCAGGGCAAAAAACTGGCGTGCGACCTGCTGAACCTCATCGGATAACGCGCGGTCGATCCCGTGGTTGATCAGATAGAAGAAACCTACCTCACGCGCCGCCTGGCTGAGTTTCTCGCGTGACTGTTGCTGCTGCTGTTGATCTCCCGATAACAGTGCGAAATCAATAACCGGTAATTCTGCTGATGTTAACGCGCCCATGTTTAACACTCTGTTGGTCTGGAATAGCAGTACACTGCCACTGCATTTATGCGTTAACTACCAACTAATCCTGCTATGGATATGCGGCGAACGGAAATATCGCGCTGCACCCCAGTCAAAAGATCCGCAGATTACTCTGGTTGCCGGATGAGACATTCTGGTGCGCGTCAGGCTTGCCGACGCCTGCTGGCCGGAATCATCCTGCGCCGGATGTTACGAAATGTTTATGGCCGTAAGCAGAGATGAATAAGATTACTATGCTGACTTTGTCAGTAAAAGTAGTTATTTACGCTGAAAACTTGCAATACCTTACAATTGTGGTCTAAGGTTTGCCCCTGCGGTTAATTGCCGCTTCACTTAAAACTTATTCGGCTTCTTATAGCTTTCATTTCCACGGTTTCTTCTGACCCTTATTTTCGGCTGCGAAAGCTATAAGACTCCTTCATTCAGCAGTTGAGGAGTTTATGGACACCAGAAACAGATCGTCTGACCATGCAAAGAAACATTTCTGGAACAGGAAGCAAAAAGAGCTGACTGTTGATGACATTACCGTGATCGATAACGACATGCTGAAGCGTGCCGTTGGCGCAGCCGCGTTAGGTAATGCGATGGAATGGTTCGACTTCGGCGTTTACAGCTACCTCGCCGTTATCATCGGCAAGGTCTTCTTCCCGGACGCCAACAACGCCGTGCAGCTCATCGCCACCTTTGGTACGTTCGCAGCGGCCTTCCTGGTCCGCCCGATTGGCGGCCTGGTGTTTGGCCCACTGGGTGACCGTATCGGCCGACAGAAAGTGCTGGCGATGACGATGATCATGATGTCGATTGGCACATTCTGCATCGGCCTGATCCCGGCCTATTCCTCCATTGGCATCATGGCACCGATCCTGCTGCTGGTGGCGCGTCTGATCCAGGGCTTTTCGACCGGCGGCGAGTATGGCGGCGCAGCGACCTTTATTGCGGAGTACTCCACCGATAAACGCCGTGGCTTCATGGGCAGCTTCCTGGAGTTCGGCACCATTGGTGGTTACCTGCTGGGTGCCAGCCTGGTGACGGTGATGACCACCCTGATGTCAAACGAGGCGATGATGTCCTGGGGCTGGCGCGTGCCCTTCTTTATCGCCGCGCCGCTGGGTCTGTTTGGTCTCTATGTGCGACTGAAGCTGGAAGAGACTCCGGCCTTCCAGCAGCACATGGAAAAACAGGAGGCGCTGGAGCAGAGCAAACCGCGCCTGACCCTGATGCAGATGCTGAGCAAATACCGTGCGCCAATGCTGAAATGTATCGGTCTGGTGCTGCTGTTTAACGTCTCTAACTACATGCTGACCTCCTATATGCCTAGTTATCTGACCGGCGTACTGGGTCTGCCTGAACTGAGTGGCCTGCTGCTGGTGATGGTGGCGATGTTTGTGATGATGCCGCTGACGCTGCTGTGGGGCCGCTGGACGGACCGCATCGGGCGTCGGCCGGTGATTGGCTTTGGTGCGGTGGGTCTGATCCTGCTCGCGATTCCGAGCTTTATGCTGATCGGTTCCGGTAACATGTGGGCAGTATTCGGCGGCCTGCTGATTCTGGGCGTGCTGCACACCTGCTTCAGCGGCACCATGCCTTCAACGCTGCCTGCGCTGTTCACGACCGATATCCGTTACAGTGCGCTGGCCATTGGCTTTAACCTGTCGGTCTCCCTGTTTGGCGGAACCACCCCGCTGATCACGGCGTGGCTGGTCGATACCAGTAAAAACACCATGATGCCGGCCTACTACATGATGGGTGCGGGTATCATCGGTCTGCTGACTATTCTGACCGTCCGTGAAACCGCCCGGCAGCCGCTGACCGGTTCATCGCCAGCGGTGGCGACCAAAGCGGAAGCGCATCGCCTGATTGATAAGCTGCGTAAGCGCTCAAAATCTTCAGCGCCCGCCGCGCATTAAGTCTGAAAACACCCTGCTCTGCAGGGTGTTTTTTTATCTGACGCCTCTTCCTCTTTTTCCGGCATCACCTCAGCGCCCGGAGTCGTCATCCCTCTGACTTCACGCCCTGCCGGAAACGCGCCACTTTCGCCCGATTACCGCACAGCGCCATGCTGCACCAGCGACGGCGATGCGCTTTGGTACGATCGTAAAACCACAGGTTACAGGCGGGATGTTCACAAGCGCGTACCCGGCTGAAATCCGCCTGGGCCAGCAGGCTGGCAGCCTGTTCTGCAACCCGCCCCAGTCGCTGCATTGCGCTCTGAGCAGGATAAATCCGGCGGATCTGCAACGTCCCCTGCTCTGTGACGAGCTGCATATGGCTGATCGCCTCGCCCAGCCAGGCATTCAGCACCCGCACATCTATCGCTTCACCCGCCTTCTGTTGCTGCACCATGTCGCGAATGTTGTCCCGCAGCTGACGGGCAGCCTGCAACAGCGTGCCAGCTTCAGAGTGCGCTGCCGGGCCGTCTGTAGCCAGTCCGGCCTGCTGAAGCCATGCGTCAACATCCTCATCGGTTTGCCAGAAATCGTGCGGCTGACCGTCCACGATGGCGACGGTATTAATGAAGTCCAGCGCCGGATGATCGGCCAGAAACCACGGCCCCTGCGCGGTGGATGATTGTGTTTCTGCCATGTTAATGCCTCTCCTGGGAGTCTCGCCTGGCACCAGTGTCACCGATAAAAGACGCATTATACAGTTACAAACAGACCATGTAACCACTTAAATCATCATTGACAGGTTACCAAAAGGCAGCATAATCAGCATCAGTAACCCCTAATAGACGAATTTACCAGTTACAGGAGTGTCAGCTATGACCGCCCACGCTATTCAACATCGCTATCTGCAGGCCGATGGGGTCAATATCTTCTATCGGGAAGCGGGCGATCCTTCCCACCCGGTACTGTTACTGCTGCATGGCTTTCCCACCTCGTCACATCAGTTTCGTCACCTTATTCCTCTGCTGGCTGACAGGTTTCACCTTATCGCGCCCGATCTGCCCGGCTTTGGCTTTACTGACGTTCCCGCTGAGCGTCACTACAGCTGGACTTTCGACGCACTCGGTCAGACGCTGACCGCTTTCGTGGATGCGCTGGGTCTGAAACGTTATGCCCTGTATGTTTTCGACTATGGTGCCCCTGCCGGTCTGCGTCTGGCCCTCGCCCGGCCTGAGCGTGTCAGCGGACTGATATCGCAAAACGGCAATGCCTATCTGGAGGGACTGGGAGAAGCCTGGGCGCCGGTGCGTGCTTACTGGGACGACCCCAGCGAAGCTAAGGGTCAGGTGGTGCGCGACACCGTCCTGACGCCGGAAGCGATCAAGTGGCAATACACGCATGGCGTCAGCGATCCGCAGTTAATTGCGCCGGAGACGTATACGCTGGACACCCTGCTGATGGAGCGACCCGGTAATAAAGCGATTCAGCAGGCGCTGTTTCTCGATTACGCCAGTAATTTGCAGCGCTACCCGGAATTTCAGGCCTTTTTCCGTCAAAAGCAGCTGCCGACGCTGGTGATCTGGGGGAAACACGATCCCTTCTTTATCCCGCCGGGGGCAGCAGCCTGGCAGCGTGACAATCCGCAGGCGGTGGTTGAGATGCTGGATAGCGGGCATTTCGCGCTGGAGACCCATACTCAGCACATTGCAACGCGTATCCGGGAGATGTTCAGCGGCGACTGACAAAAGGGGCACAGAAGCTATCCGATACCGCCTCTGTGCCTCTCCCTTCCTTTATTCATTACTGAACCGGCCGACCGTACTGGCCGCGCCCAGCGCATGCCCCTTCAGCTGTGCAATCAGTTCCGCCTGGGTTAAACCCGCTTTTAACTGGCCCGGCTGCAAATCGGTGGCGATCAGCACAAAGTTATAGTGGTGCAGACCGCTACCCGCTGGCGGACAGGGGCCATAATAGTGTGTGGTTCCCGGCGTATTCTTTCCGCCGGTATAGCCTTTCCCCTCCGTCAGAGCGCCCTGAGCAAACGATGAACGCGTGGGGGCAATGTTGTAAGCCACCATGTGGGTGACGCCAAGCCCCCTGGCCCCCACCGGATCGGTCATCAGCAGCGCCAGACTGCGGGTGCCCGCCGGAATAGCCGACCAGTTGAGTTCAGGAGAGACATTCTCACCGGTACAGGAAGGATTACTTTTATTGGCACCGGCAAACTTTTTGTCCAGCAGCGCATTGTCGCTGAAGTCCCGGGATTGCAACGTAAATACGGATGCCGCCAGCGTGGTCATGGGCAGAACGGCCAGCGCCGCCGCGCAGAGTAATTTTTTCAACCGTCACTCCTTATCAGATAGCACCTGAGAAAATTGTCCCGCTACATTTTGTCATTGCCTGCTTACTCTGACGGCTGCGCGACAGAGGCCGCACAGCAGCGTCAGCATTTTCACTTCGCCTTTTTCAGGGCCGCAAAGACGCGTGCGACCGCGACGGCCCCCGGATCGGGCACGCCATTGAGGTTTGTGCTGTTCAGATAGGAGGAGCGACCCGCTTTTGCAGTTCCCATGGTGGCCGTCGCCTCACTGCCCTGCTGCGCCGCTTCTGCTGCCGCCTCCAGTGACTGACCCGCCACCAGCGCCTCAATGGCCGGTTGCAGTGCATCGATCAATGTCCGGTCGCCCGGCTTTGCCCCGCCATACTCCTTCATCTTCTCCAGCCCCTGCTGCAGGGCAACAGGCAGGGTATCGCCCTCCGCCAGTTGCTGGGCGGCAGCGGTAAAAAAGATCGCCATCAGCACGCCGCTGGAGCCGCCCATCACCGTCGCCAGCCGCTCTCCCGTGACCGCGAGCAGCTCGGGAAGAGCATTCAGTGGCAGCTGATTATCGGCACATTCGCGCTGGATCTGACGCGCGCCCGCGGCAAAGGTCGAACCGGTATCACCGTCCCCGACCTGCGCATCCAGCCGGTTCAGCTCACTTTCGCAGGCCATCAGGGTTTCACAGATAGTGTTCACGTAAGCGGCAACCTGGGGGTTTGCAGAGGGCTGGACCGGGTGGGCTGAGGCCGGAGTGGCGGCACTTACCGGTTCCAGTGGGCCGATTCTCACCGGGGTTACCCAGCCGGTGACCTCAACCGGCGCGCAGAGGGCCTCTTCGAAGAGCGGAGTCAGCCTCATGCAGGTCACGGAAAAGCCTTTCATGTCCAGTGCGGTCATCAGCGGCGCAGGCCCCATCAGATAGTTACTGCCCCGGCTGAGCGGCGACGCAATCAGATCCCGCGTCACCAGACTCATCTCCAGCGCGGACATACCGCCCAGATTATTCACCAGCAGCGCGCAGGGTTCCTCATTCTCCGGCATCACCTTCTCCAGCAGCTGCTGAACAATCTGCTGACTGTTCTGGCTCTGCATCACCTCAACGCCCGGTTCTCCGTGAATGCCCAGTCCCATTTCGACACTGCCTTCCGGCACCCGCTGGCTGACCGGCTCATCCGGCAGATGGCAGCCGGAGAGCGCCACGTCCATCGACGCGATGGCCTGGCTGGCCGCCTGCGCGGCCGCGGTGACCGCCGCCAGGTCATCGCCCCGTTCGGCGACGAAGCCCGCTACCTTGTGCACCAGCAGGGTACCGGCCAACCCGCGCGGCTGAGGATTCTCCGGCAGGGCCACATCATCACCGACAATCACCATGTTGACGCTGTATCCCGCCTTACGCGCCTTTTCTGCCGCCAGGCCAAAGTTAAGCCGATCGCCGGTGTAATTTTTTACAATCAGCAGGCATCCGGCTTCCCCGGTAAGATTGACGATGGCGTGATACACCGCGTCTACGCTGGGTGAAGCAAAGAGATCGCCACAAACGGCGGCCGTCAGCATCCCCTTACCGATAAATCCGACATGCGCCGGTTCATGTCCGGCTCCCCCGCCGGAGATCAGCGCCACCTGCTGTTTCTGCCAGTCCCTGCGCATGACAATGCGGATTCGCGGCGCGACCTGTAGCCGCACCAGATTGCGCCACGGGCTGGCGTAAATCATACCATCTAACGCGCTGTCGACGAGGTCGTCCTTGTTATTCAGTACAAATCGGGTCATCTCTTCATTCCTCATGGGCGTGCGAAGGGGAAGTAAACAAGTGTTGCACATAACCGCCATACGGGGAGAAATCCACTGCGAAACCCGGCGTATCATCCCGTCTCGTTCAGCGCCTGGCGCGGCATCTGGCAAAGGCATCGCGCCATTACGGGCTAATTTATTGATTTCCATCAAATATTTTTATCCGAAACTGAGAGGTTTTGCGCAGAACCCTGATAGGGAATGGCGGAAGTTAGAGCGCATTCACAAACAGAGGATGTTTTTATGACTCAACGTATGATTCTGAATGAAACGGCCTGGTTTGGTGCCGGCGCGTTACGCCATCTGCCGGAAGAGGTAGAGCGTCGTGGAATGCGCAAAGCCCTGATTGTTACTGACCGTGCACTGGTGGCAGCGGGTGCGCTGAAGCGGGTGACCGATCGGCTGGCCAGCCACCAGCTTGCTTGGGCGGTGTACGATGAGGTGGTGCCCAATCCCACCATTCGGGTGGTGCAGCAGGGCGTGGCGGCCTTCAGGGCATCGGGCGCAGATTATCTGATAGCGATCGGGGGCGGTTCACCTCAGGATACCAGCAAGGCGATCGGTATGATTATCAATAATCCCGAATTTGAAGATGTGCGCAGCCTGGAGGGCGTGGCCCCCACCCGCCATCCCTGCGTTCCGATTATCGCTATCCCGACCACCGCAGGCACCGCCGCAGAAGTCACCATCAACTACGTTATTACCGATGAAGAGAAACGCCGTAAGTTTGTCTGTGTCGATCCGCATGCCATTCCGAAAGTCGCGATTGTTGATGCGGAAATGATGGCGAGTATGCCCGCCTCACTGAAAGCCGCAACCGGTATTGATGCACTGACCCACGCGATTGAGGGCTATATCACGCGTGGCGCCTGGACGCTGACCGATATGCTGCATCTCAAAGCCATTGAGATTATCAGCCAGTCACTGCGCAAGTCGGTGGCGGGGGATCCCGACGCGGTGGAGCAGATGGCGCTGGGACAGTATGTCGCCGGGATGGGTTTCTCCAGTGTCGGACTCGGGCTGGTTCATGGCATGGCTCATCCGCTGGGCGCCTTTTATGATGTGCCACACGGCATTGCTAACGCCATTCTGCTGCCGCAGGTGATGGCGTGGAATGCCGCCTGGACCGGCGAAAAGTATCGCGACATTGCGCGCGTAATGGGCGTGAAGCAGGTCGACACCCTCTCGCTGGAGCAGGCGCGGGAGGCCGCGGTTGATGCCGTTCGTCAGCTCTGTCGGGATATGGGCATCCCGCGTTCCTTACGTGAAGTGGGTTTACAGCAGGCTGATATCCCGGCCCTGGCGCAGGCCGCGCTGGATGATGTCTGTACCGGTGGCAACCCGCGCACGCCCGATCTTGAGGCGGTGATGGCGCTCTACCGTCAGAGTTAAAGCGCGCCAGCTTATCCGCCGCTGACGTCAGGCCCGCTCACGCCAGCGGGCTTTTTATCGCGCTGGATCTGTCGCGATTCGCCACGGCGGATAAAGCCAGTCAGCGCGGTGACGGCCGGGGTTTTCTCGATTTTCTGATGCCCGTTTCAGCCTGAAATCGCCCGCGAGTTTTCTGCAGGTTGCGGTGCATGCGCCACCTGACCGGATGATTTCTTTAGATGCTAAACCCTGAGTCACTTGATCTGGATCACAAAAATCCGCATCATGCGCAGCGAAAACCTTTACGATGCTGCGGAGATATTGATGACACTGTACCAGGGTATGCTGATTTTTTATGCCGTTGTTGCACTGTTCGCTACGCTGATCACCTTCTTCATCGCCAAAGATAAGCTCAGCATTAAACTGCTCAGCGCCTTTCTGGTGGGTGCCACCTGGCCGATGAGTTTTCCCGTCGCGCTGATGTTCGCGCTGTTTTAATTGACATTTTCGCCTTACCGACCACACTCAGATTAGACGTCACTGACCCGCTCTGCGCCGATCGCTGATGTCGGCTTGCTCATCACTCATATAAGGAGCGGTTATGCGCGTAATCGGTGTGGCGATTCTGATTTCCCTTCTCAGTGCCTGCAGCGGACCCTGGGGCGCCGAAAAACCGGTCCCGGCGGCAGAAACCCGTCAGCAGACCTGCCAGCCTGGCACCAATCCCAGCCAGAATGACTGCGGTCACTTTCCCGAACCGGAATTTCACTGACACACCCGCACAGTGTGTTACGGGATCGCATTTGCGCTATTTCATCGCATAACAAGGCTTTACACGCCGATGGCCGGTCAGTAAAGTAGCGCCCAGACATCATTTCTGATGCGTAAGCGTTAACGTCAACCAACGCCCCCGCAGCGCTGCTGCCTGTGATGATCCCTGCCATGAAGCCTCTGCAACTTAGTGTTAAACCTCATGCTGCGCTCTCCGGCGCCTCATTTTTTTTATTTGTGCTGCTGCTGACCGCGGCCAACCTTCGCGCACCGGTGACTGTGGTCGGCCCGGTTCTGCAGGATATCCGTCAGACCTTTGGACTGAGCGCCGGTGAAGCGGGTCTGTTCAACTTTATTCCCCTGATCCTCTTTGCCCTGCTTGCGCCACCAGCCGCCTGGCTCGGCAATCGCATCGGACTCGAACGCAGCCTGTGGGGCGCACTCTGCTTAATGACCGCGGGTTCCCTGTTGCGCTGGCTGCCTGTGGAGGCGGCGTTATGGGGCGGGACCCTGCTGCTCAGCGCCGGGATTGCTGCCGCCAACGTCCTGCTGCCCCCGCTGATTAAACGCGATTTTACCGCCCATACTGCCCGCTATATCGGGCTTTACGCCGCCACCATGTCGATTACTGCCAGCCTGGCCTCCGGGATTGCCGTTCCGCTGAGCCAGCTCTCCTCCGCAGGCTGGCGACTGTCGCTGGTGGTCTGGGCGATCCCAGGGCTGATTGCGCTGCTGGCCTGGCTGCCACTGCTACGCCAGCGTCCGTTAAAGCAGGCATCCGGCGAGACGACAGTCCTCCATCGCCATCCGTGGCGCTCGGCAGGCGGCTGGCAGATTGCCCTGTTTATGGCGCTGCAGTCGCTGGCGTTTTATACCCTGATAGACTGGTTTACGCTGTTCGCCCATGACCAGGGTTTCAGTCAGGCCACGGCGGGCTGGCTGCTGTTCTGGTATCAGGCCATCGCAATTGTCGCCAATCTTGGCTGCATGATGGCGCTGAAGCGGGTGAAGGATGCCCGCCTCACCGCCTTCATCGCCTCGTCGGCTATCTTTCTCGGCATGCTGGGGCTTCTGCTTAACCCGCTGTGGGCGGCGATCTGGCTGACCCTAGCCGGTCTGGGCGCAGGCGCCTCACTGGTGCTCTGCCTCTCCCTCTTTAATCTGCGGGCCAGCAATCATCGTCAGGCTTCACAGCTCTCCGGTATGGCCCAGTGCGTCGGCTATGCGCTGGCCGCGCTCGGTCCTTTGTTGTTTGGCGTGCTCCATGAGCAGAGCGGAAACTGGACGATCCCCTTCAGCGTACTGGTGCTGCTGAGCCTGCTTCAGATGCTGCTGGCCCCTCTGGCAGCACAGTCAAAACCCATCAGCTGAACGTGCGGCCATGCCGCCATCGGACCTTAACAATATGATCTGTCGGTCGCTGATGCACAGCATCAGCGACCGGCGGGAAGCGACAGGAGAAGCGAGTGTGTCTGAACTGAATAATGCGCTGTTGCAGGCGATCCTGGATGAGGTGCGTCCGCTGGTTCATCAGGGAAAAGTGGCGGACTATATCCCCGCGCTGGCCGATGTGGCCGCAGACCGGCTGGCTATCGCTGTCTGCCTGCCTGACGGCACCCTCTTTCAGGCGGGCGATGCCCAAACGCGCTTTTCGATTCAGTCGATCTCTAAAGCGCTGTCGCTGACCGTGGCGCTGACCCGCTATGACGATAGCGAAATCTGGCAGCGGGTCGGAAAAGAGCCGTCGGGTCAGCCTTTTAATTCGCTGGTGCAGCTCGAACTGGAACAGGGTAAACCGCGTAATCCCTTTATTAATGCGGGTGCCCTGGTGATCTGCGACCTGCTGGAAACCCGGCTGACCGCGCCGCGTCAGCGTATGCTGGAGATTGTCCGGCAGCTGAGTCAGCAGCCGGACATCAACTATGACCGCCACGTTGCCCGCTCCGAGTATGAACACTCGGCCCGCAACGCGGCGATTGCCTGGCTGATGAAGTCGTTCGGGAATTTCGATAACGACGTGACCAGCGTGATGCAGACCTATTTTCACTACTGCTCACTGTCAATGAGCTGCGTTGAACTGGCACGTACGTTTATCTATCTGGCGAATCAGGGCCGGACGCTGGATGGCAGCCAGATGATTACCGCGCGTCAGGCGCGCCAGATTAACGCGCTGATGATCACCAGCGGGATGTACGATGGCGCGGGCGAATTTGCCTGGCGGGTCGGCATGCCGGCAAAGTCAGGGGTAGGTGGCGGGATCATTGCCATTATCCCCGGAGAGATGAGCATCGCCGTCTGGTCACCCGGACTCGATGGTGCAGGCAATTCCCTGGCGGGCACGGCGGTGCTGGAGTTACTGACGGAAAAGCTGGGTCGCTCTATTTTCTGACCTTGGAACCCGACGAAGTAGAGTAGTCATCTGTGCTGAGCGGTTTGATGATGAACAGGCACGACGACTCCGGACGCCGGGGAGTGGGATCATAGTCTGCATAACAGACTGAGAGCATGTCTCAGTCTGTTTGACGGATATCCGCCAGTTCCGCTTCGCTCAGCCCGGTCATTTGCAGAATGGTATGGCGGTCCATACCGCTTTGCAGTGCAGAAAGCGTCTTGCGCCGCCCCATGCCGAAACTGCCCCCACTCAGACCGGGTTCAGCTCACCACGTTAATCGGCTCGCCCTGAAGAGAGGCGGCGATATTTTTCATCACGCCTTTCACCAGATTCTCTGCGCCACTGCGGCTTGCCCAGGCAATGTGCGGCGTCAGCAGCAGACCCGGCAGATCCGCCAGCAGCGGATTATCGGCAGCAGGCGGTTCGCTACTCAGCACATCCAGCGCCGCTCCGCCGATAACGCCCTGCGCCAGGGCAGCCGCCAGATCGGCTTCATTGATTAATCCGCCACGCGCGGTATTGATCAGCAGCGCCTGCGGTTTCATCTTAGCCAGCGCCTCACGGTCAATCATCTGTCGGGTCTGATCGCTTAACGGACAGTGCAGTGAAATCACATCGCTGGTGGCCAGCATCTGCTCAAAGCTGACATAGCCGTCACGCACAGTCTGACTCCCTTTGCGCTCGGCGAACTGGACCTGCATCCCCAGCGCCTGCGCCAGCCTTCCTACCGCCTGACCGATTTCGCCCCGGCCCGCGATACCCAGCATGGCCCCGCCGATATCCTGAATCGGCCGACGATGCAGACAGAAGTGTTGCGCCTGCGGCCAGTCCCGGCGCGTGGTGCTGGCATAGTCAAATAACTGCCGGCGCAGCGCGAAAAGGGCTGCAATTACCGCCTCGGAGACGCTCTGCGTGGAGTAGCCGGGCACATTGCTGACGGTGATCCCGCGTTCGCGACAGGCGTCGAGATCGATACAGTCATAGCCGGTTGCGGCAACACAGACAAAGCGCAGATCCGGCAGTTGCCTGAGTGTAGCGGCGCGTAACGGAACTTTATTGGTGATCGCGATAGTCGCCCGCTGCAGGGCAGACACGATCTCATTAACCGGCGTGTGTGTGCGGATCTCCCACTCACCCTGGAGCTGTTCGATCGGCAGTGAGAGCGGCAGCGTATCGCCATCCAGCATAACTATTTTCATTATCTGTCCTTAATTGCTCAGAGTGTCATCCACAGGCTCAGCCGTGATGTTACCTGTATGTGTTCAGTGGGTAACAACTAAGTTAAATGAAGCTGAAATTAAAGTGAATATGTTCAAAGAGTGCGAATTTCTTTGTTTCAGCAGCCACTTTATTTAACCCTTTTATTCCCTTCGCGTTACACTGCCGCCCGGAAATTTGTCCCATTGTGCCTGTGTAAATGATGCCGAAATGCTTATTCAGACAACGACTCACAGCCGGTATTGCGATACTGGCCGTGCTGCTGTTGTTTGTTGCACCGATGGTCTCTAAAAACCTTGCGGCAGATCATGCCAGGATGCAGCACGTCAGCATGAGCACAGAGATGCCGATGATGCATCATCACGGCGAGATGTACATGATGGACCCTGTGATGATGTCCGATGCAGGCTTTGCCTGCGGATACTGTGATTTACTGGTGCATGTGCCCCTGATACTCTGGAACTTTGTCCCGTTCATCTGGTGGATGTGCCTCATCAGTCGCGCCCCGCCGCCCCGTGCGGTCACGCCGCTCCGGCGGCGGCGAACGCTGCGCCTTCATCGCCCCCGGGCACCGCCCTGTTACGCATCACACTGACACCATAACATTTCGATTGCGTGACAACGTCACCCGAACGCCCCTGTCTTTTGAAAAGTGTGGAATGCTATGTCCTCTTATCAGGAAACATCCCCTGCACCACGCGGCACGCTGTTCAATCTGCTACGCCGCCTGCATTTTTATATTGGTCTGTTTATTGCGCCGTTCATTTTCATCGCGGCCCTCACCGGAACGCTCTACGTTCTGACTCCGCAGCTGGAACAGGCGATCTATCACGATGCCCTGACGACCCGTGCGCAGGGCGAGCCGCAGCCGCTCTCCGCGCAGGTTGCCGCTGCACGTGCCTGGGCAGGCCAGTCAGCGCACATCTACGCCGTACGTCCCGCGCCGGGTCCCGGGGATACGACGCGGGTGCAGTTCACTGCCGCTGATGCGGGTCCCTCTGAGTCACGCTCGGTGTTTATCGATCCCTATACCCTGCAGGTCAGGGGAGATATGACCGTATATGGCACCAGCGGCGTGCTGCCGCTGCGCATGTGGCTGGATCAGCTGCATCGTGGCTTGTTACTGGGCGATTTCGGCCGTAATTACAGTGAACTGGCCGCGTCCTGGCTCTGGGTCGCCGCGCTGGGCGGGCTCATCCTGTGGGCCGGTACCCGCCCTCCCCGTACCCGAAAGAACGTCCGCAGCGGGTTTGCTGCCTTGCGTCACTGGCACGTCACGCTGGGACTGCTGCTGGCCCTGGGCCTGATCTTCTTTTCGGTGACCGGGCTGACCTGGTCGCAGTGGGCGGGCAGCAACATTGAAAAGATGCGCAGCGACCTGAACTGGAAAACGCCGCAGGTGAATACCGCGCTGAACGGTGACGCCCCGGCTGAATCTGCCGATCCCCACGCAGAGCATCGCGGCGCAATGGAAGGGATGACCATGTCGGGCATGACGATGCCCGCTAAGACTCCCGCGCGGGTCATTCCTAATCAGCCGGATGCCCGCTGGGATCAGGCCCTGTCTGCCGCCCGTCAGGCAGGACTGAAGGCGGCAAAACTCGAACTGCGCCAGCCTAAAAACGCCGGACAGGCATGGACGGTTTCGGAGATTGACCGCAGTTGGCCAAGCCAGGTGGATGCCGTTTCACTTAATCCGGCCGACTTTACCGTGGTCGACAAAGTGGCGTTCGCCAGCTTCCCGCTGGTGGCAAAACTGACCCGCTGGGGCGTCGATGCGCACATGGGTGTGCTGTTCGGCCTGCCTAATCAGCTGATTCTGGCCCTCTTTGGCTTCGGACTCTGCACGATGATTGTGCTGGGCTACCGCATGTGGTGGATTCGTCGTCCGGCGGTTCCGCAGATTAACCCTTCACAGACGCTGTTAACCGCCTGGCTGGCGCTGCCACGCTATGCGCAGGGCACCAGCCTGATTGTGATGCTGGCGCTCGGTTATGCCCTGCCGGTCATGGGCATCAGCCTGCTGCTGTTTCTGCTGCTGGATATTCAGCGCTGGCGCAGCGCCCGGCGTCGCAGCCAGGCCCGCACCGAGATTGCACCCGACAAGCAGTCGCCGCTGGCGATCGTGCAGTCCCGCTTCGCCGTGAAGCGCAAAGAGATGCGCTATTTTCTGCGCAGCGTGACGGTTCTGGCGCTGATTGTGATTTCGGTGATGGCGAATGCGATGATAGGCGGCGTGATTGATCAGTATCAGATCCCCTTCAGCCACTGGTCGCTGACGATGTATATCACGCAGGCGATGATGATTCTGCTCTACTCCACGGTCTTTACCGGACTGCTGTCGATTCCACTCTGGTATTTCTTCCTGGGTGAAAGCGATGAGCAGGGCAAATAGGCTGTCGCTTTTGCTGGCTGTCTCTCCTTCAACATAACTGACGAAGCCGGGCAAATTTCCCGGCTTTTCATTCTCTCACTAAAGGCTATGATCGTTGTCACTGACCCTTCTGTTTAAAGGCAAATCATGAACATCCTGCGTGCTAATCCTGAACAGCTGTTTGAGTACGGCCCCTTTACCGTCCGCCGTCAGCGACCTGGCGAGGCGCTAAGCCCGCTGGTCAGCGTTGACCTGATGTCGCTGAAGCTGGATGCCCGGATCCCGATGCAGCAGCACTGGAATGAAGAGGTTTTTACCTATCTGTGGCGGGGATCGATGCAGCATCAGGACAGTAACGGCGAGCGGACCCAGCTCTCGGCTAAGCGGGTGATGGTGGTCAATGCAGGTGACGGCGTTCAGTACGAAGAGTCGGTGCCTCTGTTTGAAGCGGAACTGTTACAGGCGGTTATCCGTCCCGCCCAGCCTGGGGGTGAAGCGATGACCCAGGTGCTGGAGCGCGATCAGGGCATTATGAGTAATGGCTGGACCGAACTGGCCGGGCCGGAGGAGTCAGACGCCCCGCTGGAACTGCGTCAGGCAGCCTATATCTATGACACCCTGCTGGAGCGCAACCACACGCTGGACGTGCCCGCTCTGCCGGGCTTTGTGGCTTATCTCGTCGTGCTGGAAGGCAGCATTCGTATCGGCGAGGCGCGACTGGTTCGGGGTGATGCGGTCAGCGGGCTGGCGGCCGGGAGTGAAATCACGGGTGACCGGGATGCCAATCTGGTCTGCTTCCTGATCAAGCCCGATAACGCTGTATAAAAAACGCGCTGCCTTTCCCGGTGAGGTCGCGGGCAGCGCCACGGTTCAATAAAAAACGCCGCGCGGGACGATTCCCGTGCGGCGATCTTTGTCCTTACTCCCGGTTACGGGGCTGCTTCGCCTGAACCCGTTTATAAACGTGGTCAAACTGACGCACATCGTCGAGTAACCAGTGGCGCTGCGTCAGCGGCGCATCATCCAGTGCCTGCGGCAGCGGCACCCCATCCAGTGAACCCCGACAGCAAAAGGCGCGCGCCAGGGTCGGCGTGGCAATACCAATGTAACGGGCAAATTCAGGCAACGTCATCAGTGCAGCACTCATCTTCCACCTCCGGCAATTAACTTTCCTCTGCATTCTCAGGCTAATTCTTTACTGCTTTTATTGATCTGAAACATGGATGTGGTACTAATCTTCTGCCTGCTGATGAGAAAGCTCGCCTCGCCCACCGCAAACCGAGAAAGAAGTGAGGAACCTGTGCGCCATTATGGATTGATGATAGCCCTGCTGTTTTCCGGCGTTGCGTCCGCCCACACCCTGACACCCGGCCAGCCGGTTCCGCCGGTCTTTGTGGCCGATAAAGGCGAAATGGTGCTGAATCAGGGCGATATCGGCTACCAGCGCTGGAACAGTCAGGCGCTGACCGGCAAAGTGCGACTGGTGATCCATGTCGCGGGCCGTCTTTCAGCCAAAGAGCAGAGTGCTGCCCTGATTGAGGCCGTTCAGCAGGCCAGTCTGCCGCGCGATCGCTTTCAGACCACCACCATCGTGAATACCGACGACGCCCTGCCCGGCAGCGCCATTTTTGTGGTGCGCAGCATTGCCTCCAGCAAAAAAGCCGCTCCCTGGCAGCAGTTCATCATCGACAGTAGCGGCGTAACGGCGCATAGCTGGCATCTTCAGCCAGAAAGCGCAGCCGTCGTGGTAGTGGATCAGCAAGGTATCGTGCGCTTCGCTAAAGATGGCGCATTATCTGCTGACAACGTCGCCAGCGTGATGAAACAGTTACGGGCATTGCTGGGCTGATGGCCGCTTAGTTTTCACCCGGCTGACGCCGCAAATCGCGGAATGCTCCTGAATTTCCCGACATTTTTTATTACCGTAGGCTACGCTTAGTTGTAATGGATTTACCCGCCGTTCTTTGAAAACCTGCCCACTATGCCGGGGCAGCCGGGGACGATGATTGAAGATGGCATCGAATCATTTCGACCTGCTGTGACTTCCTCTGTAGATAAGGACAGCCCTGATGACGGTCTGCGCAGAAAAACACGTCAATGTCATACACAGCGATGCAGCGATTCTGTTGAACGATATTGAGCAACGGCTCGATCAGCTTTTACCGGTCGACAGTGAACGTGACCTGGTCGGCGCGGCAATGCGCGACGGCGCGCTGGCGCCGGGAAAACGGATTCGTCCGCTGCTGCTGCTGCTGACCGCGCGCGATCTGGGGTGCAATGCCAGCGCAGCCGGTCTGCTTGACCTCGCCTGCGCGGTTGAGATGGTGCACGCCGCTTCGCTGATCCTGGACGATATGCCCTGCATGGATGATGCGCAGCTGCGGCGCGGACGCCCCACCATCCACTGTCAGTATGGTGAGCATGTCGCCATCCTCGCTGCCGTGGCCCTGCTGAGTAAGGCCTTTGGTCTGGTCGCCGTGGCAGAGGGCTTAACCGCCAGCGCCAGAACGGACGCGGTTGCAGAGCTGTCTCAGGCGATTGGGATGCAGGGGCTGGTGCAGGGGCAGTTCAAGGATCTCTCGGAGGGAGATAAACCCCGCAGCGCCGACGCCATTCTGATGACCAATCACTTCAAAACCAGCACCCTGTTCTGCGCCTCCATGCAGATGGCCTCTATCGTCGCGGAAGCCCCCAAAGAAGCCCGCGAACAGCTGCACCGCTTTTCGCTGAATCTCGGTCAGGCGTTTCAGCTGCTGGACGATCTCACTGACGGAATGAGTGACACCGGTAAAGATGCCCATCAGGATGAGGGAAAATCGACGCTGGTGAACCTTCTCGGCGCAAAAGCGGTGGAATCGCAACTGCGCGACCATCTGCGCTGCGCCGGAGAACACCTGTTGTCCGCCTGCCGCGACGGTTACGCCACCCATCATTTTGTTCAGGCCTGGTTTGAGAAAAAACTCGCTGCCGTCAGTTAAGGATGCTGCATGAGCCACTTTGCGGTTATTGCACCGCCCTTCTATAGCCATGTGCAGGCGCTTCAGCATCTCAGCCAGGCCCTGATAGCACGCGGACACCGTATCACCTTTATTCAGCAGACGGACGTCAGCGCACTGCTCACCGACCGCCGCATCGGCTTTTTTCCGCTGGGCTTAACTTCGCATCCTACCGGGAGTCTGGCGCATACCCTGCAGCTGGCTGCACACCCCCTTGGCCCGTCGATGCTGAAACTGATCAGTGAGATGGCGCGCAGCAGCGATATGCTCTGTCGCGAACTGCCGGTGGTGCTGAATACGCTGGCAGTGGATGGCGTGATTGTCGATCAGATGGAGCCGGCCGGCGCGCTGGCCGCTGAGGCGCTCGATCTGCCCTATGTTTCGGTGGCCTGTGCCCTGCCACTTAACCGTGAAGCGGATTTCCCGCTGGCAGTGATGCCGTTTGACTATGGCACCAGCGACCAGGCGCGCGAACGTTATCGTGCCAGTGAAAAAATCTACGACTGGCTGATGCGCCGCCACGACAGGGTAATCGCCCGTAACGCCCATGCAATGGGGCTGTCACCGCGGGAAAAGCTGCACCACTGTTTTTCTCCGCTGGCACAGATCAGCCAGCTGATCCCGGCGCTGGATTTTCCCCGTCATGCGCTGCCCGACCATTTTCATGCTGTTGGCCCGCTGCGTGCCCCGGACGCGCCCCAGGCCACACAGCCGCGCTATTTTCCGCATGGCAACAGGCCGCGCATTTTTGCTTCCCTCGGCACCCTGCAGGGACACCGTTACGGCCTGTTTAAAACGATCGTCCGCGCCTGTCAGGAGATCGACGCGCAGTTACTGCTGGCCCACTGTGGCCGCCTGTCGCCGTTTCAGGCAGAGAAACTGGCGCAGGCCAGCCATGTTCAGGTTGTCGATTTTGCTGACCAGGCCGCCGCGCTGGCCCAGGCCGACCTGGCCATTACCCACGGCGGCATGAACACGGTGCTGGATGCGATTAACCATCTGACGCCTCTGCTGACAATCCCGCTGGCCTTTGATCAGCCGGGCGTGGCAGCCAGGGTGGTCTGGCACGGTATCGGCCGCCGCGCCTCACGCTTTACCACCAGTCACGCCATGGCCCGCCAGCTGCAGACCTTACTGACGGATACGCACTATGCTGAGCAGATGAAGCCCCTGCGCGCCGCGCTTCGTCAGGCGGGTGGCGCCTCGCTGGCAGCGGACATCGTCGAGCAGGCGATGCTGACCCGCCAGCCCGTGCTGAACGGGAGTGCCTATGCCACGGTATGATCTGATTCTGGTGGGCGCGGGTCTGGCCAACGGGCTGATTGCGCTGCGCCTCCGCCAGCAGCGGCCGTCGCTGCGCATCCTGCTGATTGACGCGGAGAGTCAGCCTGGCGCCCATCACACCTGGTCCTTTCATGCAGACGACCTGACTGAAGCGCAGCACCGCTGGATCGCCCCGCTGGTGGTGCATCACTGGCCCGGTTATGAGGTGCGCTTTCCGCAACGTCAGCGCCATCTGAACAGTGGCTATTTTTGTGTCACCGCAGAGCGCTTCGCTCAGGTCATGCGCGATCACTTTGCCGCTGACCTGCTGCTGAACACGCGTGTTGCAATGCTCGATTCACACTCGGTTACGCTGGAGGATGGGCGGGTAGTGGAAGCGGATGCCGTGATTGATGGCCGGGGCTACCAGCCCGATGGCGCGCTGCGCATGGGCTTTCAGTCGTTTGTCGGACAGGAGTGGCAGCTGAGTGCTCCACACGGGCTGACCGCGCCAATTATTATGGATGCCACGGTTGACCAGCAGGCCGGCTATCGCTTTGTCTACAGCCTGCCCTTTTCGGCCGATACGCTGCTGATTGAAGACACCCATTATATCGACCGCGCCACGCTGGACGGTGAACGCGCCCGCCAGAATATTCGTGACTACGCGGCGCAGCAGGGCTGGCAGCTGGCCCGTTTGCTGCGCGAAGAACAGGGTGCCCTGCCCATCACGCTGACAGGCGACGTTGACGCATTCTGGCAGAAGCGTGACCTGCCGTGCAGCGGCTTACGCGCCGGGCTGTTTCATCCCACCACCGGCTACTCCCTGCCGCTGGCAGTGGCGCTGGCTGACCGGCTGGCGGAGATGCCCGCAATGACATCGGCCTCACTCAACACCACTATCAGACAGGTGGCCTCCCAGGCCTGGCAGCAGCAGCGCTTCTTTCGCATGCTGAACCGGATGCTGTTTCTGGCGGGGCCGGCCGGGCAGCGCTGGCAGGTGATGCAACGTTTTTATGGCCTTCCCGAAGGTCTGATCGCCCGTTTTTATGCGGGAAAACTTACTTTGCCTGATCGGCTGCGTATTTTAAGCGGCAAGCCCCCGGTCCCCGTACTGGCGGCGTTACAGGCTATCATGACTCCTCACCGTCAACAGGCGATGCAATGAACAGAACGACAGTAATTGGCGCAGGCTTTGGTGGTCTGGCGCTGGCGATTCGCCTTCAGGCGTCAGGCATTCCCACCCGACTGCTGGAGAAGCGCGATAAGCCAGGCGGCCGGGCGTATGTTTATCAGGATCAGGGCTACACCTTTGATGCCGGCCCGACGGTGATCACCGATCCCAGCGCGATTGAAGAGTTATTTACGCTGGCGGGTAAAAAGCTCGCTGACTATGTTGAGCTGCTGCCGGTCAGGCCCTTTTATCGTCTCTGCTGGGAGTCAGGCAGGGTGTTCAGTTATGACAACGACCAGCCCGAACTGGAAGCGCAGATCGCCGCCTTTAATCCGCGTGATGTCGAAGGCTATCGCCGTTTTCTGGCTTACTCCCGCGCTGTGTTCGCCGAAGGCTATCTGAAACTGGGCACCGTGCCGTTTCTCTCGTTCCGCGACATGCTGCGCGCCGCGCCGCAGCTGGCAAAACTGCAGGCCTGGCGCAGTGTTTACAGCAAGGTGGCAAGCTACATTGAGGATGAACACCTGCGTCAGGCGTTCTCCTTTCACTCGCTGCTGGTCGGCGGCAATCCCTTTGCCACCTCCTCCATCTACACGCTGATTCATGCGCTGGAACGTGAATGGGGAGTCTGGTTCCCGCGCGGCGGCACGGGCGCACTGGTGCAGGGCATGGTGAAACTGTTCGAGGATCTGGGTGGCGAAGTGGAACTGAATGCCAGCGTGGCCCGGCTGGAAACGCAGGAAAACCGGATTACGGCCGTCCATCTCGAAGATGGTCGGGTACTCCCGACCCGCGCCGTCGCCTCCAACGCAGACGTGGTACACACCTATCATGATCTGCTGCGTCAGCATTCCCCTTCTGTGGCTCAGGGAAAGACACTGCAGAACAAGCGCATGAGCAACTCCCTGTTTGTGCTCTATTTTGGCCTGAATCATCATCATGACCAGCTGGCTCACCATACCGTCTGCTTCGGCCCGCGCTATCGTGAACTGATCGATGAGATCTTCAATCGTGATGGCCTGGCCGAGGACTTCTCGCTCTACCTGCATGCCCCCTGCGTCACCGATCCCTCGCTGGCTCCGGAAGGCTGCGGCAGCTACTACGTGCTGGCCCCGGTACCGCATCTCGGCACGGCTGATATCGACTGGGCGGTTGAAGGTCCGCGCCTGCGCGACCGTATTTTTGACTATCTGGAACAGCACTACATGCCGGGCCTGCGCAGTCAACTGGTGACGCACCGCATCTTTACGCCGTTCGATTTCCGCGATGAGCTGAACGCCTATCAGGGCTCCGCCTTCTCGGTTGAACCCATCCTGACCCAGAGCGCCTGGTTCCGGCCACATAACCGCGATAAACACCTCAGTAATCTCTACCTGGTCGGCGCAGGCACGCATCCTGGCGCAGGCATTCCCGGCGTGGTGGGCTCGGCGAAAGCCACGGCAGGATTGATGCTGGAGGATCTGGCTTGAACAGTCCGTCACTGCTCGATCATGCTGTAGAAACCATGGAAGTGGGTTCAAAAAGTTTTGCCACGGCATCGAAACTGTTCGATGCCAAAACCCGACGCAGTGTGCTGATGCTCTACGCTTGGTGCCGTCACTGTGATGATGTGATTGACGATCAGGTGCTGGGCTTCAGCAACGATACGCCGTCGCGACTCTCTGCCGAACAGCGTCTGGCGCAGCTGGAGACAAAAACCCGCCAGGCTTATGCCGGGTTGCAGATGCATGAGCCTGCCTTTGCGGCCTTTCAGGAGGTGGCAATGGCGCACGATATTCTGCCTGACTACGCCTTTGCTCATCTGGCCGGTTTTGCGATGGATGTGCGTGAGACGCGCTATCAGACCCTGGACGACACGCTGCGCTACTGTTATCACGTGGCGGGCGTGGTCGGTCTGATGATGGCGCAGATCATGGGGGTGCGCGACAGGGCCACGCTGGATCGCGCCTGCGATCTCGGTCTGGCGTTTCAGCTGACCAACATTGCCCGCGACATCGTCGAAGATGCGGCCGCAGACCGCTGTTATCTGCCTGAAGCGTGGCTGGCTGAAGAGGGGCTTACACGGGAAACTCTGGCCGCGCCACAACATCGTCAGGCGCTGAGCCGCGTCGCCCGTCGCCTGGTTGAAACGGCGGAGCCCTACTATCACTCGGCCACGGCAGGTCTGCCAGGCCTGCCGCTGCGATCGGCATGGGCAATCGCAACCGCGAAGCAGGTCTATCGTAAAATCGGCATGAAGGTGATTCAGGCAGGGCCAGCGGCGTGGGATCAGCGCCTGTCCACCAGCACACCCGAGAAACTGGTTATGCTGATGGCGGCGTCAGGTCAGGCGGTTACTTCCCGGATGGCGCGTCCTGCTCCACGCCCCGCTCACCTCTGGCAGCGCCCCGTTTAACGCCGTGACGTTCACGCAGCGTCGCCTGCAGTTTTGACAGCGGTGGCGCATAGAGGAAGCCAAACGAGACACACCCCTCTTTTCCGCGCACCGCGTGATGCATCCGGTGCGCCATATAGAGCCGACGTAAGTAACCCCGACGCGGAACATAGCGGAAGGGCCAGCGCTGGTGAACCAGGCCGTCATGAACAATAAAGTAGAGCAGGCCATAGAGCGTCATCCCGGCACCGATCCACTGCAACGGCCAGACGCCCGTGCTGCCCAGCCAGATCAGTAAAATCGACAGCCCCGCGAACACCACCGCATAAAGATCGTTAACCTCGAACCAGCCCTTATGCGGCTCATGATGCGACAGATGCCAGCCCCAGCCCCAGCCATGCATAATATATTTGTGCGCCAGCGCAGCCGTAATCTCCATGCCGATCACGGTGACCAGAACAATCAGGGCATTCCAAATCCACAACATAGCTTCTCCCGAACATGCATCCTGCAAAGTGGCGCAGAGGTTCAATTTTAACAGAGATTGGCCAAAACAGCCGGGCGGGTTTGGCGGGTTTTAACAATTACTGCAGATGATAAAGCGGATAACCCAGGTAGCCGGACCCGGAAGGGAAACCGGTCGCCATAACCGGTGAATCCGCGTCAGCGGCAACGGCTCAGTTATACACCAGATTAAAGGTGACGGTCCCGTCCGCTTTACCCGCCATCACCTGGCTGTCGGTCTGAATATATTGGGCGTTAAACGACATCGACTTCGCCTGATCGGGTGAGGAGACGGTAGTCAGCACCGGCAGCTGATCGGTCGGCACATTCAGCGGCACGCGCTGGCCTTCTGCGACCTGCAGACCGGGCCCATAGGTCAGGGCAATGCCCACCCCTGACGCGGCGTTACTCTGTGGTGTCAGGCTGATGGCATTTTTGTCGCCAGCGGTCGCCATGCCAAAAAAGCCCACTTTGACTGCGGCGCTGTGTTCGCACATCACCTGAATCCGGAAACTTTTTTCGCTTCCCGCCCGGCTGCCGATGCCGGTGAACTCCGCCTTACTCACTTTTCCCATCTCCACGTTAATCGCAGACTGGGATGTGACAACGGCACAGCTGCCATATTGCACCGTGAAGCTGGAGAGAAAGAGCTGCGGCCTGTCGTTGATCGGCTGGCTGCTGGCCGCACTGTTCCCCACCTTTAAGCTGGCATTACCGATATTTACCTCACCGACATTCGCGGGTTGGTTGCCTGGATTCAGCGGTGAACGCTGCCCCGGAATTTTGTAAAACACCACATAGGACTGCAGTTTAATGTCGTGTGCCGCGTTGAACTGTGGACTGACCTGCGAGTTACAGATCGAACTGGTTTTGCCTTTGCCGGTGGTGTCGAAAAAGCCGCTGTTGCAATATGAAGGCTCTTTAAATCCAATCGCGAATCCGATGCTCTCAACACCCGGTACGCGATAGATTGGCGTCGTGTGCCCTCCCGCAATTGAGGTCTGTAATCCCGACTCTTCAGCATTAATCTGAAACCCCATGTCTTTCCAGGCATAGCCCTGCTCACCGCTGTTTTTATTGCAGGTAAACGCATTGGTACTTTGCACGGGCATCTGCGCAGAGATGGGGGTGCCGTCAGCGGCGCCCGGCACATAATTGACGTTATGCACCTGCACGACCACCTGGCTCACCCCCTGACACGACTCCTGGGCCAGAGAGGGCCAGCAGACCAGTGCCGGGATGAGCAGCACGATCCCTTTAATGACACGCTGAACTGATTTCATCTGAAACTCCTGTGAATTACTGGCAAACCGCAGAGACCAGTCTGACCGGATTCGTGCCGCTGGCGTCAGACAGGCGGAACGGCGCGCGACAGCTTTTCTGTTTCCCCTCCTCCTGCCACTTCACTTCAACCGTCCCCTGAGCGGGCACACCGCTCAGATAGAGTTCGCCCTTTTCTGCGACAATGCCGCTTGTGCTGCTCTGATTCCCCCCGGCATGGATTGCAATCTGCCCTGTGGCACCAAAAGGCGGGAAGGTATGCTGCCAGGTAAGCGTGAACAGCACCCGGTTCCCCACATGGGTCGCGTAGTCAGCCAGCACAATCGCCCCGCGGGTCGGGATAGCCGTTTGCCCATCCAGTTCCACGTCTACATTGTCGGGCAGCGTTTCAGTTTCCAGCTCGATGGCATTTTCATGATACGGCGAGAGTGAAGGCACAATTGCATAGCCGCGGCCGTCCGTGAACACATTGCTGCCGCTCTGGATGCCCACATTGGCGGTATCCGGAACCCGGACAATCGCGAAGGTATCCCCCAGCGGCTGGCTTAGCGTCACGCCGTGCGCATGGGCCACGATCCCGCCCGAGAGGCCATAGCTGTACTGCGTACTGTGACGATCATGACCAACTCCGGCACTGACGCTGCCCTGACTGCCGCGATAGTCCAGCGAGCCGCTACTGTTCACGTTCTGCCCCTGACTGTCGTGGCCCTGCTGCAGGGTGTAGTGCAGGTTATTGTTCTGCAATGCACTGCCTGACAGGCCGACCTGCTGCGAGACATCCCCGCGATTGCTGGCATTCATGCTGTAACTGACCGAACTGTCCGGCAGTAAGGCACTCAGTGGAACCGAAATATTGAAGGAGATAGCGCGGTCAGCTTTCCGGGCCTGGGTCGAGTCGGTGTAAAACCAGGCCACGCCCCAGGAGATGGTTTTATAATTGCTGTAGAAACCCAGATGCAGGGTGCGATCGTTTCTGTTTGATCGCCAGTAGCGCTGCATATAGGCAGACGCACTGAGACTGCCCACGTCACCGATACCCTGGGAGACGGCAATTTCTGAACGACTGCGCTTATTATCGACATAGCTCGCCGGGCTGGTGAGCGCATTGGCTTCGCTGAAAGCATAAAATCCGCTGGAGGAGTAGCGATAGCTGGCCATGCTGAAAGTGGTATTGGTGGAGGCAAAATTTTTCTGATACTGCGCGCGCACTGACTGACCACTTCGGCTCAGCCCCTGCGGTAACCGGGTGCTGGCGAAGGTCACATCCATTCCCAGCGAGCCGAAATCACCCAGACTCTTGCCCAGCCCCGCCGCCACAGCATGATAGTTTTGCGCGAGCTGTACGCCACCAAAGGCGGTAAAGTCATGCGGCAGTCCGTAAAACAGCGTGGACTGGACAAATTCAGGTGAGCGCAGATTGTGACTGCCTGAATAGTGATAACGACCACCGCTGACGCTATATTTCAGATGTCCCTGACGCAGCATATAAGGCACCGCAGAGTAAGGCTGGGTGAAGGTGCGCACCGAACCATCGCTTTCATGGATAGTGATATCAAGATCGCCGCTCTGAGCGGTGGGATAGAGATCTTTAATCTCGAAAGCACCCGGTGCGACCACGGTTTCATAAATCACATAACCATGCTGACTCACCGTCACCCGCGCATTACTGTGGGCGATGCCATGGATCACCGGGGCAAAGCCGCGCTGACTTTCGGGAAGCATGGTGTCATCAGACATCATCTGCACCCCCCGAAACTGCACGCTGTCAAATACGTCACCCGAGGTGTAGGTATCACCGACCCGGAACTGGCTTTTCAGCGTCTTAAGATCCCGCTCCAGCCAGGTCGTCTGAGACTGCCAGTGACTGACCAGATCGTAACGCCAGCTGGACGTGTTACGCAGACGCCATGCGCCAAGATTAGCCCCGCTGCGCAGGCTCAGCAGCGTCGAGTTCCAGCGGTCATTCTGATTGCGGCCGCTGCTGCCAGAGAGGTTATAGTCAACGAAAGCCGCTGATACACCCTCATCCCAGCTGGCGGGATCGACATAGTCACGATCTTTCATCTTCAGGGCAATCTGGGGAATGGAAAGGTTTAACTGCTGGTGCGCAAAATCAAAGTCACTTGAGGCATCGGGAATGTAATCGCCCAGCTCAGCAATCGCCTCATCTTTCTTCAGGTGGCTGAATGCAGAGAAACCCTCAACGTTTACCCCCATCGCGGAGAGATCGGCTACCGTCAGCTGTGGAATCAGCCCGTTTTTGCCCTCAACAAAAGAGACATCACGGCTATCGATCACTTTGTTGTTGAGCAACAGCGAGACATGATAGGTGCCGGGCTGCTGGCCGCCCTCACGGGCGAAATAGTGCAGATCGGCGGCCGTGTGTTGATCGGATGAAAACTCCAGCGCCGCCGGATTAAAGTAGTCGTCGGCGCGGGCAGCCCGCAACGGGCAGAACACCATCAGTATCACTCCGGGTACACCCGCCAGCCATGAAGAGGCATGCTTCGTCTTTGCATATTTTCTCTTCTTTAACTGCACGTGCTGCGTCACTTTCACGGTTAAGGCCCCGGCATCAGATCAGTAAAACCACAACAAAATCCATCAGCGTGTACGTTCTTCAGTAACGCCGCCATAGTCATTGATGGCAGACCAGCTCACCGGGCCGGCATGGCTGACCGTCCAGTGACGATCTTCACCCGGACCAATCATGCCGGGATCGTTGATCGCCTGATGATTCACGCTCAGCGTATAAAAGGAGACGAAATAGGGCGTCGGGTTATGCGCAATCAGCTGGTTTCCCTGCTGGCGAAACGCGATGTCCTGCCAGGCGTCAGCCGGATTTCCCGCCAGCCCTTTTGGCCGGAAAAAGAGTTTGAATTTCGATTTAATATTGACCTGCAGCTGATTGCTTTTATCGCGCGGTGTGGGTGAAATCGATTTGACATTCAGCCAGAAAACAGACTCCCGATCTTTCGGCAGTGGCATGCCCAGATAATTAATCCTGAGCAGGTTCTCTTTATTGGCATCCAGGCGAAACAGCGGGGGCGTCACAATAAAAGGGACGCGGGTGTGATTATTTTTATCGGCATTCTCGATCCAGGATTCGATCAGATAGGGTGTCGTCTTATCCTGGTTTGTTACCGACAGCGTGGCTTCCTTTTTTCCTTCAGCAAAAATAACCCGGGTCCCTCCCATCACCACACCTGCATGCGCCGCGAGATGAAGCAGACACGCCGAAATGAGCGAAATAATTCTTATTACCTTAATCATAGAGCGTTACGCCATTGAATTACGGAGGGAAAGCAGGGTTGCCCCTGCTATGAATCAGTTATAAACCATCACAAAATTTGATACGGCATTGGCCGCGCCCACATTAATAGCGGCACCGTCACTTTTGTAATCAGCATAGAATTTTAAATCGGCGTGCCCCCCCGTGCTGGCTGCCACTACATCAACGTTTTTGGAGACGGCGCCGATAGCCACCTGAGTCTGACGGTCAGCTTCATAAAGTTTCACGCCGACACCGGACGCCCCGCCGCTGGCAACTTTAAGCAGGGTACTGTCGCCACTGTCTTTATCGCCATCGAACAACACCGCCACTTTTTTGACGGATGTCGGGCAGTCTGTGACTGAAATAGTGAACGGCGTTTCAGTGGTTTCCGTACGGCTTTCGAAATAGGATTTGGCCCATTTACCTAAATCAATACTCTGCTTACTACTGGCGGTTGTCACGTTGCAGGATACATCGGTAATTTCACCGGTAAATTTAACTTCACCACCGGCTCCCTGCGTTCCCGCTGCCGTTCCCGGATTCGTATTAATAGGGGATGGGCCGTCAGTCGGGGTGGCGAATGCTGATCCGGAAATCATAAGGCCCGCCAGCGCCACTGGCAGAATACGTTTTCTGATATTCATCAACTGTTTCTCTTTTCAGAACATGCAAAGTGGCCGCAACCAACCACCAGATGGATAAATATGCATCGATAATAATGCGCCAACATAATAACGCGCTGTTTATTATGTTGCGGGTATATTAATTAAACAAAGGTAGACGAAACTTAAACGAGCAGATTTATCCGGGGCTGAGATTTAATATTGAGGAGGTTAATTGAGCAGGATCAATTCCAGCAATCCCGACTTAAATAGTCGGAAAATAAAAGACAGGATGTGATGAATAATATGATCACTTTAATTACCCATTATATTTTCAAAAAATATTTATGAATTCCAGAATGGGGATCTTTAAGCAGTCCATCGTTAAATCAGGTATGAATGGGCGCTCTGCGCTATGACCCGCAGGGACCTCTCTCCGGTTCAGGCGTCGCCCTTTCTGTTATGTTCACGGCTGAAGCGCACCAGTCCGCTTCACTCAGGGCAGATCGTTATCCAGCGGCGCACGAAAAGCATGGCGGGCAGCCAGCATTAACTGGCTGGCAGTCACGGTGGCAGGTAAACGCCTCAGTATTTTGCAGGCCTGCCAGTAGCAGAGCACCATCACCTCATCCTCCTCTTTTTCCGCCCGTTCAAGCAGACGGGCGCGCAGTGACAGGACATCCAGGGTCTGCTGTTCATCCAGCATGTCTGCGATCGTCTGGTTAATAATGCGATAGAGTGTTTTCCAGGTGAGATCGGTATACAAATTTAGCCTCTTCTAACACGTATCCGCTTCCCGTGTATCCCCGACAGGGAAGTCACAGAAAGGATCTTCTCATTCAGGCGAATGAACGCTGCTGATTAACTATAGCGACTCGCCAGCGGCCGTCCAGAACCCGCGGCGAAGATTGCCAGAACGGATAATTCTAACGATTCAGAGGCCTGCCTGTCGCCTGTTACCTGCGGCTCCGCTTCTGATTGCCGATTTTTGTAACAATTGAGCCCCATTCTTAACTGGCTGCTGTGCCGCAGATTTGCCAGAGTAAAACGACTTCCCGTTACGTTTAAACTTAAGGAGTGGTTAATGAATCAGCACGCTGATGTTCTGGTCTGGGGTCAGGGTCCTGCGGTCTTCGAAGTCTTTCTGGAACCTACCTGTCCGTTTTCCGTTCGCGCTTTCAATAAATTCGACGCCTTACTGGCGCACGCAGGCGAAGAGAACATCACTCTGAAGATCCGTCTGCAATCCCAGCCGTGGCACCTCTATTCGGGTCTCATTGTGCGCTATATCCTCGCCGCGGCCTGCGAAAGTAAAACGGCCGCCAGACAGGTGATGCAGGCCGTTGCCGATCACCGCGAAGAGTTTGAATTTACCGACCACTGCACCGGTCCGAACCGCGATGCCACCCCGAATCAGATTCTGGAACGCCTGAAAACCTACAGTGGCGTCGACGCCATGGCGGCATTTGATCGGCCCGATTTGCAGAATGCCATCAAGTGGCACTGCAAATACGCCCGCCAGAATGGCATTCACGTCTCTCCTACCTTTATGGTCAACGGCCTGGTACAGCCTGATATTAGCAGCGGTGATGACATTGAGCAGTGGGCGAGCTTCCTGAAACGCTAGTTCGTCTCTCCTGAGTCACTGCTTTGCCTGACAGCGACGCTTGTGCACGACATCGGCGGGCGAAACGGCTTATCCCGGAGATTCGCCTGTTTTCCTGCCGGAATGCCGGGTAAGCTGTTCGGCGACAAGCAGCCTGCTCCGCAGATAACGCTGTTGCAGAGAGAACGGCTGCACACCTTTTCGGTGCCTCTGCAATGATGCAGGCAGGCACGCACCCACTTTCATAAGGATTTGCTGATGGCGATGACGCTGGAACAACTGCAGGAAAAATATCCGGATGCGATGGTCGATGCATTTGGTGATTCACCCGAGCTGGCGAACGCGTTAAGTACGCTGATTATTGCGGGTAAAAAAGTGGCCACCTGTGGGTCGGCAGCCAACTGGCAGGATCAGGAAAAACTGCCCCAGCCGGGCGGTTACAGCATTGTTCTCAACGGTGAACAGCAGCCCGTCTGCGTGATCCGCACCACCGGGCTGTTCCTGACGCGCTTTGACCGGGTGACGCCGGAGATGGCGATGCTTGAAGGTGAAGGCGATCTCAGCCTCGACTACTGGCGTCAGGAACATCAGCGATACTTTCAGCGGGAAGGCTCTTTTCACCCTGAGATGGAGCTGATTTTCGAAACGTTCCAGCTGGTCGAGGTGATCTGAACCGGCAGTTACAGCGCCTTTGCCGCCATCAGCGCCAGACGCGTGACCCCGCGTGCGGCAAGATTTTCAGCCGCACGCGCGGCCCGCATTCCGCTGGCGCACACCAGGACCACGCGTCGATCGGCAGGCGGCTGCCAGCCGGCGATCTGCTCTGGCAGAATGCGCAACGCCCCTTCCGCCACGCTGACCGGGGCCTCTTCGGCGCTGCGCAACTCCACAATGCAGTCCTCACCGGTGAGCATGGCCTGGTCGATGAACGGCGTGCCCGGCGCCTCCGGTTCCGGGGCATCGTCAAAGCGGAACTGTCGCATATGCCACGAGGCCAGGTCGCAGTGGATCATACAACCCAGCGGTGAAGGCGTCAGTTTCAGCAATACCGTGAGCACCATCTGTGCCTGCATGGCCCCCAGCGTGGCCACCGCAGGCCCCATAACGCCCGCGGTGTTACAGTCAGCCGATGCAGTGGGCAAGTGCGGAAACAGCGCGCGATAGCCGGGCGCACCGCCGCAGAATCCGCCGACATAGCCTTTACGCCCCAGCACTGAGGCGCAGATCAGCGGCAGGCCGCGCGGATAACAGGCGTCCGAAAGCTGATAGGTAATGGCAAAGTTATCCGCCGCATCCACCACCACATCAATCTCCGCCAGTGCCTGCGGCAGCAGACTGGCGCTCAGTGACTGCGGATGCGCGTCGACTTCACACTCAGGGTTTCGCTGCGCCAGTGCCCGCTGCGCGCAGCGCGCTTTTGGCTGCCCGACATCGTCCACGCCAAACAGCGTCTGCCGGTGAAGGTTGTGCAGTTCAACCCGATCGCCGTCGTAAAGACGAATGAACCCTACCCCGGCACCTGCCAGCAGGGGCAGCAGCGTGGCACTGAGACCGCCCGCGCCCACAACCAGCACCCGCGCCCTGCTCAGTCGCTGCTGCCCCGTATCACCAATTTCCGGTAACATCGTCTGTCGCTGATAACGATCCATTGTCGCTCCTTAACTGAACTGTGCCAGACCAAACAGGGGCGTGGAGGCCGACGCCATATCGCGCTGCTCCATCAGCCCGGCCTGAAACGCCTCATGTCCCCCATGGATCGCGGCGGCAAAGGCACCGGCCATCCGGACCGGATCGCGAGCTTTTGCTACGGCCGTGTTGAGCAACACGCCATCAAAGCCCATCTCCATCGCCTGAGCCGCCTGGCCCGGCGCGCCGATCCCCGCATCAATAATCAGCGGAATATCCTTAAACCAGGCACGCATGGCGCGCAGCCCCTCAATATTGCGCAGTCCCTGGCCGGAGCCAATCGGCGCCCCCCAGGGCATCAGCACTTCACAGCCGGCTTCCAGCAGTTTTTCACCAACAATGAGATCTTCCGTGGTGTAGGGAAACACCTGAAATCCGTCAGCGCAGAGAATGCGGGCGGCTTCCACCAGCGCAAAGGGGTCGGGTTGCAGCGTATCGGCATGACCAATCACCTCCAGCTTGATCCAGGGGGTATCAAACAGTTCACGCGCCATCTGCGCCGTGGTGACCGCCTCCTTTACCGAATGGCAGCCGGCCGTATTCGGCAGAATGCGTTTGTTGAGCTGTTGCAGCAGCGTGCGAAAGGCCGCGCCTTCCTGCCCCTCCCGTCGCAGGCTGACGGTAATGATCTCCGCGCCTGACGCGTCGATCGCCTGATGCAGAATCTCCGGCGAGGGATAACCGGCGGTGCCGAGCAGAAAACGGGATGTCGGTGCAAACTGATAGAACATGATTAACCTCCCTGCATCGGGGACAGAATTTCCAGCTGATTCCCGGCCTCAAGTCGCTGGCTGGCGTACCGGGTGCGCGGCACAAACTCACCGTTCAGGGCGGTGGCGACGGTGCGCGGATCGATCTGCTGCTCCTGCATCAGCTCCGCCAGGGTCGTTGCGTCGGTTTCAATCGCGCGTCCGTTGAGTTCAATTCGCATGGGGTATCTCCTGAGTCAGTCGCCGCATAAGGTTTTCAGCCATTATCGGGGCCAGTAAAAAGCCGTGTCGGTAGAGGCCGTTGAGCGAGAAGCGGCCATTTTCGTAGCGCACCTCCGGCAGATTCTGCCGGTAAGCAGGACGCAACCCGGTACCGCTCTCGACGATCCGTGCTTCAGCCAGCGCCGGATGCAGGCTGTAAGCGGCGCTCAGCAGCTCCATCATCGCTTTCGCGCTAATCGGGCTGCTGTCATGGCTTTCGACCATGGTGGCACCCAGCATGAAGTGCCCATTGGCACGAGGCACCAGATAGCAGGGAAAGCGCGGATGGAGCAGCCGGACGGGACGGGAGAGGCAAATATCGGGGGTATGGAGGATCACCATTTCGCCGCGCACGGCACGCAACGCGGGCTGCTGATCGGCGGCATGGATGCCGCGACAGTCGATAATCTTTCCGCCGGGCTGACCGCTGTGAAACGGCACGCCCGCTTCTTTGAGCGTATCCTGCAGCTGCTGCAGCGCCCGACGCGGGTCGAGATGCGCTTCCCGGGCGAAGAAAAGGCCGCGAGCGAAGCGGTTTTCCAGCGCCGGTTCAACGTCGCCGGGGGCCACCCACTGATGCTGCTGCGTCATGCTGGCAAAACGCGTCAGCTCACGGCTGTCACGCGGCGGTGCAACCACCAGCGTGCCCTGCTGCACCACACCATCCACACGCTTTGCCCACCAGCCCGCGGCATGCTGGCCCCATTCGATCACCTCTGGCGGTGCACTTTCTGCCTCGCACCAGGGCGCGAGCATGCCGCCCGCCCAGTGCGAGGCTGCCCGGCAGTCAGGCTGAGTAATAATTTCGACAGCTTCTCCCCGTTCCGCCAGCAGGGTGGCGACACAGAGTCCGGCGACGCCGCTGCCCAGCACCGACCAGCGGCCCTGGCTGCCCGCCACAGAAGAAGAGAGATTCAGGATTGAGTGGGTCACATTCGCCTCGTTATCCGTTAACGAAGACCCGTGATACAGAGGGAATAGGCAGAAGCGACGCGAATGCGCTCCTGCGGCAAGTATCTGATGCGATACCCGTCTTCCTACGCCAGTATCAACTGGGTCAGGTTCTAAGGGTCGCTGAGCCGCGCGGGTGCGCTATCAGCCTCTCAGTCTCTCCGGCGAGACTCCCCTGACGGGTTTAGTTGTAAGTGAAGCGAACAGCTTCGTCAAGCAGTGTGCAGGAGCGCGACGCAGAAAGAGAGAGACAAGGAAAGATGTCGCTACCGGATCAGAGGTGCGCGGCGACGTCTATAGCAGCGCCTGCAGGGAGTGCGTCACCGCGTCGGTGACTTCCCGAATACGCGGTTCGGCACGGCGATAGTAGGTCCATTTACCCACTTTGCTGGTTTCCACCAGTCCGGCACTCTGCAGGGCTTTCAGGCATAACGAGGTGGCGGGCTGTGATAAGCCCGCCTTGTCCTGGATGAGACTGGCACAGACGCCATACTGGTCGAAGGGATAGAGCTGGGCATAGCCCGCAAACGCTTCGTCAGGGTTTTTGAGCCACATCAGCACGGCCATTCTGGTGGGATTGGCCAGTAACTTCAGGGCCTCTTCGGGTGACATGCCGCCTCACAAAACATCAGGATGGATAAACAGGGTAGTCAGTATACCCTTTCTCCGTTCCGCCATACAGGGAGGTGTGGTCCACCGGATTCAGCGGATTGCCTGCTTTAATCCGCGCGGGCAGATCGGGGTTGGCGATAAAGGTGCGGCCAAAACCAAACAGGTCACCCCAGCCTTTATCCAGCATCCGCTGTGCTTTTTCGGCGGTGTAACGGCCTGAGTAGATAATGGGCGAGCGGAAGGTTTCCCGCAGCGCAATCCGGAAACTCTCCGGCAGGTCAGGACTGTTATCCCAGTCCGCCTCGGCGATAGAGAGATAACCAATTTCCAGCTCATTGAGCAGCTGCGCAGCGCGGATATAAGTCGCATGCGGATCGCGTTCGACCAGGCCCAGATAGACGCGATCTTCGTCCGTGCTGCTGAAAAGCGGGGCAAACCGGACGCCGACACGATGACTGCCAAAGACCGAACTTACTGCTTCAACCACTTCACGCAGAAAACGCAGACGATTCTCAGGCGAGCCACCATATTCATCCGTACGGAAGTTGGTGTGCTCAGAAATAAACTGATTAATCAGATAGCCGTTGGCGGAGTGAAGCTCAACGCCATCGAACCCGGCCACTTTGGCATTTTCCGCCGCCCGCCGGTAAAGCGCCACAATCTCTTTCACTTCCGCGTTCGTCAGCGCCCGCGGCTCGCTGGGCGCGGTTAACATTCCGGCACCCGGTCCGGTTTCAATAAAGACCCGGACGTTATCGGCGGCTATCGCTGACGGCGCAACCGGGGCCTCTTTTCCTGGCTGAAGTTCATTATGGGACACCCGCCCCACGTGCCAGAGCTGGCAAAAAAGAGTGGCACCTTCCTGATGCACTGCTTCGGTGACTTTTTTCCACCCCGCAATCTGCGCGTCACTGTGTATCCCCGGCGTCCATGCATAGCCCTGCCCGCGAGGCTCAATCTGGGTGCCTTCAGTGATCATCAGTCCGGCGCTGGCGCGCTGGCGATAATATTCCACCATCATCGGACCGGGAACATTGCCCGGCTGCTCACTGCGGCAGCGGGTCAGCGGCGGCAGAACGATGCGGTTACGGAGCTGAAGGTCGCCCAGGCTCAGGGGGGTAAAAAGTGATGGCATGACAAAAAATCCTCTGGTGTTTGAAGAGGCGACATTATATTTACACATTTAAATTTGTAAATGTGTTTGCAGGCTTTTTATTTTCCCTGTGCCTGATTTCATCAGGTTATGAGAGACTTATCGCCAGGCGATGAACCCGTGGGGTAGGATTGCTGTTCCGGATGCAGACGCAATTACCCTCATAGCGCATTTACCGGATTTAACAGGGAGCTATCTGTGAACAGGCTAATCTCGTCAGACGCGCTGGGACCACGCATCTGTATTCTCGGGCCTTCTAACAGCGGAAAATCCACGCTGGCTGAGGCCCTGTCACGCAAAACAGGTCTGCCTGTGGTGCACCTGGATCAGTTGCATCATATTCCAGGCAGTCAGTGGGTGCCCAGGGAGCCGGACGTGTTCCTTCGTTTACACGCCGAAGCAGTCAGTCAGGAGAGATGGATCATGGAAGGCAACTACACAAAGTGTATTGAAGCACGGCTCGCCCGGGCCACCGGACTGATTCTTCTGGATGTCAGCGTGCCTTTAGCGCTGCTGCGCTATGTCCGGCGATGCTACTCCTCCACGCCGCGGATCGGGGGACTCAGGACTCACAGAGAGCCGGTAAGCCTGGCGATGATAAATTACATTGCCCGCATCGCCCCTCAGAACCGGAAGCGGCACAGGCAGCTCTATGACTCGCTCACGCTGCCAAAACTGCTGCTCAGTTCTCCTCGCGCCATGAATCTCTGCGCGGAAGAGTGGGGACTTCAGCTAAAACACTCTGGAGCATAACCAGCCAACGGCCAGGAATGCAGACAGAAACCGTCAGAGAAACTATGGCGATTCATCAGCAAGTTTCAGATGGGTCAGCAGCGCCGTCAGCGACGGCACCGGTCCGGCATGGGTGGTTGCTGAGCGGGTCGTGTCCCAGGGCATCGCATCATCGGTGCAGAAGTCGCCGACACACTGCATATCAACCGCCTCATTGAGTAAACCCACCGGAACCCAGACATAAGGCCTGCCCCGCAGCGGGTTGGGCACGGTGGAGCCACAGCGGGTGCAGAAATCGTTGCGATAACCGCTGGCTTTTTGCCATGACGCCAGGTGATCTTCTCCGCCAGTCCAGCGGAACTCCCCCGCTTTCACCAGCGTCGCCAGGTTATAACCGGTTCCGCTCTGCTTTCTGCACAGCGAACAGTGACAACGGTAGTAAAGCGTGGGTGGCGCTGCCAGCTCAAAAACCACCGTTTCACATAAGCACGAGCCTTTCATTTCACCGCCTTGTTGATGTAATGACAGAGGCCACCGCTGCGGATGCCCCCCTGATTGCAGTGACACCCTGGCGAAACCGTTGTTTGCATCAGCACAGGGTGTGCCATTTTCATGCAGAAGTCGCGAACGGCCATCCCCGACTTAGTGGCGACTGAACACCAGTTTCAGCCCCGCCAGCGCAAAGCAGCAGGCTAACAGCGCCTCCAGTCCGCGACGGATGCGGCGATAGAACGCGCTCATCACCGCCGTCGAGAAGAGCAGCGCATATCCGCCGAACACCAGCAGACAGATCGTTGCACAGCCAGCGATGATCAGCGGTACCGTGGAGGCAGCCATATCGGGCTTCAGGGCAAAAGACATGATCGCCACCCAGGTGAGAATCGCCTTGGGATTGCCGACATGCATGAGTATTCCCTGGCGAAACAGTCTGCCCCAGGCGACCCGCTCAGTGCTGGCATCAATGTCTGTCGCTTCCGTGCGGCGCAGGGCCGATTTACCCGCTTTAAATGCCAGCCAGAGCAGATATAACCCGCCGCCAACCTTCAATACAATCAGCAACTTTGCGAAGGTGGCCAGCACCGTCAGCACGCCACAGGCGGCCAGCAGCGCCCAGATCATGGAGCCGCTCACCACACCTGCTGCCAGCGCCAGGGCGGCTCCCCTGCCCTTTTTCATCGCCGTTCCCATTATCGCCATATTGCTGGGACCCGGGCTGGCCGTGGCGACAAAGTAGGTGGTGAAAATCAGGAGTAATTCATGCGAAAGCGCCATAACTGCCTCTGAGATTGATTGTTATCAATCTGTTATATCGGTTGTGGCGAACATTTACCAGTGATGCTGTCGTCCACCTGATGGGCGGAATCTCATTCAGCGGGGATAAAGATCAGGTCGGATGAGAGTCCGGATGAAATCCGGCAGGTTGAGCGGTTTATATGCGCATTTGTCATCGCGCACGGGCGCAGTGCTGAAGAGGTTTAGCGGGAAATGAGACGGGCAAAAGCAGGATTAAGAGTCAGTCCGGCCGATCGCATTGTGAAAATGAAATCATTCGCCGGACTGAACGGGCTCAGGAAGCGCTTATTTGCCCAGAATTTCTCTGCGGACAATCTCTGCGCCTGCGCTCAATGCGTTGAGCTTGCCATTGGCAACATGACGCGGCAGCGGGATCATGCCGCAGTTGGTCGAAGGGTAGAGATTTTCGGCATCCACAAACTGCAACGCCTTGCGCAGCGTACTGGCGACCTCTTCCGGCGTCTCAATATTATGGGTTGCCACATCGATGGCGCCGACCATCACTTTTTTACCGCGAATCAGCTCGATCAAATCCATCGGCACCCGCGAGTTCTGGCACTCCAGCGAGACGATATCGATCGATGAGCGCTGCAGTTTCGGGAAGACCTCTTCATACTGGCGCCACTCGGTTCCCAGCGTTTTCTTCCAGTCGGTGTTCGCTTTGATGCCATAGCCATAGCAGATATGCACCGCGGTTTCACACTTCAGCCCTTCGACAGCGCGCTCTAGTGCCGCAATACCCCAGTCGTTAACCTCGTCGAAAAAGACGTTAAAAGCCGGCTCATCAAACTGAATAATATCCACGCCTGCGGCTTCCAGCTCTTTTGCTTCCTGGTTGAGGATTTTTGCAAATTCCCACGCCAGTTTTTCGCGACTTTTGTAGTGGTTGTCGTAGAGGGTATCGATCATGGTCATCGGCCCCGGCAGCGCCCATTTAATCGGACGATCGGTCAGCTTACGTAAAACCTTTGCATCTTCGACAAAGACCGGCTTCTGGCGCGAGACTTCACCCACCACGGTCGGGACGCTGGCATCATAACGATTGCGGATACGCACCACTTCGCGCTTTTCAAAATCCACGCCGCTGAGGTGTTCGATAAAGGTCGTGACGAAGTGCTGACGGGTTTGCTCACCATCACTGACGATATCGATCCCAGCCCGCACCTGATCGTCCAGGCAGAGACGCAGCGCATCTAATTTACCCGCCACTAACTCATCATCCTGCAGTTTCCAGGGTGACCAGAGCACCTCTGGCTGTGCGATCCAGGAGGGTTTTGGCAGGCTGCCAGCAGTGGATGTCGGTAATAAGGTTTTCATAACAGGTGACCTTTTAATTTTAATTAAAGAACGGATTCAGCGGACCATTGCGCCAGCAGGGTCTGGTTAGGCTTAATGAAATGGGCCTCAGTAAATTTCCCCTGCTCAACAGCCAGCCGGCTGCGCTCTTCACGATCGTAAACAATCCGGGTTAAAGAGTAATCCTGATGCTGCAGCGTCGGCTGATAGCAGTGACCGGCAGCGGAATTCGCGTTATAGATTTCAGGGCGATAGATCTTCTGGAACGTTTCCATAGTGCTGATAGTGCCGATCAGCTCAAGGTCGGTGTAATCGCTGAGCAGATCACCGTGGAAATAGAACGCCAGCGGCGCAACGCTGCCCTGCGGCATAAAGAAACGCACTTTCAGGCCCATTTTCCCGAAGTAGAAATCGGTCAGTGAGGGCGCATCCTGCTGATATTCAATGCCCAGGATGGGATGCTGATTGCCGGTACGCACATAGGTGTTTTTGCTGGACACGCTCAGGCAGATAACCGGTGATTTGCTGAAATTATCTTTATAGACCGCTGAGTTAACGAAGCTTTTAAAAATGTTGCCGTGCAGCTGGCCAAAATCAGCGGGCGTGCTGAATTCAGTCTGCCCTTTATTAAAATCTGCCAGCACCACGCTGAAATCATAATCGCGCACGTAGGATGAGAAATTATTTCCCACAATGCCCTCGCTGCGCTCACCGGTGTGATGATCCACGATATAAGTTTTTAAAATTTCGATAGCCGGAAACGCTTCGCCGTCAGCGCCACCCTGAAGATTCAGCTCCGCAGAAATGATCTCCAGTTCAACGGAATAGCGGTCAGCCTTTGGATTGTCCCAGTGCGCCAGCGAGTTAAAACGATTATCGATCATCACCAGGGCGTTGCGCAGATTTTCCTGACGCTTTTCGCCACGCGCTAAATTCGCAAAGTTCGTCGTCGCGCGCGTATTTTTTGAAGGGTTATAGTTTTCGTCGAAACGAATACGCTTGATGGTAAAGGCAAAATCGTTGTTCATCGCTATCGGGTATCCTGGTCGCTGATATGAATTGTTGCTGAGAGGGTTATGCAGCTTTGCTATCCCTTAACAAGCATTCATATTTCTCAAAGTTATTAACAATTCTTACTTTATGCCTCAACGGGCGGGTGAAAAAAAGTGATTAAATTTCAACGAACATGAAGGAAATTCATGTAGAGACGCGAAAGCGGGGGGATTTTTCACGATCGGGCGGGACATTCATTTACCCGCACCCGTACGCGGGCCTGTCACCTTCGCACAGAACCCGGCGTCGCGGCAAATCTGCACGGGTGCCGGGCTTATCTCACCAGCGGTAACCTTACCGCTGGTGCGCTGCGCTAAATCTTATAAAAATCATCGCAGAATGCTTTTCGCGCACCCGATTTCAGGGAAAGCCTGTGCGCCGCCTCTTTCATCAGTTTACCCAGACCGCCGTCGCGCTTCGCCTCTGTCAGGCGTGAGGCGGGTCCGGTCAGGGCCAGGGCCGCGAGCATATTGTCGCCCTCACCAAACACCGGAAGTGATAATGAGGCGATATGCGGATCGCGGATACCAGAGGTAAACAACGGAAGTTCCGGCTGAGTCTCAAACAGCGGTTCTCTGCGTCCCCAGCAGCGAAGCACCTTTCCGATGGCTGAATTGTCCAGCGGCAGAAACGTTCCGGGCAGACGCGTTTCCCGCAAGCCTTCTGACGGTTCCGCGCGGAACAGACAGAGTCGCTGATCCTTCTCGATGACATACCAGGTGGCGCTTTCACCCGTGGCCGTCGCCAGGGCATGTAGCTCAGGCTGGACGATAGTGGCAAGATGAAAGGATTGTTCATAGAGCTTGCCCAGATAGAGCAGTCTCGGTCCCAGGGTATAAACCCCGTTGTCGCGCCGGATGACGTAATTCATGCGTTCCAGTGAGTTCATCAGGCGATAAACCGTCGTTTTGTGATACCCGGAAAGCTGGGCCAGCGCGGTCAGCGTGAGTGACTCTTCGCCAGGCCTGAAACAATCCAGTAGCGCCAGCGCTTTTTCTACGGCAATTACGCCTTCATTCCCCATTAGCAGGTTCTCCTGTTTGCGACGGCAGGCAGTTTACCCTGTAATTTGTGATTCACATCGTATTTACATCACAAATGAATGCTTAACACTGGTGTGATCCAAATTAACATAGATATAGTAGTTTTATATTGTACAACAAAGTTGTACCTGGTAAAACGAAAGAGGATGATCTATGCCACATGCAGATAATACCTTCATCAATCGCGACATTACCCGTATCGCGCCAGAGCTCGTAAAACAGGCTGCTCAGTTTCAGGCCGCGATACTGGCAGATGTTGCCGGGCGACGCGGAACGCTGCACGGACGCGTAAAACCGCTTTCCCACACCATGAAAGTTGCCGGTCCCGCTATCACCGTTGAAGTCAGACCGGGTGACAACCTCGCTATCCACGCCGCACTGGCTATTGCCCAGCCGGGCGATGTGATTGTGGTTGATGGCAAAGGCGACATCAGCTGCGCATTAATCGGCGAAATTATGTCTACTCAGGCGCAGGCCTCTGGCATTGCCGGGATTATTATCGATGGCGCGGTTCGTGATGCCGATGCACTGAGCACCAATGGCTTCCCGGTATTTGCCGCGGGCCTGAACCCGTGCGGCCCGACCAAATCGGTTGCGGGACGGGTTAACTTCCCTGTTTCAGTAGCAGGCGCAGCGATTCAGCCGGGCGATCTGGTGATTGGCGATATCGATGGCGTGGTTGTGCTGCCTCGTGAAGCCGTTCCGGCCCTGATCGAACTGGCGCAGAAAAAACTGGATTTCGAAACCAGCCGCATCGCCGCCATTCGCGATGGCGATCTCCGCGCGCCCTGGTTAGAGAAAGCGCTGCTTACGGCTGGCATGCTGGTTGACGGGGAGGTGCTGTAATGACGACCTCTTCTCCTGTCATTCTGGTCACCGCCAGCGATCTGGCACCGCAGGCAGTGAGCCTGCTCGACGATTTCACGATTGTGTATGCAGGCAAACAACCGGGCGAAGAGACTCTGGTTCAGCTCTGCCAGCAGCACAACCCGGTGGGGATCATCGTCCGCTATGGCAAGATTAACGCCCGCATCATGGACGCCGCCCCCGCTCTGCGCGTTATCTCCAAACACGGCAGTGGCATCGATGTCATCGATCAGAAAGCCGCCGCTGAGCGTCATATCAGTGTTCAGTCGGCCCCGGGTGCCAACGCGGCTGCCGTGTCAGAGCACGCCTGGGCGCTGATCCTGGCCTGCGCTAAATCGGTAATCCCCCTTGATCAACGCATGCGTCAGGGACACTGGGATAAATCGACCCACAAATCCGTGGAGCTGGAGGGCAGAACCCTCGGGCTGGTGGGTCTGGGGGCGATAGGGGGTCGCGTGGCCCGTATCGGCCGCGCTTTTGGCATGAACGTTCTGGCCTATGATCCCTATGCGCGCACTTTCCCGGATGAGTGTGTCTCCTCTTCGCTGGACGATCTGCTGCGGCAGTCAGATGTGATTTCATTGCACTGCCCGCTGACAGAACAGACCCAAAAGATGATCAACGCAGAGTCGCTGGCGTTGTGTAAAAAAGGCGCCATTCTGGTGAATACGGCTCGCGGGGGGCTGATCGATGATGAAGCCCTGATCGCGGCACTGAATGACGGCACGATCGCCTCGGCGGCGCTGGACAGCTTTGCCACAGAACCGCTGACCGCCCCGCATATCTGGCAGAATGTCGACAACGTGGTTCTGTCGCCACACATTGGTGGCGTCAGTGATAACTCCTACGTGAAGATGGGCACCGTGGCAGCCACAAACGTGCTGAACGTGCTGGCAGAACCGGTGAAAGACGAAAGTCCGGTTTCCTGATCGGCTTTTTCTGACCGGCTAAACAGGCGCCTGGGCCGTTTAGCCGGTTTTTTTATGCGTTCTCTCTTTTGCCTGGCTTTCAGGCTATGCCCTTGCCGCTTTACCGCCCTGGCCTATGAAACTTCCTCTCTGCCCTCTCTGTGGCCTGCCATACACTGACAGACGCGCTCAGCATTCAGATGCCACATCACGCCACTCCAGCTTTAAACACCCGCAGATAGCGTCACCTGTCCCTGCAGGGTCAGAGTCATTGTCAGCACCTCCCTTCTGGCTGAACAACCGCTCCTTACACCACTCTTCCTCCAGCCGAGAATGAGTTCCTGCATACGGCCCGCTTTCGTCAGATGGCATTCAAAGGGGATGACAACCCGCCACAGGCTTACAGGAGCGCCAGGCGTGGCTCAGTGAAAAGATGGGCGAGTTAACATGGCTGTTGAGTAAGCGAGGGGGTGTTGCACACAAAGAGATCGATCAGGAAAAAGAGGCAGCAGGAGGATGAGTGAAGGGAGAAGCCCGGAGACGCGGCGAGCAGCGTCACCGGGCTGACAACGTTATTTACTGACGGGTGAAGCGGTATTCTCAACTTCAATGTTTAATTTTTTGGTGCGTCCCATAACCAGCACGGCGATGCCGCCGACGCTGCACAGCACAGCCAGTGGCAGCATTGCCAGGGTGTGACTGCCGGTGGCCTGATTGATGATGCCGTAAACGTTAACCATCAATCCTCCGCCAATCAGGTTAGCCATCGCCCCGATAGCAGCAAGACCCGCCGCAGCCGTCGTGGATGACATCCAGCCCGAAGCCAGCGCCCAGAAAGGACCTTTCATTGAGTAAGCACCAATCAGCACCAGCGACAGAATCACGACGCTGCCGGTCAGCGTGTTGGTCAGGAATGCAGAGAGCAGACCGCCTGCGATTAAAAACAGCGTCAGCGCGGTGTGCCAGCGACGTTCGCCGCTGCGGTCAGAGCTTCTGCCCCAGACAATCATCAGAACAGAAGCCAGACCGTAAGGGATCGCATTTACTAAACCGGTCGTGAAGTTGTCCAGACCGAAAGATTTCAGCAACTGCGGAGACCAGACGCTCAGCGTTGAACCTGCCGCCGAGGCACCTGCATAAATCAGCGCCATTACCCAGATATGTTTATGGCGCAGCAGCTTCCACAGGGAGATATGACCAATCGCTTTTTTCTTCGCGTTTTCCGCTTCCAGCGTGGTATTCAGCCAGGCTTTCTGCTCCTGATTCAGCCAGCTGGCATCAGAGGGGCGGTTGCTCAGCATGAAGAAAGCGGCCACACCCAGCACCACGGCCGGAATGCCTTCCAGGATGAACAGCCAGTGCCAGCCGCGCATGCCCAGCCAGCCATCGAGTGACAGAATCAGACCTGAGATAGGTGAGCCGATAAAGTTCGCGGCAGGGATAGCCACCATGAAGGTCGCGATGACGCGTGCACGGTATTTGCCAGGGATCCAGTAGGTCAGATAAAGAATGACGCCCGGGAAAAATCCTGCCTCAGCGGCACCCAGTAAGAAGCGCAGAACATAGAGCGTATTGGCGCTTTCGACGAAGGCCGTACAGACCGAGATGATGCCCCAGGAGACCATGATGCGCGAGATCCAGATCTTTGCACCAATCTTCTGCATCGCAAGGTTGCTGGGGACTTCAAACAGGAAGTAGCCGACGAAAAACAGGCTGCTCGCCAGGCCAAACACCGCTTTCGACAACCCCAGATCTTCGTTCATCTGCAATGAAGCCATGCCTATGTTGCCGCGGTCAATAATGGCAATCAGATAACAGACAATCAGAAATGGCAAAATGCGCCAGACCACCTTTTTTACGGTCTGCTGCTCGATATCGGCAGAGAAAGTCGTGATGTGCTGTTTTTCAGACATGATGATCCTCACATTTTTGTCATCGTTTTGCGCGTGATACGCAAAACGCATTGTTGTACTCTGTAAAACATTAATGTACTCAGTAAAACCATTATCACGATAAAAAAGCGTCTCCGCCGGAAGATGTAATCAGGTTGTGTTATTTGTCACAAAAAAGTATTCAGCACATCTGGTTTATGTGACGAGCAAGTCGTTACCAGGATAAAGACCGGACAGATTTTTTGCGGGGCTGGTGCGACGGGAGAGAGTAATGAGAACAAAGGGCGTCATCCAGGGATAATTGTCGAAGATTACCCCGAATCCCTGTCTGACAGAGGTGTGGTGCAGTTCAGAAGCGACTAGCGGAGGAGTCTGAGCCCTCTTTGCACGATATCCCGGAACGTTTCACATTGCATATGTTCCTGTTCCTGACAGCGGGCAACATGCTTAAGCCCCCGACTTAGCCGCTTTAACTGGCGAAGGGTGCTATCAATTTCTCTGGCTCGAAGAAGAAGAAGCTCCCGGTCGATAGCTATACAGCCTTGCTCATTCAGCATCGTGGCTATTTCATCAAGAGTAAATCCGGCAGCCTTTCCCAGCGCAATCAGCTCCAGTTTAACCAGAACATTGCTGTGGTACTGCCTTCTGAGACCGTTGCGACCCACAGCCCTGATTAGCCCTTTCTTCTCATAAAAACGTAAGGCTGAAGGTGGCACACCTGAAAGGTCTGCGACATCCCGTATATCCAGTTCTTCCATCGTTGACTTAAACCTGACTTTAAGTTGCACACTGCCAACCAGCTTATCATTCCAGACAGCAAGGATACCAAATATGGACAGCATGACTTTTTTTCAGACCCTTATCAGCGGTGTCGGCGCAACGGTTGTTATGGATCTCTGGTCACTCTTCCAGAAGTACATTATTAAAATTGCCCCTTTAAATTATGCGCTGGCAGGCCGCTGGATTCTGTGGATACCAAAAGGAAAGTTCCGGCATAACACGATCATCTCAACAGCTCCGGTGCAGGGAGAACGTGTCACTGGCTGGTTATTTCATTATCTGACAGGAATACTTTTTGCTTTTATACCGCTTATTCTGGATGGATCGACCTGGTTTCATGATCCCTCATTCAGGACGGCTCTGCTGACTGGTCTGTTGACGCTATTCGCTCCCTTTATCGTGCTTCAGCCCGCGCTGGGTTTTGGCTTCGCGGCATCGCGGACGCCCCGACCCTGGCGAGCCCGACTGCTTAGCCTTCTTACGCATATAGCGTATGGATGCGGACTCTCAATCACAACCTTGCTTATTTATTAGCGTCGGATGGAGGCTCTGCCTGAAACGCGCTGCATTTGATGTAACTGCATTCTCCTGACCGAAAACGGCGAGTGGCTCCTGAAAGTTTTCGTTAAAGTCATGACTGAGGGTGTAATGATGACAACCAGAGAGGACAGGATGAACTACAGGATTTCAGGCCTGAAAGCAGAGCCGTTTACTCATCTTTATGGACAGAGCGAAAGTTATCTGAAAAAGCATAATGCAATTCGACAAACGGTAGAGTGCTATCCTGGTTATCCCGACAGAATTTCATTGTGCGACATCCCCGTCGGTGAAACCGCTTTGTTGATCAATCATATTTATCAGCCTGCAGACTCACCCTATTTTGGCACCCATGCGATCTATATCTGGGAGGGGTGCACCCGACAGGGCATTTACCTTAACGAATTACCCGAAGTCATGCGCAACAGAACACTGTCATTACGGGCCTATGACGAAAAACATTTTTTACAACTGGCGGATATTGTGGAGGGAAAAGGGGCTGAAGATCTCATTGCGCAATTTTTTAACGATCCTCAGGTAAGCTATATCCAGATACACAATGCAAAACGCGGATGCTATTCCTGCTGCGCTGAAAGATGTGAATGAAGAACCAACGCTCACGTGGCGCTATCCTGAAATCTTCATCAGCATAGCCGCCATAGATTGAACGTTATTCCCGCTCATCTCTCAGTACCTTAGCAAAGCACACCGCCTCTTCCCGGTTTATGTAGGGCCCATAATTTGCGATGCGGTTATATCCGCTGTTCTGATAAAAACGGACAGCCTTATGGTTCACAGCACGGGTTTCGAGCCAGATTTCCGTGTATCCCATTCCCGGAGCCGACTCTTCGAGGAAGGTCAGTAATGCCCTGCCGATCCCGGCGTCACTGCGGTCTGAATACATTCTCTTCAGTTCGGCAACCGTCTCTGTAAGCGGTCGGATAGCGCCGCAGCCGACAGCCACACCCTGATGATTTCTGGCCACCACCCAGAGCGCCCTCGCCTCATCCATAGCAGCCATTGCAAAGTGTCGCCTGCCATCATCGCCGGTTATCGCCGCGAGCTCGGCTGAAAGCGCATTTATCAGCCGTTGCGACTCCGGGGCGCAGGGATCGGCTTTTTCTACCCTAATCATGCCAGCCTCCGTTTTTCTTTTAACCGTCAGAATAAAACGAAACCCGGTCAGCGACATCCCCCTGGCACTCATGGACGGGATAAATAAGACTGGACCCGTCTCACAATGCCCGGATGAGGGCTCGTCGCGCATTCACGGCTAAGCCTCTACTTCGCATCTATAATTCAGTGATTCATCACCCTGCGCCCTTTTTAATCGTGGCAGCGAGAGGTCGCGGTTCCGCCTCACGCAGAGACTGGCGGCAAAAAACAGCTGAGTGCCCCAGCCTCTTACGGCGCAGCTCCCGCTGAGTGACGCACAGAACAGAACGGCCGGTCACAACATAAATTGACTCTTTAATGAATAAGGAAGCCTCATGAATCTATCTCTCAAAAATCAGGTTGCGCTGGTGACCGGTGCCAGTTCAGGCCTCGGCTATGCCTGTGCAGAAGCCCTCGCAAGGGAAGAGGCCGCTGTGGTCATTAACTATCACAGTCAGGCCGAGCCTGCCGAAGAGCTGGCAGAAAAAATCCGGGCCGGTGGCGGTCGTGCCATCGCAGTGAAAGGTGATGTGTCGAAAGAGGCAGATGTCGATAATCTCTTTGCGCAGACCCTTGCTGAGTTTGGCAGACTGGACATTCTGGTGGCTAACTCAGGCCTGCAGAAAGATGCCCCCTCTATCGAAATGACGCTGGAGGAGTGGAATACCGTTCTGGATGTAAACCTGACCGGGCAGTTTTTGTGTGCGCGGGCTGCGCTGCGCCAGTTCCGCGATCAGGGACACAGTCCGGAAATCAGCAGAGCGGCAGGGAAGATTATTCATATGAGTTCTGTTCATCAGCTCATTCCCTGGGCCGGACACGTTAACTATGCCGCCTCCAAAGGCGGCGTAGACCTGCTGATGAAAACGCTGGCGCAGGAGGTGGGTGAGGCGCGTATCCGCGTTAACTCGGTTGCGCCTGGCGCTATCGCGACCGCCATCAATGAGGAGACCACCCAGGGTGAGGCGGGCAAAGCATTGTTAAAACTGATCCCCTATGGCCGCATCGGTGCGGCTGAAGATGTGGCGAATGCGGTAGTCTGGCTTGCCAGCGATCTTTCCGATTACGTTCATGGCACGACGCTCTTTATAGATGGCGGCATGAGTCTTTATCCCGGATTCCGCGACAACGGCTGATTCCTCTGCCTCGCGCAGAGGATCAGGGCGGCAGGTTTTAACCGCCACCCTGGCAGTGACCGGCGCCCGAAGCAGTGCGTTCTTCGGGCGTTTGTCTCTGCGGTGGCTGCCGCTCAGCAGATGATCCGCCCACCGCGCCATGCGACAATCACGCCTTACACGATTTTGTTCTGAGGTTTCCGACATGACGTCCTTTTATCAATTCACGGCCCCGCTTCTGAACGGTCAGACGGCCTCCATGGCAGACTACGCAGGCAGGACGGTGCTGGTAGTCAACACCGCCAGCCGCTGTGGGTTCACACCGCAGTATGCTGGCCTGGAAACCCTTTATCGCAAATACGCCGATCAGGGACTGGTGATACTGGGTTTCCCCTGCAATCAGTTCGGCAGGCAGGAGCCCGGCAGTGCTGACGATATCGCACAGACATGCCATATCAACTACGGCGTAAGTTTCCCGATGTTCGGCAAAGTGGAGGTCAACGGGGCCGCGGCACACCCGCTGTTTCGTTACCTGAAAGAGGCGTTACCCGGCATTCCGGGTGGCCGAATCAAGTGGAACTTCACGAAATTCCTGATTGGACACGACGGCACACCGCTAAAGCGATTTGCCCCCATCACCGCCCCGGAGAAGATGGAGTCGGCCATTGTCGCTGCGCTGCCAGCGCGATGAGCGCGCCTTCTGAAAATTGAAGCCTGCCGACAGGCTTCTGCCCTGTTCTGAAGCGCAGCGATATCAGGCGCGCTACTGTCTGATAATGGTCTGAATAATCCACTCACGGAATATTTGCATCGACGGCGTCATTTTCCGGGCTCTTTGCCAGGTCAGCCAGTATCCGTCATTGCCGGAATAAATATCAAAAGGCCTGACGAGCAGCCCGCCTTTTATTTCGGGTTCAAACATAATTTCCGGTGCCAGCGCAACGCCCCCGGTAATCAATACGGCATCAATAATCAGACGCGATGAATCCAGAACAGGCCCGTTAATTCTGAAGGGGGGAATGCCCGCCGCAGCAAACCAGTTTTCCCACTCTTCATGACGATAAGAGCGCAATAAATTTTCGCCCGTAATATCCTCAGGCCGGTTAAGTCTTTTCGCCGTATCTGGCCGGCATAATAGCGTCAGCGGAGCGTCAAACAGCAGTTGATTATGTGATGCCGACCAGTTGCCAGAACCATATCTTATAGCAAAATCGACACCTTCACCGGCGATGCTCACCACATTGTTATTGGTCTGAATACTCAGTTCGATTGCGGGATGGCGTTGCCGGAAATCGTCAATTTTCGGCAGAAGCCAGCCCAGTGCAAAGGTGCCGACACAGGAGAGCGTGAGCGCCTCCCTGACTTCTCCCCCTTCAAACTGACGATAGGCTTTCTCAATCCGATGAAAGGCATCAGAAATCTCAGAAAAGAGCAGTCGCGCCTCATCGGTCATTTCAAGACCACGCGAAAGCCTTCTGAATAATGTGATCCCTAACCTCTCTTCAAGCAGCCTGACCTGCTGGCTGACCGCCGCCTGCGAAACGAACAGTTCCATGCCTGCCCGGGTAAAGTTGAGGTGGCGGGCAGAGGCTTCAAATGCACGCAGAGCGTTAAGCGGAATATCCCCTTTCACTATAGCCCCCAGAAAAAGTTATGACTGGCATCAATTTATACCGTTTTGACTCGCCGGAAAACTGATTTATTTTGGAGCCCGTAATTAAGGGGAACGATATTCAGTCACGGCCTTGTGACAATTCAGATTTAATTAACTTTTGTATAGGGAACGTTTAATAATGAATAAATTTAAAAACCGCCTGGCCGGAATAGTGTTATTCGCCGCAGCAGGATGTTCAGCGTCAGCACATGCGGCTTTCGATCAGCAATCCCTGAACAATCAGTTTGAGAAACTTGAACGTCAATCCGGAGGCCGGCTCGGCCTGGCCGTCATTGATACGTCTGATAGCACGCAATATTCCTGGCGCGGCAACGAAAGATTTCCACTGTGCAGTACCAGTAAGGTGATGGCCGTTGCTGCGATATTAAAAAAGAGCGAAGGGTTAAAAAAAAATAAAAATGCTGATACTTTACTTAATAAGAAAATTCATATAAGTCAGCGCGATATGGTGAATTACAATCCTGTCACCATGAAGCATATCGGTTCGGCAATGAGCCTCGCGGAGCTGAGCGCGGCGGCCCTGCAATACAGCGATAACGCGGCGATGAACAAGCTGCTGGCGTATCTGGGCGGCCCGCAGCATGCCACGCAGTTTGCGCGAACCCTTGGTGATACGACGTTCCGGCTGGACAGAAACGAGCCAGGCCTCAACACCGCGATTCCGGGTGATCCTCGCGATACCACTACCCCTTCAGCGATGGCAGCGAGTCTTAACAAACTTATTTTAGGTTCTGCGCTTAAAGACGATCAGAAAGCCACACTGACAGCCTGGATGAAGGGCAATACCACGGGGGCAGCCAGTATTAAAGCGGGCCTTCCGGCAGACTGGATAGTGGCCGATAAAACCGGCAGTGGCGACTACGGCACCACCAATGACATCGCTGTTATCTGGCCGAAAAATCATGCCCCCATCGTCCTGACCACCTACTTTACGCAGCACGATAAAAGCGCCGCCGCGCGTAAAGATGTGCTCGCCAGCGCAGCCAGAGTGATTGCGGACGCTGTCCAGCAATAAAGACGGACAGGTTCAGAGCTGTTCTGTGAGCAAAACCGGCCCTGGCCGGCCGGTTTACCGGTTTCAGCACAGGGCCGTCAGGCCGTCATGCCACCATCAATCACCAGTTCGCTGCCGCAAATGTAACGGCTTTCGTCCGAGACCAGGAACAGGGCCGCTGCAGCCACTTCATCCGGATCGCCCAGCCGCCCTGCCGGTATTCGCGCGCTCAGTGCCTGCCTTAGCTCATCGCTGGCCTGGTCGAACATCGGCGTATCCGTCGGGCCCGGACTGAGTGTGTTGACCCTGATACCGCGCGGTGCCAGCTCGCTGTTCCAGGTGCGGGCATAAGCGCGCACGGCGGCCTTACTGGCAGAATAGGTTCCATAACCCGGATTGGCGATTCCCCCCGCGATGGAACCGATCAGCAGAATGGCCCCTCCCTCCTCCATGAGCCTGACAGCATGCTGTACCGTCAGCACCATGGCACGCACGTTCAGGCCAAAAATAAGGTCAATATGCTCTGCTGAGGTCTCATCCAGGTTTGCCGGTACAGCCACACCTGAAGCATTAACCAGGATATCGAGGCGACCGGCTCTGGCCTGAATCGTCCCGAACAAACGTACGAGATCGCTGGCATCCGTCAGGTCACCCGCTATCGCTTCAGCCTGACCGCCGGTTAGCGTAACCGCCTCTGCCAGCTGAGCTTCGCGTCGGGCGGTAATAAAAACCCGTGCGCCTTCCTGCACAAAACGGCGAGCGATGGCAAGACCGATACCACTGCTGCCACCGGTCACCAGAACCACTTTTCCACTCAGTTTCATCATTGCCACTCCGTAAAGAGGTTGAACGATGGATGATACATTTCGTATATTTAGTGTCAATTACGCACCTGATGTACACCAGATATCCTTGAGGAAACCGCATGGCCACCGATATCACCGCTCTGCTGGCAGAGATCAACAGTACCCGCCCGATCCTGGAACAGGTTGCCAACAAATGGTCGGTGTTAATCCTGACCGTGTTGTGCTCACAGCCGTCGCGATTTAATGCCATTAAGCGCAGGCTCGATCCCATTACCCACAAATCACTGACTGAGGCATTACGCCGTCTGGAGCGAAACGGACTCATAAGCCGGCACGTGATCGCCTCCTCACCTGTCGCAGTGGAGTATGCGATCACGCCTCTGGGCAGAACCCTGCAGGACCCGTTTGTCGCGCTGGTCAACTGGGCGAAGCAACATGGCGAAACCATGCAGCAGGCTCAGGAGGAGTATGATGAGCGTGAGCCGGGACAGCAGACGTGATCTTCGGGTGCGGGAGACAGGAGTGAGATGGCGCTAAGCGCAGCGGCCGACAGGATTTGTACAGCCAGTGATCACAGGGCTGCCTGCTCAAAAAACTGATAGGAGCCATCGCGGCGGGCTTTAGCCTGATACATCGCTTTGTCGGCGCGCTCGAACAGCATTTTCGCCGTTGCCGTTCCGAAGCGGGCCAGGCTGATGCCAATCGCTGCACCGATGCGCACGTCCATGTTATCGATGACGAAGGGGGCCTCCAGGCTGTCAATAATGCGCAGGGCGATGGCCGATGCCACCCCGCGATGACTGCACTTTGCGGCCACAATAAACTCATCGCCGCCCATCCGGGCCACCGAGTCGCCCGGGCGCATGCAGCGCTGCAGCCGTTCACCGACCTGCTGCAGTAAGGCATCCCCTGTCGCATGGCCCATAAGATCATTCACTGCCTTGAATCCATTGAGATCGATAAACATCACCGTGGTGAAAGCCGGGTCCTCTGTCTCCGCCAGCATTCGGCCAATCTGCTCGTTAATCCAGGCGCGATTAGGCAGCCCGGTCAGCGGGTCGCGGGTCGCCAGCTCTTCGAGATTGCGCATCCTTTCCTTGTCACGCGTGATGTCACGCGAAACCAGCACGGCACCGATATTTTTGCCTGAAGAGGGATTGCTGACGCCACAGGCTTTAGTGCCCAGCGTGAGGTAGTGGCCGTCACGATGCCGTTTACGTACTTCAACCACATCCGGCAGCATTCCGCCGCTGAAGATATGTGCCAGCGCTGCCGAGGCAGATTCGCGATCGTCAGGATGCAGGAAATCGACCACCAACTGACCAACCACCTCTTCAGGTCTCCAGCCTATCATTTCGCTGTAGGAGGGCGAGATCGAGACGTATCTGCCATTCGCATCACAATGGGCAATCAGATCGGTACTGTTCTCGATCAGCAGGCGATATTCCGCCGCCGTGCGCACCGCATCCTCCAGCGCTTTACGCTGCGCAGTCACATCCAGGATGAAGCCGTTGTACTTCTGGTGGGAGGTGCCAGGCAGACTGTCCGGCAGGCCGGAAACCACGACGCGGCGTGTTTCACCGTCCAGACAGTGGATAGGCACTTCAAAGTAGAAAGGGGTCAGATATTCCAGCGCCGCGGTCAGCTGCAGCGCGATCTTTGCATCATCGTCAGCCTGCGCCAGTTCCAGCCAGGAACTCAGCGTCACCCCCTTCAGAGCAGGCATCAGGCCAGCCGGTGTTTCCTGACTGGCAACGCAGATACCCTGCGCGTCTGTAGACCAGACGGCAGTGAAAGAGGGTTTAATCATTAAGTTCATGGCGGCCGACTCCGATGTTGCTGACGATACTAAACAAGCTCAATACTCGTCGCTACAGACCTGATTATAACCGTAAATGTCCGTCTGACGCGGCAGGAGGCGACAGTCACTGGGTGAGCCTGTGGCGAAACCGGCCATCGCGCATGGCGGGCGCCCGGACCTGGCTGGCCGTTGTTTCTGAGGCCGCGATCCTTACAGGGATGTGCGCAGAACGTTTATGACAGGGTGCAGTCTCTGAGGTATCAGCTCCTGTTTATCGGCTCATCAGGCCGGAATCTTTAGCCCTGTCGCGTTAACTGCCCCACTTTCCGGCGCTTCATCTTTCCTTAAGAATACTCTTATAACATCCCTGCTCTGTTAGCTCATATTGGGCTTTTTCCGGAGCGTGACCCTATGCAAAATAACAACACAGCATCGCTTTCTCTGAGTAAAGTGCCTGCCGTAACCGCGGCATTCTGGTTAACCAAAATCGCGGCGACAACCCTGGGTGAAACCGGCGGCGATGCGGTAACCATGTCAATGAATCTGGGATATCTGACCGGAACGCTGATTTTCGCCATTATCTTTCTGGTCGCGGTGGTGGTGCAGATTAACCGTCCCGGTTTCAATAAATGGATTTACTGGTTTACCGTGGTGGCGACCACCACGGTGGGCACCACGCTGGCAGATTTTGCCGACCGCTCCCTGAATATTGGCTATCCGGGTGGCACTCTGCTGCTGATCACGCTGCTGACCCTCTCTCTGTTTCTCTGGAAAATAACCTGCGGCACGGTGGCGGTCAGTTCAGTGAACAATGGCGTCACTGAAACCTTCTACTGGGTGACCATCATGTTTTCCCAGACGCTGGGCACGGCATTAGGTGACTGGGCGGCAGACAGTGAAGGGCTGGGTTACGATGGCGGTATTCTGCTGTTTGCGGGTGCGCTGGCGCTTATCTGGGCGGCGAGTCGCTTTACCTCGCTTTCGCGCACGGCGCTGTTCTGGGCGGCCTTTATACTCACGCGGCCTCTGGGTGCAGTGGTGGGCGATTTTCTGGATAAACCGCTTGCCTCGGGCGGGCTCGCGCTGAGTCGCTACGGTGCCTCGCTGACGCTGGGCCTGATCATCATCGCGCTGCTGGTGCTGCTGCCCCAGCGCCCGGCCGCGAAAACCGCCACCGCGCATTAACCGCGCGAACGGGAAAACGGGCACACGCCTGCTTCAGTCCCTGGCAGAGCCGCCTGCACCGGCGGCTTTTCTGGATTTGCCGTTAACAGGTGTACCTGCTCTGGCTACAGAATATGCCGGCTGGCTACTCAAGCCGGCTGGCGATGAGGCGCAGTTGTTCTGCTATCTGCTTTAAATCCCGCTGCTGCTGTCCGGCCATACCGGTCGAACTGCGCACCACCAGTTTAGCCGGCAGAATCGAGGAAGAACGCTGCTCATCCTGTTCGCTGGCCAGCAACAGCCTTGCAACCGCCTCTTTGCCCTGCAAATCGAGGTCCAGCGACACCGTAGTCAGCGCCGGATGAAAAAACGCACTTTCATAGGTGTCGTCATAACCAATCACAGAGATCTGGCCCGGCACCGCCACGCCGCGCTGATGCAGCGCGCTCAGCACACCCAGCGCCATCTGATCGTTGCCCACCAGCAGTGCGCTGAATCCGGGCGCTTCCCGCAGCAGCTGCAGTACACCGTTGTAACCACTCTGTGCGTCCCAGTTACCGTGGCTGATGCTGACGGGCTTCAGACGGTAACTCTCCAGCGTATCCAGCCAGCTTTTCAGACGCAGATTTGCTGAAACCGACTGCTCGGGTCCGGCCAGCAGGGCGAACTCGCGATGGCCCTGCTCATAGAGATATTTAACGCTGGCACGGGTGCCGTCAGCCGGGTTAAACGAAACGTTAAACACCGCGCTGTAAGGATCGACATCCAGAAACAGACAAAGGATATCGTCATTCTCCTGCACGATTTGCTCAGCATCGTGGCTCTCCAGCGGGACGTTGATGATCACCTTGTCCACCCGCTGAGACTTCAGCTCATTGATGCAATCCTGGAGGCTTTGATTGACGTTCTCATCAATCATGGCGATTAGCACCTGGTATTCAGCAGCATTAGCATAACGTTTAACCGCAGCGGCCACCTGCGAGGGGGCATGCAACGCCAGCGAGGTGGTCACCAGACCCAGCGTGGTGCTCTGCTTACCCACCAGTTGCTGTGCCAGCCTGTTAGGTACATAGCGCAGCGTTTCAATAGCGTGTTCCACCTTGCTCCGCGTTGATTCCGAAACGTTTGCCGACTTATTCAAAACCCGCGAAACCGTCTGATACGAGACGCCAGCGTGGCGGGCGACATCCTCTAAGGTGGCATTTTTTGATTTCATAATTCGCATCCCTGATGACCAATGGCGGAATGGTATCACAGCCGTGGTGTCAGCCAGCCCACCGCTGTCACATTGCATGAATAAAAAGTAAAAGTAATACCTTCACATATTGAGATTTGGTGATCTGATTCACTAATCGTTACAAATAGCGCCGCTTTATTTGCAGTAACTCACACATTATCGCGATTTTATTTGTCACTCATCTGACAAAAAGCGTTTACTGCCGCTGTCATGTGAACGTATTACAAATAAAACTGAGGATAACATGGAAACAAGGTTACGTACTGCTGCCGTGGCGCTTGCTGCGGCCCTGACTTCCCCGACGCTCTATGCCGCTATCGACAACATTGATTTCCATGGCTATCTCCGTGGTGGGGTGGGCGTATCGCAGGATGGCGGTATTGAAGAGTATCAAAAGAACAAAGTCGGCCGTCTCGGCAACGAAGCGGATACTTACGGCGAGGTCGAACTGGGCAGTGAGGTTTACAAGAAGGATGATGTCAGTTTTTATGTCGACACCATGGTCAGTATGTTCTCCGACGGCTCAAATGATAACGAAACCACCTTCGGTGACGATGCTCAGTTTGGCCTGCGCCAGCTTAATCTGCAGATCAAAGGACTGGTGCCGGGTGACAAAGATGCCGTGATCTGGGGCGGTAAACGCTACTATCAGCGTCATGACCTGCACATTATTGATACAAAGTACTGGAATATCTCTGGTTCAGGTGCCGGTATCGAAAACTACACGCTGGGTCCGGGTGCTGTCTCTTTTGCCTGGATTCGCGGCGATGCCAATGATGTGGATTACCGCGTCGATGGCGACAACGACGTCAACATTAACTACCTGGATCTGCGCTATGCCGGCTGGAAACCCTGGAGTGGAGCCTGGACCGAGTTTGGTATTGATTACGCCATGCCAAACACCACCAACAAACAGAAGGAATATGGGGGTCTTTATGACGCGGATAATGGCGTCATGCTCACCAGTGAAATCAGCCAGGACATGTGGGGCGGCTACCAGAAACTGGTGTTCCAGTACGCCAATAAAGGTCTGGCGCAGAACATGATTTCGCAGGGCGGCGGCTGGTATGACATGTATAACGATACCCGCAACGCCAGCGGCTACCGCGTGATCAATACCGGTCTGCTGCCGGTCACCGACAAATTTTCCCTGAACCAGGTCTTTACCTGGGGATCAGCAGACGATATCACCGCCCAGACGAGTAAAAGTACCCTGCTGTCGCTGGTGGGTCGCGGTCAGTATCAGTTTACGCAATATGTCCGCGGCATCGGCGAAGTGGGTAGCTTCTGGCAGAAAGATGAAAACAAAGTGGGCAGCGACTACAAAGCAGCAGGACAGAAATATACGCTGGCACTGGGTCTGGCAGCCGGTCCCGAATTTATGTCTCGTCCGGAACTGCGCCTGTTTGCCTCTTATCTGAATGACTCAGAAGATGGACACAGCTTTAAAGACAACACCAGTAATAACACCTGGAACTTCGGCGTACAGGTCGAAGCCTGGTGGTAACCGCGCCATCGCCTCCCTGGAGTCATTGTTAAGCTCTTATGCAGGGGCTTTATGGATAACCGGCGACGGTTATCCATTTTTTTGTTCCGGATTCAGACCAGTGCCTCATTCCGGCTGAAAGAAACGCTCTTCCAGCAACTGACGCAACGGGTCGGACTGCCTGCCAAAAATCGCATGGACTTCCTGTCCCAGAATGACCACACCAATTGCCCCTGCCTTCTGTAATCCGGCCGTATCCACCGCCTTCAGTGAGGTCACCTTCACCCGCAGCCGGGTTATACAGGCGTCCACCTGCTGAATATTGTCACGCCCGCCAAAGCACTCGACAAGCCGCTCGAGTAGCGCGTTGTCTATTTCAACCTCCTGTGCCGTAATCGGCTGCCGGCTGAAATATTGCTTAAACGATTTCAGACTTACCATGTTGTTCTCCTTCAGAGGATAAAAAGGCGGGCTGCTGCCCGCCACTCACGACTGATACACGAAAACGAGCGGGCCATGCCGTGACTGCCCGCAGAAGATAGCCTTTTTCTGTCCTCGGCCTCTAAAAAACCAGCCCTGCATCAACAGCAAAAACCCCGCTCTTCCTGCAGAGAATGCCATCTCTTAAAGTGATGGGGGGCATAGGCCCCCTGAGCCTGTGCTCTCCCTATTCCAGCGGTCGGCTCAACACACGGCATCCCCACGCTGCCAGCATCAGCGATCCTGTCATGGGTGTGCCATCAATCAAATCGCTCAGCCCGGCAGGCAATAACACCTGCTGCGTCTGGCCAGTAAAGTTCTGCACAAACAGAAACGCCTGTTCACCATCGGTACGCCGCTGAACGACCACCCCAGGTGGCAGCTCAATCGGCAGTGCGCGCGGTAATTCCAGCTGCTTAATCAGTGCACCGTAAAAATCCCGATGGAACGACAGATCATTACGCGACGCGATATACCACGCTTTACCCTGACCTACCCGATTTACGGTCACCGCTGGCGTTCCGGCATAAAAATCACTCTCGTAACTGGCCAGCGCCGTCGCCCCTTCCAGATGAATATGCTCGCAAAGCTCGCGCGCCTGATAAGGTCCGCTCAGCCCCAGCTCATTGCCACGTATCCCGCGCACGCCGTTGAACTCCTCATCCGTCAGACTATCGATCTCTTCTGACCAGATGCCGAGTAATGGCCGCAGCGGACCCGGGAATCCTCCGAGGTAACAGAGATCGCTCTCATTCACGATGCCGCTCCAGTAACTGGCGACAAAATGGCCGCCGCGCTCCACATGCTGCCTGGCCCGTGCTGCAAAACCATCACGCAGCATATAGAGCATCGGCGCAATTACCAGATCGTAGCCGCTGAGCTCGCTATCACCATTAATCACATCCACCGCCACTCCCTGCTCCCAGAAGGCACGATAGTGTTCGTTCACCGTGCGCTCATAATGCAGGCCCAGATTGCGTGGTCCCTGCGCATTATCCATCGCCCAGCGACTCTCCCAGTCAAAAATGATCGCGACGCGCGCTTCAACCCGACTGCCCATGACCGGCGTCATCGCTGCCAGCATCCGGCCCAGCTCTCTGACTTCACGCCCGGTGCGGGTATCAAGATGACCGACATGATCGACCACCGCACCATGAAACTTCTCAACTGAACCCCGACTCTTGCGCCACTGGAAATACTGCACCGCGTCCGCACCATGCGCCACTGCCTGCAGGGAAGAGAGAATATGCATCCCCGGCTTCTTCAGCTTACTGGTCGGCTGCCAGTTCGTTGCGCCTGGCGTCGACTCCATTAATACAAAGGGCTTGCCCTGTTTCAGGGTGCGCATCAAGTCGTGGTACATCGCGGTATAACAGGCAAGCGTGGTCTCATCCCTGACGTTGTGCCACATCGGATAGCTATCCCAGGAGATAAAATCGAGTGCTGATGCCAGCTTCCAGTAATCGTAGTCGTAGAAATACTCCATGAAATTGGTGGTCGCGGGCAGGTCAGGATTCGCCTGTCTGAGCGGTTTAATCTCCTCACGACAGAAGTCCGTCACCTGATCGGTCATAAACCGACGCCAGTCCAGATTCAGACCGTGGATCGACATTTCACCCTGCGGCGCTGGCGACACAATCTGTGACCAGTCACTGTAGGTATGACTCCAGAAATCACTCCACCAGGCGAGATTCAGATTATCCAGCGTCTCATAGCGGCGCTGCAGCCAGCCGCGAAAGGCCTGCTGACAGCGGTCGCAGTGACACTCCCCGCCATACTCGTTAGAGACATGCCAGCCGATCACCGCAGGATGATGCGCATAGCGCGCCGCCAGTCTGCTGTTTATCGCCTGCACCTTCTGACGATACACCGGTGAGGTCATACAGTGGTTATGACGGCCGCCATGCAGGGCGGGTATGCGATCGCGCCCCACACGCAGTACCTCCGGATAAGCCTGCGACATCCAGGCCGGGCGCGCTCCGCTGGGCGTGGCAAGAAACACAGATATTCCCTCCAGCCAGAGCGAATCGATCACTTCATCCAGCCAGCCAAATTCATAGCGTCCCTCTTCCGGCTCCAGCTTAGCCCAGCTGAAGATACCCACCGACATGACGTTACAGTTCGCCTGCTTCATCATCGCGACATCGTCATCAATAATGCCCGGCTGGTGCATCCACTGCTCCGGATTGTAGTCAGCACCATGCAGCAGCCGGTTAACCCGGGCGCTGAGCGGGGGAAATTTATTCATACCTGTTCCTCAGAGGAAGAGATCAGCGTCAACGCTGATAGTTAATTGAAAACCTGTAGCGAAGGCAGGGCCTTGCCGTGACAGTCAAACAGCGCCTGGTTCTCGCGGGCGTTACCCTGTTTCCATTCGTCGTGGATATATTTCATGCCTGCGGGCGTGGCCCAGGTATTACCCGGCGCGGGGATCCACGCCGGTTCCCAGTACACCACGCCCTTACCGCGATGATCCGGCACCGCCAGTACCGCTGTGATCAGGTCATGCAGATAAGCCGCCTGCCCTGCGACCGTGCCCGGATAACCGCCTGCCTGCGCCTCTCTGGCCTGGAAACTGTTCTCAGCGCTATCGCAGTTTTCCAGCGTGTAGCCATAGGCGGCTTCCACCACCATCACGTCTTTGTCGTAGCGCCGGGAGATGTCATCCATGTTTGCTTTCAGTGCACTGATGGGGCCGTTCCAGTAGGTGTACATCGACAGTCCGATCACATCGAACGGCACATCGCGCTTAACAATTTCGTCGAACCACCAGCGGAACATATCGTTTTTGGTGCCCTCAGCCAGATGCAGCATGATCTTCACCTGATGCGGATCGCTGAGGTTTTCACGCAGCCCGCTGATGCCTGCCTTGAGCAGGCCCGCCAGCCGACCAAACTCACCGCCGTTCTGGCCCCAGCTTTTGCCTTCCGGCCAGAGCATGCCGCCATTAAGCTCATTGCCAATCTGCACAATATCCGGCATCACGCCTTCTGCTTTGAAGCGGGCGAGGGTGTCGCGCGTGTAGTCATGCACCTTTACTTCCAGCTGGGGAAAGGTCAGCGACTGCCAGGCTTTAGGCTTGAACTGCTTGCCGGGGTCGGTCCAGAAGTCGCTGTAATGTATGTCGAGTAACAGCTTCAGACCTGCCGCTTTGACACGCTTCGCCAGCGCCAGCGTGGTCGGCAGATCGTTACCGCCACCGCCATAGGTGTGACCGTTGTCGTCGTTAGGATCGACCCACAACCGCAGCCGGATAGTGTTGATACCGCTGGCTTTCAGAATGGCGATAGCATCCTGCTGTTGATTCGCAGCGTTATAGAATTTCGCGCCCTGCTTCTCCAGTTCTGCCAGCGAAGAGATGTCCGCCCCTCTGATAAAATCGGCAGGCCACGGTCCGGCAGAGGCGATGTCTGGCTGTCCGGCGGCGAGCAGCGGCGTCGCCCAGGCCAGCGCCAGGGCGAGAAATAATCGTTTTGGTGACATGATTTATCCTTTTGTACTGCCTGAGGCGAGGCCGGAGACAAAGTATTTCTGCAGGGCCAGATAGAACACCGCGACCGGCAAGGCGATCAGTACGGCACCGGCCGCATAGGTGGTGTAGCTGGCACCCATTTTTTGCGACACCAGGTTGTAGAGGCCAATCGGCAGCGTGTACTGCTCCGGCGTGCGCAGAATGGTACTGGAGAGGATGAAATCGCCCAGCGGTCCGGTAAAGGAGAACAGCGCGACCACCGCCAGAATCGGCTTCGACAGCGGCATGATGATCTCTGCAAAGATGCGGAGATTGCCTGCACCATCCATACGTGCCGACTCATCCAGATCTTTGGGAATCGAGTCGAGGTAGCCCTTCATCAGCCAGGTGTTCATCGGGATCATCCCGCCAACATAGATCAGCACCAGCGCCAGATGGCTGTTGATTAATCCCAGCAGCTGCGACAGGACGAAAATCGCGATAAGCGCCGAAAACTGCGGGATCATCTGCAGCAGCAGAAACAGCATCAGGCCATTCTGCCGCCCTTTAAAACGAAAGCGGGAAAAGGCGTAGGCGGTACAGCTGACGCTGATTAACGTCAGTACCATGGTCAGAAAGCTGATTTTCATCGAGTTCCAGTACCAGGTCAGATAAGGGACCGTGCCGTTGAACAGGTCGCGGTAGTGCTGCAGCGACGCATTCTCCGGAATGATCGCGCTGCTGAGCAGACTGTTGCCCGCATTCAGTGATGCGCCTACCGTCCAGACCAGCGGATAGATAATGATGGTCGAGACGGCCAGCACCACCAGCCAGGTCAGCGACAGGCGTATCCACCTTTCGCGTTTAATACTGCCGGACTTCGCCATAACTGCTCCCTTACACCATCTCATCTTGTTTAAACGACCGGGTCGCGCGGAACTGCCAGAGCGCCAGACCTACCACGAAAATCGACAGCAGAATGGTGATCGTGGCGGCGATGGCATATTGCGACGACGACATGGTGAGCTTGTAGATCCAAGACACCAGGATATCGGTGCCGCCGGCATTCGATCCCGCCACCGCCGGACCACCATTGTTAAACAGGTAGATGATGTTGAAATTATTAAAGTTGAAGGTGTATTGTGTGATGATGATCGGCGCAATGGCGTAGAGCACCAGCGGCAGCGTGATGGTTTTCAGTCGTGTCCAGGCGCTGGCCCCATCCATGATTGCCGCCTCATAGAGATCTTCAGGGATCGCCTGCAGCACTCCGGTCGTCATCGCAAAAACAAACGGGAAGCCGAGCCAGGTCTGCATCATGATCAGCGCGGTTTTAGTCCAGAACGGGTCGGTCATCCAGGCTTTAGGTGCGATGCCAAAGAAGTCGAGAATCGCATTGTTGATTACGCCAAAGCTGTCATTAAACATCCCGGCAAATACCAGAATGGTGACAAAGCCCGGCACCGCCCAGGGCAGGATAAAGAGAGTGCGGATCAGCGGCTTAAAGCGCAGGTCCTTCTGATTGACCAGAATCGCCAGCATCACGCCGACGGTGCACTGCAGCGTGGTCGCCAGCAGCGTCCAGACCACGGTCCATTGCAGCACATCGAAGAAGGTGGAGCGCCAGATTGACAGCGTAAAAATGTTGATGAAGTTTTTGAAACCCACCCAGTCCACCAGCTTCGCCGGTGGCGTGTGATAGAGGTTGTAGTTGGTGAAGGCGATGGCGAATCCAAACAGAATGAGAAACACCACCACAAACACCAGCAGAATAAAGCCCGGCGAGATCATCAGGTAGGGGAAGCCGTCACGCAGCAGCAGCTGATACTGCTGACGCACACTGTTAAGTGGCTCTCCCCTGTCGCGCTTAACGCCATTGATCCATGCGTCGCGCACCGACAACCCCCAGATCGCCACGCCGAAAGCGGCTATCAGCACACTGATAATTCCCTCCGCCAGCAGGAAAATGGAGTTATCACGCGGCACCGCTTCACCCAGCGTGTAGAGACCCCAGAATCCTTCTCGCAGAAAATCATGGAAGATGCCGGCAAAGCTGCTGAGCAGAATCAGAAAGCAGACGCCTTTCGCCCACTGGCGGTGGTAAAACTGGCCGAAGCCAGGCAGCAGTGCCAGCAGTGCACCGGTCGTCGCATGACGACGCGGACGCCTGGCCGTCACCAGATGTTCCTCGGAAGATATAGCCACTCTCTGATCCTTATCCTGTAGGGTAATCCCGTGAACCGGCCTTACTGATTACTGGCCTGCATCGCTTCAATCTGCATGGTGATCTGTTTCACCGCGTTATCCAGCGCGGCTTTTGGCGCCTGCTTGCCGGAAACGCTCAGTTCCAGCGCCGCATTAGCCGGCCCCCACACTTCCTGCATCTCCGGCACGCCTGGCATGGCTGACGCGCGCGCTGACTGCACCGCGACCGCGTTGGCTTTCTCATCATCTTTAATCATCGGATCGTTCATCAGCGCAGTCACCGGCGGGATCTCCTGGGTTTTCTGATAGCGCGCTTTCACGTACTGCGGCTGGTTGATAAAGGAGAGGAACTGCTGTGCCAGCGCCTGATCTTTGCTCCAGGTCGATACCACATAGCCTTTAACGCCCAGGAAGGAGCTCATCGGCTTGCCGTTTGGCAGTAGCGGCAGTGGTGCCACGCCATAGTTGATCCCGGCCGCCTGATAAGGCTGGAACGCCCACGGCCCGTTGATCACCGCCGCCGCTTTCTTCTCGGTAAACAGCGAGTCGATTGCGTTAAGGCCGTTGTCGCCCATGATGCCGCCAGGCAACAATCCTTCGCTGAAGAAGCGCCTGAGATAGGTCACGGCCTCCACACTGCCCGGCGTGTTCAGTCCGATATCCTGAGTGTTGATGGCACCCTGTGCATTTTTACCAAAGATGTAAGCGCCCATCGGAGCCATCACGCCCCAGCTGTAGTAAATCTGGTCGAACTTCGCCAGCAGGCCATACTGTTTTGCCTCGCGCTGCTTCTGCGAGAACGCGCGATACTCATCCAGGGTTTTCAGCGGCGCGGGCAGCAGATCTTTGTTGTAAATCAGCACCAGCGTTTCTACGGCTTTGGGTATGCCATAGACCACCTTATTCTGCGTGAAGGCCGCCATCGCCGAAGGGGTGTAAGCGCCCTGCTCTGCTGCGTCAATCTTCAGTGGGGCCAGTAATCCCTGCACGACCGCGCTGCCAAGCTGATCGTTAGGAATGACCAGAACATCAGGGCCGATTCCGGCCGGCCCGTCCAGGCGCAGCTTTTCAATCTGCTGTGCAAAAGGCATCTCCTGTACTTTCACATCAACATTGAACTGCTTCTGGAAATCAGCGACCGCTGCTTTGATGCCATCCGCTTTCTTAATATCTTCCCAGACTGTGAGTTGCTGAGCGGCCCAGACGGATTGATTCAGCATCAATGCTGACAGAAGTAGCGTCACGCTGGTTTTGATTTTCATTACTGGCCTCATGTGAAGGTATTACATTTAAAGTTATTTCCGCTGATCTAAACCTGACAATTTTGCAGATAGCAGGGAGTTGTCAGGCAAATTCAACGTGATTAACGTATCGCAATTTCGCTTACGCTACGCGGAACATCAGAAACGCTCCAGCCCCTTCGTGCCAATGTGTGATCGCTATTACAGAAATCAAAAACAGCGGTAGGGCGCCTCCTGGCGTAACGTTATAGTCATGGCAGGTAGCATCACGGCTGACATGTAAAGCGACCACCTGGTATACGTATTACATTTAAGCCACCAGAACCATACCATGAGGATCAGCATGTCCAGCATCAGATTGAGAAATGTGACCAAACGCTTTGGTAAAACAGAAACGCTGAAAAACATCGCGCTTGATATTGAAGCCGGAGAGTTTGCGGTCTTCGTGGGTCCCTCAGGCTGCGGTAAATCCACCCTGCTGCGGCTGATTGCCGGGCTTGAAGAGATCAGTGACGGGGAGATCCTGATCGGTGAGGAGGTGATGAATGATGTCGCCCCCTCACATCGCGGCGTGGCAATGGTGTTTCAGTCCTACGCGCTCTATCCCCATATGACGGTGGCAGAAAATATTGGCTATGGCCTGAAAGTGAATGGGCTGCCAAAGGCACAGATTGAGCATCAGGTCGCAACCGTTGCAAAGACGCTTCAGCTTGCGCACCTGCTGGATCGCAAACCCCGGCAGCTTTCCGGCGGCCAGCGTCAGCGCGTGGCCATTGGTCGTGCCATTGTGCGTAATCCCGGGGTATTTATGTTTGATGAGCCTTTGTCGAATCTGGATGCGGAGCTGCGCATCGATATGCGGCTGCACATTGCAAAACTGCATCAGGAGCTGAAAACCACGATGGTCTATGTCACGCATGATCAGACCGAAGCGATGACGCTGGCCGACAGGATTGTGGTGTTGAACGATGGCAAGGTGGAACAGGTCGGCCCACCGATGGAACTCTATTACAATCCGATTAACCGTTTTGTGGCGGGTTTCATCGGCTCACCCAGGATGAACTTTCTGCCCGCCCGCGTGGAACAGTGTGGCCCGGCGGGGCTGGTCGCGTTGATCAATGATGGGGAACACCGGTTGCAGCTTCCTTTACCTCTGCGCCAGCTGCAACCTGGCGATGAAATCACGCTGGGCATCCGACCGGAACAGCTTCAGATCAACGGTGATGCGCCACTCAGCATCCACTTTCACTGCGAGGTCGTGGAACGTCTGGGCAACAACACCTGTCTGTTTGGGCAGAGCCACGGTTATGATGGTTTCAAAATGCTGCTCCCCGGGGACGTGCACTTCCATCCCTACCAGACCCTGCGTCCCACTTTCCATCCGCAGCACTGCATGGTGTTTGATGCTGACGGAGCACGTATCAGCGCAGATATTGAGATGCCACAGGTGCGCGCAGCCTGAGATCGCTGACTGATATGTCCGGGAAAAAAGGCCGGAAACGGCCTTTACTGCCGGAGCGGCCTATCCGGTCAGTCTGATGCGCCTCCTGACCCGGCGGAACAGGTTACCACTTAAACCGATCCCTCTTTCTCGATGACCAGCACGCGGGCAACGCCCTGGGGACGCGCGATATGCTCTGTTCCTTCACTGGCATAGAAAATATCGCCTGTATTCAGAACCCTGCTTTTAATCTCACCCTGTTCTTTATATTGCATTTCAACACACCCATCCATCACCGCAAAAACCTCCTGCCCATCGTTGATGTGCCACTTATAGGGCCGATCGGTCCAGTGAAGTTTCACGCTGGTATTGCCGAAGCTCGCGATGTGCTGAGCGTCCCAGGCCTTCGAACCGGTAAATTCTGTGCTGCGGTAAAAATTCATTTTATCTCCGGTAACAGACATACGTTTTCGTCATCGGCCTCATGAATAGCAGAGCAACAACATGGATTCCAGACTCATGCCCGCGCTTGTCCCGATCTGTCCCGATGTTGTCCGGTTAAGGCGTTATCAGGAGATCCGGTAGCCCCGATAAAGCCCGGTATGTGGTGAGGCTTAACCGCTTCCCGAATGATCACTGAATGAATCGCCTGGCCCGAACGCGATGGCAGGGATAATATTGACGTTGCGTCTCTGTTTCCCCCGACTGTCAGAAGGAGTGTCATGAATTCAGCAACCCTGCAAAACCTCTATCACGCTGCCAGTGAGAAAACGCTCGCAATGTGGGCGAAAAACGCGGGGATTGGGGAGATTAAGAAAGAGAGTTATTACGACCCGCTGAAGCTGGCCCTGGCAACCGGCATTCAGCCCGCCGTTCCCCCCGCGGTTTCACGGCTGCTGGATGAACTGAAACAGCTTACCCGGGATGACCCTCTGGCCGATACCTTGCCGGAGCAGGGTCTGCACTTTACCTTTTTACCTCTGACCCTGCCGCTCTATATTGAGCACGCACCTTTGCCGGAAAAAATAGCTGAACTCAGGGCGCTCTGGTCCGGTTTTCACGCGCAAAACATTGTTATCAGAGATCTTCGTTTAGTCGCGTTGCCGGGACAGCTGTTGCTGGCGGGCATCCCCGACGCGCCGGCAACAGACCTGCGTCACGCCTTCTGTGAAGAGGTTCTCAACTCCCGCTGGAAAGAAGAGTTGCTGATGCGTCACACCGGCAGCGCTCTGCCGGCCCCCTTCTGGCACACGACCCTGCTGCGCTACGGCGCGGCTTATTTACCCGCGCCGCTGCGGCAGTTCTTTCTGGCACGCCAGACCCTCAATTACGGGAAGGTAGAAGGCGAACTGATGCTGGCAGAGGTCAACTACAACTGGACAACCTGTTATCCTTTGCAGGATTAATTGCGCGATCAGAATCAGCTCATTCAGGAAAGAAGATGTCTCTGGCAAAGAAAGATTTCACCCACATCCCCTCTCACCCGTCAGTCAGACCATGAATCGTCAGCTGTTTGTTTCTCTGGATGGCCCCAAAGGTGCCGGTAAAACGACCCTGCTGGAAGCGATCACGGCACGGTTAAGGGCAGACAACCGAAAGGTGATCCGGCTTTGCGAGAAAAAAAGCGATCCTGACAGAGCGCAGACCATGGCGCTGGTTAACCGGCTCGCCAGAGATCCCTCTCTGGATCTGGAACGGGAAGTTTGTGAGCGCTTAGCGGCCAGCCGGGCGTGGATTTCCCGCAACGTGCTGACCCGCCAGCCGCCCGACAGCATTATCCTGATGGATCGCTGGTATCCCTCCGACGCGGCCTTTCGCCGGCGGATCCCGTTTGCAGAGATTTTGCAGATGAACCACGCGCAGGACGTGCGCATACCGGACCTGCATGTCGGCGTGGTCACGGCGCCTGAGATTTCATGGTCACGGGCCGCAGCACGCTCCCGCGGGCTGGGAAGCACGGTCCTTCACAGGCTGGAAGAGCATGCCGAATGCACGCGGGCGTTCGAGCGTGAAATTGCCCGCACCGGCTGGGTTTTATGCCGTAATGAAGGCTCGCTGGATGAAGCCGCCATGCAGGTCACGGCTGAGATAATCAGAGTGATTTAATCTGAAATCCTTATCGCCTGCTGGCAAGGCGGTAAAGAGAATAGCGACCTCTGCCCGCGAAATTTGTCTGAAATCAATCTTCGTCAGGTTACCGCTGGCACTGCGATCCTGCTTTCCCTTATAAAATTCCTTTATTTTTCTATAGGGCACAGGGAATTGCGCTACGCATCACTACCTTTTAATCATAATGAACCGGGCTGGCCTGCGGGCGGGCACGCTTATGCGCCGCAACCGGCTCTGCGAGGCGATATCACGGCAGACTGGGTTATCGTCGGCGCGGGGTTCGCCGGTGTCGCTTTTGCGCGCCGCCTGGCAGAAATTAAACCCGAGCTGAAAATCGTTATCGTCGATGCCTTTACCACAAGGGAGAGCGCATCGGCGCGCAACTCAGGGTTTGTTATCGGACTGCCCCACAATATTGGCAGCTCCACGGCGGAGTTAAAAAAGGCACATGCTTACCGGAATCTGCTCCAGGAAGGCATCCGGCAGCTGGAGCAGGAGATTTCGCAGCATAACCTTCAATGCGACTGGCAGAAGGTGGGGAAATATCACTGTCAGGCGGAACGGGGCAACGATCGTATTTTAAATGAATACAGCCGCCATCTCGATCTCATGGGTGAACCCTGGACGCTGGCTTACAGCGATGAGTTGTACCATAAACTCGGTACCCGCTTTTACAGCAAAGGGATCTTCACGCCGGGCTGTGTGCTGGTTAATCCGGCGCAGCTGATTGCCGGCCTGCACCATCATTTACCGGAAAATGTTCAGCGCTTCGAAAATACACCCGTACTGGGGATTCGTACCGGCAGTCTGGCGGAGGTGGTGACCCCTTTTGGCACAATCAGAACAGCTCAGGTCATGCTGGCGACCAACGCGTTATCGCCAGAACTGCGCCCTGGCCTGGCCCGTCAGGCCGCTATGGCCACCTTCGCCAGCATCACCGAACCGCTGACAGACGCGCAACTGGCGACGCTGCCCCCGATGCAGAGCTGGGGCGTCACGCCGGTGAATGCCATTGCCGGTGCCACCTTTCGTTTCACCTCCGACCGCCGTTTTCTGATTCGCCAGCATGTTATTCCCGCGCTTCGGGGACAGGTCACTGCGGCACAAACCCATCAGGCGACGCAACACCATCAGCGCCTGTTCAGCAAACTCTATCCCACCCTGAAAAGCGTGAAGATCACTCATACCTGGTCCGGCACCCTGAGCGTCACACGCAACGGCGCACCGCAATGGGGTGCGTTGAACCGATTTATCTGCACGGCGGGCGGCTGTAACGGCGCGGGCGTATCGAAACAGACCGTGGCGGGCTCGCTGCTGGCTGACTTCATGCTGAAGCAGGATAACCCGCACCTTGCGGATATGCTGTCGCTGGGCCAGGCCAGTTTCATGCCGCCCTCGCCCGTGCTGGATATCGGCATTGCCCTTTCGCTGATGAAAGAGCGTTTCCTGGGACGTAAAGAGAAATGATCACAGCCCCGCTGAACGCCTGTGTCGCTGGCAGGATGGTGGTAAGCGTCACATAGGTACCGTGTTGACATCAGAGAATTGCGGCGCTTTTTAAAGTGTCAGCCAGGATTTTTTAAGTTCTTAACTCCTCTTTTTGTTATAAATGAGCCTGTCTGTAGCAATGGGGACCATATCAGGGATTCGGGGTAATAAGTGCTACTAAATCAATTAAATAAAGGTTTTTTTGATGAAAAAAATAATTCTTGTGCCGTCGAATCTGGGGCTAAACCCACTCTATGAAGGTCATATCCCGGGAACATTTCGTGCTCCTTCAGTCCTTATGCAGCACGGTCTGAATGAAATGTTTTCCGCCTACGACATCGTTACTGTCCCATGTCCTGACTACAGTCCTGAACCTGAACCGGGTACGGATATTCTGAATGGCCATAAACTCAGACATCTCAACCTGAAACTGGCAGATGAAGTTGAAGCTGCACATTGCTGTAATCTGCGACCTGTTGTTATCGGGGGTGACTGCGGCATACTCCCGGGTGCCTTACTTGGCAGCAGACGTAGGTTAGGAGATATTGCTCTTGTGCATATTGATGGCCACAGTGATTTCCGTCATCCTGGAAACTGGAATCGAGAACCGGGTGCCCGGCCGGGAGCGGCTGCAGGAATGGATCTTGCACTTGCAACCGGGCGGGGAGAACGGCTACTTACTGAATGGCCGGGAATTGAAGGACCACTGGTTACAGACGAAGCTGTAATTCAACTCGGGGAGCGCGAATCGTTCAATGAGGATTATGAATGGCCAGACATTGCCAGCACAGAAATCCTGCGTATTACTATTTTCGAGGCTTTAAAACTATCGGATAAGCAGCTTACTGACATGATCTCAGCGCGCCTTAATCGTTTTACTGCAATACCCTACTGGATCCACCTTGATTTGGATGCCCTGGACAGCTCGGAAATGGCGGCTGCAGATTGCCCCGGAACGCCAGGTTTTTCCTCTTCAAAACTCGTAAATATCTGCCGTGTGCTTTTCATGAGTACCCGCTGCTGTGGCATTACAGTTACGATTTATGATCCTGATCTTGACCCGGAAGGAACCACAGCGGTACTGGTGTCAGACATCGTAGGAAAGATAACCGGCGATATCTGCAAAAGTGTCATCTAAGCCGTATCGATTTAATAAGACACTACCTGACGGTTATTTTAAGACAGTGAAAAATCAAGAGATTCACCGGGGAGCTTATCGATAAGCATCTGAATTGATTGGGCTGAGAAAACTGAGGGTGATACAGTGAACACTACAGTGATTAAGCTTATTGTCAGCCCCCTCTCTGCTCATAGTTTTATAACCAACCCCTGAGCCTTCGGAACAGGCCTGGATAGTTTTCGATAATTCCTGCGTCGTCTATACATAACTCGGCGGTGAAATCACGGAAAACCCCTTCGTACCTGTACATGCGTTATCGATTTCTGCCCAGCCATTCCGGCAATATATATCCAGTGCATCCTACTGCTTCAGAGGATACCTTTCGCTATCCGGGAATGCGGGCAATGACCTTGATCTCAAAATCGAACCCCGCCAACCAGGTCACGCCGACAGCGGTCCAGTTGGGATAAGGCGGTTGCGGAAAGATGGACGCTTTGACCTGCATTATCGTCGCAAACTGATTTTCAGGATCGGTGTGAAATGTGGTGACGTCGATCAAATCATCAAAGGTGCATCCTGCCGCCGCCAGCGTCGCCGCCAGATTGTCAAATGCGAGGGCGACCTGGGCCGCGAAATCAGGTTCCGGCGTGCCGTCTGCCCGGCTGCCGACCTGACCGGAGACAAACAACAGATCGCCTGAGCGGATTGCCGCGGAATAGCCATGCTGCTGATAAAGTGCGTGCCGGTGAGCGGGAAAAATGGGTTCGCGCGTGATCATCGTGTTTCCTCGGGTTAGGGAATGAATGCAGGATGCGGCACAAACCGGAATGATTTAATATACGCCGCGTATGTCACATTAATAATACATACGCGCCGTATGTCAAATAATATACGCGGCGTATGTGAGCTGGAGGAGTTTATGGCAGCCAGTCGCGCTGAAACGATGGAAGCAAACCGTGCAAAACTGATCGCAGCAGCACGGAAAGCCTTTGCTGAAAAGGGCTTTGCCGGGGCCTCAATGGATGAACTGACGGCGAGCGTCGGGCTGACGCGCGGCGCGCTCTATCACAATTTTGGCGACAAAACAGGGCTGCTGGCAGCGGTGGTGGCGCAGGTCGATGGGGAAATGGCGCAGCGGGCTCAGGCGGCGGCCGCTTCGGTAACGGATGAGTGGGAAAGGCTGATCGCCGAAGGGATCGCCTACATTCGTCTGGCGATGGATGCCGAAGTCCAGCGCATCGTGTTGCGGGATGGCCCGGCTTTCCTGGGCGATCCTGCGCAGTGGCCCAGCCAGAACAGCTGCCTGGCGGCTACACGGGAACGTCTCGTCAGGCTGATTGAAAACGGTGCGGTTAAGCCGGTCGATGCCGACGCCGCCGCACATCTGCTTAACAGCAGCGCCCTCAATGCTGCACTCTGGGTTGCAGCCAGCAGCAACCCGGAAAAGGCGCTGCCAGAGATGCTTGAAGCCTTCACGCTACTGGCAGGCGGCCTGCGCCATCCGGCGGTTAAGACCTGAGGCGTTATCCGTCGTGACGCGAATCCTGCTCAGCGGCTGCCGCCCGTCGCTGAACAACGCGTTCCGGCGGGGATATTCAGGCTTGCGTCGGCTGCGGAATCAGGCCGCTCTCCTCATAGGTCGCCATCAGATGATCGAACAGGGTAATATTCTGCCGCGTGCGGGCAATTAACTGCGCACCGGCAACCGCGGTATAGATTGCCAGCGCACGCTGCGCGTTTTTTTGTGCGTCATCGGGCGTCATTTCATTCAGCACCTGATGTAACCATGCCACGTTCGCGTCGACGAAACACTGCACCTCATGCTTCACTTCTTCAGGCAAATCATCATATTCAGCCGCCATAAAGCTGGATAAACAGAGCCTGTTGGCGTCAGCCAGAGAACGCCGGAAAATTTGCGGATAGTGCTTCAGGGCTTCAGCGGGAGAGGCACTTTGATCCCGGATGGTCTGTAACGCCTGTGCAGTATCCTGCCAGTAGCGATTTGCCACAGCCGCGCCAAGGTCTGCCTTACTGGCGAAGTGATAATAGATACTGGCATTTTTGATGCCGACTTCGTCAGCAATGGTGCGGAAATTTATCCCGTTGTAACCATGATTCTGCGCAGCACGCTTTGCGGCTGCCAGGATGGCCTCACGCGCATTCAAGCTCATAACGCTGTTTTCCTCTGAAACGTGAGGAGGAAGTATAGGGAAAAAATTTTTACCTGCCAACTGGTAGACAGATGTTGACAGGCCGAATTTCCCTGGCCACAATTCACCTACCATTTGACAGGTAGGTAAATAAATCATGACTTCTTCAGACGCTATATCACACGTTTCAACTCAACCTTCGATGAAAATCTACGACTGGTATGACGGCCCCTATCCTGCCCGGGTCAGAATAGCCCTGGCGGAAAAAGGGCTGCTTTCTCAGGTCGAATTTATTCCGGTCAATCTCTGGAAAGGGGAACATAAAAAGGCGGATTTTTTAGCCATCAACTACTCAGGCACACTGCCGGTGTTAGAACTGAGTGATGGGACGCTGATCGCGGAGTGTACGGCAATCACGCAATATCTGGATCGGCAGGATCAACATCCCCTTCTGACGGGTGTGACCCCGCTGGAACAGGGGGTGATTCATATGATGACTAAACGGGCCGAGATTGAATTTCTGGATGCGGTAAGCGTCTATTTCCATCATGCCACCGCAGGTCTGGGACCCGAGGTTGAGCTTTATCAGAATCCGGAATGGGGTGCGAAGATGGGCGAAAAAGCGCTCAGGGGCATGCACTACTTTGACCGCGTTTTACGCTCACAGCCCTATGTGGCGGGCAACACCTTCTCAATGGCCGATATCGCCGTCACCGGTGGAATGATATTCGCCGCCCTGGTGAATCTGGCTATTCCGGAGGAGTGTGAGGCGCTGAAAGCGTGGTACCTGAAGATCCAGCAGCGTCCCAGCTATCAGCAGTGGCAGGCCATGGTAGACGCAGGCCGTCCCGGCGCAAAAGCGTAGTCCCGGGTCAGATCGTGGCGGGAGCGGTTTGTCTGAATGAAACCTTCCCGCTCGCTGCTGTAAAAATCCCCGGCGTTCGCCCGGGGATTGCTGACATTCTTAAGGTGTCATTCGCGCTGCGCGGCCCTGCCTGCTTCAGCCTGCCTGGCCGGTGTTACGCTCAAAGTGACTGTTCACAAAGGCGCGGCAGCGTGGCGAAATGGGATCGAGGAACACCTGTTCCGGCGAACCTGACTCCTCAATGATCCCCTGATGCAGAAACACCGCCTTGTTCGACACGTCTCGCGCAAAACCCATCTCATGCGTGACGATAATCATGGTGCGCCCCTCTTCCGCCAGGCCGCGGATCACCCGCAGGACTTCGCCCACCAGCTCCGGATCCAGCGCCGAGGTCGGCTCATCGAACAGAATCGCTTTCGGCTGCTGCGCCAGCGCCCGCGCAATGGCCACACGCTGCTGCTGTCCGCCGGAGAGCTGAGAGGGCCAGGCGTCGCGCTTTGCATACAGCCCGACCTTGTGCAGCAGCGCTTCCGCCTCTTCGACAGCCTCGCGGTGGCTGCGCTTCTGCACATGAACCGGGGCTTCAATAATGTTCTGCATCACGGTTTTATGCGGCCACAGATTAAAGCTCTGAAACACAAAGCCGAGCTGCATGCGCATCAGCTTAATGCGCCGACGCTGCTCCCGGTTCAGTTTTTCATCGGCATTATCCAGCGTGACGCTGACTTCGCCTACCGCTATCTCACCGGCCTGAGGCACTTCAAGAAACGGGATGCAGCGCAACAGCGTACTTTTGCCCGATCCGCTGGCTCCAATCAGCGAAATCACGTCGCCATCCTGGGCAGTCAGACTGATGTCGTGCAGCACTTCGTGTCCCGCATAACTCTTTCTGAGATGGCTCAGCATAATCGTGGGGGCCGTCATGAGCGTGCTCCAAAATAGTAAGGTGACAGGCGTCGTTCCAGCATTGATACGCCTTTGCTGACCAGCATGGTCAGTATCAGGTAGATCACCGCCGCGCTCAGGAATACCTCCAGCGCCCGGAACGTGGAAGAGACGATGGAATCCGCAATGCCGGTCATCTCCATCAGGCTGATGGTGCTGACCAGCGAGGTCGCTTTGATCATAGAGATGATTTCATTGCTGTAAGCCGGAAGCGCCTGACGGATCGCAATCGGCAGGGTGATGCGGGTAAAGATTTTGTACGACGACATGCCCGACACTCTGGCGGCTTCCAGTGACTGCGAGCTGACAGCCCGCAACCCGCCGCGCAGGATCTCCGAGGTATAGGCGGCATCATTGAGGATCAGCGCCAGCAAGCCGCACCAGTAAGGATCGCGCAGCAGCGGCCAGAACAGGCTCTCCCGCACCGCCGGTAAACTGCCGAGTCCGTAGTAGACCATAAAGATCTGGATCAGCAACGGCGTGCCGCGAAACAGCCAGACATAAAAGCGGCAGAACAGGCTGCCGACTCGCGTCATGCGCAGCAGATTAAGCAGCAGCGCCAGCACGCCCCCTCCCAGCAGCGACATCAGCGCCAGGTTGATGGTCAGCGGCAATCCCTTCAGCAGCGCCAGCAGCGTCTGCTGTAAAAAGTTGATATCCACGTGGACTCCCTAGCTTTTCACGCGCTGTTGACCGCGCATCGCAAATTTCTCCACGTAGCGGAACACCATATCGGAGCAGGTGGTAATAATCAGATAGATCACGGCACCCACGCTGTAGAAGAAAAAGGACATCTGGGTCGAGTTGGCCGCCGTTGAGACCTGATTCATGGTTTCAACCAGTCCGGTCACCGACACCAGCGCCGACTCTTTGATCACCGATTGCCACTGGTTGCCCATACCGGGCAGCGCCGTGCGCAGCGCCTGCGGGACGATAATGCGACGGAATATCATCAGTCGCCCCATCCCGGTGACGGTTGCCGCTTCCAGCGTTCCACCCGGAATAGCGTAGAAGGCCCCCCGGAATACGCCGCTCTGATAGGCACCCGAGATCAGCCCGATGGCAATCGCTCCCGCCACGAAACCGTTCACATCGAACGGCCCCTGCAAACCCAGCGCGGTACCGACGGCGGAAACCACCTGGCGTCCGCCGAAGTAGAACAGATAGATCACCAGCAGTTCCGGCACGCCACGAAACAGCGTGATGTAACCGGCTGCCAGCCGCTGCTGCCAGCGCGCACCGGCGATCTGCATCCAGCAGAGGACGCTGCCGAGCAGCGCACCCAGCAGCCAGGCGCAGAGTGAAACGCTGACAGTGACGGCGGCGGCGTTAAGCAGCACGCCGCCCCAGCCCTCGTCCCCAAAACCCAGCATCTGCCAGTCAATGTTCATCAGCATCCGCGGTTACGCTTTTGGCGCGACGTCTTCGCCAAACCACTTGATTGAGAGTTTGCTCAGCGTGCCATCTTTGATCATCGACTCCAGCGCCTGATTCAGCACCTGCTGCAGCTCGCTGTTGCCTTTGCGCAGGCCAATCGCCGAGCCCGCGCCCAGTACGCCACCCGAGAAGCCGTAGCCGCTGCTGCTGATCGCATCCGCATGCTTTTTCACAAAGGCGTTGAGGTTGGTGCGGGACGCCATTACCGCGTCAACGCGCCCGTTCATCAGGTCAGCAAAGGTTTCAGGGCCGGCCTGATAGGTCCGGATGGTGGCCACATCGCCGAGGTATTTCTGCAGGAAATCGGCCTGAATGGTGGCGACCTGTACCGCGATGGTCTTGCCTTTGAAGGTGGTTTTCAGATCGTCGATCGCTTTTTTCATGCCCGCGTCATCATCGGCCGTGACCACCGTGCCACTGCCTGGCAGCGTAGCCAGCGGGCTGTTTTTGGCGGTGACAAAGCTGGAGACGCTGACGGTGTACTGATGGGTGAAGTCAATCGCCTCAGCCCGTTTCGGCGTCACGGTCACCGCATCAACCACCGCGTCATATTTGCCGTCGATCAGGCCCGGGATCATGCCTGACCATTTCTGGGCAATGATTTCATATTTGAAACCTGCCCGCTTAGCCAGCTCCGCCACCATATCGGGCTCATAGCCGACGATTTTTCCGCTCGGGGTGGTCTGATTAAACGGCGGATAAGCCGCTTCGGTAGCAAACTTCAGGGTGCCAAAATCTTTTGCCTGGCTGAATGCAGACGTGGCAAGCAGGGCCACGGTCATAGAAGCCGTGAACAGACGGTTACGCATCATCATAAAACCTCATTTATTATTCGGAGAGTAAATCAATGGCAAGGCGGGTCAGCGCCTGCGTCCCGGCGGCAATACTGCGTTCATCCGGCTGATAGTCGGAGTTATGCAGGTGATCGTCACGGCCCGGGGTTGCCGAACCGATATGGATCTGACATCCCGGTACCCGTTCCGTAAACAGTGAAAAATCTTCGGCGCCAAAGCTGGCGCTCGGCTGAGCGATGATGGCTTTACCGAACTGATGAGACAAAATCTCTTCCAGGGCGTCAATCAGGCGATCGTCATTCATCAGGGGCGGAACACCCCGCTGGAAATTCACCTCAACCCGCACATTCTGCGCCAGCGCCACGCCTTCACACATCCGTTTAAACGAGGCTTCCATCGCAGCACGCACCTTCGGAGATTTGGTCCGGATGGTGCCCTGGAACAGGCAGCTGTCAGGAATGATGTTGTGGGTGGTGCCGCCCTCAATGTGTCCGATGGTTAACACGGCAGAGTGCGCCGGATCGCGTTCACGCGAAATGATGCTCTGTAACTGGCTGATGAGATGCACGGTGGCGATGATCGGATCGGTGCCCATGTGCGGACGCGCCGCGTGGGTCGAAACGCCCTGCACCGTGACATCAAACTCGTCACTGGAGGCGGTGCTGGCGCCGCGGGTCAGCGCAATCTCACCCGCGGTCAGTTCAGGCTTGTTATGCAGGGTTATCGCCCAGTCGACGCCGTCTGCTGCGCCATCGGCGATCATCGCTGCGGCACCGCTCTCAGGCGTCTCTTCTGCGGGCTGGAAGATCAGCCGGACGCGGCCTTTCAGTTGCTGTCGATAGTGCGGCAGGAGTGTGGCCACACCCAGCATCGTCGCGGTGTGAATATCGTGACCACAGGCGTGCATCCTGCCGGGATAGCGGCTGGCAAACGGCAGACCCGTCTGCTCATGGATGGGCAGCGCATCCATGTCGGCGCGCAACAGCAGCGTCTTTCCGGGCTCTGCACCCACAATATCCACAACAACGCCGCTGCGGCCGACGCCGGTTTGCGGGTCCAGCCCCTGAGCCCGCAGGTAGTCGGTCACCACCTGGGCGGTGCGCAGCGTATCAAATCCTAATTCCGGATGCGCATGGATATCACGGCGAATCGCAACCAACTGCGATTCAAGTTCATTGACTCTGGCTTTTATTTCCCCGGCCAGTCGTGCTTTTTCCTGATTCATAGCCGCCCCGGCAATAGCAGACCGGCATGCCTATGCCGGTCCTTATTTTTATTTCATCCTGATACAGGATGGTGATGACCATTTATTTATTCACAGCACGTGACAGAAAGCAACGCGTAATGCGCCTTCAGGAATTAATATAAATCAATAAGATAGAACTATTTATTGGAAAGCCGTATGAGTGAGTCGTGGATAAGTAATAATATTAATAATCCACTTCGCAACATTACTTTCCCTGATGTTAATTTATCCGTTCCGGCTTATCCGGATGCCGCATAAAAAAGAGTGAGAGTATTTCCGCTAATTTCTCCGGCTGTTCGTCGGGAATAAAGTGGCCACAGTTGAGAATACTTTCACTGTAAACCGGCTGCGCCACCGCGCGTAACGGTGTGGCCATATCCGGTATAGACCCCTGATCGGCACTGACTGCCAGCAGCGGTATCTCCAGTTTCCCTTTTTGCGCGCGCTGGCGATTCTGCTCTGCAGAGCGCTCAAACGAACGGTAGAAAGCCAGTCCGGCGCGCAGCGCGCCGGGCTGCTGGAAGATGCGCAGATATTCACGACGCGCCGCCGCATTAATATGATGCGGATTCGCGGCCTTACGGTTAAAAAACCACTCCAGGTAGATGGCCTCTCTGCCCGCAATCAGCGCTTCCGGCAGATCATTCAGGCCATGAAAGGCGAAGTGCCAGATTTTAGCGGCGTTTTCACCCGTGACAGGCAATGAATCCGGCAGGGTAACACCGGGTATGCCGCCATCCAGCAGCGCAAGAGAGCTGACCCTTTCCCTGAAGCCCGCCGCCAGCGCCCACGCGACCCAGGCACCAATATCATGCCCGACCAGATGAAAGCGCCGGATGCCCAGCTGATCCAGCAGCGCCACGATATGCTGCGCCACGCTGTCGGTGTCATAGCCATCGGGCGGGAAGTCTGAATCCCCCTGGCCAGGCAGGTCAGGTGCAATCACCTGAAAACGGCTCGCCAGACGAGGGATCACCTCCCGCCAGGCGAAGCTGCTCTGCGGAAAACCGGCGAGCAGCACCACGGTTTCTGCCTGCGCATGGCCTGCGCTAAGGTAGTGCAGCCGCTGTGAATCTGTTCGGACAAAATGGTGCTGATAGGGAGCAAAAGCGTGCATAAAACCTCCTGATAATAAGGAAACGATCATTTCCTTAATGAGCAAAAAAATTCAGTCGACAATTTTCAGCGCCAGCGGAATGATGCTGGCATCGGGCCGGGTGGCCGCTACTTTGCCCGCCACCCGTATGCCCAGCACCAGGCAGAGCAGCAGTGAGGCAGTGGCGTCACACTCCAGTGACGGGTTGACTGAGCCATCCTGCTGACCCAGTCGGATAAGCTGCTGCAGATTTTGCTGATTACGCAGCAGGGCGGCGCTGACCGCATCAGCCAGTTCCTCATCCAGGGTGTGCAGCTCAACGGCACTGACCGCGACCAGACAGCCGCGTTCACCTTCAACGTCGCGCACGGAATCGACATAAAAACGCAGCAGCGCCGCCAGCTTCTCCCGGCCCGTTTCACATTCGGCCAGCCGCGCGGCCAGACTGCTGTTCCGCAGTGAGAGATAGCGGGCAAAGACGGTTGCAAACAGCGTGCGCTTGTCGGTAAAGGCCTTATAGATGCTGCCGGTGGTCAGCTGCATCACCTGCCCGAGATCGCCGACTGATGTCGCGTGATACCCCTTCTGCCGGAACAGCAGCATCGCCCTGTCCAGTGCGGCATCCGTATCGAACGCCCGGGGTCGTCCCCGCTCGTGATGGGGGTTGTTATTCATCGTCGATTCCATTAGGAAATGATCATTTCCTTTAAGATAGCCGTTTTAACCTGGCGGGCAAAGCTTTTTTAACACCCTTTCTCATCCGCCTGTGGAGGGCCTCTCACCCCTGACCTGACGCAAAGCAGTCAGGCTGACGCCTCATCTATACTGCTGCTTCTGTTAGCTGAAGGAGCCCCATCATGGGACTACGCTGGTTCACTCCCGGGTCACCGCTGGCACGCGTGCTGTTTATGCTCGCCTGCCTGACCCTTATTCTGACAGGCCTCTATCTGGCCGCTCCGCTCATCAACCAGGTTCTGCTGGCGATGCTGCTGGCTATCATGCTTGACCCGTTGATTACCCGGCTGGATAAAAAGCGCATCCCCCGCATCGTCTCGTCACTGCTGGTGATCAGCCTGATGCTGTTTATCATGGTCATCACTACCCTGAAACTCTCGGTGCTGACACCGGATTTGATGCAGCTCAGTCGTCAGGCGCCGGTGCTGCTGGCCGCCCGACTGGATCAGCTGACGCTGGCTTTTGCCCGGCTGGATATTGCCGTCACCCCCGACAGATTACTGGCCTTTGTGGATGCGGGGGCGATAGTACGTATCGTCACCGCCTTTCTGACGCAGATCCCGGGGGTGATCTCCTGGTGGATTATGGTGTTCCTGATGCTGCTGTTTATGCTCTATGAGATGCCGCTGCTGAAAAATGCGCTGCAACGGCGTATGCAGGGAGAACAACGGGCCTTTTATCTGGCGTTACATGAGGGGATTCAGAGCGTTATTGTTTATGCCCGGGTGAAAACGCTGACCAGCATTCTGGGTGGGGTGGTCGTGGGTGTTGGCGCACATCTGATCGGGCTGAAGTTTGCCTTTTTCTGGGGCGTGCTGATGTTCATTTTTAACTACGTGCCGGTGCTGGGTTCGTTTCTGGCGGCCATTCCGCCCGTCATCCAGAGCTATCTCCTGTTCGATCTGCAGGTCGCGCTGGCGGTAGCCCTTTTCTTTGTGGTGCTGAATCTCTGTCTGAGTTCGGTGATTGAACCGCTGCTGATTGGCAAGCGACTGAATCTGGCACTGACCACGCAGCTGCTGGCCTTCCTGTTCTGGCAGTCGCTGCTGGGGATTACCGGCGGGATACTGGCCATTCCGTTGACCTTTCTGATCAAAAAAGTCCTGCTGGCGAGTTATCCCCGGCAGGACCCGATTTCTGAGTTAACGCAGTGACGGCGTTTTCACCCGCCAGCTGCGGGTGAGACGTTTTTCAATCTCTACCACGGCAAAGATAGCGATGCCGACCAGCAGCGAAATCAGCCAGTAGTTGATCGGCAGCGGGCGGGTACCAAACAGCGTGTTCATCAGAGGCACATAAATGATGATCGCCTGCAGGATAATCAGCACCAGCGTGACGAGCCAGAGGCCCCGGTTTTTCAGCAGACCGCGATCCAGCGAGAAGCCATCGGTGTTACGGCAGTTCAGCATATAGACCCACTGCGCCGTCACCAGCATCTGCAGCAGCACGGTGCGGATAAACTCCGGGGTATAGCCGCGCGGCTGCAGCCAGGCTTCCAGCACAAAGGCACTGACCGCGATCAGCAGGCTGACAAAGACCACGCGCCAGATGGCGTAGACATCCATAACGTGGGCCTTAACATTGCGCGGTGGCCGGCGCATCACGTTAGCTTCGGCAGGCTCAAACGCCAGACCAAACGACAGCGTGGCCGAGGTCGCCATGTTCATCCACAGAATCTGAACCGGCGTTAACGGCAGCAGATTGCCCATCAGAATCGCGATGATAATCAGCAGCCCCTGTGCCATACAGGTTGGCATGACAAACAGAATGGTCTTTTTCAGGTTGTCATAAACCCGACGCCCTTCTTTGATCGCCGCCGCGATGGTGGCGAAGTTATCGTCAGCCAGAATCATATCGGCCGCCTCTTTGGTGACCTCCGTGCCTTTGATGCCCATCGCAATGCCCACGTTAGCCTGTTTCAGGGCGGGGGCATCGTTCACGCCGTCGCCGGTCATCCCGACGATCTCCCCACTCGCCTCCAGCGCTTTTACCAGACGCAGCTTATGTTCCGGGCTGGTGCGGGCAAAAATGTCATAGGTTTTCGCGGCCGTGGCCAGTTCGGCGTCGCTCATATGCTCAAGCTCATAACCGGTAATGGCGGCCTGGCTGTTACCGATCCCCAGCATCTGACCAATCGCCATCGCCGTTTCCTGATGGTCGCCGGTGATCATTTTGACGCGGATGCCTGCTTTCTGGCACTCATCAATGGCCGCAATGGCTTCCGGACGTGGCGGGTCCATCATGCAGGCCAGCCCCAGCAGAACCATCTCACTTTTCAGATCGGCGTGATCCAGCGACGTCACGGGAGCGGCGGTTTTCTTCCAGGCGGCAGCGACGGTGCGCAGCCCTTCGCTGGCGTAGGTGGTGATGGCCGCATCCCAGTATGCCCGATCAATCGGTTCCGGGCCGTCCGGGGTCTGCTGCTGCTGGCACAGCGTCAGCAGGACATCTGGCGCGCCGGTCAGCAGCACCCAGGATTCGCCATTAATCACACAGCTGACGGACATATATTTGTAGAGGGAATCAAACGGCAGTTTGCTGATCACCTCCACCGGCTGCGGGGTCATCAGGCCTTTAGCCGCCAGCACCTTGAGCGCCCCTTCGGTCGGGCCACCGACGATGGTCCAGTGTCCCTGACTGTCCTGACGCAGCTGGCTCTCGTTACAGATATCGATCGCCTGCAGGAACTGCTGGAACAGGGGGTCCTGCGCCGCATTCACACTGCCCTGCTCCGCCACGATCTCCCCTTTGGGTTCGTAGCTGTTGCCGCTGACGCGCCAGCGGCTCTTCGCCAGCACCACCGCTTTCACGGTCATCTCATTCATGGTCAGCGTGCCGGTTTTATCGGAGCAGATCACGGACATGGCGCCCAGCGTTTCCACGGTCGGCAATTTCCGGATAATCGCATTGGATCGCGCCATCGACTGGACGCCCAGCGACAGGATGATCGAGATAATGGCGGGCAGACCTTCCGGCACAGTAGCGACGGCGAGGCTGATCACGGAGAGCAGCAGTTCGCCCAGCGGGATATCCCGCAGCAGATAGCCAAAGATAAACAGCACCACCATCATCGCCAGGATGATGAGAAAAATCGCCTTACCAAGTTTATCAATCTGCACCAGCAGCGGGGTTTTCGCTTCTCTGATGCCGCTGATCATCGCGTTGATATGGCCCAGTTCGGTGTCGCCGCCGCTGGCAATGACCACGCCTGATGCGGTACCGGAACTGACGGTGGTGCCGGAGAAGGCCAGATTCAGTCGGTCGCCCAGCGATTTTTCGCCGCTGAGCGTATCGCTGTTTTTTGAGACCACGGTCGATTCGCCGGTGAGAATTGCTTCTTCAACCCGCAGATTATTCACTTCATACAGTCTCAGGTCGGCCGGAATTTTATCGCCGGGCCGCAGCATGACCACGTCACCCACCACGATATCGCGCGTCGGCACCGTAACCTGTTTGCCATCCCGAATCAGCATCGCTTCGCTGGCGAGCATATTCTGGATGCTTTTCAGTGATTTCTCGGCATTGTTCTCCTGAACAAAGCCGATGAGGGCGTTAATCATGGCCACGCCAATAATGACAAAGGTATCCACCCAGTGCCCCATCATCGCGGTGATCACCGCCGCCGCCAGCAGGATATAGATCAGCACATCTTTAAAATGGGCGATGAATTTGAGCAGCGCAGAGTGGTCAGCCTTTTGCGGCAGCGCGTTCGGGCCCTGCTTCCGCAGACGTTCCTGTGCTTCGGCAGTCGATAATCCGGCGGGCGAGCTTTTCAGATCAGAAAATATCTCTGTCACACTGCGCTGATACCAGGGGCGCTCAGATAAAGCTGACGCTTTATCCTGCTTATCATTATTTAGCATATATAAACCTCGTGCCATTTAGCGATGAATTAAAGGCGCAATTAAAGGCACGCATTTTGCGGGAAGTCTTGCACGTCGGTTATGACCGATATCATATTTAGGTAAGAAACGTCCGATGGATAACATAAACGGGCAAAATTAAATCTGACTTATATTATGAGAATGACAAGATGCTTTTCGTTTAACTACGGTTTAAGTCATCTGAGGCAGTGTGCTTCGGCTTATATTCAGCCTTGAAAAAGGAAACGCTGATGAAAAAACAGAGCATTATCATGCTTTGCGGTTTCGTTATTTTCGCGGTCACCGCCACGACGCTGACAGGCCTCCTGACCTGGCTTGTGGTGAGGCAGCTGGCGGCATAAAACGGATTCACAAACCTGTTGCCGTTGCGGCAGACGCAGACAACGAATATTAAATTTTATTTTATCCCGGTTGCGAAAAGCATCAGGGCGAATTACGCCTTCATGTTTATCGTGCCGCCGTGAAATATCTGCAGCTAAGGCGAAGACAATGATTAAACGCAAAGTTATCTCTGTTTTTCTCTGCTGTTTTTTTATGACAGCGTGCGATGAAAAAAAAGAACCGGAAGCGCCGCCGCCCCGCGTCGTTAAAGTTTTTACGCTTGAATCGGACATGGCGCAAAATATCCGGGTCTTTCCTGCGCGTATTCAGGCCGGAGATAATACCGATCTCGCCTTTAAACGGCCGGGCCAGTTAATTCAGCTCGATATCCGGGATGGCACCGCGGTGAAAGCGGGACAGGTTCTTGCCAGCCTGAACGATGCCGATGCGAAGCTGCGGGTGCGGGACCGGCAGACGGCGCTGCAACTGGCGGAGCGGCAGTTTCAGCGTTTCCGCACGCTGGAGCAGCGCAGCGCCGTGTCGAAGTCAGAGATGGACGTACAGCGAGCGAACCGCGACACCGCCGCGACGGCCCTGAAAATCGCGCAGGAAGAGCTGCAGTTTCTTACCCTGCGCGCGCCGTTCGACGGGGTGATAGCAAAAGTGCAGGCGCGAAATCATCAGGTGGTGGCCGCCGGGCAACCCATTGCGCTGCTGACGCGATCCGATCTGCTGGACGTTATCTTTACCGTGCCGGAAACCCTCTTCTCCGCGCTGGACGTTCAGAACCGTCACTATCAGCCCGAAGTGCAGTTTAACGCCCTGCCGGGCCGCATTTTTACCGCGCAGTACAAAGAGCACACCAGCCAGACCAACGCCGCGACGCTGACCTGGCAGGTGGTGCTGACCATGCCGCGTCCGGCCGATCTTCCGGGCGTCAGCGGCCTCAGCGGCTCGGTTCGCGTCAGGCTGCATAATCTGCCGAATGCCGCCGCCCAGCCGCGGCTGGTGGTGCCGGTGGCCGCCGTGTTCAACCCGGACCGCAGCCCGACTAATCAACCGCACGTCTGGCTGGTCGACGAAGCGGGCGACGGCTTACGCGTCACTGACAGGCCGGTCACCACGGGCCGCCTCACCGCTCAGGGCATCGAGATCCTGAGCGGGCTGAAGCCGGGCGACCGTATTGTCGCCGCCGGTGTGGGGGAGCTGCGCCAGGGTGAAGCGGTGCGCATCTGGCAACGTGAGCGGGGGTTATAATGGGGATTCAGGCGCATTTTCTTGATAAGCCCGTCCGCATCTGGCTGGTCATTCTGCTGCTGGGCGTGGGCGGTCTCTATGCCCTGCTGAACATCGGCCGTCTCGAAGATCCGCTGTTTACCATTAAGTCGGCGGTGATTGTCACCCACTATCCCGGCGCATCCGCGCAGCAGGTGGAGGAGGAAGTGACGCTGCCGCTGGAAAATGCGCTGCAACGCCTGCCTTATCTGGACAACGTCACCTCCATTTCAGGCAACGGCCTGTCGCAGATTACCGTGAATATTCACCCCCGCTATCTGGCCGATCAGCTGCCGCAAATCTGGGATGAGCTGCGCCGCCGGGTCGGCGATGCGGCCCGGCAGTTTCCCCCTGGCGTGCAGGCACCGCTGGTCAACGACGACTTTGGCGACGTCTATGGCTACTTCTTCGTCATTCACGGCAAAGATTTTACCAACAGTGAGCTGCGCAACTATGCCGATCAGCTGCGCCGCGATCTGGTGCGGGTACCCGGTGTGGCGAAAGTGGCGGTGGCAGGCGTTGAGCAGGAGGAGATCCGCATCGCGCTCTCCACCAGCAAAATGACCGCTTACGGCATAACGCCGCAGCGCGTGGCCGACCTGCTGAGCCGCAACAATGGCGTTGCCAGTGCCGGTGCGCTGCGGGTTGAGAGCGAGTCGATCCGCTTTCATCCCACCGGCGAGCTGGTGACGCCTGACGATCTGGCTGATCTGCCCCTTCTGCCCGCTGGCAGTCCGCAGAATCTCCATCTGCGTGATATCGCGACCCTGACACGCGGCGTGACCGATAATCCGGCCAACCTCTACTTTGCTGACGGGGAAGCGGCGCTGGCAATTGGCGTTTCGTTTGCGCCAGGCGTCAATGTGATCGACGTCGGCAATGCCCTCACCGCGAAGCTGGAGCAGGATCAGCAGGACACCCCCGTGGGGATCAGCCTGAAGGTTTTCTATAACCAGGCGCACGAAGTCAGGCAGTCGGTCGATGGCTTTATCCTCAACTTTCTGATGGCGCTGGCCATCGTGGTGGGCACGCTGCTGCTATTTATGGGCCTGCGCAGCGGCATGGTGATTGCCGCCTCGCTGGCACTTAACGTGCTCGGGTCGCTTCTGATCATGTTTCTTTTTAACCTCGAGCTGCAGCGGGTGTCGCTGGGTGCGCTGATTATTTCACTCAGCATGCTGGTGGATAACGCCATCGTGGTGGTGGAAGGGATAAAGATCGATCATCAGCGCGGCCGCCCTCTGCAACAGGCCATTGCCCGCATGGTGCGTCGCAGTGCCCTGCCGCTGCTGGGTGCCACGGTCATCGCGATTCTTGCCTTTGCGCCGATTGGACTGTCGCAGGATTCCACCGGTGAATATTGCAAATCGCTGTTTCAGGTGCTGCTGATCTCCCTGATGCTGAGCTGGATAACCGCCCTCACCCTGACGCCGGCGTTTATCCACTGGAGTGAACGGCGACGGGGTGCGATTCAGCCTGAGCAGAACGCCGCCTCAGCGCCTTACCAGGGGGTGGTTTTCCGGCTCTATCGTCAGGTGCTGGGTGGTCTGTTGCGTTTTCGCCTGACGACGCTGACGGTGATGGTGGCACTGTTAGCCCTGTCGCTGTATGGCTTTACCCAGGTGAAGCAGAACTTCTTTCCTTCCTCCGGTACACCGATCTTTTTTACCGATCTCTGGCTACCCTACGGCACCGATATTCACTACACCGCCGGGACGGCAGAGGACATTGCGCGCTTCATCAATCAGGAGCCGGGCGTCGCGGCGACGGTGACAACGGTCGGTCAGGGCGCGCTGCGCTTTACGCTTACCTATGACGCTGCACGTCAGTACAGTAACTTCGCCCAGATTATGGTGCGGGTGAAGGATGGCAGGCAGATGGAGGCCCTGTCGCTGAAAACCGAGAGGTTTATCCAGCAGAACTATCCGCAGGTCAGGCCACGCATTAAGCGCATTCAGTTCGGCAGCGCCAGCGACAGCGCGATTGCACTGCGGGTTATCGGCCCCGATCCTGAAGTCCTGCGTCATATCGGCAGCCAGCTGGATGCGATTTTCCTGGCTGATGGCTCAGCCTTCCCGGCGCGTAACGACTGGCAGGAGCGCAGCAAGGTGCTCCGCCCGCTCTATTCGGCGCTGCGCGGGCAGGAGCTGGGCATTGATAAGCGGGATATTGACCAGGCGCTGAGGATGAATTTCAGCGGTGACGCGGTAGGCCTTTTCCGTGACGGTTCGCGGTTGATGCCGGTGATGCTCTACCCCGCCGATGAGGAGCGGCAGAGCGTCGATCATATTGAGAATATCCAGCTCTGGAGCAGCGCTCTCCAGCACTTTGTGCCGATGAGCAATGTGATCGCTGACTTCCGGCTGGCGTGGGAAAATCCGCTGATTATGCGTCGCGATCGGACGCGCGTGCTGACCGTGCAGACCGATCCCGATCCGGCTTCGGGGCTGACCGCCGCGCAGGTGGTGGCCCGGGTTCAGCCACAGATCGATCAGCTCAGACTGCCCGCAGGCTACCGGCTGGAATGGGGTGGCGAGCTGGAGAGCTCACGTGAAGCGCAGAGCGGCCTGCTCAGTTCGCTGCCGGTGGGCTTCCTGGCGATGTTCATCATTACCGTGCTGATGTTCAACTCGCTGCGCGACGCCGTGGCTATCTGGATTACGGTGCCGCTGGCTTTGATTGGCGTGACCTGTGGCTTTCTCCTCACCGGCATTCCGTTTGGCTTTATGGCGCTGATTGGCCTGCTGAGTCTGTCGGGTATGCTGATCCGCAACGGGATCGTGCTGATTGAAGAGATCCGGCTGTTCCGCCAGGAGAAACCTTTGCAGCAGGCGATTACTGATGCCGCGACGTCACGTCTGCGCCCTATCCTGCTGACCGCCTTCACTACGGTGCTGGGTCTGCTGCCGCTGCTGCGCGACGTTTTTTTCCAGAGTATGGCGGTGGTGATTATCTTCGGCCTGGGGTTCGCCACCGTGCTGACGCTGCTGGTGCTGCCGGTATTGTATCGCTGCTTCCACGGTCGGGAGCAGGAGGCGCAGGGTGAATAAGAGCGGGCTGGCGATGCTGAAGACGCTGGCCTGCATCGCGGCAGTGTCGTTTTTTACGCTTTATCAGAGTTACGATCGTTACTACTACGATGTCAGCCTGACGCTCAACGTGCTGAGCTTCGTCTCCACCATCGCCACGCCGCTCTATTTTCTGCTCAGCGGCTATATGGATGCGGGTGAGCAGCCTACCCCTGCGTGGCAGCTCGGCAGGATTCGCCGCATTCTGCTGATCTTTCTCTTCTGGTTCAGCTTTTTCTGGCTTACCGGGATGCATCACAAGGGGTATCTGATTCAGCCGTGGTTTGTGATCGCGCTGATCGTGATTTATGCGTCGCATCCCCTGATCGATCGGCTGGTCCGGCGGCCGGGCGTCATGGCATTGCTCATTTTTCTGCTGCTGATTTTCGCGTTTACCTACGATCTGCTTGCCAGTCTCTCTCTGGAGAGGCGGTTGTTTTCACTGCCGCCGCAGTATCGCATCTGGACATGGGTGCTCTACTACCTGTCGGGCCGGCTGATGGCCGCACCGGCGGTCATGCCCTTTTTCACCTCACCGCGGGTGATAAAAACCAGCCTGCTGCTGCTGCCTGCGGTCTACCTGTTTACCTGGCTCTACGAGCGGTATTACTTTATTGCGCGCTTCCTGGCGACCAGCAACGAGGTGCTGCTGACCGGTTCACAGGTTTATCTGCTGGTGGTGCTGATCGTCATCAGCATCAACGCCATCCGGCTGCCGGCGCGCGCCCGGTGGGTGACGCCGCTGCTGACCACGCTGGGAAAGACCATGACGGGTGTTTACATCCTGCACTATCTGATTTTTGGACTGCTGGCCGCAGCGATCCGCATCGAGACGCTGGGCGATAAGCTGCTGGTTATCGCCCTGACCCTGATATTCAGTATGACAGTGTCACTGCTGCTGCTGCGTATCCCCGGCGTGCGCAAACTGATCAGCCTGTAGCCGCGCTGCTGCCGCTTCGGTTGCCGCACGGCGCGTGACGATAAACGCTGCCATCTTCGCCCGGGCTGCTTCGACTTCCTGAGGGGGCGCACTCTGCGGAGAACCGCTGTTGTAGGGCGGAGCGGGATCGTATTCCATCTGCAACTGAATCGCTCTGGCTGTCGCGTCATCCGCTATCTCCGCCACCAGCGTCAGGGCAAAATCGATGCCGGAGGTCACGCCCGCTCCGGTGATGCGATTGCGGTCCCGGACCACCCGCTCACTCACCGGCTGCGCACCCAGCAGAGCCAGCTGATCCAGGGAACCCCAGTGTGAGGTGGCCCGGTAACCCTGTAACAATCCGGCGGCCCCCAGCACCAGCGAACCGGTGCAGACCGAGGTGACCCACTGCGCCTCACCGGCTCGCTGCCGGAGGAAGTCCAGCGTTTCCGTGTCCGACATCAACGCAATCTGGCCCGGCCCGCCGGGCACAAAGATCACATCCAGTGGCGGGCAGGCTTCAAAGGTGGTGGTCGGTACAATCGACAGGCCCCGATCGGATCGCACCGGCTGAGTATCCTTCCAGATCAGATGGCACGCCACGCCGGGCGTGCGCGCAAAGACTTCCCAGGGACCGGTCAAATCAAGCTGGGTGAGTTCAGGGAACAGCAGCAGACCTATCTGTAACGGACGAGGCATGGAACACTTCCTGTCAGGAGGTAAAGGATCATCATGCCGTGATCCCAGATCCGAATACAACGCCCCGCCCCTTTTTTCGGTCTGAGGAGTCCCGCGTCGTCAGGGCACACCGAGAAACCGCAGCAGCGCCGTCATCGCCGCCGCTCCGAGAATAATCATAATCAGCGGTGCCCGACGCCAGGCCAGCAGCAGGGCAAAGCCGACTCCGGCTACCCGGGCCACCCCGGCAAAATGGTGACCTTCAAACAGCGTCGTGGTCGCCGCCACCGCCAGCAGCAGGATGGTTGCAGCATCGGAGAGCATCTGCTGTGAGCGCTCACTGATAGGAAGACGGTTGCCCAGCCTGACACCGGCAAACCGCATCAGCCAGGTGCCGGCGGCCAGCAGGGCGATGCCTGCGATGAGGGTTCCCTGATGCATCATTTGCGCGATCTCCATGTCAGCAGGCCCAGCAGCGAAAACAGCACCGGCATGCCTGCCGGTACCAGCGGCGTCGCCACCAGTGACAGCAGCGCGCCAACGGTGGCGGGGATCCGGGTGCGTCGCTGCCGCAGCGCCGGGAAAATCAGAGCGATAAGAATCGCAGGAAACACCGCATCCAGCCCGATGACCGAAATATCGGGGATGAACTGACCAATCATCGCCCCGGTCATCACGGTGATCGGCCAGATCAGCCCGATACCGATGCCGCACAGCCAGAATGCGCAGCGCCGCTGAGCCAGCTGCGGCTGAGAGATGCCAAAGACCACGCTTTCATCGTTCATGATGTGACAGCCAAACCAGCCCCGTGGTCCCTGACCCACCAGATCCTTGACCGCGATGCCAAACGGCAGGTGACGCGCGTTCACCAGCAGGCCCGCCGCGGCGGCGGTAAAGGGACTGCCTCCGCCAGCTACGATGCCGATAAACAGAAATTCTGACGCCCCCGCCAGCACCAGCGTTGAGAGGGCCAGCGGCACCCAGAGCGGGAATCCGTCGGCAGACGCCAGCGAGCCATAGGATAAACCGACAATACCGTCAGCGACGCAGACAAGAAAGATCGCTTTGATCACCCCCTTGTCCAGAACCTGCATGTGCGGAAAAAGCATCACTCCCTCTCATAATGAACATATAATCCGATATAATGAACACGTTATAATCGATTTACAAGTCGAACGTTTCGTTCGATATAAAAAACAGTGCATCTGTCAGGAGTGCAAGTGAATACCCCTATCAGCATTATCGCCAGTGCATTAGTGCGGGAACGTCAGCGGGCAGGCCTGTCGCTGGCCGAAGTGGCACGCCGTGCCGGGATTGCCAAATCGACCCTGTCACAGCTGGAGGCCGGTGTGGGCAATCCCGGCATTGAAACGTTGTGGTCACTCTGCGTGACGCTGAACATCCCCTTTTCGCGCCTGATGGAGCCGGACACCCGTCAGCTGCAGGTGATCCGCCGAGGAGAAGGCCTGTCGGTGACCGCTGAGCTGGCCGATTATCAGGCCATTTTACTGGCTTCCTGTCCTCCCGGTGCCCGGCGTGATATCTACCTGCTGGAGGTTCAGCCTGGCAGCGAGCGCGTTTCACATCCGCATAATCCCAATACGGTCGAGCATATTATTATTGCCCGCGGCCGGGCGCTGGTCGGGCCGGTCGACACGGCGGTCGAACTGAACGTCGGGGATTACATTACCTATCCGGGTGACGAACCTCATCTTTTCCGCGCACTGGAAGCGGATACGCTGGCGATGATGATTATTGAGAATCACTGATCACCCTCCGGTCAGGAGAGACTGACTCTGTTCGGGCGTCAGGTGGGTAATCAGCTGCACCTGACACGCCAGCGTGATGGCCGGATAGTGCTCACGCATCCCCGCCAGCAGCACCGCATCCGGCCACTCTGCCTCTTTTCCCAGTGCGGCGGCGACATCGGATAACCGCAGGGTATCGATCCGCGTCACCCACACCACCACCGAGTCCGCCGCATTCTGCTGATTGACCAGCCTCAACGGACCGGTGACGATCTCGCCCTCCTGCCAGCGCACCGTCGAGGTTTTTTCACCACGCCTGACGTCAGGCATCAGACGCGGAACGAGTGTGAGTTGTTGCATGACCTCTCCTTTTTTGGCGTCCCGGTTGAAAAGAGCGCCATAAATGTTATGTTATAACATATCAATTGGTCACTCATTACAGGTAATACTATGCCACTTTCCACCCTGACATCAGAAGATCCGCGTCTCCCCGTTGCGGTTCTCTCCGGCTTTCTCGGTGCCGGTAAAACCACCCTGCTTAACCATATTCTCAACAACCGGGAAGGACGCCGCATCGCGGTCATCGTCAATGATATGTCTGAAGTGAATATTGACGCGGCCCTGGTGCGTAACGGCGGTGCGCAGCTGTCGCGCACCGATGAAAAACTGGTTGAAATGAGCAACGGCTGCATCTGCTGCACGCTGCGTGAAGATCTGCTGGTAGAGGTAAAAAGGCTGGCTCAGGCGGGACGTTTTGACCATCTGGTGATTGAATCCACCGGTATTTCGGAGCCGCTGCCCGTGGCGGAAACCTTTACGTTTGAGGATGAAGAGGGTGAAAGCCTCTCCGCCTATGCCCGGCTGGACAGTATGATCACCGTAGTGGATGGCTTTAACTTCCTGCGCGACTACCGTTCGGTGGACGATCTGCAGTCGCGCGGTGAGTCGCTGGGCGCGCAGGATGAGCGCGCGGTGGTGGATTTGCTGGTGGATCAGATCGAGTTCTGTGATCTGCTGGTGCTGAACAAAACGGATCTGCTCAGCCCGGCGGAGCTGCATCAGCTGCAGGGCATGCTGCGGGCCCTCAATCCCCATGCCCGCATCGTAAACAGCGAATTCGGGCAGGTTCCGCTGGCGACGCTGCTCAGCACCGGCCGGTTCGATTTCGACCGGGCCGCGCAGGCTCCCGGCTGGCTGCAGACGCTGCGCGGTGAGCATCAGCCGGAATCAGAAGAGTACGGTATTCGCAGTTTTGCCTGGCGTGCCCGTCGTCCTTTTCATCCGGCGCGCTTCTGGCAGGTGGTCAATCACCAGCTGGAGGGCGTGATCCGCTCTAAAGGGTATTTCTGGCTCGCCAGCCGGCCGGGTTATGCGGCGCTCTGGTCACAGGCGGGCGCGGTAGCGCGCCAGGGTTACGCCGGACGCTGGTGGGCCAGCGTGCCACGATCCGACTGGCCGCAGGATGCGGACACCCTTAACTTCATCGCTGAACAGTGGCAGGAAGGCGTCGGGGATGCACGTCAGGAGCTGGTCTTTATCGGTATTGAGATGGACGAGGCACATATACGGGACGCGCTGGAACAGGCGCTGCTGACTCCTGAGGAGATGGCGATGGGACCGGAGCAGTGGGTCACCCTGCCCGATCCGGTGCCCGCCTGGTTTGATGAGGTGACGGCCTGACAGGTGAGTTGACGGCACTTCCGGGCTCCGTAATAGTGAACTGACCCGGCGGGCGACCCTCGCCCGCCGATCTTCATTCCGGGGAAGCCAACTATGCCACAACGTATTGCCGTTATCGGTGCCGGCGTGCTGGGTTTAGCCGTTGCGCAGTCGCTCTCCCGCCGCGGCGCGCAGGTGACGGTCTTTGATAAAAACCTTCCCGGCTGCGGCACCAGCCAGATCAGCTATGCCTGGGTTAACGCCAACGGCAAAGATCCCGCCCGTTACCATGAGCTTAATGCCGCTGCGATTGACGAACACAAGCGCTGGCAGGCTGCACACCCGTCATCGCCACAGTGGCTGCTGGAAACCGGTACGCTGGAGTGGGCGAGCGATGAAGCCACTCAGCGTCAGCTGGAACAGCGAGCCGCGAAACTCTCCGCCCTGCACTATCCCGTCGTAACCCGCGATCGTGCCGCGCTGCTGAGCGCACTGCCGGAGCTTCGGCTCGATCCCCGCGTTCAGCAGGGATGGTTTTTTCCTTCGGAATGCCTGCTCTATCCGAGCCTGTTTATCGCCTCTCTGATAGCCGACCTGCGGGCCAGTGGTGGCCAGCTGGTCTGCAACAATGAGGTGACCACGCTGACCGAATCAGACCGCGATGTTCAGCTGACCCTGGCCAGCGGTGAAACCTGGCAGGGGGATCAGCTGGTGCTGGCCTCCGGCCGCTGGGCCCCGGAACTGATGAGCCAGTGCGGGCTGCAACTGGCGATGACCGATGCGAACCGGGCCGATCCTGTTGCCTGCAGTTTTCTGGCACAGACGCAGCCGTTACCCGTCTCACTCAACTGCAATCTGATTACGCCGGAACTTAATGTGCGCCCGGATGGCGCGGGTCGTCTGATGCTGCAGGCACTGGATCTGGATCAGCACGCCGATCCGGCCCGTCTGGCTTCTCCTGATGGGCTGATTGGAAAAGAGATGCTGCGACGCCTGCAGCGGCTTTTCAGGCAGTGCGAGGGCGCGAGGATTGAGCGGATAGAAACGGGACAGCGGTCGCGGCCGTCCGATGGACTGCCTGCGCTGGGGTATATCAGTGATGCTTCACGTGTCTACCTGATGGTCAGCCATAGCGGGATGACCCTTGCCCCGTTGCTGGGCAGGCTGGTGGCAGAGGCGATGCTGAGCGGAACAGCTTCACCGATGCTGAGTGCTTTTGCTCCGCATCGGCTGCTGCGTCCGCTCAGTGCGGGTTCCAGACCCGCACCTGCCTATCTTCCGGCTGCTCAGTAACGCTTAGCGGCGATTCTTCCACACGGTCTGGACGTTACAGAACTCATGTACGCCGAAATGTGACAGTTCACGGCCGTAGCCGCTTTTTTTCACGCCGCCGATGGTGACACGCGGATCGGACGCGCCGTTGCCATTCACAAAGACGGCCCCGACTTCCAGCTGCAGCGCCAGCTGATCGGCGATCGCTTCGTTGCCGCTCCAGACGGTGGCGCTGAGGCCAAAGTCGCTGTCGTTGGCGATCTCCAGTGCATGTTGTGGATCGCGTGCGACCGCAATGGCGGCGACGGGGCCGAACAGCTCCTCTCTGAAAGCGGTCATGGCAGGCGTAACATCGGCAAGAATAGTCGGAGCATAATAATTCCCCTCCCCTGCTACCTTCTCGCCGCCCAGTACCAGACGGGCGCCTTCACGCAGTGTCGCCTTAACCTGACCATCCAGTTCATCGCGCAGATCGGCGCGTGCCATCGGGCCGAGGAACGTCTTTTCGTCCAGCGGATCGCCCATCGTCAGGGCCTGCACGGCTGCGGTGAAGCGTTTTTCAAACGCTTCTGCGATTGGGGCTTCCACAATAAAGCGCTTGGCAGCCATACAGACCTGTCCGGTGTTCTGGAAACGTCCGATGACGGCTGATTTCACGGCTTCATCAAGATCGGCGTCTGCCAGTACGATGAAGGGATCGGATCCGCCCAGTTCCAGCACGGTCTTTTTCAGTGCTGCGCCCGCCTGTGCGGCAATGGCGGCACCTGCCCGAACGCTGCCAGTCACCGCAACAGCGGCAATCCGGTCATCCTTGATGGCGACGGAGACCCCATCATTGTCGACGTTAATCAGGTTAAAGCCACCAGCTGGCAGATCGGTTGCTTCAAAGAGTTCCGCCATCAGCGTGGCGCTTCCCATGACGTTTGGCGCGTGTTTCAGCAGGTAGGTGTTCCCGGCCAGCAGCATGCTTACTGCACCGCGCAGAACCTGCCACAGCGGGAAATTCCACGGCATCACCGCCAGGATGACGCCCAGAGGACGAAACCGCTGCCAGGCATCGGCAACCTGCGTCGGCTGATCGGCCAGCATAGCCGGGCCATGTTCAGCATACCAGTCGCACAGGTTCGCGCATTTCAGAACCTCTGCGCGCGCCTGAGCAATCGGTTTGCCCATCTCGAGGGTAATGGTGCGGGAGAGATCGTTTTCCCGCAGTCGGATCTGTTCGCCCAGCTGACGCAGGACATGAACGCGATCGTCCATGCTGCTGCGCTGCCACAGGGCAAAGGCAGAGGCGCTTTTTGTCAGTGCCTGTTCAAGTTCTGCAGGGCTCTGAAGAGGATAACGAGCCAGAATTTCGCCGGTTGCCGGATTGCGTGAGAGTACATGTTCAGTCATGGTGCCCTTTCCTTATTCTTTCAGTGATGAAAAGACGATACGCGCTGAAGTTGATGATGAAAAATGAATAATAGTGAGGAAGTTGTTTATTTTTCGAGAATGCAGGTGGCAGGATTGCTGCGAAGCGGCTTCCGGCGCGAAATGTACAGAGAGAGACGAGATGCAGCATAAACGCTTCTGAAGCATAAGCGAATGAGGAAGTTATCCACTTATACAGTGACCCGATCCTAAAAAACGATCCTTAATAGATCATATAGAGATCCTAAGAGATCCCCGATCGTCGCAGGCCGCACCCACCAAGGGCTGAAAGGGTGATCGCGTTCACTATAATCAGTAAAGTGTTCACTGTAATCAGTACTTTATTCACTGTACCAGGTAGCATGTTCACTGTAAACAGTGCTAATGTTCACTGTAGTCAGAAAACGATCCCTTTCATCCACAGAATGAAGATCCTACGCCATGGCAGATAAAGACAATGAAAACAAAGCGTTGCTAGAACCTTTTCTGTCAGTGACCAAAAACAGTGGTGAAGTTATTCAGCTTCATCCCAACAAGAATAATACCGTTCAGCCGGTCGCCTTAATGCGTCTGGGACTGTTCGTGCCGACCCTGAAATCGACGGCACGCGGTAAATCCGGTGCGATGGCCTCAACGGATGCGACTAAAGAGCTGAAGAACCTGACGCTGGTGAAAGCCGAAGGGTACGAAAAGATTACCATTACCGGCGCGCGGCTGGATATGGATAACGATTTCAAAACCTGGGCGGGCATCATTCAGTCGTTCTCCCGCTATCCCACCAAAGGCGATACCGTCACACTCCCCTTTATCGACTTTGTGAAGATGTGCGGCATTCCCTCGGCAAACTCTTCAGCCGCACTGCGTAAGCGCCTGGACGCGTCGTTACGCCGTATCGCGACCAATACCCTCTCCTTTGAAGGCAATGGCAAGGCGTATCACACCCACCTTGTTCAGTCTGCTTATTACGATCGCGAAAAGGATATCGTGCGTATTCAGGCTGACCCAAAGCTGTTCGAACTCTATAACTTTGATCATAAAGTCCTGCTTCAGCTGCGTGCGATATCCCGTCTGAAGCGCAAGGAGTCTGCTCAGGCGCTCTATACCTTCCTGGAGAGTCTGCCCACCAATCCTGCCCCTATCTCACTGGCACGCCTGCGCATGCGCCTGAATCTGGGCTCCAAGACCACGACGCAGAACCACGTGGTACGACGTGCGATGGAGCAGCTGAAAGAGATTGGTTATCTGGACTATTCAGAAGTAAAGCGTGGTCGCTCAGTCTTTTTCATTATCCACAGCCGTACGCCAAAGCTGGATGGCATCAGCAATCTGGAGAGTATCGACTCCCTGGATGACATCGAATTTGATGACTAACGGCTCGCGTTCACTGTAATCAGCAGACCGCGTGGCAGTGTCACTTTCCCGCTGCCTGTGGGAAGCGAGCCTCTCCTCACCATTCACTGTAATCAGTCACCACCACCCATTCACTGTATTCAGCAACGTTCACTGTAATCAGTAGCCTTTTATCTCTCAGAACGATAACAGCGATAATCCTTTTCCTGCAGATGCCACCGTTTCAGGGCTTTAACGAAAGTGTGTACTCACATACATTTCTCGTCATCTTCTCTGCGCTGACGTTTACTGATTACAGTGAACGTTCCGGGCCGTCCTCTTATCCCCTGTTGCTGATTACAGTGAATGCAGCAATCTCTCCCTGCTTTAAAGCAGCGTGATGATGATGCACCGGTTCAGCGCGCTATGATCCTCTGCCGCCAGGGTCAGAACAGCGGGGTTGCGTTACTGATTACAGTGAACAGTAACAGGCTAAGGCTGCCGTTATACAGGGTGGCGGATTGCTGCGTGACCGCTACTGATTACAGTGAATGTTTCTGACGCCTGCCTGAAGCTTGCATGCTGATCAGGAGACGAGCGGAAGCGTTATACTGACTACAGTGAATGTTGTACTGATTACAGTGAATGTTTCTGACGCCTGCCTGAAGCTTGCATGCTGATCAGGAGACGAGCGGAAGCGTTATACTGACTACAGTGAATGTTGTACTGATTACAGTGAATGCCTGGCAGTTAACGAACAACTGCTGCTCCTGTTTGCTGATTACAGTGAACGTTAGCAGGGAATCAGAGATACCCTGCAGGACGTTGTCAGTTACTGCGTCAGGCAGGGCCCTGATTAATCCTTACAGCGGCCAAACCGGATCTGACATTTCTGCTGATTACAGTGAATGTCAGCCTGGACTTTGTTCACTTACCGACTACAGTGAATAGTATCCCACAGTGGGCGCGACTGATTACAGTAAACGTTACCAGCCACACGCAGTTAGCTATCCGCCGGTGAAGTGACAGTTTCACCTTTTATCTGCTGTTCCGCGCCATGTTTGCCCTCCGCGAAGAAGGTCAGCAGACTATTGCTGATTACAGTGAATCTTTGCCTTGCCCTTTCTGCCTGACCTGGCGTATAACATCCCCCTGCTGATTACAGTGAACATCAGACTGGTCATCGTCGGCAGACTGAACGCTACTGATTACAGTGAACGTTTTGCTTTTTGCTGGCTGAGCCACGAAAGCGACTTCTTCCCGCTAAAGGCAGATATCTGCAGGTTGCACAATTCTGATCTGGCGAACCATCCTGCCGATCGCTATCGGCATTATGATTAGGCTGCTGCTGATTACAGTGAATGTTTTCCGCTTATCTTCCTGTGCCTGCTGTTTTTCCCTCTTGTCTGTCATTGCAATGATGCACTGCTTACCCTTAAGCGGTTCACTCATTACAGTGAACGTTGTGCTGATTACAGTGAATGTTCCGGTTCTGAGCGCGCGATATCGTTCCGCTCTGCAGCAATAGTGTGATGAAGCTCACTATAACCCGTGCTGTTACATAAAAACGCAGATTATGTTGAGAAGATAATTTATTGCCTCATGTGCAGGATTTCTGTATAAAGTCGTAAATCCTACATATCTGGAGCAACTATGGCTAACGACGACAAGCAGGTGATGAAGGTTGCACAGCGTTCAGAACGCATGCTGCTCAGCCTCACCGAGCAGATTCAGGCGCAGAAGCAGGAACTGCATGAAAATACCTATTATCAGGTCTACGCCAAGGCGGCGTTAGCCAAGTTGCCTAAACTGACCCGAGCCAGCGTCGATTATGCCGTCAATGAGATGGAAGAGAGTGGCTATCAGTTTGATAAACGCGCCGCAGGGACGTCTGTTAAGTACGCCATGTCGATCCAGAATATTATCGATATTTATCATCATCGTGGCGTGCCGAAGTATCGCGACCGCCATGGTGAAGCCTACACCCTCTTTGTCGGCAATCTGAAGGGCGGCGTTTCCAAAACCGTTTCTACCGTTTCCCTGGCGCACGCGCTGCGCGCCCACCCCCATCTGCTGTTTGAAGACTTGCGTATCCTGGTTATTGACCTCGATCCGCAGTCCTCAGCCACGATGTTTCTGAACCACGAGCGCTCAGTGGGGCTGGTAGAGGCGACGGCTGCACAGGCGATGCTGCAGAATGTCTCGCGGGATGAGCTGGTTAACGAATTTATCGTTCCTTCAATCATTCCCGGCGTTGATGTGCTCCCAGCCTCGATTGACGATGCCTTTATCGCTTCGCGCTGGGATGAGCTTTGCGCTGAGCATCTGCCACAGCAGAACGTTCACGCCGTGCTGTATGACAACGTTATCGCTAAGCTGAAAAAAGATTATGACTTTATCTTTGTCGACAGCGGGCCGCATCTGGATGCGTTTCTCAAGAACGCCATCGCAGCTTCTGACCTGCTGATGACGCCGGTTCCTCCGGCCCAGGTTGACTTCCACTCAACGCTTAAATATCTGACTCGCCTGCCAGAGCTGATCGCGATTATTGAAGATTCCGGCGCAACCTGCCGCTTACAGGGCAACATCGGCTTTATGTCCAAGCTCTCAAATAAAGCAGACCATAAACTCTGCCACAGCCTGGCAAAAGAGATTTTTGGTGGCGATATGCTTGATGCAGCCCTTCCCCGCCTGGATGGTTTTGAACGTTGTGGTGAATCCTTTGATACGGTCATTTCCGCGAACCCGTCGACCTATGTTGGCAGCAGCGAAGCCCTGAAAAATGCGCGCTCCGCCGCAGAGGATTTTGCAAAAGCCGTTTTCGACCGTATCGAATTTATTCGCCTGAACTGAGGTTTGTATGAGCGCAAAAAGAATTACGATTGGCAGAACCTTCAGCCAGACGCCACTGGAAAATGATGCACCTGACAGCCAGCACAGCCAGACTTTCGTGCTGGCCACCGGCAAGCGTGCGCAGTTTCGTTTTGAACGCATTGCCGCAGGCGATGTTGAAAGCAAAACCTTTGTCACGATGGAAACCAACGGACGCGATCAGGCAGGACTGACACCTGATTCCCTGCGTGACATTATCCGCACCATTAAACTGCAGCAGTTTTTCCCTGCGATTGGTGTGATGCGTGACGGACGCATTGAGATCCTTGACGGCTCACGTCGCCGTGCCGCTGCGCTTTACTGCAAGACCGGTCTGGATGTCCTGATAACCGAATCGCCTGTCACCGCCGATGAGGCGCGCAGACTGGCGCAGGATATTCAGACGGCCCGGGAGCATAACCTGCGTGAAGTGGGGATGCGACTGCTGACGCTGAAGGATGGCGGATTATCACAAAAAGAGATTGCCGAAAATCAGGGGCTGTCTCAGGCAAAAGTCACGCGTGCGCTTCAGGCTGCCAGCGTGCCTGCCGATCTGATTTCGCTATTCCCTAATCAGGCTGAACTCACCTATCCGGACTATAAGGCGTTATTACAGGCAGCGGAGAAGCTGAACGAGTCAGGACAAAGCACAGAGGCGCTGATTGAAGCCATCTCGATGGAAATTGATGTGGTGTGCGCTCGCGAAGGTCTGGCGGAGGATGAGATTAAAAATCACATCCTGCGACTGATTCGTCAGGGGAGCCAGACGCTGATTAAGGAACCGGAGAAAGATAAAACGCACTCTGTGGCGCTCTGGTCATTTGCAGACAAAGATCGCTTTGCCCGCAAAAAGGTGCGTGGCCGGATGTTCAGCTATGAGTTTAACCGTCAGTCGAAAGAGCTGCAGGAAGAACTGGATAAAGTCATCGCCGAGACGCTAAAAAAATATCTCAACCGCTGAGTTCATGCTTTTCTCATCAGCCAGCCTTCGGGGCTGGCTTTTTTTTATGGTTATCCCTGCATACGCCGTCTGACAGACGACTTAAAGCCGAATTTCAGGCTGAAATCGCCATAATTTCAGCGTGTGTGTGATAATTAACCTGTTGAATAGCATGTATTTATTGATGAATTGTCTGCTTTCAACCGTCATGAAATCGCCACGTCATCAGCCCCTTTGACGCGCGCTTCGTTGCCGCCTGGTTTACGCTGAGGGCATAACCTCGCCTTTCTCTGCTTTAACTTTTTATTGCTCCGGTTCGGGCCGCCTGGTCAGCGTAACGGCATACTGCTGTCGCTAAGGTGCTTCATTAGTGACCAGCCCGGCCTGACTGATTTTGAGTCATTGTGCCTTAGCTCAGAATTATTCAGCGCCGCCAGGCGAACCTTCAGTTAAAGTGCGCTTGTCTGCGTGGTGATTCTGACTTTAACCCGTTGTATTTAATCTTTATGTACTGAGAATTTCAGCCTGAAATCGCCATTTGCGCCACTACCCCATCACCAGCGTGGTGTTTACAAACGAACAGAAAGGAGGAGAAACGAAGCCTGTCTTAGTCATAGCCGGATGAAGGTCAGCCAGTATGAAAAGATACTCAGAAAATATCCCTCAGTTATCCACAGAAAAAGTGGATAACTTTTTTCTCCGGCAATAAGCCTGCTACTGTTTACAGTGAATCGGGAAGTCAACGGTTCCGGGGACTGCAACGACAGACTTTACGCCCTCCTTCCCACGGCTGTCCCTTTGCACTTACCGCCACACTTCGCCCCTGGACACTGGCGTCGAGAAGGTAGCGCAATCATCCGATCTGTTCATAACGATAGTGCGTCGATATTCCACCTGCACTGTCCACTGCAATCAGTAAAAGGCCGTTCAGGTGTCATTCCGGGTTGTCAGGATAAGATCGGAAAATGCACATTTCTGCCAGCCAGCTGACGCGGTATCCGCCGGACAGCATCACCATGAGCGATGTCATCACACCGGCAGAGGATTAGTCAGTCAGCGCGACTATCACGCTGATTAACCTGTTTAAAAGTCACGCTTTATAAAAAGTGCTTTGCAAGAGCTAACTCCAGAATACCGTCTACACTTCTTTACACAATTGGTGCGAATGTTCCATTTCTGGTCCGTATGAAATTTAATCAGGCGGGCCGCTTAACTTTTATGACAGGGATATGATGAGTATTAATACTTCAGACTCGGGTGATACGGGCGACCACGCGCCAGCCGATACGGTTCGCCAGCGTATTTTTCTGGTGGTGCTGGTGGCGACGATGGGTGCGCTGGCTTTTGGTTACGACACCGGGATTATCTCAGGTGCATTACCTTATATGACGTCCCCGCCTGCTCAGGGCGGGCTGGGGCTCAACTCCTTCACTGAAGGACTGGTCGCCTCTTCGCTGGTATTCGGGGCCGCGATCGGTTCTTTCCTCAGTGGTTTCTTCTCTGACCGCTTTGGTCGCCGTATTACGTTACGTTCACTGGCGGTGATTTTCGTGCTGGGTTCACTGGGAACTGCGCTGGCGCCTTCGGTCAACGTCATGGTGGCAATGCGCTTCCTGCTGGGTATCGCTGTCGGCGGTGGCTCGTCGACTGTGCCGGTGTTTATCGCCGAGATTGCCGGGCCGCGCCTGCGTGCGCCACTGGTCAGCCGTAACGAGCTGATGATCGTGACCGGGCAGCTGGTCGCCTACGTTGCCAGTACGCTGCTGAGCTATCTGCTGCATGATGAGCACCTGTGGCGCTATATGCTGGCGATTGCGATGGTGCCGGGGCTTCTGCTGTTTATCGGCACCTTCTTTGTGCCTGCATCACCACACTGGCTGGTGGCGGAAGGTCGACTGAAAGAGGCGAAAAAGATCCTGAAGTACCTGCGCGAGACGCCGCGTGAGGTGCGCCATGAGATGGCGCAGATGAAGAAGCAGGCGAAGGCGGCAGAGCGGGGTCCTGATGCAAAAACCCTGATCCGTGAGAAATGGGTCATCCGGCTGATGATCATCGGCGTCGGTCTGGGCTTCGTCGCGCAGTTTACCGGCGTTAACGGGTTTATGTACTACACGCCTATTATCCTGAAGTCGACCGGTCTGGGCACCAGTGCCTCGATCGCCGCTACCATCGGTAACGGCGTGGTATCGGTACTGGCCACCTTTGTCGGCATCTGGGCTATCAGTCGCTTCCCGCGTCGCACCATGCTGATCACCGGTCTTTGCCTGGTTGTCACCGCGCAGATTCTGCTGGGGAGCGTGCTGACCTTTATGAGCACCAGCCTGATGCAGAGTTATCTGGCGCTGGCCTGTATTCTGCTGTTCCTGTTCTGCATGCAGATGTGCATCTCGCCGGTCTACTGGCTGATGATGTCGGAGCTGTTCCCGATGCAGCTGCGCGGCGTCCTGACGGGCGGTGCAGTGTCACTTCAGTGGATTTTCAACGCGGTAGTCGCGTTTGGCTTCCCGCCGATCATGGAATATGCCGGCAGCACCACCTTCTTTATCTTTGCCGCGATCAACGTCGGATCGCTTATCTTCGTGATGGCGATGGTGCCGGAAACGCGCGGAAAGAGTCTGGAAGAAATCGAATCGCACATGAAAGAGAAGTTTGGCGAAAAGCAGAAAGCGGCTGAAGCCTGATAATTCCACCCCCGGATTCGGCACACGCGCCGAATCCGGTTTTCCTCTCCGCATTCCCCTCAATCTGTCTTTTTCTTCCTCCGGCTGATACGTCATCAGAACAGACGTTCACTGTAATCAGCTCAGAGGTGTGGTCTTTTTTTATACCGCTCTGGCGATTTCAGGCTGAAATCGCCAGAAAACAACGCATTACACTCCCGGTAGCTATTACAGAAACGGTCAGTCAGATGAAGCATGACCGCAGACAAAGATTGCCTGAGGCGCTGCGCTATACTCCCTTGTCATCTGCTCTGCATACCAACCGTAAGGGGTTCACCGTGCGGAGGGCTCAGAAAACGCTGCTGTTCTGGCTCGCTTTTATTCAGAGAGTCTCAGGCGCTGAACGGGCCGTTTACTCATACTCCCGGCCATCACAGTAACGGCAATGTGCCGTTCGCAGGGTTCGCTGTACATTCTGATTTTTCTGGAAAGGAACTATGACCCGGAAGCTGAAAACCATTTCCCGCAGGCTATGGCATGTCATCCTGGTGGCTGGGGGGCTGATACTTCTGTTACTGATTTTTCGTATCTATGAAGCAGAACGCGGACCTGAGCTACAGCGCTGGCATACCTGGGTCCCGCATGAGCTGACCGTTGAAGCGCTCGACAAGGCGAGCTATGCCGACTATCTCAGAGCAGAGAACCGGCTGTTCGATGAGATGAAGCAGCAGGTCACTGACCAGCTCAGCGATGATGAGAAAACCCCGCTCAACCGCTACTCTGCCGACAGCATGATCTATCCGGGCCATTTTACTCGGGACTGGAACCGCTCCTATATTCTGCACCCGACCGGCAAACCCCGTGGAAGCGTTGTCCTGTTGCATGGGCTGACCGACAGTCCCTATAGCCTGCGGCACGTTGCAGAAGTGTATCGTCAGCAGGGCTATGTGGCGGTCGCAATAAGGTTACCGGGTCACGGTACGGTGCCCGCAGGGCTGACCGATGTTGACTGGCAGGACTGGATGGCTGCGACACGTCTGGCGGTAAGAGAGGCGACGCGGCTGGCAGGCAAGCAGACGCCTCTGCATCTGGTGGGATTCTCGAACGGCGGGGCGCTGGCCGTAAAATATGCCCTCGACAGCCAGAATGATCCCACGCTGCGTCAGCCGCAGCAGCTGATTCTGTTATCGCCGATGATCGGCGTAACCCGTTTTGCCCGCTTCGCGGGCATGGCCGGTCTGCCCTCTGTGTTACCGGCCTTTTCGAAAACGGCCTGGCTGAACATCGTGCCGGAGTTTAACCCGTTTAAATATAACTCCTTCCCGATACACGCAGCCCGCCAGACCTGGCTGCTGACGCAGGCGCTGCAGAAGGAGATTCAGCAGCATGCCCGTGACCAGCGATTGTCAGATTTCCCGCCGGTGCTGACCTTTCAGTCCGTGATGGACTCGACCGTGAGTACGCCTTCGGTCATCCGATCGCTCTATCACTACCTGCCGGAAAATGGCAGTCAGCTGGTGCTGTTTGATATCAATCAGGCGGTCAGCGTTAGTCCGTTATTCCGCCGCTCCTCCTACACCGCGGTCAGTCAGCTGTTGCCAGAGGCGCGTCGGGATTACGCCACGACCCTCATCACTAACGCATCACCCACCTCGCTCAAAATGGTGACCCGAAGCGTGCCTGCGGGAGAGACGCAGGAGAAGAGGGCGCCACTGGCGATCGACTATCCTGCCGGCCTCTACTCTCTGTCACATGTCGCTATTCCGTTTCCGGCGGAGGATGGGCTGTATGGCAGTGCGCCTGAAAGGAAAAATGAATTCGGCATCAGTTTTGGCACGCTGTCGCTGCGCGGTGAGAGTGCCGTGCTGATCGTGGGGCTGGACTCGATTATGCGTGCGACCTCTAACCCGTTCTATCCTTACATGATCACGCGCATCACGCATCACATTGACTGCAGTGACAGGCCCCCACTGGCAGCCTGCCTCAGTGACTTCTGAATGCAGGATCACAACCGGCCTGCAGCGTGCAGGCCGGGATTTATAGCGTATTCAGTTTTGCCATCACCTCGTCTGACAGCACCAGGCTGCGGCTGGCAAGGTTCTCCTGCAGATGCGCGGGGGAGGAGGTGCCCGGTATCAGCAGAATATTGGGCGAACGTCGCAGCAGCCAGGCCAGGGCGACCTGCATAGGGGTGGCGTTCAGGGACGCAGCCACCTCATTAAGTTGCTCCGACTGCAGGGGAGAAAAACCGCCCAGCGGGAAGAAAGGCACCCAGGCGATGCCCTGCTGAGCAAGCTGATCCACCAGCTCATCATCCTGCCGATGCGCGAGGTTATACATGTTCTGTACGCAGACAATCGGCGTCATCGCCCTGGCCTCTGCGATCTGCGTAGCCGTGACATTACTCAGACCGATGTGGCGAATCAGCCCGCGTGCCTGCAACGCCAGCAGTGCCTCCAGTTGAGGGGCAAGAGAGCCCTCTTTGGGTTTAGCCGGATGCAGCATACTGCGCAGATTCACCACCTCAAGAACGTCCAGGCCAAGGTGGCGGAGATTATCTTCTACGGCCTGAGTCAGCGCCTCCGGCTCCATCGCCGCCTGCCAGCCGCCTCTGGCATCACGACGTGCCCCCACTTTGGTGACAATACAGAGATCCTCCGGATAGGGATGGAGCGCCTTCCTGATTAATTTGTTGGTTTCGTGCGGACCGTAAAAATCGCTGGTGTCGATGTGGTTGACGCCAGCCTTAATGGCGTCACGTAAAACCTGTATCGCGCGCGCTTCATCTTTAACCGGGCCAAACACGCCAGGCCCGGCCAGTTGCATAGCGCCATAGCCAAGACGGTTAACTTCGCGATCGCCTAACTTGAAAGTCATGGTGGTATCTGACATGAAAACCTCCTGCGTGGATGTCGATTAAGTGTAATGGTGATTCAGCGATCCAGCAGGTGTTCAGCTATACCAGCTGAGACCCTGTGGCACCCGCGAAAAACCGGCGTGGCGTAAAGCGTTAAGCAGGGGAGACTGGGTTACCGGTTTGCCATCTGCCCGCTCCAGCGTAAACATGGCGGAGTTTTCCCGTTGCAGCGCCGCACCCAGCGCCGCCACCGCCGCCTGTTGCCGTGCGGGATCGTCGGTAAAGGTCAGTAACTCTTTACCGCCGGGGGTCAGGTAGAGCAGCAGTGCGCCACCGGCAATCACCACGCGTCCGCCCGGACGACGGGTGGGGCGTGTACCGCTGCCATGAACCGGCCAGCTCAGCATCGCGCCAAACGGATTAGCCGGATCGGGTGCCGCCAGTACGACGGCGTCAGCCTCAGCGACCGGGTTCTCTGCCAGTTTGCGCAGTCGTTCAATCGTCTGCTGATCGGCAAACTGTGCACCGCCCGCACCGTCGACAAAACGTCCGCGTAACAGCCGGCCGGCATCTTCCATACTGCGCAACACCGGCTGCAGAGCCGGAAACCCTCCCGGGATCTGTTCAGCAACCGCGCTGCCGCGGGTGATCACGCCATAGCGGTCAAGCAGGTTCTCCGCCAGCGACAGGGCCAGTCGGGCAGGCGCAACCGGCTGACGCGGGAGCCGCGACCAGCGTCCGGCCAGAGTGTTGACCGCCGGTCTGCGGGCCGTCAGCGCGCCAGGTGTAAAGCGCTGGCCAAAACGCGTGCGCAGGGTACGTGCCGGACGCGCACGGGATGCACCGGGTGTCGTGAGCAGGCCCCGCACCGCAATCCAGCTGTCTGCGGTGACATAACCCTGCCACACCAGTTGCCACAGCGCTTCACAGAGGCTGTCAGACGGCAACTCTGCCTCCCCCTGCTGCGCCATGATCTCATGAACAAACCAGGCGCCACCCCGGCTGAGTGCGTCAATAATCTGCTGCTGCAGCGGTGTGACAGGCTGGGTGGTGTCAATGACCGGCAGCGTCTCCGCGGCACATTCCGTCAGGTGCAGCGAGATCAGCCCATCGTTGTGGCCCAGCGCCTTATGACCACACCAGATCACCTCGCCACGGCTGAGCAGTTCATCAAGCATGGCGGGTTGATAGTCGGCCACTCTGGCGCGCAGGATCTGCGACTCCCAGAGCGAGGCGGGTAACGGCACGCCGGCGAGCTGCTCAATGACCCGCAACACGCCCTCGGCACCCTCCTGCTCCTGACGCCGTTCATTCAGCACGCCGTGGCGCTCCAGCAACAGAGTGACCCAGACAGCGGGCGGAACAGGGCGCGTGGCTTCACGTGCTGATTGCAGTGAACGCAGTCGCAGCCGCGAGAAGATATCGGCGGCAACCCACGCCGGTTCCGATTCGCCTGCTGCCGATCCCATATTCAGCAGGCTGCCCTGCTGGAGCAGGGTCAGCAGTACCTCATTCACCACGGCGACACCCAGACCATAGCGGGCTGCCAGTGACCGGGTGGTGAACAGCGTATGGGTGCGTGCATACTGGCCGATCAGATCATGCAGCGGGGCAGCGGGTGGTAACAGAAATGTTGCTGGCAGGTCATCAGGTAACGCTACCGCCAGCGCATCGCGCAGCCGGGCAGCATCTTCAATGACGGCCCAGCGATCTTCACCCGCGATAATGACCGGAATAATGCGCCGCGCAGCCGCAAACTGCGTTAACGCCCCGGTGACCTGCTGTGCATCCCCGCTGAAGCGTGCCCGTATCTCCGTTACGGAGAGCGGACCGAGATCGCGCAGCAGATCGATGATGCCTTCGGCGTGCTGTGCCTGATAGCGGGGATCACGGCGCTGTAACGCCTGTTCAACCCCGGCGACGACAGCGGGTTCCAGCAGGTCACGCTTGCGGGTCTGACCAAGCAGTTCACCCAGCAGGTTGCTGTCGAGTGACAGCAGAGAGGCACGACGTTCCGCCTGAGGGGCATCGCTGGCATAGATAAATTCAGCGACATAACCGAACAGCAGCGGAGCGGCGAAAGGGGAGGGCTGTCCGGTGGTGACTTCGCTGAACTGCACCTCGCCCTGCGCAATCTGCTCCATTAAATGGTGCAGGGCAGGCAGGTCATAAACATCCTGCAGACATTCGCGTGCGGTCTCGATCAGGATCGGAAAGTCATCATGCGCGCTGGCAACCGCCAGCAACTGACCGGCGCGCAGCCGCTGCTGCCAGAGCGGGGAACGCTTGCCAGGATTGCGCCTGGGCAGCAGCAGCGCGCGCGAGGCACACTCACGAAAGCGGGCGGCGAACAGCGCAGAGTGACCCACACTCTCCGTAACGATCTGCGTGAGCCTGTCACTCCCGAAGACAAAGAGTTCCGCGCCCGGTGGCTCCTCCTCGCTGGCGGGGAAGCGGGCGACGATGCCATCATCGCTGGCCGCCACAGAGGCATCCAGGCCCATCCGGTGCTCAATACGTGCAGCAATGGCCAGTGCCCAGGGAGCATTGACCCGCTTTCCCCACGGCGAATGGAGAATGACCCGCCAGTCACCCAGTTCATCACGGCAGCGTTCGATCAGCAGCGTACGGTCGTCCGGGATGACGCCGGTTGCGGTGCGTTGATCCGCCAGCAGGGCCAGCAGATTGGTCACTGCATGGGGATTCAGGCCCAGTGACAGCAGCTGTTTCTCCGCCTCAGCCGGGGAGACGTTATTCAGCTGGCGCAGAAACAGCCCGAGGCTGGCTCCGGCATCGGCCGACCGGCCAACCCCTTCTCCCCGCCAGAAGGGCAAACGAGCCTGACGGCCCGGAGCAGGCACCACCACCACCTGGTCGTGCGTGATCTGCTGAATCCGCCAGGAGGAGGCGCCCAGAGTGATGATGTCATTGATGCGCGACTCATACACCATCTCTTCATCCAGCTCCCCGACGCGACGCGAGCCAGCCTGCTCTTCGCCTTCCGGCAGCATCACGCTGAACATGCCGCGATCGGGAATGGTGCCGCCACTGGTCACGGCCAGGTGCTGAGCGCCGGGACGCGCGCTCAGCAGACCGCTCTCTCGATCCCAGATCAGCTGTGGCCGTAGCTGCGCGAAACCCTCCGAGGGATATTTCCCGGCCAGCATATCCAGCGTGGCGTCAAACAGGCGGCGCGACAGCCCGCGAAACGGGTCGGCCCTGCAGACGAGGCTGTACCATGCCTCGGCCTGAAGGGAGTCCATGGCAACGGCTGCCAGCGTCTGCTGCGCCAGAATATCCAGCGGATTAAGGGGCGGGCTAAGCGCATCGAGCTGGCCGGCACGCATCGACTGTAAGGTGACAGCGGCATCCAGCAGATCGTGTCGCGTCCGGGGAAACAGGATGCCGGTTGACGTGCCGCCAACCTGATGTCCGGCTCGCCCCACGCGCTGCAGAGCGCTGGCGACCGACAGCGGAGCGCCTACCTGAATCACCAGATCCACCGGCCCCATATCGATGCCAAGTTCAAGGCTGGAGGTGGCGACCACGCAGCGCAGGCTGCCCTCCTTGAGTGCCGATTCGATCCCGGCGCGCTGCTCTTTGGAAACGGAACCGTGATGCGAGCGGGCGATAGGGTCAGCACGTCTGTCGCTGCTTGCGGTATCCGGATCTTCCGCCGCCGCCTGCCTTTCAAAAAAACGCGCATTGAGACGGGCAGTAAGTTTTTCAGCCAGCCCTCGCGAATTAACAAACACCAGCGTGGCGCGGTGGGCCATCACCTGCTGCAGAATGCGTGCTTCGATATGCGGCCAGATCGATCCGCTGGCTGACGGCATTTCGCCGCTGAGGTCGCTGTCACTGGCGATGTCCGTCATATCCGGCACCGGCACTTCGATAGTCAGGTGCAGGGTGCGATCGGAGGAGGGGTTAACCACCTGGACGGGCTGGCTGCCTCCCAGGAATGCAGCAATACGCTCAACCGGTCGCACCGTGGCGGAGAGCCCCACGCGCTGAGCGGGCCGCGGCAGCAGTGCATCCAGCCGCTCCAGACTCAGGGCGAGCTGAGAGCCGCGTTTTGAACCCGCTACAGCATGCACTTCATCAACAATAACCGTGGTGACACCCTGCAGCGTCGTACGCGCTTTTGAGGTGAGCATCAGAAACAGCGATTCCGGGGTGGTGATCAGAATATCGGGTGGGCGGCGCAGCAGCCGGGCGCGCTCTGCACTCGACGTATCGCCGGAACGCATTCCGACAGTCAGGGTGATCGCGGGCTCATCCAGCGCCTGCCGCTCAGCACAGACACCGGCAAGTGGAAGCGTCAGGTTGCGCTGCACATCCGCCGCCAGCGCTTTGACCGGCGAAATGTAGAGCACACGGGTCGTGGTTTCACGTGAGGGTGCGGGCTGTTCTGCCCGGATCTGAAACAGGGCATCAATGGCGGTCAGAAAGGCGGCCAGCGTTTTTCCTGAGCCGGTAGGGGCAATCACCAGCGCATGCGCTCCGCTGGCGATGGCCTGCCATGCCGCCTGCTGTACCGGGGTCGGGGCTTTAAAGGCGGCAGAAAACCAGCGCCGGGTAGCAGGGGAAAAGCGGTCCAGGACCGGAACGGATTGGGATTTCGGCATCATTCTCACGGCATCGCACAGCAACTGCACCAGACATTAATGCGTTGAGTGTAAGTGAAAATCGCCGATTGTGGATGACGCGGCTGCTAACCGGCCGCGTCATCCAGGGATCAGGAACCGGCTGCGCCCGCCAGCGCACGGCCTCTTACTGCCAGCAGCGACACCATCGCCAGCACCAGGATGGTCATCCCGTAGCACCAGGCCGTCCGGGTCAGTCCGAGATGCGGCGCGACAATACCGGCGGCAATCGCGGGCAGGGCAAACGCGAGATAACTTTTGATCAGAAAGGCGGAGAAGAGGCCCGCGCGTTCATGACTTTCCGCTAACTGCATGATGATCTTCAGCACGTTAGCGAAAATAGAACCAAACCCCTGGCCCGCAAGGGCGGTGCCGATATAAAGCCAGGCCACGCTATGCAGCGAAAGGCCGGTCAGCGTCACACTCACGCCGGTCATCAGCATCAGCGTCCCGATGACCAGTGCGCGGGCGGGCGGCAGCGGACGAAAAAGAAAGACCGCTGCCGTTGCGCTCAGCATCAGCGTCGCAACAACCGATCCGCCGATGAAGGGCGAGGTGAGTCCGGTGGCGTTTGCCACCATCGTGGGCATCAGAGAGAGGTAGAAACCGCCGAGCATCCAGGTGGCGATATTCACCGGTGCCACTTTTAATAACGGGCCGAGCGCACGGCGCGGTATGCTGACCTGAGGGCGCAGAGCGGCCAGCACGCCCGGCTGAGGCGAAATGGTTTCAGGGATAAGTGGCAGCAGTGTCATGGCAATCAGCATCAGTAACAACAGGAGTGCGTACAGCGTTACGGTAGGATAGGGGGCCAGACTCACCAGAATGCCGCCCGCGAGGGTGCCCAGCGTCATCCCCAGAAACGCGGTAAACGAGTTGAGCAGCGGCCCGCGTGTTTTGCTGGCATCCAGCAGGCTGGCACCGAATGTCGGTAACGCTACTCCTGTGGCAAATCCCTGCACCAGACGGGCTGCAATCAGGGTTGCCGCCGACCCGGCGGTCATAAAGATCACCAGGGCAATGGCGTTGAGCGCCAGCGCCAGCAACATCAGCGGACGTCGCCCGGTATAGTCGGACACTTTCCCTACCGTCAGCAGCGCCGCCAGCAGCGCGAAAGCATAGGCACCAAAAATCAGCGTCAGCATCGTTGGCGTCAGGTGAAAAAGCGTCCGGTAAAGGGGATAGAGCGGTGTGGGCGCACTGCTGGTGGCGGAGATCAGCGCGGCGCTGGTAAAGCTGAAGATCGTGGTGCGGGTTGCGGCCTGAGGCGTCAGAGCATGGGTCATGATAAGTCCCTTAATGCAAAATATTAGCTTTAAAAGAGGTATACGCCCACTCAGAGCTTAATGCAATATCTTTGCTTTAACGAATCCTGCTGTCTGAATGACACGCCTCTCCGTCGCGTTGATCATCTGACGCTGAGACGGCCAGAGGCGGGGGAAATGTTATTAAATCAATCTAAGTGAGTATCCCGGAAACCGGGTTTGAGGAGGCCTGAACATGAAAATAGCGGAGATCGATCATATTCATTTGTACGTTGAAGATATTGCACAGGCCGAACAGTGGTATAACGCAGTGCTGGGCTTTTCACGCGATGTTTCGCTCGGTTTCTGGGCTGAACAGGGTGGGCCGCGGGTTATCAGGAATAACAGAGCATCACTCTCTCTCTTCCTCAGAACCACCCAGCCTCCCGGCCATACGGTCGCGTTCAGCGTGGCCGCCCCGGCGTTCAGCACGCTGATTCCCGTCCTGAGAGAGAACAGCATCCCGTTCAGCATCAGTGACCATGAGGTGTCGATGTCGGTCTATTTCAACGACCCCAGCGAAAATAAGATTGAAGTCACCTCTTACGACTACAGTCAGGCAAAGAGCATTCTGGCGCGCTTCGCCTGACGCTATCCCTTCCTGCTCTCAGCAATGAGCCTGCTGATCCCTGAAACGCGATCGGCAGGCACGAAGGATCAATAGAGCGAGTTCTTCAGGCGCTCTGGCAGCGCTTTGTCATAAGCGTCACCATCAATTTCCGCAATCTGCCGGAGAATGGAGCCGGTGCTGGGCAGGCTCTGCCGCGGGATCTGCGTTGTCACATCCCAGAGTCCGGCGCGGAGAATCGCCCGGCTGCACTGAAAGAAAACAGTGTCGACGGCGATACGCAGCACCGTCTTTGGCAGCTGGTTGTTGACGGCAAAACGTTCCAGCAGCGCCGGATCGGTGCTGATTGCGGCTGTGCCGTTTACCCGCAACGTCTCGCCAATACCGGGGACCAGAAACAGCAGCGCCACCCGATTGTCATACAGAATGTTGCGCAGACTGTCGATGCGGTTGTTGCCGCGCCGGTCTGGCAGCAGAAGTGTTCTGTCATCCTCAATGTCGATAAAGCCGGCCGGATCGCCGCGCGGTGACACATCCAGCCCGTCAGGTCCCGATGTGGCCAGGGCAACAAACGGCGAAGCGTCGATAAACGGACGATAGGCGGGGTGGATATGATCCGTCACCTTAGCGATCGACGGCCGGGCTACCGTGCCGTAAAGACGTTCTAGTTCAGTAAGTTCAGTGATGACGCTGCTCTGTTCCGTCATGTTGCTCCATCCTCCTCATCAGTCAGAATGTCCATGATGCCGTGGCGACACGCCAACGTCCGGGCGCGTCAGATGAAACAGAAATTTAACACTAATAACCGCAGCGTCAGAACAGCTATGTTGTCATTTGTGATACCGGCCCGTCTGTAAAGCGCTGAAGGCATTCCGCTGCTCTCTCCTGAGAGGAGGCTGACCTGCGCGGTGTTGGTTACCAAAGACATTGCTGATATAAAAGTAAGCCGCGGCGTATTCCGTCCCCACAAGGAGCAGAAAATGTATTGGGAATCAGAGCGGTTGCTCTACAGATTTACCCGCCAGGAAGATATTGACGACCTCTTCAGAATCTACAGCGACCCTGAAACACACAGATTTAATCCGCGCGGCCCGTGGCCCGACAGATCGTATGCTCTGCAGTCCATGGAGCGCATCCTGCAGGGGTACCGGGAACAGGGGTTTGGCGACTGGACGATATTTGAAAAAGCGAACCCGGAAAAAATTATCGGCTTTGGCGGCGTCTTCAGAAGCCAGTTCGATGGCCGTCAGACCAATAATCTCGGCTATCGTTTTGAGCCAGCCGCCTGGGGAAAAGGTTATGCCACCGAACTCTCCCGCCGGGCCATACGTTATGGCTTTGAAGAAGCTGAACTCAGCGTCATTACGGGTGTGGTGCGCGAAAATCATCTCGCTTCGCGACGGGTGCTGGAGAAGGCCGGATTAACCTTCCTGAAAAAGGTCAACGATCTGGAGGGCTTCTCGCCGAGCCTGATGTTTACCCTGACCCGCAGCGACTGGCTCAGGGCAGGCAACGCGCCTTCCTCTCCCGGTAGCACGCTTTAACGCCTGTAAAATTTCAGATGCGGTACACTGCGATAATCCGTTAATGCAATTTCGTTGCTTTAATTTTACATCTGAAGCTGATGAGCCAGGAGGAAAAGATGGCGAGGGAGATGGTCCGACAGGGCGGGCGCAGTGCGCGTATTCAGGCGGAAGTGCACAACACCGTGAACCGGCTGCTTGAGACACTTGACCGCTCCGCGATTACGGTGCCGATGATAGCCGAACAGGCAGGCGTGACGCCCTCCACGATTTACCGGCGCTGGGGCGATCTGACGCAGCTGCTGGCCGACGTGGCAGTGGCGCGGATGCGGCCCATTGCTGAGCCGGAAGATACCGGGTCGATGACCGGCGATCTTACCCTGTTTATCCAGCAGTATGCGGAAGAGATGTCGTCAAAAGTCGGCCGCGACATGCTGGCCGACGTGATGAACAGTCATGCGGAGGAGGCCAGCCAGAAATGTTGCGGGTTTACCTATCAGCATCTCGAAACCCTGCACAACCGTGCTGTCGCGCGTGGCGAAGCGGGCTTTGACATCGATCGCGTCATGGATGTGGTGGTGGCGCCCGTCATGTACCATATTCTGTTCGGCGATCGTGACGTCTCTGCGGAGTACTGTGCTTCACTGATTACGCGGGCATTCTGACGGCGGGTCAGCGCTGAACAAACGGCAGAGCAGCTTCAGCGATCAGCTGCTGCAACAGCGTGCGCGCCGGATCTTCGCCCCGATCTGCGCGGGCGAGCGCGATGCCCAGTGTGCCAGGCGGAGGCAGCCGCTGTGATTCCGTCACCAGCCTGTCGGGCATACCGGCGCGGGTGCGGAGCGTCACGCCAAGACCGGCCTGCAACGCTGCCCAGATCCCGCTAAGACTGTGACTGGTAAATACCACCCGCCACGGAATAGCGGCTGCGTCCAGCGCGTCGATGGCTCGCGAACGCATCACACACGGCGCATCAAACACCACCAGCGGCAAAGGCTCGCCGCGCTGTAACATGCCCGCCAGGTCAACGTCCGGATGGTAAATCCAGGCTAACGGACACTGACCGATCAGCGGCGTGCCAGCCTGCGGTTCCGCCTGCCAGAGCAGGGCAAGATCCAGTTCATGACGCGCCAGCGCCGTAAGCAGTGGCAGATTTCTGTCGACGCGGGCGGTCAGCATCACCTCCGGGTGCTGCCGGTTAAAGGCGCCCAGAATCGCGGGCATCAGCGCCTCGCCAAAATCCTCCTGCATACCGATGCGTATTTCACCCTGCAATGCTTCGCCTCGCACGGCCCGCAAGGTTTCATCATTCAGTGACAGCAGGCGTCTGGCGTAGCTCATCAGCTGCTCACCGCTGCGGGTCAGCTGCAGGTGTCGCCCTTTTTTCATCACCAGTGCTGTTCCGCATTGCTGCTCCAGTTTTTTAAGCTGTGCGCTGATGGCGGACGTCGATCGGCACAGGTGCTGCGCCGCGGAGGCAAAACTGCCTGCGTCAATGCCCGCCACGAAACTGCGCAGCGCATCCATATCGAGACACTCGGGCACTTTATTCATGACTGTCCTGTTAACGTGGATGGTAAGTGCGGATTAATTTGATTTTCAGGATGATATCCTCAGGCGACACTCTCGCTGACAACACAGGAGAGCGCAATGAAAAATTCACTGGATCGGGAAACCCTGGCGCAGCGCGCGCCAAAACTGGCTGAACTGACGCAGCAGGTGCTGTTTGGGGATATCTGGCAGCGCGGCGTGCTGTCTCCGCGAGAGCGCAGCCTGCTGACGCTGGCCACGCTGACGGCGCTGGGACGTGTGCAGCAGTTGCCCTGGCACCTCGATTTCGCCCGGCAAAACGGGCTGTCGCAGGAGGAACTGATTGAGAGCTTCACCCATCTGGCCTTTTATGCCGGCTGGCCCGCCGCGGTTACCGCCCTGAGCTATCTGGAGGAGAATGCCTGATGCCATTTACCCGGATTACCTTAGGTGAGAGTTACAGCGACACCGCGCTGACGCAACTCTCTATCCTCCTTCAGCAGGCGCTGGTTGCAGAATTTGATGTGCCTGAACGTGACTGCTTTCAGGTGACAGAAAGGCTGCCGGCCAGTCAGCGGGTCTTTGACCGGCACTACCTGAGCGGCGGACGGAGTGACAGGTTTGTGCTGTTTCAGGTGTTGGCGGGCAGGCCACGCACCCGGCATCAGAAGCAGAGCTTTTATCGCGCGCTCTGCACGGCGCTTCAGGCGGAGATGGCCATCGACCCTGACGATGTGATGATCATTCTTCAGTTCAACAGCACCGAGGAGTGGAGCTTTAGCGGTGGCCGGATGCTGGCAGAGGAGGAGGCGCGATGATTGCGATGCACTACCGGTTTACCCTGCCAGCGGATTATGACATGGCGATCATCAAAGAGCGCATCAGACAGAATGGCGCCCGGCTGGATGGATTTCCGGGGCTGGTGGCAAAGGCGTTTCTTTACAGCTGTCAGAGTGAAGGCACGCTGCATGAAAATCGCTATGCACCGCTCTATTTCTGGCAGGAGGCCAGTGCGATGCAGCGCTTCCTGCAAAGTCCCGGTTTTGCCGCCCTGGTCAGTGACTTTGGCTGGCCGATCATCGAAAGCTGGCTGGCGTTAGAGGGGCACTCTGTGGTCAGGCATCTGACCGACGCGCGGTTTATGACGCTGAAGCGCTGGACGATCGCTCCCCACTCCGACCTGGCGGCACTGCCGGTCAGGGAGGACTTTAATGCCTGGGACATCAGCCGCTGGCAGGGCGTGGAGATCTCGGCCAGCGTTCAGCCTCCAGCAGACGGGCAGGAGAGCTATCGCATTGGCTATCTCGCACGCGGGGCTGCCGCGGCAGAAATGTTGCTTTAGCGAGAGAGAGGGGGCAGTCTCTACAGCGCGAAAATGGCTTCAATCTCAACCCGCAGGTCAGGCGAGAAAAGGCCGCTGACCTGCACCAGCGAGCTGGCGGGGAGATGCTCACCATAATGGCGATAGAGCACTTCCCGCAAGGCGGTGATCTCTGCGAAAGAGGTGATAAACAGGGTGACCTTGATTAGCGCGGCAAGCGACGTCTGCTCAGCGGCGGCTATCACCTTAAGCTGAGCGAAAATGGCGTCCGCCTGTTCATCAATCGTTCCATTCTGAGCCGCTGTACCGAATGCCGTCAGTCCTGACACGTAAAGTGTGGACGCATGCTTCACAGCATGCACATAGGGCGCTTTCACTTCGCCCAGCTGCGGATAATTTTTTCGTTCTGGCTGTGTCATCATCGATCCCTCGTTATCTGAATGATCTGATAATAACGCCCGCTATGGCTTAGCGCTTTAATAATTCCTGACAGGCCGCGCTGTCCTCTGCGGCGCGCTGTTTTGCATCAGGCGTCAGCTGTTGCCAGCGACCGATCACGCTGCTGCCCAGCGCGGGTTTATAACTGTTTTTCTGCAGCGCATAGTCAGAATTACTGCCCTCGATTACCTTTTGCATCTGCGGCGCCAGCTGCTGTTCATCTTTATGACTGATGGCGCAGAACACGGCGATGTAATAGGCCGTCTCTTCATCACTCTCATGCGGCATCAGCCACCAGGCCGCGGCGGCCAGAATCAGCAGGAGGGGAAGAATGAATTTTATTTTTGTCATGTCAGTCACGCGTTGGGTGAAAATCAGTCTGCCGGATAGGGCAGGACGCAGGCCGCGTATCCTGCCACAGAGTCTGCGCACGGGTCACGCCGTTCGGCAAAATTTATGCCTGGCCTGCTGAGCATCGTACCCGCGCCTGCGAGCGCAAAAGGTCATGTTCACTGTGAACGGCACGCAGGCATTGCCAGACATTTTTAATTCATCGCTTCGCCGGGAAACGCCAGCAGTAAGCTTTTCAGCAGCCTTTCCAGCTCAGCGCGATCTTTCGCTGTCAGCGGTGCCAGCACGGCCTCCTGCGTGGCGGTGTGGATTGCCAGTGCGCGTTCAATCTGCTGCTGCCCGTGGGGTGTCAGCCCGACCAGCAGGCTACGCTTATCCCCTGCGGCAGCCACACGCTCAATAAGATTCTGCTGTTCCAGCCGGTTCAGACGATTCGTCATCGCCCCGGAGGTGACCAGCAGGGACTGATAGAGTTGGGTTGGCGACAGACGCCAGGGTGAACCCGCCCGGCGCAGGGTAGCCAGCACATCAAATTCACCTTCCTGAAAGCCAAAAGGCGCCAGCGCCTGACTGCGCGCCTTCGCCAGATGTTTCATCAGACGCAGCATCCTGCCGAAAATCTGCATAGAAGAGGCGTCGAGTTCGGGCATCGCGCTGTCCCACTGGCTGACAACGAAATCAATATGGTCCTGCATGAATCACCTGTAGTTGCTGAGGTTATGTTGTCGGGTTGTGCGCTACGGCTTAAAACCGGCCATGATTTATCTTAACGTTAAGATAAATCATGGCGGCCTGCGGCTGTCATTGTGAATCCTCTCAGGGCCTCAATGATGAAAAATACAACACTGTTTCCCATTTTGTTTGCCGCCATTGCCTTTCTTATCGGACTCAACCTGCGACCGATGCTGGCTATTATCGGTCCGCTGTTTCCGGCGTTGCAACTGCAGGCCGGGCTGTCAGCGACGACCTTCAGTCTGCTGACCACGTTGCCCGTGGCGATGATGGGGGTGGCTGCGCTCTCCGGTCCCTGGCTGATCGCCCGGCTCGGGCCGGTATCGGGCATCGCCGCCGGTTTACTCTGTCTGGCGGTGGCCTGCCTGTGGCGGGGTTTTAGCCTGAGTGTACCTCAGCTGATCTTTACCGCGCTGGCGGGCGGGGCAGGGATTGGTGTGATTCAGGCGCTGATGCCGGCGCTGATCCGGCAACGCTTTGCTGACGCTGCAACAACGCTGATGGCGCTATTCAGCACCGGCATCATGGCGGGGGCGGCGCTGACCGCCGCGACTGCCGAACCGCTCTATTCCTGGCTTGGTTTGCAGCCTGCGCTGGCGCTCTCCGGCGGCATGGCGCTGGTGACGCTGCTCATCTGGCAGGGGGTTGTCAGGCGTGCGCCACAAACGAGTGTGTCGGCGACAAAACCCGGACACCTGCCTGTCAGGCGGATCGGGCTGCTGACGATCTTTTTCGGTATTGGCACTGGGGCCTATACGCTGGTGCTGGCCTGGCTGCCTCCCTTTTATATTCAGCAGGGCTGGAGTGCGCGTCATAGCGGCTATCTGCTCGCCATCCTGACATTAACCGAAGTGGCTGCAGGCTTTATCGTGTCGGCAATGTTACATCGCTTTACCGATCGCCGACCGCTGCTGCTCGGTGTGCTGGCCCTGCTGCTGGCAGGACTGCTGACTCTGGTGTTCTGTCCGGACAGGCTGCCGCTGATCCCGACGCTGCTGCTGGGAGCGGGTATCGGTGCGCTCTTCCCGCTGTCGCTGATTGTTACGCTGGATCATGCCCGTGACGCCAGAGAGGCGGCTATTCTGCTGTCACGTGTGCAGGGGGGCGGATATCTGATTGCGGCCCTGATGCCGCTGGTGGCGGGCGGGGTGCGCGACAGCGGCGCATCGCTCTCCCTGGCATGGTTGATCATGAGCGCGGGCGTCGTGATGCTGATGATCATGGCCTGGCGTTTCAGGCCGCTGAATGCTGCATCTGAACAAACCGATTGCTGAACCCCGCCGATCTGGCATGCTGAGAATTCATCCCTGAATCTGGAGAGCATCGTGAAAGTCATCGGTCTGTTAGGCGGTATGTCGTGGGAATCTACCGCGCTCTATTACCGCATACTCAATCAGCAGGTTAAAGAACGGCTGGGCGGCCTGCACTCGGCAGAGCTGGTGCTCTACAGCGTCGATTTTCAGCGCATTGAGCAGCTGCAGGCGGCGGGAGAATGGCAGCAGGCGGGTGAGATACTGGCCGACGCGGCGCGCAATCTGGAACGGGCCGGTGCGCAATTCATCGTACTCTGTACCAACACCATGCATAAAGTGGCCGCGCAAATCAGTGCGGCAACAACGATACCGCTGCTGCATATCGCTGACGCCACGGGACGCCGTATCCGGCAGGCGGGGTTGCGTAAGGTCGGTTTACTGGCGACACGATTCACCATGGAGCAGGCGTTCTATCGCGGGCGGCTTCAGGAACAATTCGATCTGACGGTGATCACGCCGGATGAAGAGGATCGTCACTTTGTGCATGAGGTCATTTACCACGAGCTCTGTCTGGGCGAGATCAATCCCGCTTCGCGTCGCCGTTACAGAGAGATCATGGCACGGCTGGTCGGGCAGGGGGCGGAGGCCATTATTCTGGGCTGTACCGAAATCACCCTGCTGGTGGATGCCACCGATGCCAGCGTCCCGTTGTTCGATACTACGCTCATCCACGCTGAAGAGGCGGTCATTCAGGCACTGGCCTGACGTCAGCGAGGAAAACAGATGAAAATTGAAAATCTGCCCTTTGGTCTGACCCAGTGGGATCAGATTGAAGAGACGATCCATCCCGGCGAGCAGGGGCATGCGAGCTGGCGAACCGTGAAGTTCAACGATATCCGGGTGCGGATGGTGGACTATTCACCGGGCTATATCGCCGATCACTGGTGCACCAAAGGGCATATTCTGCTCTGCCTGTCGGGTGAGCTGCACACCGAACTGGCCGATGGCCGCCGTTTCGTTCTGACGCCGGGTGTCAGTTATCAGGTGGCAGATGACGCTGAACCGCACCGTTCCTTTACGTCAGCTGGCGCGCAGCTCTTTATCGTAGACTGAGATTGCGCTCCGGTGTTTCATCGCGTCGTTGACACTTTTAAAAGTAAACTGAATCTGCTTTATAAAAATCAGCAAAATTAATGGCTTATTTCATCAGAGTTATCTGGTTCTGACAGGAATTATTCGTATCAGGCTGTATGCTTTAGGTTTTATGGATTTATTGCAATCACCTGATGTGGGGTAGCCTGTGCTGATAAAAAAGAAGAAAGTGCGTTCGCATACCGAAGATCGACTGCTGGCGCTGGTGCTTGCCACCACCGCCGGTATCCTTAATGCCATGGCGCTGGGGGCGTTTGGGTTTTTCCCCTCGCACATGAGCGGCAACACCTCGCAGATCTCTGCCGAAGTTACCACCAGCGATCTCCACACCATGCTGTTTCTGATGGCACTGATTATTGCCTTCGTTTTTGGCTGTACCGTTGCGCGGCTGGCAGTGGTGGTGGGGCATAAATACCGGTTACGCACTATTTTCTGTCTGATCATTCTGGCGGAGGGGCTGGCACTGACGGCGGCCTCGATCTTCGAGCTGATGTACTATCGGCCCAGTTACAACGGAGAGATCCTGATCGTGCTGGGCTTCCTGATGGGGATTCACAACGCCACCTCGACGCAGCTCTCCAACGGACGTGTCAGATCGACCCACATTACCGGGACGCTGACCGATGCGGGTATTGCGCTGGGTTCATGGATTTTTGCTCACACTTCACATGCTGTACATCTTGAGACGGACGACCGTCGCTTTTTCCAGAAGGTGCTGCATACCCATCTGACCACGGTCTTCTCCTTCTTAAGCGGCTGTATCGCCGGACTGCTGCTCTTCAAGGCCTATGGATTTAATGCCATGGTTGGCCTTGGGGTTTTCCTGATGCTGGTAGCGCTGACGGCGATCGCCGTCACCGTACAGCGTACCCGCAGAGTACTCTACTGACAGAAAAAAGCGCCGGCCCGGTGTCCTCTGTGCATCGGGCCGGTTGCTTACTGCCGGGTTCGGGTTGGCCGCACCACAATTTCGTTCACATCCACCTCTTGCGGCTGCTCAATCGCATAACGCACGGCGCGACCAATGGCGTCCGGCTGCAGCGCGATGGCGCGATACTGCTGCATCGCCTCCGCCGCTACCGGATCGGTGATTGTTGATGCCAGCTCACTTTCGACCACGCCGGGGTGAACACAGGTGACGCGCAGCTCGCTGTTCTCCTGCCGCAACCCATCGGAAATCGCCCGCACTGCAAACTTCGTGGCACAGTAGACTGCCGCGGTCGGCGACACCGCCAGCGCGCCGATGGATGCGATGTTAATGATGTGACCACACTGGCGGGTCAGCATGGACGGCAGTACCGCCGCAATGCCATACAGCACGCCTTTGATATTGACGTCGATCATCTGATCCCACTCTTCCACCCGCAGCGACGCCATCGGCGACAGCGGCATAATGCCGGCGTTGTTGATCATCACATCCACCCGGCCCCATTTCTCCAGCGCATAGTCAACGAACTGCGTGACGTCATCGCGGCGTGTCACATCCAGCGCTTTAATTGCCACCTCAGAACCATTAAAGCGCAGCTCTTCCGCCAGGGCAGCCAGACGACTTTCACGACGTGCACCCAGCAGCAGAATGGCATCGCTCTTCGCCAGTTCGCGTGCAATGCCTGCACCGATACCGCTGGATGCTCCGGTAATTAAAATCACTTTCTGCGTCATCTTTTTTCTCCACTCAGGTTGTGAGTGGCAATCTTACGACGGGTCGATTATAAAGATAATCCACCAACCGCTTTACAGACTGGTAACTGAAACTAACTAATGAACAGTGATAAAAATGCGCTCGAAATTTTTGTTATCGTGGCACAGACGCGCAACTTCCGGCTGGCGGCAGAACAGCTGGGCGTCACGCGTCCGGCCATCAGTCAGAGTCTGCGGCGGCTGGAGGACCGGCTCAATATCACGCTGATGCAGCGCACGACGCGGTCGGTTCAGCTGACGGAAGCGGGACAGCGACTCTATGCCGAGGTGGCCCCGGCCATCAGCGCGCTGAATCGCGCCGTTAACGACATTGCAGAACTGGCGGCAGAGCCACGAGGACAGCTGAGGCTGGCGATCTCCTCTATCGCGGAACGCATGCTGGGGGGCGAGCTACTGGCGAGCTTCATCACCGCCTATCCACACGTTGAGCTGGACATCACCGTGACCGATGAAGAGTTTGATATTGTCGGGCAGGGTTATGATGCGGGGGTGCGACTGGGGGAGGTGATTGCTCAGGATATGTTTGCGGTGCCGGTCTCGGTTGCTCAGCGTCAGGTTGCCGTGGCGTCACCGCACTATCTGGCGCGTGCAGGGACGCCGCAACATCCGCAGGAACTGGTGCATCATCGCTGCATCGGCTGGCGCAAGGAACCGGGCCTGGCCCCATACCGCTGGGAGTTTGCTGAGCAGGGGCGCGAGTTTGATGTTGCCGTCAATCCGCAACTGACGACCAATGATATGGGCGTGATGATCCGCACCGCCTGCGCTGGCGGCGGCATCAGTTTTGGGATGGAGGAAACTTTCCGGCCCTACATCGATCGGGGCGAGCTGGTGACGTTACTCGACGAATGGCTGCCCACGTTTGCCGGTTTCTATCTCTACTTTCCGAGCCGCAAAAATCTGGCTCCCAAGCTGCGGGCGCTGATTGACCACGTCAGGCTGTCACCCCAGCCGGCCCCGGTTCAGCGCTGATTTTTTATCCGGGAGGAGGCTTTTCAGGCCGTCATGTTGTAACGGGTGATGATGTTGATTCTGGAGTAGGGCGCGGGTGGCTCAGATGCCGGCAGGAATCCATGAAACGCCAGCAGGGTTCTGAAGGCGTGCAGCGCATCGAGCTGTAAATTATGCTCGATCAGGGCATCGATTTTACCCTGATGCAGTAGCGCACAGTTCTCGCGATCAAGATCGTGCCCGATAAAGGCGTTCAGCGTGCGCTTCTCTCCGGCAAAAGCGCGCAGAATGCCGGGATTCCCGCCGCCCACGGTATAGACCGCATCTGCATCCGGATGCTGCTGCAAAAAGCGCGTCACCGACTGATGCATCCGGTCATCAATCCCATATCCGCCAGCGACCACGCTCACCTGATGCTGAGGAGCAAACTGCGCTATTGCACGCTGAAAACCGTCGATTCGCTCCCTTTCACCGATGAAGTCATGGCTGCCGGTCACTGCCAGGATGTGCGAACGGGTCACCCGCAGCCATTTTGACATCAGAAAGGCCGCCACCTTTCCGGCATCAAAATTATCCATACCGATGTAGCGCAGGCGCGCGCTGCCGGGCAGATCGCTCATCATGGTGACCACCGGCACACGCTGTTTCAGCAGGGCTTCAAGGGTAGGGTAGAGCGCTTCAGCGCAGGCGGCTTTAAGAATGACCCCGTGACTGTGAAGCGCATTTTTATTCAGCAGCGCGTTAATCCCCTCTGTTGTGAGATTTGCCCCGAGGTGAAAACGCAGCTGAAGTTTAAACGCGGCAAAGCTGGCGATCTGGCTGCTGAGAGCCTCACGGATTAGAGGCTGGAACCGGTCAGGAGTATGCATGATGACGTCAAAATAGATCGTTCGCCCTCTGGCCAGTCCCGCTTTGTGCATCAGTTCCAGGTCGGCTATTGCCTGCTGAATACGATGTTCTGTGCGGGCATGCACGTTGCCGCGCTGATGCAGCGCGCGATCGATGGTTGCCAGACTCAGTCCCGACTGGGCAGCGATCTGTTTCAGGGTGAATTTTGCCATGTGCCCGCCCGTTAGCCGGAGAATAAAGTCTGTTTTATCATACTGCATGATATTACCCGAATGGGTTATGTTGAAGTATGAGAGGTGGTGCAGGCTGGCAGGGAAATGAATAAGCCGGAAACGTGTAAATAAGCTGTTCAGCCAGGGCTTTATCGCCTGAATATAAGCAAAGCGCTAACCCTTGTGCCGCCTTTGCTATTCAAAACGCCGTTGTTATCTTAGCCGGAAATAATGCCCGGGAGGATTCTGATGTTGGCTAAATAATAGACATTCTGCCGCTTCGCTTATATTTCCGCTGTAACGGCTTTTTTGTTTTTTACTTCTCGCTAATGATAGACTGTACATTCATACACCGTTGGGAGGTCGTGTGAAGTACGACAACGATAGCGAGATCCGTGCACTGGTTGGCGCGGTAGTCAGTGATTTAATCAAGGCGGGAGAGCCGGTTAATTTTCACGACATCACGGACGCGCTGTTTCGCCTGAGCGAAGAGACGCGTGACAGGCGGCTGAAAGCACTGTGTCTGGAAGCAATCAGCTTCTTTACCCGCAAAATGCATTAAGGCTGATGGCACCAGTCAGGGGTGCCATCTCCAGCCTCATTTCTATTCTGACCCCGCCACCTTCACCTGGCCTGAGAATATCCGGCAAAGTATTCAGCGATTAATCTGAAAGGGCTGTCTGACCGTTCTCGCCTGTTATTAGATATCTGATTATCACGCTGCGGTAACTTTTGCCGGAGAGAGGCTCTATTTCAGGCTACCTGTTCTCTGCATCATTATATTTGCAGCGCTCATAATCATTCATTCTGCCTTACCGGCTTCACACGATAGGCGAAAGCGATACGATAATTAATATCAATTGTATTTTCATAAAGTCATCCGCTCTGACATGCCGTCAAAGGGAGTAATAATCAAAAGCCAGGAATAATCAATAATCAGCGATGGGGGAGAATGAGATACCCTGCGCTACCGATGCAGCGCAGGGCCGCCTGTCAGATGCCCGCATCGTCAGGTGTGCGGCCTACCACAATTTCCAGTGTCTTACGCAACACATCACCCCTGACTACGTCAGAAGTGCATTCCAGCTCTGCAATCAGATAGAGGATGATGGCTTTATTTGTTACGCGTCCCTGGTCAGCCACAATGTCGCGAATGATTGCGCCCAAAAGTTCAGTTTCCTGAGCAAGCAGATCGCCTTCACTACGGAAATACTCAATGATGGATGAATCTGTTGAAGAGTGTTGCATGGTTATTCTTTCTCTAAAGAAAAGGAGTCAGACGCAATGGTTGAAGTCAAAAACGAGTGTAGACGCTGTTTTCGTTTTGCCCAGCCGGCCTAAAATTTTTTTAATGTGGCTGCCGCTTCGCTTAAAGTCAGCCGCGCACATCAAATACGCAACATTTTTCAATCAGTGTTTTTTGGAGCCGTCAGGCGGCCCGTCACTGTTCATACGATGTGCAGTATTTTCACGTTCGGTAACGTCACCCTTCACACGTTTGCGTGCTGCAACCATACCGTTACGGACTTCGATGATAGCTTTGCGAATAATCGAAACCTTCGCGGCATCATCATTGGCAGCAGCGGCCATCACTTCAAGCTGTGCGATCAGGGCATTGCTGGATACCGGTTTGTCTGACTTAAGTAATGTCAGAACGGCTTCGCCGATCATGACATCTGTCAGTTTCTCGTCTTCACTTCTGTACATACTGGCTTCTCTGATTACGAATCAATGGCCATGCTGCGGGCCCGTATCCGTCAGGAGGTGCGATTGCGGGCACCTGATACGGGGAGGCAGTGCTGGGCTTCTTAACTAAACTGAATCTTCCTGAACGAGGGCTGAAAGCAGACGTCCTGAGTTACTCTGCGGGCCGTGGTAGGGCATTAATCTTCGCGGCGAAAAAGCATCGCGATCAATTCATGCAAATGATTCTCTTGTTCCGGTGTGGCGGCGAACTCGAGGCGACGCAGAAGCTTGCTACAGATCGCTTTGCGACTGAGGCTTTGGCCTGCGCGCAGAATTTCAACGACAACCGATCCTAGCGTCTCCTGTTGGGAAGGTGAGCTGGCCTGATTGAAGTAACGGGCAATATCGCTGATCGTTTCCGGGCTTTGACCGTTCTGACGCATGTTGATGTCCTCGAGTGATTAAAAATGCCACGCTCTGGATATGCAAATTATACACCTTTCCAAAACTTGTACAGGATTTTGAATTTTTAGCGTTAATTTTTTTGTGCAAAAAATGCTATCGCTTTTAAAACAGCATGTTACGAGGATGTCAGGCGAGGTAAAAATTGTACCAGAATTTTGTATCGATATCACCCCCGGACGCTCCGACCTGTACAAGCAGGTCGGCAGGGAGATAAGTACGATGCTCAGTGTTTAATGACGATGTCATCCGCCGGTGCGGGAATGGCTGACTCTTTACCGAACGATCGGGAAAGCCAGTTTGCCGGGGCATTGCCGCGCGAACCGATGGTTTTAAAGCCCATCAGCCACTGACGCGCACATTTCAGTTTTTCAAGGCGAATCTCATTAACTTCCGAGTTAGCCATGACCTGTAGCTCATTTATCAGCAGTTCAACGTTGACTTCCTGACCGGCAGTAAACAGGTTCATTGCAGCTTCGCCAATGATGACATTTGCTTTTTCATCGCTGGAAAAATACACAATATCCTCCTGGGTGATTGCGGTAAGTAACTTTAACTGTAGCAAAAAAAATTAAGAAACTTAATCAATTCAGCCTATCGATAAGATAATATTAATTGTCCATTTCCTGAACGGATAAAGCGTTCTGACGCTCGTGCCATGACGGGCGATATCCGGCTGAATTGCCTTTTCCGAATCAACTTATTTTTGCCGATTCGCTTAACCCGCTCTCCATTTAAAGCGAAACGGCATAAACAGCCTGTTTTCTGCCAGCATCATTCTCACTGACTGCCCCCGGGGTGCAGAAATAAAGCATTCTTTTTCATTATCTTAATCATGGTATTTACATAACTTCACATCTGACACCCGCCGCTGAAGAAACTTCACACAGGTGAGCTTTCGCACAGGTATAGCCTGTGCTATAAAAAATAGCTCAGGCTATTTGTGTTCTGTTTTTAATCACCTCCGGAGAGTGCCGTATGGCCCCATTCAAAAAAATCACCGCGATATTACTGAGTGCGCTGCTGACCACACTGATGGCCACCAGCAGTAATGCTGCAGAAAAATTTAAGGTCGTGACGACGTTCACTGTCATCGCGGATATGGCGAAGAACGTGGCGGGTGACGCTGCGGAGGTGACCTCAATCACTAAACCGGGGGCTGAGATACATGAGTATCAGCCAACCCCGGGCGATATAAAACGCGCGCAGGGCGCACAGCTCATCATGGCGAACGGCCTCAATCTGGAGCGCTGGTTTGAGCGGTTTTATCAGCACCTGGAGGGGGTGCCGGAGGTGATTGTTTCTGCCGGCATCACGCCAATCGGGATCGGCGAGGGGCCTTATAACGGTAAACCGAATCCACACGCCTGGATGTCACCGGACAATGCGCTGATTTACGTCGATAACATTCGCGATGCGCTGGTGAAATATGATCCGGCGAACGCGGAAACCTATCGCCAGAATGCCGCCGCCTATAAGCAGAAAATCAGTGCTGCGATCGCGCCTCTGCGCCAGCAGATAGCCGGGATCCCGGAGAACAAACGCTGGATGGTGACCAGCGAAGGGGCCTTTTCTTACCTGGCTCGCGATCTGGGGATGAAAGAGCTCTACCTGTGGCCGGTCAATTCTGACCAGCAGGGGACGCCGCAGCAGGTCAGAAAAGTGATCGATCAGGTCAGGAAGCAGGGCATCCCCGCAGTGTTCAGTGAGAGTACCGTCTCCGACAAGCCTGCCCGTCAGGTCGCCAGAGAAACCGGCGCACATTATGGTGGGGTGCTTTACGTTGACTCCCTGAGTCAGACTCAGGGGCCGGTGCCAACCTATCTGGATCTGCTCAGCGTGACGACGGAGACGCTGGTGAAAGGCCTTAAAGCCGGGGAGTCCGCGCAATGAAAGAGGCTATCGTGGTGTCCGATGTTACCGTCACCTGGCGCAACGGCCATACCGCGCTGCGGGATGCCAGCTTCAGCGTGCCGGGTGGATCGATTGCGGCGCTGGTGGGTGTGAATGGCTCGGGGAAATCCACCCTGTTCAAAGCGCTGATGGGATTTGTCCGGCTCGCCAGCGGCCGCATCTCGATTCTGGGCATGCCTACCCGCCAGGCGCTGCGTCAGAGTCTGGTGGCCTATGTGCCGCAGTCGGAAGAGGTGGACTGGTCTTTTCCGGTGCTGGTAGAGGATGTGGTGATGATGGGGCGTTACGGTCACATGGGCCTGCTGCGTCGCCCCAGAGCGCACGACCGGCAGAGTGTGACGGAGGCGCTGGCGCGGGTGGATATGCTCGAATACCGGCATCGCCAGATTGGTGAACTTTCCGGTGGCCAGAAGAAGCGGGTCTTTCTGGCGCGCGCTATTGCCCAGCAGGGCAGTGTGATCCTTCTGGACGAGCCTTTTACCGGCGTGGATGTTCAGACCGAGGCCAGAATCATCAGCCTGCTGGGCGAACTGCGCCATGAAGGCAAGACCATGCTGGTTTCCACGCATAATCTGGGGTCGGTGACCGCATTCTGCGACTACACCGTGATGGTAAAAGGCACCATTCTGGCCAGCGGTCCAACGGAGACGACGTTCACGGCTGCTAACCTCGAACGCGCATTCAGCGGCGTGCTGCGTCACGTTATGGTGAAAGGGCTGGATGATCAGATCATCACCGACGATGAGCGTCCCTTTATTGCGCCGCGCGGTGCACACCAGGAGGGGCGCTGACCATGGAACTGTTGCTGGAGCCCTTCAGTTACCACTATATGCTCAATGCGATGTGGATCTCCGCCATGGTCGGGGGACTCTGCGCTTTTCTCTCCTGTTATCTGATGCTGAAAGGCTGGTCGCTGATCGGTGATGCGCTGTCACACTCCATTGTCCCTGGTGTGGCGGGCGCTTATATGCTGGGCCTGCCCTTCGCACTGGGGGCGTTTCTCTCCGGTGGCCTGGCGGCGGGCAGCATGCTGTTGCTGAATCAGCGCACCCGCCTGAAGGAGGATGCGATCATCGGTCTGATCTTCTCCTCCTTTTTTGGTCTTGGCCTGTTTATGGTGTCGCTCAACCCGACAGCGGTAAACATTCAGACCATTGTGCTGGGCAATATTCTGGCCATTGCGCCTGCGGATATCCTGCAGCTGGCGCTGATTGGCGGCATCTCGATCGCGGTTCTGCTGGTTAAATGGAAGGATCTGATGGTGACCTTCTTTGATGAGCAGCACGCCCGGGCGATTGGTCTGCAGCCTGAACGGCTGAAAATCCTTTTCTTTATCCTGCTGGCGGTCTCAACCGTGGCGGCACTGCAGACGGTCGGCGCGTTTCTGGTGATCTGTCTGGTGGTGACGCCGGGGGCAACGGCCTGGCTGCTGACCGACCGCTTCCCGCGTCTGCTGGTCATTGCGGTGGCGATTGGCAGCCTTACCAGTTTCCTCGGCGCATGGGCGAGTTACTACCTGGATGGCGCGACGGGCGGCATTATTGTGGTCGCCCAGACGCTGCTCTTTCTGCTGGCATTCATCTTTGCACCGCGACATGGTCTGCTGGCTAACCGGCGTCGTGGCCGGCATCAGGCTAAAAAGGAGGCAGGCTGATGTGGATAGCTGAACCTTTTCAGTTCGCATTTATGAACAATGCGCTACTCATCGCGCTGGTGGTATCCATACCCTGCGCGTTGCTGTCGGTGTTTCTGGTGCTGAAAGGCTGGGCGCTGATGGGTGATGCCATGAGTCATGCGGTCTTTCCCGGTATTGTGCTGGCCTGGATGGTGGGGGCACCGCTGGCGGCAGGCGCGTTTGTGGCGGGGCTGTTCTGTGCTGTCGCCAGCGGCTTTTTGCAGGATAACAGTCGTATAAAGCAGGATACGGTGCTGGGGATTGTGTTCTCAGGCATGTTTGCGGTGGGGCTGATTCTTTATGTCGCGGTGAAACCAGAGGTGCATCTCGACCATATTCTGTTCGGGGACATGCTCGGTATTAACAGAGCGGACCTCATTCAGACGCTGATTATCGCCGTGCTTATCGTGCTGGTGATTGTGGTGAAATGGCGTGATTTTATGCTGTTCAGCTTCGACCCGCAGCAGGCACAGGTAAGCGGTCTGCCCGTGCGCTGGCTGCATTACGGCTTACTGTGTATGGTCTCGCTGACCATCGTCGCTACCCTGAAAGCGGTGGGGATTATTCTGTCGATCTCGCTATTGATTGCGCCCGGCGCGATCGCGATTCTGCTGACCCGACGCTTTTCACATGCCCTGCTGGTGGCAACCGGGGTATCCGTGCTGGTGTCGCTGAGCGGGGTTTATCTCTCGTTCTTCATCGACAGCGCGCCCGCGCCGACCATTGTGGTGCTGTTTGCCGCGGTATTTATCGTGGCGATGGTCGTGACAGGCCGAAAAACACGGCAGCGCGAGCGTCTTAAAGGTCATCATCACGGCAGCGATGCGGAAACGGGCTGAAGCCGAACCGGCCATCATCCGGGCGCGAATCTGTTCGGGAGCGTTGTCGGTTGCAGACGGCAGCAGATCAGTGCAGGTGCCTGTGAACAAAAACGTCGCGCCCGGAGGGGACGCGACGTTTTTTTATTGCTGCTTACTGATTCCGGTTTTCAGGGGTGGGCTTTGTCGGTTCGGGCAACTCTTTACGTAGTTTTTCGACCTGTTCCGCTTTCACTGGAGGAGCCTGATTACCCCAGCTATTGCGGACAAACGTCACCAGGTCAGCCACCTCCTGGTCGCTGAGACGCCAGGCAAAATCTGGCATCGCCAGCCCGGTCACCGCATCCTTTGTAACCGCCATTTTGCCTCCTCGCAGCACAATGCTGATAACCGACGAAGGGTCATCACTCAGGACCGCAGAGTTACCGGCAAGGGAAGGGAAGGTTTTTGCATACCCCTTGCCATCGAGACGGTGGCAACCAGAACAGTTATCCATATAGAGTCTGGAGCCCGGCATGCTGACATCGCCCCTGATGAGTGCGGCGGTTGTCGCATCTTTGCGGGGTGCAGGAGGCGTTTCCGACGCCGATGAGCCGATTGATTTCAGATAGGTTGCAACCGCATTGAGATCGGACTGGCTCCAGTATTGCGTACTGTGCTCAATCACGTCGGTCATTGAACCAAAAGCAGCCGAGGTGTTGGTGCGACCTGTTCTCAGGAATAGCGCGATATCCTCGTTCGACCAGCCGCCCAGTCCCGACTTAACATTTCCCGTCAGATCGGGCGCGTGCCAGCCTTCCAGTGTTCCGCCGGTCAGATAACTTTTTCCCTGCTGATCCAGCGCTTTCTCCTGAAAAGCAATGCCGCGCGGCGTATGGCAGGTGCCACAGTGACCCAATCCCTGGACAAGGTAGGCACCCCGGTTCCACGCGTCGCTTTTCGTGGTGTCAGGCGCGTAAACCTTATCGTCGTGAAAAACGCTGTTCCATATGGCCAGAGGCCAGCGCATATTCAGCGGCCAGGGAATGTCGCTTTTTATGTTCTGCTGGTGTACGGGTTGAACGCCATGCATCATATAGTCATATAACGCATGCATATCCTCATCATTGATTTTGGCATAGGCCGTGTAGGGCATCGCCGGATAAAGATGACGTCCATCTTTCGCAATGCCCTCGCGTAAGGCTTTGGCAAAATCGTCGTAGGAATAGTCACCGATGCCGGTCTCTTTATCGGGGGTGATATTGGTTGAGTAGATCGCGCCAATTGGCGTCGACATCTTCAGCCCCCCGGTAAAGCTCGCCCTGCCCGCAATGGAGTGACAGGCAACGCAGTCGCCCGCTGTAGCAATATATTTCCCCTTGCTGATGTTATCCGGCGCAGTCTCTTCCGCAGCAGAGGCGAAGCTAAACAATAAAGTTAATAAGGGCAGTAACTTTACACAGGTTATCTTCATCGTCTTATTCCTTTAAGCCTGAACCATCGGGCCGGGGTTCTTCAGGTAGATCGTTTTTATGGCGTTCGCTGAAAAGAGCGTGGTCGCGCCGACGATTCCGGTTGGGTTATAGGCATGGTTTTGCGGGAAGCAGCTTGCGCCAGCCACGAAAACGTTGGAAACGTCCCAGCACTGAAGATATTTATTCACCACGCTGGTCGCCGGGCTGTCTCCCATGATGGCGCCGCCTGTGGTGTGAGTGGACTGATAAGGGCGAACGTCGTAGTGGGCAGAGAGGGACTTGAACCCCATATCGTAAGAGTCAGGTCCGATCGCTTTGACGATATTTTCCGTTTTGCCCGCCATGAACTGGGTCATCCTGAGTTCATTCTGCTGCCAGTCAAAGGTCATCCTTAACAGCGGCAGTCCGTAACCATCTTTGTAGGTCGGATCGAGGTCGAGGTAACACTGTTTGTAAGGCATAACGGAGGAGCTGACGCCAATGCTCATGTTATGTAAATAGCTGTCCCGGATGGCCTTTTTCCAGCCCGTTCCCCATTTGGGCGCGCTCTTCGGCGTGACCGTCTGTTCAATCGGGCGGCCACCGGTCACATGGGCAGAGACGGTGCTGCCGCCGATAAAGCCCACTCCGGCGTGATCGAAGTTTTCACTGTTGTAATTGTCTATATAGGCCCCTGAGGCACCGGTAGCGGCAAAGTGGTTAAACCACGTCTTTTCATTGAAGAAGAGTTTGGCGCCACCCAGCATCTGATAGGCATAATTCTTTCCAACCACGCCTTCGCCGGTTTCCGGATTGTAGGGTTGGCCAATCTTAGAGAGCAAAAGCAGCCGGACGTTATGGAGCTGGAAGGCACTGAGAATGACCACGGACGCGGGCTGCTCGACCTCACGGCCATTTTCATCGATATAGGTGACGCCGGTGGCCAGTTTGCCCGAACTGTCTTTGTTGACGCGTAACACATGCGATTTACAGCGCAGCTCAAAGTTGTCGTACTGCCTGAGCGCCGGAATAATCGTGGTTTGCGGTGACGCTTTTGAGTAGTTGTAGCAGCCAAATTTTTCACAAAAACCGCAATAGTTGCAGACGCCGAGTGCGACACCATAGGGGTTGGTGTAGGCTTCGGTGCATATCGCCGCCGGGCCGGGGAAGGGGTTATATCCCATCTCTTTCGCAGTTTTTTCAAACAGCATGGCGGAGTACTGATAAAGCAGCGGTTTAGTCGGGAAAGGATTCGCACGCTGCGCTTCGAACGGGTTACCGCCGTCAATGCGCTCTCCATTAAGATTTCCGGCCTGGCCTGAAGCCCCGCAGATCCGCTCAAACTTATCGAAATAGGGTTCCATTTCACTGTAGGTGAAAGGGTAATCCTGAAGGGTCATATCCCCCGGAATAAAGCTGGCACCATATTTCTCAGTGACGACCGTTTTCAGTCTGAGATCGGCTTCCAGAGGACGCCACAATAATCCATTCCAGTGAACGCCCGCTCCGCCGACACCATCGCCCGGCAGGAAAGAGCCCATACGGCGATAGGGCAGAGCCGTATCTTTAGTGGTGTGCCTGACCGTGACACTCTCTTTTGAAATGTTCTGAAAGAGTTTAAGTCTTACGCCGTAGGTTAACTCATCAACGATGCGCGGATAGGCGAAATCTGGATAAGTGTCCCGTTGCTCACCCCGTTCAAGCGCGACAATCTTCAATCCCGTTGACGCCAGTTCCATCGCCATCAGCGAGCCCGCCCAGCCAAAGCCAACAATGACTACATCAACCGGTTCTTTTTTAATCGTCATTTTAATGCACCATACTTACCAGAAATACTGACCGGACCTAAGGGATAAGGTTTGTCTGGATTCTCCATCACCTGAATAAAATCCGCGCGTGCGCCCGGAAAACCGATCAGTTTCCAGGATGCCATGGTCTGATTACCGCCATGTACGGGATCGGCTAAATAGCCCTCTTTCGTGTTTTGTAATAACTGAGAGAAAAAGAGTTTTCCGGAGAGAGCGTCGAGGCTTAATTTGCCGGCATCCAGGTCATGTAAAATGGTTTCCTGTTTGTCTCTGGCTAAATCGGCAAAATTATGCTGGAAATTATCGCGGCAATATTTATTCAGGCTGGCGATCCCTCTGCGGTAAATATCGCGCGGCACCAGATTAGTCTGGTAGCCCATTTCCGGAATCGACTCCTGAAAAGGGGGGCTCATATACCACAGGTAGCCATGACCGTAGGGGAGTTCCATCTGTCTGTCGATGTAGACCGGGACACCTTCACTTACCGCCCCGGGGCCGAACTCATCCTCAGGGATCAGCAGGTCGGTAGCCGCTAAAATGAACCGCCACTCGTCATTATTAAAAAATACCGGGACGTAATGAAACGTTTCCCCTTTTTCTTTGGCCGATGCGACCGCGCTGACTGCTGTTGTTCCCGCGACCGCGGCAATGGGAATGAGTGAAAATGTTTTCCGAAGAAATGATCGTCTGGATGACTTCATCTGGCGCTCTTTTAAAATTTATACCGATTCTTCCTGAGCACAGAGATATTCCTTTCTGTACCCGTTTCCTTTGCTCGCCCTTATCTGAAAAAGGACATAATTAATAACGTTGCGTAATTTTTGTTGTGCAATCATCAACTTCAGATTGTGTCTGAGCCTTCCTGGCGGACATAAAAATGAATCCCTGCTGTTTCCATTGATTTTATCCAGTAAAACACCGTTTCGCCTAGTGAAACAGGTGAGTTTTGTTATACATAAGTTTAACAAGGATGTTTTTTTGTTATTAATGTTGTCAGTTTGTTGCGGAGGCTTGACGACAGGCGGGATTTTTCACAACACCACCAGCCGCCTGACAGCAAAAGGCCAGGGCAGTAAATCCACCCTGGCCTGCTGGATCAGATCAGTTAAGCGTACAGATTATGCTGAATGAGGAGATCAGCCAGCGAACCCTCATGGCTGGCAGAGGGGGTGTGATAAAGATCGTATTGATGGCCTTCAATGTTTCGCTGCCCATCCTCACTCCAGACACCGCCTTCGGTGGTACTGAGCGTGACCGGATTGCCCTCTGCCTCTTTTATCGTCATCAACTCACGGGTATCGCCAGTCAGCGGTAACTGCTCTTTTTGCTCCGGCGTAACGCTGTTGCTGCTGAAGGCATTCAGGTCGATGACCCCGCTATTGATGACTGACAGCCCGAGCGAGGCAAAGTCCAGCGCCTCGTGCGAGCCGTTTGGCATCAGGGTGTCGTGACCGGCAACGCTGTCCAGATGGGTAAGCAGATTTAACAGAGAAGACGAGGGCGTTTCACCGCTTGGTGTCTCTGGTGTGTCGCTATGGCCATCACTGTTGTGATGAAAGGAAGTGCTATCCATCGCGCGCGCAAGTGCTGGCTGTGGATCGGACGTATAAAGCTCGACGACGTGCGAAACGTGGTTAACGTTACCTGCCGCATCGCGAATGCTTGCGGTAAGCATATACTCGCCCGGTTCAGCGGTGTGCGTATTCAGCGCCTCAGGCTGAACGGACCATTTGCCTTTGCTGGTAACGGTGGTTTGCCACTGGTGGTCACCCAGACTGACTGTGACGATATCGCCCGCTTCACCTGTGCCAGATATCCGCTGCTGCAGGCTGCCAGCATTAAGATCGATTTTCTGTCCTTCTGTCAGATGGGTAAAAGCGATTCTGGGGGCGCAGGCATCTGCCTGATAGGTCGTGGTTATCGTAGCCGTGTGGCCTGTTGCGTCAGTCGCGGTCACGACAATGTCGTGCTGACCATGACCGAACCCTTTTTTCATTGTCTCCGGCGTCAGGGACAGGTTCCAGTGACCGTCGTCACTGACTTCAGCAAGGTGATGTTTGCCGCCAGTCATCACGGTGACCGTCTGACCACTACCGGTTACGCCAGTAGTGCCGGTCAGCGTTGCGCCCTCTTTTTTCTCTGCACGATTGAGCCAGCCGTCACCAAATGGGGTATCAATGACAGGGTCAGGCTCGCCGGGGTGATCCACCACGGGCGGGGTACTGCCGCCGTCGGTGGGATTATCGGGCACTGACGGCACCGGGTCGCCGCTGTTGTCACTGACCGGTGAAGTCATGTCGACCGTAACGTAGCCACCCTGTTCAAACCAGTTTCCCGCGCCATCCAGCACGCCAAACGACAGGCTGTTGCCGCCCTGAGAGAGCTCTGACGCGCTGATTTCTGCCCGCCAGCTGCCATCAGGCTGGATCACCGCATAATTCCAGTGAAAGGTATCATCAACCTGTACCGCAAAGGTCTGGAGCGGCAGCGGCGCTTCAAGCGTGCCGCTGATGACGTACCAGGTCTCACCGTCATGCTCTGTCTGATTTGCCTGAGTGATGTCGTTGACCGTCACCTTTGGGTTGCTGCTGTTGTAATGCGTAATCAGCAGCAGATCCTGGCTGAGGCTGGTACTGTTACCATTCTGATCCGTTGCGCTGACGTTAATGAGGTAGTTCCCGTCCTGGATAGTCCTGACGTCGCTGTCAGAGAGCTGAACCTGCCACTTATCCTGATAGACGCTGCCCTGCCAGGTTCTGCCGTCCAGGATCAGTTCAACCGGGGTACCGGAGGGGAGATGGGCAGCCGTACCGGAGAAGATAATGCCGTACATCCCCTCCTGATAACTCACCGCATTGTCGCCGGTGACCGGATCCAGCGTCAGCTGCGGTAACGCATCAGACGCATAGATTTGCACGCCTGCTGAGGCAGAGCGGCTGTTACCCGCTTCATCGGTTGCTTTGGCCACGACAGAGTAACTGCCTTCCTCCATCCCCTGCAGCGTTTCTGCAGGCACCGGGAACTGCCATTGACCGTTCTGATCGACGATGCCACTCCAGTGCAGGGCGCCAAAGGTAACCTCAATCGTGCTGCCCGCCTCACTGCTCCCGGCGATCACCAGCGCGCTGTTGATTTCCTGACTATCGATCACTCCATCCCCGGCCAGCGGATCAATCCTGACAAGCGGATCCTGCGTATCGGTAATAAAGGTTGCCTCACTGGTTCCAGACTGGCCCCAGCGATCGGTGGCGGTCACCGTGATGGTATGGTTCCCCTCTGCTAACTCTGCGTCGGCCAGCTGGAGGGCAGAGAGCGAGACTGACCAGTTGCCCAGGCTGTCCACGGTGCCCGCATAGTTAACCCCATCCACGTCAAGGGTGATCTTCTGGCCCGCCCCGGTCACGCCGGTAGAGCCGCTCAGCGTTACGGGCTCAAAGCGCTCACTGGCGTTCATCAGTCCATCGCCAAACGGCGTGTCGATGGTCGGCTGAGGCGGGGTTGCATCAGACGGCGGAACTGACGGCTCGACGGTGATCGCTTTGCTGGCGGTAGTCGTACCGCCAGCGCTGTTTTCAAAGGTGACGCTGATGCGGTTAGATCCGACCGGCAGCGCCTGCAGATCGGCAGCCGGCAGGATGACGCTCCAGCTGCCATCCGCTGCCAGGGTTGTCGTATAGGACTGACCATTCAGCATAATGGTCAGCGTGCTCTCTGCGGCAAGATTTTCTGTGGTGCCGCTGAACGTTTGTGATGTGAGTTTCTCTTCGGCGCTTAATACGCCGTCACCGGTAAAGCTGTTAATGGTTAAAGATGGCGGGGCACTCACGGGCGGAACCGGCGTGCCACCGTCGGCTGGTGGAGTATTGCCGCCATCCGCTGGATTGTCGTCGGTTATCGGCGGAACGCCACCCCCGCCCTCAACCGGCGTGGTGAGGTCAGCTGTGACATAACCACTCTGTTCAAACCAGTTTCCCGCACCATCCAGCACGCCAAACGACAGGCTGTTGCCACCCTGAGACAGCTCCGACGCGCTGATTTCCGCCCGCCAGCTGCCATCCGGCTGGATCACCGCATAATTCCAGTGGAAGGTATCATCAACCTGCACCGCAAAGGTTTTGAGCGGCAGCGATGTTTTTAGGGTGCCGCTAAGGAGATACCAGGTGTCTCCGTCATGCTGTACCGCATCCGCCAGCGTGATGTTATTAACGGTGACTTTTGGATTGCTGCCATTGTAGTGGGTGATCAGCAGCAGATTCTGACTCAGGCTGGTACTGTTACCCTCCGGGTCCGTTGCGCTGACTTTTATAAGGTGGTTGCCGTCCTGGATAGTCCTGACGTCGCTGTCAGAAAGCTGAACCTGCCACTTATCCTGATAGACACTGCCCTGCCAGGTTCTGCCGTCCAGCGTCAGTTCAATCGGAGTGCCGGAGGCAAGGTGCGCGGCGGTGCCGGTGAAGAGAATGCCGTAGATCCCCTCCTGGTAACTCACTGCATTGTCGCCGGTAACGGGATCCAGTGTCAGCGCCGGTAACGGGATAGCGGCAGTGGTTGCCTTCACGTCATCAGACGCAGCGTGCGCGCTTAAAGTGGAAATTTCAGCAGCGGACGCCAGCGTTAAGGTTGCGTTTTTTTCGCTGCTGCTAACCCCCGGAGTGACAGTTGCACCGTTTAACGCCGGATCTGTCGGAGCCAGGTAGAGGCTTTCTGTGGTTTCCACCGTTGATAAGGCGGGCTCAGGCTCTGCCACAGGCTGGGTCGGGAGGGGCGTTAAGGATTTCGCATGGTCAGAAGAATGCCACTCTGGTGTAAGCGTGGCGACACTCTGCGTATCGGCTGTGACATCCCGGCCAAATTGCGCCTGATGCAGTAAATTTCCCTCCTGAAAACGCAGCGTACTCTGCTGGCCTGCAAAATCAGTGAAGAAGTTCTGATAGCGAAGCGAGTCGCTTTCCTGCAGGTTGAGAATGAGGTCCTGCCCCTGTTTCTGATAAGAGGAAACCTGAGACGGCGGGCCCTGAAGCGTAATAATCGCGGGTTCATTCAGAACAGAGTGTAATTTGTCTGCAGTAAACTGAGACAGTGTCTGACCGTTTGTCAGCGAAACAACCGTGACGCGGCCCGTGCCTGAAAATGCCATGGAAATCTCCGTATATACCAGGTTGTGAGTAGGCGGTGCCTTTAAAATAAAGCGCGACTTTATTTATTTCAGGCACGCAACGGCCAGCGCCCAATAAAGTTATAGAGCCGGGCCCGGTACTCAACGGATCAGACATCATCCGCAGCAAGGATAAGGGTTAAAATCAGAGCCAGATTAACTATTCCGTTTGGAAGAGAGAATTTATCTGCTGGCAAGATAAAATAGCACCACTCATTGCAAGAGGTCGGGCGTCGGCTCATTTAAGCTTTATAGACTTTAACGACTTCTCGTCATTAAAAACGTGAACGGTTGACGCTGGGTAGAGATAAACTAATCCCCGTCTGCATGCGTGGCTATTAGGGAAAATCTGGAATTTTCCCGTTTTGCGTTAATGCTTCAGGGTGGTTTAAATATTCTTTGAAAAATTAGCCGGAAGCTTTTCATTTCACGGCTGAATTTCCCGGACGTTAAAACCATAAAATCTTATCCGTCCTGTGACTATTCTTCCGCTGCAGGGTTATCTTTTTCAGGAGAATAGTACTGATAAACGCATGCCAGCTTATGTCCGTCAGGATCGCGCAGATAGGCAACATAGAAATCGGGTCCGTACGCGGATCGTGTTCCTGGCTCGCCTTCATTCTTTCCTCCCGCAAGGAGGCCAGCGGCATGAAACCGTCTGACAGTGTCGGCGTTATCGGCGCTGAAAGCGAACATTGTTCCGTTTCCCGCCGTTGCGGGCTGACCGTCAAAGGTAGGACAGAGGCAGAAGCTGAATCCTTCATCCGGATTATTTCCTTTCCCCCACATTGCCCAGCCTTCTGTCCAGGCAGGCTGCCGTTCATAGCCCAGGACGTCGAACAGAGCGTTATAGAAGTCAACGGAGCGCTGAAAGTTATTGGTTCCTGTCGTGATATAAGCCAGCATTTTCTTGCCTCCTGTTACCGGTTGTGAGCAGACCTTTTACCTTTCAGAGTAGCAACCAATAATTTCCTCTGATATGCCTGTTAACGGTTTGGGGTGAGGGCTGACCTGATATCAGCAGTAACGTCGGCTTTCTGTTATCTGCTTTGCGCATTCCCTTACATTGCTCTCAGATAAAGAGTCTTTGCTTTATAAGATGGCGAATAAAACCTTTCTTTAACATTTGTATTGCACGACATGTGAAATAATTTTATTACTATTTAATCACTTATGCGCTGCTGCGCGCGGGATGCATTCATAAAACAGAATAAGGAGATTTATGACAACTAAACCCGTCGCAGAGGAGGGCGCGGCGCCAGGATTAATTCAGACGCTGAAATCTTTTCCGGCAACAGTTCATGCACTGCTCTTTTTTACGCTGGTCATCCGCTTCAGCTATTTCATGGCCTGGCCTTTTATCTCCGTGATCATGGCACAGCATTATCATATGTCACCGATTGCGATTGGCGTGGCGATGACCAGCAGCGCACTGTTTTCAGTGGTGCTGGGTATGTATGGCGAGCAGATCTCAGACAGGCTGGGTCGACGCGTCATTCTCCTCATGGGCTGTGGTTTTTCTGCGCTGGGCTATATCATTCTTGCTCAGGCCGCAGGCATCGGGCTGTTTTTCATTGGCCTGATGATCATCGGCATTTCCTTTGCCTGGGTTGACCCTCCTCTGCGCGCACTCATGAGTGATTTGCTGGTGGACCGCCGCCGCAGAGCGCTTGCCCTGCAAATGCGCTACTACCTTATCAACGTCGCCGCGGTATTTGGTCCGCTGACCGGAATTGCGTTCGGGCTTACCTCTCAGAAGGGCACATTCCTGATTACGGGTTTGTCGTATATCCCTTTTTTCGTTTACGTCCTGCTATTTGTGCCCGCGGGCAAATTGCTGAAAGCGCCACAGGCTGGCAGTGAGGTTTCATTAAAACTGCATCAGGTCGTACGTATTATTGCCAGGGACAAAATCTATATTGCCGCGCTGCTGTGCAGCATTTTGTGCAGTATTGTATTCATCCATTACGAAGCCATCCTGCCCCAGTATCTCCTTTTACTGGATGGGGACGCCGCCATAAAACTGGTAACTCTGATACTGGTGACGAATGCCTGCACCGTGCTGCTCTTTCAGACGTTTATCATGCGGTTTCTGGCACCGGTTTCCCTGCCAAAACGCATTCTTCTGGGCGGGGTAATTTTCGCACTTTCGCAAATCTGCTTTTTCTGTACGCGTTCGACGGAGATCTGGCTCTGGCTGACAGTGACCAGTTTGTTCAGTGTCGGAGAAGCGATCCTGATGCCGAACCTGAACATCCTGCTTGATCAACTGGCACCGGCAGCGCATCGGGGGGCTTATCTGGGTGCCTCAATGCTGTCGTCTCTGGGAATTTCTGTCGGGCCGTTAATCGGTGGGGTAATGCTGGCGATGACTGGCGCGGGTGTCTTCATCTGCACGGCTTTGCTTAGCCTGCTGATATGCGCAATTATTTATACTTACAGAGGTAAAATGCTGGCGCGTCTGACGGAGTGATCTCAACAGGCGTTGGCGGCCCGGGGGGCGCCCGGGTTATGCAGAAGCGCAGTGGGGCAGTATCTTCTGATCAGAGTGAAATAACCGGCCACGTTCGGCATCGGGTGAGGTTTTTTATTGCTGACAGGCGCGTTCGCAGGCGGGGTGGTGCGGTAAATAAATTCCCCGCCAGAGGTTATTCTTAGTGGAGGTTTTTTTTCACTTCGGCACAGGCCGGGGGACGCTGAGAATAGAGGTACTCGTATAAGAGCAGCATTCCTACCGGATTATCATCCAGATTTTCGAAATCCACATGAAGCTTATCCAGAAGATACTTCCTCAGATCGTCCGGGGTCATGTTTTTATGGGCAGCCAGTGCCCGGCACAACTGGGTCACGATCTCGCACTTCACTGCGTACGGCACTTCAGGATTATAAATTTCCGGAACGGTGTGGGTCTGATTCATTTCGATACCCCCTATAAACGCATGGTCTGACTGAGAGGACAGGGTGCCAGCTGATTTGAGATAAGATATAGCAAGGATAAGACCTGGTGTAAATTGAGAACCCTATTGCGGTTATGCACAGGGATTTGAGTTCGGGCAGGCTGCAGAGGACAGCCTGACAGCAATTTTATGTTAAACCCAACGTACAGAACCTGACATATTCCAAAATGCTCCCGCAGTTCAGGGATTTAAGAGCAAACGTTAAACAGGGGATTTAATTCATGATATTTAACATACGGGATGCGGATCTGACGGATTCAGGAATATTGAATGAGCTCGGCTACAACATTTATTGCTCTCCTAAGCCACATGTGGATTTCAGAATCCGAAATGAATGTATTTCTAGATGCTGAGTACTCGTATCCTGCGCTTGAAAAAAGTCTGCAAGATCCCAGCACATCGTGGTATCTGGCAGAAGCACATCACCCTATCGGCTTTGCAAAGATCACCTGGGAAAGCTGTATACCAGAGACTTCTATTTCAGGTGTCTTACTTAATAAGCTATATCTGATACCCACAGAGACGGGTAAGAACTACGGAAAGATGATGTTTGAAAGATTCATAGCAATTGCGCAAAACCGTGGAAAAAAGTACCTGTGGTTGGAAGTACTTGAGCAGAATGAGCGTGCTTACAGATTCTATGAAAAACAGGGGATGCTACATGTCAAAGACACAGTTCTCAGCACAGCTTCCCAACAGAGCACGCTAAAGATAATGGGGATGCCTATCTGAGTTCGCAGCCGGGTTGTAATCTTTCAATGTGGTGGTAATAATCTGACGTCGAGTTTATGACGTTCGCTTTTCACTTATAGCGGACCTTCAACCTATAAGAATGCCATTTTGTGCCAGAAGCGGACTTCTTAATATATTTCTTAAGCGAGATTCCTCGAGTAGCCGCTAACGCGCATGTGTACTCGCATTTATTCCATTGAACCAGCGCGATGACAGTGACAACCGGGCTATTCTGGGCATTAACCCTTACACGACTACAAAGCCAGAGTATGCCGCTTATTCAGGTTGCACAGAGACGAGTCATAAGTCGCTGATGCCTGACTGCATTGAAGCCTGAGAAGTCAGCCGGCGCTGGCCGGCTGATTCGCCCTTTTACAACGAATGAATCACGTCGTTTATTTAAGATGTTCCTTCAGCTCTGCTGACGCCTGGCTAATCGCCGTTCGCACCGTTGGCTCTTTACTCAGGGCATTCAGCAAACCAAAGTCATGGATCATGCCGTTATAGCGCGTGACGGTTACCGGCACACCAGCAGCATCCAGTTTTCGGCCAAATGCTTCCCCTTCATCACGCAGTACATCCAGCTCGGCAGTCTGAATCAGCGTTGGCGGTAAACCCGCCAGCTCGGCTTTGGTTGCGCGCAGCGGCGAGGCCAGAATGTTACTCCTCTCCTTTTCTGAGGTGGTGTAGTTGTCCCAGAACCACTTCATCATGTTTCGCGTCAGAAAATAGCCGTTGGCGAATTGCTGGTAAGAGGCATCATCGAAATGAGCATCGGTAACAGGCCACAGCATCACGTCGTAGCGAATTGCCGGTGATTTATGTTGTTTAGCCTGTAACGCGACGGCAGCAACCATATTTCCGCCCACGCTGTTCCCCACCAGTGCCAGACGCTTACCGTCCACGCCAATTTCACTGCCATGTTCGGCCACCCATTTTGTTGCCTCGTAAGCCTGCGTAATCGCAACCGGATAACGGGCTTCAGGTGAAGGTGTGTAGTTCACAAATACCGCCGCTGCACCGGACTCATTAACGAGATCGCGAACCAGACGCTCGTGTGTAGGAAAGTCACCCAGTACCCAGCCACCGCCGTGGAAAAACATGAACACCGGTAACTCGCCAGAGGCACTGGCAGGTTTCACTATCGTCAGCGTCAGCGGTTTACCCATCACCGTGATGGTTTTTTCAGCGATCCGGGCGGGCGGCAGTGGGGCACCTTTCTGCGCCCCGGTCAGTACTGCGCGGGCCTCTTCAGGGGATAAGGTCTCCATGGGCTTTCCGCCACTGCTGTTCAGTGCGCTGAGGAACGTCGCCACGCCAGCGGTAGGTTGCGGCACGTTTTCAGCAGAATCTGCCCAGGCTGACGTCATCTGACTGGCTAACAATAAAGCACCTGCGGTAATTTTCACTTTCATGACGGCTTTTCTTATGTTTGCTATTAAGTAGTGTGCTATTTACTTTGGCTACACTGACAGCAAATGACCTTGTTGTAAACTATTAAATAGCGAGCGATGTAGATGGTGATGTTATCGCAACAGAAGGAACACTTCGGACTGATTCCCGTCCGGACAAGACAGGAGAGGGGCGCGACCAGACATGCGGACCGGTTAAACTTTACGGCTCAGCTAATTTGTTGATTAAGGATACAATGTGTCCTTCGTTCTGCCTCTTCGCGCAATTTCTTCCAATACGAATTACCGATCGGCTGCTTAACTGGTCGGGTAAACGGGGATGTTAAGACGATTAGAGGCTTTACATTATGATCGAGTTTTCGAATGGCTTCTTACTGAGCCTTTCATTGTGTCTTGATATCGGGATTGCCAATATTGCGATGATCACCCTTGCCATGCAACGCGGATATTTTCATGGTTTCTGGCTGGGAATGGGGACGTGTGTGGGTGATCTGGCATATGCACTACTGGCGCTGGCGGGCATGGCCGTACTGCTTCAGTATGAAGTCGTGCGCTGGATACTGTGGATCGGGGGTGGCGCGATGCTTCTCTGGTTCGCAGGCAAAATGCTGATAGCTGCTTTCAGAAACGCTTCGGAGCCTGACGTGAGCGAAACGCATCACTCCCGCCCGCTCATACGTGAATTCGGGCGCGGTGTAGTGCTCGCCATGTCGTCTCCCTCGGCCATTCTCTGGTTTGCGACCGTGGGCGGTGCGCTGATCTCCCGGATGGGTCCGCACAATGTTGCCGCTACCTCCTGGTTTCTGGGAGGATTTTTCATTGCGGGCATGTTCTGGACGTGTGTCCTGTGCCTGGTGGGAAGTTTTGGCGGCAAACTGCTGGGTCAACGCCTGCTTAAATATTCCTTTATCGCCTCGGCGATCATATTCAGCTATTTTGCGCTTTACGTGATTGTCTCAGGGTACCGGGAATTTATAGTGGCCTGATCTGACCTGCGAAGCATAGTGATGGGGGGTAATTCCCATCACTTTGCGAAATGCATTAATGAAATGACTCTGATCGTAAAATCCCAGCCTGAGAGCTGCATCAAGCGGATGCACATTTCTGCGAAGCAGGTCGCGGGCATGGTGCAGACGAAGCTGCATGTGATATTGCAGAGGCGGCATACCTGTGTGCCGGGTGAAGGCGCGAACGAGATGATATTTACTCAGACCTGCCAGCTGAGCGAGCATCTCCAGCTGCGGTCTTACGCTAAGATGCTCCCGCAGGTAGCCAATAACAAGGTTGATTTTCTGCTCGTCCCCCTGCTGAATAAGAGCTGGCGACTCAAGCAGTTCACCACAAAGTAAAATCAGTTCCTGCTCCTCATCCATGCCCCGACCAAGCCGGGCCGATGATGCAAAACGGGTCAGCGCGTCAAACAGGCGGGTGTTGTTGATTATGCCTTCGCGCAGAACCGGGGCTTCGTGAGCGCTATTGAAATTCTCCTCCTCAGCCAGCTTTTTTATCAGAGCCTGAGGTATGTGTACGCTGACAAATTCAACTGCGTGAGTATCAAAACGTGAAGCCTGAATCGTTCCCGGATTGTATAAGGTAACCTGTCCACTTTTGACATAAGCGGTTTTTCCCGCCAGCCAGATTTCCTCTACCCCCGTCAGGTTTGCACTGATGACATATTCATCGTGGAGATGTTTCGGAAAGCCAGAGTTACGGGCTCTGACCCGTGAACACTCTATGCCATTCCGGCTAAACCACTCTGCGGATTCTAATGACAATGCTTCTGGCCTTATTCAGCATTCAGGAATAGTTATTGATAAAACCATTTACTGAGTGCCTTATCAATAGATGTAATTCCTTCAGGCACGGTCCACTGGTGTCAGGAGATTGCCAGCTCTGGACGACTGCCCAGAATTAGATACGTCTGTCGATAGTCAGTCTGGGATGGGAGAATGTTTAATGCATCGACGATGAGGTCATGCCATGAAGAAGGTCTCATTCGTCCTTTTTGTCGAACTTTTGCCATGCTTTAACCACCTGACCAGACTGCGCACCCCGGTAACGTTGGGTTGCGATTCCGGCGCATCATCAGGCAGGGGTAAATCAGAGGGATTCAGGATTTCCACCATCGCGCCCATGCCGTCAGCAGACGACCGGCTTACTCTGTGGCATAGCTGAGCCATAAAAGATCAGGATTGATGGTGGCTCCCGCTTCAGCAATGCGCTGATCAAAGCATTCAGTGTCCAGGCTGAAAATTGTTCCATTTTCTTCTGCTGAGGAATTGGGTGATTTTAAACTCAACACATATGAACTAACATATATGTTTTCGAAGGCGCGGAGTGGAAAATGCTACAGCCTGTTCAGCTTTTTAAAATCCTGTCGGATGAAACACGGCTCGCCATCGTGATGCTTCTGCGGGAATCCGGAGAACTGTGCGTATGCGATATCTGTGCAGCCACGGCCGAATCACAGCCCAAAATATCACGCCATATGGCGCTTCTTCGCGAGGCGAAGCTTGTGCTTGATCGTCGTGAAGGTAAGTGGGTCCACTATCGTCTGTCACCGCATATACCGGCGTGGGCCGCTGAGACAATCACGACGTCCTGGCAGTGCCTGCGGGAGGAGGTGCGAGAATGGCTGGCAAAATCGGCCTGCACCTCCTGCTGAGGCTGGAAACATATTCACGTAATCATATGTAATGGAGTCTGAAATGTTACTGGCTGGAGGGATATTTCTACTGACGCTGATACTGGTGATCTGGCAACCCAGAGGGCTGAGTATTGGCTGGAGCGCAAGTATTGGAGCTGCGCTGGCGCTCGGAACCGGCGTCATCCATATCGCTGATATTCCCGTCGTCTGGAATATCGTCTGGAATGCGACAGCGGCATTCATTGCGGTCATCATCATCAGCCTGCTGCTCGATGAGTCCGGCTTCTTTGAATGGGCCGCTCTGCATGTCTCCCGCTGGGGTAACGGACGTGGCCGCCTTTTGTTTACCTGGATAGTCCTGCTGGGTGCCGCTGTTGCTGCATTGTTTGCCAATGACGGTGCCGCGCTGATCCTGACGCCAATTGTTATTGCGATGCTGCTCGCGCTGGGATTCAGCCAGGGCACAACACTGGCCTTTATCATGGCGGCAGGATTTATTGCAGATACGGCCAGTCTGCCGCTCATTGTTTCTAACCTGGTCAATATCGTCTCGGCAGACTTCTTTGACCTGGGCTTTACGCAGTACGCCGCCGTTATGGTGCCCGTGAATCTGGCAGCGATTGTGGCCACGCTGGTCATGCTGCATCTCTTCTTCCGCAGGGATATTCCGGCGACCTATGACGTTTCGCTGCTGAAGACGCCAGCCAGTGCGATAAAAGATCTGGCAACCTTCAGGGCGGGCTGGATCGTCCTGTTATTGTTGCTTGTCGGTTTCTTTGTTCTGGAACCGTTGGGGATCCCGGTCAGTGCGATAGCAGCGGCTGGCGCAGCAGTGCTGTTTGTGGTGGCGAAAAGAGGTCATGCCATTAACACCGGGAAAGTCCTGCGCGGTGCACCCTGGCAGATCGTTATTTTCTCGCTTGGCATGTATCTGGTCGTCTATGGCCTGCGCAATGCAGGGCTTACGGAGACCCTGTCTGGCGTGCTGGATCTGCTGGCAGACAAGGGTTTATGGACAGCGGCGTTCGGTACCGGCTTCCTGACGGCGTTTCTCTCATCAGTGATGAACAATATGCCGACAGTTCTGATTGGCGCGCTGTCGATTGACAGCAGCACGGCGACCGGTGTCGTCAAAGAGGCAATGATTTATGCCAACGTGATTGGCTGCGATTTAGGGCCGAAAATCACCCCGATTGGCAGTCTGGCTACCCTGCTGTGGCTGCACGTGCTTGCCCGGAAAAATATCACGATTACCTGGGGATATTACGTGCGAACCGGCATTGTCATGACTGTGCCCGTCCTGTTTGTCACTCTGGCGGCGCTGGCGTGGCGGCTCTCTGTCACTTTGTAATGAGATACTGATATGAGCAACATAACCATCTATCACAATCCAGCCTGTGGCACCTCACGCAACACGCTGGAAATGATCCGCAACAGCGGCAACGAACCTGCAATAATTTATTATCTCGACACGCCCCCGGCCCGTGATGAGCTGGTCAAACTTATTGCAGATATGAGGATTACGGTGCGCGCCTTGCTGCGTAAAAACGTTGAGCCTTATGAACGTCTGGGTCTTGATGAAGAGACATTCAGTGATGAGCAGTTGATTAATTTCATGCTTCAATATCCGCTTCTGATTAATCGACCGATAGTGGTTTCGCCGCTGGGCACTCGTCTTTGCCGCCCTTCAGAGATCGTGCTGGATATTCTGCCGGAAGGTCAGAAAGGCGCGTTTACAAAAGAGGATGGCGAGAAGGTTATTGACGAAACGGGGAAGCGGGTAAAGTAATCCGTCCACTTCAGGTGAACGGACGCCTGGTGACGCTATAGGGCGTCCGCTTTTCGCTCAAGGCTAAGCTCATTTATATATGGGGCCAAAGAGTTAAGGGCTGTGGTTGGGCTAAACCCCGGCTCGACTGTGGCATTTTTTCAGTGACAGGGAGTAAACATGGAAGTAACAGTAGAAATATGTCCGCCAGATGAATGGGAATCCATGGTGAAAATTTTTACCGAGATGGAAGAGCACTACTATGGTAAGGGCATTATTCAGGAAGCACTGTTGAAGCATTATCTCAGTAACCGACTCTTCAGTCCGCTCTCCGCTACGCTGGTGCTCAGGGCGCGTCGCGATGCTGAAGTCACTGGGCTGGCGTGTTGCACTATTCTCTATCCCTCGCCGCGGTACAGTGGCGAAATGCACATTAAAGAGCTGTATGTCTCCCGGCGTGAGAGAGGTAAGGGCACGGGTAAATCCCTCATGCGTTTTATGGCGAAACTCGCTCTGAAGCATGAGTGTCGTAGCCTCAGCTGGAATGCCGAGAAATCAAACGCTGAAGCAAACGGTTTTTATCAGTCATTAGGGGGCAAAATAAATAGCGATATCGTGAATTATTATCTTCATGGTCACCTCCTCAGTGAACTGGCTTCCGGCAGTCCGGCACTGTCTGGCGACTCTGCCGGTCAGGCTGTCGCACCGATTTGGCCTGCGAGCAGGGCAGAGGGACCTGCGGAATAGTGATGTCGGGTCCGGAGTGCCAGAAGCGGGCCAGTCGCCTGCACGCTGCCTGGGTAAGCATTCACGGCCAGGGGTGTGTATGTATGCTGGCTGAGAAAATCGCGAAGTCAGAAAAGGGCTTCTTTAATGCTGATTTCCTCTACCCGAAGGATTGAGGACATGTCGAAACCTTTCATGTCAGACCTGAAGGCCTCGCTGGTCATATACTCCTGATTTATAGCCTGTATGTCGGCTCCCTCCTGATAGGTCACGGTGGCAATGACCTGACACTCATCACTCAGATAGACATGATTGACATATATATTAAAAGCGGGAAGAGAAATCATATGCCGGGGCCAGTGTGTACGGAAATAAATTTCTGCTGACTGTCTGTCTTTGAGTGTGTAAATCCTGACCTGTTTCATCTCATCCATCCTGTTGTGGTAGTTTTCATAAAAACGACCCGCCAAAGCATACTCACTTTATTTTTAGTAAATTAGCAAAAGACCACTTTTCGCCAGGCTATGACATTTATAGCGAGGATTTTTTTAAATTCGCGGATACGTTTCTTCTCTGAGCACCTCTGAAATAACACTCAGTACGAATTTAAGATGCTGACAAGGCCGGCGTAAATGATGGAGTGAGGCGAAGGGGCCGAAGGCAGAATGTTTTATCTGATGCACATCAGTGCAGACACCTCTGCAAGGTGTCTGCACTTTTCAGACGTTATGCGTCGCCATCTCCGCAACCCACACCCAGTGACGGATCGTCACAGCTTTTGTTAATCTCCAGATGGTGATGCCAGGCGGCCAGTTTTACCGCGCTTGCATCAACAGAAGCCCCCGGTTTTTTTACAGAAACGCTTCCGGCTGAAGCTGAATCAGGGGTTATCTGAGAAGGCTGCTCTTTGGCAAACGAAGCGCCCTGTATACCGGCCATGACGACTGCTGCTAAAGCTGTCGTTTTAAGCGCGTTTTTAATCACAGATGCCGACATAATAAATCCTCTTAGCTTGAGTAATGGGACGCTGTCAGCTCTGAGTTGAGCGCAGCGCGTGGGAAAAAAATCATAAATCTGAGCGCAGAACACGCGATATAAGCCATAGCAGGCAGGAGCCGGTTAATAAGCATGTCTGCCATGAAATTTTATTAAGTCACTTACAGTGTATGGTTATTCAGATTATATGACTGGCGCGGCGCGGTCAGGGTCATCACTGACAAAGCGGGCACCTTCCTTTTTCAGAATAATCCTGAGCGCATTAACAGAACCGGAAACGCATTGCGTAAAGCAGGTATTAAGTCATTGTGACTTAAACTACCGTAAGTCACGTTTGGAAATATACTCACAAAAGCTGAGTTTGATGTTTCATTCTTTTTTATATCGTGTAGCGTTATTTCAGGGTGTTACATGAAACACAACCATGATGCTTAAATGACAGTCAGCGACTAAATCAGCGGTAAAAAATAAAGTCTCATATCAATAATCTGATAATAATTAGCTGCTTAATATTTAACAAGCATAGCATCCACTCAGTGAATTTTTTGTCATCATGTACAAACTCGAATAAAGCTATTTTCTTATTATGCCGTGCCGTCATGGAAAAATGTTGGGCATACTTTCAAACCTTTTCCACACGGCTTGTCGACTGAAATAGCACTAACGAAAAGGTGTCTCTTTGGCTGTCGAAGCTGGAACCAGCGGCCCCAGATAAATTTTGCGCGAGGTGGCATGCGACGTGCGCCGGATTCAGCAGGCAAACATCACTGCGCAGCGTTCCCCGGAAGGCACCGCATGGGAGCCGTGCCGCGTAACCGCCCGAAGCAAAAAGGGGCGCATCCGTCGCGGCATGTTTGCGAAGCTGAAAACTACAAAGTATCTGAAGGCGCAGGCGGGTTTAGACGCTGCTGAAGTTGCCTTTGTTCCGAGAGTGCAGAAGCTGGCCCGCGTCCATCACTACGGCCTGCGGGACCGGGTAAGCCGTCGCGGCCCGATAGTGAAATATGCAGAACGTCCGCTGCTGGGCGTGAACGGTGATGTGGAAAGCACGGTGCGTGAAACTCTGCTTCGTTGGATTTTGGGCTAGTCAGTGGATAAATATTAAGAAAAACATTAAATTCAGTGATGTTAGAAAATTGACATTTCACTGGAGATTGACTAAATATGGCAGAAAAAATGATATTCCTTTCCCATATTCACGAGGAGAAGGAGCTTGCAATCTTATTGCAAGAGACAATTGAAAATGAGTTTTCTGGATTCGTAACGGTATTTGTTTCATCAGATGGTTCATCCATACCAATCGGTAGTAACTTCCTGAATGCGATTAGAAAAGGATTAACAAAGTCTATTGCTGCAATTTATCTGATTAGCCCTAAATCCGTTAAGAGACCATGGATAAATTTTGAATTAGGTGCTGTCTGGTCTCGCAGTGCTATTAGCGAAGACAGCGGTAATGAGGAAATTCCAGCCATGCCTTTTTGTCATTCAGGAATCCATCCCAGTGCATTGCCACAACCGATGTGTAACCTGAATTC
>NZ_VHIZ01000038.1 GCF_006494375.1 Pantoea anthophila
GCTTTAGATTGAATAGCTGACTAAAAATAAAAGCAAACAGACACATATGGATAAGAAAAAACCAGATGCTGTCTGAAGACAGACCTGTTTTATGTAAGGTAAAAAGAAATACCTTTTCGTGACAGTGGGGGTAAACATAAAATATTAGCTCGGGAAGCCTTCGCCTGAATCAAAAAGATAACTCTATTCAGGCGAGGTCTGAAATTACTGCGGGTGGTCGCGGTGATACAGTGCCCATTGCTCAATACGCTCGCCAGACGGCAGCAGACAGTAAAGGGTACTGTCTGCCGGAGATATTCCTTTTACTTCCTGGCCGCCACGCTGAAGGCACCAGACGCTGGCAGGATTACGCATTATCATACGCTGCGGTTGCTGAGCGTGTGGAGTACAGGCTGTAAGTTGCAAAGCCAGCAGCATCACTGAAATGCCGGACATCTGTTTTATACGCATGATGAAAGCCTCGGGAATAACGTATTCAAAATAGGGATTGAAAGGGTACCACTCTGATCGACAGCTGCCCTGTCGTCAGTCGTTTACTGTGACCCTGCGGCAGCAGAGAATCGTCTGCCCTGCTACCCGTCAATCGATCCGGAACAATTAAACCTCAACAGAGTTTATGACTCCTCTGTAAAGCTCCAGTAGAGAGAGATCGTTAATAAACGCGTTAAATTCCATATCACCCCGCAAGGCGAATTTTCGCATCACATTATATTTGTGCGCATAGATGGTTTTTTCTGACAGATCCAGACGTTTCGCCGTCTGTCTGACGCTGTAACCTTTTTTTAAAAGGCTGAGCACCTGTAACTGCACCACTGTTATGCGAGCGAACTCACAATGCAGACAATCCGCTGGCAAAAAAGCGTGCATCCTGTCCTGAAAGGCCAGCCAGGAACAGATGACTTTCTGAGATATCGTACGAACAGAATCAAGTCGTGAAATAACAACCAGAGAGCGATAACAGACCGGAAGCTGCTCTGTCATAATATCGTCAGTCTGATTAACAAAAACCATGATAATGCTACCGGGCTTCCGATCCCGGTACGCAGGTTGACACATATATAAACGCCATTGCGAAACATTGATCAGGATAAAATCAGCCTGCCTGAGATTGTGGCTGTCAAAACCCGACAAAAACTCCACATTAGCTTCAGTTAACAATGCGCCCTCAATCACTTTTGAGATGCCTATCCTGAAGAAATAATTCTCTTCTGTACAAATGACTTTAAGATCCATTTTTCTCCTCAGGCATCTCAAAAACCTCCATAAATTCAGGTAAACTTCCCGTTAACCAGCACAAGCTCGCCTTTCTCTTTAAGCTCTTTAAGTACTCTGCAAATTGAACTTTTGGAAAGGTGCGAACTATTTTCAATCAGATACAGGGCAGAGAAACGTTTCTTCAGATGAGCCGGTAGTTTTTCCCAGCGTCCGATTAAAGAAATAACCTCATCGTAAGAGTTGCTCTTAGGCAGCTGGATGTAATCCATCAGATCTGAATACTGTCCTGAAAGAACGGACATGGCATCGTTGAAAAGATCTTTCTCAAAAATCAGCCGCCAGAACACATCATAATCAATGAAACTAACTTTGCCGTAATCTATTCTCTCCAGATAAACCGGTGGCTCATCCAGTGCCGGTGTGACACCAACAACAAAAGGAGCAGAGACAATGTTAAGCACTTTATTTTCACTTTTGAGCTTGAGCAAAAAATCGCCATCAAGAATAAACATAACCCGACGCACATTATCTTTCGTCAGGTGGTAACGGCGTTTTCCGCGCGAGATCTCATCCGGATTAGCCACCTGCGTATATCCTGCTAGTGCATCAATGATTCGTTCATGATTTTCAGTCACTCTATACATAATAATCAACTCAATCTAACTAACACAGGTTAGTGATTAGTAGCAAAATTAGTAAAGCTGGTTTTTATAATCTTCTTTTTCGCCTGGTGTACGACAATCTTCCAGTTCACACTTCTGATATCGGATAAAATACGTAATTGGCTTGACTATAGTAAAACAGGAACTGTGAAACTCAACACCATAAACATGCGAAAAGGGAGAGTACATCGCCAAACAGTGGCGCAGCAACCATACATTACACCGCTTTAAAGTCACTCAATTAGCATATTAACCCATCATGCCGTGACTTACTGAAACTGTTATAACTTTTTTCTATAAAAGAGAACCCAACATATTCATTTGAAGTTTCATGTTATGAAACAGATACAGTATTAACATGAATGTATGCACTTCAATAAAGAAAGCCGATAAATGAAAAGGTCAGAATCACATTGGCATCATTGTTAATTCTCCTGGAAAATTAAAAATACTCAACATCACTCCCTGGAAATGATTAAACCATAACGATGTCAATTAGGAGATTTAAATTAAAAAACGCCATGCATTTAGATTTATGTTCTGATTTATATTTGGTTTTCAGTTTTAAAATCCAATGCACTCAGAACCTCTTTTCGGTGCGTTTCACTTCTCAGCACAAATGATAATGTTTTGGCTGATTCCAGTAGCCTGATTCCAGCAGCGATCTCAGAAGCCACCACCTTTAAAGCAGAGCTGGCGCCGCTAGTCTCATTGCCCTGAACGGGATATTAACAGGCGTCCCTGCAGGGAGAGAAAGTGAATCCCTGACACAATAGACTGCCTATCGGCATCACTGTTTCGCGTTAAAAGTTAATCTCTTGTGACTTCTGAGCAGTGCTCTTATGAGATGACGTTTAACATTACTCGCCTTAATTTTCTCACTTCACATCTGATTCCACCGCTTTATTGTACGAAAAGGCGATGAGCAGATTGATTCAGCATGCAGTACGCAATGTGCTGCCGAATAATGAAGATTATCCATTAACTGGTCTTTGCAACGAATTCAGAAGGACCGGGAAGGTGACTGATAGTTAACTCTGTAAAAAATAAAACCTACAGCGTGACAGATTAAAAAATAGTGTGGAAAGGCGTTAAAGCACCCCATCGGGTTGAAAGTCCCGATGCGCTAACGTACCTGAGAGGGTAAATGTTGTTACAGAAGGTTTTTATCGCACCCTGGTCACAGAAAACATGGCTTAATAGGCCGTCTCTGTATAAATGTATACAAATTAACATTATCTTCACCTATTAACAAAAGCCAAAAATATTAACCCTGAATGTCAGCACCCTTCTCATTTGGGAATGATACAGCCACGCTGAAGTTAAATTAAGCTTTATTAAGATTACTTCAGAAGCAACAGATTGCCTCCGGGCTTAACCTTTAAGTGGTCGGACAAGATTATTTGTCCTGTCTGTAGCACGTCAACGCAGTCCAACTTTCAATAGGGAATTTGAACATGAAAAAAATCGCCTTTTTAACCGCATCTGTAGTATCTGCACTGTTAGCTTCTCAGGCATTTGCGGTCTCCAACAATACTATTACGTTCCAGGGATTGGTCACAGGAGAAACCTGTACCGTGACAGTCAATGGTAACACCGCTAAACCTCTGGTGCTCCTGCCAACTGTCAGCACCTCTGCGTTATCAAATGGTAATGTCGCGGGTAAGACAACTTTTGAAATTGGTGTTACTGGCTGTACAGGAAGTGATACTGATGCCACAACAATCTCTACCCAGCTTAGCGGTAATAATGTCACTAAGGCGGGTAATCTGGGTAACCTGGCAACCGAAGGTGCTGCGGAAAATGTAGAAATTCAGATTGTGAGTAATAAAGAAAATAAAATTATTCCATTTGGTGAGGGTACTTTTACCGGTCAGGGCCATCTGACTCTTGCTGCCGGAGTAAAAAATGCCTCTGCAACCTATACTGCGCAATATGTCGCCGTTGAAAAGGACGCAGTTGCCGGTGCGGTGGAAGCCACAATGCAATACGCCATCATCTACAAATAAAAAATCAGCATGGATGCGAAATATTTTTAATCTATAAGTGGATTTAATCAGGCCATGGATGGCCTGACTTACTTTATCCAGGGTCTGGTAGTAAAATTTCAACGGATGGTTATTATGCCTCGATTGCTTATCACTCACTCATCATTGCGTACCATTCTATTACTCCTTCTGTCTCTTGTTATTTACCCGCCAGCATTCGCCAGCGTTGTTATGACGGGATCTCGGATTATTTATCCCTCTGACGAAAAATCGGTCGATGTAAAACTGAAAAATAATGATGCTTTCCCGTACGTAATCCAGGCATGGTTGGACAATGGTGACGAAGAATCTACGCCAGCCACCGGCAAAGCGCCGTTCATCGTCACCCCACCGACATTCAGAATTGCCGCTAAAGATGGTCAGGTGCTGCGCATTTTCTTCACGGGTGCAAATTCATTACCCCAGGATCGTGAATCCGTTTTTTATTTTAATTTTCTTCAGGTCCCACCAGGCAATGTTTCTGGTGACACAGGTAATCAGATGATGTTGTTATTAAAGAACAGACTGAAACTGTTTTACCGCCCAAAAGGCCTTAAAATCAGCGCTCATCACATTTATGAACATTTAACATTCAGTAACGTATCGTCGCCCAGCGTACGCATCACCAATAGTTCACCCTATTACGTTTCATTAACCAAAGTCGTTGTCAGAAACAGAGTCGCAAAAGAGACTGCACCGATGATCGCGCCGTTTTCGTCTGTTGATGTGCCATTAACAGAACAGAAATTAACAAAAAGCGCCCAGGGAATAGAAATAGGCTTAGTGAATGATTATGGGGCAACGGTGACATATGAGTTTCCAATTCAAAAATAAAAAAACAGATCCTCGTCTGGCTATAATCAGTTGCGTTGTAAAAGCGGCTTTATTGACACAGACTGCTCATGCCGAAGAATACCATTTTGATAGTCGTTTGCTGGCAGGATCCGGTTTTGAGGAAGGCGTAGACCTTAAGCAATTTAACGAAAAGCAGATCACTATTCCTGAAGGTCAACAGCTTCTGGATATCAGCCTGAATGGCATAATAATAAAAAGTCAGGTGGCGGTGAATTTTCGCAGGAAGGATGCCGCCGATAAAAGTGCGCAACCCTGTATTGATGCCGACATGGTCAAACTGTTGCAGCTGAAGACCGGCCTGAAAGAAGCGGCTGAATCGCAGTGTCTGTTTCTGTCAGAGATCAGCAGTCAGGGTAACTGGAATATCCGCCAGTCCACGCTGACACTTGATTTTCTGATCCCGCAGATTCTGCTGAACCGCCAGCCACGCGATTACATCCCGACCTCTGAATGGAATGCGGGAGCTCCATTGCTTTTTTTGCGTCATAGCTCCAGCTTTACCCGCAATATTTTGCGCGACACGCACTCCAGCTATCTCTGGAGCATGATCAACGCAGGGGGTAACCTGGGCATGTGGCAGTTACGTCATCAGGCCAACCTCCGCTATATGAACAGCAGCGTCAGCACCGATCAGTACAAATGGAATGCTGTACGCACCTGGGTACAGCGTCCCCTGCCCTCTCTTTCCAGCGAACTGGTGGTCGGTGATGCCTACACTGACAGCACGATGTTTGGTTCAATGTCCTTCAACGGCGTGAAGATCGCGACCGACCAGCGTATGTGGCCTCAGGCACGTCGCGGATATGCGCCGGAAGTCCGGGGCGTCGCTACCAGCAACGCCCGTGTGCTGATAAGCCAGGCCGGTAACGTAATCTATGAAACTCAGGTCCCGCCAGGCCCATTTATTATTGACGACTTATATAACACCAAGAGTCAGGGCGACCTGAAAGTACAAATCGTCGAGGCTGACGGCAAATCATCCTTTTTCACTGTGCCTTATGCCGCAGTGCCGAGCTCAATGCGGCCGGGTAATCTGAGTTATCAGTTTGCCGCCGGGAAGGTGAGGAACTTTTACTCCGTCCAGAACACCTTTACTGAGGCCGTTTTGCAGTATGGTCTCAGTAACAGTCTTACCACCAATACCGGGGCGCGCTTCGCAAATGGATATCAGGCTTTACTGGCCGGTGGCGTCTACGCCTCTCCAGTTGGCGCGCTGTCACTCAACACCACCTGGTCACATGCGAGGGTAGAAAACGACATCACCAGAAGCGGCTGGCGTGCAGAGGCATCGTACAGCAAGAGTTTCCCCACCAGAACGAACCTGGTGCTGGCAGCCTATCGTTACTCGACTTCCGGTTATCGCGATCTGGAAGATGTACTGGGCGTTCGTCGTCAGCAGAATGGTGGGGCGGACTACTACTCCGATACGCTCAGACAGCGAAATCGCTTCTCTGCGACGGTAAGTCAGTACATGGGTGACTACGGTACCCTGTCTTTGAGCGGCAGCAGCACTGACTACTATCACAATCGCTCACGTATCTCAGAGATGCAGCTTTCATACAACAATATGTGGAAGAAAGTAAGTTACAACCTTAACCTCAGCCGGCAACGCTCCAGCTGGAACAGCAAAGACGTCTATAGCGTTTACGACAGCGATTACGATGCTAACCGCTATCAGAAATACACAGAAAACGTCATCTCATTGGGTTTTTCCCTTCCGCTGGACTGGCGTGATAGCCGTTCCACCGTCTCTCTGGATATGACCAGAGATAAAACGACTTCATCGGCAATGACCACCCTGTCGGGTTCCGCGGGCCAGGAGAGCGATTTTACTTACGCCCTCTATTCCAGTTACGACAAATACCGTGATGTATCTCAGGGAAAAAGCCATGCGATGCGCTGGGGAACGAACGTACAGGAACGGACGCGCCTGGGTGCCATTCGCGCCTCTTATGCCCGCAGTGATGATTATCACCAGCTTGGACTGGGCACATCGGGCACGCTGGCCATCCACGGGGGCGGTATCACCTATGGTCCTTACGCCAGCGACACCTTTGCACTGATTGAAGCCAAAGGTGCCAGCGGCGCGCGCATCAACAACGGTCAGGGTGCCAGGATCGATACCTTTGGCTACGCCATCATGCCATCGCTGGCTCCCTACCGTTATAACACCATCAGCCTCGACGGCAGCTCAATCTCTCAGGATGTTGAACTCGAAGGCGGTAACGTGCGCGTGGTGCCGGTGCATGGTGGCGTACCCAAAATAGCCTTTAAGACCCTGACGGGTACGCCGGCACTGATTCTCGCCTCGCAGGCTGACGGCACGCCTGTTCCGATGGGTGCAGAAGTTAAAGACAGCCAGGGCAACAGCCTTGGGATGGCAGGCCAGAACGGGCAGATTTACGCCCGTCTTCCCAACGCCTCTGGCACGTTGTTTGTCAGTTGGGGGAGCAGTAACACCTGCCGGATCAACTATCAGCTGCCCTCTAAAAAAATTGAGGATGCCAGCTTTGTTCATTTAAACGGCACCTGTATTCAGTGAGGAAGAAGATGAAAACAGCACATAGCCGCCTCAAAATCTGGCTGCTCGCATCCGCTTTCATAGTGTGTACGCCCGCGGCACAGGCGATTTGTCACAAGATAACTAAGGCGGGTGATCGGTTTAACGAACTGCCGCAGGAAGTGGTGAATCGGGGCTATATTGCAAAGTCATGGGGTACGGGCACAGGGGATGCCATAAGTGCGAAGCTTGACTTTGGGGCAATCAGTATCGGAACTGGCGCGGATTCACTTGCGCCAGCCGGAACCGTGCTGGCCTCTGCTGACATGCCATTTCTGACGAAAGGATTGAATGTCGCCTATCAAGCCAATCAGATTGTCTATAAATGTGCACTGTCCGACGCGGACAGCTTGTATGAAATTTATGCCCTGGCTGCCTCATATGGGGCAGAGTATGGTGGTAAAGCCGTGAGTGATGTTGAGGGGGGATACCGGACACCGGCACAGCATATCGCCTATCGCATAACTAACCTGAAAACCGGACTCTATTACAAGAGTGAATGGCAGGAGCGAAAACTGACCGCTGATGATTACATTACTGTAGGTTCACATATTTATATCCCGGCATCATCGTTCAGTAGCGCGACTTTCGAACTGATCAAAAGTGACGACGATTTCGGCCTCCCTACGCGAAATGCTTTCGGGCAAATAACCGTTCCGCAGGGATATATAGCGATCAGAACACCCTTTATAAACAATATCAATAAAACAGGTGAAGTTGCCTATCCACCCAGCTCTGGGTATGCCTCAGCAGTCTGGAGTATGCGCGGCGGTAACACCACTGTCATACAGGGAAAGAATTGTCTCGTTGGGGATTTTGACCAGGTTGTAACCCTGCCGACCATCAGCGCCAATGACTTGAGTAATGGCATGACCAGTAGCAATACCTTCAGCGTGGAGATTAATTGCGAAAAAGGGGCCGTTTCAGGTACTGAATCCAGCGATTCAAAACCGCCAGTCGCGATGGGTTTTCTGGTGACACAACCGACGGCACTGGCTCAGGCTGATGCCCTCGGGCTGAAAACGAGTGCCGGGGGCATCAGCCATTTACTCGACAATAACTACGGCACACAAGGCGTTGCAAAGGGTGTTGGCATCCGCATCTATGCTGGAAGCAGGGCGTTAAACCTGTTGTCCAGTAATGCAATAACGGGCACAGGTTCAGAAGCGGGCTGGTACGGATTTACGGAACTGCTGAGTAAAACCGGGTTATCGCTTAAAGGCGATAAATCCTATGCCGGTGTTTTTACGGCGTCCCTTGAGCAACTTCCGGGACAAACCGCACAGGGAGGATCGGTCAATGCGCAGGCACAGATTCTTGTCAGTCTGCAGTAGCCTGCTATTAGCCAGCGCGCTGACTCTTAGTGCTGGCCCGGCCAGCGCGGTAGTTAACAGCACCCAGAGCCGGCTGGTGTTCAATGAAAAGAGCGTGGCGGAGTCACTTACCGTGGTGAATTCTGTCAGATCCCCGGCACTGGTACAGGTCTGGAGCGATGATGACGATCCTCTCAGTCCGCCCGATCGCATCAGTACACCCCTTGTCGTCGTGCCGCCACTATTTAAACTGGCCCCCGGTGAATCGCGCAACCTGCGTGTCATGCTCATTTCCCGCAAAGGGATGCCTGCAGACCGCGAGCGTCTGTACTGGCTGAACATTTATCAGATTCCACCAAATACTGCCCAGAAGTCGGCGCTGGAGAAGAAAGTAATTTTGCCGCTGCGCATCCGTTTAAAAGTATTTATCCGCCCGACCGGTTTAAAGGAGCCGGAAGAAGATGTCGGTGAAAAATTACGGTTTATCCTCGGCCAGACACAAACTAAACATGCACAACTGACCGTGAACAATCCAACACCCTATTACATGACATTAGGGAGTATCACGCTCGGAAGAACACCGCTGAAAGCAGAGATGATTGCACCCTTTTCGTCTCTCACCCTTGCGGTAAAAGAGATAAGTGCCGATCACACCCTGAACTGGACAGTAATCGATGATTACGGCAAGCATATACCTTATAAAAGAGAGTTGAGCAGCCAGTGAAAGACACTACACACAAAACAATAAATATGACCTATTTTCATAAGTATCATATGTCATACGATTTAATTACCTCGTTCCTCCGGCAGGAAATGAATAACACGCAATTTGATCTGCACCATTTTCCTGATGTAAAAAGTTTACTGAAGGCCGCAGAAGAAAATCGCATCGACGTGATTATTATCAATTCCGCCTGTCTGTTTGATGGATCGTTCCGGGAGACAGAAATCAAAAAGGTGCTCAGCGTACTGTGTGGCAATGAAAACATCATTACTGTTTGTTTTACTCAGAACATGCGGTCTGTGCTGCTGAAAAAGATGCTTGATGCGGGTGTAAACATCATGCTCAGTCTGCAGGATACCCCGCAGGAGCTGGTCAACGCACTCAGAAGCATCATGCCTGCATCGTCAGCAGAAACCTATATTTCCCGCTCTGTGCATGAACATTTTCAGGAGGAGTGCACAGATTTAACACCCAAGGAGTGGGAGGTCATCAATCTGATTCAGGAGGGTTATTCGCTGTCAGAAATAGCGTCTAAAAAATGTCGCGCAATGAGTACTATTTCAACACAAAAAAGAAACGCCATGAATAAGTTACATCTGAGAAATGAAACAGAGCTATTGCGCTTTCTGCACCAGAACGCATTTTTTTAATTCGTATTAATTTCGGAATCTCATGCTGAAAAAATTTTTATTCCCGCTGGCGGGAGGATTATTGCTGTCCGGTCAGGCCGGTGCGCTGTCACTTCAGGAGTCGCTGATGGCTGCAAACAGTTATAATGCAGAAATGAACGCTGCCCGCAGTGAACATGATGCCGACGGGCAGAAAAAATATCAGGGCTTTGCGGGATTACTGCCGGCAATCTCCATTGACGGTGCCTGGGTTAAAACGGATCAGCCGGATGCGGCCTATTCTGCCGGTGTCACCCGCCACAATTATAGCGTCAATCTGACACAGCCCGTTTTTGATATGGCAAAGTATGCCACCTGGCGCAGAAGCGTGGTGATTAGCAATCTGGCCGATGTCAATCTGCTTATTGCACAGCAGAAAATGATCGCCAGTGTCACCACGGCTTATTACGACGTGCTTTATCAACGCAGCGTGCTGGAAACCAGTCATCGCATTCTTGCTGCCTTCAGTGCACGGCTTAAACAGACACAAAAAGCGCTGGAAATAGGCGACGGCACCCGGCTCGATTTAGCTGAAGCACAGGCCAACTATGATAAAGCCGTGGCAGACGAACTGGTGGCAGAAAACGATCTGAACGATGCCAGTCTTGCTTTCCGTCAGCTTACTGGCAGGGATCCCCGGAGCATCCCAGACAGCAGCATGCGCTGTGTGCGCTTTCCCGACAGGCTCGTTCCTGAACAACTGAAACGCGATGCCGCTGCTAACAACCTCGACGTACTTGCCGCTATTCAGACGCACAAAGCCAGTGAGACAGACATTCTGTCCGCCACCTCCAGTCATATGCCGGTCGTCACCCTGCAGGCTGGGTACGGCAAGAACTGGAGTCGGGCAGAAAACGGCAACTATCTTGACACGCTTTTTGGCACCACCTCTAAAACTGATAACACCCAGATTAGCGTTAATGTTTCGATCCCCCTGTTTGGCGGGGGTGGCCCTGTCTCACAAAGTCTGGAAGCGGCGCACCGTTTCGAACAGAGCAAAGAGCTGATCACCGATGCCAGACGCAAAGCGGAACAGCAGGCCATTCAGGCGGCGTCCGGTGTGCATAACAGCCAGTCCCGGATTAAAGCCTGTCAACGCGCAATCGCCTCAGCAGACAAACGCCTGAGTGCCACCCGTTATGGCCGCGAAATCGGTCAGCGCACCCTGATCGATGAATTCAATGCAGAAAAGGATTATTTCCAGGCCGTGCAGGATCTGGCACAGGCGCAGAACGCGCTCATCCAGTCAATCGTCAAATTAAAAGCGGCCACTGGCTCGCTCGACTACGCCGCGATGAAAAGTTTCAGCTGTGGCGCGGCATAACGGGAATCGAATAGATGAATAACGACTTATTTCGCCAGGAAGCGCTGGATGCTAAGAAAACTAAAGTCCTGGGCTCTGTTGCGTTGTATTGCCCCCCTTTCCGCTGGGTTGTCATCACGCTGATCGGACTGCTGGTTGCCGTCATGATCGCCTTTTGCATCTTTGGCACTTACACCAAACGTGAAAGTGCGCAGGGTGTACTGGTACCGGAAAACGGCATGATGACGATTACAGCGATGAGCACCGGCACGGTTATCGCTCTGCCCGCCCGTGAAGGTGAGAGCCTGCAAAAGGGCAGCCTGATCGCCACCGTCTCATCGGAAATTTCAACACGCTATGGCCAGACACGGGAGGCGATCGCGGCCCAGCTGGAGTTTCAGCAAGCAGGGCTGAAAAATCAGCTGATCAATCTTGAGCAACTGCACACCGAAACGCTGAAATCTCTTGAGGAAAAGGTCAGTTTACTCGGCCAGCAATCGGCTGAACTGGAGACCATTTTTCGCCAGCGCACCCAGCAGATTCAGCTGTCCAGAACACAGCTCAATAAAATGAGCGCCATGCGCAAAGAGGGCTACGCCTCCAATACGCAGGTAGAACAGCAGCAGAATGAGTTGCTTGATGCCAGCGTGCGTTTACAGGATGTCGCACGTCAGCGTATTGATATCCGCCAGCAACTGGCTCAGGCGCGGCAGCAGCTGCGTGAGCAACCCCTCTCTTATAACCAGCAAAAAAACGAGTTACAGCAAAAGCTTTCCGGGATTACGCAGTCGATCATGGAAAACGAATCCCGTCGTTCGATTGAGCTGCATGCGCCGGAAAACGGCACCGTCAGTGCCGTGCTGGTCAAACCGGGACAGATCGTCACGTCGGGTCAGACCGTGGCGATGATGCTGCCGGATAATGCGCGTTTGCAGGCAAGGATTATGCTCAGCAGCCGCGCCATCGGCTTTATCCGGCCAGGCCAGCGTGTCGTGCTGCGCTATCAACCTTTCCCATGGCAGAAGTTTGGCCAGCAATACGGCACCGTGCTGGAAATTTCAAAGTCGGCCCTGTCACCGCAGGAAGTCGCCAGCCTGACCGGCGATGGTCAGGTGAAAGAGTCGATGTATCAGGTGAAAGTGGCGCTGGATAAGCAGACGGTGCAGGCCTACGGCAGGCAGAGCAGCTTGCATGCGGGCAGTGCGCTGGAGGCAGACTTTATCGTCGATAAACGACGCCTCTACGAGTGGGTTCTGGAGCCATTAAACGCATTGGGCAAAATGACGTCCTTATAATTTCATTATCTTATCAGGTTACCTATGGATTTATTTCACAAACTGAATTTGTCATTTCGCCAGAAACTGCCCGTTTTACGTCAGACCCAGGCGGCTGAATGTGGCCTGACCTGTATCGGCATGATTGCCGGCTACTATGGTCATCACACCGATATGGTCTCGCTGCGCCAGCGCTTCCCGACCTCCCTTAAAGGCAGCACGCTGGCGAATGTGATGTCATTCGCACAGAGCATAGGCATGGGCTGTCGTGCGGTTCGCCTCGAACTGGATGAACTGGATAAACTGAATCTGCCCTGCGTTCTGCACTGGGAGATGAACCACTTTGTCGTGCTGAAAGGCATCGCTAAAAACAGGCTCATTATTCATGACCCGGCGCGTGGCATACGCAAAGTGCCGATGGATGAAGTCTCCGCCTCATTCACTGGCGTCGCGCTGGAACTTTATCCCGGCGCCACCTTTGAGAAGAAAAACGAGAAAAAATCGATTTCCATGCTGAGCCTGATCCGTAACGTGTCCGGAATTGGCTCTGCGTTCGTGCAGGTGGCCTTACTGTCACTGGCACTGGAATTTTTTGGCATCATCACGCCATTTTACATGCAGTGGGTGATGGATCAGGTGCTGGTCTCTGCGGACCGTGATTTGCTGACGCTGCTCGGTGTCGCCTTTATCTGCATCACCCTGTTTCAGAACCTGATTTCAGCACTGCGAAGCTGGGTTACGACCTGGTTCTCCAGCATGCTGAGCGTACAGTGGTCATCCAATCTGTGCGCCCATCTGCTGGGATTACCGCTCAGTTACTTTGAAGAACGTCATGTTGGCGACATTCTTTCGCGCTTCGGGTCCATCGGCAATATTCAGAGCACGCTAACCGGCCGCTTTATCTCGTCTGTTTTCGACGGGGTTATGGCGCTGGTTACCCTCGGCGTAATTTTCACCTATAACGCCACCCTGACCTGTGTGGTCGTTGGCCTGTTCCTGCTTTATGCACTGATTCGCTGGATCTCATTCGAACCCTTTCGCCAGGCGAATGAGAATCAGCTGATGGCCTCCGCCGTAGTGCAGTCACAGCTGCTTGAATCGATCCGTGGCGTGCAGGCGATCAAGCTCAACAATAAGCAGGATCTGCGCGTTTCGACTTATACCAATGAAACCGTGGAGTCGACAAACAAAGGGATTACGACGCAGAAACTCTCGATTGGATTCAACACGCTGCAGGGGACAATTTCCGGCGTTGGCAAAATTGTTCTGATCTGGCTGGCTGCGGCGCAGGTACTGGACGGTAACTTTACCAGCGGGATGCTGGTGGCGTTCATCTCGTTCTCCGATCAGTTTATCTCTCGCTCTGCGGGCCTGATCAACGCGCTGATCGAATTCAAAATGCTCCGCTTACACGGTGAACGTCTCTCCGATATTGTCCTGACGGAGAAAGAGCAGAATATGGAAAGCCACATCGCGCTGGCGGAAGAAACAGGGCCGGTGCGTCTGGATATCAGCGACATGACCTTCCGTTATTCAGCCACTGACGAAGAGATCTTCTCTGACTTCAGCCTGAGCATTGCGGCCGGTGAATCTGTCGCCATCATCGGCCCCTCCGGCCAGGGTAAAACGACGCTGGCAAAATTGCTGCTCGGACTGCTCAAACCGAACGCCGGTATGATCAGCATTAACGGTATCGACCATACAAAACTGGGAATGACGCATTACCGCGATCTAATCGGAAGCGTGATGCAAAACGATATGATGTTTGCCGGCTCCATCATGGACAACATCAGTTTCTTTGATGCCAGCCTGGATAAAGCCAGGGTCGAGTGGGCAGCACGTATCGCCCAGATACATGGCGACATTATGGCAATGCCTATGGGCTACAACAGCATGGTGGGCGATATGGGTTCGTCTCTCTCCGGAGGGCAGGTGCAGCGTGTCATCCTCGCCCGCGCGCTTTACCGCCAGCCGCGCCTGCTTATCCTTGATGAGGCCACCAGTCATCTGGATGTGGCCAGAGAGAGTGCCATCAATGATGCGATAAAGCACATGAGCATCACCCGCGTCATCATCGCACACCGGCCGGAAACGATCATGAGCGCAGACCGCATTATCCAAATCAACCGCCATGGCGTGACCGAAATCACCAAAGCAGAGTTTGCAGCTTTAGTGAACGCCTCACAGGTGACGCTGGAAATAAATTAACAGAGGGCACTGTTAAGTGCTGCCCAGCCCTGAAACCAAGGAGTGAATATGAAAAACAGTCTAATCTGCCTGGAAGGCACGCTTAAATTTGACGAAGAAGTCAGAACTCAGACAATTAATGTTGTGGCATTCAGAACCGGCCAGCAGATCACCATCAACCGCGACCGGCTTGCTGAAGGACAAACCCTTGGCGAGAATATTGCCTTACAGGTCAGTAATGCCGAAAAAATATTTAATCAGTTCAACCTGGTAAAAATGGAAGAGGTCAATGATGGCCATGCATTTACGAAGACTTTCCAGGTGATTTACAGCTTTATAACCGGCCAGGGCGGCAGTCAGCGAGTCTGGCAGGTAACCTATGCCTGTCTGCTGGCTGATAATGTTACGATCAACTTCACGTCAATTTACCCTGATGAAGTATCCATGAAGAATGAGATGCACAGGCTGGCACATTGCGTAAAGTCATTTACGCTTAACAACACCTGAGGTATTAACACGGATTTTAAAATGGCCATACCAGATACAAACACAAAAGCTGAAAGAAATTAAAAATAGAAGTAATTCTATTTAAGAGGCTTCAGGTTAAATGCATAATTAACGCCGAAAATTAACATTAATAACACCACCTGCCATCAGTGACAGGGTCAGGAAGTGACCGTGCGTGATTTCAGTATCACGGAAGCTGACGTTTGCACCGCTGAATATTCAGGAGGAATGCTTCAACCGCGTTCTGCTGATATCTGCAAGGGATGTTGCGGTCGTCGTCATCATCGGGAATCACTCAACGGGCGTAAAGTCGCTGACAAACCCGTGCCAGCTCATTTCCTGACTGAAGCATAACGGCATAACGCCGCAGCAAAATTAATCGGACAAGAGATAAAAAGAGAAGCGCTAAGCCATTCACTTTATCGTCAGAATATTGAATGTGTAATCCTGATAGGTTATCCATGTAGCACAGGATAATAATTCAGAAAGGCATGCTGTAATAAAAAATGCCTGCTTTACCTGTTTTGAAACAAGACAGCATGTCACTGCCGTCATTTTGAAACAGCCTATGAAAAGTCATATTTTAACTTCTCAAATGAGAAGATAAGACATGGCTTAACTTTAAAATTAATCTGAGGAAATAATAATGCGCGATTTAAGCATGATGGAAATTGATGCCGTATCGGGTGCGGGCTTATGGGAATCACTCACCAGCAGCGTTCTGCTGGCAGCGGCAGGCTACGCTGCGGGTGCCACCATCGGCGGCATGCACGGTGGCGACGGTGGCGGTATCCTCGGCATTGGTGCCATTGGCCAGCTGGTGGGTATGTTGGGTGCAGGCATGATCGGTGCCGCGGCGGGTGCTGTCGCCGGTGCAATTATGGGCTGGAATGATTCAGAGTCAGTATATGCACTGGTCAATCAGTTTATCACTAACGCTTTCAACGGCACCTTCCAGGATAATGCGGCAAGCCGCTTGATCTGATGCTTATATGACTGGCTTTGACAAGGTGCAGAACATTCTGCACCTTTTTTTATGTCCGGTAAAAGCGGGCTGCGTTGTGACGCTGACCCTATAAAAATTCCCAAATGAAAATGGAATCTTAAAATGTCGCACAGATTGGAGGTAACAATAAGGGGGTAAAAAAGCTAGACTCAGATTTTTCTGCTGAGTTTAGCCTGATGCATAATCACTACATCATTAATGGATTTATTGAGTTTCATCCTGCGGCCAGTACATTGCGTAATCTGAACGATCCAGAAAAATGTGTAGTCCTCAATTCTCCGGCAGGCCGCTGCCTCTTATTATTAATCACACGAAATGACACGATTATTACGCAGCAGGAGTTTATGGAGATTGTCTGGGAGAAAAATGGGATGCTGGTTTCTCCCAATACCTTTTATCAGAATATTTCTATTCTGCGGAAGGGTTTAAAAAAGGTCGGGCTGGCGGAAGATCCTGTCGTAACAATCCCACGCGTCGGTCTGACACTGGCCAGTGGAACAGATATAAAGAAACGCAGTAGTGAAACGCACGTTGATGGCAGTCAGGTAAACACACACTCCAGAGATGAAGATACTTTTGCGGAAGAACCTTATGATGAGATGAGCCTGCCACCCTCAGCGGATACTGAACCGAGCGAGCGGCTGGTGGCGCACGCTGCCCGGCAGGAGTCGGGAGCACCGCTGAAATCTTTCCTGCCAGCGGTTTTACTCTGGACCATGAGCCTGGTCGCACTGATTCTGCTGATGGTAATTCTGAAAACTCACAGCGCATCAGATGCGCCCCGCGTCCATTTTGATGAGTACCCTTTTCTGGCAGATATCAATGGATGCCGGGTTTATATTGCCGACAAAGATGCCCGTTCAGAGGAGAAAAAGAAAACGCTTTCTCTGGTTGAAAAATTGAAAAGTAGCTGCAGCCATTATCCCTGGGTCTATGTGACGCATTATGCGCTCCTGCCCAGAACCTCAGTCATTCGCTGCAATAAACCGATGAGCCAGAAAAATCAGTGCATTTCAGAATATCATTTCAGAGGATTGAATCCGGGTGATTAAAAAAACGCTTATCGTACTAACGGGTATCGTAATTTTAATGGAGGCGGCTTTTCTGGCTTACCCCTATCTTCAGCGCCGTCCCACAGAAAGTTTTAACTGTGTTGCAAACTTAGTAGAACATTACAGTGACGACATTTATCATCTGTCACTCAACTATATGATTCGCGATAACTTTGCGTTAGCCCATATCACCGGTTATTCAGAAATGAATCCTGGAAAGGTGTTTAATCGTAAAGTCTCCTTCAGCCTGCAGCGCAATGGCGATATCTATTATATGTCCGCTGAAAAAAACATCAGGCTACCGGATGACAATCTCAGTGATGACGAGATCAGCCAGTATCTCTCGCGGTTTTTCATCGCCTCTGAGAAAGAAGTTTATATGCGAATCATCAGGCAGAAGAACAAAAACTTTCTTTTTATGGTCAACTTTATCCCGACCTATATCTGCAATTCGATATCAGGTTAACAACCTCTTAGTCCGATGCAGGGAAGAGCGGATACACTCAAAGCCTAACGTCCGCTTTCAACGCTTAACAGGCCCCTGCAGAGGCCTGCCTTCATTCAGTAACGCTTGCAGGTAAACAGATAGGAGAGCGGCCCGCTAATCAGGTAGGCCTGCTGATCCACCTGGCGCACATCCAGCTGCAGGTAGGTCGGATCCAGCGTGATCTCCGCCAGCAGCAGATTGAATACCGCATCCGGGGTCGTATCGTTGGTTGAGGTGATAATCGATTTAATTTTATAGCGATAAGTATCGCTCTCTATTTTTCCCCCCTCGCTCAGTGCAATACGGCGATTGAGCGTGGTGACCTTATCTCCCAGCGTGACCTGCCCGTTGAGTAACAGATAACCCGAGTGCGCATCAATAAAACGCAAATCCTGCGACACCGCAAACTCGACTTTCTTCCCTTCCTGACGACTGAGATCGTAGCGGCTGAACGCCGAGCATCGGAACGGCAAATCAGTTTCCTGATGACGATAAAAATTGATGGCTGCAAAGGTAACCAGCAGCAATATGGCCAGCGCTGCCGTCAGCGTAAGAGTGGCGCTGCGTTTCAATTCATTCTCCAGTCGAGATAATAAACGTTGTCACAGGAAATGATGTGCCCACGCTCATCAAGATTACAGGCTGACAGCATCGTTCTGCCGTAGTTCGTGGTGGTGAACGCCGTGTTTTTATCGAAATAGATCCGTCGCCCGGCGCTGCATGATTGATTATTCTCCCGGAGCATCTGCAGTATCTGTTGATCAATAGACTCGCGCTCTACCACATCCAGGCCTTTCAGCAGTACCGCTTCACAGCCGCCCGCCAGTGGCACAGTGGTCAGCCCGCTGTTCTTCTGCGCAGGATGGATGAAGATGTAAAAGCTGAAGGCAACGATGAATATCGCCAGAAGAATCAGGGCCACACTCAGTTGTCGGGTCCTGCGCATCGGCTTTGCCACCGGAGCCAGAGAGGGTTCCGGCGCGGTGACGTTATCCGGCGGCACCTCGGAGTCTGTGCCCGCTACCGGCTCCGGCGCGATATCAGACACCGCCACCGGCTGAGCCGTTTGCCGGACAATCCTGATCTCCGGATTCAGTCGGATGCCAATCTTCGGCAGGGTCATTATCAGATTCTGGCAACCATAGGCCGCAAGCGCCCTGCGCAGAATACTCAGATACTGATTCAGATTACTGTTAGAGCCGCGCAGGCCATACCGGTCCCACACCTCTGTCAGTAAGGTGTCACGCGACAGGATTTCTCCACCAGAATTCAGCAGCTGCTCAAACAACCGGCCGGAAGAGATACTCAGGCTCAGCGACTCCTGAGTAGGTATATGGCTCAGCGTACAGTCATCTGAATTATACGTAATCTGGTCATCGATAATGTAAATCATTAAGAAATCACTGAATTTGCGCTCATTGCCGACAGTATAATTCAGCTGAATGGAAGAAGCACCAGGCAGGGTTAATCCGGTAAATTAATACCGAAAACATTCGCTTAACAGAAACATCGCCGCCGGAATGTTCACTATTCTCCGCACCGCTTACTTAATAGCAGCACCTCCCGTTATTAACGCTTCGCTCATGGCGCCCTGTTCCGGCAGCTTTATAAATCTGTACCTTTCCTGACAAAATTAGGGCTGCCCGGCCGCCTGCGGTTTTATTTCGACACTACAATTAATCGCACCAACATCATTTCAGAGAACGTTGATGAATATTGCAGCTTTTGATATTGGCGGTACCTCTTTAAAAATGGGCGTGGTGGACGATCGGGGAAACATTCTGACGCAGGAGAGCGCCGACATTTCCCACAACGCGCGGGACAAAATTCTGGAAGAAATAGTGGGCTGGCTGGAGAAGAATCCCGGCTGTGAAGGTATCGCCGTGAGTACGCCAGGCTATATCGACCCCGATAAAGGCTTTATTGAGATGGGCGGCACCATCCGTGACTTTGACGGGTTTCATCTGAGCCAGTGGCTGACGGAGAAAACCGCCCTGCCTGCCACGGTGGAAAACGACGCGCACTGTGCCCTGCTGGCGGAATACTGGCTGGGCAAAGCGAAAAAACTGAACGATTTCCTGATGCTGACCATCGGAACCGGGATGGGCGGAGCCGCTTTCTGCAACGGTGCGCTGATTCGCGGTGGCCGGAACCGGGCAGGTGAGTTTGGCTGTCTGCTGACCTCACGCCCCACCAGCAGCGACATTGAACGCCACACCATGAGCCAGAGCTGTACCATGACCGCGCTGCGGGAGAATTACAGTCAGCTCACCGATCGGCCTGTCGATGACGTCAGTGGCAAAGATGTGTTTGACGCCTGCGATCGCCAGGAAAAAACGGCACAGCAGGTGGTGGAAAAATTCTACCAGGATCTTGCGGCCTGTTTATATAACCTCTTCAGCGTCTTTGATCCGCAGATGATATTTATCGGCGGCGGCATCACGGCGCGGGAACCGTTCCTTGAAGAACTCTCTGAGCAACTGGCAAAGTATCAGATTGATATTCGCATTGATGCGGCCACCTATGGCAATGACTCCGGCATGCTGGGCGCAACATGGAATTTCCTCCAGCGCCAGCCACAGAAAAATTAGCTGACCGGTCAGGGTCATCTGGCCCGCAGGCAGCGTCAGGATAAGGGAGGCGCTCAACCCTCTCTGTCGCCTCCCTGTCGCGTCGGCTCAACTCCGGCGCATCAAACAGGCTGAGTGCTATACCGGTCAGGGTAAAGACCAGCAGATACAACAGGATGAGCGCGACAAGCAGAGCACGGTGACTGCGCATCCCGCTTATTCCCACGTAGCTCAGAAGGTATAGCTGAGGGCCAGCGTAACCCCGGCACCGTCATGCCGTGCGACAAGGGGACTGTCGGAGGCAGATTTATCGAGCCAGCTGTAATCACCCGTGACGCTGGCTGCCCAGGCAGGGGTCAGCTGATGACTCCAGGTCAGACTGGCATCCGTTCCGTAGAATCCCCCCGAAGCGTTATACCGTGCAAACCCGCTGCGCGCACTCTGCTGGCTGTTCACCCCGTACCAGGTGTTCATGTAGCGTCCGTCACCGAACAGACCGGCCACCTGCAGCGCCAGGGTATCGTCCGCGGTCTGCCAGGGGATCAGGGTGACCGACGTCCGGTACTGCACACCCTGGCTGTCACTCAATGGCAGCGTCGCTTTACCCTCCAGCACCAGCCACGGCGTTACAGACCAGCCCAGCGCCAGCGCGGTATTGACCGTCGCGTCGATATTTCCCATTCCCCGCAGCCGGTCATCCCCGTCACGCCAGGAGGAATTCCGGTCTGAGCGGCCCAGCCCGTAGCCCAGCGTATGCTCAAGGTAAAGTCCGTTATCCGCCTGCAGGTCATAACCGATACCTTTTTGCGAATCGAGAAAAAACGCCCCGTCGCGCGCCTGAATCACCGGCATCACCTGCCAGTGATTCCTCTTTGCGCCGCTGTAGCGCGGTGCGTTGATGCCCGCAATGCCCAGCGTCATGCTGGGAGGCGGCGTGGGACTCTCTTCGGCCATCGCGGCGGCGGCACTGAAACCCAGCGACAAACAGACCATGTGAAGCGTTATTTTTCCGGTTATCATCACGTTTCCTCATTATCACATCCGGTGCGGAGCTGGGGAGTCAGTACCGCGTCACCGGAGGTGAGTATGCGAGGCGCGTATCAATGAACGGCCAGGGATTTATGAAGAAACAGTCAAGGTGGTCCGGAAATGCAGGAAAAACGTGTACTGATTATTGAAGATGACGCGGATGCAGCGGGCGTCCTTGAGGCTTACCTGAAACGTGAAAACTATGCGGTTACGATAGCCGGTGACGGACCGGGCGGGCTGGAGGCGGCCAGACGCTGGCAGCCCGATCTGATCCTGCTCGATATCATGCTGCCCGGCATGAACGGCACCGAGGTGCTGGCAGCGCTGCGGCGGCGTGACGATACCCCGGTGATCATGGTCACGGCGATGGGTGACGCGCCCGATCGCATCGGTGCGCTGCGCTATGGGGCCGATGACTATGTGGTAAAACCCTACCATCCCGGTGAAGTGGTGGCGCGCGTGCAGGCCGTTCTGCGCCGCAGCCAGCCGGCCGCGGCCGCGGCCGGGGTCCTGCGCTGGGCCGGTTTAACGGTCGATCCCGAGGCGCTCACCGCGGTCGTGGAGGGTGACAGCGCCGCCCCACACCGGCTCGATCTGACGCCCACCGAGTTTTCCCTGCTGGTCACGCTGATGCGCGCTCCGACGCGACCCTTTACCCGCCTGTTTCTGCTGGAGCACTGCCTGCCGGAAAGTGATGCGCTGGAGCGCGTAGTCGATACCCATGTCTACAACCTGCGCCGCAAACTGGAAGCCGCCGGCATCTCTGATGTGCTGCCGGCGGTGCGCAGCGTCGGCTACCGGTTCAGACAGCCATGAAGAACGCAACCCACACCTCACTGTGGCGCTGGATCTGCATCCGGGTCCTGTTGCTGGCGATAGGCAGCGTAGTGCTGATCGCCCTCTGTATGTGGCTGCGATTTGCGGTGCAGGCGGTCTGGGTCTACCACCGGATGCCCCCCGCGCTGGTGGAGGAGTTCACCCGGCTGCGCCAGCATCCCGCCAGCGATCCGGCGCGCTTCCATCAGATAGTCGATCAATACTGGGGCATCAATTTTTCCGATCCGTCGCTGGCCTCCTCTGACTGGCTGACCGTCATCCTTCTGGTCGTGGTCACCATTCCGCTTATGGTGCTGATCGCGCTGCGCTTTGCGCGTCCGCTCTCCGCACAGTTCAGCCAGCTGGCAACGGCGGCGCGTGCGGTGTCGCAGGGGGAGTTTGGCCGCCCGGCGGCGGTCGTTGACGCGGCTCCGCAGGAGCTGGTGCGCTTTACCGAAGACTTTAATCAGATGACACAGCAGCTGGCGCGTTACGAGCGCGAGCTGCGCGCCTCTCACGTCGCGATGGCGCATGAACTGCGCTCTCCATTGACGGCGGCGATGGGCCGTCTGCAGGGCATTCTGGATGGCGTTTTCCCGGCCGACCCTCAGCAGCTGGCGATGATCATGAAGCAGCTGACACAACTGAGCCGGCTGACTGACGAACTGCATCTGCTGTCACTGGCGGATGCGGGGCAGCTTACGCTGAACCCGGAGTGCTTTAACCCCGCAGAGCTGCTGCGCGAGCGCACCGGCTGGCTGCTGCCGCAGGCAGAGCAGGCAGGCCTGACCCTCCGCGTGAAAGCCCCTGACAACCTGCTGCTCTGCGCCGATGCGTTCCGGCTGGGGCAGGTGGTGACCATCCTCTGCGAAAATGCGCTGCGCTACGCGGCGGACGGCGGTGTGCTGCTCATTTCCGCCAGCCGGGACGCCCGGGCCACGATACTGACCTTTCGTGATTACGGTCAGGGCGTGGATCCGGACTTCCTGCCACAGCTGTTTGACCGCTTTACCCGCGCCGACTCCTCACGCGCCCGCCACTCCGGCGGCAGCGGACTGGGATTGTCCATTGCCAAAGCCATTGTCGACGCGCACGGCGGGACGATCACCGCCTCGCTACCCGCCGACGGCGGCCTGCTGATTCGGATAACACTCCCGGATCGATAAATTGTTCTGACTTGACCATTTCTTGATGGTTCATGGAACGTTTCTGGACATGGGCCGGGTTCAATGAGCACAACTCATTACAGGAACCCGGCTATGACAGACTTCTTATCTGATGCTGCCCGCCAGATCTGGCGTCACCTCTTCTCTGTTCACCTCGTGGTGCCGTTCGTCTTTGTGCTGTCCGGGGTGCTGATCATGACCGGCTGCCGCGATAACAGTGCGGCCCCGCCGCCAGCTCCGCCCCGCCCGGTAAAAACCGTGACCGCGCCGCCGCCCGGCGGTGCGGCCTCTCTGCGGCTGACCGGTGAAATCCGGGCGCATGACGAAGTCACCCTGGCCTTCCGGCTCGACGGGCGGGTCGTCAGCCGCACGGCTGAACTGGGCGATCGGGTCAGTGCCGGGCAACCGCTGGCGGCGCTGGAAAACGATCAGACGCGTAACCAGCTGAGCAGCGCCCGGGCCGATCTCGACAGCGCCCGGGCTGCGGAGCGGGTCGCCGCGCTGAATCTGCATCGGATGCGGTTGCTGATGCCCGGCGGTGCTATCGCCCGCAGCCAGCTGGACAGTGCCCAGGCGGACTGGCAGAGCGCGCAGTCCCGCCGCCTCAGTAGCGAAGCGGCGCTGAAAAATGCTCAGGATAGCCTCAGCTGGACCCGGCTGACGGCCCCTGCTGCGGGCCGGATCACCGCTATCACGGTTCAGCCGGGTCAGGTGGTCAGCGCCGGACAAAGCGTAATGACGCTGGCCGCGGGGGATGCTCGCGATGCGGTGTTTGATCTGACCACCACCGAGCGGCTGCAGATCGCTGATCGCACACCGCTGAGGGTGACGCTGCTTGCTGCCCCCGGCACTGAGGCCAGCGGCACGGTCCGTGACATCAGTCCGCAGGCTGACCCGCAGACCCGCACCTGGCGGCTGCGTGTCACGCTGAATCAGCCGCCCGAGGCGATGGCGCCCGGTGCCACCGTTATGGTTACCCTGCCCGACTCGCAACCGCCGGTCATCGCCCTGCCCGCCAGCGCCCTGACGCGCTTAGCCGACCAGCCGGCGCTGCTGGTTGTGGATGCGGCTTCCCGTCTGCAGCTTCGCCCGGTGGTGCTGGCCCGCTTTGACGCTCAGCAGATCTTCGTCGCATCCGGTATTCAGCCGGGCGAGCGCATCGTTACCGCCGGCGTCGCCACCCTGCAGCCCGGCGAAAAAGTGTTGCCTGCGCAGGAGGAACCATGAAAAAACCGGCTGGCTTTAACCTCTCTGGCTGGGCGCTGGCGCATCAGCAGCTGGTTGTCTTTTTTATGCTGCTGGTGATGGCCGCGGGCGTGATGAGCTATGAACATCTGTCACGCAATGAAGATCCGGCGTTTACCATCAAAACCGCGGTGGTCTCTGCCCAATGGCCGGGCGCCGACGTTAACACCATGGTGCAGCTGGTGACAGACGTGCTGGAGCAGAAGGTGCAGGAACTCCCCTCTCTCGATACGGTGGAGAGTGAAACCCGCGCCGGGCAGACGGTCATCTATGTCAACCTGCGTGACGATACGCCGCCGTCTCAGGTCGCGGGCATCTGGTATCAGCTGCGCAAAAAGATGCAGGATGTGAGCACCTCTCTGCCGCAGGGCGTGCAGGGTCCGGCGGTGAACGACGAGTTTGATGACACCTTCGGCACGATTTATGGCTTCACGGCTGAGGGCTTTACCGCCCGTGAGCTGCGCGACCGCGTCGATAACCTGCGGCGCGCTCTGGCGACCCTGCCCGACATCGGCAAAACCCGGCTGCTGGGTGTGCAGGAGCAACAGGTGGTTATCGCCTTTTCTCCGCAAAAGCTCAATGGCATGGGTCTCGATTTGCAGCAGGTCAGCGACGCCATCAACGCGCAGAACGAGGTCGTTCCGGCGGGCAGCCTGCGCACCGACCGCGAGAATATTGCGCTGCGGGTCAGCGGCACCCTGACCTCCGTCGACAGCCTGCAGGCGATGACGCTGCATATCGGCGATCGCTTTATCCCGCTGACCGATCTCGCGACGATCAGCCTGCAACCCGCCGAACCGCCCGCCCCGACGTTCCGGGTCAATGGCGTGCCCGCTATCGGGCTGGCCGTCTCCATGGCCGCCAGCGGCAACCTGCTCGACTTTGGTCAGCAGCTGAATCATCGCATGCAGACGCTGGCTGGTCAGTTACCGCACGGCATCACCATGACCCGCGTTGCCGATCAGTCTGCGGTGGTAAAAACGGCGGTCAGCGGTTTTGTGCGAATCCTGGGCGAAGCCGTGGTGATTGTGTTAGCCGTGTCGTTTATCTCGCTGGGGCTGCGCGCCGGACTGGTGGTGGCGGCGGCGATCCCGCTGGTGCTGGCGATGACCTTTACCGGTATGTTGCTGGCCGGTATCGGGCTGCAACGCATCTCGCTGGGTGCGCTGATTATCGCACTGGGGCTGCTGGTGGATGACGCCATGATCACCGTCGAGGCGATGGTGGCCCGGCTGGAAGCGGGTGACAGTAAGTGGCAGGCCGCTACCTGGGCGTTTAAAACCACCGCCTTTCCGATGCTGACCGGCACGCTGGTCATGATCGCCGGCTTCATTCCGGTCGGGTTCGCCGCCTCCAGCGCCGGCGAGTACTGCTACTCGCTGTTTGTGGTCATCGCGCTGGCGCTGCTCTGCTCGTGGGTCGTCGCGGTGATCTTCTCTCCGCTTACCGGCTGCTGGCTGCTGTCGGCAAAACTGAATCATGCCGACCCGCGACCGGGCGTGCTGATGCGCGGCTATCACTGGCTGCTGGAAGTGATTCTGCGTCATCGGGGCGTGACGGTCAGCGCGGCGCTGGGGGTGCTGCTGGTCAGCCTGTACGCCACCACGTTTATGCAGGGTGAATTTTTCCCGGCGTCCGACCGCCCCGAACTGCTGGTCAGCCTCACGCTTCCCGCCAGTGCGACGCAGGCTGAAACCACGCGCCGGACCGCACAGCTGGAAGAGGTGCTGCGCCATGACCGCGATGTCGCCAGCTTCAGCAGCTACGCAGGGTCGGGCGCCATCCGTTTCTATCTGCCGATGGATGTGCTGCTGGAGAATGAAAACATCGCGCAGCTGGTGGTGGTCGCCAGAAACCTGTCGGTGCGCGACCGGTTGCAGCGCAGGCTGGAGAGCAGACTCGGTGAGAACTTCAGTGATATCACCACACGGGTCTCGCCGCTGGAGCTGGGACCGCCGGTTGGCTGGCCACTGAAATACCGCCTTACCGGACCGGATTATGGTCATGTCCGGCTGGCGGCATCCCGGCTGGCGGCGCTGATTGCCCGCTCACCGCTGACCCGCGAGGTCAATCTGACCGCCGGAGAACCGGAGCGTGTCATGACGCTGGCCGTCAATCAGACCGAAGCCCGCGCGGCCGGACTCTCCTCCGGGACGATAGCCCGTGCCCTGAATACGCTGATGTCCGGCAGCGTGGTGACGACACTGCGCGACCGCAACCGGCTGATTGATGTGGTGTTACGCGGCAATGACGCCGAGCGGCAGGATACGGCGACGCTGGCGGGTTTGATGATCACCAATGCCAGCGGTCAGAAGATCCCGCTGCGCCAGGTGGCGACCCTGAAGTGGGGCGTGGATGACCCGGTGATCTGGCGGCGTCAGCGGCTGCCCTACATCACGGTGCAGACGGATATCGCCCCCGGCCAGCGGGCGGAAGCGGTCTCCCAACAGCTGACACCGGCTATCGCCGCCCTGCGTGCTTCCCTGCCCGCCGGGTACACGATTGAGGAAGCGGGCACGGTAGCGGAGTCGGACAAGGGCAACAGTTCGGTCTTTGCCCTGCTGCCGATGACGCTCTGCGCCATGCTGGTCCTGCTGATGATTCAGCTGCAACGCTTTTCCGGCATGCTGCTTGCGCTGAGCATGGCCCCCTTCGGCCTGCCCGGCATCGTTTCCGCCATGCTGCCGACCGGCACCCCGCTGGGCTTTGTGGCGCTGCTGGGGATTATTGCACTGGCAGGTATCATCATCCGCAATGCGGTGATCATGATCAGTGAAGTGGATGCCAATGCCCGCGTCGGGCTGGCCGCCGGTGAGGCCATCCGCCAGGCAGCGCATCACCGCGCGCGGCCTATTCTGCTGACCGCCTGCGCCGCGATCCTCGGTATGATCCCCATCGCCCATCAGGTTTTCTGGGGACCGATGGCGCTGGCGATTATCGGGGGGCTGGTCAGCGGAACGCTGGTGACGCTCACCGTGCTGCCCGCCGCGTTAAGCCTGTTAATGCAGCGCCGGTCGCGCTGAAACGGTGTCAGGCGATCGCGCGGGATCGCCTGACATGCTCAGTTCATCACCTCCACCAGAATCAGCGGGCACTTTCTGACTTTACAGGCCTGGGTATAGGCCAGCGAACAGACCGAACAGAGGTCGCGCACGTCAGACTGGTACTCATACTCCATGAAATAGCGGAACTGGCCACCCGCCGAATCTGTTCTCCAGAATCGCTGCGGCTCCAGAATTTCATCCAGTTGCCTGAATGTCAGGGCTGACGGGTTGTGAAACCCGACTCTTACGCGGTATGTAGTCATGCCCCGATTATTAATATCCCGCCCACCGCTCGCCAGCTGGTTATTGTTTTCAGTTCAATAGCTGGCGCTTATCAACCCGCTTCGCCTGAAGCCGACTGTTCCGCCAGCAGCGACAGCAGGTGCAGCACCGCTTTCGAGGGGTGATGCCGCCGCCAGGCAAACGCCACGTCGGTGAACAGCGTGTTGTTTTCGATATCGCTGAAGCTGACGTCCGGGTTATCAACGCAGCGCATCGACTCCGGCACCAGCGCAATCCCGCACCCTGCCGCCACCATACCGAGTGACGTGGTGATCTGCGGCGCCTGCTGGAAGGTGTGGCGCGAAAACCCCGCCCGCAGACAGGCGGTGACAATCAGCTCATACAGGCTGGGCGAAACATCGCGCGGGAAAATCACCAGGGTTTCACTGGCCAGGGCCGATAAGGGCAGAACGGGTGTGCCGCTGAGAGGGTGGCAGCGCGGCAGCGCAATCAGCATCTTTTCGGTGGAGATGACGCGCAGATTAAACGCCTTGCTGCTTTCGCACGGCAGCCGGATAAAGGCGGCGTCCAGCAATCCCTCCTGCAAATCCTGCATCAGCAGGGACATGTTCTCTTCGCGCGTCAGCAGCTCCATCGCCGGATAACGCCCGGTAAAGCGGCGGATCAGGGTAAAGATATGAGGATTAAAGGCAACCGAGCTGGCAAATCCCAGTGACAGCTGGCCGCTGATCCCACGGGCGATCCCGCGCGCATTCTCCAGCGCCTGGTCGGCAAGTTGCACAATCTGCACGGCATCCGCCAGAAAAGCCTCGCCGGCCTCGGTGAGTTCCACCCCGCGCGTCAGCCGCTTCAGCAGGGGTGTGCCAATCTCCTGCTCCAGCCGCAATATCTGCTGACTCAGCGGCGGCTGCGATATCCCCAGCATTTCGGCGGCGCGGGTGAAGTGAAGCGTCTCGGCAACGGCAACAAAATAACGCAGGTGGCGCAGTTCCATATCAAAAACGTCTCAAAGTTAACAGGTTTCGCTATTGGATCTTACGACTGAATCGGTTCACCCTTAGGTTAACACGGCTTAACGGTTAACTTACGAGGCATCAAATGAGCAATTGTGTAACTGATTGTTCCTGTGAGGATCAACTAAAACGAACTGTCTTAACGCTTTCCCAGGATGCACCAGAAAGTGTTATCTATCAGACCTCTTTAATGAGTGCGCTACTGAGCGGCGTTTACGACGGGAACACGCGGATTGCCGATCTTCTGCGCAAAGGCGATTTTGGCCTGGGCACCTTTAACCGGCTGGATGGCGAGCTGATCGCCTTTGACAGTCAGGTTTACCAGCTGCACGCCGATGGCAGCGCCCATCCGGCCGATCCGGCGCAGAAAACCCCGTTTGCTGTCATGACCTTTTTCAAACCGCAATATCTGTTTGAGTTTGACCGGCCGATGTCGCGTGAGGCCATCCATCAGGTGATCGACAGCGAAATCACCTCCGACAACCAGTTCTGCGCGCTGCGGATCAGTGGCCGTTTCAGCCGGGTCGAGACCCGCACCGTGCCGTGCCAGTGTCGCCCCTATCGCTCCATGCCGGAAGTGCTGGGCGATCAGCCGACCTTTGCGTTCCGCCAGCGTGCGGGGGAACTGATCGGCTTCCGCACACCCCAGTACATGCAGGGGATTAACGTCGCGGGCTATCACGAACATTTTATTACCGACGATCGCGAAGGCGGTGGACACATTCTGGATTATGCGCTGGAACAGGGAACCCTGACCTTCGGTGCCATCAGCAAACTGGTCGTGGACTTGCCGCAGGACAGTGACTTTCTCAATGCCGACCTGAACCCCGCCAATCTTGACGCTGCCATCCGTGCGGTCGAAAGCTAATCAGAGGAATGACGATGAAAACTCCAACCGATACCACGCTCTGGACCTGTGGCGCTGACCTGGTGGTCGCGCAGCTTGAGGCGCAGGGCGTCCGCCACGTCTTTGGTATTCCCGGCGCCAAGATTGATAAGGTTTTTGACTCCCTGCTGGACTCCTCCATCCAGACGATTCCGGTTCGCCACGAGGCGAACGCGGCGTTCATGGCAGCAGCCGTAGGCCGCCTTACCGGCAATGCGGGAGTGGCGCTGGTCACCTCCGGACCGGGCTGTTCTAACCTGATCACCGGCATGGCTACCGCCACCAGCGAAGGGGACCCGGTGGTCGCCCTCGGCGGCCAGGTAAAACGCTCCGACAGCGCCAAACAGGTGCACCAGAGCATGGATACCGTCTCGATGTTCCGCCCGATCACCAAATATGCAGTTGAGGTCACCGATCCCTCCGCGCTCTCCGAGTGCCTGTCGAATGCGTTTCGTCACGCCGAACATGGCCGGGGCGGCGGCGCGTTTGTCAGCCTGCCGCAGGATATTGTCGACCAGCCTGTTACCGGCAAAGCACTGAGCAGCAAAGCGCGTCCCGTCCTGGGCGCAGCACCGGACGCGATGATCGATGCCGTGAGCCAGGCCATCGCCGGGGCTAAAAATCCGGTCATCCTGCTGGGACTGATGGCGAGTCAGCCCGAGAACAGCGAGGCGATCCACGATCTGCTGAGCCGCAGTCACATCCCGGTCACCAGTACCTATCAGGCCGCCGGTGCCATCCGCCAGGAGCACTTTTCACGCTTTGCCGGACGCGTCGGATTATTTAACAACCAGGCGGGCGATCGGCTGCTGCAACAGGCTGATCTGATCATCACCATCGGTTACAGCCCGGTGGAGTATGAACCGGCCATGTGGAACAGCGGCAACGCCACGCTGATTCACATCGACGTGATCCCCGCAGAGACCGACAACCGCTACCTGCCGGACGCCGAGCTGGTGGGCGATATCGCCGCCACGCTGCGTAAACTGGCGGCGCGCATCACCGCGCCGCTGCAGCTGACGCCGGAAGCCGCCACCATCCTCGATGACCGTCAGCAGCAGCGGAAACTGCTGGCGATGCAGGGTGCCAGCCTCAATCAGTTTGCCCTGCATCCGCTGCGCATCGTGCGTGCCATGCAGGACATCATTAACAGCGACGTCAGCCTCACGGTGGACATGGGCAGCTTCCACATCTGGATCGCCCGCTATCTCTACAGCTTCCGCGCCCGCCAGATCATGATCTCCAACGGTCAGCAGACCATGGGCGTCGCCCTGCCGTGGGCAATCGGGGCCTGGCTGGTCGACCCGCAGCGCAAAGTCGTTTCGGTCTCGGGCGATGGTGGCTTCCTGCAGTCCAGCATGGAGCTGGAGACCGCCGTCCGGCTGAAAGCCAACATTCTGCACATCGTCTGGGTCGACAACGCCTACAACATGGTGGCGATGCAGGAAGAGAAAAAATATCACCGCGTCTCGGGCGTTAACTTTGGCCCGGTCGATTTCAAAGCCTATGCCGAAGCGTTTGGCGCAGCAGGCTTTGCGGTGACCAGCGCGGCAGAACTGGAGCCGACGCTGCGTAAAGCGATGGATGTTCAGGGACCTGCGGTAGTGGCTGTCCCGGTGGATTACGCCGATAACCCGCTGCTGATGGGCCAGCTGCATCTGAGCCAGCTTCTTTAATTTCATGCAAAAAGGAAATCACGATGAAAAACAGAGTGGCATTTGTAACCGGCGCAGGCCAGGGCATTGGTGAAGCGATTGCCCTGCGTCTGGCGAAAGATGGACTGGCGGTCGCGGTGGCGGACTTTAATCAGGACACCGCCCGTCAGGTGGCGGAGAAGATTACTCAGCAGGGCGGTAAAGCGATCGCGCTGAAAGTAGATGTGTCGCAGCGCGATCAGGTGATGGCGGCAGTTGAGGAGGCGCGTCGTGCGCTGGGGGGCTTCGACGTCATCGTCAACAACGCCGGTATTGCCCCCTCGACGCCGATTGCGGAGATTACCGAAGAGGTGGTCGACAAGGTTTACAACGTCAACGTCAAAGGCGTGATCTGGGGTATGCAGGCGGCGATAAAGGCTTTTGCGGCTGAAGGGCACGGCGGCAAAATTATCAACGCCTGCTCTCAGGCCGGACACGTCGGCAACCCGGAGCTGGCTGTCTACAGCTCCAGTAAATTTGCCGTGCGGGGCCTGACACAAACCGCCGCGCGCGACCTGGCCGCGGCCGGCATTACGGTCAACGCCTTCTGTCCCGGCATCGTCAGGACGCCAATGTGGGAAGCGATCGATCGGCAGATATCGGAAGCGGCCGGAAAACCCGCCGGTTACGGCACGGAAGCGTTCGCCAGACGTATTACGCTGGGACGTCTCTCTGAGCCGGAAGATGTGGCGGCCTGTGTGGCCTACCTTGCCAGCCCCGACTCCGACTACATGACCGGCCAGTCCCTGCTGATCGACGGCGGCATGGTCTTTAACTGATCCCCCTGCCTGCTGCGCCAGCGCGCAGCAGCTGTTTTTCCTGCCCGGCTTCACCCTTAAATATTTTTTATCTGAAAAGCGGTTAACCATCAGCAGGTTGCCCGCCTGGCCGCGCCCCTGCTGGTTTTTTGTCACTGCAGAGGTTAAAGCTGCTTATCACCCTGCCGATAAATCAAAGACTCCTCTCCCTGTTCGAAGCGACCATGTTAACAATCAACCATAACGACACCGCCGCGATAGCGAACAAAACGCGGTACGGCACTGACTCTGTTCTGGGACGAACGGTTGAACGACTTTCATCAGGGATGCGGATTAACAGTGCTAAAGATGACGCGGCGGGCCAGGCCATTGCCAACCGCATGACGGCCAATGTGAATGCCGATGCGGTTGTTGCGCGCGGCCTCAATGACGCGATCAGCTACTCCCAGACGGCAGGCGGCGGCCTGGACACCATCGCCAATCTGCTCATTCAGGCCCGCACGCTCTCCGTGCAGGCGGCGAACGGCACGCTCTCTGATGCGGATCGGCAGAGCGTTAACGCCCAGTATCAGCAGATTCTGGCCGGCATTGATGAAGTGGCCGATCACACTGAGATTTTTGGCCGTTACCCGCTGGCGACCGATAAACCCGATCTTCCGCCCGCGAAGCTGGGCAACGTTGATCCCATCAACACCAAATTTCCGGTTTCGGGCAGGAATTACTCCTTCAGCTCCGGGGTGATCCCGCTGGCCTATATTCCGGCAGGCGCGACGTCGATTACCATCACCATCGACTCGCTGGGTCAGGATGATGACCTTCAGCTGTTTACCCGCGACGGTAAGCATCTGGTCGGCACGCCGCTGGAAGGCAGCGCGCCCGACTACACCTGGACCAGCAAGGGGATAACCGATGCGGCGACCGCAAAATCGCGCCTGCTGACCAGCAGTAACGGCTTTGACAGCAACGCGGCCTATGACAGCTCCTCCTTACTGGAGGGGGGATCGAGCTGGGCGCTGGCGGGCAGTAACAGCGGCAGCTACAACGGCATGAACATCACCTACAGCGGTGACGGCGATCGCTATGAAGATGCCACCAGCGGCGATTTCAACAACGGCACCATTACCGGCAACCGGCTGGAGCGCATTACGCTGGATACCGTCAGCGAAGATCTGATTGTGGTGGTGGTCGGCAACGGTTCTTTCACCAGCAATCTGACCTGGGGGATCCTGCCTGAGCCGAAAGGGATGCCCGCCATACCGCCGCATAAGAGTCAGCCGATGGAGGTGATTACCAGTGCGGATTATGGTCAGCCGGTGCAGTCGGACTCGATTCCGGCCACGCCCTCGGACACCAAAACGCTGAAGCTGAATAACACCACGCTGCTGACCAGCGGTGACATCTCCGTCACCATGAAGGCGCTGGATTCAGCCCTGGAGAAGATCAGCAGCTACCAGTCGCTCTATGGCGCGAAGATTAACCGCTACGAGTCGAACCGGAATGTGCTGTCGCAGCAGGGTGTGGATACCGCCACCGCCCGCAGCCGTATTCAGGATGCTGACTACGCGGAAGAAGCGAGCCAGCTGGCACGCAGCCAGATTATTCAGCAGGGGCAGACCGCCGTCAGCAAAATGGCCAACAAAACGCCTGAGACCATTATCCAGTTGCTGAATAATTAAAGCCCATTAGGCTGAGCGCTCGCGCTCAGCCGCTTCCCCTTGATGGCTTTTCGCCGCTGCATCAGCCCCCGTCTGGCCCGCAATTCCCTCTGACGCCCCCCTATCGTTTGATCTCAGTCACACAATCTCGTTTAACATTCGTTTAAAGATGATCCCGATCACCCTTCCCTGTTAAAGAAATGCTAAAACCTGATAACAATTTAATATCATCTTTCCGATCAGGGTTAATTAAAACAACAGGTTAATCGTTACCACGCTAAGCAATTTCCTGAATTTTCCTGACTGAACGCCACCTTTTCATTACTTTTACGCCATTGTGAGGGCTGTTATTTTGCTGACGATACTGGGTTTTTCCATGGTTGTTTGCTTCATGTATCTCATCATGACCAAACGCATGTCAGCCTTAATTGCGCTGATCCTGATACCAACCATTTTTGCGCTGATTGGCGGTTTTTATGCGGGACTGGGCGAAATGATGCTGGATGGCGTCAAAAAGCTGGCCCCCACCGGTGTCATGCTGACCTTCTCCATTCTCTATTTTGGTCTGATGATCGACGCCGGCCTGTTTGACCCGCTGGTCCGTTTTATTCTCCGGCTGGTGCGCGGCGATCCGCTTAAAGTGCTGGTCGGCACCGCCGTGCTGACGCTGCTGGTTTCACTGGATGGTGACAGCTCCACCACCTACATGATCGCCATCGCGGCTTTCCTGCCCCTCTATCACCGGCTGGGGATGAACGTGCTGATGATGACCTGTCTGGTCAACCTCGCCAGCGGCATCATGAACCTCTCGCCCTGGGGTGGCCCGACCGCCCGCGCCGCCGCCGCCCTGCGCATTGACGCCCTCGACATCTTTATCCCGATGCTGCCCGCCATGCTGCTGGCCTGCGTCAGCCTGGTCGCGATGGCTATGCTGTTTGGCCTGCGTGAGCGCAAGCGTTTAGGCGTCATGACGCTGAAAGATCACCATCTCGACAACATCGAGCTGGGGCTGGGCGATGCCGATGAGTGCGCCGCCAACCGCCGTCCTAAGATGTTCTGGCCCAACTTCATTCTGACCACCGTGCTGCTGGTGCTGCTGGTGGTCGGGTTAATGCCGATTCAGATCCTGTTTATGCTGGCGTTTGCGATTGCCGTGATGCTCAACTATCCGAGCCTGGAGGAGCAGAAAGCGCGCATCAGCTCTCATGCCGGTAACGTACTGGCTGTGACCGCGCTGATTTTTGCCGCCGGTATCTTCACCGGTATTCTCTCCGGCACCGGCATGGTGGATGCTATGGCGAAGAGCCTGCTGGCGGTGATCCCGCACAGCTTCGGACCTTATCTGGCCGTCTTCACCGCGCTGGTCAGTCTGCCGTTCACCTTCTTTATGTCGAATGATGCCTTTTACTTCGGCATTCTGCCGGTCATCGCACAGACGGCGGCCAGCTACGGTATTACCGCAGAGGAGATCGCCCGCGCCTCTATCGTCGGTCAGCCTTTCCATCTGCTGAGTCCGCTGGTGCCATCGGTCTATCTGCTGGTGGGTCTGGCAAAAGTCGATATCGGCGACCACCAGCGCTTTGCGATTAAATGGGGAATTCTGGTCAGTCTGGTGCTGATGGCGGGCGGTCTGCTCACCGGCGCTTTCCCGTTCTTCCATCGTTAACTCTGCTTTCTGGCGGATAACCGGCAATTTTGCCCGGTTATCCGCTTCACCGCTCCGCCTACTGTTACAACCCTCTCTACACTCTAAAGCCAGGCTGATCTGCTGCGTGCCGGAGACGAGCCGAAGCACCTCAGCCATTCTGCCGATGATTGCGATGGAGGCCCGATGAAAATTCACCACCTGAACTGTGGCTGTATGTGCCCGCTGGGCGGGGCATTTTATGATGGATTCAGCAAAGGCATCAAAGCGCATCTGGTCTGTCACTGCCTGCTGATTGAGACGGACCGCGACGGGCTGGTGCTGGTCGACACCGGCTTTGGCCGCCAGGATATCCACGCGCCGGGCAGCCGCCTGTCCGGCTTTTTCCGCGCGCTGAACAATATTCAGCGTCGCGATGAACTGACCGCCCTGTCACAGGTCAGGGCGCTGGGCTTCCGGGCTGAGGATGTGCGGCATATTATTCTGACCCACCTCGATTTTGACCATGCGGGCGGACTGACCGATTTTCCGCAGGCGCGTATCCACCTGCTACAGCAGGAGGTGGACACGGCCCATCAGCGTCATAGCTGGCTGTCGCGGGAGCGTTACCGTCCCGGACAATGGGGTGGGATCAGCCACTGGGAGACCTATCAGCCGCAGGGCGAAACGTGGTTTGGTTTTGAAGCGGTTAATCGCCTGCGGGATTTACCGCCGGAGATTCTGCTGGTGCCGCTGGCGGGCCACACGCCGGGTCACGCGGGCATCGCCATTCAGCAGCCTGACGGCTGGCTGCTGCACGGGGGCGATGCGTGGTTCTATCGGGGCGAAATGCGCCAGCAGACGCGCCACTGCACGCCTGGACTGCGTTTTTACCAGTGGATGATGGCGATAGATAACGGTGCCAGACGACACAACCAGCAACGCCTGCGGGAGCTCTCCTGTCAGCGCGGCAGCGAGATCACCTTTTTCTGCAGTCACGACGCACGTGAGCTGGAGGCCCTGCAGGTTAATGCGCCGCGGTTCAGCCAGAGTGCCCGGCCCGATTAATCCGGATCGCCCGCTCGCTTTTGCAGCTGGGCTGACAGCCACGGAGCGGTCAGACTCTCTGATGACTGACTGACCGTCTCCGGTGAGCCGGATGAAACAATCCGGCCCCCCTTATCGCCCGAACCCGGTCCCAGATCGATCACCCAGTCCGACTCCGCCACAATTCGCATATTATGTTCTGCCATGATGACCGTATGGCCGCGCTTAACCAGCTCGTCCAGCACCCGCAGCAGCTTATCCATATCCGCCGGATGCAATCCGGTCGAAGGTTCATCGAGCAGATAGAGCGTGGCGGTGCGCTGGACCCGCTGCAGTTCCCAGGCGAGCTTGATACGCTGACACTCTCCGCCGGAAAGTTCTGTGGCGGGCTGCCCAAGCCGGAGGTATCCCAGCCCCAGCGCCGTCAGTGCCGACAGCGAACGCTGAATCCCTTCGTTGCCGCTAAAGACCGCCGTTGCCTCGTCTACCGTGAGATCGAGCACATCCGCAATCGTCAGGTTGTTCCACCTTACCTCCAGCGTCCCGGGGTTGTAGCGGCTGCCCGCGCAGACGGAGCAGGTGGCCGTGGCGCTGGGCATGAACAGCAGCTCAATGGAGATCTGCCCCTGCCCCTCACACGCAGGACAGCGCCCGGCAGGCAGATTGAATGAGAACCGCCCGGCGTCGAAGCCTTTTGCCTTCGCTTCGGGGGTATCGGCAAACAATCGGCGAATGATGTCGAAAAAGCCGGTATAGGTGGCCAGGTTGGAGCGTGGCGTCCGTCCGATAGGACGCTGATCGATTCTGATGAGCCGGCCGAAGGCGTCGCTTCCGCTGACCACGCGTCCCTTCACATCGGGCACCAGATCCTCGTCCTCCCCCTCCTCGCTGTCGGACTCTTTATCCGCATGACCGAGCATTTCAGGCAGCACGCGATTCAGCAGCGTCGATTTCCCTGAGCCTGACACCCCGGTGATGGCCGTCATTCTCGCCAGCGGAAGGGCGATATCCATCCCGGCAATATTGTTGCAGTCGATCGCTTCCAGCCTGAGCCAGTTTTCCGGCGACTGCCGCTGGCGCAGTCCGGTGTAGCGTCGGGAGAAGAGATAGCCTGAGGTGGGCGATTCAACCTCTTTGACCCCCGCCGGGACGCCGTTGTACACGATCGCCCCGCCGTAACCGCCCGGACCGGGTCCGATCTCTATCAGCCAGTCCGCTTCCGCGATGAGGTCAGTGTTATGTTCCACGACTATCAGCGAGTTGCCTGCGCGAACCAGCCTTTTCAGGGAGGCAAGCAGCGCTTTCACATCTTCAGGATGCAGCCCGGCGGACGGCTCATCCAGCACGTACAGCACGCCAAACAGGCGCGAAATCATCTGGGTTGCCAGACGGACGCGCTGCAGCTCGCCGGAGGAGAGTAGCGTGGTGCGACGCCCCGGCGCGAGATGTCCCAGGCCCAGCGCGTCAAGCTGCTCAAGCCGCATACAGATGTCTGCCGCCATCCGGATGACCGCCTCACGCAGCGCCGGCTCTTCTGGCAGATCGGGAGAGGCGCCACGGGCATAGGGACGAAAGCGTTCCGCCAGCGCGGAAACCGTCAGCTCGCTCAGGCTGGCTATGTCATACCCGGCAAATGTCACGGAGAGCGCATCGCGGTTGAGTCGTTTACCGTGGCACTCAGAACAGGGCGTGACCGCCACAAAGCGCGCCAGCCGTTTTCTGACCGATTCGCTGCCGCCCGAATAGCTCTGCAACACGATTTTTGCGGCGCTGGTGTAAGTGCCGGTGTACCCCGGTTCCACGCCTGCCGCTATCGCCTTCTCGCGCTGCTCAGCGTTGAGACCTTCGTAGATGGGCACCGACGGCTGCTCCTCGGTCAGCAGTATCCACTGCCGGTCACGCTCAGACAGAGTGTGCCACGGCGCATCGATATCGTAGCCGAGCGTGTCAAGGATGCTTCGCAGATTCTTGTTGTGCCAGCCCCTGGGCCAGGCGGCGATAGCCCCCTGCCGGATGCTCAGTGAGCTATCCGGCACCAGCGCCTCAGTTCTGACAGTGTGAACCTTTCCCAGCCCCTGGCAGTGGGGACAGGCACCCTTTGGGTTGTTCGGTGAAAAATAGTCGGCCGTCATAAAAGGAACACCGTCCGGTCTGGTGCCCGCACGGGAATAGAGCAGACGCAGCGTGACGGCGATCCGGGTGAGGCTGCCGACCGTCGATCGCTCCTGCGCGCCCGCCCGGCTCTGCTGCAGGGCCACCGCAGGCGGAAGTCCGTCAATGTTATCGACATCCGGCGCCGCAGCCTGATCGATCAGACGGCGGGCGTGAGGTGAAACCGACTCGATAAACCGGCGCTGCGCTTCCGCATAGATCGTATCAAAGGCGAGGGACGATTTACCGGAGCCGGAAACCCCGGTGAACACCACCATGGCGTTACGGGGAAAACGCAGCGACACCTCTTTAAGGTTATGGGTGCGCGCGCCCTGCACGGAGATACAGGGATCGATCTCCCCCTCTTCAGCGCGGTATGTCTCGGTAAAGCGGTGTTCTGTCATGATGTCCCTGCCTGGTGAAATGCGGCCGACTGATGATCGCCTGCGATGAATGGCCGAAAACTGCAGCGGCTAATCTGGCGGACGCACTGGCCCGCTTCTGAAAAACATCAGCAAGGGTAGTCAGGGAACCGGGATTTAACAATTTATGGGGTGGAGTAACGCCTTGAATCGGCAAGGGGGCACACGTTCAGAGGGGGGGCCGGAGGAACATGGCCTTCTGTAGTCAGCCGGGAAAGGGGCAGAGACGCCCCCCTTCCGGCCCTCACAGCATCACGGTTTTTTAAACTTGTCTTCGACTTTCTCTTTCGCTTCCGCGATTTTGTCCCCGGCCTTGTCCATCAGCCCCTCTTTGTGATCGGGATGGTCTGGCGTCAGCGAGCGGTGATCCTGCTCTGCGCGGGCCTGTCGCGTGCCTTCCAGCAGGGGATCGGTCGCTGTGCCCTGGCCGCTGACCGGTGCGGCGCGGGTGTGATCGGCCCTGGCATGGTCGATGTCGACTTCCTGACGGCGCACCGAGTCATTGATGGTCTCCACCCGGTCGCTCTCCTCTTTACGTAGCACCACCTCTTCGATGATTTGCGCGGTCTTATTAACCACCGGCTGCTCGTGCGACTCCTCCACTTCCACCGTTTTTTCTGACCAGTCGACATTATCGGGCGAACCCGCTTCGTTCACCGGGCGGCGGAAGATTTCGGCGTGCTGCTCATGCAGCGAGACATTTTCAGACACCCGATCGGTGACCGTATAGCGACGGACGCGGGTCGAGCCTTCGCTGACCAGTCGCTTACCCACTTCCAGTCGCTCTTCAGCCAGACGCAGCACATCCTCATCACTCTCATCACCGGTCAGCGCGGTGCGGGTCGTGCCGCGCTCACTGTTCAGCGGATTGACCGTCTCGTTACCCGGTAACGTTCCGCTGGCTGGCGGCGTCAGGCTACTGTTAACCGTAGCGTCACCGGGAACGGCGGCGGTACGCTCCGTCAGCTCTTCATGGGCATCAAGAATGCCCAGCGCGCGCGGCAGCTCATCTTCATCAGCGCGCAGCGACAGCACCACCCCGCCGGTACGCATCGCATCTTCATACACTTCGGCCTGATCTTCCTCCAGCGTGTTGCCGAACAGGCGTTGCCAGAAGCCAGGGTGGCGGGCCTCATGACCTTCTGTCCGCAGTCGTTCGCCGGAGATGATATCGATATCATCATCCAGGAATCCCGCTTTAATCAGGTTACGTTTTGCCCCCTCTGCCAGTGAGAGATTGCTGAACATTGTTACGATTGTTTCACGCGCCATGTTGTGTTCCTCGCTGATGGATTCGGATGACTCTGTATGAGGGGATCGGGTCAGGTGAGCGTGCTGTCTGCGCAGGGTCACGACCTGTTCTGTCGCCGCCTCGCTGACGACCGTGCGGATGTGCCACTCCTCTTTCAGCACCAGATGACGAACGATCTCGACTTCCTCTTCCACAATCGGGATGATCAGAACGCCATTTTCCTCACGGATCGCCGGCATCGCCGCCAGCCTTTCCGATTTGGGAATGCGCTCTATCGCCGCCGTCTGCTGCCGGAGCATCAGCGCCATCGTCTGCTGATGCTCAGTGACCTGCCGGGTTACCCTGACAACGCCGTCACTGATACGCTGTTTCGACACCTCTGCCGTTTCTTCAGCAAGGCTTATCACCTGCTCGTTATCCGCTGACCCTGATTTTTCAGGAGGCTGATTGTTCATGGTTAACCTGCCTGTCATACAGAGCGATCATTTGTACTTCCCCTGGCCTTGAGCATAAGTCACTGCTTTTCGGTTAGTTAAAGCCTGGCACAAAGATGGACAAAAGAAAGGAAAAAGCAGATAAACGCAGCCATATGAGGATAACGTGGCGCTAAAATCGCATAAACGAGGCGGCAGATAAAAAAAGGTTCTTACTGTGTCTGACAGTCAGATTGCAGTTTTAGCCTGCTCAAAAAAAGGGCCAGCCCTTTTTCAGGCTGGCCCGGGAAACAGAGACGTCTGCGTTCAGGGATTGAGCCACTGACACGCCTTCAGCTCGCCGTCGGGAGAATAGCGAAACAGGGCGCGCTGATTGTCGTTACGCTGTAACTGGTAGCCCTCCAGTGCGGTGACCTGCAGGATCACCACGCCGAAGTGCGGCTCGCCAGACTCTGCGGCGTGCACAGCGGGCATCTTATTCGCCGGTGTCGGTGTCTCGCCCGGCGGCCCGCCCTGATAGGTCTGCCGGGTGTGCTGAGGTAATGCCTGCCAGGCCTGCCGGGCGATATCACTTCCCGCCGCATAACAGCTGACCCGGCCCGCCAGTCGCAGCTGCAGGCGGCGTTGCAGACAATAACCCAGAACTGTGACCGCCGGATTGGCCGCCATCTCCTGCCACTTCGGGCTGCGGACATCAGTGTGAAAAGTCAGCATCCGGCGGGGAGTGCGACTCTGGCGCAGGACCAGCGTGCGCGCCTGGGGGCGCTGCTCAGCGTCAACAGTACAGAGTGCCAGATAACGAAATGCGTCCTGTGGATCGGCGGCGGCCGCCTCCAGCGCTGCCCAGGCGGTTGCTTCAAACTGTGTCAAATCCATCGGGGTTTCTCTCGTCAGGGTCAGGGGTTAAGCCAGACGGCTCTGCTCAAGCGTAGCAACGAAGTGACCAGATGGCCTGCCATCGCGGGAGGTAAACTGGCCCCCTTCGCCGATCCGGCCGTCACTGAACGGGTCAGGGAGGGAGAAAATGCGTGCCGCATGTTCTGTTTCTGCGTCTCTGTGTTATTTTTGCGCTATCCCTGAGATCGCGAAAAGCGTTACGCCATGGAGGCGGCTATGTTGTCTGAAATGCGTTCGCCACGTCTGACCTACCGGCCGCTCAACCCTGAGGACTGGCCCTTCTATCTGGCAGTCAGTCAGGACAGATCGGTGATGAAATATATCTGTGACCCGCGCAGCGCCAAAGAGATAAGAACCCGCTCTTTTGATGTTCGCCTGCCTGAATGGGAAAAGGGCTGCCAGCACTGGCTCTGCCTGGTGATGGAGGAAAAAACCAGCGGGCTGCCCGCAGGTTTCTGCGGGTTTATCGATCGTGGAGACGGCATTGCCGAGTTCGGTTTTATTGTTGCCGCTCATGCGCAGGGAAAAGGCTACGGCCGCGAATCACTGCATACCACCATCAGGCTCTGCTTTGAGCAGCTGGATTACCGCCGTCTGGTCGCCACGGTGACGGCGGGTAATGCAGCCTCACGCCGCACCCTGCTCTCGGCGGGTTTCGTTCAGGAGGGGACACTGCGGCAGAATTTCTTTCTGGACGGCGCGTGGCAGGATGACTGGATCTTCGGCCTGCTGAAACAGGAGTACCGGCCCTGAGGCCGGGAGAGGCCGTAGATGACTCTCCCCCGCCTCAGTGACGCGCGATCAGCGCAGGGCGGCCCCTGAACCGGCTGCGATGGCCGCGGCAGGCGGAGAAGGCGTTTCTGCGCAGAGCATCGCTTCAAAATCGGCCGGACTCAGCGGCTGGCACAGCCCGTTCCCCTGCATAATGTCGCATCCTGCCGTCGTCACAAACGCGATTTGCTCTTTTTCCTCGACCCCTTCGGCGGCGACCCGGATACCCAGACTTTTACCGAGCCCGGCGATAGCCCGGAACATCATACGCACCCGCATACTGGACCCCAGCTCGCGCGTCAGTGACTTATCGATTTTAAAGCCCGACACAAAGCTGTAGCGCAACAGGTTGATCGCGCCCAGCGTCCGTCCGAAATGGTCGATAATGAATGAAGCGCCGGTCTGGCGGATAGCTTCAACCTGCACCGGCATATCCTGCACCAGCACCGTCAGCAGGGGCTCATCCACTTCCAGCTCGACAAAACCGGCATCGCCACCGGCACTCTCGCGGATCACCTTCTCCAGGCTGTTGCCCACCAGCTGGCGCGGAAACAGATTGATGCTTACGCGAAGATGAGGCGCGCGCACCTGCCACTGCCGGACCTGATCCAGCGCCGTCCGGATAATCCACTCCCCCAGCGTGACGGAAAGCGGGCTCTTCACCAGCATGGCGATGAAATCAGCCGGCAACAGCAGGCCGCGCGTCGGATGCTGCCAGCGCACCAGCGTCTCACAGCCGGTGAGCTTGCCGCTTTCGACGTCGTAGCGGGGCTGATAGTAGAGCGTGAACTGCTGCTGCCGCACCGCGGACTCCAGTTCACGTTCAAAACGACGGCGCTGCTGCTCCGCTTCACGAAAGGCGGGCCTGAACAGGATGCTGCAGCCTTTGCCCGACGCTTTGGCACGATAGAGCGCCAGGTCGGCGGCGGACATGACTGCAGAGGGATCCCGGCCGTGCTCCGGGTAGGAGGCGATACCGGTGCTGGCGCCGACCACAACCGGTGAGTCGTGATAGCTGAACGGCGTCTGAACGGCGGCAATCAGCTTCTCTGCCGTCAGCGCCGCTTCCGCGCAGCCCCCCGTCAGCAGGATGACAAATTCATCACCGCCCAGGCGCGCCGCCGTCACCGCACCGGTGCACACGGCACGAATCTGTTCGGCAACGTGACACAGCAGCGCATCCCCGGCCGCGTGGCCCAGGGTATCGTTTACTTCCTTAAAGCCATCGAGATCGGTCATCAGTAACGTATAGGGGATCTCCGCTTTAGTGAGCTGAGCGACCTGATCCATAAACGCGCTGCGGCTGGCGAGGCGCGTCAGCATATCGAGAGAGGCCAGCTCACAAAGCCGTGCCTCACTTTCATAACGGGCCGTGACGTCGCGGATAATCATGCCCACCAGCCGCTCTCCCCCTTCACGCCAGCCGGAGAAAGAGACCTCAGCCGGAAATTCGCGTCCGTTACGCGTCAGTCCCCAGATCTGCAGAGAGCGCGGACGCGAGATCGCCGATTCATCGGAGGTAATCCGGGCCAGCTCATTACGGTAGTCGGTCTGGCAGCGCGCCGGGATCAGCTCACTGACGAACTGACCGCGCATCTCCTCTGCGCTGTAGCCGAACAGTGCGGTGGCGGCAGGGTTCCAGAAAGTGATGCCGCGCTGCAGATCCGTGCAGATAATGGCGTCAGGCGAGGTAGAGGAGATCGCCTCCAGCCGCTGCTGACTGGTATAGCGCAGTAATTTAAGCCGGTGCATCTCCATGCGATCCATCACCAGCGCGGCAATATCGCTGAGATGCTGCCGATCTTCTGGGGTCAGCGGCGCGCGGGGACGGGTATCGGTCAGGCAGACCGTGCCGATGTGATGACCATCCGGCGTGGAGAGCGGAATACCGGCATAAAAGCGGATATAGGGATAGCCGTGCACCAGCGGGCTGTCGCAGAAGCGCGGATCCTGCAGGGTATCCGGCACACAGAGTATCCGCCCCTGCGTTAAGGTGTGATGGCAGAACGCGACGTTGCGTGACGTACCCGTAATGTTCAGTCCGTAACGGGAAGCGAAGAACTGCCGCTTTTCATCAATAAGGGAAACAAACGCGACGGGCACCTGAAACAGTCGGGCGGCAAGCGTAGTCAGACGATCCAGCGCATCGTTTGGCGGTGAATCCATCATCTGGTACTGCCTGAGTGCATCGAGGCGCGCCGCCTCGGCATCATGATAAACGGGACGTTTCAGGATCACTTCCTCTGCGGATCGGTACTGTGGACGGCATGACACAGCATAAAGAGGACACGTTCAATCAGACAGGCCAGGCAGCATACGCTGCTGACCCGCTGCCGGAAGAAAGGCCCGTCAGTAAAATCTGGCGCAGCCGATGGCTGCGCTTCGCTTAATCTGTTTATCGGCCTGCCATATTCTAACTTCAGAGAAAACAGCGGCTGAAAACCCTATTTTTTCTGTTTTGCTACCAGCTCAAAGTGCGGATGCTCCCCGGCCAGCAGCATCAGCAATTCATATTCCCCCTGACTGAGCCGCGCAGGATTTTTTGACGCCTCCTTGGTCTGCCAGACACGCTGGCTGAGGTCGAAACGCTCTGCGGCGATCTCCTGAGAAAACCCGGCGGCAAGGCGGAGCTCACGTACGTTGCACTGCACGGCGACAGGCCGCTGTAAAATCTGATTTCCCATATGAAACTCCCGGCTTAGGGTGGCCGTATAGAGGGCAGGACGCCATCACACGCCTGACCAAAGCATAAATTCTGGTTATGTTTTAATCGCCCGGCACAGCAGGCCGTCCTGTGAAATCAGTGAATGCAGCGTGCGATGATTAAATAAGGCAAATTATCTTTCTGACGATGCCTGAATAATAAGCACATCGATAAAAGAATAACCGACAGGATGAGTTGCAGACTCATCCTGCGATTATTGCCGCACGCTCTGCCCTTAAAAAATAAGGTGTCAGAGCGCGATGTAATAATCATTCGCGAACGTGCACGCGGTTTTCATACAGGCCCATTCCTCGTCGGGCGACTGATGTCAGGCCTGACTAAAGGCAGCCCATCCGCCAGGCTGTTCCGTGGCTTCGCGTCTGTTCGCCACGGCAACCGCCTGATGCGGGAGGGTAAAGCGGGTGATGACGCTGCCCAGCGTTTGCGTCTGACCGCTGAGACTGCCCGCGGTGGCTGACACCTGCTGCACCAGCGTCGCATTCTGCTGCGTCACGCGGTCGAGCTCAGCAACGGCGACGGTGACCTGTGCGATGCCTTTACTCTGTTCATCTGACGCCAGCGCAATCTGCCCGATAAGCTCATTCACGCCGCCAACGCCGCGCAGCACGGCTTCCATCGTGGTGCCGGCGCTCTCCGCTGCCCGGCGGCCATCGTCAACCCGCGCCACCGTATCTGAAATCAGCTCTTCGATCTCTTTAGACGCCGCCGCACTGCGCTGCGCCAGCGAGCGCACTTCGCTGGCCACGACGGCAAAGCCGCGACCCTGCTCACCGGCACGCGCTGCCTCTACGGCCGCATTCAGCGCCAGAATATTGGTCTGAAACGCGATGCCGTTAATGGTGGCGGTAAACTGACGAATTTTTTCTGACCCTTCCGCGATGCTGGTAATGGCCGCAGTCACCGTCTGCACCAGCTTCGCGCCCTGCTGGGTGGTATCGGTTGTACTGACGGCCAGCTCCCGCGCTTCACGGGCGTTCTGCGCGTTGTGGCGCACGGTGACGGTAATCTCTTCCATGCTGGCGGCGGTCTGCTCCAGTGCCGCAGCCTGGGTGGAGGTCCGATCGGAGAGGTCTGCGTTGCCTGCGGCAATATCCGCGGCTTCACGATGAAGAATGGCGGCGTTATCGCGGATAGCGCTGACCATATGCAACAGGCTGTGCTGCATCTCTTTCACCAGAGGAACCAGCTGTCCGACACAGTTACGGCCCAGATCTTCCGGCTCCTGTGTCAGATCGCCATCCGCAATGATTTTCAGGTGACCGCGAATTTTTGCCACCGGACGCACCAGATGCACGACCAGATAGCGATCGCAGAACAGCAGTAACGCGAACGCCGCCAGCAGCGCCGCCAGCAGTACACCCTGCAGCTGATGCCGGTCAGCCTTGAGCGGCGCCTGATGCTGCGCCAGCTGCTGCGTGATGCTGTTCAGTTGCGCCCGTGCCGCAGAGGCATAGTCTGCAGGTGTGGTGGTGAGTGCCGTACGCAGACGCTCCCAGTCAGCGCCTTCCGGCATGGCAGCCATCACCGCACTTTTGTCGGCGGCACTTCCGCTCTGCATGGCAATAGCGCTTTGCGTCAGAAAGCTGAGCTGCTGAGTGAGAACGGCGGTGCGGTCGGTCTGACGATAGATGTCGCGCAGCACATGGCTACTGTAGCCGCCAGCCAGTGCAACCACGCCCAGTGAAATGATCATCATCCACAGCACGACGCGCCGGATGGTGAAATGCCGGAGTGAGTTCATAAGGTTTCCCTGATGTTGTTATTGGTGTGTGTAAAAGTCGGGCAATAATAAGTTCTGTCATCTGCTTTAGTGCGTTATTATATAGTGCACTATTTTTGTTCTTTCTATCCTGGCAGGATATTTCAGAAATACAAATTTTTTGACGACAAAATAAAAGAATCGCCGTTCTGAAAATATTTTATTGAAGAAAGCCGATCCGGTAACCATTTGCCGCTCTCTGCATTCCGTTACGTAATAAATTTGTCAGGACACTTTATTTTTACGGAAATTGCCTGTACTCATTACACACTACTCTGCAATTTTCCTGCTTAATTTCGCTCCGTAACCAGCCGGGGCGGAGGAATTCATGTTCATAAGTCTCAGCGGCGGCGATGATGGTCGCACGCGAACCCTGCGCGCGTTGCGCAATCCCGACGAAAGTCGTGATGAAGTGCTGCGTCAGTTTGTCCGGCTAGCCAGTCAGGCGCTCAGCATTCCTGGCAGTTTTATCTCCGTGCTGGATGATGAGCTGCAGCATGTCATGGCCGCGCATAATTTTACCCTTACCCGGTCCAGCCGCGAAGATTCGCTCTGCCGGTATGCGGTCGACAGCGACAGCACCGTGGTGATCCCGGATACCCTGCTGGATGAACGGTTTGCGACGCACCCCTTGATCATCGGCGCACCCTTTATCCGCTTCTATGCCGGTACGCCGCTGAAAAACAGCACGGGCATGATTCTGGGCACCCTGTGTGTCACCGACACCACGCCCCACCCTTTCAGTCCGGCTCAGGTCACCATGCTCACAATGCTGGCCACCCTGGTCATGTCATTCCTGGAAGCCTGGTATTCGGCAGGTTTTGCCGATCCCGTCACCGGATTGCCTAACCGTCAGCGGCTTATCCGCGACCTCCAGTTTCTGGCCGCCTCAGGTGATCGGACGCCACGGCGACTGGTCCTGATTGACTGCATTGATATGCCGCGCGCCTACGAGCTGGCGCGTTCGATGGGGATGGGGCCGGTTGAAAGCCTGCTGAAAGATGTCGCCACGCTGCTGCCTCTGCGCCTGCGCCCGGCGCCGGGCGAGATACTCTATACCGTGGCCACCGGGCGTTTTGCCCTGTTAACCCGCCAGGAGAGCCGGCTGAGTGCCGGATGGGTGGCGAAGCAGCTGACGGGCATCAGCGCGGATCTGGGCGACGGGCTGTCTGTCGCGCTGATGACGCATACCGGTGAGGCCAGTTTCATCACTGGTGAGATGCCCGCACAGGAGATCCTGCGCCGCGCCGTCAGCGCCCTTCATGAAGCGATCGCCCGGGATGTCGCGTCGATGTGTTTCAGTGAAGCCACCGACACACGGCATACTCAGGATTTCACGCTGATGCACGATCTGGCCCTGGCGATACGGGAAAACAAAGGATTGTGGCTCGCGTATCAGCCGAAAATCTGTCTGCATAGCGGAAAGCCGATTGGGCTGGAAGCGCTGATCCGCTGGCGGCATCCGCAGCGCGGCGAGCTTTCTCCGGCAGAGTTTCTGCCTTTTGCCGGACAGACTGAACTGCTCAGCGAGCTGACCCGCTGGGTGACAGAGCAGGCCATCACCCGCCTTTCCCGGCTGCGTGACAGCTATATTCAGCTGCCCGTCACCATCAACGTCAGCAGCAGCGATTTCTCCCGCAGCGGCTTTGCCGACGAGCTTGAAGAGCAGATGATCAAGGCAAAGCTGCCGGTTTCACTGCTGGGCATCGAGTGCCTGGAGACAGAGCGGATTCTGGAGAGCCCGTCAGCGATGCAGGGGCTTGAGATGCTGAAACTGCGCGGATTTGGGATCTCTCTGGATGACTTTGGTACCGGCTACAGCAACATCAGCTACCTGCGACGTATGCCACTGGACGTGATCAAGCTGGACCGCTCGCTGATTAGCGAAATCGCCAGTGATACCGGCTCGCGGGTTATTGCCCGCAGTATTATTGCGATGCTGAAAGATCTCGATTATACGGTGCTGGCCGAAGGCGTGGAGAATGCGGAAACGGTCAACACGCTGACCGAATTTGGCTGCGATCAGGCGCAGGGATTTTTCTACTCCCGGCCGCTGGCGGAAGCGGCGCTGGATGAGTGGCTCGGCTGGCGACTCCGCAGCAAATGCTGAGCCGGTTGCGCCAGCCTCAGCCCTCTACCGGGCCGGATCAAACACGCTGAATCCCGCCGATCCGGCAATCACGACGGTATTGCGTCCGGCGCCTTTTGCCTCATAGAGCGCTTCATCTGCACGCCGCAACAGCGCTTCGCGTTCGCTGTTGTGATCCCGCGACGCGACGCCTGCGGATATCGTCATCGTCCCGACAAACGGAAACAGGGTAGCGCTGACGCTCTCACGGATACGTTCCGCCGTGCGGGCGGCGTCCGGTAGCGACGTCTCCGGCAGCAGCAGAATAAACTCTTCTCCCCCAAACCGGCTGACAATATCCCCCGTGCGGCTGGCCTGACGCAGTAGCGCCGCCAGACTCACCAGCACCGCATCGCCCGCATCGTGTCCGTACCAGTCATTGATCTTTTTGAAATGGTCGATATCGATGGCGATCACGCACTGTTCATGGTCGTTGTCACTCTGCGCCGCCAGCGCCGAGAATCCGCGCCGGTTGCAGAGTCCGGTCAGGGGGTCAGTCATCGCTTCATCGTTCAGTGCCGCCAGATGTCCGGCGACGGCGTGACGATGCTCCTGCACCGCTTCCCGGAGCCGGTCGGCTTCGTAATACCAGGTTTTGACCGAGGAGAGAGATTCCGCCTGCGCTTCGCTGCCGCCGTTGCGGACTCTGTCCGCCAGCTTCTCAAGCGGAGAGGCGATGCGTCCCGCCAGAAAAGCAATAATCGCCGCGGTCAGCACGATAATGCCCAGCGTGAACCAGATAGCGTTTTCCGCCGTGCGCATCAGCAGGTGCCTGACCGTTTCTGAGGTGCCGGTAATAAACACGTTCCAGCCGGTTTTGTGCAGTGTGCCATAGCCGATCAGATAGTGACGACCGTCGTTTTCCAGCGTGAAATGCCCGCTCTCCGTATCCTCAAGCCGCTTCTGCAGCGCCTGGCTCAGCTGCATTTTCGTGCCGACCTGCGCCGGGTCGTGACTGAAGATGATCAGACCGTCATTGCTGACCACGCTCACCGTAGAGCCTTTGGTATAAAAATGCTGGCTCAGGATGTCGCTCAGCATGCTCTGTTTTTTGAGATAGATCGTGCCGCCTATGTAGCCCAGGTAGCGGCCATCGGCGCTGAACAGCGGCTGGGATAAAAACAGCACATAGTTACCGGCGGCAGAGGTGAACGGCGCGGAGATAAAGGGCTTTTTGGTGGAAATCGCCTGCAGGCTGGCCGCCGAGTGGAGTTTTACGCCAACCAGTTTCAGACTTTCCGGTGAAGTTGCGGCAATAACAGCGTCATGATTGACGACCACGACCGAGTTGAAAAAGCCCGACTGCATCCGCAGGCGATCGGTTTCGCTTTTCAGCTGTGTCAGATTGCCGAGGTCCCTGATCTGCGACGCACTCCACGCCAGTTCGCGCTGCGCTGTCGCCAGATAACGATCGGTGGTATCCGCCAGTTTGCGGGCATAGGCAATGTTCCCCTCAAGCAGGCTGTCTTCAATATTGGCCTTCTGAAACAGCAGCAGCGCACCCAGCAGCAGACCGGAGGTCAGGATGACGCCACCAATGGAAAGCAGCGTCAGCAGGGAGCGAAGGCGTATTTTTTCGTGGGGCATTGCAGTCGGAATCCGGATTAAGTATCCCTTTAGTGTAACTGTTGATGGCACGGCTGAAGGGGAGAAAAGAAGAAGATTTACCTCTCCTTCCGGATGATTACCGTTCCGGCGCTACCCGACAGCGCGCACGCCGGTCAGTCAGAGTTTAGTCCATATCGCTTCATCTTTCGCCACAGGGTGGTGGGACTGATGCCCAGCATCACGGCGGCCCGGGCGCGATCGCCACCGGTTCTGTTGATCACCGACGCGATCAGTTTCCTCTCCTGCTTCTCCAGTAAATTCACCTCGTCACTGAGCGTGCAGGGTGGCGCCTCACGCTCACCGGCAGCTGAAGAAAGGTGGCAGAGTGACTGCAATGCATCGGCATCGACTGTGCTGCTCTTATGCAGCACCACCAGCCGCAGGATAGCGGCTTTCAGCTCACGGATATTGCCCGGCCACGCCGCATTATTGAGCAGGGCAACCGCTTCGTCGCTAAACGTCAGCGTCCGGTTCTGGCTGGCCAGCAGCGCGTCGACAATCAGCATAATGTCGCCCCGGCGCGCTCTCAGCGCCGGCAGCCGCAGCTCCAGAATATTAATGCGGTAAAAGAGATCCTGGCGGAACTGTCCCGCGGCCACCATCTGACTCAGGTCTTTGTTACTGGCGGTGATCAGGCGGAAACTGGCGGTGATGAGCCCCTCGCCCCCTACCCGGCTGAACCGTTTTTCCTGCAGAATACGCAGCAATTTGATCTGCACGGCAGGCGGGGCTTCGCTGATTTCGTCGATAAACACCGTGCCGTTCATCGCCATTTCGAAAATACCGGGTTTGCCGCCCCGCCGGGCACTGGTAAACGCCCCTTCAGCGTAGCCGAACAGTTCACTTTCCAGCAGGGACTCCGGAATTGCCGCGCAGTTAAGCGCAATAAAAGGCCCCGCGCTGCGTGCACTGGCGTGATGAATACTCTGGGCAAACAGCTCTTTGCCCGTGCCCGTCTCCCCGAGAATATTCACCGGCAGATCGTGAGCCGCATAAAGTCTGGCCTGCTCAATCACAGACACCATCTCAGGCGAGCGGCCCACGATGTCCGAAAAGGTGTAAACCGTGGTGAAGCTGCTGCCTGCAGGCTTTCTCGCCGGGACCGGAGCGCATCCCTCGTGCTGTCCCGCTCTGACGGCGGTGATGAGGGTATAAAAATTTTGCTGACCGGGGATATGTTTCACCGTCAGCCGGAGGGCGTCGCCCTTGATCTCATGTACCTCGTCGGTGATATCCCGCTCATTGATGATGCAGCTGAACAGCGTTTTAAACGCGTCGTTTTTTAAAATCTTATCCCCGATCCGGCAGGGAAAAAGCGACAAGCCCCGGGCGTTGATATTGATGACTTCCCCGGACTGATCCAGCCACAGGATCCCCTCCCGCGACTGATTGAGGGCTGACCAGGCCATCGCCAGCTTCGTGCTCTCCCTGTTGATATATTTCAGCGTGCTCGCCGCGACATCGAGAGCCTGCTCGATAGCGATATTATCGGTGTCCCCCATGATGACCTTCAGATCGTACTTTCTGGCCATTTCCGCGACGGTCAGGCCGCCAATCACCAGATCATAATCATTATCTGCCAGATTTTTGACGACGTTATCAATGTCATAGTGGTTGTAGACCTGACAGATTTTGAACTCTTCATGCGTCATGTTCTGGTAATGACGAAGAACATGGCAGAACTGCGGAAACCCGACTGCGGCGATTTTTTGTGACTTCTTGCGCGCTTCCATCAGGATACGAAATATGCCGTGCAGGTCGTGGGCGATTTCAATGACCGGAACCGCCACGTTATTCCGAAGCAGTGCCGCGGTGCCACCCCGGCTGATGAGGATGCGGGTTCCTCCCTGAATCAGCTGCTGCGCTTTTTCAACCACGTCAAAATAGCGATATTCGTAAACCGGAATATCGATTTTTTTCTCAAGCAGGACATTCGAGATGCGTTGTGTGATGGTTTGTGACACCGAGAGGATCGCAATTTCGTTGTTTTTCATAGGCCATTCTGCGCCATCGTTTTACCGGAAAAGCGGCAACTTTCGTCACGCTGACAGCAACCGATGCCGCGTGACGAAACGAACAACGCCTGCGCAGGGCAATACGCAGGCAGATTTTTATGAGCGGGATTCTCAATCAGAAACGCTGGCGACGATAGACAATCTGTCCATTGCTGATGGTCGCACAGTTGTCGAGATAGTGATCGCCCGTTAAGCGTTCACCCCGGGTGTCTTCAAACACCACTTTCTCCTGCCGCAGTTTCACGATAGCGATATCGGCAAAGGCGCCGGAAGCCAGCGTGCCTGCCTCGCCCTGCATCTTCATCAGGCGTGCAGGCGTGGTGGTGACGGCGCGAACCACATCGAACAGTGACATTCCCATGTTCAGATACTTGGACATGATAAAGGGCAGACTGAAGACCTTATCGGTGCGCAGGCTATTTCGCAGGGTCAGATCGGTGCTGATGATGTCCGGATTAAACCCCTGCTCCATCGCCTTCCGCGCCACGGCAAAGTCGAAGTGCGCCACACCATTCGAACAGTCGAAAATGACGCCGCGATCCCTGGCCGCTTTGATGTCCGGAAAGAGCTCGCCGTTGGCCTGCAGGATGGCATGGCCGGTGCCGTGGAAACAGTGCGCGAAGATATCATCAGCCTGAAAATGCGTAATCAGTTCATCGGCGGGCAGACGCGAATCTGTCACATGCACGCACAGCCCGGTGTTCAGCTCGCGGGCCAGTTCCACGGTGGCGAAGAAGGGATCGCCACTGAAGTGACGTCCTCTGGCGATATCCTGGCTGTAACGCAGCTTCAGACCGAGAATATTGTCGCGATGTTCATTTACCGTCCGGGCAATCTTTTCCACGTTGAAGTTGGCCGGGTTGGTATTCTCCAGATACCCGGTCGGCCCGCCGCCCAGCGTGGAGAGGCCGACATTGACGACGTTCAGATAGCTTTTTATCCGCGTCTGCGCCGTGTTGATGACGCTGTTACGGAACAGCCCGTAGTTCACCCAGCCGCTGCTGCCCGCATCCACCACCCCGGTCACGCCATTGGGCAGGCCGATCACATCGGGGTTAACGCTGATAGCTGTGCCCCCATGAAAAACGTGGGCATGAAAGTCAATCAGGCCCGGCAGCACCAGGCAGCCCGCCGCGTCGATAACGGTCTCCGCCTCCGGGTTGTCAACCGACTGCAGATCGACGATACGGTTGCCTGCCACCCCAACGCTCTGGTCAAGGAAGATGGCGCGTTCCGGGTCCACTACCCGGCCATTTTTAATCAGAATATCCAGTTTCATTTTGCTTTTCCTTTATCCAATACCGATCATTTTCCAGTAGGGGATCCCTATCAGAAAAAAGACCAGCACGTTGACCAGCACCATGGCGCTACCCAGTAACCAGAAGGTTTTTTGCGGGACATACCCACTTGAGAAGGTGAAGACACCCGCGCCGTTGCCGTAATGGGTCAGGAGTGCGCCATACCCGGCAGAGAAGGCCAGTGACAGTGCGATGTACATCGGGTGGGCCTGCGTGGTCATGCCCAGCGTGAATAACACCGGATAGAAAGAGACCACAAAGGCACTGTTAGAAACGAAGAAGTAACGCACCGCGAGGCTGATAAAAACCAGTACGCCAAGGGCACTGATTTCGCTGAGTTGCGACAGGTCCAGATAGTTTTTGATCACGTCGACCAGAAAGACATAGAAACCGCCTTTAGAGAGCGCGACCGCACAACCGTAAAACGCACCGTACCAGACAAAGGTCTGCCAGGCCGATTTTTCACTGGCTACATCGTTCCAGTTCAGTACGCCGAACAGCAGCAGACAGGCCAGGAATGCCAGCCCCACCGGAATGAAGGGGATCCCCGTTAAAGAGCCGGTCATCCAGCCGAGAATACCCAGCACAAAGAAGACCATCAGCAGTTTCTCTTCACGCTTTACCGGGCCCAGCTCGTGCAATCCCTGAACGGCAATGTCATTGACGTTATCGATGCTCTTCAGTTCAGGCGCATAGAGTTTATAGAGGAGCCAGGGGGCTGCCAGCAGCACCAGACCCGCCGGCAGGATGGCAGCCTTAAACCAGACCATCCAGCTGAGATTCACATTCATGATCTCATTCGCCAGCGAGACGGTGATCGAGTTGGTCGCCATCCCGGTCAGGAACAGGCTGGAGGTGCCCATCGAGACAACATACATCAGAATCGTGAGATAAGCGCCAATCCTGCGACTGCCCTTATCGGGCGTTGAACCCAGTGCTTCGGCGATGTTGCGGAAAATGGGATAGGTGATGCCGCCGGAACGCGACATGTTTGAGCCTGTGGCCGGTGCCAGCACCGTGTCGGTTACCATCATCAGGTAACCCAGTGTCAGCGTATTTTTGCCATAGCGCTGAAGCAGCAGGTAAGCGATACGCTTACCTAAGCCGGTGATCACGAAGGCTTTGCAGATGATAAAGGCACTGATGATAAACCAGACCATCGGGCTGCCAAATCCGGCAAACAGCGGGCCAGGCGCAATGAACAGTGACGCGAAGCCCAGAATAATCAGCATAATCACGGCGTCGGTGAACGGACGCAGAACCAGACCGCACAGCATCGCCAGATAGATACCGACTAAGTGCCAGGTCTGGGCGGAGAGGCTTTCCGGGGGCGGGATCATCCAGAACAGAACGGGGAAAAAAAGGATGGGTAAGAGCTTCAGATAAAGCATGATGATATTACCTCAGCTTAGCAGCCGCGCACCGGGACGCCGGGACGCGGCTTTTCATTATTCGTAAGAATTAGCGGTAAACGTCGTCGATGAACTCAACGCCTTTTTCATCTAATGCTTTTCTGACCCATGCACGGTTCGCGGTGCCACGCTTCGCTGCGGCAACTTTACCGGCGTCAAAACTGGCGTATTCCGTCGCTTTTTCGAGCAGCGCCGCGGCATCGTTCAGCGGGACGACAATCACTCCGTCCGCATCGCCCAAGATCAAATCCCCCGGACACACCGCAACACCGCCGACGGCGATGGGGGTATTGACCTCTCCCGGTCCCTCTTTAAACGGACCGGCGGGGTTTGAACCCGTGGCGAAGATGGGGAAATCGAGCACCGAGAGGGCATCAATATCCCGGACAGGCCCATCCAGCACGATGCCGGCAATTTTGCGATCGTAGTGAGCGTAAGCGATCATGATCTCCCCCATCAGCGCACGGGACCGATCGCCTTCGTTAGAGACCACAATGACATCGTTTTCTGTTGCCATATCCAGCGCCGCATGCAGCATCAGATTGTCACCGGCGCGCGCCTTCACGGTTATGGCATAGCCCGCCATGACAGGTTTCACCGGTGAAGAGATCCGCCTGATGCCGTTACCGAGTACAGCAATCCGGTTCATGGTGTCAGCAATGTTGGCCACAGGCAGCTGCTGATAGGCTTCGAGTAACGCCACGTCAAAAGCGGGACGCTGTGTGAAAATACGGTTACCAATAGACATACGCTTCTCCTTAAAAGCCCGGCACCGGCCAGGATGGTTTTTTGCCCGATAACACTTCATCAATGCCGATGGCGGAATGCAGCGAGGCACGGTCCGTGGCCTCTTTCGTGGCGGCACCAATATGGGGGGCAATTACGACGTTACTCAGTGCAAAAATGGGATTGGCGGGATCGAACGGCTCTTTCTTCAGGACATCCAGCCCGGCTCCGGCAATCTGAGAGGTCGACAGCGCGTGATACAGCGCTTTTTCATCGACCAGCTTGCCGCGTGCGGTATTGATGAAGTAAGCCTCTGGCTTCATCAGTGAAAACTGCTTTTCACCGACAAAGTCAAAGGTCTCTTCTGTCGCCGGGCAGTGCAGCGAAACAAAATCACTCTCCCGGAAAATCCGGTCAAAATCCTGAGTTAACTCAACACCGTCCGGCACCTGAGCAGCTGTTTTGTAGGGGTCAAAAGCAATGACTTTCATGTTGAAGCCATGCAGCGCCTTCATGGCTACGCGTGAACCAATATTGCCGACGCCGATAAGGCCGAGGGTTTTCCCGTCCAGCTCAACTTTTGGCGTGCGCAGTTTTGCCCGGTAATAATCTTCCAGCATCTTCTCTTCGACGAGACGGAAGTTACGTGAGCAGTGCAGCATGAAAAAAAGCGCCAGTTCAGCCACGGACATACTGTTGGCGACAGGCGCATTAAGCACCGTGACGCCGTGGCGTTTTGCCGCCTCTAAGTCAACGGTGTCATAGCCTGCGCCATGGCGGGCAACCACTTTTAATTTTTTTGCTGCGGCAAATACGCGCTCAGACATTTTTGAAAGTCGAACAATAATTCCGTCACAGTCAGGGATATCGCGAATGATATCCTCCTCTTCCATGCCGGAACCGGTAATGAGTTCGTAGCCACGACTCTCCAGATAGTCCCGCCCTTCCTTCATGATCTCCTGCGGAAGCAGAATTTTATAGCTCATTTAAGGTACTCCCTTGTGGTTTCTTTCCCCGGCTGTTGCAGAGGTCATGCCAGAATGAAAAAGACAGCCAACAGGAAATAAATAAGATCATGAAAAATAATATTTTTTTATTTTAATGTTAGCTGACACGCCGCTTTAAAAGAGTGACAACAGTCTCACCCTGCGCAATGGAAAAATAAGCACATTTCAGAGTGAAAAGAAAAAATTTCAATATGAAATAACCACTACGTTAATAGCAGGTTAATTAAATTTTCTTGTTTTTTCTGACTGGTTAAAAGAAGGTATATCAGATTAATGAAGGGATAAATTATAACGCTGTTAATGTTATTTCCTGACCACCGACAACAGGAAAGAAATAAAGATCTCTTTTTCCTGCAATAATGAAAAAGGAAAGGTTTTTTTCGTTCCGGGTTGCGCTCAGAGGTGACAGATAAAAATTTTCATTCCGTTCAACTTTTTTGAGCACTGATGACAGGCGCTTCATTGAAAAATTGGATGGGGCTATTTCTGCCCCACCCATCATTTTTTCAGATACAGATGAACGGTACTGGCTGGCGAGAGCGTGATAACGTCATCAATCAGGTTACGTTAACGCCAGAATGACTTAATATAAGAACGGCTGCTGAGTCTTTTAATAAAATGGTAGGGACAGGTAAAACGCTGCCCGTCCCACTCAAGATTAAACCACTGAAACTCATCATCTTTTATTTTCTCTACCAGGCTCATCGCCTGCATGGGCGTCTGAAAAGCATAAGCTTTCATCACGCCCTCTTTGGTGCATAAATCAATATGAACCATGGAACCCCCTGCTGTGTAAAAAAGGCACTCTTTATAATTATGGAATAGCCTTTAAAGCATAATGCAGGATCCGCCCGCCGATTATCTGAATCTGTAATATTTACGTAAAAGATAAAACAAAGTATTTTTTTGGGCAAACCCGCCTTATTGCATCAATTAATTTGACGATGCAGACATAACAGGGCCGGATGTGAATAGACGCCCCTTGTCGCGATTGACGACAGCACAGATAACACGCTCATCCGCGCATTTTTTTGGCCTGCCGTTCCGGCTTCAGATGCGCGCCCGCTCGGGCAGAGCGTCACCGATGCTGTCGGGATGGTCAAAAACAGAGCATATCGTTACACTCTCAGCAGCCTTCTCTGCGAACCGGCACGGCTCAGACGTTCCCTTACGGCAGGCAATAAGGACTCTTATGCTGGATTATATGGTGTCGCTCTACCGTACTGTTCCTGTCTCGTCGGACTGTCTCAGCGCCTGGCTTGCCCGCTGGCTGGCCCGGGAGCAGAGTCGCTGCCACGATCATCACTTTTCCGCCGCGTTTCCCTGGCGTGAAACCGGCCTGCCCCAGCACACCTTTTTGCAGCGGGAACTGACGATAAACGGCCAGCGCTATCTCACCGGGCCGCGCTATCTGGGAGGAGACCTGGCTCAGCCCTTCATTGATGTCATCGCACGTGATGGCGCGCTGGATTTTGCGGCGGCTGACGCCATCATGCGGGCGTGGCAGGTGCTGAATCCGCTCAGGCTGCGGGTCCTGTTGCCTGTGACTCACGCTGAAATCGGCTTTACTGACCAGCTGCTTTTTCTCAGCGATCCCGCTTCGCTGCCGGAACCTGTCACAGGCGAACTGTCTCTGGTCACCGCCAGCCGGCGCGATTTTCCCGCCTGTCTCGCGGCGATCCATCATGCCTATCGCGTCAGCAGGCAGACCCTGCCGCATCTCCGCGATCAGTTACAGGCTACCAGCAGGCAGGAGTTGCGTGATGATATCGCTGACGGGCACGTCCGTCTGATTGTCTGGCAGGAGAGGATGGCTGGACTGATTATTTGTGTGCCACGGCAAACGGCGTTTATTGAAGGCTTCCAGATTATGGATGAAGTCATTATCCCTGCCTGTCAGGGCCGGGGGCTTGCCGCGAGCGCGCAGCGGCTTTTGCTGCGGCAGCTTCATCTGCACCATGGCGAGCGCGCGCTGCTGACCGGCACGATTCTGCCAGGCAACCTTCCTTCTTTACGAACGGCCTTCAATGCCGGACGACGCTGCGTGCTGAAGTATCAGTTTTTTACCCCCGCCGATTTACGCACAGGCGGTCTGATCGGCTGAGGTCACCACAAGGCGAGCGCAATCAGCTTATCCTGCACCCGGTAAACCCGCTGCTTCAGACTCAGGCTCTCTTCAGCACCGATCAGGTTAGCCTCATAAGCCGCATTGATTTTTTCCAGCGCGCTTTTGGTGCTAATTTTCAGTCCTTCATGCCAGTTCGCTTCTGAGCGGCTGGCTGCCTGCTTCTCCAGCTTTCTCACATATTCCGCGACGTTTTTGTTCGCGGAAAACAGGTTACTCACGGCCCTATCTCCCTCTTTTTGCTGCTGTAAATGTCCCTCCCGGCGGCGCCAGGTCTCTGTTCCGGAATGCCAGAGTGCGTCTCTGCACTGGCTATCCGGCAGGCATCCTGACCTCTTTCTGAGATTGCAGCTTTGATCTGACTGACGCGGCTTCGCTCGCAGAATCCCCCGCACTGTCCTTAACTCAAATCCTGTAATCCCGTTCCACTGAGAACTCCCGGAGGACGTTTTGACAACCACATCTGAGACAACGACCAGTGACAATACCCTCACGCTCCGGCGCTGGATAACGATCGGCCTTCCCGCAACCGAGCTTTTTGCCTTGTGGCTTGAGCCGGATACCCTGCCCCGGATTATGAGCCACTTCGCCAGCGTGACACCGGTGAATAAAAGCGATGCACAGTGGCAGGTTGAAGGGCCTCTCGGCAGGCATTACCGCTGGGAAAGCCGGATTGTTGAAGCGCAGCCGGGCGAAGTCATCGCCTGGCGTTCGCTGGACGGCGCGGACATTCCTAACGAAGGTGAACTGCGTTTTCGCCCCGCGCCGGGTGAATGGGGGACCGAACTGGCCCTGACGCTGCAGTTCACCCCGCCGGGCGGGGCACTGGGGAAAAAGGTGACCACGTTATTCGATCTGCTGCCGAAAGAGGTGGCCAGCAAAGCGTTACATCGCTTCAAGAGCCTGGCTGAAACCGGTGAAATTCCCACGCTGGAGGGGCAGCCTGCGGGCCGCCATGCCAGCCGTAAGGATAAGGAGAAATAGATGCGCGCACTCTGCTGGAATGGCGTCAACGATCTCAGCGTTGAAACGGTAGCCGATCCCGGTCTGATTAACCCTCACGATGCCATCATACGGGTCAGGCTTACCACAACCTGTGGCTCCGATCTCCACGTCATTGACGGTCTGATCCCGACGATGCGCGAGGGAGATATCCTGGGCCATGAATTTATGGGCGAGGTCGTCGAGGTCGGCAGCGCGGTGAAAAATATCCGCCGCGGTGACCGGGTGGTCGTCCCCTCCTTCATCTCCTGCGGCTCCTGCTGGTATTGCCAGCAACAGCTCCCCTCCTGCTGTGACAACACACATCCGCAGTGGGAAAAAGGGGAGACGGCGCTGGGCCATCCGACCGGCGGAATTTACGCTTACAGCCATGCTTTTGGCGGCTATGCGGGCTCGCATGCGGAGTATGTCCGCGTCCCCTTTGCCGACAATGACTGCTTTGTCGTTCCCGACGGTGTCACCGATGAGCAGGCGCTGTTCCTCTCCGATGCGACACCCACCGGCTACATGGGTGCCGATTTCTGCAACATCCATCCGGGTGACACGGTGGTGGTCTGGGGCTGTGGCGGCGTCGGCCTGATGGCTCAGCAGAGTGCCTGGCTGATGGGAGCACATCAGGTCATCGGTATCGATCGCTATCCTGAGCGGCTGGCGATGGCGCGGGACTTTGCAGGCAGCATCGCGCTGGATTACACCTCGGTCGATATCCACGAAGCCCTGCTGGAACTGACCGGCGGCCGCGGCCCGGACAGCTGTATCGATGCGGTCGGCATGGAGGCCAGGGGGGAAGGCTTAAGTCAGGTCTACGACAAGACGAAACAGATGCTGCATCTTGAAACGGATGTGGGGGCCGCCCTGCGTCAGGCACTCTACAGCTGCCGCAAAGGCGGCAACATCGCTATCCTGGGCGTGTATGGCGTGATGGATAAGTTTCCGCTGGGGCTGATGATCAACAAGAGTCTGACCATCCGCACCGCCCAGCAGCACGGGCAACGCTATATGCACAGGCTGCTGGAACATGTCGCGCAGAATGAACTCAACCCGGCGTTTATGGCGACGCATCGCTTCCCGCTGGAAGAAGCGCCGCGCGGCTATGAGATGTTTAAGCATAAAGAAGATGGCTGTGTTCGTGCCGTCTTTGTTCCCTGAGAACAGGATGCCCCTGACCGATCCGGGCGGCTGAGCCGCCCTTTTCTCTTTGTCCCCCGCGCTTACCTCAACGTCAGATTATCCTTTTATGGCAGCCCGTTCCCCCTGAGCAGAGCGGGGACCGACCTATCAGGATGGCAGGATCATATGAATTTTTTATGAACCTGAAAGCCAAAAAACGATGTTAAATGAATAACCTGCCTGAATGTTGCCGGTACCGCCATTATTCACATTTTGTAAAAATATTAATCACACTACGTTATCGTTTCATGCATAAATTAGTGCCACTTTTCACTCATGGAGCAGGCAAATGACGCAGTTTGTAGCGATTTTTTTCTCTTCACTCTTTATGTGCAGCAACGTTTTCGCCGGGTCGGTCTCTTCCGTCTCACTCGGGGCCATTTCAACCGCCCTGAATGAACGTATGCAGGTCATGAAAGCCGTGGCAGGTTATAAAGCGCAGCATCATTTACCCGTGGAGGATCTGCCCCGGGAGCAGGTGGTACTGGAGAACATGCTGCACAATGCGCAGCAGGAAGGACTTGAGCCGGAATCGGTGGAACCTTTTATTCACGCCCTGATGAATGCCAGTAAAGCCATTCAGTATCGCTATCGGGCTGACTGGCTTTCCACGCCGGATAGCCTGCAGGCTGTTCCGGATCTGGCAGAGACCCGGCAGCAGATACAACGGCTGGATACACAGTTACTGACGGCGATCAGTCAGCGGCTGATGGCAGGCACCCTGGCAGACGCCGACAAGGGCTGGCTGCTCTCGCAGCTCGCGGCCCCCCACCTCAGTGAGGCGGACAAAAACAGCCTCGTGACCTCCCTTTCCCGCATTCAGCGCAGGCATTAGGCGGAGGGCGTCACGCAGACCCTGCAGAACGTTCTGCCATCAAAAGGGGGAATCTGAGGGTGCGTCACCGGTCATAAGTGAGAACGTTACAGGCAACAGCCCTGTTGTGACTTTTCACTCTGAAGAATAGCGGCAAATGCTGAAAGGATGCGTTTACATCAATGCAGGCATAAGAGCCTGTTGTCCGACAGGCTCTTATGCAGAGTGTTAGCAATGCCAGGATCGATGATCAGTGCAGGAGTGAATTAATAATCAAACATCCCGGCGGGAATTTTATGACTCTCTTTTGTATCAGCGTAAGTCCGCGCAATCTGGTAATCAATCACTGGAATGGGCCAGGTGGGGGCCTTACCTTCATACATCTCGGCAACCCCCATAGCAGCCATGTAAGAAGCCCGGATGGCGGCTTCAGCCGTATTGCCTCCCACGTGCGGGGTGATGAGCACATTATCCAGTGCCGCCAGAGGGTTATCCGGGTGCATCGGCTCATGAGCAATGACATCCAGTCCTGCGCCAGCGATGATGCCATTTTTACAGGCTTCAACCAGATCGTCTTCATTGACCAACCCACCGCGCGCGGTATTGATCAGAAAAGCACCCGGTTTCATCATGGCTAACTTTTCTTTGTTAATCATATTATGCGTCACTGAGGTATCGGGGGCGTGCAGTGAGACGTAATCACTCTCCGTAAAAATTCTCTCCAGGTCTCTTACAACCTCAACCCCATCAGGAAAATCTTTAGCAGGCTTGTAAGGGTCGTAACAAAGCACGTTCATTTCCATCGCCAGACAACGTTTAGCGGTCCGGCTGCCTATGTTTCCGCACCCGATGATCCCCACGGTTTTGCCGTTTAAGGTTGTCATCGGCGTTTTTAATTTTGCCGCATAGTAGTCGACCGGCAGCATTGCACGAAGACGGCTGACATTGCGGCTCATATAAAGCATGAGTAACAACGCCGTCTCCGCAACGGATGTACTGTTCGCAACAGGCGCATAGAGGCATTTGACGCCAAAGTCATCAGCAGCCTTCAAATCAACCGCATCAAACCCGGCACCATGCCGGACGAGGACTTTTAAATTCGGTGCTGCCGCCTCAAACACTTTGCGAGACATTTTGGTCACACGAACAATGATGGCATCCGGCTGGTGTAACTGCATGTCTGCAATCACGTCGTCGGTTTCAAAGCCACGCCCGTCAATCAACGTATGCCCCTGCCGTTCAAGCAGAAGTCGTCCATCCTGTTTCAATTCCTGTGGCAAAAGCACTTTCCATCCCATAATAAAACCTCGTTATTTATAGATTACAGTATGCCTATCAATTTCCAGTAGGGAAGACCGACAGTAAAGAGCACTAAAGAAATAAGGATGAGTATTATCGTGCCTTTTGTATACCAGTCCTTTTGGCTGACATAGCCGTTCCCGTATAAATAAATACTTGCCCCGTTTCCGTAATTACAAAGCAAAGCACCGTATGCGCCAAAGAAGACCAGCATCAACGACAGGGCCATCATATTGACCTGGGTCGCTTTGGCTAAGGTCAGCACCACTGGATATATGGAAACGATATAAGCGGAGTTCGAAACAAAAAAATATTTCACGACCAGACTGAGTAATACCAGAATCACCAGAACCAGAGAGCCGCTAATCGCGTTAAGATTCAGATACAGCTGAAGCTGTGACGCAATCCAGGTATAGAATCCGCCATCATTTAACGCCACGGTTAGACTGTAAAAAGCACCAAACCAGGTAAACATGTTCCAGGCGCCTTTTTCAGCCATCAGGTCATCCCAGTTTAACAATCCAAACACCAGCTCCAGCGCTAACCAGATAAAGGCAACAATATAGAGTCCCATGCCAATCTTATAGCCAATACTCCATCCCAGAATGGCACAGATAAAAAGCACAAACATGACCTTTTCATCCCGCTTCATGGGGCCCATTTCCGCAATCTTTTGCAGAACGATGGGTTTTATATTTCCCAGGTCACGCATTTCGGGTGGGAATAACTTGTAGACCACAATGGGGCTGAGAAAAAGGATCAGTAAACCGGGGACCAGAGCGGCTTTGAACCACAGCGCCCACGTCAATTCAATCCCAACGACATTGTTTATCGTCGATGCAATCACGGCATTGGATGCCATTCCGGTTAAAAACAGCGCCGCTGTTGACATGGTAACGACGTGCTGTAAGAGCTCAAGATATGCGCCCAGTTTTCGGGGATTTTTGTCGGGATGGGAATCCAGCGCTTCCGATAAGCCCCTGAAAATCGGGAAGACAATCGCAGACCGTGATGTATTAGATCCCGTTGCCGGGCTCAATATCAGATCGCATATCAGCATGACATAACCCAGGCCAAGCGACGAACGGCCAAAGGAGGTGTTGCCGAATTTAGAAAGTAAAATGTATGCCATGCGTTTACCCAGCCCATTTTTTCTGAATGCGCTGCAAGCCAGTAACACGGCCAGGATAAACCAGACGTTCTGTTGTCCCCATCCGTAAAAAAGCGCGTTGGGATCTTTCACGAAAAAAGCCCCAAGCCCTACGATAATCAGGCTGATAATGGGCTCGGAAAACGGCTTCAGAATGAGTCCACACATCAGCGCAAGGCATAAGCCCGCCATATGCCATGTATTAATATCCAGTCCGTCAGGACAGGGTAGCGTCCAGAATAACGCAGGGAAAATAACGACCGGAATAAGCTTTGTTATCTTGCTTTTCATTTTTCGTTCTTCCTGGTTTTATTTTATTACTCATAGTGATTATCAATAATCTCTACATTCTTTCTTTCCATTAAATCGTCTACCCATTGACGATTAACCGTACCGGCTGCGGAATTGACGGCTTTTTCTTTATCTTTCTCAGATAATATTTTTGATTTTTCCAGAACAGAGTAAGCGTCGTCTTTCGGAATGACGATGACGCCATCCCTGTCACCCAGGATGATATCGCCAGGATTGACCATGATACCGCCACAGGAAATCGGGACATTAACTTCTCCGGGGCCCTCTTTGTAAGGTCCTGAGGGGGTGGTTCCGGTTGCATAGAGAGGTAGTGTTCCCTGAGAGAGAATATCAATGTCTCTGACCGGGCCATCGATAACAATCCCCTCTATTTTTTTGAAGCCCTGTAAATAATTAAACATGATTTCACCCATGATAGCCCGGCTCCGTTCCCCCTCATTGGAAACAACAATCACATCGCCAGGTTGTGAAATATTCATCGCTTTATGGAGCATCATGTTGTCACCCGCTCGGGCTTTGACCGTTAACGCAACCCCGCACATAATTCTGCCGGAGGGGTTCGACATCAGTCTGATTTGCGGGTTCATTCCGCATAATCTCCCCATGCAATCCGCCACATTTGCGGCTGCAATTTTACTGAAAGCTTTAACCAGTTCAGGATCCGGCAATTTTCTCCTGGTGAAAACGCGATTACCCACTGACATGAGCGACTCCTTATTAATATGATCTGTTTCTGACGTTTTATTTTTCAGTAAGACAAATATCTGTTCCGGCATGAACAAAATGGACATCAGCATCCATCATGTCTGCATAGAATAAAATCATCCCCTCAATGCCCTGAGGGATAACTCTGGATTGTCCTGAATGCGCGACGACCAATGCCGTAATTGCTTCCGGAAGTCGGTATTTATGGGTGTAATACCCACTTAAAAAGCCATGCTGATAAAGCTTACCCGTTTGACTTTTTTTACTGGTGCCCGGCCCACCCGCCCCCATCTCCATCTCTTCCAGCTTGCATACATCATGCAGTACAGCGGAAACAATCAGAATATCGGTGTCAACTTCATACCCGAATTTTTTCTGGATATTCCGGGCAATAAGCAGGACATTATCCGTGACATTCTCGGTGTGCTTAACCAAAGAAACATCCGGTGCTCTGATCGCAAACTGTGCATCTTCAATGTTCTCCCATGCACTGTTCCGAAATGCCTCAACCCAGATTTCACATGCAGCATCCGCAAGCCTTCTGTTTTTGACTGCTGCTAACTGAGGGAAAAACTCTTTTATCTTTTCAATGGTGATTTCGCACATTTCCTGCCTCACAAAGTCCTGTCAGATAATAAAGAAGAACCTTCACCCTATCGGAAACCGGGTGAATATGATGACCTTGCGGGCATTCTATTTTTTAATACGCACCAACAGAAACAATATTTTATTTATTTCCGACAAAGAAATGTTGTTTATGCATTCTTTAAAGTTAATTTAACTATTCTGCAATAAGGACTTCGTTAATCACGCTTAAGCCGTCAATATAAAACGGTGAGATTTGCAATTAACCTCACAGAAATTCCGGAGTCTGGTTCATAATAAAACCGTCAACTCCGTTACAGGAAGGCTTATCACCACGCGGGTTGCGTCAGCGATGCCGTGAAAAAGGTCCGGGCGTACCAAATAGCGCCGTTGTCCGGGAGATGAAGTCACGCGCATAGCGTGATAGATAGCGGTTTTTGTGGTAAATAATGCTCAGCGGACTGAAAACATAGTCATTCTGAAGAAGAACGGGCAGAAACACACCTTCCGGATAGCGTTCCTGTAAGGAGGGTATTCTTATTTCAGTCAGAAAAAAGACACCAAATTCAAACAGGGCAAGCATAACATCGATGGAGTCAACCTCAAATATTCTCCGCGGTTCAAATCCCGCCTCCTCAAAGCATGCGTTAACAATTTTGTGCAGCCGGTAATCCGATTTAAAACAGATAAAGGGAAAGTCTTTGAATTTATCAAGCGTCGTGCCCTGCTGGCATCCTGCGATAAAATTATCTGTGTCACTGCCAAAATGCTCAATCAGCAGATTTTTATTTACGGCAAGATAGAGCCTGTCGTTCATCAATGGGATGGTTTTTAACAGGGGGTCATCCCCTTGTTTTATCCCAACAAAAAAATCCAGCTCTCCGGACATCAGCATCTGTTCCATCCTGGCTGATTTTTCGTTTGTCAGGTTTATCGTAATGTTGGGCCATTTTTTTATATAATCCGGCAGAACCATAGGAAGCCAGTAACTTCCTCTGTAGGGCGTCGCCCCGATATATAACGTGCCAATATGATGATGCTTAATATCGCTTAATCGTGATGAGATATTATCGCTTTCCATCAGTATCTTTATCGCAGAATCATACAGCGCGCTGCCAGCCTGAGTGAGTTTAATCTGCGGTTTTCTGTGGAAGAGAATCGTATCATAATAATCCTCTAATTTTTTAATGTGTACACTGAGATTTTGCTGAGAGGTTGAAAGATTTTGTGCAGCCCTGGTGAAATTTAAATTTTCAGCCAGCTCAACAAAGTAACGCATGCTGATTAAGTTCATAATGACCTCCCTGTAAGCCTGTAACCAGCGCGTTTTACTCGCCTGATTTACGGCAATCTGCGTGTATTGAAATGCTGAAGATAATGATTAAAAATTAAAAGTTGCTAAAAGAGATGATGCTTTTATATTTGCAAGTAAATGAGGTTAAACATCGTTAACTTTTTTGCATCATCTTCTTTGAATTATCGATTGCCATTATATTTTTTCTCGCGCGCTGTGTCCCCCCGACAACCTGAGCTGAAGCGATGGTTTTTTTAATACGTGTGAGCGATGGCTCGTTATGAATGGCCCGATACCGCCTGTACCCTTATCCGGTGCCGCAGTCTCAGGGTGAATGCACAGTGCATTACGCACCCTAAGAGGTCGCTGTATCGTTATACCGATACGGCGAAAATGATCTGGCGGGGGGGTAAATGACGTTGTATGCCTCAGTGATGCAGAGAACAACGCTCTCGGGCGCTGGATCTGCCCCGCATCCGTTAACCGCGCAGCCGCAGTGTGGCCGGCAAGACCAGCTGACTCTCGGTGGGGTCGTCTCCCCGGATCAGGGTGGTCAGCATGGAGAAACAGGCCTGCGCCAGTGCCGGAACATTCTGCTCTACCGTATCGATCGGAATGGAGAGCGAATCATACAGATAGTGATCGTCAAAACTGGCGATGCGGATATCGCGGGTCAGCAGGTGATGCTCGCTCATGTAGCGCAGCACTCCTTCCAGCAGACCACAGGCGGCGGTGAACATCGCTTTAGGAGGACGTCCCAGCCGGTCACACAAGGCCGAAAACATCTCATAGCCGCTGCCGGGATGGTAGTTACCCTGAATAATCCACTCCGGCTGCAGGGTCACCCCCGCGCGCGCCAGCCCCTGCCGGAATCCTGTCAGACGATCCTGGGTAGGCGACAGCGCCGACTGTCCGCCAAGGAAGTAGATCTCTTCCGGACAGGCGCGCGCCAGTTTTTCAACGAGATCGGCGGTAGGGGTGACCGAGTCGGTGATCACCCAGGGAAGCGCGGTGTTGTTCATGTGGCGATCAAACAGCAGTACCGGTAACTGTTCGCTGAGGCTGACATAGTCACTGTCATCCAGCATGCTGGAGGCGACAATCAGCCCATCGACCTGACGGGCAACCAGGTTATTCACGACCACCCTCTCCTGAGCACCATTTTCATCGGTACAGGAGATCAGCAGCTGGAGACCGGCTGCCCGGCAGAGGTTTTCCAGCGCATGCGAAAAGGCCGCGAAACCATGGTTAGTGATCTCCGGCACCACCAGCCCCAGCGTGTGGCTGCGGGCATCATGCAGCATCCGGGCGTGGATGCTGGGCTGATAATGGTGTTCACGGGCCAGCGTCAGAACCCGCTCACGCGTCTCCTTTGCCACCCGTAACTCTTCGCCACGGCCGTTAAGCACCAGGCTGGCAGTGGCTTTTGAAACGCCAGCCAGCCCGGCAATGTCACTGATGGTAACGCGTTTGGTTTTTCTCACGGCAGGACACGGTTGATGGAACAGGCCGTTATTCTACCATGCAGCGACGCAACGACCAGTAGCGGGCCGTCAGTTCTGCGCCTCCGCGCAGGGTGAGCTTCGCCGGCGTGTCCGGAAAATAGCGGCTGCTCATCACGCCTTCCCCCTCATTGATGAAAATCTCCACGCTGGAGTGGTCGCAGAGGATCTGTAACCGGCGGGCTGCCCCTGTCCAGTAGCGGAAGATCCACTCGCCCGTAACCAGACTGCGACGGGCAAGCCGCAGTTCATCCTGCTGCCACGACAGGATCAGCGTATCGGCAAAATTGAGTTCGATATCTCCCTGACTCTCCAGCATCAGCTCCAGTCGCGCGGCGGCGATCGGTGGCATGTCATCAGCGCGACCCTGATAGTGCTGCTCCGCTTCGCGCAGCGCCTGCAGTTCAGCAACCGGCTGCTGACAGAGCCGCCCGTTGCGTGAGCTCAGTTCACGCAGGCAGGTCATCTGGTGGATCCAGCGATGCGCGACCGTCGGCTGGGCCATCTCCTCGCCATCCGGCGTACCCATCCAGCCCACCAGCAGACGCCGTCCGTCTGCAGTAAGCGTGGTCTGCGGCGCATAAAATTCAAACCCGGCATCCATTTCATTCAGCGGGCCGTGGGTGTACTCAGCCTGCTCATAATCCAGAGAGCCGCTCAGCCAGGCGCAGGCGTGGCTGTTCAGGTAGCGTTTTTCTTCCGGCGCCACGCCCTGCGGACAGCAGATCAGATAGGTGCTGTCGCCCAGCGTGAACATATCCGGGCATTCCCACATGTAGCCCGCGGCGCCCAGTCCTCCCCGCTCGCTGCCCGCTATTTCGCCGAGAGAGTGCCACGCGCGCAGATCGTCAGAACGCAGTAACAGCACCCTGCCCTGCCGCTGCGTGGTCTGCGCCGCCAGAACCATGTACCAGTGGTTTTCGTGCCGCCACACTTTAGGATCGCGGACGTGGCCGGTATAACCCTCCGGCACGGCAATGACCGGGCCGAGTTTGTCGAATTCCCCTGCGCTGTTCTGCTGCGCCAGGCATTGCCACGCGGTGCGCGAGCCATCCTCAAATTTGACGTTACCGGTGTAGATCAGCGTCAGCACGCCGTTCTCCTCCACTGCGCTGCCGGAGTAGCAACCGCTGCGGTCATACTCCTCATCAGGCATCAGGGCAATGGGCTGATGCTGCCAGTGCAGCAGATCCGCTGAGCGCCAGTGACCCCAGCACTTATGCTGATGTGCACACCCCAGCGGGTTCCACTGGTAAAAAAGATGATAGTGTCCGTCAAAATGGATAAAGCCGTTAGGATCGTTGAGCAGCCCGGTCACCGGTGCCAGATGCCAGCCGGGATAGTGGCGGTCGCTGAGCGCCGCGGGCATACCCTGCATGACCGCCTGCAGGATAGCGGCCAGACGTGTTGATGCGCTCATTATTCCGCGTCCGTTTTATATTTGAGCAGGTAAGAGATCACAAACGCCGAAATGAAGGCGATGGCGATACCGATAATATAGTTCAGCAGCGACCCGGCCTGCACGATGGCCATGCCCGGCAGACCGGTCAGGCCGACGGCGGTCATGTAGACGTGCACCGAAACCACCCAGGCTCCCCCCAGCGCGCCCCCGACCAGGCCGGCAATGAAAGGTTTCATAAAGCGCAGGTTGATACCAAAGATCGCGGCTTCCGTGATCCCCAGCAGCGCAGAGAACGCGGAGGGCAGCGAAATCGCTTTGATTTTTGCATCGCGGGTTTTAAACCACACCGCCAGGCAGGCACCGCCCTGAGCGACATTCGCCATCGCCCAGACAGGCAGCAGGAAGTTTACCCCGATGGACGGATTACCCAGCAGCCCCGCTTCGATAGCGTGAAAGCTGTGATGCACACCGGTAATGACGATCACGGAATAGAGTCCGCCGAACACCAGGCCAGCCAGCCAGCCTGCGTGTGCGATCAGGGTGCTGAGCACAAAGGAGATGCCATCACCCAGCATACGGCCGGCCGGACCGATGATCAGCAGCGCAATGAAGCCAGACAGAATCACGGTCAGAAACGGGGTCAGGATCAGATCGAGGGCATCCGGAATAACCCGGCGCAGCTGCTTTTCCAGCATACTCATAAACCACACGGCCAGTAGCACCGGGAATACCGTCCCCTGATAGCCGATCATCGCCACTTCAAAACCAAAGAAGTTCATGGTGTGGAAACCCGACGCGACCCCCCAGGCGTTAGTCAGGGCCGGATGCGTCAGGATGCCGCCGAGGGTCGCGCCGAGAAAGGGGTTACCGCCAAATTCGCGCGCCGCCGTAAAGCCAATCAGGATCGGCAGGATAATAAAGGCCGCCGAGCTGCACATATCGAGCATGATATAGAGCGCATTCTCCGGGTTAACCCAGCCGTAGGTTTTGACCATCCCCAGCAGGCCCATCAGCAGCCCCGACGCCACAATGGCCGGAATGATCGGCACAAAGATGTTCGACAACAGACGGGCAATTCGCTGGAAAGGGTTGAGCTTACGGGCCGCAATATCCGCCGCCTCAGACTTACTCGATTCGCTGATGCCCGCCTCGGCGATGAACGCCGCATACACCTTGTTCACCACGCCGGTGCCAAAGATCACCTGAAGCTGTCCCGCATTGCGGAAGCACCCCTTTACCCCCTCAATCCGGCCAATGGCAGCGGTGTCCGCCAGCGCATCATCGGCCAGCACCAGCCTCAGCCGGGTAGCGCAGTGTGCGGCACTGGCGATGTTCGCTTTGCCACCCAGCAGGGGCAGGAGTGCCCGGGAAATCTTCACATAGTCCATACATACCTCTGTCTTGTTATGTTTTTATCCGCGTGACTATCCGGCCCCGGATGCGGGGCCAGCCGGTCAGAACCAGGTTTCCATCTGAACGCCGAAGTTCCATTCGCCACCGGCATCAAACCCTTTACTGCCGAAGGCGTCGTCACTGGCATAGTTATCCAGCCGGTGATCCCAGTCCATCCAGGTAGCAAAGAGCCGGATTTCCGGGCGCTTGAGGAAGTCACCGACATCACCGGCTTTCAGCGTGGGCGCCACGGTGAGCTTGGTGAAGCTGCCGCTGACCGCGTTGCGATTGTTATACCCCTGCGGACGCAGATCCATGTACTGATAGGAGCCCTCATACTGCATCTCAAAGTTCTGCGTGATTTCCTGAATCAGCCGCAGGTTGACCGTCGCCCAGTCGTAGCTGTCCCCTCTGACGTAACGGTCATCACTGCGCTGCGCCAGTAAAGCAGGCGCAATGTGCCAGCCGCCGCCCAGCGGCGTGATGCCGTAACTTGCCAGACGCCAGGTGCTGGCCTCCGGCAGCAGTGCGCCGTCAGAGCCAATGGATTTCACCTCCGCTCCCAGTCCGTGACCGTAAAGCAGTGCAGTTTTCGACGAACCGTCTGTCAGCCCATAGAAGCTGTCGTTGTGCAGGCCCAGCAGCGCGTGGACGCCGGTATTGGCTGCATCGCTTTTGACTTTGTTACCCTCAATATCCCGGCGGTCATCGTTATCTTTTGCCCGCAGGCCGCTGACCATCATCTGCACCGGACCGACAAAGTTGTTCAGTGACAGGATGTAGTTCTGCGCGGTGTTTTCGTTGTTTTCAATGTCGCCAAAAGTACGGCCATAGAGAGAGAGGTTGCTGCGCGCCTGATCGCTCCATTTCATGTCGTAGATACCGGCACCGGTTCCGGCAAGGAACACCGCATCGGAGTCGATCCAGTGGATATCAAAGTTATCACGGTCAAAACGCTTACCGGCCCAGACGGTGGCGTTGTCGAAGGCACCGGTAAAAGTAGGCAGCTGGCCCAGTTCGACAAACGCCTGACGCAGATTGAGGTCGCTGCTGGCGGCCGTCCAGTCGTTATAGGTCCGCTGCCCGTCGGCCAGCATCGCTTTAAAACGGGTTGTGGCCCCGCTGGCCAGCGTCTGCTTATGCTCCAGATTCAGCTCAACGTAGGTATCCGGTTCATTACCCAGACGACCAACGTGACCGCCGGTCTCCCCGGCGGGGGTTACGGTCGGACCGCCCTGGGTTTTAGCGGCTGAACTGTTCATCAGCAGGCCGGATCGGGCATAGCCGTGAAATTCAAAGCCGCCTTCATCGGCCGAATGCTGCTCCAGCTTCGCGGTGCGCTGTTCGACCTGAGCGGCAGAGGCCTGATTCTGCTGCTGAACCGCCGCGAGCTGCTGAGCCTGCTTCTCAGCAGCCCGTGCGCGGGTTTCGGCGGCATCCGCCCGCTGCTCGGCCGCCTGAAGCCGCTGCTCCATGGCTGCCAGACGGGCTTCGATACTGCTCATGCTGGAATCGGCCCAGACGGGAGAGGAAAGCAACAGGGTAGAAAGGGTCACTGCAATGGTGCTTTTTTTCATTTTTTTATGTCCCTGAGAGGAGGCTATCATCACCGGCTTTTTGCTAAACCGGTTTAGGCCAAATCATAGCCACGGGTAATTTCCCTTCGCAACGAAAATAGCTAAACCGGTTTAGTGATTGTGAGATAGTTCGCAAAACAGGGGTAAAAAAGCAGGGATTACTCCGTCAGTTCCTGAAGCTGGTGGAGCCAGGGGAGTGCAGTCATGGCGCCTTTAGCCGTGGTGGCTAGTGCACCGCAGCGCTGAGCACTCGCCAGCGCGCGGGCCAGCTGTGATTCATTGGCGGGCAGACCCGACTTTGCGAGTTCCCACAATAACCCCGCCACGAAGGCATCGCCTGCGCCCGTCGTATCGACACTGACCACAGGGGAGGTGCTGTAGTGCGCAACCCGGCCCTGATAACAGGCCAGCACTCCTTCCCTGCCCCGCGTCACCAGCAACAAATTGATCTGATAACGCGACGCCAGTTGCAGCATGCGCCCGGCCGCTTCACCCTCCGGACAGAGAAAATCGAGCTCTTCATCTGACAGTTTAACGACATCGGCGTGACTGAGCGCCTTGCTCACCACCGCCTGCAGCAGTGCCGGATCGGGCCAGAGGTCGTGGCGCAGATTTAAATCAAAACTGACATGCCCGCCTGCGGCCCGGATCTGTTCCATCGCCTTCAGCGTGGTGGTGCGCGAAGGCTCTGCCGCTAAGGCGATGGAACAGCAGTGCAGCCACTCCCCGCGGCCGAACGCAGGCAGGTCGCCCGGTTCAAGAAACAGGTCGGCGCTTGGCCGCACCATAAAGGTAAAAGAGCGTTCGCCCTGTTCATCCAGCCCGACCACCACCGTCGAGGTGCGGTGCCGGGGATCGGTTATCATGGCCCCGGTGTCGACCTGCTCTTCCTGCAGCGTCTGCCGCATGAATTCACCAAAGGGATCCGCGCCAACCCGGCCGATAAACGCGCTGTTTCCCCCCAGACGCGCGACGCCCACTGCGACATTGGCGGGCGCCCCGCCCGGACACTGCATTAACCGACCCGGCATTTCGGGAAGTAAATCCACCACGGCATCGCCGAGGCACCACACGCGAACTGACATACAGACTCCTTTAATCAGACCTGAACGCTAAACCGTTTTAGCTATAGCGGGAAACGATGCCAACTTCAAGTGTTCTAATGCTGGAGCGATACCTCGCTGACAGCCGCGAGCAGGTCATTGGGGTAGAGAAGCGATAAAAAAAACCGGCCTGAGCCGGTTTCGTTTTCGCTGAAGCGAGGCAGGTTACTTCAGGGTGGCGAGAATCTGCCGGATCGATGCGTCTATCTGCTCAGCAATCTCTTTCGGCAGACGACTGAATTCATACTGTACGGTGCGTTTCTCGTCATTGGTTTTACGGCGCGCGTAGGTGTTTGCCGTGGTAAAGGTGGCCAGTTTTTCCGTCACCGTTTTGCTGACCGGCGCGGGCTTTTTTAACTGGCGACGGGCGCTTTTAAAGGCATTGAGAATGGCACTTTTTTTCTCATCTGCATTTGCGCTCAGCAGTGAACCCTCAGCCTCCAGCTGCTGCTCAATCCCGCTGATCAGTTCCGTGACGTCTGCGGCCTCCGCCTTTGCTTCTTCCCACACGTCGAGCAGTAACTGGTAGTCCTGCAATGTCAGTTCCGACACCACCGGGAAGAGGCCGATAAATTCGGCGGGTACGGCAGCCGCCTGGAACGCGCGGGAGACTTTGGCGTTAGAGATGCCTTCGGCTTTAGCAATCTCTGATTTGCTCATGCCGTTCTCGTTCATCAGCATAAAGCGCAGTCCCAGCTCGCGCAGGTTATGCTCTTTTGCTGTCTGAATATCCGCGGCCAGCTGACGCGCATCCGCGAGGCTCAGCGCATCGGCGGTTACCAGGACTTCCAGACTGGCACCCGACAGAATGCAGGCGGCGCGGCGGCGGGAACCGTCCATGATCTCAATTTTGTCACCGTTCACGCGACCAATGGCCGGGAAAAACTGCTGCAGCGTAATGGTCCGGGTGATCTCCTGCAGCGACTCCGGTGTCAGGCTGCTCTGATCCCGTCCGTTAATGGCCGGGTCTACGCTGGTCCGGGTTTCGATATCGTCATGCGGGATCAGCTGACGCACAAAGGTCGCCTTCGCGCCCGATTTCAGCGTAAAAGTCCGCGACTGGCTGCTGCTGTCGATCATGCTTGCAATCGCGGAGTCGCCAAATTTGCGGCCAATGCGCTGTATAGGTTTGCTCACAGGGTGCTCCTGATATATTCGATGCGATCAAATACCGCCCTTGAGAACTGCTCAGCTTCATATTTCGCTTTACGCAGGGCATCGGCACTGCCCGGATACGAGGAAGGGTTGGCACTGATCACCGTGTCAAAAGATTCACCGCAGCGTTCAAATCCATCCAGGCGCGGTAAGCTGCAGTCCAGCATTGATTTCGTAAAGACTTCCCGCGCATAGCTTTGCGATGTCAGGTGATCGTGTTTAGAGGTCATTTTTGACATGAAGCCGATATTTGCCTTCAGTCGCGGTTCAACGCCTTCAGATTCAATCCGCTCCAGCATTTCCGGCAGGCGGGTCAGATACTTCATCGTGGAGTGAAAGTCGACCTGGGCCGGTGGCGTAGGCGTCAGCAGCACATCACTGGCTGCGATCGCGTTCAGCATAAAGGAATCCAGATGCGGGCCGGTGTCCAGGAAGATAAAATCGTAATCGCCTGCCAGACGATCGATGACGTTACGGCGCAATACTTCGGATGGCGCTACCCCCGGCAGGTGTTCGGCAACCAGCTCTTCCCAGTCGCTGGCCACAAAGCCATCGTCAATTGACGCCGGGATAACATCCACGCCAGGCATGACGGTAGGTTTGATGAACTGTTCGCGAAGCTGGTCTGCATCGAGATCGTTGAGCATCGCCTGAGCGGCCGTTTCCAGAACGGAACCCACGCTGTTGGTATGACTCAGGAACATGGTGCTTGATGCCTGCGGGTCCAGGTCGATAACCAGGATGCGCAGATCGTTATGCAGCATGGAGGGGTGCGCGCGCATACCGTGGGCGAGCGTAACGGTGCTGACCGTTTTAGAGACCCCGCCCTTGAGGCTGACAACAAAGACGACAAAAGGGCCGTCGTGGCGGTCGCGATATTTCGGCACTTTACGGTGCTGATAAATGTCGACGACGTTCTGAATGGTCAGTGCATACTGCGAGGTACTGCCCGTCTGTTTTTTGCCAAACTGGTAGCCAGCAGCTTCCATATCCCCGATAGCCGCGACGACCGCGTGCTTGCTCAGCAAAGGCATATTGGCAACGGCATTACGTGAGAAGGTCTGGTAAAAACCGGTCTGGTTAAACTCCTGACGCTGCTGCTCAATATGGTTACTCAGTCCATGTAACATGGAATTGGCGCGCGTGGCCATTTCCAGCACTCCACCATAATCACGCTTCATAAGCCCCTCTGATTTAATGTTTTTTGGCATACTACACAAAAAGCGCATATCTGCCAATTTTTTAGAAAAATGCCAAAAACCTGGATTTTTCACTGCAGACGATAAGAAATCGTCGGGAAACCATGCAGGGTGCTGAAGGGAGCAGGGTGATGGTGCGGGCATTTCTGTAGGATACAGCCAGCTCTGAGCGTCTTTATGATGTGGTGTTCAGCTGCAGGCAGCGCCGTGAGAAGGGTGTTTTCATCATGAAAATATTGAAATAGTTATTAAAAATCAATAAGTAACGCGTGAAATTCCTTGGTGAAAATTGCAGTGGAGCATGGTCAGACAGGGTGTTTTTTCATTCTGCTATTCAGACCGGCAATGAATTCTGAACCACGCTTACTGAAAGGCGACTTTCACAGCTCTATTCAGCGGCGTAATCGTTTACAGAAATCTTTTTCTCAGTTAAACCAGCATGACAGAGTAGCAAGAAGGCGGGGGAGTAAGACGTCGTTTTGTGAGCCGTTGTGTCCGGCGTCAGCCAGGTCACTGCCAGAGGCGCAGAAGCTGTAAGCACAGTGCATGCGATGCGATAAGGCGTCTGGTTTCGGGGATGATCATCAGTTTTAACCTTTCTCTTTCTTATGGCATAAACCAGCCCGTCGTCTATCTCCTACAGATGAATTCAACGAAGCATTTTACCTTCGGGCTTTGCAACCGGCGTGGACATCTTTAAAGGCGATCTGCTCGATATCGATTCCCTGCGGTGAGCCTTCGCTGGTGTCGACACGCTTTTTCTTCTGAATGCTGTCACCGGGGATGAATTCACACGCCCTGATTACGCTAAATGAAGCCCGGCAAGCCGGCATTGACCGGGTCGTTCACCTGTCGGTGTTTGTTGCTGATAAGGCCGTAAACGTGCCTCACTTTGCTGTAAAGTTAGGCGCAGAGCGCATGCTTGAAACTCTGGGCTTCAGCGCGACCATTCTGCGGCCTGCCTACTTCATCGATAATGAGGTAATGATTGCAGACGTGGTCAGAAAACATAACGTTTATCCGATGCCCATCGGTTCCAAAGGGGTGGCTATGGTTGATGCCCGTGATATTGCTTAAATAGCTGCCATTGAACTGATTCGTCGCGATCGGGCGGCGGGGAAGCTGTCTGTTGAGACAATCAATATAGTCGGGCCCGACATCCTCACCGGCGCGGATGTGGCTGCGATCTGGACTGAGGTGCTGGGTCGCCCCATTGCTTATGGAGGTGATGATCCGGGCGGCTTTGAGGCCAGTATGGCAAATTTCATGCCTGAGTGGATGGCATATGAAATGCGCATTATGGCCGAACGTTACGTCAGCGACGGCATGATCCCTCAGGAGGGCGACCGCGAGCGTCTGGTTAAGATGCCAGGCCGTGATCTGCATTCTTACCGCGAAACGATTCTGGCTCTGGCCAGATGAAAAGAGGGGGGAGTTTAACCGGAAGCCGGGATAAGTATCAGGGCGGTTAAAACCGCCCTCCTTAAGATCCCGGACTCCCCTTTATTCAGCTCTACATTTTTATTCGCAGATGATTACCAGATAAGTTCTCGCTTTCTCATCCAGATTCGAAAATTGACTACTGCGCTCTGAATCGGGTTCTTTTCTGGCAGGTCTGAACTTCTCTTCTTCTGCATATCACTCTGCTCTCGCATTCTGACTTTTGCTTTACTGGTGTGTAATTTTCCTTTACCGGCAAAAGTATTTCACTGGATGTCAGTTGAATATCGAAATAATTCACGGTGTTTTCATCATGAAAAATTCCGGATAAAAATATATAAATCAATTTCTTAGGTAAGATTTATTCAGGGTGAGTTTACGTTTTTCTCTTCAGAAAAAGTTGATGGCTGATCGACAACTTAAGCGCACTACTCACCCGGAAACCCCGCTGACGATAATTTTTGTTTTTCGGTGAGTTTGTTTAAACCCTCCTGTGTCAGGCTTTGGGTCTGGTCATGTTTGCTGAAACGGCTTAACGCTGAATCACGGCAGAAAAGCAGTTTCATTTGAGACGGGAATAGCGTCTGGTTTGGGTCTTTTTATCCCCGTTATCCACAGGCCAGATCCAATTGGTCGATCCTCAATAGATCACATTGAGATCCTAAACAGATCCCCGCAGCGGCCTGAGCCTTGTGACACAAGGCCTGAGAGGGGATCAGTAACCACTATAGCGAGAAAAACAACCACTGCGGAGAGCATAACAACCACTATGGCGAGAGAAGTAACCGCGCTGGTGAGTAGTGAACAACCACTGTAGCGAGCAGACGGCCCTGATAACGGTGGATAAACGGCAGTGCTATCAGCTACAGCCTGCTTTCAGGCTGGCTCTGAAGATATGGGTCTGGTCGGCTGGTCTGATTTTCTGAAAATGAACGTTTAACCGCGCGTTTTTACACGTTTATCCACCGATTCGATCCAGTAACCGATCCTCATAAGATCATTAATAGTTCCTGAAAGATCCCTGCAGCAGGTCAGGCCCCGACAGCACTGGCTTAAGGCCCTGTCAGCAACCACTGTAGCGAGTAAGATAACCACTGTGGTGAGAGAAATAACCACTGCGGTAAGTAGATTAACCGCTATAGTGAGTGATAGTATCCACTGTATCGAGTAACAGCGGCTGTTGCCTGTTCATAACACGGATCTGCCTGATGCCAAGAAAAGAACCCGATATCCTGAACATAGCGGATGCATTTAGCGAAACAGACAAACGCACTGGCGAGGTTGTTACTCTCACGCCTAACAGCAACAACACCGTTCAGCCGGTCGCGCTGATGCGACTTGGCTTGTTCGTTCCGACGCTGAAATCCACGGCGCGCAGTCAGAAAAACCAGATGAATGCCATGGATGTGACACAGGATCTTAAACAGTTATCCCTGGTCCGCTCGGAAGGGTATGACAACATCAAGATTCTGGGTGCCCGCCTGGATATGGACAACGATTTCAAAACCTGGGTGGGGATCATCCGTGCCTTCGCCACGCATGAGTGTCTGGGAGACACGGTAACGCTTTCTTTCGTTGAATTCGCCAAATTGTGTGGCATACCCTCTGTGCGTCTCTCCTCGAAGCTCAGAAGCCGTCTGGATGCTTCCCTGACCCGTATTGCCTCCAATACGCTGACATTTACCAGCAAGGGCGGCGAGAACTACACCACGCATCTGGTGCAGTCTGCCAAATACAGCATCAAAAAGGACACGGTCACCCTACAGGCCGATCCCAAAATCTTTGAGCTCTACCAGTTCGACAGGAAAGTCCTGCTGCAGCTGAAAGCCATCAATGAGCTGGCACGTAAAGAGTCGGCCCAGGCGCTCTACACCTTCATTGAGAGTCTTCCGCCTAAACCGGCGCCGATATCTATGGCCCGTCTGCGTGCCAGACTTAATCTGACTTCGCGTGTGATCACCCAGAACGCCACCGTCAGAAAGGCCATGGAGCAGCTGAAAGAGATTGGATACCTTGACTACACGGAAACCCGGCGCGGCTCATCGGTTTACTTCTGGGTCCATTACCGTCACCCCAAGCTGCGCCCGGCCGAGCTGCCGCTCAGCAAGTCTGGTCTGATCGATGACGAAATGGATGAGTTCGACGATCTCTACAACGATCCGACTGTTATTGATGTCGGCCAGCCTGAAGCCGTGATGGAAGAGGAGAGCAGCGAGCTGGTGATGGTGTCACGTGAGGAGAAAGAGCTGCTGAACAAAATCAGGAAGCAAAAAAAGCAATAATTTTCAGACGTTAGCACGCCTCGTTCCCTGTGATAGCCCTTTCCGCTCGCGGCCTGAGAGTAGGGATGTCAGGAAGGCCTGACCCAACCACTGTAGCGAGTTACGTTACTCTCTACAGTGGTAATCCACCCGCTGCCCGCGTCAGAGATCCCGCTCAATCGCTGTGGCCTCCACCTAATCTGCCTTGTGTCGTTTTTAACCGACGCAGCCAGTGTTAACTCGCTACAGTGGTTGCTCTTCTGTTAAAGGTGATGATGAGTACGGCTGACACAGAGATTTCTCTGCTTTACTCGCTACAGTGGTTATCCGGCTGAACGTCTTCATGCCTCAGAAGAAGCGGGGCAGGGCAGGTATTTATCGCGCAGCGCGCGCTTCACTTACTCGCTATAGTGGTTACCCTTTCTGTTTTCGAAGCTAATCGTGCCATTCCCATGCTCTTCCTCTCCTGTGAGCTACTCGTTACAGTGGTTATCAGGTTGTTTTATCGCTAAAGCGGTGAGTTAATGATCAGATAATAGCGTTTTAAGGGGTAAACACACTCGCTACAGTGGTTGCCAAACGGAAACAGGCAGGTGAGGTTTACTCGCTATAGTGGTTGTTACTGTTTCTGACCGGCCACGCCTTAAGGGGGTTTACCTTATGTGTGAGTGCTTACTATTGTTATATCGCCTGTCAGATAAGACCTCAAGAAAAATACCAGGACGATGCTCTGCCTCAGTCATCACTCGCTATAGTGGTTCTCTTAAGACTGACCGCCACAGAACTGACCTGCATGAAAGGCCCGATGCACCCGAAATGGCCTCAGAGAGTCCCTGCAACAGTAAACACGCCTCCTGCCTGAGGAGTCTTCTCGCTATAGTGGTTGCTGGCCTGTTTCCCGTCGCTGAACCGCCTGAGCAGGAACTCTCACTGGCACCGATACTCGCTACAGTGGTTACTGACGCTGAGCTGAGCAGCGATTCACTCGCTATAGTGGATATCTGGCACATTACGCCTTTGCCGGTGTGCAAATATGTAACAAATCGACTTTCCGCAGGCAGCAGGGAAGTAACATTACTCGCTATAGTGGTTATCCCTCATTCCTGTGCCTGACTGGTCAGAAATACGCTGTCAAAACGGGAAGCTGTAAAAGCTCATACAACAGGTCAGGGAAAAGAGACGGGGCAGGGAAGTGAATCAGTGAACTGCGCGAGGATTGTCAGGAGTGAGGCAACAAAACGGCCGGCGCGCCAGCCGCTCTGTTGCTGTTCAGGCAGGTTGCGTTACATCGCCTCCCGGTATTCCGGCCAGGCGACCGATTCAGCCTGGTAGCGGCCAGCGGCAGCAAACAGGGTGCCCTGGAAGTTGATCACACCAGCCGCCTCCAGCCACATCCACTCCTCGGCCTGGACGATACCGGCTGCGATTACGGTGATTTCCAGCGCAGAACAGCATTTGATAATTGCCTGAACCACCGCCTGTTTGGGGCCGCTGCGGTGAACGTCGCGGGTGATCCCGGCGTCGATACGAATACGGTCCGGCTGAATGTGGGTCAGCAGCGAAAGCCCGGCGGAGCCGTCTCCAAAATTGTCGATAGAGAGGCTGATCCCGGCGGCTTTCAACGCACGAACCGCTTCAGAGAAGGCGGCCAGCTGAGAGATAACTGCCGTTTCGCTCACGCCGATGACCACCTGCTCCGGCACCAGTCCCGCCTGCTGAATGGCGGCCACAATCTGCGTGACGGCATCGGGTATCACCACCAGCGTCATCGGCAGCAGGCTGACGTAGAGCGTCATGCCATCAGGGCAGACCTGACCTGCATGGGCGAATGTCTTTTTCAGGGTCTCCAGATCGTCAGCGTGAAGCTGGGCGTCTGAGGCTGCATCGGAGGGCGCCGCTCTGACAATAGTGGCTTCAATCGCGGTAACCTTGCGAGCCAGCGGATCGACGACCGGGCGGAAACTGACGCCTTCTGTTTCAGGGCGGGAATCCGGCACCTCGTTATGCTCTGAAATGAATTCCCAGTAACCGGGCGGAAGAACCTCGTAATAGTTCTCCTTCTCGCGTGACTCAACAAAGGTCCGCAGGAATTGCAGTGCCCGATCATCATAGGTCAGTTGATATTTCGAGGTCCCTTTGTCCAGCACCGCCTGGAGCAGCGACGAGCGGTCATGTTCACGCAGGTCAAACAGCGACATACCCGCATTACCAAACCGGCGGGAAGGTGCGTAGTCGCGCATCAGCTCCACGACATTATGATGCCGGCGATCGGCACAGATGCGCTGATAGACTGCCTGAACGCCTGCTTCCGGCCCCTCAAGCAACTGGAAAAAGTGTGTGCCGTTGAATAACAGGATGCCTGTTACGTCGTGCGCAGTGTTGATTTCGCTGGCGTGATCGACCATCTCAGGCAGGGTTCTGACCGGAAAATCATCGGAAATATGGCTGCGGTATATAATGGTAGTCAGCATGTGCAGCTCCGCTTTAGGTGAATATAGCGCACACGCTAACACTGTTTAAAAAATGTTTCATCTTTCCTTACTGACTGTAGCACGGCGTGCACACGGGCAGGCAGCAATAAGCGCAGCGGCTGTCGGGTGACGTTCCGGATCACAGCTCCGGTACGTGCAGACGGTCACTCAGCAGGGCTCTCCGCGCAGCTTCCAGTTGAGCCAGTGATCCAGCGCTTCTTCGTTCAGCGGTCTGGAATAGAAGTAGCCCTGTGCCTGGTCACAACCATACTCTGTCAGCGAGGTCACCGCATCGGGACACTCGACCCCCTCAGCCAGCACGGTGTAGTCCAGCTCTTTCAGCATGGCGATGATGCTGCGGGCAATGATGCGTGAGGCAGTATCGGAAGAGAGCTCGCTGATCAGGGAGCGATCCAGCTTGATAACATCCAGCGGCATCCGGCGCAGATAACTGATATTGCTGTAGCCGGAGCCAAAATCATCCAGCGAAATCGTAAATCCACACTCTCTGAGTCTCTCCAGCCCGCGCAGGGCATCAGGGCTTTCAAGGATACGTTCAGTTTCCAGACACTCAATGCCCAGCAGTGAGGTGGGGAGCTTAGCCCTGACCAGCTTGCTTTCCAGTGCTGAAGCAAAGCCTTCCTGCGAGAAGTCGTTCACGCTGACGTTAATCGTTAACGGCAGCTGGATGCAGCTATTCCTGAGCCGCCTCAGGCGGGCTACCGCCTGATCGATAATCCAGGCGGTCAGCACAGAGAGCAGTTCGGTCTGTTCAGCCTGCGGGATAAAGGCACCTGGCGAGAGTTCACCCCGGGTAGGATGCTGCCAGCGGATCAGCGCTTCCAGCCCCACCGGTCTGCCACTCTGCAGGCAGATTTTCGGCTGGTAAACCATATAAAGCCCGACGTTGTCGCGCAGCGCAGCTTTAAGATCGTTCATCAGCAGTAAATCGTCAGCATGCTGCGTCTGCGCCTCGGCGTCATAGCGCTGCGAGGGCAGCCCCAGTCCGACCGCATCGTTCAGGGCACTGACGGCGCGACGTAATACCTCAGGTGCCGACAGTTGACTGGCCACAAAGCCCGCTTCGCCGGTGTGCGGTGTCAGCGCGACCGACAGTCCATCATCCACATCTGCACTGATCCCCTCCAGACGACCGGCCACCCAGGCGGCACTCAGGCGGCTGTCTGCCCGGGTCAGGATGGCAAACCGCCCGGTGGCCACGGTATAGAGCATTTCGCCCACCGCCGGACGCAGCCGCAGTGGCAGCAGGGTGGCCATATCTTTCAGCAGGCTTTCAACCGGCCCCATTCCCATCGTGCGGGCCAGTTCATAGGCTCGCGACATATCAATGCAATCAATCAGGACCAGGCGGCGGGGTGTGATGTCGCCCGCCACGGCCAGATACTGCAAATCCCGGATCAGACGCTGGCGGTTAGGCAGTCCGGTTACCGGATCGACAAACCCGGCCGCATGCCAGGCTTCCAGAAAAGACATGACCAGCGTGGAGAGCAGGGTCAGCGTGATGACCTGGTCAGAGGTGAACACATGCGGCTCGGTATCGGTCACACACAGCGTACCCAGAATAATGTTATCGCGCGTTTTCAGCGGCACGCCGGCATAGAAGCGAATAAAGGGTGCACCGGTGATCAGGGGATGCCTGACAAAACGCGGGTCGTGCCAGGTGTCGGGCACGACCATAGGCGTGTTACTGTCGACCACGTGGCGACAGAGAGAATCTTCACGCGTGGAGCGCTGAAGATTGAATGTGTGCGAGGCCTGTACGGTCTGATACTCATCATCCAGAACAGAGATAAAGCTGCCCGGAATGCCCAGTGCCTGACTCGCCAGACGGACAAATTTCCGCAGGACGTCATCGCGACTTTCATCAGGACTGCGCAACGCCTGTATAGCACGGCTTCTGCGTTCATCATCGCCGTTTAAATTCTTAAGCATGTGTGTATACCCCGCACCGGTTGATTACGGAGCGAAAAAGAAAACTGTCCGGTTTGAAATGTCGATCAGGCGGCAGTAAATATAGCGTATTTTTTATTTTCCGCTGAATGATAGGTGACTCTGCGGTAGCTGTCTCTTAATATTTTCTTTAACGCATTAAAAGCATGTTTACGATTCGAAAATTTAATCGAAGAGAGGTGTTAATATTTACATATTGTTGTCATTTTCAGAAAACGCGTGATTTCAGACTTTTTAATATTTATTTCAGGCAGCAGAACAATATGCATTCAGGAGCGTGAATGGTTTTGCTAAGTCAGTCTGAACCCTGCAGCCGCGACAGGCTCCGGAGCCGCGTCGCTGAGCAGAGACGGGTGAGAAAGATAACCTGTTAATATGACTGGTAAAAGCAGGAAACCGGGTCATTCCGGCAGAGATAACCTGTCGCCATTGTGATGGCTGAATCAGGCCAATCCGCCGCCGGGCTGCCACTGACGCAGCACGTCAGGCAGTAATCAGGTTAACGTTTGATGCCGTGGCCGGACTGTGACGGACGCCGGGGTGGCGGGTTTTGCTCCAGCCACGCACGCACCTGTTCGGTCAGCGATCCCTGTTCGCGAATCGCACGCGTCAGCCTCTCCTGAGTCGTCTTCAGCTCCTGGGTCCAGTAGGTGATTTGCCACTGTTCACGGATCTCTACCCGTGACAGATCGTCGGGTGAGCGACGCTGGATAGGATTTTTCATTTATTATCCTCCTCGTATTTTTGATGGTGCCCGCTGAGCAGCATCCTCAGGCTAAACAGCTATCGTGATGAAGAGTGAGGCATTGAGGTAGCGGATTAATCCCTGAATCGCGCTTAAGTCAAATATCAGGACTATTCCTGGCTGGCGCAATAAGGCACTCTAAAAAAATAGAAAAGTCGCCGGCGGGGCAGAATTACCCGTTTCGTTTACAAAGAAATCCTGCCGGAATGCAGAATCCGGAATTTGACATTTATTTAAAATGGTCAATTATTCTCAGGTCAATTCGCAGGGCCACTTCCGGGTCGCTTCGCTTTATACAGGCGAAGCGCTGCGCCTTTGCGGTTTCATCATGTTGAAGGAGTCCTTTTTGGTTAATCGTCCCCCTCAGCCGCCTGTGGCTGTTCAGAGTAATGTGCGTGAACTTCGTCTGGCCGCCGGGCTGTCACAGCAGAGCGCCGCAGAGCGTTTCGACCTCAGTCTGCGCGTCTGGCAGACGAAAGAAGCTGCAGCCAATCCTGCGTTACTGAGTCAGGGTGAATATGAGTTGCTGCTGCTGCTGGCCGGCCGTCATCCTCATTTCGTTCTTGCACCGCAGAATAAAAAATAGCGGCAGCCCGCTATCCTGATTTGATTCCCGGTGATAACAGGATCCGGTGAAGCGGAAAAAAATCTATTTCCCGGCTTGAAAATGTAGCCCTAATCCCTATTTTGAAGGTGATCGGGAATCTGAAACCGGTCAGATGAACTTTTGGATGAACCTGTTCAGGAGATTATCACGATGTCACTACAACCCTTTTCAGTTTTGCCTTCGCTGGCTGATTCCGTTTTTTCAGACCGCTTCAGCCGCATCGATAAATTGTTCAGTCAGCTGACGGGTGACAGCCCGGTCACCTCCGTTCCCGCTTATGATCTGCAGCGCGTGGAGGATAACCACTATGCGCTGACTGTCAGCACGCCAGGCTGGAAAGAGCATGAGCTGGAGATCGAGTTACGTGGCGGACGTCTTTCCATAGCCGGTCACAGGGAAAAAGCGTCGCAGGAATCGACAGGCGAGGCCCGGGAGGAGAGCGGCGGCTGGATCCATCGCGGGATAGCGCGCCACGACTTCCAGCTGAACTTTTCCATTCCGGAGCATATGAAGGTCACCGGAGCCAGTCTGGCTGAAGGATTACTTCGTATCGATCTGATTCAGGAGATACCGGAGAGCGAGAAACCGCGTCGCATTCCGATTGCCATCGGCGGTCCGCGTACGCTTGAGCATCACTGATAGCTGCAGGGCGGAAATGGCAAAGGCTGTTTCCGCCTTTTTGATGGCGGGCAGGCAAAAGAAGTCATGCAATCAGGCGCTGGCGGAGAGGGTGTTTTCAGGCAGTTTCACGCGGGTGTCTGTTCCGGTCAGCATGACGGGATCGCCTGCCTCAAGACTGGATTGAAAAATTGCCTTCCTGGATGGCGTAATTCCGTCGCCACACCACATCAGATGGTGCTCAAAGCGGTGATTCGCCATGGCAGGCACGCCTGACGCCTCGGCGGCCACTTCAACCCGGAATCCCTGTCCGTTGAGCCGTATCGCTTCCATCCAGATCTCTGTCTCATCCGTCACGCTGACCGCTTCAAGGAACAGCGGGATGGTGCTGCGTCGTCTGGCGGCCTGCGCCAGGCGTTCCCACTGACCCACCACGGCGGTGTGAAAACGCTCAAGACGCTGCGCTGCCCCTTCGCTGACGTCAGTACGCAGCCAGAGATTAAGCGGGCGCAGGTAGCAGTTCACATAATCATCGCCACAGTAGTCAATGTTCATCATCCGCAACTCGCGATGAATATCCTCGTCTGAGCTCTGAGAGAGCAGCTGCAGCATATCCTCTTCCCGGCAGGCCCAGCCGCCGGGCAGCGTAACACTGGGCCAGTTAAGCGCTGCATGGATATCGAAAAGCGTATGGCCGCCTGACGTCATATCCCGCACATAGAGGGCACGCGTAAGCTGATTATCTGAATAACCGCCAGCATCCGGTGGCGTAATCAACCCGGCGCGGCGCCAGCGTCTCAGCGTTTCAGGAAGAACACCGACAAGCGCACATATCGTGTCGGTAGAGTGTTGAGGCATGATTGGTATCCGTAAGGTTTTGGGCTCCCGTCACCAGGGAAGTCAGCGTAGTATGCGCGCCAGCGATGAATAAAGAAACAATCATTTCCATAATGTATCGGGTGTTGCACAGCGGGGCGGGGTCGTTAACATCCATGAGAGAAAAGGGCAGGCACCGGGCGCGTAAACGCCCGGCGGGAAAAGGGGATTACCAGTGATACTTGTTGGAATCTTCCCACTCTTTCACTTCCTGCTCGGCACGATCTTTCTCGTAGCCGTAACGTTCCTGAATTTTACCGACCAGCTGATCGCGCTTCCCTTCCACAACGGTCATATCGTCATCCGTGAGATCGCCCCATTTTTCCTTAACCTTACCTTTGAACTGCTTCCAGTTACCGCCAATGCGATCTTCGTTCATGGTGATTCTCCCAACTCGGTGATTATCCAGGGATCTGATGAATATCTGTTGGCCAGATGGCTGTCAGATGGATCAAGCATGGCACAGCTTTTGCTCTTTGCAGCGAAGCGGTGTGAGCCGCATCAAATTATGAGCAAAACGGCAGCGTGCAAGCGGAAGTCAGGCGGGATTACGCCAGTCGTCGTGAGGGCCAACTGACGGCAGGCAGGGCGTTGAGAGCAGGGCGCGCAAACAGAAAACCCTGGTAATAGCGAACCCCGGCACCTTCAAGCCAGAGCCACTCTTCAATTTTTTCAACGCCTTCTGCGATGACCGTGATTTCCAGCGCCTGACAGCATTTCAGGATGGCCAGCACAATCGCCTGACGCGGGCCGCTGCGGTGAATATCAGTGATCAGCTTGCGATCGATTTTAACTTTGTCGGGCTGAAAATCGGCTAACAGAGACAGGCCAGCAAAACCGGCGCCAAAATCGTCGAGCGCCAGGCTGATGCCGGCCGCTTTCAGCTGGCGCACTGCGGACTGAAAGGCGTCAAAGCGTGAGATGACCTCATCTTCAGTGACTTCTACCACGACCTGCTCCGGTCGCAATCCCTGCAGCCGGATTTGCTGAAGAAGATGATCGACCGCCCCCTCGATCATCACCAGTGACATCGGCAACAGGTTAACGGAGAGGGTCTGATCGCCCAGGCCAAGCTGTCCGGCTAGCCGGAAAGCATAGGTCTTGGAGTGAAGATCGGCCTGATAGCGCTGGCTTTCCGGTAGCTGAGAAAAATAGTCGGCGGGTGAAGCGCCATGCTGACCGCGGATCAGGGCTTCACAGGAAACAATCTGGCGATTTGTGGCATCCACAATCGGCTGCAGCGCAAACTCACAGCGCTGATCGGCGGCCGGCGGGCAGGAAAGCGGTACAGCGGAGGAGGAGGGAGTGGTCAGTGTCCACTGACTGGCTGGTTCAATCTCAATAAAGGTCTCTTTATCCCGTCCTTCAACAAACGAACGCAGGAATTTGACGACCCGATCATGCCGGATACGCTCCTCATTAAGCGTGACCCGGTCAAGCAGAGCCTCCACCACGGTATGCTCCTGATAGTCACGCAAATCAAACAGGGCCATGCCGGCGTGACCAAATCGCCGTGCTGGGGCGTAGTCACGCATCAGCTCGATCAGATTAAAATGCCGATCGTCCTGACTGATTCGCTGAAAAACCGTGTGGACATTCTCAACGCTCCCCTCCAGCACCTGAAAAAAGTGCTGCCCGTCATAAAGCAGGATCCCGGTGACCTCGGCCTCGGCGTTTTTAACACTGGCACGCTCCACCAGCGCCTGCAGTTTCTCCGGCGAGACAGAACCCGCAAGCTGGCTGCGGTAAATAAGGGTGGAGAGCATAAGCGGACTCGCATGGCAGTTGAGACTTATTAACAATATCACAGATATTTCGGGGGTTAAGGGCACAACTGAAATGATTATGCTGTTCTGCTTTCGGTATTAATATCGCTATGAATCCCGCCCGGGTTAAGAGGCATTAATCGCCATTTTCCCGGGACAGCGATCAGGCAATTGTAATAAAGCAGAAAAGCCCCCCCGTTAAAGCGGGGGCGAACAGAAGATATAGCGCATTATTATAATGACACAGCATCCCTGGTGAGGCGCTGGTTAATCGGATGTTTACAGGTTGCTTTCACCAGCCCTTTTACGCTGGCCGGTGAAACGTGATCTCTGCTGCTGCACTCTCTGAAAAAGTGCCCCCTGTTTAAGGGGGCAAGGGTAGGAGTCAGATCACTCTGTAAAGGAAGTGGATTTCGTTACAGAGCCATTTAAAGATAGGGCAAAAGCGGCCTGAATGCCGCTGCGGTTAACCGTTTTTTTAGTTTGATATCAGATGATTAGAAAGATCACTTTAATGCATTTTCAGGTTAATCAATGTGTTAAACGTCAATGAAAACGTTTTCTAAGATTTGGATTAAAGTCCCGTTTCGCTGGCGGACACGGATAAAAATGGCAGGGCAGGGCGTCCTCCGCAGCCGAAAACCAGACAGGCTTGACCGACTCCGGGAATAATTATACTGTTTATATATACAGTTAATGGTGGTGAGACGTTGCGGGGGCAATGCAATGCAACAGGATGATGCCGTCTGGATCGCATTCAGAGAGGCGATGAGGCGGGATAGCGAGGGGCTGTGTACGATCAGCACCCGGGACTTTGTCACGCAGCTGGACCTGCACAACACACCTCACACCATGCGAGCGGCGAATGTCTGGATAGAGATCCATATCACGACATTCCGTGATATCTCCACCGAACCGGGTGAGTGCCGGCTGTTTCAGGTTCCTGCGGCGCGCAATTAGCGCGCACCGCAGCACCATCAGGCATTCAGCCTGCCTGCAGAGACAGGCTGAGGCCGCAATCAGGCCCTGACGCTGCTTTGACGCAGCCCGGCGCGGTCCTGGTAGTTCGGCCTGGCAGAATAGCTCTTCTCGCAGCCCGTGCGGGCCATATTCAGAGCCACTTTGCGTTTTTTCAGCTTAATTTTCGGTAACCACTCTTTAAACTGTGCCGTCAGCGAGGCCGCCTGCTGTTCGTTTGCAACGCGGCAGATAAACAGCTTGCTCTTGGTCTGACGGGTGACATCAATGGCGTAGATCTCAACGCCACTGCTGCATGCTTCATATTCAACATCCGTAAACTGCATGTGTGGCCAAAGACCGGTTCTGGTTTCAAATGTGGCTAAATCCATGATGACTACCTTTTTTTATTGTAAGCGTTAGTGCTGTCCGGCAGGTTAAAACCTGGTCGGGCCAGTGAGCATAGACCAGAATCAGCATTCCGCCAGTCAATTCACTAATTTAATCTGGCCCTGCCACAAATGGCTAAAATCCGAGTTGCAGGTGCTCCCGCCACAACGCGATTTGCCCTGCCCTGAGGCTGCTGAGCGCGCTGACAGGGCAGGATTTCGCTGTCGCGTTCTGCCGCTGACAGCCGCCGCGTACCCTCTCCAGGAGATGAGCAGGCTTAGCGTTGCCGATTACCTGAGCACTGCTGTTAAATCAGCCACGTTATTATCAGATCGCCACAACTGACATTCAGTGCTTATATCCGGCATTGTTGCTGCATATAACGATAAAGAGTTAAGGGAGGAAAGTGAGCATGGATGGCGGGATGTAAATAATATGTTAACGCTAAAAGAGAATAAGAATCAGCCTCTTTGCGTTGTTAGTTCACTCTGCGTCAGGCGCAAGAAAAAATAAAAAAATATATCTCCTGCGATCAATTAAAGCGCCGCTGAAAAAAGCCGATAAGAACGATCCAGCATTAACATTTGTTCAAATTATTCTTTCTCCCCAGGGGTGCTTTATGACTATTACACAGCGTCTGGTAATGATTTTCTCACTGCTTGCAATGTCACTGATTGCACTGGTGATTATCTCGTTATCTGTGATTTCGGGTTTTCAGTCCCGTTTTGAATATGTGCAGGTGAACGCGATACCCAGTATTCGCGATCTGAATAAATCGATCAGCGTAACCAATCAGTTAGGCATTGCTCTTTACCGCTATCACAGCACCAGCGATGAGACAAAGTTCCCCGCTGCAGAAGAGCGCATTAATAATCTGCTGCAGCAGATTAAATCGCTGAACGATTATTACATGGCCAATGACATCTCCAGCGATGAAGACAAGGCGATGACAGAACAGGCCAACAGGAATCTGGATGCGGTGCGCAGCGCACTGCCCGCTTTTCTTGCTGCGGCTCGCGCTCATGATGACGCGGTCACCCTGCCACTGTTGCAGAGTGAAAATGGTGTGGGCGCTGCAACCCGTAAAATGGAAGCGGACTTCACCCGTCAGATTCAGCTGAACATCGACATCGGCGAACAGCTGCGTGCTGAAAACAAACGCGTCTACACTCAGACCCTGTGGGCGATGTCGGGGGGATCATTACTGGTGATCCTGATTCTGGCTGCCTTCTCCGTTAAGGTGATCATGGGCATCAAAAGAAGCCTCTCTGGCATCGTCAATACCATGACCCAGGTCAGCCACACGCTTGATCTGACGCATACTGCGGATGTCAGCCGCAAGGATGAGATCGGCCAGACGGCCATAGCGTTTAATCAGCTGCTGGCGCGCGTCTCTGGCACGCTGCTCTCGGTGAATCATGCTGCGCAATCGGTCAGTACGGGTTCAACGCAGATCGCAGCAGGTAACGAAGATCTCTCTGCCCGCACCGAAGAGCAGGCTGCTTCACTGGAGCAGACCTCAGCGAGCATGGCGACGCTGAGTGAAACGGTGCGGCAGAACTCCGAAGGCGCGCATCAGGCCAGCAGCCTGGCGAATAACGCCAACCATATGTCGATCCAGAACGGAACGGCTGTGAAGCAGATGCTCACCACGATGGATGATATTCGCGCCAGCTCGGCCAAAATCTCGGAAATTACCGGGCTGATTGAAGGCATCGCCTTCCAGACGAATATCCTGGCGCTGAATGCGGCGGTGGAAGCAGCACGTGCCGGCGAACATGGTCGCGGTTTTGCCGTGGTTGCGTCGGAAGTGCGTAACCTGGCACAACGCTCCTCGTCGGCTGCCCGCGAAATCAAAGACCTTATTTCTACGTCCGTTTCGCAGGTTGAGCACGGGTTAGAGCAGGCCAACAGCGTCGGTTCAAACAGCGAAAACGTTCGTCACGCGATCCAGCAGGTCGCCGATCTGGTCAATGAGATTGCCGCGGCTACCTCTGAGCAGAGCAAAGGCATTGAGCAGGTTCATCAGGCGATTGGCCAGATGGACGAAGTGACGCAGCAGAACGCCGCGCTGGTGGAAGAAGCCTCATCTGCCTCGAAATCACTTCAGGAACAGGCCGAAACGCTGTCGGCGCTGGTCTCGACCTTTACCGTTGAAAGCTCAGGCCGTGTTGCACCGCAGCTGCAGCCACAGACCGCTTCTGCCTTCCGTCCGGCTAAAAAGAGCCGTCAGCCTGAACCGCAGAGTGTTGACCTGAGCAAAGCAAACTGGGAAAGCTTTTAAGCTTTAAGCCGTTCCCGAAAAGCCTCCACATTGTGGGGGCTTTTTTTTTGCCTTTATTTCATTTTTATTTCAATGCATCACGCTTCTTTAAATTAAATGAAAACGATTTCATTTATTATATTTTCAGGGCCTGCCCGGTAATAACGGTTTGAATATTAATTGCCCGGGAAGGATAAATTAATCTCTTATCCGTAATGATAATTATTCCTGAAAAAAGACGGCAGCTAGTATCGGCTGATTCCGGGCTAACTTTAATTTCTTTATTTTCCAGATGTTGATGCTGAAGTCTGGCTTAAGGCTTTACAGGTGATATTTATCAGGCAGCGTTCATAACATTGATATCTATCGTTATTTTTCAGTTTGGCTTAAGTGAAAGTGGCTGTAACTATCGTCTGTTTATTCACTGTAAAATAACCTGGCGCAATCTATACTCTCTCTTGCTGTTATCCAGCCCTTTATTTAACTAAGTAAATTTCATTGCCTTCAGGCGGCTTTGTGCTACGCGCAAACCGCTATGGGCTGCATATGAAGAATTCGTAAAAATAAAATTACATTACCCATTTTGGGTATGACATCACCTGCATGCTTAACACATCAGAGCGGAAAAGAATGAAAAAAGTACTCGACCGGATTAATTTGCCAGCAAAATTCCTTTTACTGGGAGCCTTTGCACTGGTGCTGTTTGTTTTACCCACTTTTCTCTTTATTCAGACGGGCAACCAGCTCATTGACACCAAGAAAGTTGAACTCACCGGTATTCCGGTTGAGAAAAAAGTACTGCAGCTGCTGAGCCTGCTGCAGCGTCATCGGGCAGAAAGCGCCATCGCCATTGGCCAGAACAGAATGGATAACCCACCGCGTCTGGCGTTAGTGACCCAGATCAACAGCGTATCTGAAAGCATTGCTGCCGATCTGCGTCAAAGCAGTGAGCAGGCGCAGCCATTAACGCGTCTGGACCAGGTTAATCAGGAGTGGCGTCAACTGCAGGAGGATCTGGTTGGCGGACGACTGACGCTGGCGACCAGCCTGGCACGGCACACGCATCTGATCCAGGTTCTGCTGGAAACGAATCAGGATGTACTGGATTACTACCAGCTCTCACTGGATGCTGATTTGAATACCTACCAGCTGATCGTCAGTGTTTTTAGCCGACTGCCGCTGCTGACCGAGACGCTGGGTCAGATCCGTGGCGGGGGGGCTTCACTGATCGCCAGCGGTAACATCTCTGATGCCGATCGCAGTCGCCTGGCCTTCCAGATCGATAATGGCAAAACGGCGCTGTCACAGTTCAGCAGTAACATGGATAAGGTGTTCACCATTGAACCGGATCTCAAAGCGATGTTCGGCGAGCTGGCGCAGAATGCCAGACAGCAGGCTCTGAATGCCCTGCAGCAGGCTGAAGGGGCGATTGTGACCGGGAATGTCACGATTACGCCGGTTGAATATGTCCGTATCTTAACCGAAGCGATTAATCGCTATGGCATGCTGGGCAGTCAGAGCAGCAACCAGTTGCAGATACTCCTGCAGTCACAAATCGATGAGCGCCGACATGCACAGTATCTGTTGCTGTCCGGCCTTCTGGCGATTGCCCTGCTGGCGATCCTGCTGGCCGTGATGATCACCCGTTCGGTCACGCGGCCGGTCAGAGAGGCCGTGGAAGTCGCCAGTCGCGTCGCCGCCGGTGATCTGACGGCAGAGCTGACCGTGTCCGGCAGCAACGAAATGGCTGAGCTGCTGAATGCCCTGATGCAGATGCAGCAGCGTCTTGCCCAGCTGGTGTCCGATATCAAAGGCAACGCCGCGACCATCGCCAGCTCGTCGGAAGAGATTGCCCGCGGCAACGGCGACCTCTCGTCACGCACTGAAGAGCAGGCGGCGTCCCTGGCGGAAACGGCTGCCAGCATGGAGCAACTGGCGTCCATCATGCAGCAGAATGCCGAGAACACCCGCTTTGCCTCTGAACGCGCGGATTCTGCGACGCAGGCGGCCCTCTCCAGTGGCTCGGCCATGGATTCGGTGATGGAAACCATGCACAAAATCCGCGGCAGCTCGGGACAAATTGAAGAGATCACGTCGGTAATCGACAGCATTGCTTTCCAGACCAACATTCTGGCACTGAATGCGGCGGTTGAAGCGGCGCGTGCCGGAGAGCAGGGTAAAGGCTTTGCCGTTGTTGCCTCAGAGGTGCGGGCGCTGGCACAGCGTTCAGCGACAGCAGCCAAAGAGATCAAGAGTCTGATTGAGCAGTCGGTGCTTCATGCGCAGGAAGGGATCACGATGGCCCGGAACGCAGGCGACAGAGTGAAGCAGAGCGTCAGCGCGATTGAACAGACTTCTCAGCTGATGCGCGATATCTCCTCCTCCACGGAAGAGCAGACCAGCGGCATTTCGCAGGTCAATATTGCGGTCAATCAGATGGATCAGGTCACCCAGCAGAACGCCGTGCTGGTTGAAGAGTCCGCTTCTTCTGCGGATGAACTTGCCGGGCGGGCTGTGCAGTTGCGTACCCTGGTCGCGCTGTTCAAAACGGCCTGATAAGACCGGAACAGCCGTCGCCTGACGGGGCGGCTGTTCGGTTACTGTGTCACGCCTGATGATCCTGCAGACAGGCGAGATACTTCTCTCCCGATCGCATCACCTTCTCTTTCGCCTGCTGAAGGATATCCTGACCTTCAAAGGCGCCATAAAGCTGTCCGAATGTCACACCCGAGAGCCGCTGCAGAATGTCACCAACCGTGGCCGCAGAGAGCGGCAGCATGTTCGGATAGCTCCACATAAACGATACGCCATGCGCACCCGGCGTCACCTGCAGAATATCACCCGCCAGAATGATCCCGTCGCCTTCGTCCCGGTGCAGCACGCAGCCACCCGGGAAATGCCCCCCCAGCCGTAACAGCGTCACACCCGGCATCAGCGTCAGCGAGTCGCCCTGCCAGAGCCGGATATGCGGGCTCTCCCGGACGATCCACTGCCGATCACGGGCATGCAGATGAATGGGCGCGTTAAACGCCTCCGCCCACTCCTGCATCGTGGTGTAGTAGTGCGGATGTGAAATCGCGATGGCATCAATGCCACCCAGCGCCGCGATCAGCGTAAAGGTGGCATCATCAAGGTTGGCAAGGCAGTCCCACAGCACGTTGCCCTGCGGCGTCCGCAGCAGAAAAGCGCGCTGGCCGATGGCAAAAGCGGGCACGGTTTTAAAACTTAACAGCGCCTCACTGTGTGCCGTCCATTTATTGGCATGGCTGGCGCGCAGCTGGTCGAACGGGATCCAGCCCTGACCCGAAGCCGGGATATACTGACGTTCATCCTCACAGATTTTACAGTGCTGATGTGTGACCGAAGCAGGATAGGCGGTGCCACAGGCGGTACATAACAGGGTCATGATGTTCTCCTTTGTCTCGATCAGGGTGATGCGCACCCGGCGGCGCCTTTATCGCCTCAGGGCTGACGGCGCAGGGTAATCCGGGTCAGCTCCGAGGGGCGGCCCAGCCTGATCGCCATGCCAGGCCAGAGCGCCGTGCCGTTGTTGACATAAAGCTGCATTCCGCCGACCTGATAAAGCCCGGAAACAAAACCGGCGTTGGGTTTTGCAAACAGGCGATCCAGTCCCACAATCAGACCTCCGTGCGTATGGCCGGAGAGCTGCACATCGACACCCTGTGCGGCGTTCTCGCGGGCATGACGTGGCTGGTGGTCCAGCAGAATAATGGGGGCGTTTTCGGGAACCTGCTCCAGCGCACGGGCCAGATCGGGGCCGGTCGACTTTCGGCGCGGCGCGGAGGCGTCGGGCAGACCCGCAATGACCAGGCTGGCTTCACCGCGCTGAATCACCGTGTGGCTGTTAAGCAGCGGCTGCAGCCCCAGCGAAGCCAGATGCGCCGTCCAGATCGCCTGATGAAAGAAATATTCGTGATTGCCGGTGATGGCCCAGACGCCGTCGGGCGCAGCCAGACCGTGCAGTGGCGCAACATCATGCCGCCGGTGTTCCAGGCTGCCATCGATCACATCCCCCGTCACCACAATAAGGTCGGGCCGGAGGGACATCGCCCGCTCCACCATGGCGCGGGTCCAGACAGCATTAAACAGTCGCGTGATATGCAGGTCGGTCAGTTGCAGAAGCTGATAGCCATCAAACTCAGCAGGCAGATTCGGCAGGAACAGCGTCACCTCTTTGACGGGAGGCACCCGTATTGCCTGCTGAACCCCGAAAGCCGCCACCCCCATCGCCAGCAGGACGGTCAGATAGCGCGCATCGGGCGACAGCGGCAGCGGATGTCGCAGCAGCAGGGCAAGCAGCATGACAGCATCCAGCACGATCTGAAACACGGCCAGCAGCAGCACGGTGCCGTAAGCCCAGTTAAACAGAATGATGATGGCGCGGGGCATCTCGGCCGAGAAGATCCCGCCGGATGTGAAGCGACTCACCAGCAGATATTGAGAGGCCAGCAGCGCCAGTGCAGAGAGCAGGATTTTTGCGGACAGGGGCAGGGACAAAGGAATAATGACGCGGGCAATGACATACCAGCTGGGTAAGCTGAAAATCAGGTGAAACATGGCAATCTTCCGGTGAGGCGCTGACGGTCAGCGCAGGCAGTTTAGAGAGGATAGCGAATGAAACCGTTTTAGCACGGTAAGGTATAGGATGAGTTTGCCAGGTCTGCTTCACGGCAGGTGCTCTGGCCGTGTTCAATCCGGCGCAGCGGGCCGCCTGGCCGGGACGAAAAAACCCGCGTGACCAGCACGCCGGCCACGCGGGTAACATCAGGTCTCACCCTTTGCAACACGCGGGATCAGCGCAGAACACCCGACGTTGTCTGCGTCTCCTCCGTCACGCGCGTCATGGCGATCGGAATGCTTTTGTAAGCCGGAATGCCGCTCTGCGTGTCGTGGCTGTCGAGCGGCACCATCACGTTGGCTTCCGGATAGTAGGCCCCGACCGATCCGGGTGCCATATCGATAATCACAATTGTCAGGTTTTTCATCTGGCGGGAGGTAGGATTGCCCTCCGGGTCCAGCGCCATCAGATCGACACGGTCGCCCACCCGCAACTGGCGTTTTTCCGCCTCTTCGGCATTAATAAACAGCACATCACGACGGCCTGTGACGCCACGATAGCGGTCGTTCAGCCCATAAAGGGTCGTGTTGTACTGGTCGTGACTGCGCAGGGTGGTCAGCACCAGGTCATGGCATTTCAGCGATCGGGGATCTTCATTGATGCCCTGCATCACTTTGAACTGCGCCTTACCGGAAGGCGTCTGCCAGACGCGTTCTGATGCGGCGTTATAGAGCCGGAATCCACCCGGATGCTTAATCCGCTCGTTGAAGTTTTCGAACGCCGGAAAGACCGCTTCGATGGCGTCACGGATGCGGCTGTAATCGGCTGCCATCGCGGACCAGTCCACCACGCTGTCTGGCAGGGTCGCTTTCGCCAGCGCGGCCACCAGTGCCGGTTCCGATTTAAGATGCGGCGATGCCGGATCGAGCGAGCCACGCGAGGCATGCACCATGGACATCGAATCTTCCACCGTCACACTCTGTGCGCCCGTTGCCTGCACATCCGTCTCCGTGCGGCCCAGCACCGGCAGCAGATAGTTATGCCTGCCGAGCAGCAGGTGTGAGCGGTTCAGCTTGGTCGCCATATGCACAACCAGATCGAGATTGCGCATCGCCGGGAAGGTGACCTGTGGATCGGAGATCGCTTCTGCCAGGTTACCACCCAGACAGAGCAGCGCTTTGGCTTTGCCATCGCGCATCGCCTTAATCGCCTCAACGGCACCATGACCATGCTTCTGCGGCGGCCGGAAGCCAAACACTTTCTCAATACTGTCCAGCAGCGATTGCGGCGGGATCTCTGTGATGCCCACCGTGCGGTCGCCCTGAACGTTGGAGTGACCGCGTAACGGACAGATACCCGCACCGGGTTTACCGATGTTACCGCGCATCAGCAGCAGGTTGGCAATCTGCTGCACATTCTGGGTGCCGTACTGGTGCTGAGTGATCCCCATGCCGTAGCAGATAATCGTGCGTTCAGCGCTGGCATAGAGCCGGGCAACGTGCTGGATCTCTTCACGCGTCATCCCTGAAACTTTCAGGATATGATCCCAGTCGGTGCTCTCCAGGTCGGCTTTCAGCGCGTCGAAGCCTTCGGTGTGCTGGGTGATAAACGCCTCATCAATGACGCCCGGTTTGCCTTGACTCAGCGCTTCTTCATGCAGGGTCAGCAGGATTTTCATCACCCCTTTCAGCATCGCTGCATCGCCGCCCACTCGTACTTTGTAATAGGTTGAGGCCAGTTCAGTCGAGCTGAGCGACAGCATCTCTATCGGGCTTTGCGGTGAGGTAAAGCGCTCCAGACCGCGCTCCCGCAGGGGGTTGATCGCCACAATCGTGCCACCGCGCTTGGCGACTTCGCGCAGCGTCCCCAGCATGCGTGGGTGATTCGTACCGGGATTGTGACCAATGCATAACACCAGGTCACAGTGGTCGAAATCCTCCAGTTCAACCGTGCCTTTGCCGACGCCGATGGACTCCGGCAGTCCGACGCTGGTGGGTTCATGACACATGTTTGAGCAGTCGGGGAAATTATTGGTGCCATATTCGCGGGCGAAGAGCTGCCACAGAAACGCGGCTTCATTTGAGGCCCGGCCGGAGGTGTAAAACTCCACGCTGTCCGGGTCTTCGTAACTGCGCAGGTGTTCACCAATCTCACGAAACGCGGTTTCCCATTCGATGGGCTGATAGGTGTCAGATGCGGCATCGTACTTCATCGGATGCGTCAGGCGGCCTTCACCCTCCAGGTGCAGTGCGCTGCGCTCCCATAGCTCTGTCACCGTATGGGCGGCAAAGAAGGCGGGTGTGGTGCGTTTGCTGGTCGCTTCCCATGACACCGCTTTTGCCCCGTTTTCGCAGAACTCAAAGGACGAGGCATGTTGCGGATCCGGCCAGGCACATCCCGGGCAGTCAAAGCCCTGCGGCTGGTTAACTTTGAACAGGGCGATAACATCCTGTTTTACAGACATCTGGCCGCGGATAGCATCGGCAACCGCCTTTAATGCACCCCAGCCTCCGGCCGCGCCACCATAAGGGGCAATGCCATTTGTGCGATTTTGCTCTTTCATAATGCTCCACATTGTCTCTATTGTTATCGGCTAAGTCTGGTACAGAAAACCGTTAACCGCGTGGATTCTGGCTAATATGTCGCGAAATTCTTTCTCAAAATGTTTCTGTGCCCGGCGCACCATCCTTTTCAGCTCGAAAATAAGCAGAGCGCCGCGCTGTTTTTGTCGGGAAATAAGCGAGGCGGACTGTCATGACTTAACAGGAATGTCGTGCGTAATTTAAGCCTTGTAAGGGTTGATATCGCTCTTGAATTTTTAACTGACTGTTTTTGCGAATTTTAATAGAAGCGAATAGCGTGGAAAGTACCCGGAAATTAATTGGTTTCTGATAGGGAAAGTTGTGTCGATAAATTTTATGACCTGTATTAAAGCGGCAATAATATTCACAGCCGCAGAAGGGCAATATCAACAGAAGGTGCAGCGTGCCTGTTCAGCGTAAATATGACGGCAGCGTATTCTTGTGTTGCGCGCCTGCCGTAATGACAGAGGCGGTTGCTCAGGCTATATCTTCACGATCCCCGCGCGTCGTGGGATGCGAAATAACCAGAAATTCGACCGCGCCATCACCGTTATTCTGCGCCTGATGTGCAGATTGCGGGGGGATTTCGATACCCTGTTGCGCGCTGATATCCTGCACGGTGCCGTTAAGCTCCATCGTCAGCACCCCGCTAAGGACAAAGAAAAACTGTCTGGACGCCGCATGATAGTGCCGTTTCTCACGCGTGCCGGGCAGCATTTTTTCGTGAATGATTAACATATCCTGGCGGTTGACCAGGTACCAGCCGTCGCAACCGTCACCCCACTGATAATGTTCCGCATTCTCTTTTGAAATCATCGTTCTGCTCCGGCGTCGTCGCTCATCTTCTCTGGCTGACTATAGCTGGCCAGGTAATTGATTTTCAATCATTTATTTCAGCCATCGTTTTCTTCCTGCGCAGCCTGATATTCTGAGTGGCGAGCGCCCGTTGGCAATCTGGCGCATGATCGCTGGCGATGAGTGGCAGCATGCCACGGAGGATAAGAGATGCAGTGGTGTAATCAGGCGCAGTCTGACATCCGTCTTGAGTGGGGGCCCGCGGCCGTCGGTTACGTTGCTCAGGATGTGGACTGTATTGTGATCGTTGACGTCATGTCATTTTCCACCTGTGTCAGTCTGGCGGTCGACCAGGGCGCACAGGTTTATCCGTACCCCTGGAAAGATGCCTCTGCGTTGACGTATGCAGACAGCATCGGAGCAAGGGCAGCCAGCCCTGACAGGCTGAGTGGTACGGGCGGTTTCAGTCTCTCTCCGGCGTCGATGCGAAAACTGGCCGCGGGCGAAAAACTGGTGCTTCCCTCTCCCAATGGTTCAGCGATTTCGTTCCTGGCGCGGGAGAGTGGTGTGACGGTATTCAGCGGCTGTTTCCGGAATCTCTCACTCACTGCCAGAGCCTGTCGTGACTTCCGGCGCGTCCTGGTTATCCCCTGCGGCGAGCGGTGGCCTGACGGCACGCTTCGCCCTGCGATCGAAGACTATCTGGCCGCAGGCGGCATTATTGCCGCTATCGGACGTGACCGCTGTTCCCCGGAAGCACAGGGGGCGGTCGCCGCCTGGCAGCAGATGAATCCGCTATCCCTTCGCGAGTGCTCTTCAGCCCGGGAACTTCAGCAGCGCGGGTTTGGTGAGGATGTCGATCTCTGTCTGGAGGTGGACAGCGGGCAACAGGCATGTCAGTTGCAGGGTGATTTTTATACCGCCCGGCAGTGAAGGATCTGAGCCTGTCAGTGCGCGTTCAGCGACCCGACAGGCGGGAAGGGCAGGGGTTACTTCTTCTTATTCATCATCGATTTCAGGTCAGCAAAAGGATTGTAGGTGGCTTCACCGACATCCTTTTGTGCATCCTCGCCTGCCACGACGCGGGTGCCATACTGGTCAGCTTCGGTATACTTCGAGTGCTCATGGTCATGACAATAGAGACACAACAGTTCCCAGTTACTGCCATCTTCCGGGTTGTTGGTGTGGTCATGGTCAATATGGTGAACCGTCAGTTCACGCAGGTTTGAATAAACAAACTCGCGCGAGCAGCGACCACACACCCAGGGATAGAGTTTGAGTGCTTTTTCACGGTAGCCGCTTTCAAGCCGCGCATAGTTTTTAGGGATTAAAGCCATTGCCGAAAGTACCTGTTATGCAGAGAGGTTCACGAGAGTGCTGCCAATATATCCCACAATCGGACAGAAGAAGAGATCATCCTCTGCTGTTGTGAAGGAGTGGGTGAAAAGAGCCATTTATTTCAATCGCATAGCCGGAATAAATGGCTGTTTCCCGCTTTGCTTACGGCGTTCTACTAAATGTAATGCAGAACACCATAAACGGCCCAGAAAATGGCGTTAGCACCAAGATAAGTCCAGCACCCCCAGTAGGCTATGGGTTCGCGGCGAGTACGGAGTTTAGGCAGAAAGGCCAGTAAATAGAGTGCAGAGGCAATAAGCGAAACGAAATAGAAAAATTTCATCGTTCTCTCCTGATTAATATCCTTTATTTCAGGATAGTCAGGACTGACTATTTTGCGCGGTGCTTCATCACAGGAGTGCTCACCCCTCCCTCTGCCAGCCTGTATCGGCAACATTCAGAAGGAAACAGAGCGAAACGGCGGAGTGAGAACACCGGACATTGTCGGCAGAGATGCCACTCCATGGCGTACAAACTCCTAAAGCGCTTTATTCAGAACTACTTAGAAGGACGGCGACTAATCTTGCCTCCTTTCCGACCCGCTTCCCTGGCTTTTTCATGATCATTCTTGAAATTGCCCCCACTGACCTTGCCTCCTGCACTGCCAGCTTCACTCGCGCGTTCTGGATCGTTGGCAAAATTACCGGCACCACCTCTGTATTTCTGTTGTGTCATAGAAAGACCTCCTATCAGTGTTCCGTAAGATAAAAAGGACTAGCTAGCCACAGCAGGAAGGATAGTCGTCCGCTTCGTTTAAGCAAAGGCAGACGATGAATTCCTTGATAAGTGGAGGGTTAATGAATGAATTTTTAGCGCCGGCAGGGTCATGGCAGTTGAACTACGCTTAAAAGCCTGACGAAAAAGGAGAACGCAATGCGTAATGACACCTTAATCGACACGCTGGAGCTGGGTTCCGGTGGACAGAAACAGAAATATGAAATTTATGGTGATGATGACCAGATGCCCACTTATGCCGTGATCTACCGGCAGCAGGGTGATAGCTGGCAGGCCCTGGAGGAGAAGCTTACTTTCGCTGCGCAGGATGAACAGCAGGAGGCAACAGGAGCAATGGGCTACGGCTCCGGCGATACATTGCCAGATTTGCGCGATCTGCCCGCTGAAGCGCGGGCGCGGTGCGAAGAACACTGGCAGGAGCAGAACGAAAGGTAGAAGGAAAGTGTGCCGCTAAGTTCCTGAAACCGTGCGGACACGTAATTTATCCGGATGCGGCGGAAGAGAAGCCTGCGCAGCTTTATATCTTCCTGGCCTGCCGCTGTCCGGGGTTACATTATGCTAATAAAATGTAACAAATTCATTGATTAAACCACCTGCAGCAATCGTTAAAGGTTTTCCCACTACGGGCGATAACCCATAGGCGTTGAGCCCGCCGATCATTGACGAAACCGGTACTCAGCGCCGAGTTCTGAACGCGAACGGACCTGCATTTAGCCCTCCTTTTACACACCAGTAAACGCAAAATTTATGCGTAAGTTAATCTTATAAAAGCGAAAATAATAATATGTCGATCATCAAGACGATCAAAAGTCGCCTGCCTGCTGCGCGTCTCCGGCGTAGCAGCCAGCCTGCAAATGGCACTTACGATTGCCGTGCAATGCCTGATTCACTCTCTTCCATCGGCCTGAGCGCACGCGCGGGCGGGATCCTGATGACCTTTGTTCCGCCTGAGGCGGATTTCCGGCGCGTCAGTCAGGCCTGGCAACGCTTTACGTCTGCCGATCTGACGGTGCTGACACTCTCCTCGAATGGCGCGCTGAGCAGCAGCCGTCCACAGAGCACTTACTGTGAGGGGAATGGTCCGGAAGGGAGCTATCTCTGGCTGCCGGACACGCTGATCGCCCGTCATGAGACGCACATTGTCGATCTTCACGTCGCCGATACGCAGACCGCCAGCCAGCGCATCAGCGCCATCCAGCAGGAGCTGGCGCGATTGCCGGTGCGGATGCCGCTCTCTGCCGACCGTACTTTCGCCATGATTTACTGTGACGGGCTTTCCGCATCAGAAGGTTTTCTGATGCAGGCCTGGTACAACAGCGGCCGCTTTCCCTGCCTGGCCATTGGCGGTTCAGCGGGCGGCCGGATTACCTTTGATGGCACCTGGATCGGTGTCGGTGGCAAGGTGCTGCAGGGCAAAGCGGTGATCGTTTTCTGCCAGATGGCGCCAGGAAAATCCTTTGCGCCGTTTAAAAGCCAGAACTTTACGCCACGCGATCAGAGCTGGCTGATTGCTGAAGCTGACCCGGTCGCGCGTACCGTCACCTCGGTATTTAACCGTCACGGTCAGCAGCAGCCCTTTGTTCCGGCGCTGTGCGAACACCTCAACTGCAATGAAGCGCAACTGGCCGAGCGGCTGAAAGGGCTGACCTTTGGCGTTAAAGTCGGGGATGAGTTTTTTATCCGCTCCATTGCCAAAATCGAATCCAGCGGCGTGCAGTTTTTCTGCGACCTTGAGTTTGGCGACCGGCTGTTCCTGATGCAGGAAAAAGATTTCCAGCAGACGACGCAGCAGGAGTGGCAGGCGTTTACCGCTCAGCATGGTAAACCGGCGGCGATTCTGATGAATGACTGTATCCTGCGCCGCGTCGGCAATGCCGACAAGCTGCACAATGCCCATTTCTTTAAAGGGATTGCCGCCGCCGGTTTTTCCAGCTTCGGCGAAATTCTGGGCGTGCCGATCAACCAGACGCTTTCGGCGCTGGTGTTCTTCAATCGCGATGTGAAAGCCATGAGCCAGTTCCCGGTGGAGTATGCCGGTTATGCCGCGCATTACGCGCAACGCGGTCTGCGTCGCTGGGAAGCACTGAACAGCATCCAGACGCGGGTGCTCAATCGGGTGATCACCTATCAGCAGGCACTGACTCCGCTGATGGAAGCGCTGCCGGTGCTGGAACTGGCGACCCAGAGCCAGGGCGAAACCCTGAGCCTGGCGGAGAGCAGTATCCGTAACATCAGTAACATCGCGACGGAAAGTCAGCAGGCACAGGGCCGGCTGGATGAGGGGCTGGACGATCTGGAGAAAATTTCTAACGGCATCAACGACATTACGCACGGCATCAGCAACATTGCTTTCCAGACCAATATTCTGGCCCTGAATGCGGCAGTCGAAGCGGCGCGCGCAGGCGAGGCGGGACGCGGCTTTGCCGTGGTGGCGGGCGAGGTTCGTCGGCTGGCGCACTCGTCGAAAGAGCAGGCTGAAGCGACCGCGAGTAACATCAGTGAGGCCGTAAGCACCATCTCACGTATCCGGCTGGTGGCCAGTGATTCAGCGCAGACCGCCGCGCAGATGGCAGAGCGCAGCATCAGCGCAGCCGACACGCTGGCTGCCATGAATCAGCAGACGCGACATGAGCGCGCCGATATTGCGAAGCACCTCGGCAGCCTGCGTGAACTCACGCAGGGCATGGACGCGATGCAGGAGGCAGTAGCCCAGCTCAAGGTGCTGCAGACGCTCTCCGGCGCACAGGTTAAAGGCTGATTTATCTCGATAAAATGTAAGAAATTGCGATATAAGCGCATCGGCCAGGCAAGCCGCGCCCGCAGTTGTTACACTTGTCGGTGATTAACCACGCAGAGGTATAAATGAAAATCAAAAGTTATGCAGCCATGCAGGCTGGCCAGGCCCTGGAACTCTATGAGTACGATGCCGCCGAGCTGGCAGCCGAAGAAGTTGAAGTCGAGGTCGAGTATTGTGGCGTCTGCCACTCAGACCTGTCGATGATCGACAACGAATGGGGCATCTCTCAGTTTCCGGTGATCGCCGGACACGAAGTCATCGGCCGGGTCTCTGCCCTGGGTGATGCGGCTAAAAACAAAGGACTCTCTGTCGGTCAGCGAGTGGGCATTGGCTGGACGGCAAAAAGCTGTCAGCACTGTGATGCCTGTATCAACGGCGAACAGGTTAACTGCCAGCAGGGCAGTATCCCGACCATCATGAATAAAGGTGGTTTTGCCGAGAAGCTGCGCGCTGACTGGCAGTGGGTGATCCCGCTGCCGGAGAAGCTGGATGCAGCGACCGCGGGTCCCCTGCTGTGTGGCGGGATTACCGTCTTTAAACCGCTGCTGATGAGCAACATTACTGCCACCAGCCGCGTCGGCGTGATTGGTATCGGCGGTCTGGGCCACATTGCGATCAAGATCCTGCACGCGATGGGCGCCGAAGTTGTGGCCTTCAGTTCAACGCCGGATAAGAAGCAGTCAATCCTGGATATGGGTGCTGACGAAGTGGTTAACAGCCGCGACGCTGAAGCCCTGAAGAAACAGGCGGGTCGTTTTGATCTGATCCTGAGCACCGTCGCTGTCGACCTCGACTGGAAGCCCTATTTCGCTGCGCTGGCTCCTCAGGGCAAATTCCACACCGTGGGTGCTGTGATGAAGCCGATTGAAGTGAGTGCTTTCGAACTGATCATGGGTGACAAGGCGGTGACGGGGTCGTCCACCGGTTCGCCAGGCCAGCTGCGTTCCCTGCTGCGCCTCGCTTCCCGGGCTGACATTGCCCCTCAGGTTGAGTATTTCCCGATGTCTGACATCAATAAGGCGCTGGACCACGTTCGTGCCGGTAAAGCCAATTACCGTGTGGTACTGAAAGCCGATTTCTGATGGAAGCCTGGATAATCAATGCCGCAGCCTGCTGCGGCATTTTTTTATCTTCATTGTGTGACTAATCCCTCTTCCAGAGCCGCGGCGATGACGTCATCTGCTGTGACGCCGAACCAATTTTCTGTCGGACATGCCCGATGACGACGGTGCCAGGCGGCAACCATCTGATAGCCCAGCGTATACCCATACCAGCGGCGATATGCACCGGTGCCGAAGAACCAGGCTGAATGGTCGTACCGGGCGCTTTGCAGCGTCGTCAGGGGGACCGGGTTAGCCTGTAATTCACTGAGCTCGATGGCACACTCCCAGGGTTCTGCCGCTGTTTCCAGCAGCCAGCAGACAAACTGACCGGCCAGACCTTCGCTGACTAATGCTTCCCCCAGCGTCCAGCCATACCCGGGCCCGCGCATGCGCAGACAGTGATGGACCTCGTGCACGATCTGCCGCATCAGCCTGCCATTTTGCAGCTCCCGGGACAGGTTCGGGTTTGCCGGATCAATGGCCATGCCGAACAATGTCGAACTGTAAGCCCTGCCTGCAAAACCTGTTTCAGGTATCACAGCCTCCGGTACACACTGAATTAATATATCCAGACGTGGAACGTCTGTTACGCACGAGAGATGGTGGAAGGCGGTTTCAGCTTCCCTGACGATAACCGATTCGTACTGCCTGACCTGACCTGATGCCTCCAGCCAGTGCAGTTTCCAAAGATGGTTCACAGGGAACTCCTTTCAGGGGGATAGTCATTTCTCTATCAGGCAGTCTGGCCTAATCCTGTCGAATCTGAAAGCGATGCCTTTTATCACTGACAGGAGGGGCTGAAAACTTCGACGGGTATCGCATCAGGTATCGACTGCTGTCCCGATATTCTCGCCAGCACGATGACATTGCCATCGTGCTGGCGCATGGTGGTGCCGACTTATGGGGAAGGTAGTCAGGCACAGTTTCTTGATTGACCGGTGTTTAATAACATACGCGGCGGGATGGGGCATGACCAGGGTAAGGATCAGGGCCTGGTCATGCCTGAATACCGCGATCGGCTGCAGCGGGCAACCAGCGTAACGGCAGTACGTTCACCCTGATCAGATCAGGAAATCATCCAGCGACTGACCCTTATCAATGGCTGTTTTGATCACGCTGGGCGTCCGGCCCTGACCTGTCCAGAAGTGAACCTGGCCCTGAGCATCGCTGTAACGGTATTTCGCCGGACGCTTCGCCCGTTTCTTTTTACCGGGAGCCGGGGTCGGGGTGCTGTTGACCAGCTCCGCCGGATCAATGCCTTCTTCCTGCAACAGCTCCTGGTAGAAGGCCAGTTTCTCCGCCTTCTCACGCGCCTCTGCTGCCCGCGCATTTTCCTCTTCGCGACGCTCGTTCACCACGGCCTCTAATTTCTGATGTAACTCTTCCAGCGTGGCCACAGTCAGATGGCGTGCCTCGGCGCGAAGCGTGCGGATATTATTCAGGCTGTTCAGGTTCTTATTCATACAAAATTCTCAAATACTCAAGTTAATCAATAAAGTGCAAATTTTTCAGCGGGCAAGGGTAACACTGACCCGCATGCCATTTGAAGTCTCTCTGTAGATTTATGCACTGCTTTTCCGGTTTTGGGTGTGTTCCCTGAGTTGACCCGACGTAATATAAAAGCGAAATCTGCTGATAAAATAGCGATTATCGCTATCGAAAGGGGATTGCGGGATTTACATTTTTGCCGGGGGATAACTGTGCTTAAATCAGTCAACAGGTTTTATTAAGGACAGGCATGAAGTTTCGCCGTAAAAATGATGAGACAGCGTCAGGGATTTCCCCCCTTCTCAGAAGCATTACGCTGTCAGGCGTATTGCTTGCTGTCCTGGTGATTGGATCCGATCTCTGGTCGTTGCGTGAAGACTGGAACAACACCGTCAGGAAAGTTGAGGATACGGCGGTCAACCTGTCGCTATCGCAGGCGCGCCAGGCGGACGATACGTTTTTACAGACCGAACTCTCTTTGCGTGAATTACAGCGCGAGCTCGAAAAGCAGATTGCGACGAACGGGGTGGATGGCCGGGGGCTGAGCGAGACAATGCGCCTGCTGCAGAGCCGTCTGCCTCAGCTTCACGGCCTGTTTTACTATGATGCGCACGGTAAGTGGATAGCAACTTCCATGAACCGTATCCCGCCTGATATTAATAATGCCGATCGCGAATATTTTGCTTATCACCGCTCCAGTCTGCGAAACACTCTGCATGTTGGCCCGGTGCTGCGCAGTCGCACCACGCATGAACTGGTGATTCCGGTGACGCTGCGTGTTAATGATGCCTATAATGGGTTTCGCGGCGTTTTACTGGCCACCATCAAAGTGGACTACTTCCGCCGTTTTTACAGCTACTACGAGCTCAGTGAAGGGGATGTACTGGTGCTGATGCTGGCAGACAGTACGGTGCTCTACGCCCGGCCAATGCCGGATAGCTACATCGGTAAAAACCTCTCGGTGAGTCCGCTTTTCCTGAAGATGCTGGCGAATGCCGACAAAGGCAGCGGTCAGTGGACCGCCGCACTGGATGGTAAACAGCGCATCTTTGGTTTTGTCCGATCGCAGCGCTATCCGCTGGTGGTTGCCGCCGGGTATGACAAACGCGCCCTGTTTCAGCACTGGCTCAGAGGCTGGGTACAGGATCTGATACTGAGCCTGATCCTGCTGGCCGTTATCATCTTACTGGGTAACTTTGTACTGCGTCAGGCACGGCATACGCTGCGGTATCAGCGTGAGCTGACCCGACTGCGCGATGAGCTGACCGCAGCTAACCGCTCCCTGGAAAATCTGGCACACAGTGATGGCCTGACTGGCGTGGCCAACCGGCGCTATTTTGATCAAATGCTGATGCAGAGCCTGCAGAAGGCGGCGCTCAGCGGCGAGCCTGTATCACTGATTCTGTTTGATATCGACTATTTCAAACGTTACAACGATACCTATGGCCATGTCGCCGGTGATGATTGTCTGAAAAAAGTCGCTGCCGTGCTGGCACAGAACACGCGGCGTAAAAACGAACTCACGGCACGCTACGGCGGAGAAGAGTTTGCGATTATTCTGCCGGATCAGCCGCTGTCAGCCGCGCTCCATCTCGCTGAAACCCTCATCGAAGCCGTTAATCAGCTTGATATTCCGCACCTCACTTCTGAACTGCCGCAAAAACATGTCACGCTGAGTGCTGGCTGTGCTGTAAGCCTGGCGGCTGACTCTCCGTCAGCGCCTCAGGCGTTGATAGCGCGCGCGGACGAGGCTCTGTATCGTGCAAAACGGGCAGGGCGAAACCAGGTTATGGGTGAAGAGCAGTAACGCGGAGGATCAGCCATTGAGGGAGCTAATGTGATGTCAGGAGGGTGTGGCAGACATGCATGACGGGGTTAGTTTCATCGCGTTTCGCTAAACAACAGGATGCAGAAAACCCGCCGGGCAACGCCGGGCGGGTTTTGATAAACGCCTGCCGGATTAAATCAGGAAATCGTCCAGCGATTTACCTTCATCAATGGCAGCTTTAATCGCAGAGGGGGTACGGCCCTGACCGGTCCACTGCTTAACTTCGCCATTTTCATCGGTGTACTGATATTTGGCAGGGCGGGGCGCACGCTTTTTCTTCTCTGTCGGCGCAGTCTGCATACCATTTAACAGCTCGTTAGGATCGATACCTTCCTGCAGCAGTAATTCGCGGTATTTTGCCAGTTTTTCTGCTTTTTCACGATTAGCCGCTTCTGAAGCCTGCGCTTCTTCACGACGCTCGCTAACGACAACGGAGAGTTTTTCCAGCATTTCTTCTAAAGCAGCAAGATCAAGTTCGCGAGCGTTAGCGCGAAGGGTACGGATATTATTCAAGCTATTGAGAGTGTCACTCATCAAAGTCACCATAGTCATGTTCAGATAATAAAATACAGAGCGGGTTCACGCTGATGCTTTTCGTCAGACCTGCTTTTTTAGGATGCTTGCCTTCGAAGAATCAAATACAGAACCTGGAGTTCAACACAGCCATATTAATCGCTTTCTGAGAGAGTTGAAACTCTATTTAGCGCATCAGCGTTAAACAAAAGTAAATTTATGCATTTTTACCCTTTTCTCACGTACGCTGTCAAAAAAAACCTGTCAGCCCTCATCGGATAATTCAGTCTGTTACCAGACTTGTTCGCCATTTTTCAAGCGAAGCCGTGTGCTCTCAGATTAGGTTCATGAGCAGGAAAAGATAAAATTATTTACACCGGGCGTCAGATAAACGGCGAATGCTTATCCTGTCAGGAAGGGATAAGCTGTGAAAATCCTTATTAAATAACGCCAGAGCGGTTAATTCCAGGCCGCCTGGTTAGCCCGGTTTTATTTGTAACGCACTGTATTTGATTAATTTTATTTGGAGTGGCCTGGTGCTGTTAACATAATCAGGATGCGGATAGTTTACTAAACGTCGTGCCGTTTGGCTTTAATACGTTACGCGAATACGTGCTTAAACCGATGGACATAACTTAAGCGGAATCATGCGAGGCTAATCCGTTCTTCAGAGAGTATTTACGGTTCTAATTACTCTGCATACAGGCACAGACTGGATAACTAAGTGCATCAGGGGGCGCTAATGTCATCGTGCGTAATATTATCTGACGGTATTATTGCACAGGATGCATTAAACGTGGCACATCATTGCTGTCTGAGGTGGGTGAGGATCTTATGATCAGCATCGTAAAAACATTGCAAAGCGCACAGGTATCGACAGCCTGTTGCATGACACCCTGCAAAATACCGCCCCTGACTATCCGCTAACCTTAGCGGGCATTAACAGAGTCCGATGGTTGCCTGATGTAATTAATTTGCCTTTAAGAAGCGCACAGTTTAACGCTGTATATAACTGCCAGAATACAGACGTCGATACCGGCTCAGGCTTTGATATGCCCGTCTCGCCAGATAATATGGTCAGATTTTACACGTTTATAAACAGCTGAGACCGTTCTGAGTCTGACGATGACATCATGGATCAGGTGTTCCGGAAAACGTTGCGCTGTCGGGTTGAGCTACACTCAGAGAACAAAGGGGTTAACAGCAGCGTCAGGATTGATTAGGCGGGGGAGTAACGTGTTTAAGGGGAATAAAAAGTCATTACCGGTTCGTTACTGTCAAATGTGCAAAAAACCGATGAGCTGGCGGAAAAAATGGGAAAGATGCTGGGAGGAAGTGAAATATTGTTCTGAACGCTGCCGACGCGCGGCGCATGCACAGCGCAGGGATCAGACAGAGAACGATCCTCTGTAAAACGTTATAACGGTGAAACAGAACGGGCCAGAAGGCGTTCTCCCGGCCACGCCTGTCATCAGATCATCACTGCTGAACCTCAATCTGTTGCCAGCCCTGTCTGAACATACAATCTTTCACCAGGATTTCGCGCTGACTTTCGTTCGCGTCACTGGTGGAGTAGTCGGTATCCGTTGTTTTATGCTTGTCGTCGTGAGACGTGTATTTGCCACTGACAATGTTATCAGGCGGCAACTCACGCAGCGCCTGAGCCTGACACGCGGTTTCTGCCATCATCTCCTGCTGCTCAGAGGCATCAGGTTTAACCCATTTGTACTGAACGCATCCGGTCAGACAGAGAGTGAAGAAAAGTAACAGGAAAGGTTTCATCATCTGTTTCTCAGCGATTATTAAAAAGTCATACCGCTAACGACATACGTGGTTTTAACGCCGGCGGCTATAATTACTGGCCCAGTCTCCAGGCTATAGCCCGTTCCTGTCTGAGCAATCTCAACGTCATCTATCGTCTTTTATCCACTGACTGTCCGGATAGATACTGCTGGAGGAGTGGCCCGTCTCTGCCTTAAGGGTGGTGAAGTGTTTACCCTGTTCTGCGTTGAGGCCTGTCGCCATTGCAGAGGAAGAGGCACACAGTGCTAAGCCAGGACCGCTCAAACAACATTCCATCGAATCTGTTTTCCGTGAAGTCAGAGGATGAGGTAACTCTGCTCAGTGCAGAAAAGGCCTATTTTTGTACAATTTCCTTAACATCATGCTGCTGGAGCTGATGCATATTTCCATCTGTATCTTTATAGGCAATCATGCCGGTCTCTTTGTCTTTAGCCGGCTTGCCTTTGGTGGTAATCATGTGACCATCCGTGGTTGAGATGATGTAACTCCCGGAGCAGGCAGCCAGTGACATGGCTGAGAGCATCATGGCAAGGATAATGGCACTTCTGTGGATAAAGGCTGAGGATTTCATAACCGTTCCCGTATATTGCTGTTTAAAACGATGCCGTATTATGTTTTCGCATTCTTAAACGACGTGATAACAGTAGGGCATTCAAAAGATTTACGTGAATTAAATTGATCTGGATCATTTATAACAAGCCGAGTCCCCTCTCTTAACGGCAGCCTTATCCAGCCACTACAATCCGCTTTAAATTCTGGCAGAACAATGACGCCGAAGAGTACACACGCTTATGCTTGGCGTTATGCAAAGATTTCGCATCGGGATAAAGCCTCAATGTAATTGCACGTTACTATTGGATTTCAAATTAACCCTATATTGCTTCTCACCTGAGTGGTTCTTTTTTACATAAATCGCTGAGTCATTCAGGCGTTATAGCCGACTCAAGGGGAGGGTATTTGCCGAATCAGGGCGAATTTAATGATGTTACTTGCTTAACAGCCCGCGAGGGATTACGTTTTCAAAGACAATTTAAAGAGCAGGATATAGCACCCATAACAGCATCCTGGCACTTATACCGGATAACCGGAGCCACGACGGTCTGCGCCCTGATGTGCAGGCGGAAAAGAAAGGCCAGATTATTTGTCATCAACCCTTATGTTAGTTACAACAACCAATAAGAGCTGGCAGTATTATCCGGGCGAGCCTGCGCCCCGCTGCCCCTCTCTGGCAATTATCATCGAGCTGTTCTGAAACTCCGAGTGCCCTTTGACAAGCCGCCCCGCACGGCCCGGAGGGCCGTAACAGCTGTTTCTGTAGTATATGTATGATGTAACTAAATGCACGGGTGGATGTCAGATCAGATATAACGGCCAGTCAGTAAACCCACTGCTTAACTTAAATAAAAGGTTCCTGAGGCGTCAGAAACCTTTTCCGGTATCACGCGGTCAGATAATGCAACGATTTGCCCATTGCGCAGGCCGAATCAACTGACCTGAAAAGCAATAAAAAGACCGTTATTGAACCAGGTCACTTTCTCGCCCGCCTCGTTGAGCATCCATCCGGCTTCACCCATAGACGAATTGTTCCAGCTTTTGTATTCAGTCGCGCTGGCCAGACCGATAGCATTAATGGTTTTAGCGGCACGATTATAATTGAAGCAGCAATCTGAATTCAGGCCAGCGTCATTCCACATCCCAAGTAACTCTGCGTAGCCGATATCAGCACCGCTGACGCTTTTCGCTTCTGATATATTTAATAAGCGCATATTAACTCCCTCAACATTTAAGTTACATTAAATAGGTATCGCGGCGTCATTTTATCAAAAAAGTCTTTTTTCACGCTGCTGGTCCAGCAGATTATCAGGCCAGAATAACGATTAAATTTTTTCAAAGAAAATAGCTAATCGAACTGCTTCGATTGACATTTTTGCAGGCACACGATATCCCTTTAAAAAAGGGAACCAGGTTTATTGTAAGTTAAAAAGGTGAACAGAACGTGAGTAATAAGAGCATGACGCGTTGAGCCTTGTGCCCTGTGTTTAAATAACGCCTGTTGTAACTCTGCATCGTTGCTCATGCGCCTCTGGTAGTGAACATGTCCCTATTTCGGAGTCAGGGCAGATGAAGACAAACTATACCCCTACACCTCATGACGCTATGTTCCGTCAATTTCTGACCCAGCCAGATGTTGCCCGTGATTTTATGGAAATACATCTTCCGGCAGAGCTTCGGGAAATATGGGATCTCAGCACACTCACGCTGGAATCCGGTTCGTTTGTCGAGGATGACCTCCGGCAATATTTCAGCGACGTGCTTTACAGCCTTAAAACACGCGCTGGCGACGGTTACATTCATGTTCTGATTGAGCATCAGTCTACGCCCGACAAACATATGGCCTTCCGTCTGATGCGCTATGCGGTGGCGGCCATGCAGCGTCATCTGGAGGCGAAACATCCGACGCCCAATCCTTTGTTCGCGAACTGGCACAGCGTGTGCCGCAACACGGAGACGCACTCATGACCATCGCACAACAACTTGAGCAAAAAGGCATTGAGGAAGGGATTCAGATTGGCAGAGAGAAGGGCCATTCTGAAGGTGAACGCGACGCAACCCTGAAAATTGCGCGGACGATGCTGCAGAATGGCCTCGACCGCGATACCATCATGAAGATGACCGGCCTGACCGATGAGGAACTGTCACAAATCCGCCACTGAGTTCGCCTCATCGTCCCTTTAATCCCGCTGAATTATCCCTTTTACAGCCTGTTGAACTGCCGTTGACCCTGACGGCCATTTTCCCCTGCCTGTCCGATGTCAGATCAAAAATCGAAACGCTTATCATTTGTAGAATAAGTGCTTCTTACTCAGAGGCAGAACAGGGTATGGCAATTAACACAGGCTGCTCCTACCGGATAGTGGGCTATCAACCCTCGGTCAATTCCACCTGGCGTCAGAAATTACTGACGATGGGTATGCTGCCGGGCGCAGTGATTGAAGTTATTCGTGTCGCCCCCCTGGGTGACCCGGTACAGATCTCAACCCGTCGTGTCACTCTGGCGGTGCGACAGGGTGACCTGGACGCAATTATTCTGGAGGAAATCGTCTGATGAAAAAGATAACCATCGAGCTGATTGGTAATCCTAACACCGGTAAAACAACGCTGTTTAATCAGCTCACTGGCGCCCGCCAGCGGGTGGGGAACTGGGCGGGCGTCACAGTTGAGCGTAAGGAGGGACAGTTCTTTACGGCCCGGTCAGATGTCCGGCTCATCGATTTACCGGGAACCCGCTCGCTGACAACCCTATCTGCCGAAAGCTCCATCGATGAAAGCATCGCCTGCCAGTACCTTTATCAGGAGCATGCCGACATCGTGATTAACGTCGTCGATGCCTCCCGTCTCGAAAGCAACCTGTTCCTGACGCTTCAGCTACTGGAGCTGGGGCTGCCCTGTATTATTGCCCTCAACATGCAGGATATCGCCGCCAGCCAGAACATCACTATCGATACGGAAGCCCTGTCAGCCCGGATGGGCTGTCCGGTCGTTTCACTGACCTCAACCCGGGGTGACGGCATTGCACAGCTTAAAGCGTTAATCGATGAACCGCAGGTTTATCGCGCACCGGAGCAGGTATGCTACCCGGCAGCGATTGAATCGGCCATCGGGCAGCTATGTCAGCAGATGTCCGCCACAACAGCGCCACAGAAACGCCGCTGGCTGGCCTTACAGTTGCTGGAGGGTGATATCAACAGCCTGAAGCTTTGTCCGGAACTGGAAGCCCACTTACCAGAAATCACGCAGCAGGTGGGTGAAGAGGCGGGCGTACAGATTGCCGACTATCGTTATCGCGCCATTAATGCAATCTGTGCGGCCGTCAGTCATAGCGATCAGGCCGCGCCCGCGAATCTCACCAGCCGTATTGATCAGGTTGTGCTGAACCGCTGGCTGGGCATTCCGATTTTTCTGGCGGTGATGTATGTGATGTTCGTGCTCTCTATCAATATCGGCGCCGCCTTGCAGCCGCTATTCGACAGCAGTTCGGTGGCGATATTCATTCATGGTGCACAATGGCTGGGTGCGGTCTGTCACTTCCCGGCCTGGCTGACGGTGTTTCTGGCGCAGGGGATCGGGGCTGGCATCAACACCGTGCTGCCGATTATTCCGCAGATTGGCCTGATGTTCCTGTTCCTCGCTTTTCTGGAAGACTCGGGCTATATGGCTCGCGCCGCCTTTGTGATGGATCGGTTGATGCAGTCACTGGGCCTGCCGGGCAAATCATTTGTGCCATTGATTGTCGGCTTTGGCTGTAACGTGCCGTCAGTGATGGGGACACGCACGCTGGACACGCCGCGTGAGCGTCTGCTGACGGTGCTGATTGCGCCATTTATGTCATGCGGTGCGCGGCTGGCGATCTTTGCGGTTTTCGCTGCGGCATTTTTCCATGCACACAGCTCCAGCCTGGTTTTCTCCCTCTATCTGCTGGGGATTATCGTCGCGGTCGTAACCGGGCTGGTACTCAAGCATACCCTGCTGGGAGGTGAAGCCTCACCGTTCATCATGGAGCTGCCGGTCTATCACCGGCCCCATCTCAAAAGTCTGCTGCTGCAGACGTGGCAACGGCTGAAAATGTTTGTGGTGCGGGCCGGGCAGGTCATCATCCTGGTGAGCATGCTGATTGGTGTACTGAGCAGTTTTGCATTCAATGGCCAGCTGGTGAATGACATTAACCACTCCGCACTGGCTGCGACCAGTAAAGCGATTACGCCGGCGCTGCTACCGATAGGTGTCACACAGGATAACTGGCAGGCAACCGTGGGACTGGTGAGTGGCATTATGGCGAAAGAGGTGGTGGTGGGCACACTTAACAGTCTTTACACCACCGAGGCGATTCAGAGCAGCCCGTTCGATCCGCAGGCTTTTGACCTGGGAGGTGAGTTAAAAGAGGCGCTGACTGAAACCTGGACTGGCTTAAAGGCTGCGTTCAGGATCGATGCACTGGCGCATCCCATTGAAGCCAGTAAAGGTGATGGCGACATGGCGTCCGGCCCGATGAGTGTGATGTCGGATAAATTTGGCAGTGGGTTTGCCGCCTATAGCTACCTGATTTTCGTCCTGCTCTACATTCCCTGTGTCTCTGTCATGGGAGCGATTGCACGCGAAGCAGGCAAGAAATGGATGATGTTCTCCTTTTTCTGGGGACTGAACATCGCCTACACCACGGCGACGCTCTTTTATCAGGCGGTCACGTTTGCCCGTCATCCCGCATTCAGCGCAATCTGCATCTTATGTGTCGTGGTGCTGAATGTCATCATTCTGCTGGCACTGCGCAAAGCAGGGAATCGTGTGCAGAACATCCCCATCATGTTCAGGGAGGAGAGAGGGCGTTGTCAGGGCTGCCACGGCAATTGTGATAAGCAGGGCGGATATGCCTGACCCGATCACCCGGTGATAGCGTCAGTTAATGACCAGGGGCAAGGCCGGAGATCTGAATACAATGGCGGCGACGCGTCAGGAAACGGCGAAACCGCCTGTTAATCAGTGAGATGGTTCAGGAATAAAGCCCGAAAAGTGCTGTCCCGTACCGGTTTACTCACAGGCTGTCCACTTTTTCTGTGGATAACTTCATCCGCCGAAGACGCTGAGCGCGCTTTTATGTCAGCGTTAATCAGGCAATGCGCCGTCAGCATGCTGTTCCATAAACTCCACCATGGCCCCTTTATGGGCTTCGACATGACGAATATAGCGCATCAGCGTCTCCGGCTTTTTCCAGGTGCCTTCCTGCATGATTCTGGCTATGGGGTAGCCTTTGTCTGCCATATCCTGTGCTGCGCCAACCCTTGCGCTGTGGCCACTCCAGCCGGTATAGCGATTTTTATTGGCTTTCACGCCTCCGGTTTTTCCCGCACAGCGCCAGGCGCGTTCGAAAATCTGCTCCAGAGCCCGGGTGCTCATAGGTTTTTCGGCTGGGAGGGAGCGTCCCGAGCGGTGGACAGCGGTAAACAGATAGGCATCGGGCTGGCCGGAAAGCCCGGACGCGTCCAGCCACTCCTCCATTCGCTGGGTGGAACGCGTACTGAGGGCTTTAATTAATCCACCGGTCTGTACGACGGTTTTGGTCCAGGCCACATCCAGAATGATACGTCCATCACCGGCACGCATCACATCACGCACCCGTAACCGCGACAGTTCACTGATACGCAGCAGCGTTGCGTATGCGACGTGCAGAAAGGCCAGATCGCGGCGCGCCTGAAGGCTGTCAGCACCTGACCACTGCCTGTCCAGCGCCAGCAGATCGCTCAGCCTGAAGGGCACAGCCTGTCCCGCCCGCTCGCCACTCATCACCGCCACCCGGTTTATCTTCTTCATCGCACGAAAAACCTGCGGCGAGGTGTTGGGCACGGGCAGACCTGCGTTACGGTGTAACATCGAAATCAGAGCCGCATGTGACGTGACGGTGGAGGAAGCCCGCCCGCTGTCAGCCAGGAAAGTAAGATAGTCGCGCAAATCATCGGCGCTCATCGGCAGAAAGCTGCGCTGATTTTCTTCCGACCACTGATTGCAGATCCGCATCACGCTCAGAAGCTGTCGCCACGTGTTAGGCGAGAAGGCCTCTTTGTCCTGCACAAATTGTCTGAGGCGTTCAGCGATATCCCCGCTCCGGTTCATCTGCAGTTCAGTTAACGGCACTAACTCTGTCATTTTTGCTCACTGATTGACCGAAAACGGCGTTGATCGCGCTACGTGAATTCTGAGAAAAAAGCAGGGGATGAGCCCGCCAGAATTTACGTAGCGCTGCCATTTTACAAAATGGTTTTGACTGTCTGTCATCATAACCCGGCGCATCCATACTGTCATGACTTCGTATAAGAATAATTATACGAAGCCAGCAAGAAGAGCCACTTTTTCATCAGGAGGCAACGACGGCCGCAAGGAATCTACTGACATTCGCGAGGATATCGACACCGGATAGAAAGTGACAGGAAAGAGGCTCAGGAATGAAATTCAGAAATCGCGCCAGAGGTTTATCCGAATTTAAGCGAGAAGGCAGCGAAGCTGATGGTTTATTTTTAACTCAGAATCTTCAAGTCCGGTCGTGAAGTAATTAGCCATCTGGCGTTGATTAAAAAACTGCGATGCTATATTTCCCTCCGCTTTGGATATCACCCGAAACGCTGCGGACACGTTATCTGCGCCCCCTGCTTTACTCCTGAAAAATGCGCCTTAACGCCGTTAACAATCCAATGAGGAGAACATGAAATCAGCATATAAATCTAAATAATCGCATATCAGAGATTTAAGTTTCATGCAGAGTAGGGCGTAAGGTAACGTTACGCCACAATAGCAGAGCACGTATAGCCAGCATTAACAAAAGAATAACTAAACCCGGCTGCTTTTTATTCATTACGGCATCAGAAAATAATTACATCCTTTACATTTCAGATTCACGATTCCTTATTTTAACCCGTATTTACCGGTGTTTTCTCAGAGATCAGAGAGAGCGCCCCCCTAAGCCAGGATGAGTTAATGGAGACTATTTCATGAAAAAAACATTATTATCATTATCCCTGACAGGTCTGCTTTGCGCGCCCGCCATTACGCTGGCACAGCAGCCGGAAACCTGCATTAAAGCCTCTGAACAGGATGTCGCCAGCCTGTTCGACAAGTGGAATGACACGCTGGCAACCGGCGATGCGACGAAGGTTTCGCAACTCTATGTCAGTGATGCGGTATTACTGCCCACTATCTCCAATCAGGTCAGACTCACCGATCAGGAACGGATTGATTATTTCAAAGACTTTCTGAAAAAAGGGCCGCGCGGTAAAATCAACTCCCGCACCATCAGAACCGGCTGTAATAAAGCAATTGATGCCGGCGTTTATACCTTTACGTTTAAAGATAACACGCAGGTAACCGCGCGCTATACGTTTACTTACGTCTGGGATGGAAAAGGCTGGAAAATTTCGACCCATCACTCCTCGGCAATGCCGGAGTCGGCAAGCAAATAATTACAGCGCATCATCACTCTAAAATTAAAACCAGCCTCTGAAGCTGGTTTTAATTTTATATAAAACCGACAGTTTCCCTTCTGCAGTACCAGCCATATATGCATTTAAAATGCAAAGCTGTAATATGAATTAGCTTTGCGTATATTGTAATAACCGCGCTATTTACTTCGTTCTGACCAGCTGCCTATTATCGCTTTCAACGTTTATTAATGTGATGCACTCAATATCAGCCTGCCTGATTTGAAGTCTCGCTCTTTTACCGGAAGCGCCATGAATCTTATTTCCGATCCACCCGAAACCTTTCAGGTGGCTATCATAACCTGTCGAAAACAGGCCATTCAGGCCGCGCATGCGCTGGCTGAACAGGCGAAACCGGGTGCTGTTGCCCGGGATCAGCAGCGGCTCTATCCCCGTGAACTGATCAGCCAGTTTACCCGGCTCGGACTGGGCAGCATCAGCGTGCCACGCCGCTTTGGCGGTGGCGGGCTGGATTTCCAGACCGTGGCGGAGGTCTTCCGCATCATCTCGGCCAGCGATCCCTCCCTGGGCCAGATCCCGCAGAATCACTTTGGCCTGATCCAGTTCATTCTTGGCGAAGGCGAACCGTCACAGCAGGAAAAATGGCTGCAGGCGGTGGTCAGTGGCAAGCGACTGGGCAATGGTGGCCCTGAAAAGAACACCCGCCATACGCGCGACATCCAGGCCCGACTGGTGCGTGAGGGTCAGACATCGCGTCTGAGCGGGGAGAAGTTCTACTCAACCGGCGCATTGTTCGCGGATATCCTGGTTACGACCGCACTGCAGGAGGACGACAAGCCGGCCATGGCTTTTATCCCGCTGCCTGCCGAAGGGGTGGAGATCGTGGATGACTGGTCAGGGATGGGTCAGCGTACCACCGCCAGCGGAACGGTAAGGCTTGATCGGGTCATCGTCGGGCCTGACGCAATCATTCCCCTGCCATCGTCAGACAAACCGACCCTGCGAGGTGCGGTGTCACAGCTGATTCAGGCAGCGATTGATGCCGGTATCGCGCAGGGCGCGCTGGACGATGCGCTGGAGTTTGTCCGTCATCACTCACGTCCCTGGGTGGATGCAGGCGTCGCTCGCAACGCTGATGATCCCTATATCCTGGCTGACATCGGGCGCATCAGTACCGAACTGAGTGCCGCGAATGCCCTGCTGCGACGGGCGGCCCGGGTCCTTGATTCGCTGGCCTCGCAGCCTCTGACGGCGGAAAACAGCGCCGCCGCCTCAATTGCCGTGGCGGAAGCCAAGGTGCTGACCACCGATATCGCGCTGCGTGCCAGCGAAAAGCTGCTGGAATGGGGTGGAAGCCGCGCGACGCTGCTGCAGCATGGACTCGACCGCCACTGGCGCAATGCCCGCACCCACACGCTGCATGACCCGGTGCGCTGGAAAACCCACGCCATTGGCAATTACTACCTCAATGCGATCTACCCTGCGCGCCATGCGTGGATTTAAGGAGAAAGAATGAGTCAGGTTCAGCCGAAACAGCCCGCCGACCGCCTCCGCAGTGAGCAACAGGCGCTGGACGTGGCCGCGCAACTGGCGCAGGCGTTCCGTGCGGGTGCCGCCGAGCGGGATCGCGAACGTGAGCTGCCCTATGCCCCCTTGCAGAGACTGTTTCAGTCAGGCCTGGGGGCGATCACCGTTCCAAAGGCGTATGGCGGCATTGCAGTTTCAACCGCCACGCTCGCCTCCGTTATCACCCTGCTCAGTGAGGCCGATGCGGCGATAGGGCAGGTTCCGCAGAATCACTTCTACGCGCTGGAAGTCCTGCGCCTCAACGGCAGCGAATCACAAAAGCAACGCTTTTATGGCGAGGTACTGGCTGGCGTCCATCTGGGAAATGCACTGGCGGAATTTGCCTCCCGCGCGGCACATCAGCGCACCACACAGATCCGCGATAATGTCCTTAACGGCACGAAATTTTACGCCACCGGTGCGCTGTTTGCCGATCGCATTCCCACGGCAGCGCGCGACGAAGACGAGAAAGAGCTGCTGGTATTTGTGCCCCGACATCAGGCAGGCGTGACGGTTATTGATGACTGGAGTGGCTTCGGCCAGCGTACCACCGGCAGCGGCAGCGTCCTGTTTGAGAACGTCAGGGTGGAGGCAGACGATGTGGTGCCGTTTCAGACCGCATTTGAGCGGCCGACCTCGCTGGGCCCTTTTGCACAGATCCTGCATGCCGCGATCGATCAGGGCATTGCCCAGGCGGCGTTTTATGACATGCTCGACTTTCTGCGTCAGCGTGCCCGGCCGTGGCCAGACAGCGGCGTGACCCGCGCCTGTGAGGACCCCTTAACGCTCGATCGCACCGGGCGTCTGGCGGCACGGTTGCGGGCCGGCGAGGCGCTCATCGCGGAGGCGGGTGCAGCCATTGACGTTGCGCAACAACAGCCTGACGCTGATACGGTGGCGCAGGCTTCGATTGCGGTGGCGAAGGCGCGCGCCTGGACCACCGAGGTCGCACTGGAGGCCGCTAACCTGCTATTTGAACTCGGCGGCACACGGGCCAGCCTGCGTGAATATCATCTCGACCGCCACTGGCGCAATGCGCGCACTCACACCCTGCACGATCCAGTGCGCTGGAAATATCCCGCGATAGGCAACTTCCTGCTCAATGGCGTACTGCCACCGCGCCGGGGTACGCTATGAGTCAGAAACAGGTTCTGCTCAACGCCTTCAACATGAATTGTGTCGGGCACATTCATCACGGCATGTGGACACACCCTCAGGATCACTCCACCGAATTCAATAGCCTGAGTTACTGGACCGATCTGGCACGCCTGCTGGAGCGCGGGCTGTTCGACGGACTGTTTATTGCGGACATCCTGGGCGTCTATGACGTTTATCAGCAGGGTATCGGGCTGACGGCGAGCGAGTCGATTCAGCTGCCGGTCAACGATCCGCTGATGCTGGTTTCAGCCATGGCGGGCGTCACACAGCATCTCGGTTTTGCGGTGACCGCCAACCTCAGCTATGAAGCACCGTTTCCCTTTGCCCGTCGTCTCTCAACGCTCGACCATCTTACGCAGGGGCGGATTGGCTGGAACATCGTCACCGGCTACCTGGACAGTGCTGCACGGGCGATGGGTAACAAACAGCTGCTGGCGCATGACCAGCGTTACGCTCAGGCGGATGAGTTTCTCGACGTCAGCTATCAGCTCTGGGAAGGCAGCTGGCAGGATGATGCTCTCGTCGTCGATCGCCAGCGGCGTCTTTATGCCGATGCCAGCAAAATTCATCCCATCAGACATCAGGGGGAATTTTATCAGGTTGAGGGGTATCACCTCAGCAGTCCGTCACCTCAGCGCACGCCGCTGCTGTTCCAGGCCGGCACCTCTGCCCGTGGCATTCAGTTTGCGGCGCGTCATGCCGAGTGCACGTTCGTCAATGCCGCGACACCCGCGGCAATGCGTCAGCAGACGCAGCGGCTGCGTGAAGCGGCGACCGCAGCGGGCCGCCGTGCAGAGGACCTGCGTATTTTCATGGGAGTCGGTGTGATTGTGGCTCCGACCGAGCGGGAAGCGCAGGAGAAGCACCGCAGCTATCTCGAATATGCCAGCCCGGAAGCGGGTATCGCCCATTTTTCCAGCTCGATTGGCCTCGATCTGGCAGCTTTCGGTCCCGATGAGCCCATCATCAGCGGTGAAACTCGCGCAATAGAGTCGGTCAGTCAGGCGTACAGCGGCTGGACCCGCCGTCGCCTGCTGGAGCAGCACGCCATGGGCAGTCGTTATCCCCTGATTATCGGCAATCCCGCGCAGGTTGCGGAGGCACTGCTGCAGTGGATGGATGAGGGAGATATCGACGGCTTCAACCTGACCCGCATTCTTAACCCGCAAAGTTACCGTGATTTTATCGAGTTAGTCGTGCCGGAATTACAACAGCGCGGTCGCTACAAAACGGCTTATCAGCCCGGCTCACTGCGCAACAAACTCTTTCAGCAGGATCGCCTGCCCGATCGCCACCCGGCGGCGCAGTGGCGTCATGCCACCGGCCGTCGCTGATCCGCTTAACCTCAAGGAATCATCATGACACGTACAAACAGATTACGCGCTACGCTGGGCGGCTTGCTGCTGACACTCTCTGCCGTCGCCGCTGCGGACTATTCCGGTCCGCTCAAAGTGGGCACGACCGCGGCCTTTGCCCCGCCGCTGGAGACGGCGGTGGCGGAAGCGAAAAAGCAGGGGCTGGCGGTTGAACTGGTTGAATTTACCGACTGGACTGCGCCCAACGTCAGCGTGGAGAATGGCGATATCGACGTTAACCTGTTCCAGCATAAGCCTTTTCTGGAGAACGCTAATCAGTCAGGAGGGTTCCATCTGGTCGCTTATGCGCCTGCTATCATCAACAATATCGGGCTTTACTCTAAAAAGCACAGCGCCATTGACCAGGTGCCGGAAGGGGGCACCGTCGCCATCGCCAACGATCCAATCAACGGCGCGCGTGGCTTACTCCTGCTGCAGAAGGCGGGGCTGATTACCCTCAAACCGGGCGCCGGACTGAAATCCACGGTCGATGATATCGTCAGCAATCCTAAGAAGCTGAAAATCATTGAGGTCGAAGCGGTACAGCTCTCACGGTCGCTGGAAGAGGTTGACCTGGCGCAGGGGTATCCGCACTATCTGCGTCTGGCGAAAACCATCGATCCGAATCACGCGCTGCTGTTCGACGGGCTGGAACATCCGGAGTATGTGATTCAGTTTGTGATTCGGGAGGGGCACCAGGACGATCCGCGCCTGGCAAAATTTGTCGATATCTATCAGCATTCGCCGGTGGTACGCGCCAGCCTCGACAGCTTCTACGGCAAACTCTATCAGCCGGGCTGGAGTCAGTAACGATGGTCAGCATGGTCATTCCTGACGCGACGGCGTTGCCCCATGCCGCCGCCGCAATCCGCACCCACGCTGCTGCTCACGTCAGGCTGGAAGCGGTCAGTAAACGCTATCCCGGTCAGACGGCCGATGCGCTGCATCACATCAATCTGGAGATCCAGCGCGGTGAGATTTTCGGCATCATCGGCCGCAGCGGCGCAGGTAAATCCACGCTTATCCGCTGCCTGAATCGCCTGGAAGATCCCACCGGTGGACGCATCGTCATCGACGGCACCGACATCAGCGCGCTGGGCGCGCGGCAGCTGGTCGAATGGCGGCGCAGCACGGGCATGATCTTTCAGCACTTCAATCTGCTCTCCGCCAAAACCGTCAGACAGAACATTGAGCTGCCGCTCAGGGTTGCCGGCGTGCCGGCGGCGGCGCGGGCGCGAAAGGTGGATGAACTGCTGGCGCTGGTCGGGCTGGAAGCGCGGCAACACGCCTGGCCTGCACAGCTCTCCGGGGGGCAGAAGCAGCGCGTCGGTATTGCCCGTGCGCTGGTGCACGACCCGGAACTGCTGCTGTGCGATGAGGCCACCTCAGCACTCGATCCCGAAACCACGCGTGCGATTCTGGCGCTGCTGAAAAAGATTAATCAGCAGCGTCATATCACCATTGTGCTGATCACACACGAGATGGATGTGGTGCATGACCTTTGCCACAACGTGGCGGTCATCGATCAGGGGGAAATCATCGAACGCGGCCCGGTCTGGCAGGTCTACAGCGACCCGCAGCAGGAAACCACGCGTCAGCTGCTCAATCCCGGTCATCAGACGCTGCCCGAATCCGTTGCCGCCCGCCTGAGTGATCACCGGCTGCATCAGGATGCGCGGCTGTTACTGCGTTTGCGCTACACCGGACAGGGTGCCCGGCCCGACATCGGCGCGCTGGGCGCGCGGGTGCCGGGGGAAATCACGCTGATCCACAGCGCGATTGAGTGGGTGGAACAGAAACCGGTGGGGCAGCTGCTGGTGCTGCTGGATGCACAGCATGAGGCGCAATCCGTCACCGCTCAACTGGCGCACATTGCCGATCGACTGGAGGTAGTGGGTTATGTCACAGGCTATTGATCGTTTGTGGACCGCGTTACTGGACACCCTGCTGATGGTTGGCGTCTCCTCTGCGCTGGCTCTGGCGCTGGGGTTGCCGATGGCGGTGATTCTGGTGGTCAGCGGACGGGGCGATCTCTTTCCCAGTCCGGCACTCAATCGGGTGCTGGGCTGGATAGTGAATCTCTTCCGCTCCATACCCTTTCTGATTCTGATGGTGGCGTTAATCCCCTTTACCCGCTGGATCGTCGGGACGACCTACGGCGTCTGGGCGGCCGTCGTGCCGCTGACCCTGGCGGCAACCCCGTTCTTTGCCCGCATTGCGGAGGTCAGCCTGCGGGAGGTGGATAAAGGGCTGACCGAAGCGGCGCAGGCGATGGGTTTTCATCGCTGGCACATTATCTGGCATGTGCTGCTGCCGGAGGCGCGCCCTGGCATCGTCAGTGGTTTCACCATTACGCTGGTCACCATGATCAACGCCTCAGCCATGGCGGGTGCCATCGGTGCCGGGGGATTAGGGGATCTGGCCTATCGCTATGGCTACCAGCGCTTTGACATGCAGGTCATGGTGACGGTCATTGTGGTGCTGGTCGCACTGGTCACGCTGCTTCAGTTATGCGGAGACCGGCTTTCGCGTCGTCTGAATCATCGCTGAGCGGGTAAGGCCGGGAACCCCCGGCCTTAGCGATCTCACGCGCCTTCGCCATTGCCTATCTGCCAGATGAAAGTCGGATCGCTGCCGTTCACTTCCCAGTCACCCACATTGCGGATTTTGTAGATCACCGGGTTGTGTGATGAGACCGTGCGGGCGTTGCGCCAGTGGCGGTCCAGTGCCTTGCTGACGCGGGTGTCCGACGCACCAAGCGCATTAAACAGCTCCGTGGCGGCCCGCGTCACCAGCTCCGTGGCTACGGTCTGCGCTTTAGCAGATTCCACTTCTGCCAGCACGTTAGCCGCGTGAAGGGCAGCGTCATCCGCGCCGCTGAGCTGTAACTCAAACGCCCGCTGCAGTGAGTGGGTCGCGCGCTCAACGGCGGCTTCGGCGGCCCAGGCCCAGCTGCTGATCTGTCCGACCACCTGCAGCACCTGCACATCCTGCCTCACCTGAGGGGCGTTGCCGTGACTGTAAATCCGCTTACGCTGCGCCACCCCCTGTGCCGCATCGCGCACCACCGCCCGGCCAATTCCCGCCAGCGTCGCGAGCAGGACATGCTGGTAAAAAGCGGTCTGATAGCGGAAGCGCTCGCTGAAATCATAAACGTGGGGCTGCTCAACCCCGGCCTGATGAAAGCGGGTGGTGCCACTGCCGGTCAGCCGCTGCCCGAAACCATCCCAGTCGTCATCGCGCTCCACCCCGTTCTGGTGCGTGTTCACCAGCGCAATCACATCACGGCCGTTGTCCGTCCGCTTTGCATAGACATCGATCCAGTCGGCATAGAGGGTTCCGGTGCTGTAAAACTTTTCACCGCTGATCACCCATCCCGCCGGCGCGGGGGAAACCTGCGTGATCACCTCACCCAGCTTCACCGCGCCGACCTCGCTCCAGCCGCTGCCCACCAGCTCACCGTCGACGAAACGCCGGAACCAGCGACGGCGTGCGTCGCTGTCAGGCTGGTTCAGGCGATCCTCGATAAAGGCAAAGTGCGCGCGCAGCGCCTGTGGCAGGTTCGAATCTGCCTCGGCCAGGTCAGTCAGTAACGAAAAGAGCTGGGGCAGCGAAACACCAAAGCCGCCGTCCTCTTTCGGGATTCGCAGTGTGCCGAACCGGGCCTCTTTCAGCCAGCGGATCGGCTCATGCAGCAGCGTGCGTCCGGTTTCCCGTGCCGCCGCCTCGCTGGCAATACGGTCAAAAAGCGGTCTGAAATGGTCACGCAGCGCGGCAAATTCAGTCGGGTTGAGTTCAGACATGATCGTCTCCTGTGGCGGGTTGTTCATCAATGTCCTGTCGGGTCGGTTCAAACCGGACGATCAACAGGAAAATAATCGGAATAAGGGCGGCGAGAGAGACAATCCAGAACATATTGGTGCCGTAGCGCGCCTGCAGAATGGGCAGAATAAACAGCGCCAGCGCACTACCAATGCCGGAAAGCGAGCGGCTGAAGCCGACGCCGGTGGCCCGGATATGCGTCGGGTAGGAGAGTGCCGGATAGATCATCAACTGCGCACCCGGCCCGAAACCTTCAGCAAACAGCCAGAGACCGAGCATCAGCACCGCCACCACCACACCCGTCGTCGCCTGCGGATGACCAATCAGTGCCAGCGAGATCAGCGCGATAAACTGCAGCGCAAAGCCGGCAATCGCCACATGACGGGAGGGAAATTTCCACGCCAGCCGCATGCCCAGCAGGCCGCCGGTAAAGGCAAACAGCGCATTCAGTCCCAGCGAGGCAGAGATGGTTTCGAAGACGCCCGCTCCCAGAAACTGCGCAAGGATCGACGGCAGGAAGAAGGCGATGGCGGTGTATTCAAAGGCGATACAGACGTTCATCACCCCACTGACCAGCGTGCGCTCGAGATAAGGCTTCTGAAACAGCACCCGGAAACTCACTTTCGGCGCCGCCTTCACGGTAACGTCTCTTTCGGGCTGCACTTCATGCGCCTCGATGCCGTAAGAGTCGCGCAGGATACGCACCGCACCGCGCAGATCGCCCTGATTAGCCGCCCAGAGAGGAGACTCGTTCATGAATCTGCTGCGCACCGCAATAATCAGCAGGGCCGGTACGGCACCAAACAGCAGCGAGGCGCGCCACAACCAGTCGATGTGTTCAGCAGGCAGCAGAAAATAGAGCGCAAAAATAATGAAGAAACAGGCGGATGAGGCGGCATACCACATCGGGCACCAGGCCGCGAGGCGCGACGCTTTATTGCCTTTGCCGGAGAATTTAGAAAACTCGGCCAGATAAGCCATGGCTACCGGCAGATCGATCCCCACGCCGATCCCCATCAGAAAGCGCGCACCAATCAGCACCCAGACGTTGGGTGCCAGACCCGCAGCGATGGCCGAGACGACAAAGAAGAGCATATCCGCCATAAATACGGAGTAGCGGCCATATTTATCAGTCAGCCAGCCGCCGATCAGATTGCCCACGATAGTGCCGATCATGATGGAGGAGGTCACCAGCCCGGTGAGCACCGGCGTCAGGCTGAACTCTCTGACGACATCATCAATGCCGTAAGAGAGCGTCGTCAGGTCGTAGGCATCAAGAAACACACCGCCCAGCGCCAGAAACACGATCCAGCGGGCGTAGCTGTTTTTCTCACTTTTACTGTTGATAAGCCGGGCCACGTCGCTCACCGAACGCACCGGCGTGGAGTGGGGCGGCGGGATGGTCAGGGTGTCGTCAATATTCAGTGTACTCATCGTATCCTCGTTATTGTATTCAGCAGGTAACGAGGCTTTTATAGGTATTCCCGGGGCAGTAAACAACCAACAAATATGGATAACGATTATAATAAATTCAATAAGTTAATGCGATTTTACTGGCATGCGAAAGGCCGGATGAAGGGGTTATTTCATCCGGCAGCGTTCAGGTAAATCCGGTGTCAGGCGGCTGTGCGTACAGCCTGATACTAAACCGCCAGGTTGAGCGTCCGCTGCGCTGAATCAGAACGCCGGCGATAGCCAGCCCCCGGATGCGGCAATGCCAGCCGTGGCCCCTGTCCGAACAGCTTTTCACGCAGCGTTCCCGGCTGATAATCCTGCTTATAGACCCCCCGTTTTTGCAGCTCCGGCACCAGCAGCTCCACCACGTCGGTAAAGGTTTCATGCGTTACGGCGTAGGCGAGGTTAAAACCATCCACATCGGTTTCCTCCACCCAGCTCTGCAGCTCATCCGCCACGGTTTCAGCACTGCCCACCAGCAGTGGCCCGAATCCCCCGATCCCGACCCAGTCTGCCAGGCCCTGGACCGTCCACTGGCGGTTCGGATCGGCGGTGGAGAAGGTCTCTACCGCCGACTGAATCGCATTGGTGTGCAGATGCTTCAGCACCTGATCCGGCTGATACTGGCCGAAATCGATACCGGTCCAGCCGGAGATCAGCGCCAGCGCGCCTTCGTAACTGACATAGCGTTTGTACTCCTGCCATCTGGCCTGCGCTGCCAGGTCAGTTTCACCCACAATCACCGTCTGCAGATTGAAGATCAGTATGTCGCGTGGATCGCGTCCCGCCGCGGCGGCTCGCTGGCGAATATCCGCCACGGTTTTTTTCAGCAGCACTTTCGAGGGAGCCGCCACGAACACGCACTCGGCATGTTCCGCCGCAAACGCCTTGCCGCGGCTGGAGGCTCCCGCCTGGTAAAGTACCGGCGTGCGCTGCGGTGACGGTTCGCAGAGATGAATGCCCGGCACCTGAAAGAAGGTGCCCTGATGGTTAATCGGATGAATTTTATCCGGGTCGCTGAAAATATGGCGTTCGCGATCGCGCACGACCGCGTCATCTTCCCAGCTACCCTCAAGCAGTTTATAGATCACCTGAAGATATTCATCGGCATAGTCATAGCGCGCGTCATGATCGGTCTGCGTCTGCTGGCCGATATTGCGCGCGCCGCTCTCCAGATAGGAGGTCACAATGTTCCAGCCGATGCGGCCTTTGGTCAGGTGATCGAGCGTGGAAATGCGCCGTGCAAACGGGTAGGGGTGTTCAAACGAGAGCGAGGCGGTGAGGCCAAACCCCAGATGCTCCGTCACCAGCGCCATCGGCGTGATTAATGCCAGCGGATCGTTGACCGGCACCTGGGTGGCCTGGCGAATGGCCGCCTGGTTATTGCCGTTGAGCACATCATAGACGCCCAGCACGTCCGCAATAAACAGCCCGTCAAACTTACCGCGCTCCAGCAGGCGCGCCAGGTCGGTCCAGTACTCCAGATCTTTATACTGCCAGGAGCGGTCGCGGGGATGCGCCCACAGGCCGGGAGATTGATGACCGACACAGTTCATATCGAAAGCATTAAGGCGAATTTCACGTTGCGATGACATAGCGACTCCTGAGCGGATGCGGCAATCGCTTGCCGCCCGCGTATAGATTGAGGTTTTTTCAGGGCTGAATCAGTGCGTCAGGGAGCCGGGACATCGCTCACTGAGGGAGGAGGGCGTAATGCTCAGCAGCCTGTGCGCCACCGATTCCGCATGCTCTGCCACCTGTGGCAGTCCCATCAGCTCGCCAAAACGTCCGCGCGCGGCAGGCCCGGCCACAGAGAGATGCGGATTGGGTTCGCCCCTGGCATCCAGCGTCTGCGACAGTGCATTGACGCTGATGCCCAGCGACAGTGCGTCGGGCTGAATCATGCCGTCGCGGTGTAGCTGGCGCAGCAGGGCATTGCTGTTGAGCAGCGCGTTATGCGCCGGGCCGGTCGTCACAATCACCCGATCCACTACCCGGCTCTCCTGATGCGCGCCCCGCAGCCGCAGCGTCAGCCGGAGCGCGTCTCCCGCCGGTTCGGCGGCGATCAGACGCGCCGCCCGCAGCGAAAGCTGACCGCTGGCCTGCAGCTGAGTCAGCACCTGGCTGACCTGCGGGGCGATGCGGTAGCGGTGAACGTCCCACCAGGGACGAAGATGCTGCAGAAAGCGTTGCTGTTCATGCAGCGGCAGGCTCTGCCAGATACGCTGCCCGTTGCGGCGAATATCATCCAGCACGAGCTGCCAGGGGAGATTCAGCGCCGCGGCCTGTTTAACCTCCTGACGCACCCGATGTAACCAGCCTCGCGCGCTGGCGGGCTGCGGCAGGCGGTAATCCAGCGTGTACTCTTCTTCGCTGCCGCTCAGGTTGGCGCGCGGCACCAGCCCGCGACGCGAGAAAACGGTTATCCCGCCGCGATGCCGCTGGCGGTGCAGCGAGGCGACGACATCAGACATGGTCAGCCCTGAGCCGATGATCACCACCCGCTCGTCTGGCGCAATCCGGGCCAGCGCATCACCCTGCCAGGGATTAGCGATGACGGCGGGGTGCGCCTGCAGCGGTTTAAGCAGCGCAGGCAGTTCAGGCGGCGGATGACTGATCGCCAGCACCACCTGATCGGCCCGGATGCGCTGACCTGAAGCCGTAGTGACGATGCCTTCCTGCAGGGAAACCGCGCTGTCCCGTAAATGGCGAAGCGTCACGGGCGAGTGCTGCTGCTGATAAATAAACTGCGCGTTGACCCAGCGGCCAAACTCGCCGCGCTGCGGGTAAACATTGCCGTCATGCCACAGCGCGTCCGGATCGTCGCGGAAGTGCGGCGAGGCGCGGTAGTCACGGTCAAACGCGCCCGCTTCATCCCCGGCCAGCTGCATTCTTGCAGCCGGCACATTGATACGATGCGCCGGATCGGGCGTGCCATACGCCACGCCCTGCGCCAGCTGCGCCCGCGGTTCGATCACCGTCACGCTCAACCCCGCCTCGCCCAGCCGGGCGAGATGGATCGCCAGTGCGGTGCCGGTGAATCCACCGCCAATGATGACAATCTGCTGTTGTGACATAAACGAGCCTTTTCTTCTGTTAACTGGCGCTGGAGTGCTTTTCCGGGCGACGGTCGCCGCCAATGGTTTCGCCAAAGGGCCCGGTATTCACGCTGCGCTGTTTCTTTTCAGCATTTGCCGCCAGCGGTAACAGCGGCATCACCAGATCGGCAAAGCGGTGCGCCTCTTCAAGGTGCGGATAGCCGGAGAAGATAAAGTTCTCAATCCCCAGCGTCTGATATTCACGAATACGATCGGCAACCTGCTGCGGATTGCCCACCAGCGCGGTGCCTGCGCCGCCGCGCACCAGTCCCACGCCCGCCCAGAGATTAGGCCCGATGCGCAGACTCTCCCGTGACCCCTGATGCAGCGCACTCATCCGCGCCTGACCGGCTGAATCCATCCGGGCGAAAATCTTCTGCGCTGCGGCGATCGTCTCGTCATCCAGATGCGAGATCAGCCGATCGGCGGCGGCCCAGGCCTCCTCTTCCGTTTCCCGAACAATGACATGTAACCGGATGCCATAGGAGAGCGTGCGGCCCTGTTCCTGCGCCCGCTGACGCACCACCGCCAGCTTCTCTGCCACCTGTTCGACCGGTTCTCCCCAGGTCAGATAGGTATCGATCTGGCTGGCGGCAACGTCGATAGCCGCCTCTGAGGAACCGCCAAAATAGAGCGGCGGGCCGTTCTCCTGCACCGGAGGAAAGAGGATCTCCGCGCCTTCTACGCGAATATGCTCTCCTTCGAAGTCGACCTTATCGCCTTTCAGCAGGCGGGAGTAGACGTCGAGAAACTCCCTGGTCACCTGATAGCGCTCGGCGTGACTGAGGAAGATGCCATCACCCTTGTTCTCCACCGGGTCGCCGCCGGTGACCACGTTAATCAGCAGACGCCCGCCCGAGAGGCGATCCAGCGTCGCTGCCATCCGTGCCGCCAGGCTCGGCGGTTGCAGGCCGGGGCGTACGGCCACCAGATAGCGCAGTTTTTTGGTGATCGGGGCCAGCGCCGAGGCGACCAGCCATGAATCTTCGCAGCTCTTGCCGGTCGGGATCAACACACCGTAGTAGCCCAGATTGTCTGCCGCCAGCGCCACCTGCTGTAAATAGGGTAAATCGACCGCCCGGCCTCCTTCGGTTGTCCCCAGATAGCGCCCGTCACCGTGGGTGGGCAGAAACCAGAAGAGATTCAGGTTTTCCTGTGTCGCGTGGCTCATTAGCAGATTCCTTTATAACGATATTTGAATTTAATACATAGGGATAATTCCTTTGGTTATATAGCCATTAGCAGATAGCGTGCCAGATCGAGCAGCTATTTTTATCCCGTTAATTCAGTGAGATAGGCATCTACGATTTCGACTGGCGCTGCTGCATTTGCAACAGCCAGGGTGGCAGGCTGTCGCGTCGGCAACAATCCGGCACCTCCGGCCTCTCGTTTATGCGGCGGACGCGCGGTATGGTCATCACTCTTCTGGTAACCCGGTAAAACGAGATGCAGATTTCCAGCCCTGAGTTGATTGACCCCGCATCGCGCGCGTTTAAAAGCGTGCTGGATCAGCTCGCCCCCACCGATGCGACCGTACTGATTATTGGCGAAACCGGCACCGGTAAAGAGGTGATGGCGCGCTATCTGCATCATCACAGCGCGCGCAACCGGCAGCCGTTCCTGGCGGTTAACTGCGGTGCGCTGACCGAAAGTCTGGCGGAGTCAGAACTGTTTGGACATGAGAAAGGGGCGTTTACCGGCGCACAGGAGCGGCATCGCGGCTGGTTTGAAGCGGCAGAAGGCGGCACGCTGCTGCTCGATGAAGTCGGCGAACTGAGTCTGTCGCTACAGATAAAGCTGCTACGCGTGCTGCAGGAGCGTGAGATCACCCGTGTCGGATCGTCACGGGCAGTAAAGGTCAACGTGCGGGTGATTGCGGCGACGAACCGTGATCTGGCCGCAGCGATTCGTGAACGGCGATTCCGGGAAGACCTTTACTACCGGCTGAATGTAGCCAGTGTGACGCTGCCCCCGCTGCGCCAGCGCAGCGAGGATATTCCGGTGCTGGCCACGCACTTTCTGCAGCTCTATGCACGTCGCCTGGGCCGTCCTCAGCTCCGCCTCAGCGAGGAGGCGCTGGCGACGCTGATGGCCTACAGCTGGCCGGGCAACATCCGCGAACTGGAGAATACGCTGCATAACGCCGTGCTGCTCAGCAAAAGCTCCGTGGTGACGCCGCAGCAGCTGCGGCTGAGTCCGCTGGCAGAAGGCGATCTGCCGCCTGGCGAAGAGGCGCTGGATCAGTTCCTGCGCCAGCAGATGCAGCAGAGCGAAACGCCACTCTATCCCCGCGTGATTGCCGCGCTGGTGAAAAATGCGCTGGAACTGACCCAGGGCAATCAGCTTCAGGCTGCCGCTCTGCTCGGCATCAGCCGTCATACGCTGCGCACCCAGCTGGGACACCTCGGCGTGATTAAACCGCGCCGCACCGCCCTGCGTCAGCGCCAGACCGCTTCCTGCCAGGCTCCGGAGCATGAGCGGGAACTGCGCATCGGTTATCAGAAGTTCGGCAACCTCGGCATTCTGAAAGCGCGTCAGTCGCTGGAACAGCAGCTGGCGGATCGTGGCGTCAGCGTATTGTGGAGCGAGTTTCCGGCGGGTCCGCAGCTTCTGCATGCGCTGAGCAATAAGGAGATCGATTTCGGCACCACCGGCGAAGTGCCGCCGCTGTTTGCCCAGGCCAGCAACAGCCCGATGATTTATGTCGCCTGGGAGCCAGCGGCGCCGCAGAGTGTCGCGCTGCTGGTGCCGGACAGCAGCCCGATTCAGCAGATAGGCGATCTCAGAGGGAAGCGTATCGCCGTCAACCGCGGCTCCAACGTTCACTATCTGCTGCTGCAGATTCTGGATGAGGCGGGGTTAGCCCTGGATGATGTGCGTATCGTCTACGCGCCGCCCCGATATCCCTTAACGCCCAGCGATCTCAATGCGGTGGATGCCTGGATGATGTGGGATCCCCTGCTCAGCGATGCCGAGAACAGCGGGCAGTTCAGGGTGATTGCTGACGGCACCGGGCGGGTCAACAACCATCAGTTCTATCTCGCCGAACGCGGATTTGCCGCCCATTCGGGCGATCTGCTGCAGGTTCTGCTTGGCGCGCTGGAGCAGACGGGACGTTACATTGATGCGCACCGCGCGGAAGCCGCCGGGCTGCTCTCCACCGAACTCGGCATCTCCACTTCATCTCTGATGCATGCCCTGGCCCGGCGCAGTCATCAGACCCAGCGCATGAATTTAGCCATCATCCGCGAACAGCAGACCATCGCAGACCGCTTCTATGCGCTGGGGCTGTTTAATCGCGCTATCCGGGTTCGCGAGTCCATCTGGCATCCATAGCGTTTTTTCAGCTAAGCATCGAACTTTTCCTCGCTAAGCGCGGCACCCCGCGTTTGATATGTTGCGCTGACTACAACAGACTCAGGAATGAGAAATGAAAAAAGTATTACTCAGCGCACTCATTATTGCCGCTCAGGCGGGCTTAGCATTCAGCACCCAGGCAGCAGAGAAGCCCGAAACGATCAATATCGGTTTCCAGAAGGCCAATATCTTCGCGCTGCTGAAATATCGCGGCACGCTGGATCAGGAATTTAAAAAGCAGGGGATCGCGGTTCACTGGATTGAGTTTCCGGCCGGGCCGCAGATGCTCGAGGGACTGAACATCGGCAGCATCGACCTCGCGGCGACCGGCGACGCGCCGCCCACCTTCGCGCAGGCCGCTCAGGCCGATCTGGTCTATCTGGCACACTCGCCCGCCAACCCGAAAACCGAGGCGATTGTGGTTCCGGCCGACTCGCCGATCAAAAGCGTTGCGGATCTGAAGGGGAAGCGCGTCGCGCTGAACAAAGGCTCTGACGTGAACTATCTGCTGGTCACCGCGCTGGAGCAGGCCGGGCTGAGCTACAAAGACATTACGCCGGTTTATCTGCCTCCTGCCGATGCGCGTGCCGCTTTCCAGCGCGGCGCAGTGGACGCCTGGGTCATCTGGGATCCTTACTATGCAGAAGTGGAAACCAATGCTCATGCGCGGCTGATCAAAAATGCAGAAGGACTGGTGCCCCATTACACCTTCTACCTCGCCAGCCGTAAGTTTGCGGAAGGGTACCCGCAGATCGCCAGCAAGGTCGTGGATGAACTCGGCACGCTCAGCAGCTGGGCCAATCAGCATCAGGAAGAGGCAGCCAGAATCATGTCCACCTCAACCGGGCTGCCCCAGCCTGTCTGGCAGCGCGCGCTGGCGAGAATGCCGTTTGGCGCAGAGCGGATGACGCCAGAGGTCTTCACCCAGCAGCAGGCGCTGGCGGATACCTTTACCCGGATTGGTCTGCTGCCGGTGAAGGTCGATATCCGCAGCGCCACCTGGTCGCAGGATAAAAAGTAGGGGAGAGCCGGCGGAGGTTTGGGGCAATCTCCGCCACCGGCTTCAGAGCAAAAATTAACCTGCCGTAAGGCAAGCGGCAGCAGGACGCAAAGGCGTTGATAAGGTGAGAAACAGGAGGGCTTTAGCGAAGCGGTGCTTAAATTTCATAGGGTTACATAATATTAATATCCTCAGACTGCGCCATGCGCTGTTCTACACTTACACATTCAATCACGCCATTTGATTGAAAAAGCAGCATCACGAAGAGGGTGGCGACCGCAAACATTCACGCAGCCGCAGCCTTCATAACTGATCATGCACGTGAGGAGAACACCATGAAAGCAGTTGTCTATAACGGACCTTTTGACGTTTCAGTCAAAGAGGTGCCGGATCCCAGAATCGTTCGTCCTACCGATGTCATTGTCCGTATTACCACCACCAATATCTGCGGTTCCGACCTGCATATGTATGAAGGGCGCACCAGCTTCGAACAGGGTCGCATCTTTGGCCATGAAAACCTGGGCCAGGTCATCGAAATCGGCGGCGCGGTTGAGCGGGTCAAAGTCGGCGATTATGTCTGCCTGCCCTTTAACGTTGGCTGCGGATTCTGTGAAAATTGCGAGAAAGGGTTAACCGGTTACTGTCTCACGGCAAACCCGGGTACGGCCGGTGCCGCCTATGGCTTTGCTGAAATGGGCGAATGGGATGGCGGACAGGCGGAGCTACTGCGCGTTCCCTATGCTGACTTTAACTGCCTGGTGCTGCCGCCTGATGCGGTAGAAAAAGAGGAAGACTACGTTCTACTGTCCGACATCTTCCCCACCGGCTGGCACGCCACTGAACTGGCAGGCTTGCGCCCCGGAGAGAGTGTTGCCATTTACGGTGCCGGACCGGTCGGCCTGATGGCTGCGCACTCGGCCCTGATTAAGGGCGCCTCGCAGGTGTTTGTGGTGGATACCCATCCGGACAGACTGGCGCTGGCTGAACAGATGGGCGCAGTGGCCATCAACGGGGTGGGTGATGAGGCCGTCAATAAAATTCTCGAGTTAACTGATGGGCGCGGCACGGATTGCGGTTGCGAGTGCGTGGGGTATCAGTGCTGCAATAAACATGGCCACGAGGATAACTCTGCCACGCTGAACAGCCTGGTCGCCTCAACCAAGGCCACGGGCGGTATCGGTGCGGTAGGGGTTTTTGTTCCGCAGGACCCCGGCGGCGCGACCGATCTGGCCAAAGAGGGTAAAGTGCCTTTCGATTTTGGTAATTTCTGGTTCAAGGGCCAGTCGATCAAGACCGGCCAGTGTAATGTCAAAGCGTATAACCGCCAGCTCGCCAGGCTTATCCATCAGGGCAGAGCCAATCCGGCGCAGATCATTTCGCACCGACTCGCGCTGGCAGACGCAGCCGGAGGCTATAAGCATTTTGATGATCGTGATAATGGCTGGACAAAAGTCATTCTGAAACCCTGACAGGTCGTTCAGAAGAGATAAGACACATTCAGGCGGTGGGAAGAGGGAGAACGCAAACTGCCTGTCTGTGGCTGGGGATGATGAAATTCGACTTGCTGAATATATGATTTGCACCAAGAACAGACGCGAATTGAGGCTGGTTATGATAACGTTAAGGATAAAAATAATGGGATAACTTTAAGGCCTATGAAAATCAAAAATGTAAACAGCTTCCGAAAACGACTCTATATAATCGCTGCTTTGATTATGACTTCCTTAATCTCCAGTACAGGCGATGCAATTTTAGAAGGTTATCGTAATTTTATTTCCCAAAATATTAGTCCCGTTATGAACTTTTTAGGGTTGAAAATCGATGGCTTCTTACACCCCCTTCAAGAACATAATGATTATCACTTTTCTGTCACGTTTTATATTCCTCGTTCAGAAAGCAATACGAGAAATAGAGAGATGACAGGCGTGTCGATTCCAGGTGAAGAGTGCACAAAGCCAGGAGGAACGACATCCAGTGCACCCTCTAGCCTCATTGACGATGAATGGAAAAACAACGTTATTACAGAGGCTTATTGCTCAAGCGGTAGAGTGACTGTAGCACTCATCTCATTGACTGGAGGGGAAAAACAGATTATCTATGACGGTCTTTTCCAAGAGGGAAAAAAAATCTCTTTTTCGGGCGTTCCTGGATTATATAACGCAGGAGTCTTACAACTTATCTCTACAGACAGATCAGAACCTACTGGTGAATGGGTACCAATAAATGAATGTCAGAAAGACGGACGATGCTGATTATGTGAAGACAGTTTTTTCCTGAAAGGAATTTTGTACTGATCCTATATATCTCAAATTTTTTATATCGGCTTACGCTTGAAATGTTATCAATGATCAATCCATTTAATCTTTTGTCCGGAAGTTATCCGATCAGGGTTCATGAGTACATGAAGAGGAGGTATCAGCTCTAAGAGCAGAACACTTTATTTAACATAATTAGTATTGTGCGCATTTTAAACAACATCCAGTTTCACAGCCTGAATTACAACGACACGCAGCCCCCGTTCTTGAGCAATCCTTCCCGGTGTCCTACCTTCAATCAGCGCCCTTAACGCCTCTCATCAAGCCAACCGGAGTCAAGATGACTAACAATCTCAACCCCCATTCCTGCAGTGACACCCTCTTTTTCGATGTCAATGAGACCCTGCTGGACACCACCGAACTGAATCAGGTGGTCGCACAGCGACTCGGTGACCGGCCGGAACGTGCCGAAGCCTGGTTTACCTCGGTGCTGCACCACTCTCTGGTCGAATCCGTGACCGGCAGCTGGCATAGCTTTGGTGATATCGCCGAAGCGGTGCTGAAGATGACCGCTTCGCGTTACGGTGTAACCCTGCCTGAAGAAGCAACGCCACTGGCTGACATTATCGCCGCAATGCCGCCGCATCCTGATGTCGCCGCAGGGCTGACTGCCCTGCAGCAGCAGGGTTTTACGCTGGTTGCGCTGACCAACTCCTCTGCCGCGCTGGCTGAACAACAACTCAGTTCAGCCGGGCTGGCACCGCTATTCGCCCGCATTCTCAGCGTGGAGCAGGTTAAGGTTTATAAGCCCGATCTGAGAGTTTATCAGTGGGCAATGAAAGAGATGGGCAAGCCTGCCGCAGAGTGCATGATGGTGGCGGCGCATGGCTGGGATGTCGGTGGCGCAAAACGGGCAGGGATGAAGACCGCATTTATCACCCGCAAAGGCCAGTCACCTTATCCACTGGCGCCTGCACCGGATTTGATCGTCAGCGATACAGGTGCGCTGGCCGCACAGCTTAAACGGCTCTGCTTAACGCGATGACCGGCAGATCAAATCCGGGCATTCAGCCTGCCTGTGTCTCAAATGCCGATCTGACCGCTTCCACGATGCGTCCGGACAGCGTCGCGTCGTCCAGCATCGGGAACGTTTTTTTAAGCTTGCCTGAGATCTGCCAGCCATTTTCCTTCAGCGAACGAATAATCCGGCTTGCATCCTGATCGGGCATTTCCACAACCTCTTTCAGACGCTGCTGCGCACGCTGAAATATGACTAACACGCGCGCTTCATCTGCCATTTCTGTTCGAACGGTGTGCTCTATCACTCTGCACGTATAGAGCACATGCTCGGTTAGGTCGGGATAACGCCAGGCGAAGCGGGCATCCTCATAGTCGCTGAAAATGAAGTTACTTTGCGTGCCATCTTCATAGGTTTTGAGTTCACCAAACCGATAGCAGCCTGCATAACGCCGCATAAGCCGTTTAGAAAACACGTCCAGCGTGCGATCGTAACCGACGCGAAAGTCCATCGAGCTGGTGATGGTGGCCGAGACGGGCAGGATGACCCCATCCGGTATCGCTCCGTCACGAATCAGCGTGTCATTAATTAAAAAGCGATGGATACGACCATTGCCATCGCGCATGGGATGGATATAGACAAATCCAAACGCAATAACAGCGGCACGGGCCAGCGGCGCGGCTCCGTGCGTCGCCTGTTCGAAGGCTTTCAGCCCCTGCATGAAACGAGGAACATCATCATAGTGAGGGGCAATATAGTGGACGATATCTTCACGCATTGTCGACTGCCCGACAAATACCGGCGAGCGTCGCAGACCCAGTCCCAGTGCATCCTGCCCCAGAATGCCCTGCTGTATTGTGTGCAGGCTGACATCGCTGAGCGGATCGTCCAGCTGACCGCAATACTGCGCGATAACGTGGGCAAACCGCTGAATGCGATCGCCCTGGTCCGACTCTTTCTCGATCAGAAAACTGGCACGGGACTCTTTAAATGTCAGCCAGCTGGCGGTGCGCATCAGAATATCTGCGCCAAAGGCCTTATCCAGATCTGAAAAGGCCGCATTGAGATCGAACGCCAGCGCCTGTTCAACGGCAGCTGTTCTGCGCACCAGGGGGCAGAAATCGATCGATCCCGGCAGGTTATCGTTAATGCGCCAGCGTCTGCTGCGTTTCACGGTGGTTCGGGTCAGATACGCTTTCGATGAAATCGCATCAATATAGCCGCCATTAGTGACATCGGGCACCTGCAGCAGGTTACCGGTCAGCCACTCATAGAAAAACCCTGCCCGACGCGCATATTGTCCGAACGGCTCCTGACGACACCACGCCTCCAGAGGTTCCGGCCCGATTACCGTAAACAGGCGGGCAAAAAACTCCAGGTGGATCTCTTCATATTTGAGACCAAAGGCAAAATGCCCGGCAAAGTTATCCTCCGGCTGATAACCAGGAGGATAGTAATTTTCCACCTGCCCCTGACTGTCATGGTGAGAACGTACCGTTCCAATCGCTGATTTCACACGCAGTGGCTGCGCCAGTCTGATTGCATAACGTTCGCGCAATGCGCTAAAGCCGACCAGCATACTGAATCCTTTATTTTTCACGCAAAAACGCTAACAGAAAGGATTTTTATCACGAAAACGATAATTTCGCTACGCCGACCCGGCTAATCTTTGCCCGAAAACGTGAATAAAAAAGTGAGTTGATGCGAAAACAGTAATGCAGACCCTATTCAGGGCTTAACCACGATGCACAAAATCCCGATAACAATCATCACCACGCCCGCCAGACTATGCCAGCTGAACGCCTCATGAAATACCGGCAGAGAAACTGCAGCCAGCCAGACCAGCACGTAACTCAGGCTGAGCAGCGGATAGACCCGGTTCAGGGGGAAATGACGCAGCGCACTGATCCAGCAGAGCATGGAGAGGCCATAGGCGCCCAGCCCCGCCACCAGCAGCAGGGCGGGCAGAATGCCGATAGCAGGCAGTGACGTCAGGCTGCTGACATCGGGCAACTGCGGCATCGCCCAGCGCATCATCAGCTGCGCCGCCGAGACCAGCAGCACGCTGCAGGCAACCCATCCATATCCTTTCATATCTGACTCGCCATCAGCGCCACGCCAGTGACCACCAACAGCGTGCCGGTTATCTGGCGCGGCGTTAACCGTTCACGCCACAGGAGACGTCCGGCCAGCGCCACAAAAATAAAGTTAAGGCTCAGCATCGGGTAGGCCTGGCTGACCGGCACCCGCTGCAGCACCAATAGCCAGAGGAGCATCGCAACGCCCAGCAGTAGCACGCTCACGCCAATCCAGCTCAGGCGCGTCCGGCGGGATACCGCCCTCGTCGCCTGCTTCTGGCAAAGCTGTGCGCTGCAGCTGAGCAGACTGACCAGAATAATCAGCAGCAGCATTACTTCGTCTGGCTGTAGTAGAGGCAGACCAGCCTGCCCTGACGATAGACGGCGTCCGGCACCGGCACATCCTCATCGATATCGCTGTGAACCGAGTCCATCAGCAACAGCAGCGACACGCTCCCCTCGCGACGATGTGGGGCAAGCCAGCCGGCGAAATCTGCCCGAGAAACAAAACGGGACTGTGCATCCGGGTAGCCGAGCCCATATTCCAGTTCCCCCTTGCTGTCATAGAAACCGATATCGCTGCGCTGCAGGTGCCAGGCGGCCGCAGAGGCGATGCCAGGGTTATCAGCCAGGATAAAGCGGCTGGTGGCCAGTTGCTTACTGATAACCGCCACAAAACGCTGCGGCTGTTTGGCATCGCGGATCTTATCGGGGATGGCCGCACCGATAACCAGCGCAAGGCCCAGCGGGCAAAGTGCCGCCGCCAGCCAGCGACGCGAGGAAGAACGGCAGCTGTACGCCCCCACCAGCCCCCAGCAGAGGAATGCCACTGCCGCCAGCACCAGCTTCAGCATCTCATGCGTGGCGAACAGCGGATGATGCGTCAGACTCCAGGGGGCCAGCACCAGCAGTACGGCGGCCAGCGTCAGGATACCGAATATCAGGTTCAGCCAGCCATTCAGCGTCAGGGCGCGCCCTGCCCGCTGCGCAGCGTTCAGGCCATAATGGGCCATCAGCAGTGACAGCGGAACAAAACAGGGCAGGATATAGGTCGGAAGCTTGCCCTTAGCCAGACTGAAAAACAGCAGCGGCATCACCGTCCAGCTCAGCAGATAGAGCGCACCGGGATGCTGATGACGCTCACGCCAGCCCGTAAGCAGAGCCCCCGGCAACAGTGCCAGCCACGGCAGCGTGCCCAGCAACAGAATCGGCAGGTAATACCAGAATGGGGCTTTGTGCTGCGCATTCGCTTCTGCGAAGCGCTGGATATGCTCGACCCAGAAGAAGTAGTGCCAGAAATCGGGAGCCTGATGATAAATGGCCAGCACCCAGGGCGCGCTGATTGCCGCAGCAGAGAGCAGCGCCAGTGGGCCGAAGCAGAGCAGCTCCGGCACTCTCCTGCGCCAGATCGCCCAAGGCAGGATTGTCAGTACCGGCAGCGCCAGTGCCAGAAAGCCTTTGGTCATGAATCCCATGCCGCAGGCCAGCCCCAGCAGCAGATAGCCGCCCACGCGCCCGGCGCGCCCACTGGCCTCTGTCGCCAGCCAGAAGCTGCACATGGCGGCCGCCAGCCAGAGCATCAGCATCGGATCGAGCACCGCATAGGTGCCGACCCCATAGACCAGCAGCGAGCTGAGGAAAATGATCGCGCCGGTGATCGCGGTTCGCGAGGAAGCAAACATCCGCCTGCCGAGCCAGAAAATCAGGGCGGCGGTCAGGGCAGTGGAGAATATCGAGCCGGCCCGCACGCCAAAATTATTGTGGCCAAACAGCCACTGACCCAGCGAGTTAATCCAGTAACCCGCAATCGGTTTTTCAAAATAGCGCAGGCCGAAAAAGTGCGGCGTGATCCAGTTGCCGGTTGCCAGCATCTCCCGGCTGATCTCCGCATAGCGGGTTTCATCCGGCTGCCAGAGATCGCGGAACACTGGCGGGACAAGGTAATAGAGGATAAAAAAGCTGAAAAACAGCAGCCATATTGTCTGGTTACGTATCCGCACTAGTTCGCCTCTTCCATCCGTTTCTGGCAGCCCAGCCACCCTTCCCGTCCGGCAATTTCGCCTCTGACCACCCGGCCTAATGGCAGCGTCGTCAGATCGGCGGGCAGCAGTTCACTGAGCGGACAGAACTGAATGCCGTTATCGGCGGCCAGGGTCAGGAGGCGATCGAAGTCCGGGTAGCCGATGATCCCCTCTACTTCGGCGTGAACGGTGTAGACCGCCCCCTCTTTCGCAGCGAGCATTCGGGTCAGAATGAAGTCGTTGTACCCCTCTGCGCTGACCTCGCGCCCCACCACCTCATCCCAGGTCGGCAGCGTTACCGGGATCTGCACCGTCCCAATCTGCCCGTCTGGCAGCACCGGCCGGAACGGGCCGCTGCCGCGACAGTCGCTGTTGTAAGTGAATCCGAACGGCTGTTTAGCGGCGACCACCCGGCCATCCGCGCGCCATCCGGCCACGGCCGAGCAGCTGACCGGATGGCCGAGGATCTCACTCAGCAGGTCGGTGCCGCGCGCTATCTGCTCTGCCAGCTTTTCCTGTGGCCAGACGCCCGCCCAGGTCTGCCACGCAAAGTGGTCCCAGGCGTGCAGTCCCACCTCATGCTGACGGGTGGCGTCCTGAATAATGTGCCGCAGACGGCGCCCCATCTGCTTGCCTGGCCACGCCGTTCCGGCCAGCAGGATATCCCAGCCATAGAGCGACGCGGCCCGGGAACGCACCATTTTCAGGAGAAAGGCCGGTTTCACCAGCCGCCAGAGATGGCGGCCCATGTTGTCCGGCCCCACACTGAAGAAAAAGCTGGCCCGCACAGCATGACGCCGGAACAGCGTCAGCAGCGCCGGCACGCCCTGCTGCGTGCCGCGCCAGGTATCTACGTCAATCCGCAGACCGATCTTCTTCATCACTTATCAGCCTGTTGCTCAATGGTGCGCAGGAAGAAGTCGAGCGTGTTGTCGATGGTGACATCCATCGTCACGGTTGGGGTCCAGCCGAGTAAGCGGCGCGCATTGCGGATAGCAGGTTTGCGGTGCTCCACATCCTGATACCCTTTTCCGTAGTAGCTGCTGCTCTCCACTTCGCGGAAACCGGCAAATGGCGGGAACTGGCTGCGCAGCGGATGATGCTCAAAGCTGCACAGCAGCTGCTCGGCCAGCTCTTTGATACTGGCTTCGTTGTCCGGGTTACCGATATTGATGATCTGCCCATCACAATTCTGCTGTTTGTTCTCGATGATGCGGAACAGCGCCTCCACGCCATCCTTGATATCGGTAAAGCAGCGCTTCTGTTTGCCGCCGTCAATCAGCTTGATGGGCGAACCTTCCACCAGGTTGAGGATCAGCTGGGTAATGGCGCGGGAGCTGCCGATACGCGCGGCATTGAGGTTGTCCAGACGCGGTCCCATCCAGTTGAACGGCCGGAACAGGGTAAAGCGCAGTCCCTCTTTTTCGCCATAGGCCCAGATCACCCGATCCAGCAGCTGCTTGGAGACCGAATAGATCCAGCGCTGTTTGTTGATCGGCCCGACCACCAGGTTGGAACAATCTTCATCGAAGCTGTCATCGGTACACATGCCGTACACCTCAGAGGTGGACGGGAAAATGATGCGCTTCTGATACTTCACACAGTCGCGAATGATTTTCAGGTTTTCTTCAAAATCGAGCTCAAACACGCGCAGCGGATTGCGGGTGTACTCAATCGGCGTGGCGATCGCCACCAGCGGCAGGATGACGTCACATTTCTTGATGTGATACTCAATCCATTCGGAGTGGATAGCGATGTCCCCTTCGACGAAGTGGAAACGCGGATGGTCGAGGAAGCGGCTGATGGCATCGGAACTGATATCCAGGCCATACACCTCGAAATGCGCATCCTCCAGCAGCCGTTCGGTAAGATGGTTACCGATAAAGCCGTTAACGCCGAGGATCAGCACCCGGGTGCGGCGCTGGAGCGCCGACTGCGGCTGCGAATAGAGCAGCGCGCCAGGCACCATGCCCAGACTCTGCGCCAGCTGACTGCCGTTCATGTAGACGCCATGCTCGGACTGCCCGGTCTGGATTTCAAGCGCTCCCTCACCACAGGCAATCAGGAACGGCTGCTTAGAGATTACCGTGCCCGGTCTGGCCTGATGCGGCTCGTGATGAACCCGGCTCTTCCAGACGATGAAGCGGACCGACCCGGCGAAGGCAAAGGCGCCAGGCCAGGGATCGGTGACCGCTCTGACCAGATTGTGGATCGTCTGAGCAGGCTGGTTCCAGTCAATCCGTCCATCTTCGGCGGTGCGACGGCCGACACGGGTCGCCTGACTCTCATCCTGGGGCCACTCACTGACCTCACCCTGACGCAGGCGGGGTAAAACGTCGCCCAGAAGCTGCTCTGCGACACTGATGAGTTTACGGTGCAGGGTCAGCGCATTGTCCTGGTCGTCGATAGCCACCGCCTGCTGCGCCAGAATATGACCGGCATCGGCACGCTTTACCATGCGATGCAGGGTGACACCCGTTTCGCGTTCACCGTTCACCAGCGCCCAGTTTAGGGGTGCCCGCCCCCGGTATTTTGGCAGCAGCGAACCATGCAGGTTAAAGGCCCCTTTTTGCGCGCATTGCAGGATCTCATCGCTGAGCAGATGGCGATAATAGAAGGAGAAAATCATCTCTGGCGCCATGCTGCGGATACGATCCAGCCAGATCGGGTGATTCGCCTCGTCGGGCGCATAGACCGGGATGCCATGCTCTGCCGCCAGACGCGCAACCGAGCCGAAAAAAGGATTTTCGGTCGCCACGTCGTTGTGGGTGAAAATGGCGGTGATCTCATAGCCTGCCTTCAGCAGCGCATTGATGCCGACACAGCCCATATCGTGATAGGCGAAAACGAGGGTCTTCATGATTGAGTATCCTGTACTGATGGCTCTTCTGGAGCCTGAACAATGCGTTGAACGAAATAGCGCGGACGCGCCCGAACGTCGTTATAAATGCGCCCGATGTACTCCCCGAGCAGTCCCATGCCCACAAACTGGGCACCCGTAAACATGAACAGCACGGCAAACAGAACAAAGACGCCATCCCCCGCCCAGGCCGCACCAAAGAAGAGGCGCAGAACAATCAGCACCAGCGAGAAAGCGAAGCCAGCGAGTGCAATCAGGCTGCCGATAACGCTGAGCAGTCGCAGGGGGGTGGTGGTCAGGCAGGTCACCAGGTCGTACATCAGGTTGATCAGGCGCATAAAGCTGTATTTCGAGTCGCCAAATGCCCGCTCAGCGTGGATCACCGGCAGTTCGATGGTGTGACGGGCAAAGGTGTTCGCCAGAATCGGAATAAAGGTGCTGCGCTCGTGGCAGTTGAGCATCGCCTCAACGATGTGGCGACGATAGGCGCGCAGCATGCAGCCGTAATCCCCCATCGCTTTGCCAGTCACTCGCTGGATCAGCCGGTTGAGCGTGCGCGAGGCTTTACGCCGGAACCAGGTGTCCTGGCGCTGCTGCCGGACCGTGCCGACCACGTCATAGCCCTGACGCGCCGCCTCAACCAGCCGCGGGATCTCCTCCGGCGGGTTCTGCAGATCGGCATCGAGCGTGATAATCAGATCGCCACGCACCTGACTGAAACCGGCCATGATGGCGGAGTGCTGCCCGTAATTGCGGTTGAGCAGCACACCGATGACCCGGCTGCCTGCTGCGGAAGCTGCCTCCTCAATCAGCCCGGCGGAACGGTCACTGCTGCCGTCATCGACCAGCAGGATTTCATAGTCCATCTGCAGTGTGTCGCAGGCGGCAGCGGTGCGCTGAAGCAGCTCCGGCAGGCTCTCCTGCTCGTTGTAGACCGGGATAACCACGGAGAGTCTGTTGATCGGTTTATTCTCGCCCATATCAGACTCCGGCAATGTCATGCAGCGCCTGAATGACGCGCTCGACATCCTGGTCCGTCATTGAGGGAAACAGGGGAATCGAACACATCTGCTGGCTGTTGCGTTCACTGGCGGGCAGACGTAAATCGGGATAGCGCTCGCGATAATATCTGTGGGTGTGGGCGGCCCGGAAATGCAGGCCACTGCCGATATTGCGTGCCTTCAGCGCCTGCATAAACGCATCACGCGACAGGCCACACTGGCGTTCATCAATACGGATAATAAACAGATGCCACGCATGCTGATGAGGCCAGGCGGGCAGTGACAGCGGCGTGAACGGCAGTGCGCGCAGCGCGGCAAGATAGCGTTCGGCAATCTCGCGGCGGCGTGCAATAAAACCGGGCAGTTTCTGTAACTGCACCAGCGCAATGGCTGCGCTGATGTCGGGCAGATTGTATTTAAAGCCGGGCATCATCACTTCTGCCTGCGGCAGTCGGCCCTGCGTCTGGCGATCAAAAGCATCAACGGCCAGACCATGAAACTTCAGGCTGCGTATGCGATCGGCCAGCGCGGCGTCATCGGTTACCACCAGGCCACCTTCCGCACAGGTAATATTTTTAATGGCGTGAAACGAAAAAATTGCCGTGCCGCGGTGCCCGATCGGCTTTCCGTGATAGGTCGTGCCTGCCGCATGTGCCGCATCTTCAATGATGGCAATGTTATGCTGCTCAGCCAGCTGGTAGATCGGGTTAAGATCGACCGGTGCGCCAGCGTAATGGACCGGAATAATGGCGCGGGTCCGGGGCGTAATCGCCTGCGTAATCTGTTCCGGCGTCACCATCAGGGTATCAGGGTCCACATCGATCATGACCGGCGTGGCGCCCAGCAGCGTGATCAGATTCAGCGTGGAAACCCAGGTCATGGAGGGCGTAATCACCTCATCACCCGGCCCAATTCCCATTGCCATCAGCGTGACGTGCATTCCGGCGGTGGCAGAGCTGACGGCAATCGCGTGCAGGTTGCCGGTCAGCCGGACAAAGGCCTGCTCCAGTCCGGCGCACTGAGCGCCGGTTGTGATCCAGCCCGAGTCAAAGACCGCTTTCACGGCTGACAGCTCTTCATCACCCAATGAGGGACGGGAAAAAGGCAAAAAATCCATGCTAAAACTCCTGCAGATCAAACCCATAAGCGATCGCGCGAAATTAATCAGGCACAACGCCGGAAACAGAACTTAAATAGCGATTTATCATCCGCCGGCAGGGATGTTATTTACCCCAGGCGTCCATTTCTGGAATAGGGGTTGCCGGACGGGTAATACAAACTAGCGCACGAAAGTTAACTGAACATTAAATGAAGGGAATGAATAACAATAATTTAATGCAGGGTTCATTTGGTCATTTCTGAAAAAGTTCACTGATATGCATTAATATCGCCTCCGGGCAGACTTCTTTTTGATTGATTGATGATTTGTTTATAAAACAACGGAATCTGCCGCTGAATGATCGGCTTTACATTATGTCCGGTCAGGGGGCCTCTCAGATAAAAATAGCTTACTGAAGAACGCAGATGATTAATCACCGCCCTCTTACAATCCCGGTAAACGTCAGATTCCATATTCCCGCCTTAATGTATTCTTAATATTTCCCGTTATTTTTGCGCTGAGACGACGGCCACCGTTAACGTTTCGTGAATCTCAGATGACAGCACGTTAATATTTGTCACATACGTCACGACAGAAAGGTAAAACAGTGTTACAAAGTCAATAAAATCGCGGTTTCAGGCGTCAGCGTTTGAGCCCGCTCAGAATGAGAAAATAGTGATGAACCGTGTCGCCTGCTTATACGCTCTGCTCGCCTTGTTCAGCCCGGCGCTTTACGCCGCCCCCGTCACCTATACCATCGCGCCTGAGAAAACGTCGATCGGCCTTTCATGGCGTGCCTTTGGTCATGACTTTTCTCAGGCCACACTGCAGGGCGTGACCGGCACGGTGACGCTTAATCGCGATGAAGAGCGTGATGACCATATTGACGTCACCATTCCGGTCGCGACGCTGGTGGCCTCAAACAGGCTGTTAACCTGGCAACTGAAAAGCGATCTGTTTTTCGATGCAGAGCATTATCCGCAGATTCACTTCGTCAGCAGCCGCGTTGCCTCAATGGGGGGCGCTGATTACCGGATTTTCGGGTTGTTAACGGTCAAAGATGTCAGCCGGCCAGTGGTGATGCTGGCCACGCTCGACAGCGGACAGGCCTTTGACCCCGCCTCAGATTCGCTGGCCCTGCATGCCTCGACCGCGATTTCCCGCACGGCATTCCGGGTGGATCGGCTGGTCGGCGTGGTGGATGATCGCGTCAACATTGCACTGACGATTGCGGCGGAAGTGAAGCGGCCGCTGTCCTCACCGTTAATATCGTCCCGATAAGGGTTGTCCCTTAACCTGACTCGCAAGATAAACGCTCAGGTCAGGCTAAAAAACTATAGTCAACCTGAATACTAAAATAAAAAACTATATATGCGGTTTTCGCAGCTTTAATCTTTTATGACTTCGGGGTGGCGTTAATATTGCTTCTGGTGCGGCTTAACGTTTATGAACTGCGTGTTCAGAGAGAACCGGACAGCCTGCATCAGTCAATTAACAGGCAGGCAGAAAGATCGCAACGGGGCGGGCCCGACGGATATTACGGCACGCCAGGGCAGATCTGCGTACTGACGACATTATGAGAATCTGGTTTGGAACACGCTTTATCCCCGATGCGCACGACAACAGAAAGAGTGCTGCATGCCATCGTCTTTGAGGTGGTCGCCAATTGTCTGGTGTTCATCATTCTGATGATCTGCGCCTCCGCGGCGCCTGCGCAGTCGGCACTGTTGACGGTAGCTTCATCAGCACTGGCGATGGGATGGAACTATCTATTTAACCTGTTGTTTGACCAGTTCCTGTTGCGAAAAGGCATGAAAAAAAGCTGGCGGATAAGATGCCTTCACGCCCTGTTATTTGAAGCGGGGTTGTTAGTGGTATTAATCCCCTTTGCCGCATGGTGGCTGGATATCTCGCTGCTTTCAGCGTTGAAGCTTGAATGCGGTCTGGTGCTGTTCTTTCTGGTTTATACCTGTCTGTTCAATCTGCTATGGGATTATGGAAGAGAATTGCAAAAACATTATGAATAAAGTCTATTATCTGGAAAAGTTAAGAAACTGCCCCTCCAGGGATATCCTGGATATCGTGACAAGCTATATGCGTAAAAAACTGCCTTATGACGATCTCTCTTCCTTTGAAGGTGCCTACGATCATCGCAAAGCCGAGCTGATAATGAATGAGACCTTCACTGAAGTACCTGCAGATGTCTGGCGACTGGTCTGCTGATCCGGTCAGATAATCTGCAGACCGGGCATCGCGTCATCCGGTCATGACGTGATGCCCGGCGAGCAGGAAACCGTGCGCGATCAGAAATGGTATGACAACCCGATCAGCCCGCTGTAATCCGTATTAAAGACGCCCCCAAAACTGCTATCGACTTTTGCATTCACAGAAAGGTCAGGGAGAATTTCGCCCTCCAGCCCGATACTGCTGCGGTAACGGTCATCAGACCAGGCGCTGTAGCGCCGGTCAGACTGGCGATCGGAGAGCGTGGTCGTGGAGCCCTTTTTTCCCGGTGAAGCTTGATAAGAGAGGCTGGCACTGAGATTAACCTTTGGCAGTAAAGTCCCCAGGCCGCGTTTCTGCACCATCACCCCACTGGTGGTGAAGCAGGGCGTGGCTGAACTTAATGAGACTGTCGCATCTTCCCCCTTAAGGCTATAGCCAGACAGGATACCGGCGCTGACGCCGACAAAAGGCGCAACAGAGATCGTGTCGTCGGCCAGACGAAACTGATAGCCGGTGCGCAGACTCCCCGCCACTATGTGACTCTTCTTTTTCACCCCCGGGATGCGTAATGCAGGATCGAGGCTTATTTCCTGAGTCAGAAACATATAGCGGCTGGCGGCATCCGCGAACCATCCGCCATCACGCTGCCAGGCATAATAGGCACCTAATGTGGCCAGACGGTGTTTCTCCTGTCCCCCTCCTTTCACCTCACCCAGGGTGTAGCTGGCACTGACGCCTGCCGTGTGCGCACCGCCGCGCCTGTCCCAGCCGACATTCAGCGTCTGCTGATGACTCTTCAGGCCCAGGAAATGCCCTTGTGATTGCTCAATAGTGGCCCAGGTTCCGCTGCGATCCGGAGAGGCGCGCAGACTCTCTGTCCGGCTGTGCAGCTGGCTGACAGCCTCACTGACAATATATTGCCGCGCGGCCATCAAAGCGCGGGTTTGCTGAATCAGTGGCTGGTTGTCATAAACCGTGAACCACTCATCCGTATTGAACGCGGTTTTTTGGGTGTCCTTTTCGGCTTCTGCTGTAGCCTGCGCCTCTGCTTGCGCTTCAGGCTTTGCTTTCTCTTTTTCAGCAGCGGCTGGCTGCTCTGCTGGAACCTCGGGGTCAGAGGTCACATCCGTTACCGGGGTGGGCTCTGGCGTTACGTCTGCAACAGGGATGACGTCTGATACAGGTGCGGGTTCCGGAACCGGGGTAACATCCGGCAGAGGCATCGGCTCTGGTGCCGGCGTGACATCTGTCACCGGCGCGGGCTCTGGCGCGATATCCGGTACAGGGGGCGGCTCCGGCGTGGCATCGGGTTCTGGTTCTGGTTCTGGTTCTGGTTCTGCCGTTTTACGGCTTTCAAGCACCCATAGCACGCGATTGTTATTGTCTTTCACCTCATAATTCGGCGTGTAAACACTGAATCCGCTGTAACTGTCAGCAAAGGAGAAGTATCTGTGTGACGTGCCAGCAGGGGCATCCACCATCACCAGATCCTGAGATAAGGTGGCCTGCCCTTCGTTGCCCAGTAACAGGCTCACGTCCAGCAGATTATCGCCTCCGCTGACAGCGTTTTTAACCATCAGCCGATCGTTTTCACTTGTAGAGGGTTTAGCGCCCAGCAGCAGCTTCAGCCCGGTTGCGTCCAGGGTATCAACGCTCAGCGTTTTGGGACGCCAGCTACCCGCTGGCACCATCGAAAGCGAAGCGCCACGCTGTGCCCGGAGCGATGTGACGTTACTGTGGCTGGTCATACTCCAGTTTGCGTCTGACGCCAGGGTCATCTGGCTGCTGCCGGATGATGTCACCGCACCCTGATAATCTACTTTACCCAGATAGAGCGACGCATGGTCTGCCAGCCGGACATCACCTTCAACCTCACTGGCAGGCAGCCGCGCCAGCGTCTCTGCACTGCGTACAGGCTGACTGCAGCGAGTCTCATCGGCGTAAATGGGAGCATAACAACGCCAGCTCTTCTCCCCTGTCAGCGGGCTGTCATTGTAGCCAAATGAGAGCGTGGCTGACTCAGCAGCAACAAAATTCGCTTTGACGCCAGCGTACTCTCCCGCCTGGAAAAAAGCCCCCGCACCCACCTTAATCTGCCTGGCGCTGAAAAGTGAGGTGCGCCAGTCGTCATCAATCACCACTCCTCCAGCATGCGCCACGGGCTGTCCCGACAGAATCAGCGTGCCATTATCCACATTCAGATCGCCATTCAGATTCATTCCACCGGTCAGGGCAGTAATGGCCGTCGCGTTGCGCGGCTGGATGTTAACGTTCATCGCGCCATTCAGGATATTTTCCCGTGTCTCACCAAGAAAACCGCGAAAAGCCTGAACGTTAAGTTGCGTCAGACGGTGATTGATAGCTTCATTTGCGTCGGTACCAAGATAAGTCCAGGTTTTCGTCGACGATTTATCGGTAGGGAAGTACCAGTATGAGGCAGTATTTAACTGAAAATATTCGGTCTCCTTCGTATAGGGATTGTTATAAACATAAATGTTACCTGGCGTTCCTTCAGGAGTCCTGCTGCTGAAGGTGTAGAAAGGGACGTCGGCGGCGGTACTGCCCGTAATGTTGAGCGTCGCCGTGGTATCACTGTGGTTGACCAGTTTAGCCCCACCATCCGTATGATTAATTTTTTTGAAGGTCAACGCATTGCCATTTAAATCTAAACGACCACCGCGATAGCCAAAGAAAATCTGGTCAGTCGCGACCTGATGCTCATCGTTTAACACGACAGTTGGCCGGCCACTGACTAACGTCACGGCGGAAAAGGCCTGTTGGTTACCTGAAGTATCAGCCTGCTGATCCAATATAACGCTGCCGTCGCCCACATTCAGTGAGCCCGCATTCACGCCTTCAGCCTTCACGTGGAGCGTGCCCGCGCCAATTTTATGCAGCGCATCGCTGGCTAACCCGTTAACCTGCCAGACAACTTTTTTGCCGGCGTCTATCTCAACCCCACCCCCTGCCCAGGTTGCGTTCACGCCGCTGGCTGAAGTCAGGGTGTAATCACTGGAAAACTGGAGTTTTCCCGCGCCCATGTTAATCGGTGTGCTTAATGTGATCAGCCCACCCTCTCCGTTAAAACGAAGATCTTTCGTGGCATCCAGTTCAGATGTGGAGGCTTTAGCAGGGGCGACGGACGCATAGGCTGAGGTCAGCCCCGACCAGGACCATGAAACGCCATCCTGTTTTATTGCATCGTCGTTCCATAAAACCGTGCCATTTCCGGCGCGATCAACAACGTCCGGCGAGGTATTGGCTGCCTCTACTGAAGCGACAAAATCACCGGGGATGTAACCTGCGACGGCGCGCTTGCGGTAGAGACCGCTGTCAGCGTCATAGCCGACGTGCACCGCAACCAGTTTCCATTGCTGCCCGATGTCGTCCCAGGCAAAAACCGGACTGCCGCTGTCTCCGGCATTAGCTCCGATTGACAGGGGTGTGGTATCTGCATCGTCAGGCCCAAGATTGTAGTAGCGCAGATAGCTATTATTGGAAATGTCGCGCACGTTCGCCGCACTGATGGTGCCCCCTGATTTCCAGTTATAGGCTCCTGTCAGGCGTACCCGCGTCGTCTGCTCATCATTAATTTGCTCCTGTGTTCCTGTTCCTGCCCGCGTATACCAGGCATAACGTGATTTATAGTCAGACAGAAAGTCCGCTTTGGAGACATAAGAATAGGGGGCGGCTTCAGTGACGACCTTATCAAGGCGTGGCGCATGGAAATCCTGCGTGCTGAGATCATTGCGATTGATAAGACGGTAAGCGGTGGCGTATCCGGCCCCGTTGCCAAACTCCACCGTTTTATAACCGGTATTGTGCTTAACACTCAGCACATAGGAAGGCGAGACGAGCGTCGCATAACCTGACGAAGAGACTCCGCCAAAATCGGGAACAGGAAAACGAAGATAGTCAGAAAGTGATCCCTCTTTTTTATAAACCGGAACATTCGTTGCACCGGCATTATAGTTACCCAGGTTTTCGGCAAAATCCCGATAGGTCTGCACGTCGATATCATTAAGCATAATACCAGCATACGAAGCAGTGCAGTTAAAAAAGGTGCAGCATAGCGCCGCGCGCCCGAAATATATCAATAGAATATCCTCATGCGGCCATTATTATTTGCGAGAAGGTTTTAATCTAACAAATAGTATCACCTGGCAAATCCTTCCCTGAATCCACAACAGGCACTGATATTGACCAGCATCAAAAAAAACAGGCCATACACCAGCAGGACATCGATAAGCTATTGAACAGAAT